>DATAPD010000001.1:0-84190 GCA_036265385.1 Terriglobales bacterium
TGCGGACGCGCCGACGTTGCAGACTGAGTCCTCGGATATCGGAACGGTGGTGACGACGAAGCAGATTCAAGATCTGCCGCTGGCATTGTTCTCCACTGGGCAGAGCTTCCTGCGCTCACCAGAAACGTTCGTGTTCTTGACGCCTGGAACTGCGGGTCCTGGAACAAATAGCGACCACGGGAACTCTGGCATTTTCGAATCGAAGCTGGGCGGAGGGCAGAATTTCGCTACAGAAGTGATTTTGGATGGGGTGAGTACTCAACGAGCCGACAGCGGATCCGCTTTCGACCAAACGGCTCCCTCCGTTGAGGCGCTGAACGAATTCAAAGTACTGACTTCCACTATTCCTGCTGAGTTTGGACGTACCTCGGGCGGCGTTGAGAGCTTCGCGATCAAGTCGGGAACCAACAGCTTCCACGGAACAGCTTTCGAGTTGTACCGTAACGATAAGCTCGATGCGAACTCATGGGTCAATAATTTCAATGGCGCTGATAAGCCTCGCGATCACCAACACGATTTCGGCGGAAGTCTGGGCGGACCCGTGTGGATTCCCAAACTTTATGATGGTAGAAACAAAGCATTCTTCTTCTTTTCGTGGGAGCAATACCGCAACAATCAAGGTGTTGCCCAAGTTACGACTGTGCCGACCGATGCGATGCGGGGAGGCGACTTTTCTGCACTGTTGGGCAATGTAATCGGCACAAACCCCTGCGACGGTACCCCTCTGATTCAGGGACAGATTTTCGACCCTTCGACAACCGCAGAATGTGGGGGAACTGGGCGCAAAGCTTTCCCGGGTAACGTTATCCCCACAGATCAACTGAGCCCTGTAGCTCAGAAAGTGCTCTCCTTCCTTCCCCTTCCAAACGCAGACAACACTGCTGGGTGCGGAGCACCGATCTGCGGCAACTTCCATTTTCCATCTACAAAGCCGACTCGCGACACCACGATGACGTTCAAGATCGACTACAACGTTAGCCAGAATGGCAAAGCTTTTTTTTCTTACAGCAGCCGCGACCAGGAAGTGCTCAATGGCAATCAAGCTCTGCCCGCGCCTCTTGATCCTAACTTCTTCAATTCCAACTTCACGCACTACGCACGTTTCGGCTATGACTACACCTTTAGCCCGACTTTGCTCAATCACTTTGTTGTGGGTTTGAATCGGCTTGCAAACGCGAGCATCGCAGAAGGTGTGACAGGAGAAGATTGGCCCTCTGTACTTGGCATCGGAAACGCCCACGGCGCGACATTCCCTCAATTCAGTTTCGATGGTAGTCCGCGTTCTGTTAGCTACCAAGCACTGGGCGCTGGCAATGATGATCGTAATATTCCCAATAGCCTTGTGGTTTCGGACAGTGTTTCATGGGCAAAGGGTAAACACTCTTTCCGTTTTGGATTCGAGTGGCGTTCATTTCAGTTTTCCAGGTTGAATGTTGGAAATACTTCCCCGTCGTACACTTTTCAAAATTTCCAGACGGCAAACGCACCCAATAGCACCACAACCGGGGATCCATTCGCGAGTTTCTTACTTGGGCTGCCAAATAACGAATCGTTGACAATCTCTTCTCTCCAGCCGAGGTTCGTTTCGAACTACTATGCGGGTTACGTGCAGGACGACTTCAAAATATTTCCGAATCTGGTTCTGAACTTGGGGCTACGTTATTCCGTGGACGGTGTTCGGCACGAGTCGCACGGAGCGAATGCGGTTCTGGATTTGGCAGCCGATAATCCGGATACTCCCGGTACGCCCGGAGCTCTTATCTTTGGCAACGACGCGACAGGCGCCAAAACTTATTACGGCAACTGGGGACCGCGCGTCGGGTTCTCCTATGCTTTCAAACCTACTGTCGTCTTCCGTGGCGGATACGCTGTCTACTACGCCCCGCTACAATACTCGGACTTTGGAAGTGCTTTTATAAGTGGTAGCAGCACAACTCCAACGTTCGACACTCCTGACAACTTCAACCCTGCTCAGGGGACACTCGACGCGTTTCCAGCCTTCCCACCTCCGTCGAACATTCAGAATCCTGCGTTTGCGAACGGGCAGGGCACAACGTATGCCGCTCCCTCATTCGGAAAACCGGGCATGATCCAGAACTGGAGCTTCGAGTTCCAGCATCAGATCGCAACGGACCTGAACCTCAGCATCGGATATGTCGGAATGCACTCCACGCGCCTCCGCTCGTGGCGGCTCATCCAGGTCAATAACGTTCCGCAAAGATTCTTCAGCTTAGGCAACGCCCTCTCTTTGAATGTCGGAGATCCGGCGGCTGCACCTGTTCTCGCATCTCTCGGGGTCAGTGTTCCCGACTGGTTTGTTCCCTTGTGGGGCGGAAATGCCACGATCGCCCAACTGCTGCGACCATTTCCACAGTTCCAAGAACTTGATACCCAAAACTCAGAAAACCTAGGTCAATCGACGTACAATGCGCTGCAAGCAAAGCTGGAACGCCGCTTCCACAATGGCTTGAACTTATTAGCGGCATACACGTTTTCCAAGACATTGACCAACGCCGACAGCAGTTTCCCCGTATTCTCAGGTTTCAACTCTGGAGTTTTCGGTGCGCAAAACCCGAATAATCTGAAAGCTGAGAAGGCGGTAAGCTTCCAAGACGTTCCCCACGCTTTCGTGCTGAGTTACCTCTATGAGCTTCCAGCTGGGCCTGGGAAAAAATTCTTCAATCATGGGATTGCGAGCAAAGTGCTCGGTGGCTGGCAGGTGGGGGGAGTACAGCGATACCAGACAGGATCGCCTTTGAGAATTAGCTCTGGAGCGTCGGCCCCCCCGGGAAGCGTCAGCAGCGGGAGCTTTCGCTTCAGCCAGGTACCAGGCGTTCCTTTGCTTGACCCAAACGCCGGCAATTTCAATCCCTTTCAACCAAGTGGCTGTGATCCTCAGTCGGACGGTACATTCACACCGCGTACTTCGAACAACTACTTCAATTGCGCCGCGTTCATTGATCCCAATGCAGCCGATCTCGTCGCTGCTCGTGGATACACGTTTGGGAATTTGCCAACTTTTATAAGTGGCATTCGTAGTCCGTCGTACTTCAATGAAGACTTCTCAATCATTAAGCGAACGGCAATCGCGGAGGGTCAATTCATCACTTTCAAAGTCGATATTCCAAACGCATTCAACCGACACACATTTAGCGCAATTGATGGTAGTCCGACGAGCGGCACTTTCGGATCTCCGGGCGGCGATCACACACAGCAGTCCGCAGTGATCAACGGTCCGCGACAGATCCAGCTCACATTGCGTTACGAGTTCTGACGTTTAAACCTTAACTTCCTCCTCCTGCCATTGCTGGCAGGAGGTTTTTTTTGTACCACGGACCGACCCCGAAAGAGGTTCGCTACGCCGCCGAGTATAATTTTTGTGATGTGGCGCGATCGAATCCCCGAAACGATTTTCATCTGTACTCGCCAACAGCGAGTTGGTTTTAGGTATCGGTCGATTCTGATACTGCTTACCATTCTTGTCGTCCCGTTTTTCCACTTCGCGCTCGCGCAACTTCCTCCCGCAGCAGATCAAGCTTTTCGAGCAGCATCCGATGCGATGCGCCAAGGCGATTTCGCATCCGCGGTTCAAGGTTTTTCAGCCGTCGTAAAACACGTTCCCACTTTTGCCGAAGCTCATTTGAACCTCGGTCTTGCACTTGAAGAGCAAGGCAAGCACGACGAGGCGATTCGTAGTTTTCAGAAGGCGATCGCCCTCAAACCTCGTCTTCGCGGAGCGAACCTTTTTCTCGGCATCTCCTACTACCGACTCAACGACTTCGATCAATCGCTCGCTGCTATCAAAAAAGAGACGACAGCTTCTCCAAAAGACGCCAACGCGTGGATGTGGCAAGGCGTGGTCGAACTGGCGAAAAACCAGCCCGAACAGGCAGCGGCTGCCCTCGACAAAGCTGCGCAACTTGCACCTGACAACGTCGACATCCTTTACCATCGCGGTCAAGCACATTTGCTGGTTTCCAAGAACAGCTATAACGAGATGTTCAAGGCCGATCCGAAATCGTGGCGTGTGCACCAAGTGATGGCGCAGGCAAATGCAGAAGCGGAACGGCCCATGGATGCCATCGCCGAATATCAGGAAGCGATTAAACTAGCTCCGACGCAGCCCGGCTTGCACGAGGAACTCGGATCGGAATACCGCAATGCTGGGAAACCGCAGGAAGCCGAGTCAGCTTTTCTGAAAGAACTTGAGATCGATCCTTATAACTATCTGGCTCGCTATAAGCTAGGAGTCCTCGCCGTCGAACGCAATGAAGGCGCGAAGGCCAAGGAATTGATCGAAGGCGCACTCAAGTTGAAATCCGATCTGCGCCACGCCGACTACAATCTCGGGCGCGCTGAAATGCAACTCGGGAACGACCTCGTTGCCGCTGCTCACTTCGAAAAAGCGACACAGAGTGAAACGGATCCCGAAGTTCTCCAGCAGTCGTGGTTTCAGCTTGGGATTGTTTATCGCAGGCTCAAGCGAATGCCGGAAGCGCAGCAGGCCATGGCAACGTTTCAGAAGCTGAAGAATCAGGAAGCTGAAGCTTCACAAAAGCAACTGAAGAACTTCCAGGTGCGGCAAGACTCGGAAATATCGCAGCCGACTCCTGCAGAACAAACTCCAAATTAATCAGGACTCGCGAAGAGAAATCGTGCGCTCATTGATTCGAACCGTATTCACGATTTGTCTTTGCATGCTGGTTGCAGAATTTGAACTCGACGCTCAATCGGTTCGGGCGACAAACCCACCAGGCAAGTTCGTAGATGTGACGAAAGCTCGCGGACTCAATTTCCAATATCAATCGTCCCATACGTCGAAGAAATACCTGCTGGAAACGATGGGGGCGGGCGTTGCTCTTTTCGATTATGACAACGATGGCCGCCTCGATATTTTTCTTGTCAATGGCGCGCCGATTGCCGATCCCACTTCCAAGGGTACGATCCCGCAGAAGTCAGGACCGGAATACTGGAATCGCCTTTATCACCAAAAAGCTGACGGAACGTTCGAAGATGTCACCGAGAAAGCTGGTTTGCAAGGGTGGGGATATGGATTCGGCGTCGCGGTCGGGGACTACGACAACGACGGATACGAAGATCTATTTGTGACTGCGTATGGAGGCAACCGCCTTTATCACAACAATGGCGATGGCACCTTCACGGATGTAACCGGTAAAGCGGAGATTTCCGGTTACGGCTGGTCAACGAGCGCAGCCTGGATCGACCTCGATCACGATGGTCTGCTCGATCTGGTCGTTGCCCGTTATTTGGAGTGGGACTTTACAGATGTCTGGTGCGGAGAACACAAGGAGGGATACCGCGCTTACTGTCATCCTGATTATTTCAAGCCTATAGCGCCCCTCGTGTACCACAATGACGGCAACGGACACTTCACAGAAATATCGGGGAAAATCGGCCTTTCGAAACCAGGCAAGGGACTTGGCATCGGATATGCCGACTATGATCGTGACGGCTTCCCCGACATCTTCATAGCCAACGATTCCACTCTTGAATTTCTCTACCGGAATAAAGGAGATGGCACATTCGAAGAAGTTGGTCTGTTGGCGAATGCTGCCGTCGATGGTGATGGTCGTACTTACGCCGGCATGGGAATCGACTTTGCGGATTTTAACAACGATGAATTGCCGGACCTGATCGTCACTGATCTCGCAAATCAAATGTATGCCCTTTACCAAAATTCCGGCGATGGTCTTTTCAATTACGTTACGGTGCCATCGGGGATTGGCCAGATAACGCTTACGCATTCGGGTTGGGGTGTCCGGTTTCTCGACTATGACAACGATGGCTGGAAGGACCTGCTGATCGCTCAAGGGCACGATCTAGACACGATTCAGCTGACTTCTCCAAACCTTCGTTACCGGGAACCAATGCTTCTCGCCCGCAACAATGGAAAGGGCTTCATCAACGTATCTGCAGAATCTGGAGATGTTTTTAAGCAATCGTGGGCTGCGCGCGGCATGGCCGTCGGCGACTTCGATAACGACGGTCGCATCGATGCTGTCGTCACAACTAACGACGGTCCCGCTTACATTCTGCATAACGAAACACAGTCAGCAAATCACTGGATCACTCTTCATCTGGTCGGGCACAAGAGCAACCGCGATGCGCTGGGCGCGGAGGTGAAGATTATTACGAACAGCGGCTCACAACTCGCGACGGTTACCACCGCCGGAAGTTATCTTTCCTCGAGCGACAAGCGAGTTCATTTCGGCTTGGGGATCGACACTTCTATTCGTGAGGTTCAAATTCGCTGGCCCAGTGGAATGTTGCAGAAACTCACGGACGTTCGCGCGGATCAGATACTGAAAGTGGATGAACCCGTTCAGAACACCAAGGCACACGGGAGCAGCAAATGAAGAGGTGCGTGATGTTTCTGCTGTGTGTCGCCGCCAGCTTTCTGAGTGCGCAAGCTCAGCAGAAACCGCCCTCAAATAGCACGCAAGACCAAGGTGGAGGCATGGGTGTTTCTACCGGCGTGGCGCACGCTGCACAGAAAGACGCTCAATCCCGTCCCATAACAGCAGGAGGATTTGTCGACGGCGCTCCAGTCGTTTTCGAGGACATCACGAAAAAAGCAGGCCTCGATAAATTTCACCATCGCTCCGGATCGCCGGAGAAACGCACGATCATAGAGACCCCAGGCTCAGGTGTGGCTCTACTCGACTATGACAATGATGGGTGGCTCGATATCTATTTACTCAACGGATCCACGGCTGCCGCTCTCAAAGGGAAAGAGCCTCCACCCAGAGCGATGCTTTTTCATAACAATCACGATGGCACCTTTACCGACGTTACCGAAAAAGCGGGAGTTGCCAACGAACGCTGGGGATTCGGTGTAGCTGTCGGCGATTACGACAACGACGGGTGGCCGGATATCTACGTAGCGAACTTCGGCAAGAACCGTCTCTATCACAATAATCATGACGGCACGTTTACGGATGTCGCCGAAAAAGCTGGCGTCACTCTTGGTGGTTGGTCCGCTAGTCCCACGTGGGGGGACTACGATCGAGATGGCTTGCTCGATCTTTTTGTTCCTGGCTACGTCAAGTACGATCCCGATCATCCACCCATAGCCGGCGAAAACGGCATCCCGCCTGGGTTTTGCAAGTTTCGCGGCATAGATGTGATGTGTGGCCCACGTGGGCTTAAAGGGGAAGGAGACTACCTTTTTCACAATAACGGAGACGGAACGTTTACTGATGTCAGCGTGAAGGCTGGCGTTTCCGATTCGAATGGATACTATGGTTTCGCCTCGGTCTTCGTTGACGTGGATGATGATGGCTGGCTCGATCTTGCGGTCGCGAATGATTCGGTCCCCAATTATCTCTATCGCAATAAACACGATGGAACATTCGAAGACATCAGTTACATCTCAGGTTTCGCGCTGACTGAAGATGGTCGCGAACAGGCATCGATGGGGATCGCGGTCGGGGACTATAACCGAGATGGTAAAGTCGACTTCTACGTCAGCGCATTTTCGGACGACTACAACGCCCTCTATCGCAATGACGGCGATGGAAATTTTTCGGATGTGACGTATCAAGCCGGGCTGGCTGACCCGGCTATTCCCTTCCTGGGATGGGGTACCGCCTTCCTGGACTACGACAACGATGGGTTGCCAGATCTTTTTGTCGCCAATGGGCACGTCTATCCCGGCGTGGACAAGCAGGATTGGGGCACAACGTGGGCGCAACGTCCACAGTTGTTCCGTAATCTCGATGGGAAAAAGTTTCGCGAGGTTCCGCCTGCGACCGGTAGCGGTCTCGCAGATGTACTCACTGGCCGCGGTGCCGCGTTTGGCGATCTCTTTAATGATGGTCACATTGACATCGTCATGAACAATGTTGATTCGACACCCGCTTTACTCCGTAATGTCGCCAAGAACAACAATCACTGGATCTCCTTGCGACTGATTGGTGGCCCCAAGAGTCCTAAGGATGCGATCGGGAGTAAAGTGTTTCTAACGGCCGGCGGCATCCGTCAGCGCGTAGATGTGTTCAGTGGCGGCAGCTACGGCTCGAGTTCGGATCTTCGCGCGCACTTTGGCTTGGGAGCAGCAACAAGAATCGATAAGTTAGAGATTCAATGGCCGAGCGGATTCAAGCAGGAAATTTCGGTTTCAGGCGTCGACCGCATTCTAACTATCGAAGAAGGAAAGGGAGTCAATGCGAAGTAGCTGTTCACTCCAGCGAGAATGGCTTTTTGTGTTCCGCATCTTTCAAAGCGGCGCCCTTGTCTAACTCGGCTTGAGCTTTCTCGAGCATCCCTCGCTTTCGGTAAACCTGTCCCAGCATAAAGTGTAGAGAAGAACTGTCTGGACTTAGGACAACAGCCTTCTCGAGTTCTGCTTGCGCATTTTCGAACTGGTCGACTCGCGAATAGGCCTTGCCCAGTTGCTCATGTGTTCGCGAATCGTTGGGAGCAATCGCCGCGGCGTTCAAAAGATATTTCATCGCCTTATCCACTTGGTTCTTCTCAAGGAGAAGGATGCCCAAGTTCAAGAAGGGGCCCGCATTCTTATCGAGTGATTTTTGTTGCCAGTCAATCGCGGTCTGGAACTCATCCATCGCCTCCGCCGTTCTGCCCAGGCCTTGATAGGCAAGTCCCAAGTTGTCCTTCGCCTTCACGTTGCGGGGATCAAGTTCCAAACACTTGCGCAATGCGCTTACAGCTTCATCAAACCGATTCTCGTTGTATTTAGTCCGCCCGAAGTAGTACCACGCTTGAACGTCTTTCGGGTCACGCTCCAGGGATCGCGTAAGCCAGTGGTCGGCACTTGTATAGTCGCCGAGAAGTACATAATCCAAAGCGACGATCTTCAAATCGAACGCGCTCGGATCGTGATACTTTGCGCCTTCAGTGAAGGCTGCCAAGGAATCCGATGGCTTGGTTTGGCGAAATAACGCCAAGCCTTTCAGAAAATGAGCTTCGGCAGAGTTGGGCTGCTGCTTCAAGTACGTTTCTATGATGGGCAAAGCATCGTCCGGGCGACCTGCGTCGATAGATCGACGAGCCTTTTCAAGTGATGCATTTTCGACAGCGGGACTTGCTTGAGTTTGCCCGATAACTAAGAAAATTCTTTTATACGTGGAAGAGCCGAATGAACAGGGGCGGAAAAGCAAGAGCCCACAAATCAAAACGGCGTAGGGGAGCAAACGTTGAATCTGACCTTCTGCAGTGAAGATCATTCTTTGAGAAGTATATCGTGGGTCGCCTTCTCATTATTGAAGCCGCACTAAACGCGATCAGTGAAGGGCGGCCGCCAGAGTTGCCGCCCGTGTGCTTCACAACGATCGCAAGAAGTTCAGCAGGTCCTGAACTTGCGATGAACTGAGTGTGCGATATCGGCTAATCACAGCATTCGCCTCCGACCCTGAACTTGCATGAGCTCGGATAGCTTGTTGAAGGTCCGTGGTTCTTCCATCGTGCAAAAAGAAGAGTCTCTGTCCCGCTCCCCAGAGTGGAGCGGTTCGAAATTCGTCAGGACCAGCGTTCCCCTGGCGAATGCCATCCGAGAGACCTGAACCCATGTGGTGAAGGGCGAAGTCCGAATACGGATGATATGTGACATTCGACAAGGCTGCATAGCGGGCTTTCCCGGTTGTGAGACTAGTGGTATGGCAGAGAGCGCAACCGATTGAGCTGAAAATGCTCGCGCCGTTTTGAGTTGAGGTGGTGGTCTGTGCCGGTTGCGGAGCAGCCAGGAACCGCATAAAAACAGAAAACCCCACAAGATCCGAGGACACCTGCGCCGCGGTGCCGGTGAGTTCCATGTGAGTGATGTCTTCCAGTGATCCATTTGAGGGACAATTCACAGCAACATCTCTTTCGTTTGGAAACAGTTCGTTCGAAACGCCCTGCTCGACGTTGTAAGCCTCTCCGGCGAAGAGAAGCAGTGACTTGTTCTGCGCTTTCCACCCGAAGCGAGTCACGGTACCGTCATTGCCCGTTGTGTTCAGTTCACCGCCAATGCCAAGCGACGACTTGAATCTTTGATTGCTTGCGAGATTGTCCCGCAAGGCGTTGTCGGTTGTAGCTTCCACAAGACCCAGTCCAAACGTTGGAGTTGGAATGCGGAAGATCACATTGTGATTACTAAGCTGTTGTGCGAAGTTCGGCTGTGAGAGCGTGCATCCACCAGAATCGACTCTGCCTGTGATGGTGTACAAGCCATGAACTCCGCCGTCCAATGAGCCATCACTACGTCTCACAAAGCGAGCCTCACGAACAGGACCGTCGGCAGTAATGAATGAGGGAACAGCGTTGTTCGCGCCATCTGAGGTTGCTAGCGCGAGCTGCGGATTGGGAACTGGGTTCTGCGGACTGGAAAGTCCAGGACTGCTGCCACCCACGGAGGGCTGCGCGTGACACTGTGCACAGCTATTTCCGTTGAAAGTGGGCCCTAGACCCGAGCCTTCTTCTCCAGCAACTCTTCCAGTTACGGAAGTAGTCTCCATGAAGACCGACATCGCGTCAGTGAATGCCGATTGTTCACCTGACGAGAGGCCTTGCAGAGCACCTCCGGCTGCTGAAGAACCGACGCGAGGCCCAGGATCGGATGCACCGAAAGAGGTTGAACTACTTTGTCCCTGCACTGAAGACGGACCTTGGGCCTCGAATGTTTGATAAGGCGTCAACAGAGCCGTGGAAAGGATCGCAACTGACACATGTACACTTCTCACTTTGCTTCCCTCCGGTGCGCGTAGAAGTGCGCACTTCTGGCGTTCCAGAACATTGGTGGAGCTGCCGACGCAAACCTCGACGGTGCGAGGCGAGCGCCCGAGCTGCTGTGGCCAGCGAGAATTTAAGGGGATGAAGTGGATCCCCGGTCCACTAGTGAAAGATTGCGGGACACTCTATCGTGAATCTGAGCGAAGTCAATATCCGGAAGTTCATCAAATGCCGCGCCAGTAGCCGCGTGTGGCCGGTCGAAAGATCATTCTCCAAATGATCGCGAGGACATACATTCAATGACTGAAAGTTCAACTCGAAGTGGTAGCAGGAGCATCGCCTGACAACACGTTCGATTACCCCAACGATGGAGCCGGACTCAGTGCGGCGCTGATAAGCGCTTGTAAAAACAGAACCGGTGCAGGTTCGCTGCACCGGCGAAAAGAAATTACATTTTAAAGTCAGACTGACAGCAGTCGATGGAAAAACGTACGATATCGCTGCAGAGCGACACGCAAATCCTCCGTAGACACGTTATCACCGCGATCCCAATGTTGCTCAAGCCGCGAGCGTTCATCGGCGAATACCTCGGCTAACCTCTTCATTGCCGATGCTACGAGCACGTCAGCTTGCTCGACAGCCTTTCGCGGTTCATCCACGAAACCTGTCTGGATTTCACTCCAACGAGAACGCAAGTGATCCATCTCTTCGTGTGGGAAAAGAGTAGCTGCTTCTTCTCGTCTTTCGGACATTTGCGCCGCTTGCCGCTCTCCGGTGACAGGCTTCGGCCCGGCTGGGTCGACGACCGGCTTGGGATTGGCAGGTTCCGGAGTGGGACGTTGTCCGCGCGCGATATCGGCAGTGGTGAGTTTTTCTTCGGGTTGATCTTTCCTCAAGGGGAATGCCATTTTCAAGCTTCCTTTCGCAGTCGATTAGTTTCAAGTAGTTCCTGGAACAGGGTTCGGTAATGCACCATCGCTTTCCGCAGGTCTTCCGTGCTGGCTTGTCCGCGGTTGTGCCGGAGGGCGATATCGTGGGCAGATCTGTAGTTTTCAACAACGAGGGGATGGTCAACGGATATGTCAGCCGCGCGCTGTTCGAAGTCACCGACGGGGTAGCCCCGGGCCTGCATAACTTCCATCACTAGGCTGTCGGCAACGGTTACAGCTCCTTTGGGATCATCAACAAATCGGGCCTGCACTTCGTCCCAACGTTGTTCGAAACTGGAGCGGTCTACTGGACTGAGAGTTCGAAGTTCAAATCGTTCCCGGCGCTTTTCCCGAAATTCGAGAACACCTTCGCCCTTGCGAACATCTCCTTCGTGGCGAACTACCCGGTCATACTCAGGGCCGAACCGTTCTCGCAACCTCAGACTGCGGCGTTTGCGCATTGCGAGATAAGCGGCTATTGCGATAACAAGAACTGCAATAACCACGACGATAATCATGAGTTGATTGCGATCCATGCATGCCTCCTGCGAGCACTACGTTTGTCTGAGATGCGGAAGGCAAAGGGGATGTTGTCAAACCATCTGTGGATGTCTGGTCAGACTTTTTTATGCTTTTTCGCGGAGTGCCGAGGAGGGATCACAAATTCCTCGATCAGGTTGGCGGCAGCACTCGCACCCACTCCGATCAGAGCGTTCTGGAAGGTGAGCCAGGCTCCATTTCGATCTTCCTTCGGATAATAGAGGTTGGAAAGACCACCAGCAGCGAGACTGCCAAGAACTGCAGAGTAGTTGGGTTGCCATCGCCCATTGTCGCCCTTGCAGACCACTGCATTCCCGAGTGCGTAGAGCATTCGAGACTTACGCGTGCCAGATCCCTTGTAAAAATATCGGGGATCTTGTTTCAGAATCGATGGAAGGATGGCCGCGCCCACGAACGTGCCTATTGTGAAATCTGCAAAACCCGCCCCATAGCGCTTTCCATAGCCTTGGGCGCCTTGGCCGTATCCAGCATAAGCATTGGTCGCTTGCTCCACGCCTGCGATCGCCCCAATCAGGCCAAAACTGATTGGGTCGATTGTCGTTTTCCACGCGAGTTGGAATTTTTGCCGGGCATTCAGTGGCGCCGGGTTTGGCTCATAGCTGACGTAGAAGTTCGGAATTACAGCCAATACACGCTGCTGCTCCTGCACTTTGATCTGCTGGTCAGCAATCTCTTCTTGCGTCTTTGGGGTCACCTGAATTTCTGTAACAGCCGTTGCTACTGCGATAGTGATTGGCTGCAGGACACGGGCTTCACCCGAACCCAAAACGCCGGAGGTGGTTTTCGCGGCAAACCCGGGTGAACTGACTGTGAGCAGGAAGGGGCCTGGAGGAACGTTAGCGAAGGAAAATTGGCCATCTCCATCTGACTGGACTTCACGAGCGGCGGATGAATCACTGCCAGTAAACTTCACGGTCGCACCCGCAATCGAAGCTCCGGTCGCGTCGACCAGTGTCCCTGTAATGCTCCCTGGGAATTTTTTCGTGGGCTGCTGCCCATTTGAGTTTTCTTGTGAAGGTGGATGCGGCAGAGTTGGACCTGTTCCCGCCGAAGTTTGTGGCTGTACAGAGCCGGCGACAACGAGAAGCAGCACGAGGTATGAAGCTGAATGAAGTAGTGAACGACCTGATATGCGTAAAGTTCGGACGCAGCTATAGCACTCTGATATGTGTTGTTTTGCGTTCACCGATTAGTTTCCTTAAAAAGGTTCGATGCTGAGTCGAAGGCCAAAGATTGAAGAGAGTTCCAAATTCAGGCTCAAATGCGCGCGGAGTATCAGCGGGACTGTCGATTCGGGTTGTTCCAGGGACGCAAGTGCGGCCACCAGCGGCGAACGTTGCGACAATAATGTTCATATTCGGCGCCGAATTTCTTTCGAAGCGTCGGCTCTTCATAGAAATATACGAATAGATGAACTCCAAGAGCGACTGCTATAGCGAGAACAATCGCGACCAGGTTTGCCTGGCCGAAGATAATCCACAAACCAATCCATCCGACTGTGAAGCCGACGTACATCGGATTGCGGACGTATCGATAGAAACCAACTACAACTAGCCGTTGGGGAGGGACCATGGGCGCTGGAGTTCCACGCCCGGTCCAGCCAAAATCCCACACGCAACGCATAGCCACAGCGAATCCAAGGATTGAAGGAATGGCTGCGAGCCATCGCCACCGAGCGATGCCACGGTTTTCCACTTGGAATCCGAGCCAACCAGGTAACATCCAGAACCATAGTGCAAAGAATGCAGAACCAACTACTAGCGCTGCCACGGTGGTAACTGTACGTGAGGCCAGATCAAGTGGTGGTTGTTGGTCAGAGTTTCCCTCTGGCATACATTTCCTTTCACTTGCCGCGCCGTTCGGTTACCAATCGCCACTTTGTGCGAGTGTAAGCAACGTTGAACCCGCGGCGCTCTGCATTCCGTTGGGATTCGCTTCCTGGTAGCGCAACCATCATGGCGAGATCGCACCCGTGGCTAGCGGCGAAGCGCATTCGCTGTTGTAAAAGGGCTGTCTGTAGGCCGCGCCGCCGAAACTCAGGAACTGTAGCAGCGCCACCAAACAGAGCGACTCTGTCATGCAAGCAGAGGACGCCGGCTGCGCCGGGTTGACCAAGGATTTCAGCGAGGAAGCAGAACGTGTCTTCGCGAGCGGATGAAATCCTTCCGACTTCCAAAAGAAACGATTGAAGCTCAGGGTGCTCCTGCGCCCAACCACGGGCGCTGATGTTTGACCAAAGATCGCTTTCGTTCGAACCGATGACCCGAATAGAGATATCGGCCGGAACGGGCTGATCGGGAGATTCGATGCTCCGGTACATAACATTGCTAATTTCGCTCGGGCGATAATCGCGAGCACAAAGGAGGTCCAAGGTGGCAACACCCGCATGCGGACTGACTTCATGGAAAATCGGCGCCCCGCGATCGCGGAAAAATCTCTCTATGGTATCGAGGTCGTCAGCCTTGGGTTCTTCAAACACTCCAAGCCCAAACGTCTGAGTGACAGGTGAGTCAACTCCGTCGAAGACGGCGTACGCACCGGCACATTCCATCCACTCGGCACCGCTCTGCGGAAACAGATGACGGCGGGCATCGGCATATTGGGCGCACGCGTGTCCTTCAGCACGTTCGAGACGCCGCGATAAGGCGAGATCCGCGAAAGGAAGCATCGCGGCGCTCATGGTACAGCCCAGCACAGGGCGCGACAAGACTTTGCCTTATTACTTGAAAGCCCGAACTCTATTCCGTTTCTGCGGGAGCGAAAAAGACTAATACTTCAAGATCTTCGGTGATATCGAAGAAGCGGTGCTCAACTTGAGCCTCAACGAAAATAATGCTGCCGCCTTGGATGGATTGTTCTTCCATCTTCTCTCCTGATCCGACGCGCATTCGAGCACGCCCGCGGACAACATAATAAAGCTCATCTTCGTTGTGGGGCTTTTGCGGGTCTTCTGCTCCCGCCTTCAGAACATATAAACCTGCGCTCATCGCCGGGACGCGTAAAAACTCGCGGTAGAGTTTGCCAGCGGCAGAGCGCTCGCGATTTACGTTTGCGAGAGAGAAGAAATGCTGAATTGTCATGATCTTTACGGCTTATTGAAATGCGCCAGCGAAAAAGATTTCTGTGTACTGACGCGAGATGTCTTCTTCGGTGAGCGGGCCACCGGGCTGATACCACTGATAGATCCAGTTGATCATGCCAAGCAGGGCGAACGCGGCCGCTCGCGGACTCACTCCGGCCTTGGATCCGCGAGCTCGCTGCACTTCGGCTATAAGGTTCTCGACGAAGTGCACATAGTCTTTTTTGCGTCCATTGATGCGCTTGCGAAGTGGAGGTGGCAACGGATGGTTCTCATGCAACATGACGGTAATTTCGCGGTCGCGTACGCTGAGGACCACTTCAATATGAAAGCGGATCAGGGAACGGAGGCGCTCCTCGGGATCGGGGATACCGCGAGCGCGATTGATGACTCGTTCCTCAGTGATGTCCATGGCATGGGACATGATGTGGAAGAGGATTTCATCTTTACTTTGAAAGTGATGATAGAGACCGCCTTTGGAAAGCTTCAGCGCCGCAGCGATGTCGTTCATCGAAGTAGCGTCGTAGCCCTGCTGCTGGAAGAGACGGCCCGCGGTGTGAAGGATTTCTTGACGGGAATCAACGGCAGTTTCGCGGCTCATCGTCCGCCATGGTACCGAGGTGCAAGCTCTGTTGCCAACAGGGTTGACATCAAGACGTATGCCTGATACTTTCGTCGGCACTCCTTCAAGTTGGAGAGGAATCTGAAGCATGCGAATCGGCCACATTACGCTTCGACTTATCATCGGAGTAGGGGTACGAGTACGACTCGGACCCTCTGGCCGGGAGCGCAGATGAACTAGAAAAAGTTTAGTTTCATCGGATTAGAGCCCGCCGCCAGAGAGACTGGTTGGCGGGTTTTCTGTTTTCGGAGGCAGAGACATGTGGGGTGCATTCCTTAGCCCTTGACAGAAAAAAAACCGATCCGTAGCATCAATGGAACCGACCGGTCGGTCGGTTCCAGTAGGCTGTGCTCTTTAGGCGAAAGCGACCCTGAAGAAGCTGAACCGCAAGCATCTAGTGAATTTCTAAGAGGAGGCCAAAGTGGCCACAGTTTTTTATCAACACGATGCAAACCCAAATGCATTGAAGGGCAAGACTATCGCCGTTATCGGATATGGAAGCCAGGGGCATGCCCAGGCTCAGAACCTGCGCGACAGCGGATACTCAGTGATCATCGGCCTAGATCCGGATCGCGCATCGGCGAAGCAGGCCAGAGCAGATGGGTTTTCAGTGTACTCACCGGCCGAGGCGGCGGAGCGGGCCTGTTGGATCCAAATACTGACGCCGGATGAGACGCAAGGCGAGTTGTATGAAACCGCCATCAAGCCACACCTTAAAGCGGGCAAAATCCTCGGCGTTTCTCACGGGTTCAGTGTTCACTTCAAAACGATCGTTCCGCCCAAAGATGTAGATGTGGTCATGATTGCGCCGAAGAGCCCCGGACATCTGGTGCGTCGCGTGTACACCGAAGGCAAGGGCGTTCCTTCCCTTCTCGCTATTCACCAGGACGCAAGTGGGCGCGCACATGAATATGCCTTGTGCTACGCGCATGGCATCGGATCCACTCGCGCCGGAGTGCTGCAAACGACCTTTAAAGAAGAAACCGAGAGCGACTTGTTTGGCGAGCAGGCCGTCTTGTGCGGCGGGCTCACCTCGCTGATCAAGAAAGGCTACGAGACGCTGGTGGAAGCCGGATATCAGCCGGAAGTGGCGTATTTCGAGTGTCTGCACGAGATGAAGCTCATCGTGGACCTCATCTACGAGGGTGGTCTCGCGAGGATGCGGTACTCGATTTCAAACACTGCAGAATATGGCGATCTTACGCGTGGTAATCAGGTGGTCGGGGATGAGGCGCGTAAGAAGATGAAAGAAATCCTGGCGCGAATTCAAGACGGATCGTTTGCTAAAGAGTGGATCGAAGAAAACAAAACCGGCGGTAAGAAGTTCGCTGCTCTGCGGCAAGCAGAAAAAGAACATCCGATCGAAGCTGTGGGCGAGAAGCTACGCGGCATGATGTCGTGGATCCCGAGCGAGAAGGAGAAAGCCGAAGCGGCGGCTAAGCCGGCCGAGCAGGTTGTGAATGCTTAGAGGAGCCGACATCGTTCTGCGCTGTCTGCGTGCCGAAGGCGTGGATTTAGTCTTCGGGTATCCCGGAGGGGCAATTATGCCTCTCTATGATGCGCTGGACGGCAGCGGAGTACGACACATTCTGACGCGGCACGAACAAGGAGCCGTCTTCGCAGCGGAAGGTTATGCACGGGCGACAGGCAAGCCCGGCGTTGCCATCGCAACCAGCGGTCCCGGCGCGACGAACCTCGTCACGGGCATCGCCGACGCAAAAATGGATTCAGTTCCTCTCGTTTGCATCACGGGACAGGTAAGGTCGGGGTTGATCGGAAGCGATGCGTTCCAGGAGACAGACGTCTTCGGAATGACTTTGTCGTTGACGAAGTGGAACCGGCTGGTTCGATCGATTGAAGAAATTCCCGAAGCAATCGCGGAAGCCTTTTATTGGGCAAAGAGCGGCCGACCCGGGCCCGTCTTGCTCGACTTCCCTGTTGATTTTTTGAAGGCCCAGATGGAGTTCAAGGGGCCGTCGATCTTTAAACCGCAGCCTCAGAGCGCACAAGCATCGGAATCCACCTTCGAAGCAACGCTCATTGCGCTTCTGCAACAGGCCAAGAAACCGGTAGCGTTAGTGGGCGCGGGAGTAAAGCTGGCTGGCGCAACGGACAATTTGCAGGAACTGCTCGACACTCTTCAGATTCCGGCGTTCGCAACGGTGCACGGCCTGGGAGCAATCAAGCAAGAGTCTCCGTACTACCTGGGGATGGTGGGGATGCACGGCACGCGTGCCGCAAACATGGCGCTCCACGATACCGACCTGCTCCTGGTTTTCGGTGCACGTCTGGATGATCGCGTAACAGGCGATCCGGCGCGGTTTGCTCCCAACGCGAAGATCGTCCACTTCGAAATTGATCCATCGCAACTGGACCGCGTGCGCGCCTGCGAACTGCCAGTGATTGGCAATCTCGCCGAGACGATTCCGGCTTTCCTGAACGAAGTCCAGCACGCACATTTTCCTAGCTGGCGTGAATGGCTTGACGAAACGTGCAGCCAAGATCGTGCAGAACCGCCGTTGAGCGGTTTGGCTCAACCAACACGTCGCTTTCTGGACGAATTGTTCCACCGGCTTCCCGCAAACAGCACGATCATCACGGATGTCGGGCAACACCAGATGTGGTCGGCACAGCGGTATCGGAAGAATTCCGAGCGAGGTTTCATCACCTCGGGTGGATTGGGCTCGATGGGTTTTGCTCTTCCGGCTGCCGTGGGTGTTCAGCTTGCCAAGCCGACGGAGACGGTGTTGTGCGTTTCCGGTGATGGCGGATTCCAGATGAACATTCAGGAACTGGCCACACTTCATCGGCTGGTGCTGCCGATCAAGATGGTGATCATCGATAACAAGTATTTGGGGATGGTGCGCCAGTGGCAGCAGCTGTTCTATGACCGCAACTATGCTGAAACGGACTTGAGTGACAACCCGGATTTCGTGGCCATCGGTCAGGCGTACAAGATCAAGTCGTTCGCGTTATATGAGGACGAATTTCGTCCGGAGCACTTGAGTGCAGAAACCGATCAGCGGCTCAAAGAATTTCTAGCGTCGCCAGAGCCCGGATTGCTCGTATTCGAGTGCCATCCAGAGGCAAACGTATACCCGATGGTTCCGGCGGGGGCAGCACTTTCAGAAATGGTGTTCGAGGAAGAGTAGAAGCAGTATCGACGGGCGAAGGTGCCCGTTTCTAAACAAAGAATATTGGGAGACCAAACCATGCAGGTATTTCACATCCGCTATCGCAATACACAGGGAACGTTGATGCGCATCTTGAGCGCGGTATCGCGGCGCGGGCTAGATCTTCCTTTCGTACAAGCCGAACCAGAGGAGCATACGCACAAAGTTACCTTGTTGCTTGAAGTAAGTCCGAAGCAGGTTGGCCAGCTATTTCGCGACTGGCGCGCGGTCGTGGACGTGATGGATGTGCGTGCGGGTGCGCCGATTTCGAACTGGGATCATTCGGCATGGAATACTCCGCATCCACCGGCGTCGGTTGGGAATGATGGAGCGGCGCGGGCGGCAATGGCGTAGGACAGCGGCGAACTCAAGCTACGAACTTCTAGCAAAAACACCCACAGTTACGGCTGTGGGTTTTATGTTGCCCAAGAGTTTCGAATCCAGAACAGTCACTGCACGAATTACCTCATCGGTTGATGACTACCAGGGGCTGTTTGTTGGTATCTTTAACACCTATGGATCTTAAGCATCGCAGTCGTGGAATTACGGAAGGGCGCGACCGATCGCCGGCGCGCGCTATGTTCAAAGCCATCGGGTTTACCGATGCCGATTTGGCAAAACCGCTCATTGGAGTGGCGAACACCTGGATTGAGACGATGCCTTGTAACTTCCATTTGCGTCGACTCGGAGTGAAGGTGAAGGACGGCATCCGAGCCGCTGGCGGCACACCCATGGAGTTCAACACGATTGCGATTTCCGACGGTGAGACAATGGGCACGGAAGGCATGCGGGCATCGCTGGTTAGCCGCGAACTGATAGCAGACTCCATTGAACTCGTTTGCCGCGGCCAGATGTTCGATGCCGTCTTGTGCATCGTAGGCTGCGACAAAACCATTCCGGCCGCAGCAATGGCTCTCGCTCGGATGAATCTTCCCGGCATGGTTCTTTACGGCGGGACGATAGCAGCAGGATCCTACAAGGGGAAAGATGTCACCATACAAGATGTGTTCGAAGCTGTTGGTGCCAACGCAGCCGGTAAGATGACAGATGCGGATTTGAAGGCGCTTGAGGATGTGGCTTGTCCGGGTGCGGGCGCCTGCGGTGGACAATACACCGCAAACACAATGTCGACTGTGATGGAGATGATCGGGCTCTCGCCGATTGGGTTCAACAGTGTTCCGGCAACAGACGCAAAAAAAGACGAGATCGCATTTAAGTGTGGCGATGTCGTGATGAGTCTGTTGAAGCGAGGAATGAAGCCACGAGACATTTTGACGGAAGAAGCATTCGAGAATGCAATCGCCTCCGTTGCGGCAACAGGCGGCTCCACGAATGCCGTTCTGCATTTGCTCGCTATCGCACGGGAAGCGGGTCTGTATCTAGACATCGATGATTTTCAAACCGTGAGCGAGCGTACTCCCCTGTTGGCAGACCTTAAACCCGCGGGGCGATTCGTGGCGGCCGACATGCATCGGGCAGGAGGAGTTCGTCTGCTCGCTCGGCGGCTGATTATCGGGAAACATCTACACGGAAAAGCCGCAACGGTGACGGGATTGACAATAAACCAGGAAGCGGAGAGCGCAATCGAAACGCCCGGACAGCAGGTGATCGCGCCTTTGGACAAACCGCTGAAAAAAAGTGGCGGGCTGGTGATTCTCCACGGCAATCTTGCACCCAAAGGATGTGTAGCGAAAATCAGCGGACATGAACGATTGTCGCACCGTGGACCCGCGCGCGTGTTCGATTCCGAAGAAGCGGCAATGACCGCGGTGACCTCTAAACAAATTAAGTCTGGCGATGTCGTAGTCATTCGCAATGAAGGACCCAAAGGGGGCCCCGGTATGCGCGAAATGCTGGGAGTAACAGCAGCGATTGTTGGGGAAGGCTTGGGGGAAACTGTGGCGCTGTTGACTGATGGTCGTTTCAGCGGTGCGACTCGCGGACTTATGATTGGGCATGTGGCTCCGGAAGCCGCGTTAGGCGGTCCGATTGCTTCGATCCACGAAGGCGACACCATCTCGATCGACATCAACCATCGCAAACTCGATGTCGAAATCAGTGACGAGACATTACGTGAGCGAATGAAACATTGGAAACCAGTCGCCCCACGCTATGAGAACGGTGTGTTCGCAAAATATGCTGCATTAGTGTCATCAGCATCGGAGGGAGCGGTAACGCGTCCGCGTTAACAATTTGCTCGAATCAGGGTTGCGACACCGCCGCATCTATGGTGCACACGCAATGACAAACGCGATGTGCTAATCGAGTGCGGGTTCATCCGCATGACTGCGGTAGATCCAGAGTCCCACTCCTACCGCAGAAGCAAGCATCAGGACGCGAAGGTACTGGGCAGCAGGAATGGCAGTATCGCCAAGCAATACACGGACAAACCCAAAGGATGCGCTGGCAACGCACAACATGAAATAGAGTTTTTCTTTACTGCTGCGCGCAAACCAGGTGAGTATCGCGAGCACAATCGCAACGATTCCGTAGATGACGAGCATGACGAGGCTGGAAATGTGTCCAGGACCGTGAGAGGGAATTGCGGTTCTGGGAAGCGCGAATCCAGGAACGGCCAGGCCTAAGAAAAAAATAGAGTGGATGAGCGCAATTAATACGCGCTTGCGGTTGCTTAGGATGGCGAACTCGTCCATGTTGTGTGTAGTGTATCGCAGCACGATTTCCTATCATGAATAAAGGCGCTTTTAGCTTGCCGGAACCGTGGTTGAGGGGGACACTGAGCGAAATTCCCGCCGTACAGCGGGCCGTGTTGCACGCACTGGCATTAGCGAAGGAAGATGTGATCCGCTGGTGCGGTGATCTCTCTGACGAGCAAATGCACGCCAAGCCAAACGGACTGGCTTCAGTTGCATTTCATCTTCGGCATATTGTTCGAAGCTGCGATCGATTGTTGACTTACGCTGAGGGACGCGAGCTAAGCAACACGCAAATGGCGGGATTGGATTGCGAAATGGATGCTCCTGGTATGGCGAAGTCGATTTTCTCCGAGTTCGAAGCCGGGTTGGCGAGCGCAGCGGAACGGGTGAAGAATTTCGATCCGTCTTTGTTGGAACAGTCGCGTATTGTGGGCAGAAAAGGGTTCGCGACAACCCTTGGAGGCCTCTTGGTGCATATCGCCGATCACACCCAAAGACATGTGGGGCAGGCGATCACGACGGCAAAAATCCTAACGAGCCCGACTAACGCTTTGCACGACAGCTAGCCGAAGCGTTTACCCTTCGACCGAACAGACGCCCGACGAGACAATCCTGCTGCACTCCTTTTGTTCCATGCGTATAGAAGCACACTGCCGATAATAATCAAACCAATACACAATCCGATCCAAATGCCAACAGCGCCCCATCCCAACTTGAAACAGAGAAAGTAACCGAGCGGAAGACCGATGAACCAATAGGCAACAAGATTCGCCAGCATCGGTGTGTGGGTGTCGCCAGTGCCGCGCAGCGCTCCGGTAGCAACGGTTTGCAATCCATCAAAGAGTTGAAACGCCGCGGCAACGAGGAGAAGAGACGCACCAACACGAACCACCGCTGGATCCGGTGAAAACAATCGCGCGATGAATCGAGAAAAACTGACGAACATCAACCCTGCGAATGACATGAAACTGCAGCCAAGCAGGATGGCGGACCAGCCAGCGCGGCGGGCCCCTTGAGAATCGCCCCGACCGAGTTGCTGACCAACTCGTACGGCTGCCGCGGAACTCACACCGAGCGGCACCATAAACGTGAAGGCCGCACAATTGAGTGCTATTTCATGTCCCGAGAGCGGCATGGGACCGAGTTTTGCGCATAGCGCAGTAGCGGCTGCAAAAGCACTAATCTCCAGCAGGATTTGTGTTGCGGCCGGCAAACCCAGACGGAAAAGCGCGGCAATGCGATCAATCTCAAGACGCATCGCGGAATGCCAACTCGGCAACTTCCGGCGCGACTCGACCCATAAAAAGGTAATCAAGAGAACAATAAACATATAAGTGCGAGCGATGAAGGTCGAAAAACCGGATCCTGTAATACCCCTTGCTTGAAAGCCCAGATGGCCATAGATGAAAACCCAGTTTCCAAAAGCATTCACCAAGTTTGCGGATAACAAGGCAAACGTAATCGGGCGAACAACATTCACAGCTTGCAAATATCGGCGAACGGCAAAATATCCCAGCAGCGGGAGAGTGCCCCAATTGAGAGCGTGCAGGAAAGGACGCATGGGTTCGACCAGCTCGGGGCTGATCCCGAAAACCTGCATCAGCATTGGCCAAGACAAAGCGGCCGCCATGAGGACGGGGGTGAGGAGTAGCGCGAGGAAAAATCCATTTACCAGCGAATGGCGAGCGTCTTCCAAATCTTCCCGGCCATAAGCCTGGGCAACAAAGGTATCCAGGCCGAGTAGTAGCCCGCCCCCAAAGATCGCAATGCTGTGATAGAGACTTTGGCCAAGACCAGTAGAGCCAATAGCAACCGCGCTGTTTGGCAAGCGTCCGACCATCACTGTGTCCACGATTCCCATGCTCATCCAGCCCACTTCAGCCAAGACCAACGGAAGCGCGAGCTTCAGCGTGGCGCGGCATTCTTGGGTGAGCGTAGGAATCGTCGTAGCGTCCGGCGCAGACATGTGGACGTGAGGATACCAAGTTCCAATCGAGAGTTGGGCATCTTGAGATGAACGCGGCTGAAGAATGGTCTCTAACGCTGGGCTGGTTCAGAACATTCTGAAATAACCGGCTACGGAACCATCACTCAGGTGATCAGTGGACGCCGCAGTCTCAACTTTCTCATCGCTGTGAATCGCAGAAACTGGGTTACACGATCTCGCGTTCAGCGGCGTCCGACTTCCTGAGTACGGTGGCCTCAGCACTAATTGGGGTTGGTTCCAGGCTGGTCTGAGACAAAGGTTGCGGAACTTTTTTCGATTCGTAACGTTCAATCACAAGTTTATCGCCCACTTCTGTCCGGCTGCGGAAAATGGAGTGAACCGGCAACTCAATCACGCTCTCCGCACGCCTCTTAGGAAGAATTAGGCGAAAGGGCTTCACCATCTCTCGCGTGCTAACGACACGAAAATCCTTGTCGATCATGACGACGTCAAACGAAAAGAGCATCCCGATGGTGTGGATCGAGTTCGCGGGCACGATCCACACTCCGCTGTCGGGTTTTAGAGATCTTTTGCCAAGAAGTCCAATAAGTCGACTCAGTACCGAGTCGGCCACTCGAACTCGAAAGGCTAAGAAAGTCCCTTTCGTCTCGTTGTAGACGAAGACTTCGCGTGATTTTACGAACATGTCCTTTGCCTGATGTAAAGTTCGAATTTATTTAACGAGGAGCTTTTTTCTTCATCCGATAGATGAGCAACAGCAATGTGCAAACTGCGAGAACTCCCGAAATGATTCTGATCAACGAAACGTTATCCATGTTTCACCTCTTTTAATTTGAACCGCTGAACTTCTACCGCAAAAAGTGTTTAAAGAACTCGCCAACCGCAATGATTGCAGGACCTACTACAACCACGCCCATCGCTGGGAAAATGAAGAAAACCAATGGTGGAACGAGCTTAATGGTCGTCTTGGCAGCCATTTCTTCCGCCTGTTGGCGCCGCTGGGTACGAAGAGCGTCGGAAAACGTGCTCAACGATTTTGCAATGGGAGTACCGAACCGGTCCGTCTGAATCAACATCGCAACGAAGGAACGTGCGCTTTCAAAGTCGGCGCGTTTCGCGAATGACTGCCACGCGGAGTTTCGCTGAACACCGGCTCGTTGTTCGAAATTGATGAGAAGCAATTCTTCGCTCAGCGCCTTATGGCTGACGCTGAGTTCGTGTCCCACGCGGACGATGGCCTGGTCCAAGCCCAAGCCTGCTTCGAGACAGATAGAGAGCAGATCGAGTCCGTCCGGCAAGCTGAGGCGGAGTTCTTCGCGCCGCTTGTTGATCGCAAATGAGAGCCAGAAGTCAGGTATGAAGAAACCTAGAACAAGTGCCAGGAGGAAAAAGAAGATGGTGTTGTCGCTGACAAGCAGCGCGACAGCTAATCCAAGAAACGCAGGCACCGCCAGCCGCGCTCCCAGGAAAATGTCTGCATGCTGAGGCTTGCGATACCCCGCAAGCATTAACTTCCGAACAATCTCGGGATCGGGCTCGGATCCAAAAATACCTCGTATCGCAGCGAAAGGTTTCGCGACCGCTTCGCTGCTGACTGCGGGACGCCATCCCGCGGGGACCGCACCCGTTCCGCGAGCTTGCCGCGCAACTTCTTCCAGCAGTTGACCCTCGGCCGACGAGCGTCCCATTAATAGCAGGAACCCAATCGCGAGCACCGCAAATAAGCTGATCCCGAAAATGATTGCTAACGTCATTGGTTAGACCTTTACGTCAATGATTTTGCGGATCGCGAGTATTCCGAGAAGCATCATCCCCAGAGCTCCATAGACCAGCTTCAATCCCAGGGGTGTTGTGAACAGCGGCTTCTCATAGTTATGGTTGACTACGCTGATTAACGCAAACATCAGGAACGGCGCAGCACCCAAGATCCAGCCTGTGATGCGTCCTTGTGCAGTGTAGATACGAAGCTGACCTCGCAATCGCGCCCGCTCACGCATCACAGCAGACGTTTTGTCCAGAATCTGCGCCAAATTACCGCCCGATTCTTTCTGCAAAAGGATCGCCGTGACCAGAAAGCGCATGTCATCAATTGGCATGTTATCGATCAATCGACCCATGGCTTCCCGTATCGGCAGGCCGAGCGTCTGTTCTTTATGGAGTGCTCGAAACTCCTTGCCCACCGGATCCGCGATTTCGGTACCTACCATCTCAAGAACCGCTGTGATCGAGTGACCTGCGCGAAGCCCGCGCGCCATTAAATCCACTGCCTCTGGCAACAAATCTTCGAATCTTCGGCGCCGTTGATCAGAAATCAGAACTAAAGCACCGATTGGGATTATTCCCGCTATCAAGCCCAACCCAATGCTGAGTAACAAGCTCGGGATAAACAAAGACCCGAGCCAGGCCGCTGCAAGAGCTATACCAACCGAGAGAAAGAAGACCGAACTCGGGTGCCACTCACGACCTGACCGTTTAACGAGTTGAGTCAGTGCCGGGGCCCAAGGCATGAGGTCAAAAAGCTGATCAAGGACAGTTGTTTCCCGGACAGCTTCATCTTTCAGGATGGTTCCTGGAGACGTCGAGGAAGTTGGACTCTTCTCGATGTCCGCGAGCTGTTGTTCAACAGCTCGTTCGATTGCGGTCGGCTTCAGGAAATACAGAAGCACTGCAAACGAAACAACCAATATCAACAGGAATAGAAGCACTATCGACATAAAAGAGTCCTTAGTTCCAGAGCCGGACCGACTGTTCGAAGAAACTTGGCGGCAGTGAAATACCCGACGCTTTCAATTTGTCTGCGAACTTGGGCCGTATGCCGGTTGCCGTGAAAGTCCCCAGCGTGCGCCCATCCGGTGAAACCCCTTGTTTTTCGAACACAAAAACGTCTTGCATGCTGACAACGTCATCTTCCATTCCGGTAATTTCCGTGATGTGCGTAATCCGACGTGCGCCATCGTTGAATCGTGCAACTTGCACCACTAGGGTTATGGCTGACGCAATCTGTTTACGAATCGCTTTTTCGGGAAGATTCAGATTGGCCATCATTGCCATCGTCTCCATACGTGCGATCGCATCGCGTGGACTGTTCGCGTGAATTGTCGTCAGAGAGCCGTCATGACCGGTGTTCATTGCCTGCAACATGTCCAGTGCTTCCTCGCCACGAACCTCGCCGACGATAATGCGGTTCGGACGCATACGCAAACTGTTAATCACAAGTTGCCGTTGCATCACCGCACCTTTTCCCTCAACGTTCGCAGGACGAGTTTCGAGGCGAACCACGTGGCGCTGCTTCATCTGTAATTCGGCAGAGTCCTCAATCGTCACGACTCGTTCCTTGTCTGAGATGAAACCAGACAGCACGTTCAACAGGGTGGTCTTACCAGCGCCGGTTCCGCCCGACACCACGATGTTCAATCTCGACCGCACAGCACCGCGCAGTAATTCGAGCATCGGCTCGGTCAAAGCTTCGTTGGCCAACAGATCGCCTTCAGAAATTGGAATGTGCCCGAAACGACGAATCGACATGTGTGGACCGTCAATCGCGAGCGGCGGGATGATCACATTGACACGCGATCCGTCTGCAAGACGCGCATCGACCATTGGCGAGGACTCGTCGACACGGCGACCAACGGCCGACACGACCTTGTCAATGATGTGCATCAGGTGAGCGTTGTCCTTAAACATGATCGGCGTGTCTTCGAGAACGCCTGCCCGCTCTACAAATACTTCCTTGGCACCATTCACCAGAATGTCGCTAATGGTCGGGTCCTGTAGAAGTGGCTCTAGAGGACCTAAGCCAAATACTTCATCTAACACCTCGAGCGACAATCGCTCTTTTTCGGGCCCACTCAGCGGAGTCTTCAACGTGGAAACTAACTCTTGAATGACCGCGAATACCTGCCGTCGCGTACGATCGTCACGCTGAGTTGCCACCTTCTCCAGATCAATCTTGTTAAGCAGGTCGCGGTGAATTCCGGTTTTTAAGTCCTGGTACACACGGAAATCGAGCCCGCCCCTCTTCTTGGTTTCCCCCGAGATCAACGGGTTAAGCACTACTTGATTGAAATCCCCCATGGTTCCTCCCTACTGACGATCCGTGATCAACGGTTCCATAAACCCAGAATTCCACTCGCTTGTTTCTTAGTCTCGGTGCCCGGCTTCTTGCCGAGCTCTGAAGCCAGACCTTCCAGACTCCGAGTGACTTCGGAATTCGCAAGCTGCGCAATCGGATCGCCTTCATTGATCGTCTTTACAACCTGCGGATAAGCATTCGGTACGCGCCAGAAGATTCTTTGCTCGATTACTTTTTCGATCTGTGCATCGCTGATGACATTGCGCTTGTGGTGACGATTCAGAACGATTCGGATCTTATCCTTCGGAATATTGTTCTGAACGAAGTATTCAAGCTCACGAACAACATTGCGAACTGCCGAAACCTCGGCGACGGTGACCAAGTACAGCTGATCGCACTCTCGGGCCATCGTCAGGTTGTCGTAATTGAGAGATGGCGGTAGGTCGGCGACTATGAACTCGTATCGTCCGCGCAAAAAATCTAGAGTCTGGGTGAGAGCACCCTGAGGAGCACTGTCGCGGTTCGTAACGCTTCCCTCGGGAGCAGGAATTAGATCCAGTCCGCTCGAGTGGCGCACAATGAAACTTTCGAGAAGGTCCGCATCCAGCCGGTCAGTATTATCCAGAAGTTCGAAGAAGTGATACCGAGTTTTAGTCAGTTTCAGATACAGAGCTGCGTCGCCGAAATCTGGATGAAGGTCAAATAGAAGCGTTTTCCGTCCACATGTACTGGCCAGGAGCGCACTCATCTGCGTGGCCAGGGTAGTTACGCCACAACCACCCTTCGCCCCCATAAAGGCGAGCAGTTGACCACGGTTCTGATCTGGTTTTTCTTTACGCCGTGCACCAATCCGGAGAACCGCATTCGCGAGCTGATCACGATCAATGGGTTTGACCAGATATTCGCTACAGCCGCAGCGCATCGCTTCCAAGATCGCATTGGGTTGGCTTTGTGAGGACACTGCGAAGATGCTGGTTCCAGGCCATACAGTGTGGATTTTCTCTGCCAGCATCGTCGCCGCACGGCGATTCTTGTCGAAATCGATCAGGCAAACATTCGGGACAGGCTGCCCGATCTGCTCCATCACTGCCTCTTCGTCATGATTCGGCTGGAATGAAGCGACGTGGGACCGCAGCCGAATCATCGAATTCGCATTCGCGAATACTGCGAGAAACCGCCACGTCTCCTCATCAAGCCACACCCCCGAAACTGTCAGAGGCTCACCTGTATATGGAACGTCTCGCACTGACATGGTCCAGGAGTTCTTCTCAACCATCGTCTTCATTTCGCTTCGTTACCCTGAGCTTTGCCGATTTCCTTGTGTCCCGGTGCCGTTTCATCAAACTTGCCATTTTCCAGGAACGGTACCGCAATCGAAGGTTGTGAAGGAGCCGCTGTGGGATTTCGAACCGGATCGATAATCCGGGGCGTTACCAGCACGAGCAACTCCGTGTTGCTCTTGTTGATCGAGCGCGAACGAAACAGCTGTCCCAGCACAGGCACATCACCGATCCCAGGCACTTTGCTGAGTTGTGTGGTGGCTCGACGATCCAACAAGCCGGCGATGCCAAAAGATTGTCCGTCCTTCAACTCGATTTCAGTTTCCGCGCGCCGGGTCGAGATTGCCGGAACAACAAAACCAGATAGTGTTAAAGCATTGGTGAAATCGAGCGTGCTGACTTCAGGCGATACATGAAGTCGGAGTGTATTGTCGTCCTGCACGATACCCGAGAAATCCAGCTTTACACCGAAAGGCTTGAATTGAATGGTGACCGAATTGAATCCCTGTGACGGCTGTACGATCGGAAACGGAAACTCGCCACCCGCCAGGAAACTAGCTTTTTGCCCGCTGATTGCCATCAGGTTTGGTTCTGCCAAGATCTGCAAAACGTTTCGCGTCTGCAGTGCTTGGATGATTGCGCCAAGGTGAATGTCTGGACGAAACAGGAAGAGATTCAGTACTTGGTTAAGGGTCTGCTCAGATGTGAACGGAACGTGCTGCGCTCCCGTGGTAGGTGTGGGAACATCAGGCTGAGGATCGGCACGAACACCTTTCGTATCCGTGATTTTCTGCTGACCAAAGCCGCCGAATTGTCCTGTCGTTGTCGTACCGATCGTGTTGGCGGCACCAGTTGACAAGATGTTGACGCCGAATTGCGTTAAAGCTGAGCGATCGACTTCGACAAACTTTACTTCCAGAAGTACCTGGCGATCATGTGCAGTGGGGATGAGAATCGAAGTGACAACATCCTTCGAGTAAACTCCTGCCATTTTCGTGAGGTCTTCGATGATTCGAGGATTTGAGGCAGAACCGGTCAAGAGCACTCTGCCGCCATCAGCTTGGATATCGAGCTTCTCATTAGGATAAGTGCGCTGAATAGCGTTGCGAAGACCGGCGATGTCGATATCAGCAACTACGTCCAGCACCTGTGAACGACCTGTGCGGTCCCAAAGAATCAAACTGCTAGAGCCCGCTTTCTTCCCTTCCACAACAACCTGCGTCGGCGAAGTCGCCATGGTCTCGACAGCATCGGGGTTACTCGAGAGCACGCGCGTGAGAGGCTCTTGCACATTCAAAACGATCGATTTACCGACTAGGACGTGCACGGTTTCGCCTTCCGCCGGAGCGGTTGCGGCTTGGCTCGCGACTGCAGCGGCAGGAGCGCTAGCGACTGGCTGAGCGTTCTCCTGTGCCGACACTGCCAATGTTCCTATTACAAACAGAAAGAATGCAGCTCTCCCCAGATATGAGCGAATCATTTGGTCCCCTGTTCCTGGTTCTCTTCGTCAAACGTGTGAACGGTCTTCTTCGTACCTTGGATCACTTCAAGAACATACGTAGCTTTCGGTGCAGCCGCTACGACGATTCTTTTCGCAGGCTTCTTCGCAGGCTCGACCGGCTTCACGATGCCCGCCAACTCATCCACGCGAGTGGGATGAAGAGTGACCGTATCCTTATCCGTGCCGTTGCGTAGAACGAACTGGATCGTACCCTGCGTGCTTGCTAATTGGAGTTTTTGAGAATTATCCGGACTAAGCAACAGAGTCACGACGTTGACTTCCTGCGGTTTACCTTGAGGATCGGGCTCAATCGTTTGCCCAGCCGTAAGAACTTCGACATCTTGCAGCACAGTTTGCGTCAAGACCCCGTTGTTTCCAGGCAACGTGTATGTAGCAAGGACGTCAACCCGAGAGCCTGGATAAAGGAAGCCCGCGACCCCAACGATTTCGTTCGAGCGAACCGCAGTGGCACGCATTCCTGGCGGAATCTTCGTTGAAAGGCCGATACCGGAGCCCTCAATTCCCAAGTCGTGCTGAAGAATGGGTTGTCGCGCAACTAGCGAGCGCAACAGAGGATGGCCGACAACGGCATCCGTCTTATTGAACGATCCAGGCAAGGGCACGTCACTGGGCCAGTCGATGAGGGTGATGTCCTTTGCAGCTAATGCAACACCGGCAGGAAGGTCAGTAGTCGACGCAACAATCTGGGTAAGGGCGCGTTGGGCTAATCCAGCGCGTAATCGGCGAAAAACAAAGAATGTCACGCCGCCGGCGAGCACAGCAGCCATGAGAAATGCGGTCAATACACGTCGAGCGTTCGTAAATCACCTCCACCAAAGAGCATTACCGGCACAGAACAACGTTCCCAAAGCAATGGCGACGCCGAAGGGAACACGCAGCGTACCTGCTTCACGCACATTTAACGTGGGATGAGGACTGAGTCCGGACGTGAGACGAAAACGTACTAAATCCAAAAGATTCCAAAGAGTCTGGCGTGTTCCTCGGGCGAAGAGGATGTAGGCGATCGCGAGAACACCACCAGCCAGTGCGGCTGTAATGAGAATTGCAACAACCTGGGCGCTTCCAGCCCACGCGCTGACGGATGCGATTAGCTTTACGTCGCCTCCGCCCATTGCGCCAATCATGAATAGAAGTAAGAAAATCAAACCGGCGCACGCCATAGCAGCTGCGCCGCTTTTCAACCCGGACCAACCCAACAGAATCAGCCGCGCCACCAAAGCAAAAAATCCAGCGCTATACGTCAGCCAATTAGGGATTCGGGATGTGCGCATGTCAAATGCGCCTCCTATTGAGGCCACCGCGACTGCGCCGATCAAGAAATCGTTCTCAGACATTGTTTATTTTTTAAAGCCGCGGCAGGGGGAGGTCGCCGTGGGTTGGAATGTGCAACAACATCGCTCTAGGCGCTGAGGCCCCTATTAGCTGATGTATTTTCCAAGGATGGTCGAGATCTGCGTGAAGGCGCTGTTCAGACCGGTGGCCAAGCTGTTCATGCCGGCAACGGCGGCGAATGCGACCAACGCCAGGATCAAAAGATATTCCACCAGACCCTGACCCGCTTCGTCCTTGTGAAGGTTGTTCAGTGATTTCAGAACGAGGTTCATCATTGTGTACTGTCTCCTTAGGTTTTTTAGCTGGTTCCCAGCGCCTGGGGAGCGATGGGGGCACAAACTCACGCCTTGGAGAGAAGCACTTGGCGGGCCATAGATCCCAGAGTTGCAGCGTTTACCAAGGGTAACGCCATGTGATTGCAGGCTAGGCACTTTGTCGCCTGTCAGGGACCTAGTCTCGGTCCGGATTGTGTTTGTACAGCAACCGGTCACCCTAGTCACCCTCCACAGTGGTACCTGCAGGAAAACGCAAGCCGTTATCGGCGGATACTTTTGTTTACAGTTGGGATGGCGGTGACTGAAGTAATACGCGAAGAGTTGGTGCGAAACGGGTGCTATAATCCGCGCCCGATGTCAGCCACCCGAGCCCTGAAATCAGCGGCCATTTTCCTGATGGTTTTTGCGTTCGCGGCCTACCTGATAATGACCTTCCCGCATAGTCCTAAAGACACAACCAGACTGCTGGATTTTTCGGAATTCTATGCTGCGGCAGAAATCGTGCGTCATGGTCTGGGAAGTCGACTCTACGATTTGCTTTTACAGTCGGAGTACCAACTGCGCGTTGCTCCCGTACATGCATTCTTCTTACGTCCCCCATTTGAGGCAGTGCTCTTCATCCCCTTCACCTACGTGAGCTATCGGACGGCATATGCGGTCTGGACTGTCATTTGCCTTGGAATTCTTGCGATCACAGCACACCTCATTCGGAACAATACGGATGTGCTGAAGGCAATGACGATTTATGCCCACGGTGTCCAGGCAGACTTTGGCCTTCTCTACATCGTTCTGCTCACATTCGCTCCCACCATGAATTGCCTGTTGATCGGCCAGGACTCTGTCTTGATTCTCTTCATCTACACGCTGGTCTTCATCTCGCTTCGTGACGGACACGAATCAAGGGCGGGGGCTCTAGCAGCATGCGGGCTGTTTAAGTTTCACTTGGTACTTCCTTTTGTTTTTATTTTTGTTCTCAGACGCCGTTCCCGGTTTCTTATCGGCTTTGCCGCGGTAGCACTTGTTCTTGTGTTCGTATCGGTGTTGGCATGCGGATTCGGAATACTCATCTCCTACCCAAAACTGTTCTTGACGAGTCAATACAAATCCCTTCTTGGCTTTCAGCCCGAGTACGCAGCAAACATAAGAGGACTGGTTTATCTTCTATCGTTTGGGAGGCTGCCAGGTGCCATCACAGGCGGGTTGGTCGCGCTGTCATCAGTCTATATTCTGTGGGTAGTCGCCAAAGCCTGGCGTGACGATCAGTTGGTATTCTCTTTTTCGGCGAGCGTGGTTGCTACTTTACTAACCGGTTTCCACGCGTTCATTTACGACATGGCTTTGCTGCTTTTGCCAGTCGCGATTGTCTGCAGTGCACTCGTAAGAAACAATGCCCTGTTGCGGCACCGGGGCCTTAGTCTCATTCTGCTTATCCTTTTTATTCCTCCAGTGCACTTCGTACTTGCTCAGCTTCATGCCTACGCACTAATGGGAATCGTTCTAATCGGACTTTTCATTTCTATCGTGCAACTCATGAACCATGGAAGAGATCACATGCTCGCAACTGCAACCGTCTGAATTTTATCTTCGAGCGAAGGCGGCAGTAGGTGCAAACCGTTTCGCGTACCAATACCATCCAGCCCACAGCAGACTGCTCCAGAAATAAATGCCGGTCGCGAATGGAATTTTGGCTCTTAGAATCAACAATAAGAGCACGTCAAGTGCAGCAAAAATGCACACTATAATCCGGGAGGTCAGTTTTAGATTGCTGCGCGACGAGTAAACCCACAATGCACCTTGGAGAATGGCGGGAAGCAGGATCGCCTCGTCGGTCATCCACGCGTACGGAGTGGTCAGAATCGATACAACCAGCAGTGCGGGGCCGTGCACAGGCCACTCCCAGTTTTGTTGATTGCAATAGAAGTAAATCAGACTCCAACCAAATGCGATCACCATCGGTACGAATTGAATCCAGAACACGTTGCGAAAAAATATCAGTCGGATCACTCCGCTGAGCGCGGGGATGAACTCATGTTGTATAGAGGACTCACTCAACATTTGCCGGTAATCCGAAAAAACTCTTGGATCAAATGCGGCTGCTATGACGGTCGCAATGACGAGCGCAGTTGTGAACCCCGATGCGACAAGCCACTTCTTACGCAAGATGATCCAGAAAGCCAGAATCGGCCACAACAGCGCTGATACGTGAGGCTTGGCGAAGAGAATGACCAGTGCAGTTCCGGCAAGGAACTCGGATTTCTTTTCAGTTTTCAAGAACAAGACAAAAGCAAGAAGAAGAACCAGCCCAAGTTGCCCGGCAAGGAGACAGCCAGCAACTGGCGCAAATAAATACCCTATCAATATGAAGATGTTTGGAGGTCGAGGCCCGTTTCCATAGAGCCGCCAGCACATCCGCATTGAAGTAATCAAGCATGCTAACAAGACTGCTAGCCAAAGCACCCACGCCCAATAAGAACTCAACAGCCCGAGCGGAAGCACAATCCATAAGGACCACGGCGGAGTTCTCAAAACTAGTGGCTTGTCAAAACCGTAACCTTGACCTTGTTCAAGCGCGAGCACATCAACGTGGGAGTACGGATTTTGACCGTGCAAAAGTAACTGACCGGCAGCCCAATACGAAAGTGAGTCGCGATCTTTAACGGCCGTGTGAATTTGTTCACGTCGAGATGATAAAAACCACAAGAAGAACGCCGCGATCAGCAATGCAGCAAGGATTTTCAATAATTTCATGGGCACGTTAGATCCTTGCGCACCATGGCTTGAAACTCCCAATCTATTGCTGATCGAAGCGTTCTGCACGGCCGGTATTCCTGCAGGATGTATGAGGCAATGGGTGCATTGATCAGTGCCGACGCCGGAGTATTAGGCCATGAGGCACGGGCATGTTCCGCAAACGCCGGATCGTATAGAACAATCCGCACCGGATTCTGCGAGAGTTCTTTGAGCATCTCCTGAACCTGCTCTTGCGTATGCAGCCCTGGCTGGTAGTACTCGTATCGCCCTGGACTATACGTTCCCGTGAGGTAGTAATAGCTGGACTGGTAAGGATAAACGAGGATTCGTTCGCCCTGGGCCACATTGGCCTGCACGAATTCAATTAGTTCATCTTTCGATCGGCTGGTGAGATTGCCTCGCCGAGTATGGATGACTTGATCCGCTTTAACGCGAAATAGAAGCGATGCACCCATCAGTAATAACAGCATCGAAAGAGCGGAGGCGACAATGATTCCCGCATGCCTGAAAATCTTGTTACGAAACAATGTGCCTTGGAGTAGCCACGCCAACGTAAGCAGGAAGATCGGCTGCAGGTAGACGAAATGTTCATAGTCTGCACGTACAACAATGACCGATAGAAGTAAGCCGGCGATCGCAGCCGAAAGAAGAATGTAGTATCGCGCTGGGGACCCTTCATCCGGAGATCTTCGGAATCGAAACAGAGCAACGGTAAGAACTGCGATTGCAATCCAAGGCAGAAATGGCAACCAGATAGTTGGACTAAAGACGAGCACTTTGATGATACGTTCCCACAGGCTCCCTTCGGCGAAAATCATCCGGGTCGCTTTTTCTGTGAGATTGCCGTAAGCGTAGGGAACATGGTTGGCTGTCGTGTAATTCTCTAATGGCCACAACCAACTTGAGGCCATGGCTGACAATGCGCCCTCGCTGGCGAAATACACAATCGTGATGATCAATGGCCATGCAAGACCGAGTGCGGCGGCGATGCAGTTCCGCTTCGGCAATATCTTCGGGCCACGATCCAAAACTGCAATGATTGCCAGCCCAGCCCCGATCCCAAGAAGAAGGCAAGCACCTTTCGATTGTTCAAATAAACCCGTTAAGCAAACGAAGGACCCCGTTGCGAATCCCCACCACGCATTCCTTGTTTCGACCAGACGAAGTGAACCATACAGCGCGACGCAGGCCAGGAATGTGCTGTCCCAATTGTGTACCGAAACAAATCTCATCGGGAAAGCAGTGACGAGTACTAGTCCTGTGACCAACAGGCTCGTGGACCGCGAACAAACTCGACGTGCGAGCAGGTAAGTGAGAGGCGAGCACGCTGCGCCGAAAATTGCGAGCAGAGTATGCGCTACGATGATTGAGTCTCCAAATACCCGAAAGCAGATTGCCAATAGGTAATAAGAGCCGGGGGTGAAGAACGAGAAAAAATCCCGATACAATACCTGACCGTCCAAAATGCGTTGCGCACCTTGGAGGATGATGCCCTCGTCCGGATCGATCCATGTGTAACGCCGAAAAAGCCAAAGATAAAGAAAAGAGATCAGCAGTGTTGCGAGGGCGATCCACCGTTCCGATCTCAATTGCTCCGGAATAAACAAGTTCTCATCCCGGAAATCCCGCTCAATCACTTTCGTGTGGTCTCGCGCAGTCATTTCTAAAGAGCCTACCGACATGGCTGCTCCCGCGTATCTTGCGTCGACCCAGTTGTCTCAGTTCGTTTGAGATCAGGCACTAAGCCGTAGGGCTGCAGACAGGGAGGTCTAGCATCGGCACCGAGCAGCCAAACGTGACGATCGCGATAGTAGTTGAGCAGTTCCTGGTTTTTTTCTGCACCCATGTCTCGCGCCCACACGATTTTTTGCGCGTCCGGATCGGCGCCGTTGTAAACCCAATCCTGCAACGGATCATGGCCTTGGCGATAACTTACTAGTACTAGCTGGCGGCCTTCGAGCGATTTCAAGCGCATTTCAATGGCGGCCCGGCTTTGCCCTAACGCCATCCAACTACCCTCTCGCGGAGGCTCGGCCAGGATACGAGCTTCGATCGGCATCATTGCGATTGCGGAGAGCACAAGGGCTCGCGATAAGGTACGACCGATGGGGCGACCGTCGAGCATCCATATCCGCATATGACGGCTGCATTGCAAGACGATTGCAATGAAGACGCAAGCGAGTGGCGCCACGTAGTGCATGATGAAGAAAATAACGAAAGATGAAGCGACGATTCCGGCAGCGCCAATAATCAAAAGAGGCCGAACACGACGATCACGGAAAATCCAAGGTAGCCAGAAGAGTGGAAGAGTCAGCAATGGGGACACGTAAAAGGCCCAGATCATCCACATTTTTCTTACGAATTGCCCAAGAACGCCCAGGAAAGTCTGAGCCTGTTCAAACTCCTGATATTCCATTTCGTAAAAATCGCGAATTACGTTGTGGCGATATTCTGGCACCGGAAACGCAGCTTGCTTATAGAAATATGGAGCAGTAGCGTACGTTTGCCGATTGATTTGCTGCGGCAAGCGCGCAGGACTGCCTGTAACGCGCCAGTTGTAATACGCGGTGGCCGATCCAGCCAGCAAAAGTACAACCAGCATTGGCAACAGTGCACGCCGAAAGAACGGAAGAAACATCGGCCTGGAGACAAATACCCGAACGAGAATGTATGCACCAGCGGTCACCGTGAGCACCAATCCCTCGTACGGTCGCGTATTCGCCAGGATTGCGATGCCCAAAGCCAAGACACTTGCTACTAGCGGATCCGGCCTTCGCATGATGCGAGGCATAGCACCCAATGCAAGTGCACCGCCCGTAGCCGCTAATGCGCCGCCCCAGTAGCTGTTATCCCAATAGCTAAGCACACCGAATCGCAGCACAGGAACCATGCCACCGAGAAGGGCCCAAGACGGTGGAAACCAGCCCTGCAGCATCCAACAAATCGCTGCGCACATTGCGCCCACACTCAGCCACACACCCCAAAATGGATTCCCGAGCACAGCTTTGCCAAAAGCAAGCACCAAACCCTGCAGTGGTGGATACATCGAAGCGTATGTCGGATGAAAAATAACGTGGAAGGTCTCCAGGTGAACCCACATTGGCGGCGTGGGATTTGTGAGTCGCCCATGCGCAAACGTATCCGCAGCCAGCAAGTGACTGAATTCGTCATGCGCGAACGGCAGTGGAATCGGAAGCCACGGCAATAACGCCAGTCGCAAGGCTAACGCTGAACCCCCACATACGATCACGCTCAGCAGCCGCCGCTCGGCTAACTGGGCAAAAACTCTCTCGACACGCGCGAACGTCTTGTCGCCTATCCGCGGGAATGCGAGCGCCAAGAGCAACGAACAGGACGCGAATAGAGCCTCATAACCTACATGTGAAAACATGCGCCCTCAGATTTCGGTTCGTTGCATCCGGCACTCGCCTGTATTCTCCGCGCTAATAACCGAGCAGTCTTCGCATCTTGATCTCAAGCCAAGCGCCTGCCGACCGAAGTGAGTCGGTTAAGGAGATACCACTCAAGCCATAGTGCTCTTCCCAGATTGCAGAGACACCCCACACCGAACGCAAGCGCTGCCAGTAACGGAGTCGCGTGGCGGCATCCGTTCCATGACCCGAGTCCTCTATAACCGCCACAAACGTTGGTGGCGGTTGTTCAGGCAGACGCTGCGCATATCCATAGCTCCACTGGACTTCCTTTACAGCGCATTTCCAGTAAGCGCTCGCAATCTTGGTTTCCGCTTCCCGCTTTTCCGGGGCCAGCGACAATGGATCAAAAAACTCAGCGGGCATCGACTCTCGTAAGCGATATTCAGTTCTGAATGACGCATAGGCCACGATGCAGAGCACGAGGGCAATCACTGCAAAGATGTCGTATCTGCGATTTACTGCCATGACCTTGTACTGTTCTCCTCTTGGTACATCGTCGACCTATTTAGGATCGACGCGTTCGAGCAAGATGCTGATTTGATCGCTGTACAACACTTTCCAAGCCGGGTCATGCTCCAGGACGTACGTCAATGCTTCGGTTCTTGGGAACAAGACATACTGGATCTCGTACTTCTCGAGAGTCGTTTTGGGCTGCTTTAACTCCAAGAGCTCGAGATAATCCTTGAGCACTCCCGAATATTCGAAAATATCGACGCGGCTGTCCACGAATACCTTCACACTTGGATCTCGCCAGTTCAAATATCCGCCCCAAAGATAACCATTCAACAGGTGGCCGGATGGCGGATGGCTCTCCAGATAATTCACTGCTTCGACGGGATACTGCTCAGAGACCCACTGTTCCAATTGCTTTTCGCGCGGCCAGAAGAACACGATTGTGCCCACAATCAAAGACATCACCACTGCATTCACAACTGGTGTGTCCATCTCTTTTCGATAGTGAGGAACGAAATCAAGCATTTTCGCCAGGACTGGGGTTATGACAATCGCGAGCAAAACCAAAAAGCGGATGTAGGTCAGTCCGCTGTACAGAGCGAAAAGAACAACCCCGACTTCGGCAAGCGCCCAGCGGCGCGGCCGAAGCAGAGAGCTCACCATCAAAGCGATGAGAAGCAGAATAACCAGCTTCCCTCGCGTGTCGTGAAAGTTTACGGAAACCCATTCCGCGACGTGGGCAATGTTCAACTTCTGACGGAAGGCTAAATCGAATGGGTAAAAAACGAGACGTGCGCCAAATGGATTCACGAACAACGCTGCGACAGAAGCCGTCCACGTCAGAATAAGCTTGCGACGCTGTTCCCTGGTCCAAGGCTCCGAAAAGATAAGGCCGCTCTCAAATTTCACGAATCCCGCAGCCACGATCATCGAGAAGATGAGCAAGCCCAGCGACCACGAGCCATGCGTATTGATCCAAAGGCAAAAGAGAAGCGGTAAGGTCCACAGCGGCGCCTTCCCCAGTTGTCGAAATCGCTGCAACAGGATCAGCAGAACCACCATGTACGCGTATCCAAACAAAATGGTGCGTGGTCCAAAAGAAACAGAGGCAAGCGGCACGGCAAAACTGGTGGCCAAAACCGAAGCTTTAAAGTGACCGCTCTCTCGATAAGCTAGGTACAGCACTCCCAAAAAGATCAGCGTAAGCACGGCGAACGTGACAGCATTGACACCTGCCAACCCCAGCGCGCGCCAGCCGTAGTAATAAGGCAACTCCGAGAGCCATTCATGGTTCATCCACGGATGGCCCGCTACCGTGAACGAATACATGTCGCTATTTGGCAAGGCATGGTGTTGTGCCAAATATTGGGCATTGTGCAAATGCCACCAGATGTCAGGGTCAGCGATTCCCTTCCGAGAGAGCGTAAAGATGAAGCCGACCACAATGAGCGTGATCACCACATGAAAAGAGCAGTAGGGAAATAGACGTTCACGCCAGTCGTTTGCTCTGTGATCGTCTTGGATACGTGCAGGAAACGCAGTCATCTTATTTTCTTTGTTAGTTAACTCTGTGATCTCGCGCTCCGTTGTCGTTAAAGACACAATTCCCCCGGAGATGGAATTTTGCAATTCCTCTGCCAGCCTTGAATCCAAGAAGTAATCCCCGCAGACCTAAGAAGGTGGCACTCGCGTCGTGCCGAGCCGGGGAATTCCTGAATTTGTCTGACTTCCCATCTTGCAATCGGCTGATTGTTTTGAACATCTTAGCTCCCTATTCCACCCAAGTGCTAGGTCCTTCCACCCGGGTGCCATACCGTACTCCCCCTAGAGTGCTATTTACGGAATGTAGCCATCCAGCGACACTGTTTCCCGGAAGCTGCATCCAGCTGTATTCGTAGCAACAGCGGGTGCCTCCCGTCGAGCTCCTATAAGAAAACAAACAAAGCCGGCGTAACCTTCATAGTCCCCTTGGTTCGTAAGCTCCCCCGGGCAGTGCGTTCTCGTAGTCACCACGCAGTTTGAAAAAGCGCGTGCGTTGTTTTTTGACTCGTGGACGAGAGGCACACAAAGTTCAATGACAAACTCCGAAATCGTTCAAAGAAGTATTTTTCTCTTCGATAGTGACGAAGCGTTCGGGAACGTATTGACCCATGTGCTGGGAAACGAGTATGTGATCCAGCAGTTTCCGCTCACAGCTGAAGCGATCGCGCGTCTGGAATGCGAGATTCCGGACACACTCCTTGTTAATCTCGACGGCTCTGGCAAACAGGTCCTCTCCGATGAGTTCAAAGCCATTCTGAATGCGGCTTCGGAGTGCTCTGTGCCGGTTCCCGTGATCGGATACAGCTATGAAGCGCGGGCGCAGCGCGCACGAGAAGCGTTCAAAGCCGGCGCATTCGACATACTCGAGCAGCCTCTCGACGTTCAACAGCTCAAGTTCGCGCTGGAGCGCGCATGCCGACGAATCGAGATGGCTCGTGAACTCGCGCAAGCCCAACAGCTCTTGAACACGACCCGCATCAACGGATTGGTCGGGAAGAGCAAAGCCATCGAACGCTCCCACGAACTGGCACGCAAAGTCTCGGAAGTCGCAACCACGGTCTTAATCACTGGCGAAAGCGGTACCGGCAAAGGCGTTCTCGCGGAAGCGATCCACCGCCTCAGCCCACGCGCCGCCAAGCCATTCGTTGCATTTTCCGTCTGTTCTTTTCCCGATTCTCTAATCGATGCCGAGCTCTTCGGACATGAGCGTGGCGCCTTCACAGGAGCAGTCCAGGCCCGGCGCGGACGGTTCGAAGAGGCCAATGGCGGCACGATCTTCATCGATGAAATCGGCGACCTGGCTCTTCCTCTACAAGCGAAGCTGTTGCGGGTGCTCCAAGAGCGCACCGTCGAACGACTCGGATCCAACTTATCCCGTCCAATCAATGTGCGCGTGATCTGCGCCACAAATCGCAATCTCGAAAAGATGGTGCAGGAAGGGACATTCCGCGAAGACCTTTATTTCCGGATCTCTGTGGTAAAGATTCCCATGCCAGCGCTACGCGAACGCAAGGAAGACATTGCACTGCTGGCAGAACACTTTTTGCGGACTTTTGCAAAAACACACAACAAAGCGGTCCGTGGATTCACGCCTGGCTTTGTGACTGCTCTTTCACGCCATCCATGGCCCGGAAACGTTCGGGAATTACAGAACGTGATCGAACGCAGTGTCGTTCTCTGTAATGGAAACGAATACCTCGGAGTGAGAGACCTTCCGGAAGAAATGAGAGAACTGACTTCTTCCGATGATCTGCAGGTCGATTCGTTCCATGAAGCGGTACACAGCTTCAAGAAAGAACTAGTGCGCTCCGCACTTCGCAAGCACAACGGCAATCGGTCCAAAGCCGCTATGGAGTTGGGAATCAGCCGTTGCTACCTGCATCGTCTTTTGAACCAGCTGACATTGAGCGATGAAGACGCGGGCGAAGAAGTTGGAAACGAAATCGATGAAACTGTCGAAGAAGAGCCGACGCCAGTACGTTCTGCGATTCGATCGACAATCCAGGTGATCTGAGGTGGGTCTGATGAGAAGACCTAAGTCAAAAAGTGCTGGACAAGCTTTGATTGAGACGATCCTGATGCTGCCCATCATTGTCACGATCGTTCTGAACGCAATTAATTTTGGTTATTTCTTCTTGATGGCGTTGAACATCACGGCGTCAGCGCGCAGCACGGGTCTGTATTCAATAACCGGCGACGAAACGCCGGCGGCGATTGCTGTACCTCCAGCAGGGCCATCTAATGCACCCGGTTCCGTGAGCTACATCGCCTTTCAGGACCTGACTGGTGCCATATATTCTCCGTCTACCGCCGCAGGAGTTCAGGTTTGCTCACCTTCAGTCGGCATCTTGAATTCAGGAACCGTGAATCAGAAAACGAGTTGCACTACCTTCGGTTCGGTAGGTAGTTTCTCTGCGTCCGACCCTGATCCCGAACTCAATTCGGCAAGTACCGCGCCCGCATTCCTGTTGAATCGCATCGATGTCGCATACCAGTTTTCTCCGCCAATCCCATTTACACCATTCAGCATTCTCGTGATGGCGAATCCGAACTGCGCGAGCGCAGGCGGTACGGTGACCTGCACGTTTTACCGTCGCAGCTTTATGAGGGTAATGCGATGAAGTTTCGTGGCCATGCGATAACGCGGACAAACTGGCGCAGCGAACGCGGTCAGGCCCAAGTCGAATTCGCTTTTGTCGTGGTGTTTTTGCTGGTCCTTTGCCTTGGGTCGATCGAACTCATCTCTCTTGTGCATGCCTACAACGTACTCGCCGACTCCGCCAAGGAAGGCGTGCGGTATGCCATTGTGCATGGCAACAACAATTCAGTCCCCAGCGGTCCAACATGCCCATGCACTGATATCGATGGCCCCGCAGCGCCCGTCGGAACCCTGGGTGGTAATGGGACTGGGTTCGGTGTAGTCAAGACGTACGCGAGATTCGCGTTGCATGACATTAGCGGTTTGACCGTCACCACGACATATCCCGACGCATCACGAAAACCACCGAACCGCGTACGGGTTGTGGTTTCGTATCCATACAGGCCGTTCTTCAACCTCGGTTGGCCAAGTGTGACCCTGAATGCAGCCGCCGAGGGCCGCATCATGAACTGAGGAGGTATTCACCGATGGCCACAAATCTATGGACAGTCAGAAGACGGCCGAGCCAACGATCTCGCGAAGCCGGACAGGCCATGGTATTCCTGGTCCTGGTATTGGGGCTTTTTCTCCTAGGCTCTCTGTGCTTGGCGTTTGATCTTTCGAACATGTGGTTTCATCGACAAGCCGCGCAAACTGCGGCTGATGCCGCGTGCACTGCCGGAGCCATGGACTTACTTGTAAACGCTCAAGGTGGCTCCACCGGGCACTCTGGATTCACCGCTGGAACTGCATTCCAATGTACGGCCGGTAGCACGATTCCAATGTGCCAGTACGCCGCCAAGAACGGGTACGACAGCGCCAACACAACGCCGGGCAATCTTGTCAGCGTGAGTTTTCCGGGAGCTGTTTCGGGTGTGACGACACCGCCGACAGGCTTGGCTGGAGCATATCCGTTCCTTCGCGTCGACGTACTGGACCATGTACAAACATTTTTTGTGGGCTTGTTGAGTGGGGGCAAGACCGCTGACGTGCGAGCAATGGCCGTTTGTGGTCTGGAACTCGCAACCTCTCCAGTACCAATCATCGTGCTGGACCCACAGAGCCCACAATCGACACCACCGCAAGCGGCGCTAAACATTCAGGGAAATGGCACAATCGCGATCGTCGGCGGCCCAACTAAGAGTATTCAGGTTAATTCGAAAGCAACAGCTGGGAGCTGCGGACAGAGCAACTGTTCTGTGAACTCGCCTTGGGGCAGCGCGAAAATTGATCTCAGCAAAGCAGGCCCGAATCAAACTGGTGCCGATCTAGGTCTTTGGGGCGCGCCCGCGACTGCTCCGGGAGGATTTATTCCCGGCTCGACTGGACACTGGGTCGCTCCTGCCGCGCCCATAGGTGATCCATTCGCACAAGTGTGTGCTCCCGGCCAGACCGGATGCAATCCGATCAATGGCAATAATGCGCCCGCCGTTCCGGGCGTCCCAGCCGTACCTACGGATCTCAATGCGACTAACAGCGTAAATAGGACAGGAGGAGCATGTACAAGTACGGACATCCAAGGAGGGAATTGTTTCGTAAGCCATAACACGCATGGCTGTCCAGATCCCGGCGCGACTACACCTCCAACCAACAACAACGGGTGTGTGCTGTACACGGCGGGCAATTACCCGAGTGGCATCGCAGTTGGTCCTGGAGGAAGCTCAACCGCAATCTTTGACCCTGGTCTTTATTACGTTACCGGAGGCTTCGCTTTGAACTCCGGTTCGACAGTTCGACCCGGGAACGGGGTTGGGGACGGGAGCGGAGGAGCGACATTCTACTTCCACGGCAGCGGTACTGGTGCTGGTACGGTCAACGTGAATGCCAACTCGGGAACCAAGGCCGGCTTGGATGTTTTCAACACTACAAGCGGCACCGGATCGCTAGCTAACGGACTCAAGTGCACCGGAACATCATCGATTCCAAGCAACTTACCTGCAACGCTGACGGGTAATATCTTGCTGGGCCCCTGCACGGGGTACTACGGTGACCCCTTGGGTGCTGCCGACCCTCTTGGGATTCAAAGAGGCTTTTTATTCTTCCAGGATCGTTCCGGGCAAAGCTTGAACCCCAATTGGGGTGGTGGTGGCCAGTTCTTGTTAGCAGGCACAATGTACTTCCACTCCTGTAACGCCACTGGAACCGGCGTGGGGTGTGGAACACCACCGGCTTATTACAACGACATCTTCAGTTTGATCGGCAACTCCGGATCCGGGACTTACGTCCTCGGGCAGATCGTTACTGACAACCTTACTCTGGGCGGTACGTCCGGCATCACCATGGACTTGAACCCCACGGCAGTGTTTTCCATTTTGAAAGCCTCGCTCCTGCAATGATGTGGGCGAGCCAAAACGCGGCTAAAGCTTACGGAGAGTATTAGAAAGAATGAACCCAGTGCTTGAACCAGTTCGTGCGCCGAAGCCGACCATAAGAATCGTCCAATTACTGACGCCTCCGTCAATCAACTTTCGCGAGGTCGGCTATGGCTACCGTCCGAATAGCAGCCTCGGCGTTTCCGTCCTCGGCCACGGCTTGATCGTGTTGTGCATGTTCTTGATGTATCGGTTCTCGCCGATGGGTCATGCGCTCACGCCGCCTCCACCTTTGATGGCAAACCGCACCGACACCGTGCTTGTCCTGCCAGTGCTCGGCGGCGGATCGGAAGGAAGCGGCGAAGAAGGTGGCGGCAACGGTGCTGCCGGCAAGATTTCTTCCGGACTGCGCGCACAGAGCAAGCGCGGCTTTGCGTATCCGGGACCGCAACCCATGGTCTCGAATCCGCCGAATGCGACACTCGGCGTTCAGACCATCCTGCAGCCGTCATTGCCAAACCTTCCTCGTCTTCGTCAGCCAGTCGAACTGCCCAACATCGTTCAACCTGCGCCGCCTCCGGTCGTAGCTGTCGAAAAGCCAATCGTGGTGAAAGGCGGGCAACTAACAACTCGTCCGGTAGAAACGCCCGTTGCTCAGCCGAAGCTCGCTCTACCGAGCGCCAACAGAGATCAAATCAGCGAACTGATCGAATCGAAGCCACAGATTCCGCAACGCGCCGTTCCCGACGCGGTTGAAATGCCGAAAGCTTCGAACCTGACGAAGAAGAGTGGCCTGCTGGTGGTGAATGCGGTGCCCCCGGCGCCTGATGTCAAAGGAAACATTCCACACGCTGAGGAGCGCTCAATATTTGCCATCGCTCCCGGCGAAGCGACCATCATCGCTGCTCCAGCGGCTGGAACAAAAAGTGGCGGAGAAGTCTCGACGGCAGCTGGGAATGGTGGCAAGGCGGATGTTCGTAACGGCGACTCTCTGGCTGATATGGCTGCGGGCGGCTTGGCTGGCGCACCCACCGGAGCATCCGGCGTGGGTGCGGGCGGCCACTACGGCAGTGGAGAAGGCAAGGGTTTGAATCCTACTGGGACGGGTACGGCCGCAGGGCGGGGCAACGCTTCGGGCGCGGGCTCTGGCGCGAGCACACCTGCTGGAATCGGCAGCGGCTCCGGGGCGGGAACCGCTCCGGGTTCCGGAGGATTTGCCGGGATCGCCATCCAGGGCGGGAAGTACGGCAATGGCTCGAACGGCAACATGCTCGTCAAAGTTCCGAACCCGCGCCAGCCAACGTACAAGATGACTGTTGAGTCGACAGCTGGGAGCGGCGGCGGCTTGCCAGAACTCGGCATCTTCGATAATGAAAAGGTTTATACGGTCTACATCGACATGCGCGCCAGTGACGAGGATTCTGCCCCGTCGTGGACGCTGACTTATGCCGTCCTTCAACCGACCGCAACCGGATCGGACGGTGAAATGCGAAGTACCGGAACACCAACTCCTCCTTACGCGACGTTAAAGCAACTTCCGCAGTTCACACCTGAACAGCTGCGCCGCTGTGCCCATACGCTGATCGTTGCTTCAGCCGTCATGGATACGGATGGCAAGCTGCATCAGGTCTCCGTCAAGCAGTCGCCAGAAAGCCAAATCATCGCTCCGCTCATCGAAGCATTGCGTCGATGGACGTTCGAGCCGGCAAAGCTCAATGGCACTCCGATCGCTCTGAAAGTTGCCTTTGGGATCCGCTTAGGATTGCCCCACTGACTTTGGCTCCTGTCCTATCGTTTCTGCGTGAAAACTATGTTCACTTGTAAACTGACTATTCGATGAGCGTGCCCACTCCAGTCAATCCTGACGCTTCGCTGGCGCTCTGGCGGCTTCGCTTGAGACGATTCCTGCAATCGAGATGGACTTTCGGCGGCCTTCAGGTTCTAGACCTGATCACGACTCTTGTCGCATTTCACTACGGAGCTTTCGAAGTGAATCCGCTGGTCGCGCACCTCACGGGCGTCTTCGGGCGGACTGGCGGCGTGTTCATGAGTAAGGTCATGGCGGTCATATTGGCCATGGGAATTCAGCGGCGGTTATGGGTGATTAACCTCTTTTATGTCGGTGTTGTCTGCTGGAACGCCATTCTCCTCGTTGTCCTCTCCTCGCACGTGCACTGATCGCTGTTCCTCTTATCGCGCTCATAAGAATTTTGAATTTCCCTAACTCTCCGGCTCATTTTAAAAAAAGAAAGTACCTCATGGCCGTGTCCCCCATGCGGCGTTACCAATCCTGTCCAACCGAGGAGTGACCGTGGAAACGAACGTCTACTGGTTGTGGCTGCTCTCGATGGGAAGCCTGATCTTCCTGATGCAAGCGGGATTTTTCCTGTTGGAAGGTGGTCAGGTGCGGTCGCGCGATGTGGCGAACGTCATGATGAAAATGACGGGGCACCTGGGTCTCGGGATCATCGTGTTTCTCGTGGGCGGATTCGCAATCAAACAGTACGGCTGGCCGATTCTTCATCTCCCGAATGGTTGGCGCTATCCGTGGGAATTTGTAGGAGACGGCGGTCAGTCGATCACGTTCTACGTGTCCCTGATGTTCGCGCTGGTATCGTGCGCGATTCCTAGCGGAAGCTTCTCCGGCCGGATGAAGTTTTCCGCTTATCTACTTTTCGCAGGCCTGTACGTCGGCATTGTGTATCCAGTGTTCGCCTACATTCTCTGGAACGGCGTATTAGCAAAGATGGGCGTTCAGGACTATGCCGGTTCTCTCGGCGTGCATGCGGTCGGCGGCATCGTTGGATTAGTTGGAGCGAGTTTTCTCGGTCAACGGCGAGTCCGTACATCCGGACACGACGTGCCGATGATGGGCTTCGGCGCGCTGTTGCTCATGTTCTGCTGGTTCGGATTCAATCTTGGCTCCGTTCCGGGCTACGGTAACATTTCGCAAGATCTACCCCTGGTCGCCATTAACACATTGGCTGCGATAGCCGGCGGAATCATGGGATCCCTCGGAGCGACCTGGACGCAAGGAAAACCGGATCCGGTTATCACACCCAACGGAGGACTTGCTGGAGCGGTCGCAATCTGCTCGGGTGTACACCTTGTTCATCCATTGTTCGCGATTCTGATCGGAGTCATCGCAGGCGCTCAGATTCCGTGGACGGCGCGTTTCATGGAAAAACGATTGAAACTGGATGATCCCTGCGGCGTTGGACCAGTCCACGCTGTGCCCGGGTTGATGGGTGGCCTTGCAGCAGGCATCTGGGCCCCGATGATTCCCAATGGATTTCATGGTTACACGGTCCACTTCTGGGTCCAGCTAATTGGAACCGCCGTGGCGATTGCCTATGGAATCATCGCATCGATCGTACTGTTCAAAGTCGTCGATCGGATCACAGGCCTACGCGTCACCGCGGACGAAGAGGTCACAGGTCTGGATGTCGCCGAGCATGGAGTACCCGCGTATCCGGAACTTGTTGGTTTGGGCAGCAACTCAGGGCCACTACACGTTCTCTCTGCGGTCCGAGTCGAAGATGTCATGACTGAAGTTCCTGTCGTTTCTCCGGAGGACTCGCTCGATTCGGTCCAAGAAGTCATGTTTGCAAAAGAGTTCTTTGCGCTGCCCGTCCTGAACGATGAGAACGAACTCTGCGGTGTTATCAGCATGTCAGATCTCATGAAGATCGACCGCAGCGAACGCTCGAACGTACGCGTGGCGGCTGTGTATTCACGCGAGGTCCAGTCCGCATACCCGGACCAGACGATTCATGAAGTTGTCGAGCGGATGAGAGAACGACATCTGGCTAATTTCCCCGTTGTTTCACGCCGCGAAGAAAAGCGCCTGTTGGGGATGGTCACGAAGAGCGACATCATCATGGCATACAGGCACGTGGCGATCGAGGCAGCTTAAGGTTCTGGGGTTCCTATTCAGGAGTTCCGAACTTGTCTAGCTGAACGTTGCGCCGCTAGTCGGGAAACTTCAGACGGCGCAGGATGTCTTGGAATCGGGGATCAGAACGTAGGGGATCGAAGCGCGGCCAAACTTTGAGCAATGCGAGCCACGCGTCGTGCTCACGATAGGCGCGCTCCAGCCAGCGGAGTGCTTCTTCTTTGTCTCCAAGGTTTGCATAGAATTCCGCGATGTAACCCGGGCGAACATAGAGCTTCGCGTCCTGCAGTCTGCGCAACTCGCGATCAAACGCACGGCGAGCTTCCACCTTATCTCCTGCAGCCGCATACGCAGTAGCAAGGTCAAAACCGGACTGTCGATAGGAAGGTCCAAAAGCAGCGATGGCTTGCGAAAACTTCTTTTCTGCTTCGTAAGCGGTACCGGCTCCGAATAGTCCCATTTCGTCGTTGGGTTTGATGGTGAGCACCCGCTTATACAAGTCGATGGCTTTATCGTATCGCCGAGCATGGAAGTGAACGCGGCCCGCGCGATACAAAACAATCGGCGACAGTGGGTCGAGTTCAATCGCTTTATCGGCTAACGCCACCGCCTCACTGTCCCTTCCCCACCAGGACAGCACAAATGCGTATTCGTACAGAGCAACCACGTAGCCCGGATTGAGTTCAATCGCACGTCGGTATTCCCTGTCTGCATCCACCCAATTCCATTCCAGAGCATACATGTGAGCGAGTGAGGCATGTGCTTCAGCGAGCGAGTCATCCAGCGCGATGGCTTTTTGCGCAGCCGCTTTCGCGTTCACAATCCCCTCGGCAGGATCGATATCGCCGAACGCGACTAGATCAACGAAAGTATCGGCTAAGCCGGTATACCCGCGTGGATCACTCGGATCGATCTCATTCACTTCGCGGAAGTACTCGGCCGCTCGATACAGGGAATCCGGCGTTCTTTGATTCCAGTAAGCGCGACCGCGAAGATAAAGCTCCTGCGCCTTTGGATCGACCCGGCGAGACCCGGAGAGGTGTGCCTCTTCAAACGGCTGAATCGTTACGTGAACTCCTTGCGAGATCTGGCGAGCGAGTTCACGTTGCAAAATCAAAATGTCAGCGAAGTCCCGGTCGTAACCTTCCGCCCAGAGATTCGCGTCGGATTTCGCATCGATGAGTCGAACCGTGATACGAAGACGGTTTCCTGAGCGCTGGATTGCGCCATCCACGACTCCATCGACTCCCAGTTCTTGGGCGACCACTGGAAGCGGCTTCCCTGCCCCTTTGTATTGCATCACCGTTGTTCGAGAGATCACTTTCAAGGCCTGAATCCGAGAAAGCTCAGTAATGAGAGCTTCCGTCATCCCGTCGGCGAGATAGTCCTGGGCAGGATCGCCGGAAATGTTCGTAAACGGAAGCACGGCGATCGAGGAGATTCGCGACGTTGAAGCTGGAGCTCTTTTCGAGCCGCGCAGGATTCCATAAATTCCCACAGCAATGAAGACCAGTGCCACAGCGGCTAATATCCAGATGTGACGTCGTCTCGTTCGGTCTGGAGTGAGAGGAGCCGGTACCGCCGAAGGGATCGGAGTGATCTTTGGGGCGCTGTCGGTTAACGGTTCGGCTGGCACTCCCAAGCGATACCCGATTCGAGGCACGGTGAGAACAATGTCTGCGTGTTCGTCCCTCATCGCTTTGCGCAGCTTCGAGATTGCTGTCGCGAGTGACGCATCCACCACGTTTGTGTCCGGCCATGCTGACTCTAAAAGTTCTGACTTCGTGACAACTTCTCCTGGGCGCAGAAGAAGTTGACGCAGAACCTCGAGTGGCCGCGACTCCAAATCAACATGCTTTCCATCAACACGGAGTTCGTGTCGAAGTTCATCGAATTCGCAGTTTGCAAAACGCCATCGGCGCCCCATCACCAGGCGGTTGTCCAGCGAAGATGCTTTTTCGGCCATGAATTCAGCCTTCTTAAGAATTCTTAAGGCTTTCGTCAGGACATGCAGAGGGGAGGTGTGCAGACTGTCGCTAACGTTGTGGGAAGCAGTATTGTGCCACGAACCACCTCTCCCTGTTAGCCAAAATTTGGTGCTTGTGCGTACGCTTGCGCGATCACGTTGTCATGCGCCTTATCAGGCGGACGGAGAGATCTTCGTTTCATGACCAGAATCGTTTGTTGGTCTTTCGTTTGTTTAGGTTAGAAGCTTTTGGATTCTCGTTAGCAGTGGGGCCAAGCAACGATCATTCTTTTGAGGAGCCAACCATGTTGCATCAGTTTTTGAAGGTTCGTACGACTTTGGTGGCGCTTATCGCCGCGGTCGCGCTTGTAACGCTGGGTGTGGCGCAGAATCCATCACAGGTCAAACCTAATACGGCAAAGCCCGCAGCACCCGCAAATGCGGCACCCGCAAAAGCAACACCGGCAAAACCAGCGCCAACGCAAAATGCGGCCCACCCAGTTACCCCAACCCAAGTGATGCGCTCCAACACCGTGGCTCCTGCTACCGGAGGACGGGGTGCAGTTCCGACGACGGCAGTGACTCCCTCGGCCAACAATCGGAACGTCATCACGCCGACAAGTAATCAAGCCAGTCCTGGCGGGCGAACGCCGATACCAACAAATACTGGAATTGTCCCCAACGGTAAGGGAGCGGCCATTGGAACCATCGCGGGAGCAAATGCCGCACCCGCGTCTACTAACGGAGCAGCACCTGTTTCAGTCAGAGGGCGTCCTCCGATCCCGGGAACTGCATCGACCCAAGGCACAGTGGCTGCTCCGGCAGGCAGGGCGCCGATCCCCGGCACTCCGTCAAGCACCGTAGTGCCAGCGAGCTCTTCAAGCTATATCGGCTCGTCCGGTGGAGGTCGGTCGCCGATTCCTACCTATGCAAGCGCTGCTCCAGTCGCTTCCGGGGGACAAGAACAGGCAGTTGCTGGCCCGAACGGTTCCTACGGCTCGTATCAGTATGGAACGGGGATGCTGACAATCTACGGTTGCGCGCGCCAAGGAAATCAGGTCGTGTGCGATATGGATTTCAACAACCAGAATCAGCACCAAACGATGGTTAATACCCAGTGGTGGCGCGACATGTATGTGGTGGATGCTTTTGGCGACCGCCATCAGCGTGGCTCTGCCTATTTTGTGAATGGAGCCGGGGAGCCACGTGAAACTCTCGACATTCCCTACGGCCAGACAGCACGTTACATCATGGTCTTCAACGAAGTGCCCGCGAATGCACCCACGGTGAGTCTGCACTCGCCTTATGGAAGTATCGACATCGAAAACATCGGGCTCGATGGTGGCGGAGCTGCTGCACAAGGCGGGGGACAAGCGGTTCCAGCACAAAACGTGAGCCAGGGCGGAAACGCCGTGACCGATACGGCGAATGGCATGAAAGACACAGCCACGAATGCGGGCAAACAGCATGCCGCAGACGCACGCGACAAGGCTGTCAACAAAGCAAACGACTCATTACAAAAAATGTTAAACAAATTGCCCAAATAAGTTTGAACGCGTTGTCACTTCGCCGGCTGCGCGACAGCAGCCGGCATTTTTTTGTCTCATGGTACAGTTCGAGTCATGGATGTTCGATCTCTGCAACGGCCACTGAAAGAACAGTATCGACGTGATCCGAGAGCGTCGCGAATCACGATGACCGCCAAGGGGAGTGAAACGAATTCACCTCTGAGTTGTTCGGTTGATCTTGGGCGGGCACTTTATCAGGCAGAAGCACATGCCGGAGTCGGTGGAACTGGGACGGCGGCGTGCTCCGGAGATTTGTTACTTGGCGCTTTAGCTGCGTGTGCGCAGATCACCTGCCAACTAGTTGCGACCGCAATGGGGGTCTCTACCAAACACATTGATGTCACGGTGCAGGGAGATCTTGACTTGCAGGGAACTCTCGGTATTTCCAAAGGAGTTCCTGTCGGATTTGAGGCGATCCGTCTGCAATTTGAGATTGACGCCCCCAGTGCTTCCGATGAACAAGTACGCAGTCTCCAGGAGAAAACTGAGCAATATTGCGTTGTCATGCAAACGCTTTTAAAGCCACCACACATCGAAACGAAATGGACCCGTCACGGCTGATTGTGGTCTCTCGATTTCCTTGCCTATGTGCACTGCTTGCGTAACTCTGCGGATACCCCTGATTCCCTTCTAGTTGAGCAGCTCTGGCAGTTCGACGACAATGGAATGGCAATCTCATTCATTGCGTAACATTGATAATAGTGTAGAACGCTCCTACTTTCTGTACGCCTGTGTTCATCGAATCTGTAAGAAGCCTGTCAGTTACAGGCCCAAGCGTGTGGAAGTCAATCGAAGAACGACAACTTCCAGTCCAGTGAATTCGTTTCCCAAACGAAGAAGTCATACTTCAAAAAAATGCGAGCGTATCCACGGCCAAATGGACGCACCGAACAATAAATCAAACTCTAGCTATTCACGCAAATTTCCTCGCTACCCTTTCGACTGCAGAATCAAAGCCCACGTGTTTCGCGACGGCACTACCCTCGATCTATGGGGTCGATCCACGGAATTGGCCCTGGATGGCATTGGAGGCACTTTGACGCGGGAGCTCGAACCAGGCGAGGTCGTGACCCTGGAAATCCCACTGCCTTTGGCAACATACCCTTTGAAATTGCGCGCCATTGTGCGATATCGCCATGGCCTGCATCACGGTTTCGAATTCTTGACAATTTCTCCTGCCGATCGCAACAGCATCGAGCGGGTCTGCGAGATGTTGCGAGTCAGCACTGAGTCACGTTAAGCCCACCAGTCCAATGCCCGCCGCGTCCGGAAGTCCAATTACCTCCGTAACTTTGGCCTTAAAAACTAGGTGATTACTATCCATTTTGGGAATCGGTTGCTCAGAGGGGAGCGGCCCGCATGGCCGGCAAGACCATCGAACCGACCAAGCTCTGGGACTTGGCTCGGGCACGCATATTGGGCGAATCTCTGCGCCGCGGAAGCGCGCCTACACTGATTTCTCCGGAGGCGGTCGCACACATACCCGCACCGGGAACACCAAATCCTTCCCCCGAAAGGCCATCTGGCTCCCTGCCCGCTCTACAGCAATTTATCGAGATCAATCCGGAAGCCTGCAGTCTACTGGATCAAAATCTGCTGATCGCTTCGGTAAACAAAGCTTTCACGCAGACATTTGGTTTTACGGTCGCCGAATCTAGTGGACACTCCATCGACGCTCTACTCGTTCCGCATGATCGTGCTGCAGAAGTTCAGTTCGCGGTCCAGAAGCTGCAAAAGGGCGAGAGGATCGATTTCGAAACCAGGCTGTTGCATCGCGACGGCACTTCCCTCGACATTTCGTTATTAGCCACTCCGATTCAAGAGGGGAGCAATCTCAGCGGTGTCTTCGTTGTATATCGCGACATTTCTGAACAGAGACGGGCGCAGGCACTCAGTTCCGCACTGTGCCGAATCGCGGAGCGTTCGAGTACTACGGCGGATCTTCAACAAGTTTTCGCCGCGATTCACAACATCGTGAGTGAATTGATCTATGCGCGAAATCTTTATATCGCTCTGGCCGACCCTGAGAACGACAGTTGGACCTTCCCTTACTACGTGGACGAAGAAAATGTGATACCCGCTCAAAAGCACTTGGGGCGTGGTCTAACGGAATACGTTTTCCGGACAGGCGCACCTCTTCTATGCCATCCGGGCAAGTTCGACGAATTGGTGAAACAGGGAGAGATCGAGCCTTCAGGAGCGTTGTCAATGGAGTGGCTCGGCGTGCCAATCAAAAGAGGGCCGAAAACGATTGGTGTACTTGCCGTCCACAGTTATTGCGACAACGTTCGGTTCAGAGAACATGAGGTTGAAATTCTCACACTTGTCGCTCAACAACTTGCTAGTGCGATCGAACATAAAAGGTATGAGGAGGCTATTCAGCGATCTGAGTGGCGCTACCGCTCATTCGTGCAAAGCGCGGTGTACGGAATCTATCGGGCCACATTGGCAGGGCGATTCCTCGATGTGAATCCGGCCCTTGTCTCCATGCTCGGATACGACAGCGCAGACGAACTACTTTCGTTGGACCCGCGCAAGACTTTGTTCCAGGATGCCCGCGAGCTTGACCGGCTTTTAACCGAGTATAAACAGCGTGGCCGATTAGACGGTCTCGAGGTCAAATGGCGCAAGAAAGATGGCAATGTCATTCTTGTCCGTCTGAACGGCCGGGCTGTCAGCAGCCCAGAAGCCACTGAAGAATTGCTGGAGATTTTTGCCGAAGACATCACTGAGCGACGCGAGTTGGAAGCTCAATTTCGTCAGGCCCAAAAAATGGAAGCTGTCGGACGACTCGCTGGTGGTGTGGCACACGACTTTAACAACCTTTTAATGGTGATTAGCGGATATACCGAGGTTCTCCTCGATAACGCCGAAGAATCAAATCCTCATCACCATCAACAGCTGGTTTCTATCCAGCAAGCGGCTGACCGAGCCACTACGCTGACTCGACAGTTACTCGCTTTTAGTCGCAAGCAATTGATGGAGCTGAAGGTAGTAGACGTTAATGCAATCGTCGCGGACATGGAACGATTGCTGCGACCTCTGATCGGCGAAGATGTTCAGCTCGAAACACACTTGGACGCCAAATCAGCCCACACCCGTGCTGACGCCGGCCAACTCGAACAAGTTCTGATGAACCTCGTCGTGAACGCGCGTGACGCGATGCCAGACGGCGGCAAAATTACGATCACGACTGGAGAAGTGTCGGTCGACGATTCGGATCGACGTGAGCATACGTTTCTTCAAGCTGGCAAGTACGTTTTGCTTTCAGTGACGGACACCGGATGCGGAATGGATGAGGAAACGCAGTCACGAATTTTCGAGCCTTTCTTCACGACGAAAGACAAAGGCAAAGGAACGGGTTTAGGACTTTCGACCGTTTACGGCATCGTGAAGCAAAGCAATGGTTATATCGTCACACAGAGCAAGCTCGGACTGGGGACAACTTTTCGCATCTATTTACCTCTCGCGGACGAAAACAAAGACCAAAGCGAAAGTTGCAAAGCGACAACCCAAGCGACTGGAGGTTCGGAAACCGTTCTGCTCGTCGAAGATGAAGAGTCCGTGCGCGAACTAGTCCGACAAACGCTTCAGTCTAGAGGTTATAACGTCCTCGAAGCCGAAAACGGTGAGGCAGGGTTGGAAGTGGCGGCCAACCATTCGGGGGCCATTCACATTCTTATTAGTGATGTGGTTATGCCAGGTATGGGCGGTCGTGCTCTTGCGGAACAAATGAAACGAGCACATCCGGAGTTGAAGATCTTATTCCTTTCTGGCTACACGGAAGACGCAGTAATCCAGGGTGGTCTCGAATCCGGAACAGCATTCCTACAGAAGCCTTTTACGCTTCAGGCTCTCACACGAAAAGTGCGGGAAGTGCTGAGCACATAAAGCTTTTGCAAGCTCGCAAATTAAAGAGACCTAGGTTTTGAACACAATCCTTGAAACTTTTCGCGCTGGAACGCGTCCCATCCTGTAGCGGGTTCGCAGCAGTCTTAATCTGACAATTACTCCTATCAAAACGCGGGAAGTTTCATGCTGATTAAAAAGTCATCCGATATCGCTTCTTCTGAAATCACGCCGAAAGCAACGTACTTTAACCGCCGCACGTTCTTGGCCGGTGCTGCAGCGGTCGGAGCCGTTGCGGCTGCCGGCTTCGGCCTGCGTGAATTGTCTGAACCCTCGCAAGCGGTATCGGCAAATACCAAGATCGACGGCATCAAGAAAAGTGGGTTTTCAACAACAGAGACGATCACCCCGTTCAAAGACGTCTCGAATTACAACAATTACTACGAGTTTTCGACAGACAAGTACGAGCCCGCAGGGCTGGCCAAAGATTTGAAGACGCGCCCTTGGACAGTCAGTGTCGAAGGGCTTGTAAAAAAGAACCAGACCTTCGACGTCGATACTATTATCAAGATGGCCACACCGGAAGAGCGCATCTATCGCCATCGCTGCGTTGAGGCGTGGTCGATTGTCGTACCGTGGGTCGGATTTTCTCTCAACGAGTTCATCAAACGCGCTGAACCATTAGGGAAGGCGAAGTTCGTCGAATTTACGACCCTCAACGACCCTAAGCAAATGCCGGGTCAGCGAATAGGTGTTCTAAAGTGGCCCTATACCGAAGGCCTCCGCATGGACGAAGCCATGCATCCGTTGGCGCTCTTGAGCTTCGGCATGTATGGCGAAGTATTACCAAATCAGAACGGCGCCCCTCTGCGGCTAGTAGTTCCATGGAAGTACGGCTTTAAAAGCATAAAAGGGATCGTGAAGATACGCTTCACCGATGAACAGCCTCCCACCGCATGGAACATCTCAGCTCCCAATGAATATGGCTTTTATTCCAATGTGAATCCGACGGTTGATCATCCCCGGTGGAGCCAGGCAAGCGAACGCAGACTGGGCGAGTTCCGCAAGCGACCTACGCTGATGTTTAATGGCTACGGTGACCAGGTCGCAAGTCTCTATTCGGGGATGGACTTGCGAAAGAACTTCTGAGCTGTGCCCCTGATATTGGGCTAGCCACGCTCCACACACAAAACGAAGATGATTCGGTGGATCAAAATCCCGGTATTTCTCGCTTGCCTCGTACCACTTGGCTTGCTGGCCTGGAAAGGCTTCCATGGAATGCTTGGAGCCAACCCGATCGAGGTGATCACGCACGCGACCGGCGACTGGACGATGCGATTCCTGTTAATCACTTTAGCGATCACCCCGCTGAGGAAGTTGCTCAGCATCCCTTCTCTTATCCGTTTCCGTCGGATGTTCGGACTCTATGCTTTCTTCTACGGCTGTCTCCACTTCATGACCTGGTTATGGCTCGACAAGTTTTTCGACTGGCATGAGATGGTGGCTGACGTATTAAAGCGCAAGTTCATTACGGTCGGGATGTTCGGATTTCTGTTGCTGATCCCGCTCGCCGTGACCTCGACGGCCGGGTGGATTCGGCGACTGGGCGGCAAGAATTGGCAGTGGCTGCACCGGTTGATTTACATCTCGGCGTTAGCGGGCGTAATTCATTACATCTGGCTAGTGAAGGCGGATCTGCGAAAGCCCCTGCAGTATGCGGCAATCCTTGCCGTGTTGATGATGTACCGGCTTGTCATGTGGCTCGCGCCCGCGTTGCGTTCGACAAAATCGACCATCGTTCGGCCGGTCGACGCGTAACTTCACAGCGCGATCGCAACGTATCGATCATTTAAATCTCTCTTGTATCAAAGATCTCTCCCCTCTTCCGCCCGAACCGGCACGTCGATCAGGGGAATTTCTCGTTCCAATTTCTATGGACATTCGAAAGGAAACGATATAAAAGGAAAGTGCAACCAAAACCCCGTAGCGGGCATGGTGTGAAGTTTTTTGCAGGGGCCCGCCGCATCTTTTTATGCTAAACGAAGAACGTCGGCGCGCCATCGTGGAGAAATTGAATCGAGAAGGTCGCGTTCTTGTAACTGAGCTTTCCCGCATTTTCGAAACCTCACAAGTCACAATTCGAAAGGACTTGGAAATCCTGCATTCCCAGGGCCTGATTCATCGGACCCACGGGGGAGGCTTGCCCTCACGTGAGGGCGCTCTGGAGGATCCAACCCTTCGGGAAAAAGAAAAGCTGCACCGCCGCGAAAAATTGCACATCGCTTCTGCAGCAGCGGCAATCGTCAAGGAAGGTCAAGTCGTCATTCTCGATTCCGGAACGACGACGACTGCAATCGCGCGTGCCTTACGCTCGTTCCAGAACCTCACCATCATCACCAATGCCGTGAATATCGCCGCGGAGCTCTCAGGCACGCCGGTCGAGGTGATCCTGACGGGCGGAACATTGCGAAAGAATTCGTTTTCGTTGGTCGGGCCGATTGCCGAAGAGACTCTGCGCCGTCTCAATGCTGATCTGTTATTTCTAGGCGTCGATGGCTTCGACGTGCAATACGGTTTGACGACACCTAATCTGCTCGAAGCGAAAGTCAATCGCGTGATGCTCGAGGTGTCGCGTAGGAATATCGCGGTCTGCGACTCCAGCAAGTTCGGCCGCCGGAGCTTGTCATTGATCAGCCCTCCCAGCTCCGTGCACGAGGTCATTAGCGATCGCGGCCTTCCTAACACTGATTTAAAGGCATTAAAGAAGGCAAATATTGAGGTGCACCTTGTCTAACCGGAGAGACGGCACGCATGACTCGACTGCCGGCGCTTACGCCTTGTCAGAAATCTTGTCCCAGCCTCAGGTTTGGAGCGCTTGTTTTGACTTGCTCCATTCGGAAAAACGTCTCGTGCACTTGAAGGAACGATTTGCCAGCAAACAAGAATGGTTGTTTGTTGGTTGTGGATCCAGCTACTACATCGCATTAGCAGCCGCTGGCAGCATGAACGCACTCACTGGCCTGCGTGCTCGCGCGGTACCGGCTTCGGAAGTTCTGCTGTATCCGGAACTCACCTTTAAAAAATCCGATGCGTTGCTGCCGGTTCTTATTTCTCGATCCGGAAAAACGTCGGAAGTTTTGCGAGCTGCCCAAGTCTTCCGTGATCGCAACATCCAAACGCTGGCAATCTCTTGTGCAACCGGGCAGGCGCTTGAGAAGCTCGCTACCGAGTCGCTGTTGCTGCCCCCTGCCGACGAGCACAGCTTGGTTATGACGCGCTCAGTGACATCGATGCTGCTTGCACTCCAGGCTTTGGCAGCGGAGATCGCCAGCAACATCGATTTTCTGGACTCTCTACAATCGGTCGCTGACGCTGCGGAGAAGTCGTTTCGTGATGTTCCGGCGCAGGTTCGAGAATTTATCGACTCCAGGTCATTTGACGATTATGTCTCCCTAGCCCAAGGAACTCGTTACGGACTAGCTTGCGAGTGCGCGCTTAAGATGACCGAGATGTCTCTGTCTTACGCGCAGGTGTTCCACACACTGGAATTCCGGCACGGCCCAAAATCGATCGTTGGGCCTAGAACACTACTTTTCTTTTTATTGTCCGACTCTTCTTACAAAGCAGAGTGCGAAGTTCTTGAGGAGATGAAGCAGCTGGGTGGAACAACTCTTGTGGTCTGCAATCGCGCGCAATCACATGTTCGTTCCTCTGCCGACTTATTAATCGAATTACGGATGGATGTGCCTGAGTTGGCGCGTCTCGCCCCCACCCTTTACGCCCTTCAATTAGCCGGCTTGTACACCGGACTAAAGAAAGGCCTCGATCCGGATCACCCAAAGAATTTGAGTCGCGTCGTCGAACTGCGCAAAGATCCTACGCAAACGGAAGAACATGCCTCGCTTTGACGTAACGATCGCCGGCGAGCTGAACATGGACCTGATCCTGTACGGCTTGCCGGACGAACTCCCCCCTGAACGCGAGTTGCTAGCGGACCGGATGACATTCACGCTAGGCGGCTCTTCCTCGATCGCAGCACACAATTTGGCTGCATTAGGCAGCCGGGTCGGATTTATCTCTTGCATCGGTCGAGACTCGCTCGGAGATATGGCGCTGACGCGTCTCTCCGAAGGCGGTGTGGACGTCGAGAAAGTGCGCCGCAGTAAAGACGGTACTGGCACGGGGATCACGGTCATTTTGCAGCGCGAGAAATGGCGCAACATGCTGACCTATTCCGGTACGATTGCCACTTTGCGCTTCGAGGATCTCGACTTTTCTTACCTGTGCGATTCTCGTCACTTCCATTTTTGCTCGTATTACCTGCAGCTAGGCTTGCTTCCAAGGGCGGCGGAATTACTCCGACGCATCAAATCTGCGGGACTCACAATCTCCATGGACACGAATGATGACCCCGATAATCAATGGGGACATGGATTGATGCAAGCTCTGGAATATGTCGATGTTTTCTTACCCAATGCCAGTGAGGCGCAGCGAATCACCGGAGCCAACGACGTCGAAACTGCGCTCTCCAAATTAGCGGAACGCATTCCCATCGTCGCCGTCAAGCTTGGCCCTGAAGGAGCAATCGCTCAGCGCGGCAAAGAACGAGTTGGCGCGCCAGGCCTAAAAGTGGATTTTGTGGACGCCGTCGGCGCAGGAGACACCTTTGATGCCGGATTCTTACATGAATTTCTCCGCGGCTCAGATCTCATAACCTGCCTGAAGAGTGGCAACGCAGCGGGCGCCTTTTCGACAACCCGTGCTGGCGGAACCGAGGCATTCCGCGATCTGGAATGGCGTCGCCAGTTTTTCGGAAATCTCTGAGCTGAAGCCACATTACGATTAACCGTTCCAACACTTAACAATTCTTTACAACCAATCGGAAGCAAGACCCGTAATTGGTCGGGTTCCACGGACAACTTAGCCGCCAAACCTGTGTTAGAAGCTAAGTAGTAGGGAGGAGTGTGCCGTGCCGAATTCTGATGGTTCTCACCAAAATATTATGAGAATTGCCGAGCGATGGATCGCCGTAACCTGCGTTGTTGGCTTGCTTTTGTTTGCTGTTGCCTGCGGCGGATCGGGCAGCAATCCACTGCCCCCAATTAATGGAAATTTCAGCAATGCCAGCCTGAGCGGACAATATGCTTTCTCCATCAGCGGAAATCAGTTGCTGCCCGACGGTTCTGGAAATTCCGCCTACTATGTCGAGTCCGGAGTCTTCACCGCAGATGGCAACGGCAACATTACGGCCGGCACCGATGATTTCTCTCAAAGCGGCTCGATCGGATCAAACAACATCACGGGCGCATATTCTATTAACAAAGACGGTAGCGGCGACATGATATTCAATGTCGCTAGCGGACAGGTAGCATTCCGGATTGCAATGTCAGATACCAATCACTTTTACATGATTGAGAACGACGGTTTCGGTTCGGGTGCTGGCTCCGGAGAACTGCAAACGACTACTGCATTTGCTGCTCCGCCGAATGGGACCTTCGTGTTCCGCGTCCACGAAAGTGGTCTCATAGCGAGCGCTGCCTCACTCGTTGGACGAATGACATTGAACACTGGAACGATCACCAGCGGAAATGAAGACATTCTGTTCAATGGCTCGTTTTCCTCCGTTACTTTAACCGGTAACGCCAACTTTCCAGGAAACACTACTGGGCGCGGCACGATGACAGTCACCGAAAGCAGCGGCTTCAGCGCCAGTTACATTTACTACGTGGTTGACGCGAACACCTTCCGCTTAATGCGATCAGATGGCACATTGGCGCTTGGGCGTGCCGAAGCACAGACAGCAACGACGTATGATAATTCCGTTCTCTCCGGTTCTTTTGTCTTCAACAGCACCGGCGATACAGCCCTCAATTTGGCCGCAGCGCATACCGTAGGAGTTTTCACGGCCAATGGCAGCGGAGCAATCTCCGCTGGCGCATTCGATTCCGTTCTCGACGGGAATGTCCAATCGAATGTCAGCATTACCGGCGGGGCGTACAATGTCGCTGCATCCGGGCGCGCCACGATTCAATTGGGTGCCCCTGTCATAATCAATCAAGTAGCTTGGCTTGTCAGTCCAAACCGAGCCTTTTATCTCGTAAACAATCCAGCCAACGCTGAAGACGGCGTGATGGATAAGCAGGCGACGGTTGCATTCTCGAACTCAACTCTCAATGGGCAATACGCGTTCTTCATGGACGGTTTTGATACAGCTTTTAAAGACCGTACCGGAACGTTTATCCCTGACGGTAATGGCAACTTGAGGCAGGATCAGGTGGCTGTAAGCTTTTTCCCGCCGTCAGCGGCCTTTTCCACTCAAAGTTCGCTGTCCGGAACATACTCAGTTGCCGTTAATGGAAGAGTGACAGCGAGCGTGAACTCTCTTTCAAGCAACATTGTTCTCTACATGGTCTCGAACACAACAGCTTACTCGGTGCAAGCCGACTCCGGCTTCGACATCGGAGGAGCGATCAAACTGCAACAGTAGTTTTTCCCAAAAAATAAGCCGGGCTCTTGGGCCCGGCTTTTTTCTCGCAACAAATGACGCTACTTGCTGACCTCGAGAAGCAAATGCTCCTTGAAGTCGACTGGCAATTGTGCCTTGCCATCGCTGACATTCACAGTTCCAAAGTCTTTGCCGTTCGCATAATCCACGACCTTGTACGTTCCTGACGACAAGCTACGCAGTTCCACATTCCCCTTGAACGAATCCGCGAAGAATGCGTAATACATCTTTCCGTCTTTCTCAATGGCATAGCCTTCAGGCGTATCGTATCCCGTAACGTAAAGATCCAGGAACTTACCTTTGGAAAGCATCTTCTCGTTATAGATCGTGATCCACTTCTTCCACTTGGCATCTTTGTCCGGCGTTAGCGCGACCTTTTGGAAGTGCGGACCCGGATCGGGCCACACAAATTTCGTGCCGACCACGCCGCCGGGTCCGATTGTCGAGGCAAAATCATCACCAATTTCGTTCCAGCTGTTTCCCGCGCGCTTCATGATCGAGAGTTCGACATGGTCGCCGTACACGGCCGATTCTGGTCCGAGCAGGGCCTTGTACGCCTTGATGCGACGGCGAACCTGGATCCCGCCCACCGGATCAGCCGTGACGGCCTGATCCATAAACGGCAGCCATGCTAGGGAGGGCGGTGTTCCACATGGGCAACTTTGCGTCACGCTGTACGGCTTAAGCGACCGCGTAGTTTGGAAGATGATCTTGTAAACATCAGCCATCGCATTGATCGAATCATCCGGCGACTTGTGATGATGCGCCGGGTTATAGCAACGCGGTGGTGTATAGATGTTGTCCAGCTTGCTACCGTCGAAGCCCCAGTCGCGGATGAACTTCTCCGTAAGCTTCTTGTGATACGCCTGCACTTCCGGAACCGCTGGACAGAGTGCAGCAAGCCCACGCGTCATGTGCGCATGTTTGCCCTCTTTGTCCAGGATGAGCCAATCGGGATGTTCTTTCACCACTTTCGAAACAACGTACTTGTGCGACTCCCACCGATTCTGTCCATCTTCAGCGGTTAGAGGCAGCCACCAAAGCTGCACGAGTTCGCCTTCCTTATGGAAGTCATCAACCATTTTCTTGATAGAGTCACCAGGAAAAGTATCTGAGCGTGGATCCCAATCGCCATACGTATCAAACCAGCGGTCGTCGAGAGTTGCCCACTTGATGCCGAGCTCTTTCAGCTTGGGAATCGTGCCGACCATCTGAGCAGGAGTGACGTTGAATTCATATCCCCAGCCGCACCAGCTCACGTTGTACGCTTCGGAAGATGGTTTTGGGATCTCCCATCCTTCCTTCTGCAAAACACTCGACCACAAACGTAATGGCTCGTAAAAGTCACCTGAGTAGACCGCTACAAAACTGCGCGGAGTGGAATATTTGTCGCCCGCTTTGAGCAGCGTAGCGGCAGGTATCTCAAGCGCAGTATCCACGCGGTCGTCGCTGTCTACCTTTACCGGCAGTGAAACCGGCAATGGAAGCGTCTCCACGTGGCCGATTGCCGTCCCTACCTTCGCGCTCCAGAACGCTACGACCGGAATGCCACCGCCGTAGCCGCCCTTCACCATCTCGCCCATAATGTTCGGATGCGAGAGCGGTTTGCGCATTTGAAGAATGTCATCTTCTCCCCAGTTGTAGCTTGATCCCTGGTACGACCATAGATCGTAGGGTTTGGCCTTTGCATCGACCAATTTGGCGCTCAAACGATGACGCTGGGCGACCGTCTTCTCCAGAGAAATGTCCGCCTCGCCCGTGTTCTTGTATTCGACGGTACTCAAAAGCACATTCGGAAAATCGTCGTAGGCCTCAAGGTACAACGTTCGCTGAAGATTCGTTCCACTCGGCCCGAGCGGATGCGCAGGAATTTCCACGCGCTTCCCACGACCGAGTTTTCCGACAGCATCTGCCACCCGCGCTTTATCGAACTCGAGTACAAACCGGATCTCTTTCTTATCCGCAACGACGTAATCGCTGTCCGTGGGTGCGCCGACAGCTGGTTCGTCGAGTGACAGCTTATTGCTCAACAGAGTCGACTGGATGTATCCGCTCGGCAACACCCGGAACTCAGCCGTCGAGGTCGTGATTGTTGCAGGCCCTCCGCCTGCCACATCAACTTTGATCGTTGAGGGCTGAGAAGGGGGAACTGCGGACTGCTTCGGCTTCGAGCAGCCAATCGTAACGAGCAACAGAATGAAAGGAATTACGATACGACGAGACATAAGTTAGCTCCGTGTGCACATCCAGAAGAGAAGCAATGAACCATGACGAGGCCATCCAAAAAACGTTTACTTCGGTAGGCCCTTGTATTGCGCAAAGAGTGCTTCGGCATTCTTGTGATAAATCTTTTCGAGGACGTCCTCGGGCAGTTTCATTCCGTAGATGAGCCACCGGCCTTGCCCCGGATATCCCCACGGTTCGAAATAGTCGTCGCCCGTTTCAAGCCAGCGAAACTCATTCCGATAGAGTTCTTCCTCGATGGTGTTGTCCGTGCCGAACATGATGCGGTCCGGATATTTCAGGAAAAACTCTCGTGAACGTGAAGGTTGCCGGCCAAGTTCCGCTTCGCGCGCGCCAAACTCAACCATCACGTTCGGATACTTATCGAGCATCGACGCGACCCAGTCCAGATTCTCTGGCCATCCCATGTGCAACGAAACAAACCGTGTGTTCGGGTGTTTTGCAAACACTCGATTGCGAGCTTCGAGCAAAGCCTCGATCCCCGGATAATCCTTGCCGTAGAAGCTCCAATCGGGATGCTCAATCAACTCTTCATAACGTTCGTTGGTGGCATCGATCGGATAAAAGAAAGCTTCAGGATCTGCGGAGTGGATGGAGACTGGTATGCCAAGGCGGCCGCACTCTTCCCAGATGGGATCGAGTCGCGGATCATCGATGGCAAGAAGCTTTCCCGACTTGTAGCGCACTCCGAGTCCAAGGTCCTTCAAAACTTTTAGGCCGCGAGCTCCTCGCGAGACTGCGTCATCAATTTGCTTCACCATCTGCTGCGAAAAATCTGGCGCGTCGATCTTCGACCAGTCGATCTGGGTGAAGACCATAAACCGTCCCGGATGTGGCTTTACCATCTCGTCGATTACTTTTTGCAGCTTGTCGCCCCACATACCCGTCAGGATGACGACGGTTTTCACATTCGTCGCATCCATAATTTGAATGACGCGTGCTGGGTCGATGTGCTCATCGATACCTTGGGCGTCATTTACGTGGCTGTGGACATCAATGACGTAATACTTTGCTTTCTCAATTTTGTGGGTCGGTACGTGCAGGCGTGAAACAGGTTTGAAGTCTTTCAGCAGAATTGTTTTTTTCTGCTCAGCGTTTGGATCGGATTTATATCCAATCTGAGATTGGTCCTGGGGGAAGGCTAGCGCGATAGATAAGAGGATAAAGACAAGGGCTCGCATCGTTGGATCTCGGAAACGCGCCCAGTGTAAATCCGACGACGAACGAAAGCAAACGTAAATATTCGTAAGTAAGAGGCTAGACGACCTGCCAAACGGTGTCCAGAACCGTTCCGTCCACCCACTTCACAATGGCACAAGGTTTGTCGCCAACTTTCGGGCGAGCGGGCTTTCCTCCACAGATCTTTTCGACTTCGGCTTTTATGTCCTGGATCCGACGGATTGGCAGCTTCGATCCTTTCACTGCATCGAGCAGGTCGGTGCGGATCGGGTTGATCGCGATCCCTCGTTCCGTCACAACGACGTCGATCATTTCTCCCGGGCCAGTCAGCGTCGTCACTTCATCGACAATCACTGGGATGCGATCGCGGAATGATGGTAACGCCAAGATGGAGCAGCCGCTGAACAAGCAGTTCTGCCATCCACCTATACCGTGAAGCAGGCGTCCGTCGGAGTGGGTGACAACATTGGCATTGAAGTTGACGTCCACTTCGGTCGCACCGAGCACGACTGCATCCACCATCGATGCAAAGTTTCCCTTCCCGTGGTAGTTGTACGAGGTAAACGGAGAACTTGGAATGTGACGCGAATCGGTGGCCATGGAACGCACGCCGTCTAGGTCGAAGGTTTGCCCGTCAAGAATGTAATCTGTCAGACCCTCATTGAGGAGCTCGACCAGATATTTCGTCGATCCGCCCCGCACAAAACGCGCTTTTATGCCGTCTTCCTTCATCATCGCTTTCAGATATTGAACGAAAGCGAGAGCAATACCGCCGGCGCCGGCCTGGAATGAAAATCCATTTTTCATGATGCCAGCATCGCGAAGGAATCTCGCAACAAATTCTGCAATACGAAGCCGATCCGGCGAGCGTGTGATTTGGGTCGTGCCCGATACAATTTTCGATGGATCGCCAATCGACTCTACTTCGACCACGTAGTCAACGTTGTTGCCTTGGATATGCCACGGTATGCAGGGGAACGGAACCAGGTTGTCGGTGACCACGATGACGTAGTCTGCATAGACTGAGTCAGCAAGCGCGAATCCGAGTGAACCACACGCGGACTTTCCATGGGATCCATCGGCATTGCCAAACGGATCGGCCGTCGGGGCGGCAATCACTGCAACATCAATGTGCACTTCTCCATCCTGGATCGCCTGCCAGCGTCCTCCGTGAGATCGCAAAACCCCCATGCCGCGCATCTTCCCCTGGGTGCAGTAATCACCCAGCGGACCATTCATCGAACCTTCGATATGGTGAATGGTTCCCTTTTCCATGAGTTCGATCGCGCCCTTTTGTGAAGGAAACGACGCGCTGGGAAACCACAACAAATCTTTGACGCCAAGCTTCGCTGCTGCCTCAAGCGCCATCAATGCGACTTTGTCGCCATCGCGGAGGTGATGGTGACTCGAAAGCACCATGCCATCGCGAAGACCGCAATTGCGCAGCGCCGTTTCTAGATCGGGAACGCGTTTGTCACCATTCTCTGGATAATCCTTGTTCGATCGGATCAGCGGAGCCTGCTTCCGTCCGCGAGGCTGGTATTTGCCGACGCCGAGATAAGGGATCTGCGGCTTGCTATTGACCATCGTCGGTACGCGACGGCCAGCCGCGTTATGCGCAAGTTCCACTCGATCTGTCATTCGAATTTGTTCACCACAGAGTCCCACGACGCGAGCAAAGAGTCTGTTGCAGTTCTTTGGGCGCTACACCAACCCCATCATCCTGGCGCGATCGACAAGCTTCAAAGCGCGATTCACTACTGGTGGATCGATCATCTTCGAACCAAGGCTCACCACTCCCAACCCCTTCTGCTGAGCCTCTTCATAAGCCGCGACAATCTTCTGCGCTTTTTCGACCTCAGACTTCGATGGCGCGAACGCTTCATGGATGACCGGAATCTGCGCCGGGTGGATACATCCCATCCCTTCAAAACCCAAGGCGCGCGAAGCTTCGCCCCAATGCTTCAGACCTTCCATGTCGCCAACGTCGCCGAATACCGAATCGATCGCCTGGATCTGTGCTGCTCGCGCTGCTACTACCAGTCGAGTTCGAGCGTACAAAGATTCCCCACCCTCTAGAGTTTTCACCACACCAAGATCCGCGGTGAAATCCTCCAGCCCGATCGTAAGCGCTGCAATATTCGGGCTGGCCGTCGCAATCGCAAAAGCATTTTCGATTCCCACTGCGGATTCCAGTATTGGCATCAGCCAAATCGAGCGAGTAACATTCGCCTGCGCCTTGAACTCACCAATCATCCGATCGATTTCGATGACCTGCGCAGCATGCTCAACTTTCGGAATCAAAATCAGGTCTGGCTGTTCCGGAACAATTTCGGACAGGTCCTGTAATCCGAGTGGAAGCTGGTTGATGCGCACCATACGTTCGCAAGTGCCGAAGTTCACCGCGCGAAGAGCATTGCGAACCAACAGTCGAGCTGAATCTTTTTCCGCCGGATGAACCGAGTCTTCCAAATCGAGGATGACCCCGTCGGGTCCATGGAGACCAGCATTGATGAAGTATTTTGGTTCGGAGCCCGGGACATAAAGCCGCGAACGGCGTAACCGGTCTTTTGGCGAGGGTTCGGGAAGGGACTCTTTCTCGGGCAACGCCTTCTTTCCTGTCCCTAGGCCCGAACGGTTCACGGCTGCTTCGATACGCGCCGCGATCACAAAGGGAAGTGCGCCCTCATCCTGGATCGCAACATTCGCGTGTTTGACGCCAAGCGTCTCGAGAACTTCCCGTGCTTGCGCGGTAATCGCAGGACCGTAGTAAGGCGCGACCCGCGATTGCATGTTGATCTGCACACCACCGCTCCCGCGTGGCTCAACTGAAACGTGCAGATCGGAGCGAATCTCTTTGCCGTGGTGTCCGGCTTCGGCGATGCGGGTTGCACTAGCTGCCATTGCGAAAACCTCTAACCACGGCGGGTTCGAAACTCGAAGCCCATTTGATTTACTTCAGCTCTTCCAAAATCGCGTCGGTCATCTGTACCGTCGACGCTGCTCCCTGGCTGATCGATTTAGCACCGCCAGCAATGCGCATCATGTCGTACGTCCGCACCTTACCTTCTTTGACTACGGCCGCAACCGCGTTCTTGATGCGGTCGGATTTCTCTTGTTCGCCGACGTGTTCCACCATCATAGCCGCAGATAAGATCATGGCAATCGGATTCACGATAGGAGGATTCAATTCAGCATATTTGGGTGCGGAACCGTGTGTTGGTTCAAATACAGCCACCGTATCCCCGATGTTGCCAGAAGCGGCAAAGCCCAGCCCGCCAACCAACCCGGCGAACGCATCCGACAAGATGTCGCCGAACAGGTTCGACGCCACGATTACGTTGTACTCTTCAGGATTCTTGTTCAGCCACATCATCTGGGCATCGATGTTCGTTGACCACAGTTGTATGTCCGGGTATTTTTTTTGCACTTCCTTCGCCACTTCTTCCATCATGCCCGAGGTTTCCCGGACTACGTTCGGTTTTTCGCAGATTGTCACAGCCTTGAATTTCTTTTTCTTCGCGTATTCGAATGCCGCCGTCACAATGCGCGTCGCGGCATTTCGCGTGATAATCCGGCAACTCACGGCCAAGTCCGGTCCCGGCACATTTGCAAATGCCTTGAACCGTGGGTGCGAGTTCAGCGCAGCCCGAACGTTCTCCGGTGGGTTCGTCCACTCCACTCCCGCATACATCCCTTCTGTTCCCTGCCGGAAGATTGTCGAATTGATCTGCGGTTCATCAAATCCGCCGTCAGTACGCTTGCGGATGTAATTCAACGGGTTTCCGATAAAGCCAATGCACGGACGCATGCAGATATCCAGATTGAATTTCTGCCGCATAGTGACGATTGGCGAATAGTACACGTAACCCTTGCCTTGCAGTTCCGGGTTCAACTCTGCTTGCGCAGCCTTATTTGGCTTCGAAGTAATCGCGCCAAAGAGACCTAGCTTGTGCTTTTCCAGCAGTTGTATCGTTCGGTCCGGCAGCGCGTTCCCTTCTCGTCGCCAGATCTCCCAACCAATGTCAGCGTGAATGTATTCCGCATCAAAGCCGACTGCATTCAGCACGCGAATGGATTCCGGTAAAACCTGGTTGCCGATGCCGTCTCCGGGCATGGATACGACCGTGTATTTCGCCATGATTGCTCCTTCATCTCCGACTCTTATGAAACTTTCGAGGCACTCTCATCCCGAGCGAAGGACCCTCTGCACTTTCAACCTTGGGCGCTCAATTCCATCGATGTCTCAAGCCAACTTCTTCGCGACCAGATTCTCCACGCCGCCGGCAATCACCAGCGATTGCGGCACGCTGCCGAGCGCCGGAAAAGCGAACTGCTCTTCACGCCATGTGATCATGCTCAATGTGAAATCGATATCAATCTCGTCGCCCGGGATGATCGTCTTTTCTTTCGCAGCAATTTCGTTCTTGAATTGCTCGCGTAGGCGGCCCACGAAATCCGGCACCTCGATACACAGAAATCCGTTGTTATATGCATTTCGCAAGTACGTCTGCGAAAAACTTGCCGCGATCACCAGTGGAATGCCTTTCGCTTTCAGACATGTCACCGCTTGCTCGCGACTGGAACCTGTTCCGAAGTTAAAGCCGCCAACGATGACATCGCCGGCTTGGGTGCGTGAGGCGAACTGAGGATCGTAGTTCTCCATCACCACCTTGGCCATCATTTCAGGAGTCATGTCGTCCCGGTATGTGTAGTCCTTACCGTAGATCGCATCGGTGTTGACGTTATCTTGCGGCATGAAAATAAGCCGCCCCTTGACTCGCGCTGGAAAACCTTCCAGGATTTCGACTTTTTCGGAACCGCCAACTACGGCGAACTCCTGCAATCTCCGCTCAAGCTTACGATCGCCGAATTCGTGCGGTCCGCGAATATATCCGGCCACCGCCGAAGCGGCGACGACTTCCGGACTCGCGAGATAACACTGCGCATCACGTGATCCCATGCGACCTTTGAAGTTGCGATTCGTCGCGGAAATCCCGACCTCGCCCTTTTCGAGCAATCCCACGCCGAGCCCGATGCACGGTCCGCAACCGGGCGGCAGCGGATGCGCGCCCGCATCCATCAAGATCTGCCACGTGCCGCGCCGCTCAGCTTCTTCTTGCACCCACTTGCTGGCAGCTCCCAAATAAAACTGAACGCCCGGGGCGACCGTTTTTCCCATTAATACTTTTGCCGCGGCATCCAGATCTTCGATCCGCGAATTAACGCAGGAAATCAGATACGCTTTCTGAATCGCAACTTTCCGGAGCTCCATCTCAGCGACCGATTGCATCACCTGAACAGTGTCGGGCCCCGAGACGTGCGGCGTTATCTGGGTGAGATCAAGCGTGATCTTTGCCGCGTAGGCCGCGTCAGGATCGGGCCTTATAGGATCGTTCGCCCATTTCGTCAAGTCCGCTTGCGTGAATCGCTCGACGCCCAAAGCCTTCACACGCTGATGAACTCTCTTCAAATACTCAATGGTGACAGCATCGGCGGGGAACCATCCCACGATCGGTCCCCACTCGGTGGTCATGTTTGAGATGGAAAAACGCTCATCCATCGACAGCGAAACCACGCCGGGCCCACTGAACTCGACAGCAGCGTTCAAGACCTCATCATGGTTGTAGAGGCCGCACAGGGTGATAATGACGTCTTTACCGGTTGCGCCTTCTGGCAGCTCGCCTTCGAGCACAACCTGCACGCTGCGCGGGATCTGCCACCAGAATTCCCCAGTTGCCCAAACGGCGGCGGCATCGGTGCGAACAATTGGCGTACCCACGGCCCCGAGCGCACCGTACATGTTCGAGTGCGAATCAGAAGCAACCACAAAGGTTCCAGGCACGACGTAACCGCGTTCCACCATGATCTGGTGCCCGATTCCCGACCCCGCCGGATAGAAATCAATCCCCTGCTCTTTCGCAAACGCCTCGATCGCTCGATACTTCTTCAGGTTCGATTCATGCTGGTTTTGGATGTCGTGGTCGAGTGCAAACACCATCTGGTGCGGATTACGCACTTTCTTCGCGCCGATTCCTTTGAACTTCGACATCACCGCCGAGGTGTTGTCATGCGTCATGCATCGGTGCGGACGAATCGACAGGAAATCTCCGGCGCGCAGTGGCCGATTCGGCCCCTCCGTCATATGTTTCTGCGCAATCTTTTCAGTAACTGTCTGGCCCATACATCACCTCTCTAGACGCGACTCATCGGGAAATAGCCGCACCCAAGTCTTAGCGTCTTTTGCGGCTTTCCTTTGCGCTCTTCGCAAACTTCTTAATGCCCTCTTCACTTCCATTCTTAGCGCCCTTTGCGGCTTTTCTTCGCGCTCTTTGCGGTAGAGATTTTCGATCGCATTTTCTTCACATCCGCCTTCATCAAGGCCATCAACTTTGAAACCGATCCGAGTTTCTCCAGGCTCCAGATTGCATCTTTCAGCTTCTTCTGTGCCTTCGCAGAAAGCACGCCTTCCGCCAGTGCCGCGTATTTCTCTTCAATCTCCGCATCGGTAAGTGGGTTTCGCGGGTCTCCCTTCGGATAATCGAGTTGCTTGGAAAGCGTTCGACCGTCCGCAGTTGTGATATTGATGACGACGCGCTGCAGCGCCGGAAACACCTTCTCGATCTCGGGATCCGCAACAACTTCGACTTTCTTCAGTTGTGCCCGAATCGTCGGATCCATGATTTTCGCCATCTCGAACTGCGCTGGCGTGACCTGGCGATCGACCAAAGCCGCGGCGATGACATATGGCAACGAGTGGTCTGCAGTTTCCTTCGTGTGCGGATCGTACTTGCTCGGATCGGAAAGGATGTCCGCCGCCCTTGCCAGCGAGCGGATTTGAATTTTTGTGACGTTGTCCGGTCGCAGGTCGTTCTCTTTGACGAGGTCCAGCACCGCTGAGATAGGCGTGTGTGTGAGCGCTTCGGTTGGGAAAAACTTCATCCCGCATTGCGTAATCCGCCACGAGTCTCCAAGCCCATCCGTCAAAATATTCAGTTTCCACTCCGGGCCGAGACAATGGACTAGCCCTTCCTTACCGTCAATGACGTGCTCCGGCCCTGTGTATCCCTTTTCCGCCAGGAGCGCGGCGAACACACCACTCTGGGTAGCCATGGGATCAACCGTGTTCTTGATCATCGTCAGTTTGCCCGACACCGCCGCGCCGAGTGTGCAGTGCCGACTCGCCGAAATCCCAACGGCATGCTGAATTTTTTCCCACGACAATCGAAGCCCGCGCCCCGCGACGAACGGCGACACGAAAGCTGTCAACGTTGCGTGATGCCAACCTCGTTCTCGAATCCCTGGGAACGCGGCCTCGCAAAATCGCATTTCGTACTCGTGGCCGAGCACGAAACCGACAATCAATTCTTTTCCGCCGCTCTTTGCACGCTCACATGCCGCCATGGCTGCTGGGAAAATGTCGGATGGGTGCGAAGGATCTTGCTTCCAATAGATGTCGTTGTAATCCATGCAGCGGATCATCAACGCGTTCGCAAGCGAAGCCGATATCGCATCCATCTTCTTGCCGGTTCCGATCACCGTTGCCGGACCGCGGCCCGCGATTTCGTTCAGGACATCCAGCGCGATCTTCACATCATGTTGCTGATATCCGCCCAATGCACACCCAACGGAATCGAGCAGGTATCGCTTGGCTTGATAAACAGCTTCTTCCGAAAGATGTTTGTAATCGAGAGCAGCGGCCCAACGGGCCATTTTTGCAGTAATGGTTTCTTTGGACGTGGCAGTCTGTGCGCTGGACAAGAGCAACTCCTATGAGAACGAATCTCGATGCAACTACTTCTTAAGACCTTTCTTCTTCTGAAACCTGACACCAGTTACATGGCATCCCTCACTTGGCGCCGGTTTTCACATTCTTCGGGTTCTTGAATGGCAGGAACGCCATAAAATCCGCATGATGGACGATGTAAGCTTCAGTGGTTCGCTTTACTAGATCGCCTTCAGCGGCATGTGCGGCAATAATGTGGCACACTGCATCGGGCACACCGCACTCGAGGGCCAATGCAACACCCGTAAAAGGATGCCGCAATGCTTCTCCACGCTCGCTTTGCTGGCTTTTCCCGTCTGGACCGAGTTCGTATTCGAGAAGCTTGCCGACATCCGCGAGGATCGCACCCGCAATCACAACGTCGAAGTTAATTGGCAGCGATCGTCCCATGAATTCCTGCATAGCTTGCGCGCTTTGCCGGGCAATGTGCACCACGCAACGCTTGTGCTCCATGAATGTGATCGGGCAGTTCGGAACGAGGAGGGTGAATGGAATGCGATTCAGATCTTCTGGCTTCAACGGACTGCGCTCAAGCGCTTTGATCCAAGTTTGAGTGACTTGATCTCGGAGTTTTGGGTTTTCGATCCACTGGATTTCGGGCCAGAGCTTCTCTACGGCTGCACGCATCGGCGGCGCCTCCACTCAGAAAACCTATCAGCTTATCGCGGAGACGAACTTACCGTCGAGGTACCTGTGACCCCCAGTTCTGCTCCACCATCTATCTGAGCATTGGCCGTTCTCGAACGAAAAGGAAGGTTGTCACATCGTCATGTGATGGAGATAGCAGCGGCGTCGCTGCGCGGACGGAGTTTTTCACGGCTCCGTCCACCGCGCAGAGTTAAAGGGATCAATAATGCGACCCGCCGAACGTGTACCCCAGCGAGACCCCGTATCGAATCATCTTGCCCGAAGTGAATTCGACGTTGTTATTCACCAGGTAAAAGTGTCCCTCAGGCCGGATGAAAACATTGGGGGTGACGTAAAGTCGTAGTCCCGCGCTGAAGTGTCCCATGAAATGAGTGCTGGTCGTGTAGTTTGTGCAGCTGACGAAATTGCAAGTGTAGAAATTGTTATAGAAGCGTACGCTCTCCGCGCCGATGCCTGCTTGAAACTCACCCTTCACCCGATCATTCAATTTCGGAACCCACATTCCATTAAAGTCCCAGAAAATTGGGCGGTACGGTTGATAGCCCGCATAGAGTGATTGGCTGGCTCGCCACGAGATTTCCCCACCCACTCCGAACTGATCCTTAGCAAATAAATGTCCTCCGCTGAACGAAAGGTACGTTCCACCATTTAATGGCTGAGGACCAAAAATGAACGCCGGCGCCGTCGTGTCAGTAGATGTCAAAGTACTGGCACCGAACGCTACATCTGTTTGCGCCATTGCCGATGTACCGAAGAAAATGACAGCACAAGCCGCGAGCACTACAAAGCTTTTCACTAAACTACCCGACCTTTCTTCTGCAAAAGTTATCAACAAGTATTTCGATGACACATCATTTATTCTATGCCGACACAATCACCTACACTCCGTAAACAATTGCAAATGTTCTCCAAGAAACGAAGAAAGCTCAACCAGCATCTAAACCCGGTGCGCTCACGAAAGTTTCGGCGATTTTGCGTTTCATGTGCCCTGTTTGCACTCGCGTGCTCTTTTCAGTTGGATGCTCAAACAGCTTCGGGTCCGCCTCTGTCCATCACCACGGAATCTTTGCCCGAGGCCTATACGGGTGTCGAATACCGCGTACAACTCACCGCGACCGGCGGCATTCCTCCTTATAAATGGACGATCGCAACTGGCAATCTCCCGCAAGGCTTGACCTTGGATCCTGCGACAGGCCTCATCAGCGGGTTCGCATCCAACCCGGAAGAGAGCCATTTCACGATCCAAGCCACCGATTCGAATCAGCCCTCGCATTCCATAAATAAGGAGCTGACGCTTCCCGCGATGGCTCCGCTGGTTTTCGAGTGGGCTCAACCTCCCCATGTGGAGAACAATCGGATCGATGGAGTCGTCCGTGTTTCGAACGGGTCGCGAAGTGATTATGACCTCACGGTAATCGTGGTTGGCATCAACGAAAGTGGACGCGCTACCGCACTCGGCTATCAGCGTTTTGCACTCAAGGCCAAGTCAACCGGCCCCGATATTCCGTTCGGCACCACCTTGCCGGATGGCTCTTACATGGTGCACGCCGATGCCGTTGCCGAAATTGCCGACAAGAAGCTCATCATCAAGCAGATGCTGCACACGCCTGCGCCTTTGAAAGTCGCAGTCAATCCGTGAGTGGAAGCGCGAATCGTTCGCATCTAATCGAGCGCCTTGTGGAAACGGAAAATACTTACTGTCAGCAGCACAATCCCGAGGCTCAACATCGCAGCCATTTGGGGCCACAGTATGTCTAAACCTATTCCTTTCAAATAAACGCTACGAAGAATAATCAGAAAGTACCGAAGCGGGTCGAGGTAGGTCAGAGTCTGCAGCCACTTGGGCATCGTACTAATCGGAAAACCGAATCCTGAAAACGTAATCGCCGGCATGATGAAAAAGAACGATGTCACCATGGCCTGTTGCTGCGTCGATGAGACCGTTGAAATCAGCAGTCCCACTCCCAACTGACACAACAAGAATGCAACCGCTCCGGTTACGAGCACCAGGATTGATCCGCGAAAAGGTACGCGAAACCACAAAGTTCCGATCGTCGCGATCAGGCCCACATCGAACAATCCAATCAGGAAAAACGGCAGTGTCTTGCCGAGAATAAATTCTGAGGGTCGAATCGGTGTCACCATGATCTGCTCAAGAGTCCCAATCTCACGCTCGCGGACGACTGCGAAGGCAGTGAGCGTCGTCACTAGCACCAATGTCAGACTTCCGATAACCCCCGGAACAAAAAACCACCTGCTCGTAAAGCTCTCGTTGTACCAGGGACGCGCTTCAAGTTGAATGTCCGGCGCTCGTTGCAGGAGTGCCGGCGAGAGTCGACTGATTCGGTCACGTTGATATTCCCCCGCAAAACTTTGCGCGATCTGGTTCGCATATCCGCTGGCAATCAGAGCAGTGTTGGAGTTCGTACCATCCACAATGAGCTGAAGCGGCGCAGTGTGCCCCGCCTGCAACAGCTCGGCGAAGCCTGGAGGAATATGCAGCGCTACGGTGGCTTTACCGCGATCAAGCGAATCGACAATCTGCTCTCGATTGTCGAGATACCGCTGAATGTCGAAGTAAGGAGTTGCGGCAAACCTCGACACTAGCTCGCGGCTTTCCTGCGAATGATCCAAATCAAGCACAACCGTTGGAACGTGGCGGATATCGTAGGTCGCGGCATAGCCGAAGACGAGCATCTGGATGATAGGCGGCCCAAATAGCAAGAAGCGCGTCCGCTTGTCGCGGAACACTTGGATAAACTCCTTGATCAACATTTGCTTGAGCCGGGCCAGCATCGTTACACCAGCCTCTTGTGGAACGCGCGTGTTGCAATCGCTGCTAACGCAAGCGCAAAAAACGCAAGCGGAATCAATTCCGCGAACAGCATCGTGGTCGGCGTCCCCTTGAGGAAGATCTTCTTGAGTGCGGAAACGTAATACCGCGCTGGGAGCACACGCGTGATGTATTGGATGACTGTGGGCATCTGTTCAATCGCGAACAGAAAGCCCGATAGTAGAAAAGCCGGCAGAAAAGTAGCGATAAGCGCAATCTGGCTCGCCGCCAATTGATTTTTTGCAATCACCGAGATAAAAAAGCCGAGCGAAAGCACCACGATCAGGAACATCGCCGAGCAAACCAGCAACGTTAGGAAGCTCCCGCGAAACGGCACTTTGAACCAGTAGAGCGCGATCGCGGTGCATACTCCAACATCGAACATCCCGATGACGAAGTACGGCACCAACTTCCCTAACATGATCTCCAGAGGCGTTACGGGAGTTGAGATCAACTGCTCCATCGTTCCGCGTTCCCACTCACGCGCAATGGTGAGTGAAGTGAGAAAAGCTCCGATGACGGACATCACGAGCGCAAGCACTCCCGGAACTATGAATGCGCTGCTCTCTAAGTCCTCGTTGTACCAGGTGCGCGCCTCCACATTAAGCGGCGCACCTGAGTAATTCGCGCCTCTATCGCGCAACCACTCCACCCGGACATCTTGCGAGTACCCGGCAATCACTGCTTCGCTGTAGTTGACCGCAACATTTGCCGTGTTGTCATCCGTGGCATCAACAATAGCCTGCACGCTCACGCGTTGCCCTGAGCGCAGGAGGTCTGAAAAGTCCGGCGGGATAACCAATCCTAACTTGGCGTGCCCGTCATCGATCGCACGAACGAGTTCCGGATAGCTGCTCACGCCGCGTTTTAGATCGAAGTACTGGCTGGACTGGAAACGCTTGAGGAGGTCCTGGCTTTCCTTGCTGCCGTCGCGATCAAACACATAGAGCGGGACGTGTTTCAGGTCCAGGCTCACTCCGTAGCCGAACAGCAACACGAGGATCACTGGCATGATGATGACGATGATCAAGCTTCGCGTATCTCGTCGGATCTGAACGATCTCCTTGACTGCAACTGCTGCGAAACGTCGCCAGTTCATGCGCGCACCTCGACTCTGCGCGCTTGAGCGCTCTCCGTGGTAAGTGAGACAAAAACGTCTTCCAGCGTAGGACGGATCTTCTCGATGTGTTTTACTTCAATGTTTTTGTTTTGTAGATATTCCCGGATCGACGGCACAACCTTGTCTGCTTCGCGCACAACCAGGTGCATCGCGTTTCCAAAAACGGCAGCATCCAGTACTCCCGGAGCAGTTTGCAGCGCCTCAACCGCCGGCCCCAGCGGCTCCGCTTCTACCAGGAGCAACTCCCCCTTCATGTATTTTTGCTTGAGTTCTGTGGGCGTTCCCAGCGCGACCATCTTGCCGCGATAAATCATGGCGAGCCGATTGCAATATTCCGCCTCTTCCATGTAATGCGTGGTCACGAACACTGTCACGCCGTCGTGCGACATCGAATGAATCAGTTCCCAGAACTGTCGCCTTGAAATCGGATCTACGCCGGAAGTCGGTTCGTCCAGAAAGATGATTTTTGGCCGATGCAATACAGCACATCCAAGAGCAAGGCGCTGCTTCCATCCTCCTGGCAGAGTTCCCGTGATCAGCGACTCCTGTCCTTTCAGGTTCGCCATTTCAAGCGCCCACTCGATGCGCTCTTTCACTTCACCTTCCGGAACGCTGTATAGCCCCGCAAAAAGCCGCAGATTTTCGATCACTTTCAGATCGTTGTAGAGAGAAAACTTCTGTGACATGTATCCGATGTTTTGTCGCACTTTTTCCGGCTGCCTCGCGACATCGTATCCCGCAACAATCGCCGTTCCTGATGTCGGTGTGAGCAGCCCGCAAAGCATTCGGATCGTGGTCGATTTTCCCGCTCCGTTGGGACCCAGAAATCCAAAGATTTCTCCAGTACGAGTCTCAAGCGAAATGTGATCGACTGCCACGAAGTCGCCGAATCGCTTGACCAGGTCCTTGATCACCACCGAGTTGGAATCGGACTTCAAACTGCACCCTTTTTCTCACCCGAGACTGCATCGACAAACAGGTCTTCGATACTTGGCTCCACACCACGCATTTCAGTGAAAGGAGTAGTGCCCGAACGCAGGCGGGCCGTGAACTCGGGGATTCGACGGTTGACGTCATCCACTAGCACGTGGATCCCGTCTCCGGTCATCACCATCGTCGAAACGCCATCGACCCCCCGTAACGCTTCATACACTTTTCGCGGATTAGTCGACGTGATCGCCAGCACGCCTTTTCCGAGGCGGCTTTTCAGGTTCGCTGGAGTGTCACAAAAAAGTAATTTCCCTTGATTCATCAGCGCGACGCGATGACAGCGCTCCGCTTCGTCGAGATAGGCCGTTGACGTAAGAATGGCCACGCCTTCCGAAATCAAGTCGTACAGAATTTTCCAGAAGTCGCGTCGCGAGACTGGATCAACTCCTGTGGTCGGCTCGTCAAGCAAAATCACCTTGGGCCGATGGATCAACGCACACACAAGCCCGAGCTTTTGTTTCATCCCGCCGGACAACTTGCCTGCCAGGCGTTCGCGGAACTCACTCATTCCCGCGGCATCCAACAATTGCGCAGAACGTGTTGTTCGCTCTTGGCTGTCTACACCAAACAAGTCCGCGTAGAAACGGATGTTCTCGTCCACCGTGAGGTCTTCGTACAAACCGAAGCGCTGTGGCATGTAACTCAGGTGGCGCTTGGCTCCTTCCGGATCGTCTACAACATTTGACCCAGCTACCGTCGCCGAACCTGAATCCGGCGGCATCACTCCTGCAAGCATCCGCAGCGTCGTTGTTTTTCCAGCGCCATCGGGTCCGACCAATCCGAAAATTTCCCCGGCCTGTACATCAAAACTCAGGTCATCGACAGCGCGAACGCCAGGAAAACTTCGAGTGAGGTGCGAAACCAGGATGGCAGGTTCTTTCTCGTCATTCATTGCTGCGCCGTCGGTTCCGATACGTTGCCCAGCGCGATGTGAGCATCCGCTGGCATGCCCGGCTTCAGTTCATGATTTGGATTTTCGACATCGATCTTGATTCGATAAACGAGCGTCACTCGTTCTTTGAAGGTCTGCACGCTCTTCGGCGTGAATTCTGCTTTATCCGCGATGAAGGAGATCCGGCCACGATAAGACTTACCGGGATACGTATCGGTTCGGATTGCAGCTTCTTGGCCAAGGCGGATACGGCCCAGGTCAGTTTCCGGCACATACGCGCGCAACCACACGTGGTCGAGATCAGTGAGCGTCACAACGGGTGTTCCAGCAGACACCACCTCTCCCAGTTCCGCCTGCCGGACTGAAATCACGCCCGCATAGGGTGCGGTTAGTGTCGTGTATTGCAGGTTAATCCGCGATAATCCAAGGTTCTCGCGCGCCGCTTTTACATTCGCTTTGGCGATTGCAACTTCTTCCTTGCGGCTACCTTCCCGCGTCTCGCTCAATTTTTGCTTCGCTGACTGATATTGTGCTTCCGCGCGTTTTAGGGCCGTATCGGCATTGTCCCGGTCCTGGGCAGAGATGGCATCACGGCCAAACAAACGTTGTGCGCGCTCGAAATCAATCTTGCGCTGCTGCAAATTCGCTTCCGCATCTACTACCGATTGCTCCGCCGCCTTGATATCTTGTTCGCGGCCACCCGCCGTTGCCAACTCTAGATTCGACTGCCGCACGCGCACATTCGCTTCGTCGATGTTGACTTTCTGTCTGTAGTCCGCATTGTCTAACTTGGCCAGCAGAGCACCCGCCGCGACGGATTGCCCTTCTTGAATCGGCAACTCGACGATGCGCCCCGGAACCTTAAAGCTCACCAGGCTGTCATGCGCCTCAATATTTCCGGACAAAACAAGTTCATTCGGATCGGCGGGCTTCTTGGTGAATCTCGGATACAGAAAGATCCCGGCGACGACCATCAACGTAATCACTACAACAAGTAGGATTGGCTTCTTCATGAAGTTGAACCTCTAGAGACCGATTACGTATCGGCGTCTGAGCTCATGGTTTTTTCAAATAGTTACTGATCCCTTGTTCCGTCCCGCCCAATGCTCTCGCCAGCGCAAAACGTGCGTCTGTGTGGCCCGAGACGGCAACGATGTAATTCTCCTGCGCTCTCGCCAGCGCGTCCTGCGCTGTCACAACTTCCACGTTATTAGCTACGCCGGACTGGAAACGGTCCTGCGCTAAATCCAATTCGCGTTGTGCAAGGTCCTGTCCTTCTTTTGCAACCTGGACCTGCTCCTCCGTGGACTCCAGATTCAGCAACGCTTCGCGAATATCCTGCTCGATCCCGCGCCGTAGATCGTTGATCTGGCCATCGACTCGCCGTAGTCGCGCTGCGATTTCCTGTGCCTCGCCCGCGCGATCGCGATCAAAGATGGTGAAATCAATCGTGCCCTGGATCAGTCCCGTGCCCTGAACGCTCCCGATGCTGCGTCCTAGCCCTCCATAATTTCCACTGACTCCCAACTTCGGAAAATACCGCGCGTGGCTTGCTCGTTCCTGTTCCGCCAGGCTTCGTCGCTGCGTCGCGAGCGACAGAAAATCCGACCGGTTCAAAAGCGCGGAAGAGATTGAATTCTCAATTTGTGGTCGGTTGAGTGGTTGGAATTCCAGCTGCTCAGCCAATTCCAGTGGCGTCCCCGGCGAGATCCCGATATTACGTTCGATGGCAAGAATTGCTTGTTTGTAACCGTTCTGGGCCGCGAGCAGAGCTTGCCGGTCGTTCGCCCATTCGACTTGAGCCCGCAACAAGTCAACGCCCGTCGCAACGCCCGCATCGTGCTTGTCCTTCGCGAGTCGATAAAGGGCTTCCGACAGCGTAACTCTTGATTGCGCCGCATTGACTCGTGCAGCCGCAGACTGCGCATTCAAATAAAGCGCGGCTACCGAACGAATGACAAGATCGCGCGCTTCCTGGTAATCCAGTTTCCCTGCTTCTGCTTGCAACGTGGCGGCACGGTAGTTCCGATAACTCTGAAGATCGACAATGCTCTGGTCGGCATACACACGGAAATCGTAATTCGAGAATGGACCGACGACTTCGGGCACTCCAGGAAACGAGATGCCGAATGCGCGCAGGTTTCTGTTCTGCAGATTTGCGTAGGCTTGCGTCCGCACCTTCGGCAACAAGTTGGCGAGCCGGCGAACTCGCGTACCCTCCAATTCCTGCACGCGCGAATCGGCCACAAGTACGCTTAAATTCGCTTGTAACCCTTTCTCGATTGCTTCTTGAAGAGTTAGCCGGATAGGAGCGGACTCCTGGCTCCAGGAATAAATCGCAAAACTACTCAGAACGGTGAAGACTACAAAGAAACCGATTGCTTCGCGCTTCATGAGATCACTCTCAACGCTTGGGCTCGATCGCCCTCCAAAAATGTTTAAAGCTGTTTTCCATCCAGCTTCCCAGACTTCCTTCACCTCTAAGCGACCAAAGGAGCATCGTTCCCAGTACCGACTGCTGACACGCGACCGCCATCTCTGACTTCTTTAGCTCTCGCGAGACTTCTCCTCGTTCCTGCCCCAACTCCAGCACCCGAGCAAGCATTTGTCTTCCTTCGGCCATTCGCTCCGACATAATCACTCGCATCCTGTCGCTCGCGGAGATAGATGAGATCAGGGCCCTCGTCAACTCTGCGCTTCGCCCGGGTTCTTCCGCGATCCGAGAAAACAATCGACGCAGCGTTGTTTCCGTCTTCTCGTTCCCCGTCTCAGCATGGGCCAGGGCCTCTCGCACTTTGCCCAGCTGAATTTCCGCCATGACGCCGAACACGTGATCTTTGCTCTCGAAATAATTGAAGAACGTTCCTTTACCGACGTCTGCTGCCTCAGTGATGTCCTCGATGGTCACATTCTGAAAGCCGCGTTTCGCAAACAACTGGATCGCCGTTCGAAACAAACGAACTCTCGTCTCCGCCGCACGACGTTCACGGCGGCCCATTCCTTTCAGGTGCGGTAGATCTTCAGCAGCCAGCGCCTCAAGGATGTCGGCGAATTCGGAAGTTGAACCCATCTTCATTAATGACTAGCAACCATTTACGACTATCAGTCATTTATAAGCCACACGTATTTGCCTGTCAAGGGGCTAGTGGGCGTGATTTCTAATTAGGAAATCTTAGGGTCGGATTTTGAAACTAATGCACTGTGGGATCGTGCGATGAACAAGTTGGCAAATAAAAAGGAAGAGTTTGAAGCAGTATCGGAGGCGCCGTAGCTCGTAGCTAGAAGCGCGAAGCTCGTAGCTAAAAAATAGAGAGTCCCGAGGTGGTGTTGGTCTCATTCGTCTCGGCCAGTAGCTCGCTTTAGACCCTTGTTTGACCTGCCTTCGCAGCTTCCTTGCGGGTCGCTACGCGCGATCGTCACTCGGGCTCCGGGCTTACCGCCAA
>DATAPD010000002.1:0-126696 GCA_036265385.1 Terriglobales bacterium
GCCTCGAGCAGCTCACTCAAGTTGCAGAATTCTGGTCCAATTAATGCCTGCTGTCAAGACATTGATTATCGGTTCCACAGAACCATAGATTTGTCCCGCTCTTCACAAAGAGTTCATAAAGGCGATCAGGTCTGCCTTTTCCTGATCCGTTAGCAGCATTCCGAATCGCTGATCGTAGAAATTAAGCACCTGTTCCAGAGTCGCCGCCGAGCCGTCGTGGAAGTAGGGCGCCCGCGCAGCTAACCCTCGCATACTTGGCACTTTGAACTTACCGATATCCGCACACTTCCCCGTTGCCATTGCCCGCCCCGGGTCGGAAGTGAACACCTGTGTTCCATCTGTGCACTGCAGAAGATAAGAGGGCAAATCGAATCGCGGCGTTGAGGTTCCAATGTTCATCATCGCGAAGCTGGAACTGCTTCCGACGTTAGGCGCGTTGTGGCATGTGCCACAGGTACCACTCACAGGATCTTGGCCACGCAGATCATTGAAACCTGCCACTCCCGTGATGCGGATGGGGCGATTGTTGAATAACATCTCCCCTCGCGCGATAGATCCCTGCTGATTAGCCTTTGCATTTCCACTTAGCCCGGTCCATCGCGGATAAAGTGCGAACACGTTCACGCCATCGGGATTGATACCGGGGAAGAAGGTTTGCTGCGAGAGGTTGGTCGGCCCGCCGTCTGCACCTCGTGCGGTCAGGCTGCCCGCAATACTATCGTCGGACTGCGCCGTGAACAAAGAGGTCTCGAGGCTCACAATCTGCTGCAGTTGCCCCGCAGTCGGAGGCGCCGCAGGAACGGCATGTACAGCCGCGGCATTTCCAGCCTGGGTGGTTAAATCAGGCTCGCGGCCGTCCCACATGATCGCTGGGAGAAAGCGCAAGCTTGTGCTGGGCAGAGGCCTGCGATAGAGAGAGAGTTGTGTGTCGGTCGTCGCAGAGCATTCGTAGGGATCATTATTTACTGACACCGTGAATTCCGCGCCTGTGGGAACAGGAAGGGATATGCGGATCAATCCCTTACTGAGCAAGAGGCCATATGTCTGCGCTGGTGTTTTGGAAGGATCCGCTGTTGGACAATTTGCACCGTCGAGGAGCTGAAAGATAGGGTCAAGGGGTGACCGTTGCTTCAGATGCTCGACGGAAACACTCCAGCCATCGCTGGGCGCGTGGCAAGTCACACAACTTCTCCCATTCCCATTCGTACCCAAGGGTTGAAAGAAAGCGTTGGAAAGATCTATCGATCCCTGGGTGCTATATGTCTTTAGGGTTCCCGTAGGATCCGAGTAGGGTTGAAGGTTCTTGATGGAATTGGCCGCAAACAGCGTCAGGATGAAAGAAGACCCAATCAGCAAGAATGAAACCGCAGTGACACGACTGCCATGACTCATCTGGATGCTCCACCACATTAATCGGATAGCTCCGGGCCGAGTCCGGAGAAAGCCGAAGGTTTGAAGTGCTGAAGGCCTGAGGAGGGGAGATTCTGCCGGGCCTTCGAGCCCGTCCCAAGCTGGAGAGAATTTTGTCCCGAATTTCGTGAAGTGTCAACGTGCAAGACTTTGCAGACCCCGCGCGGCATCTCCGACAAGACCAATGGGCCTCAATTGGTAAAACCGAACTCCTGTTTTGCAATCTTTACGATCTCCCGCCCGATGCTGAGCGACGCAGTGGCTGCGGGCGAAGGCACGTTGTAGACCTGGAGCACGTTGCCCGAGCGCACGAAACAAAAATCATTCACGAGGCTGCCATCTCGTTGTACGGCCTGCGCTCGAACGCCAGAGCCAGCCGCGATGAGGTCTGAGCTCTGAATTTCCGGGACAAGCCGCTGCAGTGAGGACACGAAGGCTGCTTTGTTGAGAGACCGATACAGTTCTTCCACCCCATAGCGCCAGTTCTTATAAGCCAGTCGCCAAAAGCCAGGGAATGAAATCATTTCGAGAACATCAACGAGGCTGACATCACTCCATCGATAACCCTCACGTTTGAAAGCGAGAACTGCATTGGGCCCGGCATCGACACCGCCCTGAATGCGACGCGTAAAGTGAACGCCTAAGAAGGGAAATCTTGGATCCGGAGCGGGATAAATAAGGTTCTTTACCAGATACTGCTTTTCAGGTACCAAGTCGTAGTATTCGCCGCGGAAGGGCACGATTGACGTGCTCGTTTGATCGCCTGTGAGTCGGCCGATGCGGTCGCTGTGAAGTCCAGCGCAATTGATAACGAAACGCGTTTCGAAGTCATCCTGGTTCGTTCTCAGAATGACTGTGTTCGTACGACGGTCAATGGCGGTAACTTTCATCCCCGTTCGGACGGATCCACCGCTTTGAGCTATAAGTTCTGCATATTTTTCGCATACCGCGACATAGTCCGTGATGCCGCTCGACGGGATCCGCAGAGCGCCGAGGCCGGCACAATGAGGCTCGTATTCTCGAATCTGATCAGCACTGAGCATTTGAACGCCTGGCAGACCGTTCGCCCGTGCACGATCGAGAAGAACCTGGATTCTCGGCAATTCTTCCGGTTGAGTGGCCACAATCAGCTTTCCGCAGATCTTGTGCGGGATCCCATGTTCCTCGCAAAAAGCAACCATGGCGCTGGCTCCTTCGACGCAGAGCTTCGCTTTAAGTGATCCCGGCTTGTAGTAGATTCCCGAATGAATGACTCCGCTGTTATGACCGCTCTGATGCCGAGCGACGCCCCCCTCTTTCTCGATCAAAAGTACCCGTAAATGAGGGAAGGCTTGGGTCAGGTGTAAGGCGGTGGAAAGCCCCACGATGCCACCGCCGATCACGGCGAAGTCGTATCTTCCTTCAGGCATGCATTCAGTGTACGAGGAGGAGTTGATCCTCTTCTGTGATGCATAGACCTGAAAAGGTGATTGATACACAAAAATAGCCGCACTCCCGGAGAAGAGTGCGGCCTGAACGCTTCAGATTCACGGAGGTTACGGAGAAGGAATGATTGCCTTCACCTGGTTCGAAAAGCCGCTCTGTGATCCGCCGCCATCGACTGCTGTAACCACATAGAAGTAGGTCTTGCCGGCAAGCACAGAGCCATCCACGAAGTTCGTGCTCGACTCGAGAGCAGAATTGATTTTGCTGTACGGCCCTCCAGAGGTCGTTCCGCGGTAGACGTTGTAACCCACAACCGCAGAGGAGGTACTGGCGACCCAATTCAAGCTGACCGAGTGCGAGGATGCGGCTGCTCCGCTTCCGGTCAGAGATTCAGAAACTGTTGCGCCGCTACCAGTCGTGAATTTGAGACTTGCAGTCGCAGTGCCGCTCGATTGTGGCTTGAAGGTCACTGTGTAGGACTTGCTTTGTCCGGCAGAAAGCGAGAACGGGAATGAAAGCCCGGAGAGCACGAATTCACTGGTGCTGGACGCCCCAGAGGAAACGGTGACGCCGGATGTGCCGGCGGTGATCGCTCCGGTCATGCTCTTAGTGGTGCCCACCGTAACGGTGCCGAAGTTGAGCGTGCTTGGCGAGGCCGAGAGTGATCCGGAGGTACCTCCTGTTCCACTCAATTTGACCACGGCATTGTTCAGGCTTGAAGTCACGGTGATGCTGCCGCTGACGCTGCCCGTCACCGTCGGAGCGAACTTAGTGGTGAAGGTCACGCTCTGACCTCCGCTCAACGTCATCGGTAAGGTCAATCCCGAGAAACTGAAGCCGGCCCCCGTGATCGATGAAGATTTCAGCTGAATACTTGTCGTGCCGGTATTCTTGATGCTTGCCGTCTGCGTCGTGCTGCTGCCCACTGTTACTGTTCCGTAGCTGATGGAAGATGGGTTGGGTGAGATCCCTCCCGAAGTCGTGCCCGTCCCAGAAACTGAGATGAGAAGGCCGACGGAAGACTTATTATTCAAGACATAGATAGATCCGCTCACGCTGCCGGTGGCCGTGGGTTTGAACACAATGGCCATTGTCTTAAATTCGCTGGGAGCCAGCGTAACCGGAGGCACTGGAAGGGTCACGTGAAATCCCGCGGCTTTGATGTTATAGCCGTTGATCGTCAACGAACTGGACCCCTTGTTCGTGAGCGTGAGCCACATCTTCTTCGACGTGCCGACAGCAACGCTGCCGAAACTTAAGCTGCACGGGTTGCATTTCAGCTGCTGGGAAGTCGCAGTCTGAGCGCTGGAAATATTGGGAAAAACCAGACACAGCACTAGAACCAAAGCTGGGACCCAGGGCTGGAGCGATTGGGGGAATCGAACTCTCATGGTCCAGCTAGTGTTCCCGATTTGGGCCTAGCCGCGAACGTCACAGATGGTCATCCTGACGCTCAGGGGGATGCAAACCTTTGTGTAAGGTGTCCTACTTAGCCCTGTAGACTCCTGATCTTACGGCGATGGAACGATTGCCTTGGCTTCGTTCGAGTAGGCGCTCTCTGTTCCGCTTCCGTCCACTGCTGTCACGACATAGAAGTAGGTCGTTCCGGCCGCGACTGTGCTGTCCGTGAATGTCGTATCCACGTTCAACGACGAGTTGATCTTGGTATAGGGGCCACCAGTCTTGGTCGCACGATAGATGTTGTAGCCGACTACGCCCGAGCCGCTACTTCCCGCCCAAGCTAAGTCGACTGAGTGTGAGGCGGGTGCTGTAGCGCTTCCAGCCACGGCGATCTGTGTTGGACTGTTCGTTGCGTTGCTCGTAAACGTTAATGTCCCACTTGCCGAACCGCTCGATGTCGGAGTGAAAGTGACCGTGAACGAGACACTCGAACCGGCCCCTACGTTCACTGGGAAGCTGATGCCGCTCACTTTGAATTCTGAACTATCCGAGCTGACGCCCGTTACTTGTACAGCAGAGCCGCTCGCCGACAAACTCGCAGACTTCGACGCGCTCGCACCCACGGTCACGCTGCCGAAGCTCAAACTGGTTGGGTTTGCCGCAAGCTGTCCCGGTGTCGTTCCCGTGCCAGACAAGCCGATTCCGAGCGAAGGATTGCTGGCGTTCGAAGTTAACGTCAGCGTACCGCTTGCGCTGCCGCCTGAAGCTGGCGCGAATTGCACAGTGAAAGTTACGCTCTGTCCCGCCGACAAGGTCGTTGGCAGTGAAAGTCCACTGACATCGAATGCGCCCGCACTCGAGCTGGCTCCCGAAATCGTGACGTCACTTCCACCCGAATTAGTTACGGTCTCCGACTTCGACGTGCTGTTCCCAACCTGAACGGAACCAAATGATAGGCTAGTCGGATTAGCCGACAGAGTACCGGCCGAAGCGCCCGAACCATTCAGTGGAATCGTCAAAGATGGGTTTGAGCCGTCCGAAGTGATGCTTAAATTCCCGCTCGCGCTGCCGCTTGCAGACGGAGCGAACTTCACGGTGAAACTGGCAGTCTGACCGGCCGTGAGTGTGACGGGCAGTGTCAATCCAGTGATCGAGAAGCCACTGCCAGACGCGCTGGCAGCTGTGATCTTGAGACTCGACCCGCCCGAGTTGGTCAGGGTTTGAGTCATCGACTTGCTGCTGCCGACCGATACGCTGCCAAAACTCATCGAGGACGGGCTTGCACTGACCGAACCATCTGCCACGCCCGTTGCGCTCAACGGTACATTCAGAGTCGGATTCGTGCCGTCTGAGGTGATCGAAAGATTGCCTGTTGCCGATCCGCTCGATGAGGGCGTGAACTTCACGCTGAAACTTGTACTCTGACCAGCACTCAAGGTGACTGGTAGGCTGATGCCACTCACGCTAAAGCCCGTACCGGAGGCGGCCGCGCCCGTAATTTTGAGATTCGATCCGCCCGAGTTGGTCAAGGTCTGCGTTGTCGTTTGTGAGCTACCCACCACCACGGAGCCGAAAGCAATCGATGTCGGGCTTGCAGTGACCGATCCATCAGCAATGGCGTTCCCGCTGAGCGGAATCGTAAGATTAGGATTGGAGCCGTCTGATGTGATCGTGACCGATCCGTTCGCACTTCCCGTTGAGGAAGGGGCGAACTTTACACTGAAACTGACGCTCTGGCCCGAATTCAAAGTGGTCGGCAGAGTTAATCCACTGATGCTGAATCCGGCTCCGGCTGTGGTCGCCGCGGAAATCTTCAGACTTGAACCACCAGAATTTGTCAGCGTTTCCGAAACAGTCTGGTTGTTTCCAACGACCAGCGTGCCGAAATTAACGCTTGAAGGATTGGCGGTCAGCGCTCCATCAGCAACAGCGTTGCCGCTCAGTGGAATCATAAGCGTCGGATTGGAACCATCCGACGAGATTGTGAGCGAGCCGCTCGGGCTTCCCACCGCGCTTGGGCTGAACTTCACATTGATAGAGGCGCTCTGCCCTGGGTTCAGAGTGACCGGGAGAGCTAAGCCGCTTACTGAAAAGCCGGCGCCGGTTGTCGCGGCCGACGAAATTGTGACACTCGAGCCTCCGGTATTAGTCAGCGTGTCCGCCACGGTCTGACTAGTACCAACTACCACCGTCCCAAAGCTGATGGACGAGGGGGCCGAATTTATTCCGCCATCCGTGACACCCGTACCGGCCAAAGGAATTGCGAGGCTTGGATTCGATCCGTCGGAGGTAATCGTCACACTTCCGGTATCGCTTCCCGCTGAGCTCGGCTTGTATTTAACAGTGAAATTCTGGCTCTGACCGGCGCCCAAAGTGAGCGGCAGAGAAAGGCCGCTGATACTGAAATCTGAACCGGCAACATTCGCGGCAGATAAAGTTACGTTACTGCCACCGGAATTCGTGATCGTGGCGGAAGTCGATTGCGTTACACCGATCTGAACCTTCCCAAAGCTCACACTGGACGGAGTAGCAGTGACTGCACCGTCCGCGATACCGGTTCCGGATGCCGGAATGGTGAGAGTTGGGTTGCTGGCGTCCGAAGTCACAATGAATGACCCGGTGCGGGCTCCCGCGCTCGTCGGCGAAAAGCGTGTGTTGAAGGAAACGCTTTGTCCGGCTGCCAGCGTGATCGGCGCACTGACGCCATTCACCGAGAACCCGCTTCCGCTTGCCGAGATTGCAGAAATCGTGATCGTCGAGGTGCCGGGATTAGTGAGGGTTTCCTGAATGGAGCTTGTTGTCCCAGTTTGAATGCTGCCAAAGCTCAAAGTACCTGCGCTCGCACTGAGGCTGCCCGGTGTTGCTCCCATTCCCTCCAGTGGTAGCGCGATCGGGTCTGTTTGCCCGGTGCTGATCGTCAATGCTCCAGACTGCTTTCCGCTACTCTTCGGCGCGAAAGCGATTTTGAAAGACACACTTTGGCCAGGAGAGAGAGTTATGGGCAGCGTGATGCCCTGTACGCTGAAGCTGCTCGAGGAGGAACTGATCTGCAGGATCGTAATCGTGTTGGGTAACGGAGCTAATCCGCCGGTGCTGGCGGCCGCAGGCATCACGTTTGTGACTGTCTGGGTGAATGTTTTGGTTTTGCCTACTGAGACGCTACCGAAGCTGACATTTGGCTGCGCAAAAGACAGGGCGGTCGAAGATGGCGGGGTGCTAAGGCCGAGACAGCCCGTCATGACGACGGCTGTCAATAGAGTGATTGCTGCAGCAAGTTTCCATCTCAGACCCGACGTTCGCACTTGCGACCTCGTTGCGCCGTCCTGCTCGGCGAGATTTACGGACGACATCCCCGCCTGCATCTGAATCTGTTTGATTGGGGGAATGCTGATGGATTGTGCCTTAGTCCTACGGCCTAACGGCAGGTCACAGAAGTACATGTGGGACAGTGACTTCCGGTGCTTTCGCAAGGTGTCCCTTCGGTCATTTTTTGCGCAGCCCTTTCGGGTCAAACTCCGTGCTGGTCGCGCCTTTTGGTCGGAAAAGCTACGTTGGAAGCGTCGGCCACTGGGTGCGACTTTGATCCTGTTCTTAACTGGATCGCATTACCTCAGTGACCGTTTTCCACAGATTTTCCTAAAGCTCCCATGGGTGTGTTTGATTTCGCTATCCTCAGCATGATGAGATCTCGTTCTGCCCGACGTGTTGGTCTCAGTCGAGCACTCTCGAAGCTCGGCTACTGCTCGCGAGCCCGGGCCGCCGAACTCGCTCGCGCTGGATCCGTTCATGTGAATGGCGTACTTCGTCGCGATCCTGAAACGCCAGTTTCTTTGGAATTCGATCGTCTGAGTGTGGACGGGAAGTCGGTTGCCGAACCGCTGAAGACGTATTGGATGATGAACAAACCGCGTGGCATCGTGACCACCATGTCGGATGAAAAGGGGCGAGCCTGTGTTTCCGATCTCCTTCCATCAAGTCCGTGGGTCGGGCCGGTAGGACGACTTGATAAAGCCAGCGAAGGATTGCTTTTGCTGACAAATGACTCGGAATGGGGAGCCAGGATCACCGACCCGGAATCGCACGTTGCGAAAACCTACCATGTACAGATTGCAGCTCACGTAGACGAAGGCATGTTGCGCGTCCTCACGCAGGGAGTGCGCATCGGAGATTCATTGTGGCGCCTGAAACATGTCTCAGTTCTCAGGACGGGCGTAAAAAGCACGTGGTTGAAAATTCAGCTCGATGAAGGAAAAAACCGTCAAATCCGGCGCATCTTCGACGCGCTACACATCGGGGTATCGCGACTAGTTCGAGTTGCTATCGGTTCAGTGCAACTCGGGAACTTGCCAAAGGGAAAGATCCGTTCTCTCACTCCACAGGAAATTGGTGAGTTGCGTGGGTGAGGAACTGATTTACTGGATGAAAAGCGTAATGTTATGATCGCCGCACTCCAGAAAGCTATCAATGAGCTCTCCCTACGGACTTCAAATCACCGAAAATTGTCTGATCTGTAAGCTTCGGCAATCGGGTTTCTTCTGCGATTTACCTCGACCGTCACTGGAAGCACTGGAAAAAATCAAATACGCGAGCGCATTTCCTCAGGGCGCGGTCCTTTTCGTAGAAGGACAAGCCCCAAGAGGGATCTACCTCATCTGCAGCGGCCGAGTGAAACTGTCGACCACTTCACGGGACGGGAAAACACTCATCCTGCGGATTGCAGAAAGTGGAGAGGTGCTCGGTTTGCATGCGACAGTTTCTGGGAAACCGTACGAACTCACCGCAGAAACGCTTCAACCCTGCCAGTTGGACTTTATCCGACGCGAAGATTTCCTCAAGTTTCTTCAGAACCATGCGGATGCCTGCCTCAACGCGGCGCAGCACTTGAGCAAGAACTGTCAGGATGCGTACGAGATGATCCGTTCGTTGGGCCTGTCGCATTCTGTCTCGGAAAAGCTTGCGCGTCTGCTGCTCGAATGGTCGACAGATGGAGACACCACTCCCGAAGGAATCCGGATCAAGGTTGCGCTCACTCACGAGGAAATTGCGCAACTGATCGGAACATCGCGTGAAACCGTTACACGCGTCCTCGGAGAGTTTCGGGAGAAGAAAGTCGCCCAATTGCGTGGCTCAACCCTCGTCATTCAGGACAGGGCCGCCCTGGAGCGGTTAGTCGGTTCATAAGCAAGCCCAAACGCGGCGCTACTACGTCCCGCAGTAAGTCCTCAACAATTACCGGAGTTACTTTACCGCCGCCAAAGTGAAGACTAGGCTTCCGGTATGAGTTTCAGTGCATTGCTGGTGAGCGGCGATACAAGTTCTCTAGGCGTGCTTTGTGCAGCCTTGGAGGAACTGAAGATCGAGCAGGAAACTTGCCGTTCGGTTCCGGATGCCTTGGAACTTCTTGCCGTCGAGCCCTACTCCGCATTGCTGGTTGATTTCGATCTGCCAGGTGCGGCGCACGTGGTTCGCATGGCGCGCATGGGGCCACCCCAGCGGAGGCCCGTAGTTTTCGCCCTTCTTAGTCTGCATGCCGATGCAGTTGATACCTTTCAATGTGGCGCCAACTTCGTCCTTAATAAGCCTGCTGATGTGCACCAGATTTTTCGTTCCTTGCGCGCAGGGCGTGCATTTATGCGGCGGGATCGCAGGCGGGCTGAGCGTCACAAAACCGAAGCGCTCGTTTACCTGCGTTTTGGGGATCTCTGCCCGATGCCGGCCATCGTGCTCGACCTGAATGAGCGTGGCCTGGCCATTCAAGCTGCGGAACCGCTACCGCCCAGTCGAATCCCTTTGCGATTCATCTTGCCGGGAACCGAATTCCTGATCGAGGGCCGTGGAGATGTTATTTGGGCTGACGACGGGGGGCGTGCAGGAATCCTATTCACGGAAATGCCCGCGAGCTCTAAGAGACAACTTAAGCAATGGGTGACAAAACGCGACAAGCGAAAGCCAGTCAACTACTCGGCAGCGCGAACCAGTAAATCCCGTTCTCACTCAGCTCGTCTGTCTTAACTTCAACCCTATCCCGTCTCGCGCGATTATTGCCACTCAACGCGTGTTAGACTTTCGTCTCCCGCCTGACTCTGCATGTCCGATCTCACTTCTCTTTCAGCAGCCGAAATGGCCGAACAAATTCGCAAGCGAGCGTACTCGCCTGTTGAACTGGTGCAGGCCCATTACGATCGGATCCGACAGAAAAATTCCGCGCTGAATGCGTTCGTCGATTTGAATGAAGAACGTGCACTGAAGCAAGCGAAGTCCGCAGAATCGGCAGTGATGCGTGGGGAATCGCTCGGTCCCCTTCACGGTGTTCCGGTCAGCATCAAGAGTTCGATTGATGTCGCGGGAATGCGTTGTGAAGCCGGAACACGGCTTCGCGCAGGAAATGTCGCAACCCACGACGCACCCTTAGTCGCGCGACTTCGGCAAGCCGGTGCGATTGTTCTCGGGGTGACCAACACGCCGGAGTTGTTGATGGCATGGGAAACCGACAACCTGCTGTATGGCCGCACCAATAATCCATGGGATCCGACTCTCACAGCAGGTGGGTCCAGCGGTGGAGAGTCGGCCGCCATCGCATCCGGTATGTCAGCCGGCGGAGTTGGAAGCGATGGCGGTGGCTCTATTCGAGTTCCCGCGCATTTCACAGGTATCTGCGGACTGAAGCCTACACCAGGACGAATTCCGTGTACCGGACACTTCCCGCCATCGGGTGGACCGTTTGCATTGCTTGGCGTAGTTGGTCCCATGGCGCGCACGATCGTGGACCTCGAACTGCTTTTTCGTGCGATGGCCGGTCCCGACGATGGCGATCCCAGCTCCGCGCCGGTGCCGCCCCGCACTCTACCCAGCGACGAACTCATGCAGACGCGAGTGGGCTGGTTTGAAGACGATGGCCGCACGCCCGTGACATACGAAACTCGATTAGCGATTCAGGCATCAGCGCAGCATTTGAAACGCGCAGGATTTGAGGTCGAACCTTTTCGTCCCACTGAATTAGAAACTGCCCGCCAACTTTGGTGGAAGTTTTTTGGAGTGGCGGGTGGCATGATTCTTGGTCCCATGCTCAAGGGCTATGAGCGTGAGATCAGTCCGATTTTGAGTGAGTTCACAGGTTGGGTTCGAGAACAGCCGAGCCACACCGGTGAAACATTACTCTCCACCTGGTTGGGGCGTGATGAAGTTCGCGGAAAGTTTCTCAACCAAATGCGGCACTTTCCGATTCTGCTTTGCCCTGCAGCGGCTATACCCGCGTTTAAGCACCGCGAGCGTTCATGGTCGTTAGAAGGAAAAACCGTCGAATACCTGGATGCCTGGAGTTATACCGAGTGGTTCAATTTGCTCGGATTTCCCGCCGTAGTTGTTCCGATGGGACACTCTCCGGAAGGCCTGCCGATTGGTGTTCAGGTTGTTGGCCGTCCCTGGGAGGAAGAACTCGTATTGCAAGTCGCCGCTACGCTAGAAGCAGAACGCGGCTATTTTCCACTTTCACCATTACAAGCATAGGTTTCGGTCTGCACTATCAGCGGGTGAGCTGAAACATCCCTGTCGCATCGTTCAGTGGTACTCTGATCCCCGATTTTTCAATCACGTTCTCGAGGCCGACGTGAACGACCCTGTGAAAGCTGCTTCCCGAATTCCCGACTCAGAACAGACTTCTCAAGATGTCGATGCAACCGCCGTTTCGGTTGAAACCTCGATATCTGTTAGCGAACACAACCTAGGTTCCATCGGTCCCTATTACCTGATTACGAAACTCGGCGAAGGCGGCATGGGAACCGTATGGCTCGCGGAGCAGCTTGCGCCAGTTCATCGGCGTGTTGCCATAAAAGTTGTGAAGTCAGGGCGGTTCAGCGATCAGGCACTTCGCCGCTTCGATCTCGAACGGCAATCCCTGGCGATCATGAACCATCCGGCGATCGCGAAAGTCTTCGATGCCGGTTCGACTTCTGACGGTCAGCCTTACTTCGTCATGGAGTACGCCAGCGGATTGCCCATCACGAACTACTGCAACCAGAAACGCCTCGGTACCCGCGAACGCATCGAATTGATGATCAAGGTTTGCGAAGGAGTACAACACGCGCATCAGAACGCAATTATTCATCGCGACTTGAAGCCTTCCAACATCCTCGTTACAGAAGTTGATGGCAAACCACTCCCGCGCGTCATCGACTTTGGTATCGCTAAAGCGATGCAAGCGAAAGGCGCCGAGGGCGACACTATCGCATCTTTCACCCAGGCCGGGGGCATGATAGGCACGCCGGGCTACATGAGTCCAGAGCAGGCCGATCCCGCCATTCTCGACGTTGACACACGAAGCGATGTCTACTCTCTTGGGGTTGTTCTTTATCAGCTCTTAACTTCGTCTCTACCATTCGATCCTAAGCAATGGCACATCAAGCCGCTCCATGAAGTTCTGCGGCAGATGCAGGAGGAAGATCCGCAGGCGCCTAGTACTCGGGTCAGTACCAACTCCAGCGAGGCAGCAGCAAACAGCGGGACTGAAGCGCACAAACTCATCAGTGTGCTTCGTGGTGACCTTGACTGGATTACTCTCAAGGCGCTCGAACGTGATCGCGAGCGTCGTTATAGCTCTCCTTCTGAACTCGCTGCGGATCTAAACCGTTTTCTTCAAAACGAACCGATCGTCGCGCGACCTCCCAGTTTCACATACCGCGCGCAGAAGTTTGTAAGGAGAAATCGTCTTGCGGTGGCGTTCTCAGCCGCAATGGTTCTGCTGATTGTTGGATTCGCGATCAGCATGATCATCCAACGAAATCGTGCGCGGCGTGAAGCTGAAACAGCTCAGCGCGTCTCCGATTTCATGACTGGAATGTTCAAGGTGTCAGATCCAGGCGAGTCACGTGGAAATTCTGTAACCGCGCGCGAGATTCTGGACAAGGCTTCCACCCAAATCGAAAAAGGGCTCGGTCAAGATCCGCAGGTTCAGGCGCGTTTAATGCAGACGATGGGTAGCACCTACCATCAGCTTGGTCTCAATAAGGAGGCGAACAATCTGTTGGAGCAAGCCGTAGCCGTACAGGCGCGAGTGCTCGGGCCGGAGAATCCGGAGACGCTGCGCTCGAAGGCGATTCTCGGAACTGTTGTGAAGGCACAGGGACGGGCGAGCGAAGCGGAAAAGCTCCTACGACAGACTCTCGCCTCCCAGCAGCGTGTGCTAGGTCCCGATCATCTCGAGACCATGCAAACCGTCAGCTATTTAACCGACACGCTCAATGGTGCTGGACAGTTCGCGGAAGCTGAAGGTCTCATCCGCCGGACGCTGGCGAATCAACAAAAAAAGTTGGGGCCCGAAGATCCTGCAACTCTGCGATCAATGCGCAGTCTTACGCAAAACCTGAATGATCAGGGTCGTCTTGCCGAAGCGGAAAAACTGGGTCAGGAAACAATCGCATTGGAGAGAAAAGCTCTTGGACCAGATCATCCTGGTACTTTGTGGTCGATGAATCAGCTTGCTCTGACATACCAGGACGACAAACGATATCCAGAAGCAGAGAAGCTTTTTCGCGAAACATATGCCGCTTCCATGCGTGTGCTCGGGCCCGACCACACCAATACCCGCGCGGCTCTTTCAAACATTGGTCTAACTCTTCAGTTGCAGGGGAAGTACGCAGAAGCTGAGGTGATTCAGCGAGAGGAACTCCAACGCACCAGCAAGCTCGAGGGTCCCGAGCATCCGGACACGTTGGACTCAATGAACAATCTGGGAATTACTCTAGGAAAACAGGGCAAGTTTCAGGAATCGGAACGACTGCTACGCAACACCCTTGAGATTGAAATTCGGACACTCGGCCTGAGTTCGCCTAATACACGTCACACTATGGGAAATCTCGCAAGCACACTTGCTTATGAAAAGCGAGAGGCTGAGGCTTTGGCGCTTTTCGAAAAGATGTTAGCGGCTTCCGCCAAAACCGAAGGCACGGAATTGATGGATGCACATTATCAATATGCCGGTGGACTGGTGATCCTAGGGCACCTCGACGAAGCTTTCAAGCAACTCGAACAAGCCGTAAAGCTCGGATTTGAGAACAAAGATCAACTCATGAATGAGGCGGATCTTAAGCCGCTACAAAGTGATTCTCGGTTTCCCACCTTGCTTGAGCAGATCGAGAAGAACAAAACGACAGCCTCAAAATAAATTTCAGAAACGGAGGATCCAACCTACGGTCATATCGTACTGTTGAAGAAAATGACCGTTCGTCGTCGAGTAGCAGACACCCCACCAGTTGCACCAAGCACCATCTTGTGTTCCGTACAAATATGTTGGCGCGTATCGCGCTGTCACGCGCACGCCCATATGCGGAGTAAAGAAGTACTTTGCGCCGCCACCCACCCCGTACGAAACACGCCAATCACTATCTCCACCTGAGGCAAGTTTTGTTCCGCCCACGCCCATGAGAATAAACGGACGAAACTTCCTCTCCTTTTCGAAGAACGTGTACACGATGTTTCCCTGGTATTGGTCAAGGTTCACATCAATCCGCTGCGGACTGTTGCCATTGCTCAATCGGCCTAGTCCGACAGTCGGTTGACGATTCCAAAGGAATTCAATACCGAAGTTGTCTTTTAGATTGATGCCCGCCGTGGCGCCATAGACCAGACCACCGTCCAGACTGATTTTCGAGAAGTTTAGACCCGAAGGGCAGATATTTGTGCACTGAACAGGAAAATTCCCTCCGGTTTTTAGTCCGACAAATGGTTGAAGTTCGAAGCGTCCTTGGGCCCAAACAGGCGAGAAGCAGCACATCAATATGAAAGGTAGAAATCGCAGTTTTCGGAACATTCGTTTTCCTTGATCTCTCGAGTTCGCCATTTTCGGCCAGCGTTTGTAGGATGCATGGTCTCTCAATATCACTGCCCGGCAACCATCGTCATCTGCTAATCAAAGCATGACAGTCCCGAGCCAAATCGAAAGACGCTAATGTTTTTATACTATTACGAGATTCTCACTTCGAACGTTACACTCAATGCCTCGGTTCGTCACGATGTGGGCGAGGCGAATTCTCTTCAGGTCATTAGCGACTCATGTCCACTCGGATTACAGCGGAGCGTGCATTGCGCGCGCTAATCGCTTTTCTCACAGTCTCCGCTATTTATCTTTACGCATTCCCGCAAGCTAACGTTTTTTATGCAGTCGTTGTGTTGTTGCACGCGATGGCGGGGCTCGCCGCCACACTCTGGTTGGCATCGTTTCTGTGGCGCCAATTACGTGCTGGCACAACACTTAGTTCTATCGGGTGGGTACTGCTTACGGTTGGCGGCATTCTAGGTATCGCTCTTATCCGTCTGGGAACTTCCCGAGAGCATTGGAACTGGTTATATGCACACCTAACCCTTTCCTTTCTGGGTGTCGCATTCATGTTCGCGAACCTGGCCCGTGAACGCGGTTGGTTTCGCGGTAGCGCTTTTGTACAAGTCGGACTGCCACTTCTGCTTGTGGCTATAGCATTTCCGGTGGGTAAGTACGTTCGGGAAGGGCTCTGGAATGCCCGGTCTGCAAATAGGATCGAAAATCCGAAGCTTGCTCCAGCGTCAATGGACGGAGAGGGCGACGGGCCGCATGGCGCTTTCTTCCCGAGTTCGGCCCAGGTCTACGGTGGGCGTAAGATTCCAAGCAAGTACTTCATGGAATCTGAGGAGTCCTGCAAGCGTTGCCACGAAGATATCTTCAAACAGTGGAATAGCTCCGCACACCACTTCTCCTCGTTCAACAATCAGTGGTATCGCAAGTCGATTGAGTACATGCAGGATGTTGCGGGCACGAAGCCATCGAAATGGTGCGGCGGCTGTCACGATCCGGCCGTTCTCTACAGCGGCCTGATGGATACACCGATAAAGCAGATCGTCCATAGGCCAGAATCGCAGGCTGGATTAGGCTGCATGATGTGCCACTCCATCGTGGAAGTGAAAAGCACGATGGGACAGGGCGATTTCTTGCTCGACTATCCAACTTTGCATGAACTCGCCGCCAGCAAGAACCCTGTCACTCGGTACATGCACGATTTTTTGGTGAAGCTGAATCCGGAACCTCACCGGCGTGTCTTCCTTAAACCGTTTATGAAAGACCAGACGGCTGAGTTCTGCTCATCGTGTCACAAGGTCCATCTTGATGTGCCGGTAAACGGTTATCGTTGGATTCGCGGCTTCAATGAATACGACAACTGGCAGGCCAGCGGAGTCTCCGGGCAGGGCGCACGATCGTTTTACTATCCACCAAAGTCGCAGTCATGCGCTGACTGTCACATGCCGCTCGAACCGTCCAAGGACTTTGGCAATGTCAATGGAAACGTGCATTCGCATCGGTTCGCGGCTGCAAATACCGCGCTTCCGGTTGCAAATGAGGACCACGATCAGCTGAAGGCGACCGAGAACTTCTTAAAGAGTGGCTTTCTATCTGTCGACGTGTTTGCCCTCTCGCCGGCGCAGGAACTGAAGCAAGGTGCGCAGGCGCAGACGGAAATGTCCACCACATTCGCGGTGGGCGAAGAGGCTGAAGCGAAAATTACTCCGGCCGCAACGGGCGATGCCGCCCCCGTGACTGCACCATTGAATCGCGCGAACGCAACCGTCCGGCGCGGCGATACGGTGCGCGTAGACGTGGTCGTGCGCACGAAGAAGATCGGACACTTCTTCCCCGGCGGCACGGTCGATGCATATGACACCTGGCTGGAACTCAAAGGGACCGACGATAAAGGTCAAACGGTGTTCTGGAGCGGCATGGCCGAAGACGATGGCAAAGGGCCAGTCGAGAAGGGCGCCCACTTTTATCGTTCTCTGCAAGTCGATGAACACGGCAATCCAATCAACAAGCGAAACGCCTGGTCCACTCGTGCAGTGGTGTATGTGCGATTGATACCTCCGGGTGCGGCTGACACCGTTCACTACCGCATGCATGTCCCAGAAACGGCAGGCAACAAGATCACACTGCGCGCTCGCATGCTCTATCGGAAGTTCGCGTGGTGGAATACGCAGTTTGCCTTTGCAGGAATTCCTGATCCGGCCAGCAAAGCTGAGGTCGCTCGATCGTTTGATGATAGGCCGTTTGTCTTTACGGGTTCGCTCCACGGAGTTTCTGCAAAGCAGGAAAAAATTCCTGACGTTCCGATCGTCACCATTGCGGAAAACAGCGTCGATGTGAATGTTGCTCCCCACGGGTCGAATGCCGCCCAGCCTAAAACGGTTTTGGACAAGGATGACTGGCAGCGCTGGAACGATTATGGAATCGGTCTGCTGTTGCAGGGAGATCTTAAAGGTGCGCAGGCTGCATTTCAGAAGGTCACCGAAGTTGCACCTGACAACCCGGACGGATGGGTGAACATTGGTCGCGCGGCAGTTCAAGAAGGAGACATGGAACGAGCACGAACCGTGCTGAGCAAAGCTCTCGAATTAAGTCCGAACCTGGCACGTGCACATTTCTTTTATGCCCGCGTTTTGCGTAACGATGGGAATTACGATGGGGCTGCGGATCATCTCCACAAGGTTCTCACTCAATATCCGCGTGATCGTGTCGCAGTGAACGAACTAGGGCGAGTTTTGTTTTTACAGAAGAAATATCAGCAGGCGATCGATACTCTTCAAGCTGCGCTGACGGTCGATCCCGAGGATTTGCAAGCTAACTACAACCTCATGCTCGCGTATCGGGGTCTCGGCAACGAGAAGATGGCGCATGAGCACGAGGTTCGCTATCTACGTTTCAAAATGGACGAGTCCTCCCAGACCATTACGGGTCCTTACCGTTTAAAGAATTCGGAAGACAATAACGAAAGGCAGTCCATCCACGAACATGTATCGATAGCCCTGAATGGAGCTACCGCTAAAAAATCTGCGTCGACTATCGTGTCGAGGCGGCCTGTCTCGAAAAGCAACGCCCGCGCGAAAGCACCAGTGCAGAACCCATCGACCGTCCCCGGGGGGAACAATTGAAGTATCTCCGCAGTGGATTCTTCGGAAACCTTCATTTCCAGAAAGCAAGATTAAGGCAGAGCTTGTTGGGATTACTTTGTGTCTTTTTCGCTTGCTGCGCGTTTTCGTTTAGCGATGCGCAGACCATCACGTTCCGAGATATCACTTCGCAGGCTGGTCTTCGGTTTACTCATAACAACGGTGCTTTCGGGAAGAAGTGGTTGCCGGAAACCATGGGGCCCGGTTGTGCTTTCATCGATTATGACAACGATGGATACCCAGACATTTTGCTCGTAAACGGCACTGATTTCGCCGGACATCAAAAGAATGGCGCAACTACCCTCCACCTTTACCACAACAATGGGGACGGTACGTTCACCGATGTGACGGCCAAGTCCGGGCTAAATGTCCCGATCTATGCATTTGGGACAGCGATTGGGGACTATGACAACGACGGCCGCGACGACATCTTCATCACGGCTTTAGGACAGTCGCACCTGTTTCATAACAACGGGAACGGGACGTTTACCGATGTAACCAGGGTGGCTGGGCTTTGGGGATCGAACGAGTTTTCAACAAGCGCCGCTTGGGTTGATTACGATCGCGATGGAAAGCTCGACCTGGTAGTCGCGAACTACGTGCAATGGTCGCCACAAGAAGACATTTACTGCACCCTGGACGGAGCGAATAAATCGTACTGCACGCCGGAATCCTACAAGGGCTCATCCGCGCGTCTTTGGCACAACTTGGGCGGCGGCAAATTCGAAGATTCGACGGCTAAGGCGGGATTCTTTGACAACACATCGAAGAGCTTGGGAATTGCGATCCTCGACTACAACGCCGATGGATGGCCAGACATCCTGCTCGCGAACGATACGCAACCGAACAAGCTCTACCTGAACAAAGCGAACGGCACCTTTGAAGAGCGCGCAGTCTCAGCCGGAATTGCGTTCAGTGAAGATGGAGTTGCCCGTGCAGGCATGGGTGTTGACGCGGCCGACTACGACCGATCCGGCCGCGCAAGCATCATCATCACCAATTTCTCAAACCAGATGCTCTCGCTCTATCACAATGAAGGTAATGGTCTGTTTGTTGATGAAGCTCCGCGGTCCGAGGTCGGTCGCGCCAGTCTGGTGACACTTGGATTCGGGTGCTTCTTCTTTGACTACGACAATGATGGTTGGCTCGATATCCTCGTTGCTGATGGTCACATCGAGAACGAGATCGAGAAAGTTCAAAAGCGCGTGAGCTATGCCGAGCCTCCGCACTTGTTCCGCAACACCGGAGGAGGGAAGTTCGAAGAAACCACCCAAAAAGTGGGACCAGCGTTCGCTTCCCCCAGAGTAGCGCGTGGCGCAGCGTATGCCGATATCGACAACGATGGTGCGCTCGACGTGTTAATGACAACGAATGCTGGCCGGCCCTGGTTGTTCCACAACGAAGGCGGCACGAACCGCAGTTTGCGCGTGAAACTCATTGGGACGAAATCGAATCGCGATGGAATCGGCACCATCGTAAAAGTTGTTGCAGGCAAGGACCAGCAATCCCATATGCTGCGCTCCGGTTCAAGCTATCTTTCCCAAAGCGAGCTTGTCCTGACCTTCGGGCTTGGCTCGCAGACAAAAGCCGATACGGTTGAGATCTACTGGCCGAGTGGCGGAGTAGATAAGCTTTCTGCCGTGCAAGCGGGGCAAACAATTACGGTCGAGGAAGGGAAGGGCGTTGTAGGCTCTCGGCCTTATGGGGCGAAGCCCACTTCACCCTCCTCGGTCAAAGCTAAAGCTGGAAAATAATCCCGATTCCGCTACGCAACTTTCTGGGCTTGCTCACGTTTGGTCGATTGATACTTTCCGACTTCGGTTCGAGACGCAATGGCGAGCCGGTTCCAAGCATTGATCGTTGCTACTGCTAGTGTGAGATCCGCCAACTCCTTCTCGCTAAAGTATGGCTTGACCTCTTCGTACACTGAATCGGGCACGTGTCCTTCGTTTATCAAGGTGAGGGCCTCCGTCCACGCCAGTGCCGCACGTTCCCGCTCGCTGTAATAAGGAGATTCACGCCATGCGTCCAGTCCGTACAGGCGCTGCTCCGTTTCTCCGAGAGCACGGGAGTCCTTCCAATGCATATCGATGCAATATGCGCAGCCGTTGATCTGGGATGCGCGCACCTTTAACAACAGCAGCAACGATTCTTCCACACTGGATTCGTGAAGATATTTTTCTAATCCCAGCATTGCATGGTATCCGCCGGGCGCGGCCTGCAAACTGATTCGTGGTTGCACGATTCCTCCTTACAAATTGCCTATAAAGTTTCGATGACCGCACGGGTCGGATGGGTCCAGCTTCATTCGCAAAATCGAGAGTAGACGAAGCTAGTTTCTGCATGGGTGTGCCAGCCTGGGTTGTTCGGTCCGCTCGCCTGCTCTGCGCACGAAAATGAGTTACCCCTACCACGTAGAGGAGCTCTTGCCGGCCCACTTCTGCTTTGTAGGAATACTGACGGCCGGCGAAAACTGGTTCGCCACCCTGGCAATCCCACCTAGCGCAGCCATTTTTTCTCCATTGTTTTCTCATTACTGACGGGCGAACTCAAAGGAGCATCGCTGTCGCACACGAAATAGGCCAAGAGCTTTGCTGGTGTCGTCGTGCTCGCGTTGGCAGAGATCATGTGAACACCGTTTGCAGGCTCATAAAAGGTCTGACCTGCTTGAAAAACAGCTGCATCAGAGCCCTTCACTTGAGAGCGGATCGTGCCTTCAACCACGTACCCGATGACAGGGCACGGGTGGCTGTGCGGAGGAGAGGACTCGCCGGGCCCGTAATTGACCTCCACCAACGTGACTTTCAGTTTCTCCCCATTCATGGGAGCGAGAGGTTGGTTCATCACCATCCGAGCCCGCTCATGCGCTGCATGTGCCTCTTGGGCAAGGGCACTGGAGCTCGCCGAAAGGATCGTAGCGAGAATTAGAAGATCGCACTTGAAATTGTTGTTCATATAGTTCCCTTCGTTTGCACAAAGACTATTATGGCAGTGCACTATCGCATAGGTCAGTGTCTTGCGTTGAGTAGAGACAAGTGGTTCGCTCCGCCTTAAACTGACGCGTTCGAGATCAACAAGCGCATTGGTGCGTGAGGTCGCCGTGAAAATTCCTCTTATTTTCATCTTATTGATGATTGTTCAAAGTGTGACCATCGGACAGAGCCCTTCGTCTCCGAAGAGTGCGGTCAGCACCTCCGCCTCGGGATCGAATGATCACCCCGCCAACGCGCGAACCTGGTGGAAAGAAGCAGTTGTGTACCAGATCTATCCGCGATCCTTTAAAGACTCGAACGGTGATGGCATTGGCGATCTGCGCGGGATCATTTCCGAACTGGACTATCTGAAGAGTCTGGGTGTTGACGTCATCTGGCTGAACCCAATCTTCGGTTCACCCAACGACGATAACGGATACGACATCAGCGACTATCGCGGCATCATGAAAGAGTTCGGCACGATGCAGGATTTTGACGAACTCCTCAAAGGGATGCACGCTCGAGGTATCAAATTGGTGCTCGATCTTGTCGCCAATCACTCCAGCGATGAGCACCCGTGGTTCCAGCAGTCTCGCAGCTCGCGCGATAATCCTTACCGCGACTACTACCACTGGTGGCCGGCGGAGAACGGTAAGCCCGCACACCGCTGGAGCTTTTTCGATGTAAACGCCGACGCCTGGATGTTCGACGAAAAGACGAACAGCTACTACCTGCATTATTTTTCTCGGAAGCAACCGGACTTGAATTGGGAGAACCCGAAGGTGCGCGAGGAGATTTTCTCCATGATGCGCTTCTGGTTCGACAAGGGCGTGGACGGCTTTCGCATGGACGTCATCCCCTTTATCTCGAAGGACACGACCTTCCCTCCAATTCCGCCCGAGTACCATGGCGACTACGTTCGGTTTTATGCGAACGGCCCTCACACCCATGAATACCTGCAGCAGATGAACAAGGAGGTATTAAGCAAATACGATGTGATGAGTGTGGCTGAAGGGATCGGCGTCACGACCGATGACGTTTTGCAGTATGTCGATGCCGATCGGCATGAGCTGAACATGGCCTATCACTTCGAAGGTGTTGGCTTGGGGATCTTGCCGAATACGCACAAGATTCCTGATCCAAACGGATACAGCTTGATCGATTTCAAGAATGTCTACTCGAAATGGGACGCTGTTTTCGCTCAAAAGGGTTGGGGCACGATCTATCTCGGCAATCACGATCAGCCGCGCATGACAACGCGCTGGGGTAACGATGCCCCTGAGTGGCGCGAGCTTTCCAATAAGATGCTGACCACGTTCCTGCTCACCATGCGTGCAACTCCGTACTACTACGCCGGTGATGAGCTCGGCATGACAAACATCAAGTTCGATTCCATCGATGACTACCAGGATATTGAGACGCGGAACTGGTATCAGCTGGAGAAGAACTCGGGCGGAGATGTGAAGAAATTCCTCGAGGGCGCCAAGATCACGGCCCGGGACAACAGCCGCACTCCATTTCAGTGGGATGCGACAACGAATGCAGGATTCACAAGCAGCAAGCCTTGGCTGAAAGTGAACGCGAATTTTAAAACAGTGAATGTAGCGGCAGAGGACAAGGACCCGAACAGCTGCCTGAACTACTTCCGCGAAATCGTGAAGTTGCGCAAGTCGAATCCAGTCCTTATCTATGGCAAGTACACGCTGCTCGACAAAGAAAACCCGGATGTTTACGCGTACACGCGAGAACTCGACGGCAGAAAGATACTCGTGCTGCTCAATTTCAAGGCGAAGCCCTCAGCTGCAAAAATCGATTTTGATCTAAGCAAAGCGAAGCTGTTGATCGACAACTACGCCACTCCATCCAAAGGAGCCGAGCTTAAGCCTTACGAGGCGGCGGTATATGAATGGTAATTGTGGTGATCAGGTTGAATTGCAAGTGAAATCTTCCACCCTGTCCGACATTTTCCATCAGCGATGTCCGCGATGCCGCATCGGGCCGATGTTTCGTAGTTCGATTTTTCGAGGCTTCCCGAAAATGAATGAGCGCTGTCCGGTGTGCGACCTCAAATTCGAACGCGAGCAGGGCTATTTTCTCGGGGCGATGTACATCAGCTACGGTTTGGCTGTTGTTATCATCGGAATCTTCACGATTGTGCTATGGGCAACAACTAAGTGGTGGATTACAAGTGCGACGATCTGGGCAGTGGTGCTTTTTCTCCCTTTGGCACCGACGATCACGCTCTTCTCACGCGTGCTCTGGATTTATCTAGACCAGCGATTGGATCCAGAAAAGCGTTGATGTCATTTCGCATTCACGCGTTTGATTGATTTCACCTCGAGGACAGTCCGCTCTCCGGTCTCAACTCCGCTTCGATGTGAGAGCATGCCCCTGGCCTTCACGTGCTGATTCGCCAGCTTTTCAAGTTTTTCGGCCTTCGGGTAGGCGATCTCAATGGAGTTGAGGGACTTGCCTGCGATGGTGGTCTCTCTATCGAACTGAATCATCCACCCAGTAGTTTCTGCCCCGATCGCCATCGCGCGGCTCAGCGTCCCAGTCACTGTAATCTTTTCCGGTTTTGCTTGTGCGAGCATTGCCGTACCAGCGGAAATCACGGCGATGAGAACAAGAAAACGGGAAAAACGCATACAAATCCCCCAATGATATGTGCGGTTGATTCTACGACACATTCGTCGGTCCCCCTTTTTCCGGCCTTTTCCCTGCAAATCTAGGTAGTTGAGGTACCTACAATCAACCCGCAAATTTCTTTATTCCGTTGCGAACCGCTTTTCATAGAAGCGGCATCAAAACCGGAATCGAAAGGCTGGAGGCTTGGAGAGGATGGCCACAACTATCGGGAACTTTGCGCTCTCTAGTGGATTGCTTGAGCAATACCGAGCCGCACGGCAAGTCACCGATTCGCTGTTCGCGATCGTACATCCTGATGCTATTTACGATCGTCCGATAGGCGAACGCCATCGCATCATCTTCTATATAGGTCATCTCGAAGCATTCGATTGGAACTTGCTGCGAGACCGCGCGTTGGGTGCACAAGTATTCGACGAAAAGCTGGATCGCCTGTTTGCGTTTGGGATCGATCCGGTGGATGGCGGTTTGCCGAAAGATGAACCAGGAGATTGGCCTTCCATTGAAACCGTCCAACGATATGTCTCACGCATACGCGAAACCATCGATCAGCATCTATCCGCCCTCGATTCGCCACAGAAACCTGAGTTCGATCCCGTTCAGTTGCTGAATGTCGCCATCGAACACCGATTGATGCACGCAGAAACCCTCGCCTACATGCTGCATCAACTGCCAATCAGTAAGAAGATTGCGTCCTACGAAGACCCGGCGCCCGTGAGTCGTATCGTGCAGCCGGAGATGGTGAGGATCCCTGCTGGTCGCGCGACACTAGGGCTGCGGCGAAATTCAGGCCAATTCGGATGGGACAACGAATTCGAGCAGCAGACCATTAACGTCGCAGAGTTCGACATTGATCGGTACATGGTCACCAACGCTGAGTATCTGGATTTCATTCATGCTGGGGGATATCACGAGCCTAAGTTCTGGAAAGATTCTGACTGGAATTGGAAGGCACAGCACAACGTCGAACACCCAGTCTTCTGGAAGCGCATTGACGGTGGGTGGACATATCGAACCATGTTTCAGGAGATCGCGCTTCCGCTGGAATGGCCTGTGTACGTCAGTCACGCGGAGGCGAGCGCCTACGCCAAGTGGACAGGCAAGCGTCTTCCCTCTGAAGCCGAGTGGCATCGCGCTGCGTACGGAGATAATTCCTTGCAGGTGTTCCCTTGGGGCGATGTTGTACCAAAAACCAACCAGGGCAACTTCGATTTTCAAAGGTGGAATCCAACGCCAGTCGGAAGCTTTCCTTCCGGCGAAAGTCCCTACGGCCTTTCGGACATGGTCGGCAATGGTTGGGAATGGACTTCAACCGTTTTCGGGCCGCTGCCCGGATTTAAGCCCTTTTCGTTTTATCTGGGTTATTCCGCCGATTTCTTCGACAACAAACATTACGTTCTGAAGGGCGGTTCGACTCGAACCGCAGCCAGCATGCTTCGTCGCTCTTTCCGCAACTGGTTTCAACCGCAATACCAATACGTGTACGCCGGGTTCCGGTGCGTAAGAGAAGTTTGAAGAGAGGACGACATGCTTACTTATTCCTTTGCATCTACGCGTCACACGGATTTCGCCGCGGACGTACGCGCAGGATTAGAGAAGTCGAACCAGAAAGAATTGCCGTCGAAGTATTTGTATGACGACGTGGGCTCAGCCCTCTTTGAAGTGATCAGTGTTTTACAGGAGTACGGTTTGACTCGAGCGGACGAGCGACTGCTGCAGCGTCACGCGGACGATATCGTGCGTCTGGCCCGCAGGCCCGCCATAGTCGCCGAATTGGGAAGTGGGAGTGGCAAGAAGACACGTTGGCTGTTGGAATCGCTTTCTCGTCGGCAGTCTATTTCTTATTGCCCAATTGAAATTTCTCCTACGGCTTTGGCAATGTGCGCGCGTGAACTCGGCGATATCGATTCGGTGAGCATCGTTGGGTTCGAACGCGAGTATCTGGACGGACTTCTGGAAGTCGCCGCGCGTCGTGAACCGGGAGAGTCGGTTCTCGTTCTCTTTCTAGGCAGCACGATCGGCAACTTTGACCGGCCAGCAGGTGCGATATTCCTTGCCGCAGTACGCGACATCCTGTTGCCTGGTGACAGCCTTCTTCTAGGTTCTGACTTGGAAAAACCGCTCCATCAATTGTTGCCTGCGTACGATGATCCACTCGGGGTCACTGCTTCGTTTAATCTCAATTTGCTGGCTCGTATCAATCGTGAGTTGGGTGGAAATTTCGATCTTCGTTCATTCGCGCACGAAGCGCGATTCAATCAGCAGGAGAAGAGCATCGAAATGCATCTCCGGTCATTGCAGCGACAAACCGTTCGCATTGAAGCATCAGAGTTGGAGGTGGACTTCGCAGATGGGGAGACGATCTGGACAGAATCGAGCCACAAATACTCCCTGAATGACATTTGGAAATTAGCGGAGCACGCTGGTTTCCGTTGCGAAGCTCAGTGGGTAGATCGGGAGTGGCCGTTTGCTGAAAGCCTTCTAATCGCGAATTGACCGGGGGGAACGGCGACGGCTTACGTTCGGGTAAGATGTTGCCTCACCTTTACCTCCGGGACCCGAATGATTGCACTCTCCGATGTTCAGCAGGCGTTAGGTCGGATCCGCGACTCCGTGTACCTATCACCTTGCGCGCTTTCAGCGACCTTCTCGCAATTAACCGGGAACTCCATCTATCTCAAGCTGGACAATCTTCAGCGCACCGGTGCATTCAAAGAGCGAGGGGCGCTTAACAAACTGTTGTGCATGACTGAGACCGAGCGGCAACGCGGCGTCATTGCCGCCTCAGCCGGAAACCATGCGCAGGGTGTTTCGTATCACGCCGGACGCCATGGCGTGCGAGCGGTCATCTGCATGCCTCTGACCACGCCGCTGATCAAAGTATCAGCCACGCGCGGATACGGTGCTGATGTAATCCTTCACGGCGCAAATTACGACGAAGCATTCGATGAGGCATTGCGGCGAAGTCAGCAGGATCACCTCACGCTCGTACACGCTTTCGATGATGAAGTTGTGATTGCCGGACAGGGCACGTTGGGACTGGAAATCCTCGAACAGATTCCCGATGTTGAAGCCGTTATCGTACCGATTGGTGGAGGCGGTTTAATCGGAGGCATCGCGTGCGCAGTTCGCGAATCGCGTCCGAAAGTAAAAATCTTCGGAGTGCAGCCAGCGCGCCTTCCCTCAATGAAAGTCGCAGTCGCAGAAGGAAAGCCTGTAACGATCAATCCAGCTGCTACGATCGCAGACGGTATCGCTGTCCGCCGTGCCGGCGATCGGACGCTGCCGCTCGTTCAGAAATATGTCGACGACATTGTCACAGTGGACGAGGAAGAAATTGCGAACGCAATCCTGTTGTTGCTCGAACGCGAAAAAACGTTAGCCGAGGGCGCGGGAGCCGCAGCCATTGCCGCGTTGTTGAATCACAAGCTGCCGTTATCTGGGAAGAAGGTTGCGGTTCTGGTTTGCGGCGGAAACATCGATGTGACTCTGCTGTCGCGAATCATCGAACGAGGTCTCGTAAAGGATGGAAGGCTCGTGCGCTTGCGCGTGCATTTGCCGGATTATCCGGGTGCGCTGAATCGGCTTACAGCTATTCTCGCGCAGCACCGCGCAAACATCGTGGAAACTTCCTATGATCGCGCATATTACGGCGTCAACCTGGGCGAAACCGCGATCGACATCACGATGGAAACTCGTGGTCCGGACCACATAGCCGAAATCCTTTCGGCGTTGGGAGCGGGTGGCTACGCCCACGAGCGAGTTCTCTGATCGCGGCCCACATTTCGCGACCAAATGGAGTGGTCTCGTATCTAATTTGTTCAGTACACGTGGCTAATCGATTCTCGAAGTCCTTGTTTCGCATTCCTGAAAGAAAGATCTGATTTATGGCAAAGCCGATTTTACTCAGCGTCGATGACGATACGGATGTTTTGCGTGCCATCGAGCGCGATCTGAGATCTCATTACGGAGAGAACTATCGAGTTTTAAGCGCGAGCACACCACAATCCGGACTGGACGTGCTCCGCCAATTGAAGCTGCGAAATGATGCAGTCGCATTACTACTTGCCGACCAGCGCATGCCGCAGATGGACGGCGTCGGCTTTCTCAGCGAGGCCATGCAGATCTATCCCGATGCAAAACGAGCACTGCTCACGGCATACGCTGACACGACTGCAGCGATTAGCGCCATCAACCAGGCCAATATTCATTATTTCTTCATGAAACCGTGGGACCCGCCTCAGGAAAATCTGTACCCAGCAATTGATGATTTGTTGGATGACTGGCGCGCTTCCTATCATCCCGGATATGAAGGTATCCGTGTGCTCGGTACCCGGTGGCATCCTAAAAGCTACGAATTGAGAGATTTTCTTGCTCGCAATCACGTGCCATTTCAGTGGATCGACGTCGAGCTCAACGCGAATGATCCGGAAACAAAACGATTGCTCGACGCACTCGGAGAAGAAGATTTCAGTTTGCCAGTTGTGCTCTTTCCGGATGGCACAAAGCTGCTTGAAGGAACGTTCAACCAGGTCGCTTCAAAAGTGGGCCTGCGTACCCGGGCGCAAACTAATTTTTACGATCTGGCAATTGTCGGCGGTGGCCCTGCAGGACTGGCGGCAGCTGTTTACGGCGCTTCGGAGGGTTTGAAAACCGTGATGATCGAGCGCGAAGCGCCTGGTGGGCAAGCGGGCCTGAGTTCACGCATCGAGAACTATCTTGGATTTCCAGTCGGCCTCAGCGGTGCGGATCTCGCGCGTCGCGCAGTTGTACAGGCACAGAGGTTTGGCGTTGAGATTCTTGCGCCCCAGGAAGCCACAGAATTGCGAGTCGATGGTCCGTACAGGATTGTCAAGCTGGCCGACGGCGGAGAGATCTCGTGTCACGCGCTGATGATCGCCAGCGGCGTTCAATGGCGCAGGATGAATGTCCCTGGCATGGATCGGTTGCAGGGCGCGGGAGTGTATTACGGCGGTGGCGCGAGCGAGGCCATGGCCTGCAAAGGTGAAATCGTCTACATCGTGGGCGGAGCCAACTCGGCTGGACAAGCCGCCATGCATTTTTCGAAGTTTGCAGATAAAGTCTTCATGCTTATTCGTGGTAAATCACTTTCCACTACCATGTCGCAATACCTCATCGATCAGATTGAGCAGACTCCCAACATTCAGCTCTGGGCCAATGCCTCTGTACAGGAAGTGCATGGCAACTCGCGGCTTGAGGAAATTTCCGTCTTATGTTCTGACACAAATAAAGTGGAGCGGGTGCCAGCCACGTCGCTCTTCATCTTCATTGGAGCATTACCGCGCACAGACTGGCTCACAGGCACCGTTGAGCGCGATGACAAGGGCTTCATCCTTACAGGACCCGACCTGATGCACAAAGGGAAGTTGCCGAATGGGTGGCCTCTTGAACGGGATCCCTACCTGCTCGAAACCAACGTTCCTGGAATTTTCGCGGTAGGTGATGTTCGTCATGGATCAGTCAAACGCGTAGCCTCCGGCGTCGGCGAGGGCTCAGTTGCTGTGCAGTTTATTCATCAATACTTGAGCAAGGTCTAATAGATGGCGGATGTCACCAAATCTGAACTTGCAAGCGTGCCTGCGTTTCAAAGCCTTCCGGATGAGGAACTCGAGTGGTTCCTCAAAGAAAGTGAAGAGATTCATCTGGCCACGGGAGACATGCCATTCCACGAAAACGATGTGGCAGATGCAATGTTCGTAATTCTTGATGGTGAGCTACAGGCAAGGTGGGATCAGGGCGGAGACCTCATGGTCATTAACATCGGACCCCGCTCCGTTACCGGCAAACTTCCATTCTCACGAATGACACACTTCACAGTGACAGTTCGTGCGATGACACCGACGCGAGGCTTGCGGTTGCCAGCTGCCAAATTCACGGCGTTGATTCAACACTGTCCCGAAATGGCCAAGCAGTTGGTGGGAGTGATGTCCGACCGTATCCGCGAGGTAACGCGGATGGAGTCCCAACAGGCGAAGCTTGCGGCACTCGGAAAGTTATCGGCTGGGCTGGCGCACGAACTGAATAATCCCGCCTCCGCTGCAAAAAGAGCGGCGAGCCAGTTGCGCGCCGCATTGAAACGCATCAAAGACGCCAGTCATGAACTGGGTGCGCGGGACCTGACCCAACCCGAGAAGTCCAGAATTGAAGCGATCGAGCAGCAATTTCTCGCGTATGACCGAATTCCTCCCGATGCACTGCGCGTTAGCGAACTTGAAGATGAAATTGATCGTGCGCTTCGTGCCAAGGGATTCAATGATATGTGGCAGCTGGCCGGAGACCTGGCGCGTCGAGGCTTCGACGCGGCATCCTTGGCGCCGCTCCTGGAGGGATTTGACGCAGCTACCGTTCGCGCCGCTCTTGTCAGGTTCACCGCTGCCATCGAGATCTTTAGCCTCGTCAATGAAATTGAAAGCAGCACCTCTCGCATTTCGGACTTGGTACGTGCGATCAAGGAATACACCTACATGGACCAGGCCACCGTGCAGGATGTCGACATCGTACATGGCCTTGAAAATACGCTGACCATCCTGAATCACAAGCTGAAACGGGGCATCACAGTTCAGCGTGAATATCCCCAAAAAGCCTTGCTTGTCCATTCATTCGGAAGCGAATTAAACCAGGTTTGGACTAACCTCATTGACAATGCCTCAGATGCAATGAATGGTAGCGGAACTCTCGAAGTGCGAGCCTTCCTGGACGGTGACTGCGCTATCGTCGAAATTGCGGATAGTGGGTCGGGCATTCCGGCTGAAGTGCAGCCTCGCATCTTTGAGCCGTTCTTCACCACTAAGGGAGTTGGGGAAGGCACCGGCCTTGGACTGGATACAGTTCATCGCATCATCCGCAAACATAAAGGAACGATTAGTTTCCAATCCCGTCCAGGGCGCACCGTATTCCGCGTCAGCCTACCCGTTTCGAACGCGGCGTTGTCCCCTCACTAAGTTGTCAGAAGGATCGACACCCAACTCTTCCGAACACATCGCTTGCCGTTGGTGCGCTAGTCACCAAGAGCGGTGACGGCTATCACTGCCCGCATGTACCAATCCAAGCGATAAACAACGCGTTCGCGCCGCAGTCGCCACCGGAAGCAGTGGGGGCAAGGTGAGTTCACGAAGATTGGCTTGAGGGAGCCGACTAGAACGGGTAAGACATCCTTACTTTCATACGCCATTTATCATTTGATGCTGCCCGCGTTCCCTCGAAACTTTTCCGGTGGCTGCCGCCCCGGGAAATGCCGATCCTAAAGACCTTAGCCCGATCCACTCGCTTCCGACATAGTCGTTCGACTCCGACGCAAGGCTCCGAAGGGTGCGAACTCCGTACGTTTGTTTCATCGGTTCGCAGAACCTGGGTTCCGAAGGGGACTACGGGGAATCCCTATAGCCGGGGAAGCACTATGCGGAACGAAAAGCCGACTATCTCCGAACACCTGAAAGAAGCAGGTGTCTCTCGCCGCAACTTCATTCAACTCTGTACGACGCTGATGATCGCGGCGCCGGTGCACTTGTCTCTGACGCGGAAGGCGTCCGCTTGGGAGGTCGCCAAGGTTGTCGGCAAGGCAAAACGGCCTTCGGTGGTCTGGCTGCACTTCCAGGATTGCACTGGCTGCTCTGAAACGCTCTTGCGGACTTCGCGGCCGGATGTCGCTGATCTGATCCTGAACGTCATCTCGCTCGACTACCACGAGACCTTAATGGCGGCATCCGGATACCAGGCCGAAGCCGCGCTCAAACAGGCTATCGACGAGAACCTCGGCAAGTTCGTTCTCGTGGTCGAGGGTTCAATACCCACAAAGGATCAAGGTCAGTACATGAAGCTTGCCGGCCGGCCAGCATTGCAGGTCCTGAAAGAAGTTGGCCAGAAGGCGGCAGCGGTGGTTGCGATGGGCTCATGCGCTTCTTGGGGCGGCGTTCCCTCAGCAGGTGCAAACCCGACGGGTGCGACGGGAGTTGATTCAATCCTCACCGAGAAGCCGGTTGTGAATCTCCCCGGATGCCCGCCCAATCCCTACAACTTGCTGGCGGTTGTTCTTGAATACGCGACCATGGGACGCCTGCCGGCGCTCGACGAGAAGAATCGTCCGAAGTTTGCGTACGATCGCGTGATCCACGATCACTGCCCGCGCCGCGCGCACTTCGACGCCGGTCGCTTCGCACGTGAATTCGGAGACGAAGGCCACCGCCAAGGATGGTGCCTGTATCGCTTGGGCTGCAAAGGCCCAGTGACACACGCAGCGTGCTCTACCCGGCACTTCAACGAAGTTCCCGATGTATGGCCCATTGGTATCGGCTCTCCTTGCGTGGGCTGCACGGAAAAGGGTATTGCGTTCAACATGCCAATCTTCCAAACCGCGGAACTACGTGGCATCACACCGCCGGAAGCTTTGCCGTTGATCAACACACCGATCGGAAAGGTTGGCCCGATTGCTGCAGGCATGGTGGGAGCGATTGCTGGCGGCATCGGCGGCGCGGCTCTCATGGCTTCACGCCGTCTACCCACGGGAAAAGAAGTAAGCGCGACCAAGGGTAGCCCGGACGATCACACGAAGCCGGACGGAAAAACCGGAGGCGACTAATCATGGCTCTGTCTCGTCGCGAGATGTTGCAGAAAATCACCGTTGGCTCTGCTTCGGTTGTGGCCACCGGAGCTGCGACTGGCGCAGCGCTCACCGGAACTGCGCAAGCCCAGGAGATGCCGCAGGCGCCACGCGAGGCCGTGGCGATGCTCTATGACAACACTCGCTGCATCGGTTGTCAGTCCTGTGTAGCCGCTTGCGTCGAAGCCAACAAGACGCTTGAGAACGCACGGATCGAAGGTGTTCACCACACCAACCTTGAGCTCAACGCCACCACCAAGAACATCATTAAGCTCTACAAGCCCGCTGATGGAAAGTCCTACGCATATGTGAAGCAGCAATGCATGCACTGTGTCGATCCCGCATGTGTCGCAGGCTGCATGTTCAAAGGTCTGCGCAAAGATGCGAAAACCGGCGTTGTGACATGGAACTCCAAAGTCTGCGTCGGCTGTCGGTATTGCGAAATCGCCTGTCCCTACCACGTTCCGAAGTTTCAATGGGAAGGCTGGAACCCGAAAATCGTAAAGTGCGAATTTTGCAAGGAGAGACAGGCGCAAGGCTTGCAGCCTGCTTGCACATCCGTATGCCCGACTAAGGCTGTCATTTTCGGCAAGAGAACGGAATTGCTGGCAGAAGCTAAGAACCGAATCAAAGAAAATCCCAACAAGTATTACCAGGACCGGGTATTCGGCGAATTTGAAGGCGGCGGCACACAAGTTCTCTACCTCTCTAAAGTGCCCTTCGACAAGATCGGTTTGCCCGATCTGCCGCATGAGTCAGTCCCCGAGAAATATCTCAAGTGGCAAAAACGCGTGTACAGCTACCTCGCCGTGCCGGCAGTGTTGTACGCCTCCATGGTTGGTGTCATTCGAGGCAACTGGAAGAAACACCAGGAACACATGGCTGAGGACGAAAAGAAAACTGGTTTGAGGCCGCAACTATGATCGACCAATGGGAAAGAAACGTTCCCGTCTACGACGTCCCCATCTGGACTCGTCCGTTCATCGCGATGTGCGGACTCGGTGCACTCGCAGTTTTGTTCGTCACATATCGCGAACTTGCTGGACTTGGTCCTGCCAGCGGCATGAACGACGCCTACGCCTGGGGCATCTGGAAAACATTTAACACCATGACGCTCACCGGACTCGGTTCCGGAGCCTTCGCTATTGGGATGGCTGCGTGGCTTTTCAAACGGCACAACCTGCACGTCGTCATGCGCACAGCATGTCTGACCAGTTTTCTTGCTTATCTTTCCGGCCTCATGCTTCTGGGCGTCGACGTGGGCCGTCCATGGAACTTCTACTGGGTCTTCACACCTTGGCGTTGGAATTTGCACTCTCCGCTTCTTGAAGTGGCAGTGTGCATGCCAACCTACGCGATGATTCCACTACTGCTTGAAAACATCCCGCCATTCACCGATTGGCTTCATCAACACAAGCCGAAGTATCGCGAGTACGTAAGGAAGGCGGAAGCAGTGATGGTGCGCTGCTATCCATTCATCGTGGGATTGGCGTATCTGCTCCCCGCCATGCACCAGTCATCACTTGGAGCACTCATGCTGCTGGGTGGCAATCGAGTGTATCCACTCTGGCAGACTCCCTGGCTGCCCGTGCTCTATGTTTGGGCTGCTGCCTTCTTGGGATTTTCCTGCGTCGCTGGGACTTTATTGTTCTGCTCCCAGATGTGGAAACGACCAATCGATCTCGATGTCTTAGTCGAGATGAATCGGCTCACCGCGGGGCTAATCGCTTCATGGCTGGTTTTCCGAATCGCCGATATCGTTTTCCGCGGCGTTATCGGGCTCGCCTTCAAATTCGACATCTACGCCGGCTTGTTCTGGATGGAAACCGCCTTTTTGGGAGTCGCGATCTGGATGTTGCGGGATTCTTCCCGACAACGAGACCCGCGGCTCATGTTCCACGCTCATCTGATGTCCGCATTCGGCGGGATGCTTTATCGCTTCGATCCGACCACGCTTGCATTTCAACCAAAGCCGGGTGCGTTTTACTTTCCGACCCCGATTGAATTGTTTATTTCGCTTGGCTTTGTGGCGTTGGCGATTGCCGCATTCATGTTCCTGGTAAAAGTGCTGGCCATTCTGCCGGCTCCGATGCGCCTGTGGTATCGGATGGAAACGCACGAGAAGAAAGCAGCGGAGTTACAGAATCCGAGATTTGTAGCAGCCGATTGATGAACACGCAAGAAAGCAAGGTGCGACATTATGGCAAAACGAATCACAATTGATCCGATCACTCGCATTGAAGGTCACTTGCGGGTGGATGTCCAAGTCGATAACGGACGCGTGTCTGACGCGTGGGCTTCCTGCACGATGTGGCGCGGGATTGAAAAGATTCTCGAAGGACGTGATCCGCGCGAAGCTTGGCTATTCACGCAGCGCTTTTGCGGAGTTTGCACCACTGTCCATGCGATGGCCAGCGTTCGCGCCGTTGAGGATGCGTTGAAGCTGGAGATCCCGGCCAACGCCCAATACATTCGCAACCTTGTGCTTATCAATCATGGACTGCACGATCACATCGTCCACTTCTATCATCTGTCCGCTTTGGACTGGGTTGACGTTCTGCAGATCCCCAAGGCGGATCCGGCGAAGACGTCATCTCTGGCCGAGAGTCTTTCGCCCTGGACGCGGAACTCGCGCAATGAAATGAAAGCGGCGCAGGACAAGGTGAAAGCGGTAGCCGCGAGCGGCCAGCTCGGCATCTTCGCGAACGGCTATTGGGGACACCCCGCGATGCACTTGTCCCCAGAGGTCAACCTTCTTGCCTTCTCGCACTACCTTCAGGCGCTCGAGTATCAACGCAAGTCGAATCAAGTAGTGGGCATGCTCGGTGGGAAAACGCCCCACATCCAGAATCTCACCGTAGGCGGCGTTTCGAATGCCATCAACCTCGACAGCCAAGCCGTGCTCGGAATGGAGCGCCTTGAGCAGATGAAAGTCTTGATGGACGAAGTTGCCACATTCGTTCAGCAGGTTTATTTGCCCGATGCTTGCGCCATCTCTGCGATGTATGCCGACTGGTTCGGGATCGGCAGCGGCGTCAAGAATTATCTTGCAGTTCCTGAACTTCCGATCGATGCGAGGGCAACTCAATTCGATTTGCCCGGCGGCTACATTCCTGGTGGAGATGTTAGTAGCGTTCGTGCCTTCCACTCGCACGCTGACGATCAGTTCCGGCAGTCGGTCCTGGAAGACGTGACGCACTCGTACTATGCAGGCAAGACACGACTGCATCCGTGGAAAGGCGAAACCGTTCCGGAATACACAGACTGGCAAGCGGACAAGAAGTATACCTGGGTAAAAGCGCCTCGCTTCGAAAACAAACCTGCACAGGTAGGCCCGCTGGCTCAGGTACTGGTGGGCTATGCGCAAGGCCATCCTTTGACTCGAAAGTGGACGGACGCCGCACTTGATCGCATTTCGACTGTCGCCGGCCGCAAGATCGGCGTAGCCCAGCTCCACTCCACGATGGGACGCCACGCCGCTCGTGCAATCCGGGCCTGCATGCTTGCGGAACTTGGACAGAAGCACTGGCAATTGCTGGTCGACAACATCGCCAAGGGCGATCTTTCCATCCACAACCCGCCGAGCTTCCCGAGCGGCACAATTCAGGGTGTCGGCACGCATGAAGCGCCCCGCGGAACGCTGTCGCATTGGGTTGTTGTGGACGGCGGAAAGATCAAGAACTACCAGGCAGTAGTTCCATCCACGTGGAATGCGAGCCCGCGCGACATCGCTGGAGCGCACGGACCGTACGAAGCATCACTCTTGGACAGCCCGATCGCGAATCCCGAGCTGCCATTAGAGGTGTTGCGCACCATCCATTCATTCGATCCATGCATGGCATGCGCATGCCACACGTTCGACCCGACAGGAAAGCAGATCGCGAAGGTGAAAGTCCTGTGAAACAAGTCTTGATTGCAGGTATCGGGAACGTACTGCTAGGGGACGACGGCGTCGGCCCATACGTGGCGCGACTGTTGAGCTCTTCCTACAGCTTCGAGCCTGGCGTCGAAGTCGAAGACCTTGGAACGCCAGCGCTCGATCTCATCGATCACATTACCGGTCTCGATGCTTTGATCTTGATCGACTCTGTTGACGACGGTTTGCCCGGCGGCACGATCACTCTGTACAGCAAGGACGATATCGTTCGCCACGGCCCTCCGGTGCGCATGGATCCGCACTCGCCCGCTCTTACCGAATCGCTGTTGGCAGCGGAATTTGTCGGAACAGCGCCTAAAGAAGTCCTGCTCATTGGCATCTCCGGTTCGCGCTATGACGCAGGTTGCCAGCTAAGCGCGCCTGTCCAGGCGGCTGTAGCTCAGGTAGTCGATCACGTGCTGATCGAACTGGATCGGCTCGACCTCAGCTACGAACCTGCACAAAACAAGCAATCAGAGATCTGGTGGGACGACGCTCCGGTGGCGAGCCTAGCAGTATCATAGAAAGAGAGCACGATATGTGTTTGGCAGTTCCCGGCAAGATTCTCGATAGCGTGGAAATGGGCGGCGGTCGTCTTGGCCGTGTCCAGTTCGGTGGCATTGTGCGTCAGGTGCGTCTTGATTTCGTGCCGGAAGCCATGATTGGCGATTACGTCATGGTCCATGTAGGATTCGCCATCAGCCGTGTTGACGCCGACGAAGCGGAACGTACTTACCAGCTACTGGAAGAAATGGGCACGCTTGCGGACGAATTACCTCCTGAAGAAGCGGACGCCTAGTTCCTGAAAAGCCCTGCCCCGTTCGTGGCTCACTCCTCCATGTGATCTACATCACCGTGGCCTGAGACATCTCCCGCTACATTGAGGTCGGGCTGGGGCCTCATTCCCCCACATGATGTGCTCCGGCCTTTCTGACAGTGCATTCTCGATGAAATATATCGACGAATACCGGGATGCGAAGCTGGCACGCAAACTCGCCGAAGAGATTGCGCAAACTGCCACCCGGCCTTGGGTGTTGATGGAAATCTGCGGTGGTCAAACGCATACCATCATGCGCTACGGACTCGACGACCTCCTGCCCTCCTCGATCGAGCTTGTGCATGGACCTGGCTGCCCCGTTTGTGTCACACCCCTTGAAACGATTGATAAGGCAATTGAATTGGCTAGTCGTCCCGACGTTACGCTTGTCTCGTACGGCGACATGCTGCGTGTCCCCGGCAGCCGCTCCGATCTTTTTCGCGCAAAAGCTGCTGGTGGCGATGTGCGAATTGTCTATTCGCCGACCGAAGCGCTCAAGATTGCAAAGGCGAACCCCGATCGTAAGGTTGTCTTTTTGGCGATTGGCTTCGAAACCACAGCGCCCCCCAATGCGATGTCGGTTTGGCAGGCAAAGCGTGAAGGCATCCGCAATTTCTCGATCCTTGTCTCTCATGTGCTGGTACCGCCCGCGATTCGCGCGTTGCTGACTTCCGAAAACAATCGAGTCAATGGATTCATCGCTCCCGGTCACGTCTGCACCATCATGGGCTGTGATGAATACGAAGGCCTGGTGCGGGATTTCCGCGTCCCTATCGTTGTTGGAGGTTTCGAGCCGGTCGATCTTATGGCTGCAGTGCTCATGCTGGTCCAGCAGCTCGAGAACGGCGACGCGAAGGTCGAAAATCAGTACGTGCGTTCCGTCCACTATCAGGGGAATCTTCCGGCGCAGAGGGTCGTTGCAGAAGTGTTCGAAGTGGCAGATCAGAAATGGCGTGGCATCGGCACGATTCCCAAGAGTGGTCTTAAATTAAGAGAAGAATACGCAGACTACGATGCGAGTCTGATCTTCGGATTGTCTGAGATTACAGCTGAAGAACCCGCTGAATGCATCAGCGCGCAAGTGCTGCAAGGACTTCGCAAACCTTACGACTGTCCGGCATTCGGGATGCGCTGCACTCCGGAGAATCCTCTGGGTGCTCCCATGGTTTCTTCAGAAGGTGCCTGCGCCGCATATTACCAATATCGCCGCAATGCAGCTCGGGCACGGGAGACAGTCCATGCCTGAGAAGCAGTCCACGCTCTTAGAGCTAACTTGTCCTGCACCGCTACCTTCGCGTGACACCGTTTTGCTTGGACACGGCAGCGGAGGCAAGCTCAGTGCCGAGCTCGTGCGCTCGATCTTTCTGCCGGCGTTCTGCAATTCCGCGTTAGACAAGCTGGATGATCAAGCCATCGTCAATATCAATGGAACACGTCTGGCGATCACCACGGATTCTTTCGTTGTAAAGCCGCTGTTTTTTCCCGGCGGCGATATCGGGTCGCTCGCGGTCCATGGAACGGTCAACGATCTAGCGATGGGCGGAGCAACACCATTGTTCTTGAGTGTGGCCTTCATCATTGAAGAAGGCTTACCAACGGAAGTCTTGCGTCGCGTTACGCTATCTCTTCGGGACGCGGCCAGGGCCGCCGGTGTCCAAGTCGTGACTGGGGATACGAAAGTCGTCGAAAGGGGAAGTGGCGACCAACTTTTTATCAATACCACCGGCATCGGACTCGTTCCTTCTCGATTGAATCTTTCCTGCAATCAGGCTTTGCCGGGTGACAAGGTGATTCTGAGCGGATTCATCGGCGACCACGGCATCGCAATCCTCGCCAAGCGCGAGGGACTGGAATTTGAATGTCCCATCGAGAGCGACAGCGCTGCCCTCCATACGCTCGTCGCCAAGATGCTCGAGACTCGTGGTGCCATCCGCTGCATGCGTGATCCTACTCGCGGTGGTCTTTCCAGCGCGCTGAATGAAATTGCAGATCAGTCTCGTGTGACCGTCCAGTTGAACGAGGACACCATACCAGTTCGCGAAGAAGTCCGCGGCGCCTGCGAACTGCTTGGTCTCGATCCGATGTATGTGGCGAACGAAGGAAAACTCGTTGCGATTGTCGAACCTTCCGCTGCAGAAAAAATTCTCGAAACCATGAGATCCCATCCACTGGGTCGGAACGCAACCATCATTGGAACTGTCACGGAGCGGCAGCCGGTTTCAGTCGTTATGCGAACTCGCTTCGGCACGAATCGCATTGTCGACATGCTCGCCGGCGACCAGCTTCCCCGGATTTGCTGACCTATGCACGAGATGAGCATCGCCGAATCGATTTTGACTGCCGTGACGACAGAGACGGCGCGCGTTCCAGGCAGTCGTCCGACTCGTGTGGGCGTGAGAATCGGCGAGCTCGCAGGAATCGATCCTGAATCTCTCCATTTTTGCTTCGGAGCAATCGTGAAGGATTCAGAATTCGACGGTCTGCAACTGGAGATTGAATTCCGCCCGCGTCGTCATCGCTGTCTGTGCGGAACAGAGTTTGCGGTGGACGGATACGAGTTCACCTGTCCAAGCTGTGGATATGACGCTACAGCGTGCATCAGCGGAGATGAACTGGAGCTCGCCTTCGTGGAGGTAGAACAACATGAATCGATTGCCGCTGGAACGTAAAGTCCTAAGCGAGAATGAGCGAATCGCGGCTGGCTTGCGCGAGCAGTTTCGAGAGCGCGGCGTTCTCTGTGTAAATATCATCAGTTCTCCAGGGTCTGGAAAAACTACCCTTCTTGAACGTACCCTCGAACATTTCCCAAAAGATCGTCGCGCTGCGGTCTTGACCGGCGATATCCAGACGGAAAACGACGCCAACCGGCTCAAGCGCTTCGGCTTTCCCGTGAAGCAAATTACCACTGGCGGCACCTGCCATCTTGACGCGCGGATGATCGAACGTAATCTCGAAGATTGGCGGCTCGAAGATCTCGACATCCTCTTCGTCGAAAATGTCGGCAACCTCGTCTGCCCCTCAAGCTACGACTTGGGAGAGGCGGCAAAAGTCGTAATCCTTAGCGTCACGGAAGGCGACGATAAGCCGCTCAAATATCCCTCCATCTTTTTCAAATCCGAATTACTCGTGTTGAGCAAGGTCGATCTGCTTCCGTATGTGCCCTTCGATCTCGAGATGGCAGTCGAGAATGCGCGGCGAATCCATCCAGCAATGGACATTGTGAAAGTGTCCAGCCTCACGCGTCGTGGGCTACACGAATGGTTTCTATGGCTCGAGAAACGAAGGCATGATTTCCTGCAATCTGCGAATGCGATGGTTACTGAAGTGTCGAGTTAGACAGTTGAGGGTGACCCGCATCACATAAAGCTGAATGCGCCATTTCTAAACTGAATTGTTGCGATGCACGAGGTTCTTGAGCCGTGTGCGCCGCAGCAGGAGTCAGTCGGCCTTGGCGACAACCAGCATTGGCGCGCAGTTCGCAAAACCCACCCCTCCGAATGCGACAGACAAACGTTGGAAGCTAGTCGACGCTACCATGCGTAGGCTGGGCCACCATCCTCGTGCCTTGATCGAATCCCTGCATACCGTTCAGGAAACCTTCGGCTATCTCGACGAAGAAGCGCTTCGTTACGTCGCTGCATCGTTGCGCGTGCCACTGAGCAAAGCATACGGAGTCGCGACTTTCTATCACTTCTTCACCCTAAAGCCGGCAGGAGAACACACTTGTGTCGTGTGCATGGGAACGGCCTGCTACATCAAGGGTGCACCGCAGTTGTTGTCTTCTTTGAAGAAGGAATTGGGAGTTGGTCCTGGACAGACCACGCCGGACGGCCAAGTTTCTGTCCTGACCGCTCGTTGTCTGGGTTCATGCGGCCTTGCGCCTGCCGTCGTGTACGACAAGGACGTAGCTGGCAAGGTCACCGCTCAAGAATTGCGCGATCGCATCGCGAAATGGAAACCACATGTCTCCTGAAGAACTGGAGCAGATAGCGGAAGAGGAACGCGAGCGGCAAGCTGGATTCAAACACAAAGTCCACGTGTGCGTGGCTGCAGGATGCCAGTCTTGCCAGAGTGACAGCGTCAAGTCCGCCCTGGAGCAGGAACTCTCGAAGCGGGACATTCCCGGCGGTTGTCAGGTAAAAGGCGTCGGATGCATGGGCCTCTGTGCGGAGGGCCCGCTGGTTTCGACCAATCGCAACGTGCTCTACCAGAAGGTAGGCGCGCAGGATTCGAGCGCGATTCTCGATAGTCTCGAAGGTGATCCGGTCGCCAACTTGGTCTGCCCCACCGACGTCCCGTTTTTCCAAAGCCAGAAGAAGATAGTTCTCGAAAACTCAGGCAACATCGATCCTGAACGCATCGAGGACTACATTGCTGCTTCCGGTTACACCGCTCTGATGCAGGTGCTGACCGAGATGAGTCCGGGACAAGTGATCGAAGAAGTGTCTCGCAGCGGATTGCGCGGCCGTGGCGGTGCTGGCTATCCCACCGGCTTGAAGTGGAGCACGGTGGCTAAGGCCTCGGGTGAGAGAAAGTACGTCATCTGCAATGCGGATGAAGGCGATCCCGGCGCATTCATGGATCGCAGCGTTCTTGAGAGCGATCCCCATCGCGTGCTCGAAGGTATGCTCATCGGCGCTTATGCCGTCGGTGCTTCCGAAGGATTCATTTACGTTCGAGCGGAATATCCGCTGGCCATCAAGCGACTCCGTATCGCAATCAAGCAAGCTGAGCGCCTCGGCATCCTTGGTAACAACATTTGTGGAACACGTTTCAGTTTCCGCATCGATCTTCGCCTTGGTGCCGGTGCTTTCGTCTGCGGAGAAGAAACAGCTCTTATCTCTTCCGTAGAAGGGAAGCGAGGCACACCGCGTCCACGTCCACCCTATCCCGCACAGGAAGGGCTGTTCGGCGAGCCGACACTCATCAACAACGTTGAGACCTATGCAAACATTCCGCCCATTATTCGCTTTGGCGGCGACTGGTATGCCCAGATCGGAACCGAGAAGAGTAAAGGGACGAAAGTTTTCGCTCTCGCCGGCCGCGTGAAGAACACGGGGCTCGTGGAAGTCCCGATGGGCATCACGCTGCGACAGATCGTTTACGACATCGGCGGCGGTATTCCGGACGGCAAGAAGTACAAAGCAGTGCAAACCGGAGGTCCCTCGGGTGGCTGCTTGCCGGAAGAGTTTCTCGATATGCCAGTCGACTACGAGAACCTAGCAAAAGCCGGATCCATCATGGGTTCTGGCGGCATGATCGTGATGGACGAAAGCTCCTGCATGGTCGACGTCGCCAAGTACTTCATGGATTTCTGCATGAGCGAGTCTTGCGGTAAGTGCGTCCCGTGCCGGGTTGGCACTTACCAGATGAATCGCATTCTCGAGTCGATCACAAGATACGAAGCAAGTGAGCGCGAGGTCGCCGAACTTCAGGAACTCACGGACCTGCTCAAGAACACCAGCTTATGCGGGCTGGGACAATCTGCGCCCAACCCGGTAATCAGCACCATGCGCTACTTCCCGGAAGAGTACAAAGCACACGTCGAAGAAAAGAACTGCCCGGCCGGCGTCTGCAACGGTGACCACGAGGAGCAGCCATGACCGTCAATCGCGCCGCTCCGATCAAAACACTCAAAATCGATGGCCGGGACGTTAGCGCGCGTCAGGAGGAAACCATCCTGGAAGTCGCGCGCCAGAACAATATCTTCATCCCCACCCTCTGCGAATTAAAAGGACTCACTACTGTCGGAGCTTGCCGACTCTGCCTTGTCGAGATCAAAGGCACTCCCAGACTGCTGCCGTCGTGCGTGACTCGCGTGGAAGAGGGAATGGAAGTCTCGACAGACACAGAACGCCTGCGCAAATATCGTCGCGCCATCCTCGAATTATTGTTCACCGAGCGCAACCACGTCTGCTCCGTATGCGTGTCGAATGGACATTGCGAATTACAGACGCTCGCCCAGAAGCTCGACATCACACATGTGCATTTCGCTTACCGTTATCCCATTGTTGATGTCGATGCGACACATGAGCGCTTCGTAGTCGATCACAATCGATGCATTCTCTGCACCCGTTGCGTCCGCGTGTGCGACGAGATCGAAGGTGCGCACACCTGGGACGTCATGGGCCGCGGCATCGATGCCAAAGTGATCACTGACCTTAAACAGCCCTGGGGATCGTCCGAAAGTTGTACTTCCTGTGGCAAGTGTGTCCACGTTTGCCCGACAGGAGCTCTCTTCGAAAAAGGAAGGTCGGTAGCAGAGATGCTGAAGCGTCGCCAGTTCCTGCCTTATCTGACATTGATGCGGGAGGATCGAGAGTGAGCAAGCTGAAGTTGGCGACGGTTTGGTTGGATGGTTGTTCCGGCTGCCACATGTCGTTTTTGGATTTGGACGAGAGGCTTCTTGCCGTGGCGGAAAAAGCGGACCTCGTTTACAGCCCTCTCGTCGACTTCAAAGAGTTTCCGCCCGATGTTGACATTACTCTGGTCGAGGGCGCGGTCAGCAGCGAAGAAGACCTTCACAAGATCAAAGCAATACGCGAACGCACGAAGACTCTTGTTTCACTGGGTGACTGTTCCGTGACTGCGAACGTGCCGGGCATGCGAAACCCGTTCTACACGCCGGACGTCTATCATCGCGCCTATCTTGAGAACGTCACTCTCGATCCCGCCATTCCAAAAGAGGTTGTTCCGCCGCTGTTACCTTTCGCGCGCCCTGTCCACGAGATTGTCCCAGTCGATGTTTTTGTGCCCGGCTGTCCACCCTCGGCGGATGTGATCTTTCTGGCGCTCTCGGAATTACTGGATGGAAACCAACCAAACCTCAGCGTGAAAACGCGGTTCGGAGCCTGAAGTGGCTGAAGTCGCCAACAAGACGATTGTCATCGACCCGGTAACCAGGATCGAAGGGCACGCCAAAATCACTCTTCACCTTGGCGCTGACGGCATGGTGAAGGACGCGCATTTCCACGTCACCCAGTTCCGCGGATTTGAGAAATTTTGCGAAGGTCGTCCGTTCTCCGAGATGCCAGCCCTCATGGCGCGTATCTGCGGCATCTGCCCTGTGAGCCATCTCATCGCTTCCGCAAAAGCTTGTGATGCGCTGCTCGCAGTCCGCATTCCGCCAACCGCGGACAAGCTCCGTCGCATTTTTGGACTGGCCCAGGTTCTCCAATCTCACGCTCTGAGTTTCTTCCATCTCTCATCACCGGATCTCCTTTTGGGAATGGATGCTGATCCTTCGAGACGCAACCTCTTCGGAGTTCACGCTGCTGCCCCGCACATGGCGCGTAACGGCATCCGATTGCGGCAATTCGGACAGCAAATCATCGAGCGGCTTGGGGGCAAGCGGATCCATCCCGCATGGATTGTGCCTGGCGGCGTGAGTGAACCGCTTTCCATCGCAAATCGGGATGCCATCCTGGCCGATCTACCCGAAATGCTCGCGATCGCTCAGCTCACCACCGAATGGTTCAAAGGGCTGATGGAAAAGTTCCGCGAGGAAATCACCTCCTTCGGAAACTTCCCAACCCTCTTCCTTGGGATCGTCAAGAGCGATAACGGTCTGACTTTTTACGATGGCAAGCTGCGCATCATTGATGCTGCAGGCAACGAAGTCGCAAAAGGCATTGATCCTGCCAACTACGGGGAGATACTGGGCGAAAAGGTCGAGCCCTGGAGCTATCTGAAATCCACGTATTACCGGCCAAAAGGGTATCCCGACGGCATTTATCGAGTCGGGCCGCTTGCTCGCCTGAATGTCGCTGACCGATGCGGCACGCCAAGAGCAGACCAGGAACTCGCTGAGTTTCATGAACTGCAACGCACGGCCGTCCTGAGTTCATTCCACTACCACTACGCACGACTCATCGAAATTCTCTACTGCATCGAGCGCATGCAGCAGCTCTTAAGTGATCCGGACATCCTCTCCAAACACGTACGCGCCATAGCAAGCCCCAACAGTTCCGAGGGTGTCGGTGTAGCGGAAGCCCCGCGCGGCACTCTCATCCATCACTACAAGATCGACGATCAGGGCTTGGTCCGCTGGGCGAACCTCATCATTGCGACCGGTCACAACGGTCTCGCTATGAACCGCAGCATCCTTCAGGTTGCGCGCCACTTCGTTCGCGCCGACAAGCTGCAGGAAGGAATGCTGAACCGTGTCGAGGCCGTAATTCGAGCTTACGACCCGTGCTTGAGTTGCTCTACCCACGCCGATGGTTCGATGGCCTTACAAATCCAACTGCTAGGCCCGCAGGGGGAACTGCTCGACGAATTGCGCCACTGAGGAGAATCTATGCGCAAGATCGTGATTATCGCTTGCGGAAACTCCCAACGCCAGGACGATGGCCTCGCGCATGAAGCACTCCATCAACTCGCTGGTACGGCTCTCCCTGGCGACTTCGAATTTATCCATGCGCATCAGCTTTTCCCGGAACACGCCTCAGTCGCTTGTCAGGCGGATCTCCTGATCTTTCTGGACGCCGCGCAAACCGGAACTCCCGGAGAAATCCGCATCCGCCAAGTGGAACCCGGAGGCAGCTTTCCTGGCCCCTCACACCACCTTTCTCCGGAATCACTCCTGACTTTTATTCAGCAGGTTTACGGCGCGGAACCCGAGTCGTACTTAGCGACACTCTGTGGTGAATCATTCGGACTAGGTGAAGGATTGACTGCAGCAACCGAACACGCGCTCCCGGAAATGGTCTCGCAAGTCGTGAATCTCATAGTCCGCGAAACCAGCTTGGCTTCCTAAGATCGATACAGAAACAAACAGCGGGCCAGATTTGGTTGAATCCGCCCGCTGCACTCTGGCTGGGTAATTCCACGGAACTACGAGCCAGGATTTCTCGTGCTTCCTACCAAGCACCTGTCGTCAGGTATTCATGAATCGACTTCGCAGCCCGTCTTCCTGCGCCCATTGCCAGAATTACCGTCGCGCTGCCTGTGACGATGTCGCCTCCTGCGAACACGCCCTTGCGTGAGGTCCGTTGGTTCGCCTCATCCGCCTGAATGTATCCACGCTTATTCGTTTGCAGCCCAGGGGTGGTGCTTTGCACAATTGGATTCGCGCTGGTTCCAATCGCAATGATCGCGACTGAAAGCGGCAGATCAAACTCCGATCCTTGGATTGGCATCGGACGCCTGCGCCCTGATGCATCTGGCTCTCCGAGCTCCATACGCTGACAACGTGCTGCTGTTAACCATCCCTTGCCGTCCGAAAGAAACTCGATAGGCGCTGTCAACACCTGGAAATCGATTCCTTCTTCCTTCGCATGCTTCGCTTCTTCGGCGCGCGCCGGCATCTCCGCCTCGCTTCGCCGATACAACACGTAAGCCTTGCCGGCGCCCAGCCGCAGCGCCGATCGGATCGCATCCAGCGCTGTATTTCCGCCGCCAATAACGGCTACATTCTTGCCGACCAGGTCCACCATTGGCTCGTCGTAGCGTGGGAACTCGTACGCGTGCATCAGGTTGATCCGCGTCAGGAACTCATTCGCCGAATAAACCCCGTTCAAGTGCTCGCCGGGAATTCCCATGAACTGCGGCAATCCTGCCCCAGTTCCAATAAACACAGCGTCGTAGCCCTCTTCTTCTATCAATTCATCGATCGTGACGGTTCTACCCACAACGACATCGGTCTCGAACTCCACTCCCATCGCCCGCATGTAATCGACTTGCTCACGGATAATCTGTTTCGGCAGCCGGAACTCCGGGATTCCGTATACAAGCACGCCTCCAATTTCATGCAATGCTTCAAACACATGAACATGGTGGCCTCTCTGCACGAGATCGCCCGCTGCCGTGAGTCCCGACGGCCCGCTGCCCACGATCGCTACTTTCTTACCAGTTGATGGAGCTTTGCGGACGTCCTTGAGGTCCATGTGCCGCTGCTCGTAGTCGGCGACGAACCGCTCCAGGTACCCAATCCCGAGCGATTGCACCTTCTTGCCCATCAGGCATCCGCCCTCGCAGTGGTCCTCTTGCGGACACACGCGTCCGGTAATCGCGGGGAGCACGTTATCTTCCCTGATCTTGGCGGCTGCACCTAAGTAATCGCCAGCCACGATCAGCTGCACAAAGTCCTTCACCTTCACGCCAACAGGGCAATCATTCACGCACGCTGGTTTCGCGCATTCCAGGCAGCGAGCCGCCTCTTGCCGCGCCAGTTCTGTGGAATAGCCCAGATTGACTTCGGTAAAGTTTGTCGCGCGGATCTGCGCACCCTGCTCCGGCATGTGTTGCCGCGGCACCTTCATCCGCTCTTTAAGAGGCAGGGGATTCAACGAAGGAGTTTTTACAGGAGGTGTCATTGCTTACCTCCTATCGCGCAAGCGTGTTCTTGTTCCTCTCGCAGGCGCTCGAGTTGTTTCTCGCGCTCGTGTTGGAATCCTTCCATCGACTTGCGCTCTGCCTCTCGATACATCGCATTCCGCTGAATCAGCACGCTGAAGTCTACGCGGTGCGCATCGAACTCCGGGCCATCGACGCATGCAAACTCACTCTTTCCGTCGATGAGTACCCGACATCCTCCACACATACCTGTTCCATCGATCATGATTGGGTTCAGGCTCACGATCGTCCGAATGCGTTCCTTTCGGGTGACATCCGCAACTGCCTTCATCATGGGGATTGGTCCGACTGCCACCACCAGGTCAATCCTCGTTCCGTTATCAATCAACTGACGTAGCTTGTCGGTCACGAAACCCTTGTCGGCATATGACCCGTCGTCGGTCGTGATCATCAGCGTGTCGCTGACTTCGCCCATCTCGCGCTCGAGGATGACCAACTCCTTGTTGCGAGCGCCCACAATCGAGATCACTCGGTTCCCGGCCTTCTTTAGGGCTGCCGCCGTCGGATACGCCATGGCGGTGCCGACCCCGCCACCCATCACAACTACTGTGCCGAAGCTTTCGATCTCTGACGGTTTCCCGAGCGGGCCAACAATGTCCAGAATGCTGTCCCCAGTTTCGAGCAGGTTCAACAAGTTCGTGGTTTTGCCCGCCGACTGCACCACCAGGTTGACAGTTCCCCTTTGCGGGTCTGAACGCTCAATCGTGAGAGGGATCCGCTCTCCGTTTTCACAGAGTCGAAGAATGATGAATTGTCCTGGTTTTTGCTTGCGCGCGATGCGAGGTGCCTCTATCACGAACCGCTTAATTCCAGGGGCAATAAACTCAGCGTGGGCGATTTTGAACACGTTTTTCCTATGTGAACTCACCCTCGATTGTGACGAAAACAGGGCTCAAGCGGCTGTGACGCGGGTCACGCGCAAAAGCGAGCGGAATCACCCTGATTGCACCCGCCTAGATGGGGCATAACGCTTCTGGCTTGAAGATCAACCCCTCACCGCTGCGCCCGTTCATTACCACGGTAAGCGGTACGTCCAGGTGAAGATGTCGTACACACCCGTCTTCCTCCGCAGCTTCCAGGCTGGCCAACCAACCCCAATCCACCGACCCTTCGCCGGCGTCCGGATTCACAGTGAAATATCCAACTTGGAATGCAGTCAGGTTTTGGAAGAAATGGCTTCCTTGGGAGGGGGTAACCCGCAGGTCGCGGAAGCCTGCTTCTACGATGACGCGCGCGCCCGAAATCTCGTCCCACTCAACCGGAATTCCCAGCCACGGTTCTGTCGAGCCCCATCGTCCCACCCCAATGAGCAGGTATGGTTCACTGCCTGAACTAAGCTTCGCGTTGAAGTGCGCAACGCTTCTTGCCACTTCCTTGCTTCGCGCTCGTTCGAACCGATGAAAGTCAACGACTACGATGTCTTGCAGATTTGTGATGCGCCCATTACCCAATACTTTTGAACTTTGACAAACCAGTGCGCTGGGATCAACCGCCTCGATACGCAATTCCTCTCCCTCGCGTGAGAGGACGAGCGGACGGATCTGGAGAAATCCGAACTCTGCTGCGTCAGTCGATCCGGTCGATTTCACTGCGAATTCAATTTCTACGGGCCTGCCGAAAGCTTCTTCGCCAATGTGGGTTAGCTCGTCCAGCAAACGCGCGAGTGGAAAGACTTCATGCTTTAGCACGCCTGCAAAGCTGACCAACCTCACTCCAGGCCGGCTCAATCCGTCATAGACAGCGTGATTGTCCGCGGAATAGGTCGACCCGACTGCGTGCAGCGTTCCATCAGCCTCGGCGTTTTCCAATCCGAAACGCACTTCGCGTAACGCGGCAAGAGGATCCCCATCGAATTGCCGAAGTTGCCCAAGCTCCAATGCAAAGAAGTCTGACTGCGAATTGGCGAGGATGTCGTCGACAGAAGAAAACTGCAGCAGATGGCGTGGATAACGCGGGCAGAACGTCAGGCACTTACCACCATCGACCACTGTACGCCCCATTCCCAATGCGACCGCAGCCATGCCATCTCCGAACGTCATCGGCGGCACTGGATAAAAGTTGTACGAACGAGCCACTCCGGAAAAGTCTGGATAAAACCTCTCACCGTGCGGCCTGCCCACAACCTGCTGGACGATAACCGCCATCTTCTCTTCTTCCAGACGATATGGGGTCGCCCTGACATACGCCTTTGCATGCTGGCTGAATGTCGAAGCGTAGACACGCTTGATCGCGTCGACGAGTGCGTCAAGGCGCGTCGGAAGGTCGCCCTGATTTGCCAGCATGAATGTTTCATACACGCCCGTGAACGGCTGATAACGCGAATCCTCTAACAAACTCGACGAACGTACCGCGAGTGGATAACGCACCTCGGACAGAAATTCTTTCAGGTCCCCTCGCACTTCCGCCGATAGGGAGGCTTTGAGAAATCGTCCGACTATTTCGTCTTCGTCAGTGCATTGCAGGGCGAAGTCTGCCAGTTCGTTCTCCCGCAGGAATTCATCGAAGATGTCCGTTGCGAGGACCACAGCTGGGGGTACCGTGACCCGCACCCCAGGGAACATCTGTTGCACCCGATGTTTGCGCAGAAGATGTCGCATGAACGCCAGCCCACGTGCCTTACCGCCCAGCGACCCACCGCCGATACGCAGGAAAAAATTGTCTGTCGATTCGAGTGCGCCAGGCTTGAAGTCGCCGATAAGGATCTCGCCCTGCTCGCTCCGATACTCCGCAATCGAGTCCACCAGGTTTCGCCGCAGGTGCTCGATGCTGGGGAAATCGGAAACCTTCCGTGGCCGAAGCTTCTGCGCAACTCCAAACTCCGTGCGCGCTGTCAGCCAGTGAGAGAAATGATTTCGTTCCGCGTGAAACGCAATGCTTTCTGCTGGAACTTCCTGCAGCAATACTTCCAGCGAACTCAGGTCGCTAGCACGACCCACTTCTGAAAAATCTGGCAGCCGAAATACGAAATCTCCGAAGCCGAACTCGTCCTCAAGGATCCGGCGCAGATCTGCAAGCAGCGTTGGGGACCGCTTGCGAAGGAACGACAGCCCCGCGGCATGCGCGCGTTCCCGAAATTCTTCGTGGCTCGATTGCAATACGATCGGCACATCCGGGACAGCTTTTCGAATCAGCGCAGCGAGATCGAATCCCGCGCCTGCCGTCGCCTCTCCACAGCGCGGGAAATTCACATCCGAAACGACGCCTAGAAGATTCTCCTGATACTTCATCACGAGGTTCGCCGCCGATTCGTAATCCTTCGCCAGTAGGATTTTCGGCCGCGCTCGCATTCGAAGCAGCCGATGCGCCATGTTGATGCCTTCACGGATCGCTCGCCGCGATTGTGTAATCAACTCCGTATAGATCACCGGCAAAAAAGAGGAGTAATAGCGGATGTTGTCTTCCACCACCAAGATAACCGGAACGCCCAGCACCGCCGTATCGTGTTCGACATTCAAGCGGTCTTCAACGTACTTCACGATCGCGATCAGCATGCGCACGTTGCCTTGCCAGAGGAACACCGGTTCGATTTCACTGACGCGGTTCTGTGCCACGAAATTTTTCAGCTCGCGATAGTCATACGCCAGCACCACAACTGGTACATGCACTCCGGCCTTTCGAAGTTCCTTTACCAGGCTTGACGCATTCATATCGCCGACTTCGAGATTCGTCACAATCAGGTTGAATCTCGGGCTTGAACGAACGAGCTTCAAAGCCTCCGCGCCGCTCGAGACCTGCGTAATTCCTGGAATTTCCTGAAGGTTCAACTCAAGCGATTCGCCGATCAGCAACTCGTTCAAGCAGCCGTCCTCCCGCAATATGAACGAGTCGTACATGCTTGAGACGAGGAGAATGTCGTGCACCCGGAACGGCATCAGGTTCTCGAAGCCTTCGAAGAGCCGCTGGGCATCGATAGTGGTCTCGACTGTTTGAGCCATCGCCTTCATCGTATCTCGCAGACCTTCTCTGTACCTTTCTAACTCTTAAATCTCGCCTGAGTGCAAAAACAGGCGGGGAGATGAGTCCCCGCCTGCACCTGACTTTCAGCTCAGTACTAAACCAGTCCCTGATCCAGCATCGAATTGGCAACTTTCAGGAAGCCACCGATATTGGCTCCATTGACCAGGTTGCCAGGAGTGCCGTACTTCTCGGCCGTCTCGAAGCAATTCTTATGGATCGCGATCATGATCTTGTGCAGGCGATCATCCACTTCCTCGCGAGTCCAGCTCAAACGCGCGCTGTTCTGCGCCATCTCGAGTCCGGAAGTTGCCACTCCACCAGCATTCGCTGCCTTCGCCGGGCCATACAGCAGACCCGCTTCGAGGAACAGCTTCGTGGCTTCGAGTGTGCTCGGCATGTTCGCGCCTTCCGCAACCACCCTGACGCCATTCTTGATCAGGTTGGCTGCGTCTTTCGCGTTGATTTCGTTCTGTGTTGCACTCGGGAACGCGCAGTCCGCCTTGATGTTCCAGAGCGGATTGTGGTCCGAACGAATATCCGTTGGCATGAAGATGGCCTTCTTGAATTTGTCCGCGTACTCACGAATGCGTCCACGGCGGACATTCTTCAACTCCATCACATACGCCAGCTTCTCGCGATCGATGCCATCTGGATCGCAAATCACGCCGTTCGAATCCGACAAGGTGATCGGCTTTGCGCCCAGATCGAGCAGTTTCTCGACCGTGTATTGCGAGACGTTCCCGCTGCCGGACACCAGGCAGAGCTTGCCTTCGAGTGTTTCTTTCTTTGTCTTCAGCATTTCAGCCGCGAAGTATACGCAGCCGTAGCCAGTCGCTTCGGGACGAATCAACGAACCGCCCCAGTTCAGGCCCTTGCCGGTCAGAACGCCGGTAAACTCGTTCCGCAGCCGCTTGTATTGGCCGAACAGGAAGCCGATTTCGCGGCCACCCACGCCAATGTCGCCGGCCGGGACGTCGGTGTCAGGTCCGATGTGACGCTGCAATTCGGTCATAAAGCTCTGGCAGAACCGCATCACTTCGTTGTCGCTCTTTCCCTTTGGATCAAAATCCGATCCGCCCTTGCCGCCGCCCATTGGGAGAGTCGTAAGCGAATTCTTGAATACTTGCTCAAATGCCAAGAACTTCAGAATTCCCAGAGTCACTGAGGGATGGAACCGCAGTCCGCCCTTGTATGGGCCGATGGCGCTGTTCATTTCGATACGGAATCCACGGTTTACTTGGATCTTCCCCTGATCGTCAAACCAGGGCACACGGAACATGATCACGCGCTCGGGCTCGACCACCCGCTCGAGAATGCGCGCGTCGCGATACTCGGGGTGCCGCTGCAGAACCAGTCTCAGCGACTCGAAAACTTCCTGTACTGCTTGGTGAAACTCAGGCTCGGCCGGATTCTTGGCCTTCACTTGCGTCATCACCTGTTCAATGTAGTCACCCGAAACTCGCGTCTCGGACGGCGTTAGCGTGCCTGCGCTCATATCTTGTAGCCTCCTCGTATTTCTTCTATTAGGGCGTTCGTTTCACTTCTACGAATTGCAACCTCAATTGGCGCGGCATTGGCCGGCCAAAACTTGTGGATCATTCTTTCGGGCTCCGACGCCAGATCGGCATCTGCGGGTTCCAGGTGTGGACTTCCTTTTGGAAGTCACTGGAAGCGCCGACCGTGGCACTGGCCTCCTCGGCAAGGTGTCCGCTGTATCGCGTCAAATTTTCACTCAGATTGGGATCGGCGAGCCGGTCCAGCATCTCTGCCCGGGGTAGGTGGCCATGCCCCTCGCACAATGGGCACTTCACTACAGCGTGATGGGCCATAGCTCTGTCTTTCTGGCCGGGGTTTCGTCCCGAGCCGGGTCGCATACGACACGACCAATGGCCTGATTACACGTGCAGACTGCTGCTTGTGGCAGTGAGCATTGCCACTGGGCTCAGTGAGATCGCTCACAATGGGGTGTGGCGGGCTGAAAAGCTCGCCCGTAACGAGCAAACGTTACTGCGCAGAGGGCATTTAGGCAAGACCATGCTTGGCAACGGTTGACAACCAGTCCAACATCCAATAGAACCTGTAGCAGGATTATCAGCATGTCGCGCTGGCGCTGGGCATTACTCCTTTTCGAGCTTTTTTTGTTTGCCCTGATCCTCTACCTTCCACAGGTGGATCTGCCGGCGACTGCCTTCCAGGGTGGTACTGCTCCGGTTGTTGCAAAGGCACGACTTACCTCAATGCCGTTGCTAATTGCGGTCCTGTTGCCGCTAGGATTGATCCTTTCCGTTCGACCTTGGGAGCTGTTTGTTGAACGGCGGAAATCCTTTGCCAGTGCATCACCTCATTCGCGTCTCGCTCTTTTGTGCACGCTAATTTGCTAACGCGGTAGCCGACTCGTTTGGATTGTTCTGTAGAGTTTGGCTCCGCGAGGGGCGTGCCTCAAGAAAACTGGGGTCCGCGGGGCCCGGAGCAGCCAACCAGTGGAAGCGCGGCCTGTGATGTTCTGCGCCCTTGGATGTGGCTGCTCCGTTTCTAAACTAAGTTTACACGGGGTACGTAAACGCATCCCTCGCGGGAGTAGCATATCGGTAATGCGCCGGGATACCCTCTCGGAGATGACGGTTCAATTCCGCTCCTCCCGCTCCAACCTACCCTTAACGAGATCGCGCCAAGACTAGCGTTACGTCGTCGGGCTGTTCCTCTTCGCCAATCCAATCGTCCACGGCTTGGGTCACGATCTCTGTGATCCGTGCCAGCGGCAAGTGACGATTTTCCCTCACGATCTCAAGCAGTCGCTCTTCTCCAAATTCTCCGAAGTCATTTTCCGGTTCGGTCACGCCATCGCTGTACGCGATAAAAATATCGCCTGCCTTCAATCGAATCGAACTCTCATCAAATGTCAGATTATCGAAAAGGCCCACGACCGTTCCGCCGCTTTCCAATCGCCGAACCGACCCATCCTCGGAAAGAATGAGCGGCGGCAGGTGCCCCCCATTGCTGTAGGTCAGTCTTCGATTGGAACCGTCGTAGACACCCAGAAACAAAGTTGCATATTTTTCGGTCGGCGTGCTCGCGTACAGCTGATGGTTGAGCAAGGACAACAGCGCTCCCGGACTTGCCTCCATCCCATTTGACCCCTGCGCCCCAACCATAAGGTCGGATCCGGAACTTGCGCCCACGGCCACGGTTTCCCGCAAAATAGGAATTCCTTCGAGGCTGTAGGCGCGAACAGCAGAGTGAATCGTCGCCATCAAAAGCGCCGCTGAAATTCCTTTCCCGCTCACGTCTCCCACCGCGAGAATTAATTTTTCCGGATTCACCGACAGAAAGTCGTAATAGTCTCCGCTCACCGTTCGAGCAGGACGACAGAATCCGTGCAACTCTAGCGACCGTAGTTGCGTAATCTTCTGCGGATAAAGCTGCGATTGCACTTCATGCGCAATCACCAACTCGTTCTCCAACCTTTGCTTCTCTTTCTGTTCTGCAATTAGACGCTCTAGCGAAGCGGTCATCGAATTGAAGGATTTCGCGAGGGTGGCCAACTGATCGTCGGATTTAACCGCAATTCGATGGCTGAAGTCGCCTTTATCGATGTGCTTGGTGGCGTCGTAAAGTTGCGCGACGGCGTGAGTCACCGTCCGCGTCAATCGAGTTCCGACTATCAATGCGATCAATTCGATGATCGCCAGCACGATGGCCACGACGATCAACACATATTCTGCCGCTTCCGCGAACTTCTGCAGAGACGCGAATAGCCTTTCGTACAAAAGAGATGGGCGCGTTTGCACTCGCACCAGCGCTCCCGCCGGAGTTTTCTCTCCCGTCTTCCAATCGACCACTGGCAATGGTGCTGGAAACGTGATCTCTCGATCCAAACTGCCGGCTGACGGTGGAACCTTGCCCGCGGTGAACGAAGACCGCAGCGGCGCTGCCTCGTTCTCGATCACCATGCCTTTGCCGTCTTGTCCACGTCGCCACATCAGCGTGTCCTTCTTGTCATCGACGGCCACAACTGATTGGGAGCCACTCTCTTTCGCCTTGCTCCCGCTGTAGACAGCTGCAGATCTGTAAAACGTGAGTTCGCCCAGATTGCCCGCAATGTCCTCCACCAGTGTTTGATCGATCAATTCACTGGAAACAACGTGCAGTTGCTTCGCGCCAATCGGCACCACTGTGCTCGCCCGCAAATACAAAACATCTCCGTCTCGCACGATATCTCGCATCCTGTCGGTCGCGGGCGCGGTCAGATCGAACGCAGTGCCCCCGTTTTCGTTCGAGCAAAGGCCTAGCGGCTTCCCGTCGTACCAGGCGCACACTAAACGGTGTCTCCACTCCGGGCGCTCTTTTCGTAGGAGGAGCAACGAGTCGGCTGCCGCTGGCTTTCCGGCTTCGAGCTTCGAGGCCAACTCTCCGGCGATCAATTCATTTGCCGATGCCATGCTTCGCAGATGGGCATCGATCTCCGATGTCAGAACGAAGCTGGCGAACTGCCCCGCAAACAGATACATGCTGATAAATGCCATGATCACCAGCAGCACGACCGGGATTACTCCGATGAACGTGTAGGTGACGATTAGCCGATTTCTCAGTCGCCATAACAAATGGCGACGCAACCAGCGCACTCCGAGTAAAAGAAAAAGGATTATCGCGACCAAGCTCAGGAACGTCACCCACCCAGCCAGGCTGCTGGCAAAACTCTGAGCTTTAACGAGAGGAAGGAGCTTTTGAAGCAGAAGCAGCAGGATTGTTGTTCCGAGCACATACCACGCGGCTCGTGCCAGCCGCGACGCCGGCCAGAGGCCCTGACCATGCAACTGGAATCGGATTCTCCGCAGCCATCCCATGAGGCAATCGCTGATTATAGAAGAGGTGCACTATCCTAAAGGCTAGGGCCCTCAGCTTGAAGCCTGCTTCTTAAATCTCCGGATAAAGATCGAAGAACGCTTCCAAGCTCGTCTGCAGCTGCTTCTCGATCTGTTCCTTGCTGCCTTCGAGAACGTGCATCGTCACATGGGCTTCGCGCCCACTCTTCAGTTTCACAGTCGCTTCCCCGACCTCACTGAGATCGTCAGCGGGAAAAAGTCGCATTCCATACACCAAAGTCAAATTAGCCATGTATCTATTCTAAACGTCTCTGTAGCAGCCTTTTGAGGGTGGCTGGATGTTAAAATCCTGCACGTGCTCTCACCCAAATTCCTGCTGTTTGCCATCGTTCTTGCGTCGGGGACTGTCCACGCGCAAGAGCCTCAGGTGAAGGTCAATGTCCTGAACGTGTGTACACCGTCAGCGGACGAGCAATCCGAAATGGCAGCCGCGCTCGCCAAGATTCCGCGTTCGCCCCAGTTTGGTCCTGACTTTGAAGTCTCCCGCGGCCGTTCCACCCTGTCCGATACTCCTGAATTTCTCAAGATGGGTGCCGCCGCTCAGTTATCATCCGATTCTGCTACTTCTGCTTACGTTCGCGTTCGCCAAGAATTTCCACCTAAAGCGTTATTTTCGACTGTCCAGTATTCCTTCAGTCAGGATTCCAAGAACCTGGTCGAAACTCTCGTCCTGCGTCTCCGCGACGTGAAAGACCTAATCCAGGTATCCATCGAAGACAGTGCCGCTGCGGTGACTTCACCGGCGACGATGCTGAGCACCAGCACACCGGTTTCACGCGTGAAACTTGAACGGTTTGGGAAATCATCGGTTGTGCTCGCGCGCTGTCAGGCGTCCCCTGGCGCGCCTGCTCCCGACCAGAGCGCGTACGAACCGCTCTTCCGCAGCGCCAACTCAATCATGTCGGATTATCGCGGATTGCTCGGCGCTCGTCGCATGGTCCCGGATGAACTCGCTCGCGTAAACGCCACCCAGAACGTCCGGACTAAATCGATTGCTACACCAAATAAGCCTGCATCGCCGTTGAAGAAAGAAGCGCCTCACCAGTGACGCTAGGCGCAATCGCTGACTACTGACTACCAGCTACAAGTTACTGACTACTAGGGTCATGAATCTAAATCGAACTTCGTCTATCTAATGGATACAGGTCCTATGGATACTCGCAACGTCGTCATCATCGGCTCGGGATGTGCTGGACATACGGCTGCTCTCTACAGCGCGCGCGCCAACCTTAAACCTCTCGTCATTGAAGGCCATGAGCCAGGCGGGCAACTCTCCCTTACCACGCTGGTTGAAAATTTTCCGGGATTTCCCGAAGGCGTTCAGGGTCCGGAACTCATCGAGAACATGCGCAAGCAGGCGTCTCGATTCGGAGCCGAATATCGCATAGGGCATATCACCAAGGCCGATCTCAGCCAGCGGCCGTTCGCGCTTAGCATCGGCAAGGAGACGATTCACACTCAAACGCTGATCATCGCTAGCGGCGCTTCTGCTCGATGGCTTGGTCTTCCGAACGAACAGGCCCTCATCGGACACGGCGTTTCTTCATGCGCTACTTGCGATGGTTTCTTTTTCACGGGCAAAGAGATTGTCGTTATTGGCGGCGGCGACTCCGCCATGGAAGAAGCTACGTTTCTCACCCGGTTTGCCTCAAAGGTCACTCTCATCCATCGCCGCGAAGAGTTTCGCGCTTCGAAGATCATGCTCGACCGCGCTCGGGCGAACCCGAAAATCGAGTTCCTCACCGACACTGTCGTCGATGACGTTCTCGATGTCAGTAAAGGAGAAGTCACCGCATTACGGCTGCGCAATCTCAAGTCAGGCGAGAGTTGGGAATTCCCGACCAGCGCGATGTTCCTTGGCATTGGCCACATCCCCAACGCGAAGATCTTTGAAGGACAGCTCGACACCGACGCCGACGGCTATCTCATCACTCAGAAGAATGTCTTCACGAAAGTTCCGGGAGTTTTCGCCTGCGGAGACGTGCAGGATCGTCGTTATCGTCAGGCCATCACCGCTGCCGGATCCGGTTGCATGGCAGCACTGGAAGCCGAAAAATTCCTCGAGGAACATGAGTGAATGCCTCAATCAGAGCCGCTGACCCCCAATTTATACCAAGGCTGCTGACACTCATCACGGCCACTGACTACTGACTACTGGTTTCTCTCTTTCTGCATCCTTTTCCCAACTCCCTTCGTCTAAGCCGATGTCTTTACGGAGCACTCTCCCAATGCAATACGCCCGCCTAGGAAACTCTGGACTTGTCGTTTCTCGTTTTGCTTTCGGCGCCATGACATTCGGTCATGACTCAGGCCCCATGGGCGCTGTTTGGAAAACCGGCCAGCAGGAAGCCGATGCGCTCGTGCACCGCTCTCTAGAAGCTGGCATCAATTTCTTCGACACGGCCGACATGTATGCTGGCGGCCAATCCGAGACTATGCTCGGCAAAGCGCTTGGCTCGCGTCGCAAAGACATCGTCATCTCCACGAAAGTCGGTTTCCGCAGCAACGATGCAATCATCAATGCCGGTGCTTCATTCCGTTATCTGGTCAACGCAACCGAAGACTGCCTTCGCCGACTCGGCACCGATTACATCGACCTTCTCTCAATTCACAAATTGGATCCGTTCACTCCGCCAGAAGAAACTGCTCGTGCGCTCGATCACCTCATCTCCCACGGTATGGTGCGCTACATCGGCTACTCGAATTTCACCGCATGGCAAGCCGCTAAAATGATCGGCATTCAGAAACAGGCAGGCTACGCACCGTTCATCGCGGCGCAGATGTATTACTCGCTCGTCGGACGCGATCTCGAGTATGAAATCATCCCGTTCTGTCAGGATGCGGGCATCGGCATCGTCGTATGGAGTCCTCTCGCCAGCGGTTTTCTCACTGGCCGCTATACGCGCGAAGATCCCGCCGGAGGGAAGGGCCGACTCGCCAGCGCCGACTTCTTACCCACCGACAAGGAGAAGGGCTATGTCCTGGTCGAGAAGATGAAACAGATTGCTTCCGGACAGAAAGCATCTGTAGCTCAAGTAGCCTTAGCCTGGCTGCTCGCAAAAGCGTATGTGAGTTCCATTCTGCTCGGTGCCAGCAAGATGTCCCAATTGGACGACAATCTCGGCTCACTCAAAGTGAAACTTTCGTCCACTGACATCGCCGACCTGGAAAAACTGACTGAACCGGCGTCGCTGTACCCGCATTGGTTTCAGAAAAATTTGATTGACGGTCCGCTAAACGAGGCTCTATCGCTGAAACCTGGTAACTGAGCAGGCGTTCTCGTCGCTAAAAACCGAAAGGAAAGATCATGGCCCAGCAATGCTCACACCTCAACCAGATCCATAAAGTGACACCCAGCGGAAAAGGCTGCAAGGAATGCCTAGAGATGGGCGATACGTGGGTCCACCTGCGCCTCTGCCTTTCCTGCGGGCATGTCGGATGCTGCGATTCATCCAAAAACAAACATGCCAGCGCCCACTTTCGTCAGACCAAGCACCCGATCGTTCGTTCCATTGAACCCGGCGAAGATTGGATGTGGTGTTACGCTGACGAACTCTTTATGGAATAACTTATATTCCGCGAATGACCACGAAACGCGCCACCGCGTCCAAACTCGAACAGATCCGCGCTCGACTTCGCGACGGTGCTCCTCTTCTTCCCATCGGAGCCCATCTCGGATTTCACATTACAGCCGTCCATCCCGGGCGCGTGACCATCGAACTTGACGTACGCCAACATCACACCAATGCCGTTGGAACACTACACGGCGGTGTGCTCTGCGATATCGCCGACGCAGCCATGGCCCTTGCTCACGCAACGAATCTCGAAGCCGATGAGTCCTTCACCACCCTGGAACTGAAGATTAATTTCCTGAAACCGGTGTGGAAGGGCAAATTACGCGCCGAAGGACGCGTCATCAAGCAAGGTCGCACCATCGGCCTGACCGATTGTGATGTTTTCGATGAGAAGGGAAGCCTCGTCGCTCACGCTACCAGCACTTGCATGACGCTCCGCGGCAACGATGCCAAAGGCCGCTAGCAGTGCATCATTGTCATCCCGAGCGGAATGAGACGATAGTCGAACGCAGTCGAGGGACCACGTGTCCGCATGCCGTCCCTGGGGCTTGGATAAATTTTTCTATGTAGCTGCCGATTTCGCAGACAGCGGACAACAGACAGCGGATGACTACAAACCCAACACCTTCTCCCTCTCACCGCTACCCAACGTCTCACAAGCCGTCCGCAACACCAGCCGCGGCGCCTTTTCACGAATTTTCATCAGAAAAGGCACAGCTGCTGCAGGATCGAACTTGACAGCCTCGCGCAGCAACCACCCCAAGCCCTTCTGCACCATGTCATCGTCATCAGCAAGAAGCATTCCCGACACCTTCACAACCTGCGGGAAGAACAGCTTCTGCCGTGCACCGCGAATCAGGGCTACGCAAGCGGCCCGGCGTCGCCAGCGATTTTTCGATTTCGCCCAACGAAAAACTTCCTCCACTCGCGCCGGCTTGCTCAGCATCATGGGCCCAATCAGGTAATGGACCAGCGCATCATGATCCGACCAGGTTTTAACCCGATCGAGCCACGCGACGAACAAATCAAACTCACGATCGCCCAATTCAGCAGTCACTCGTTCCAGCAGGAAAACGGCGAAGTTCTTTTCGTCGTTCACTTTCCCTGAAAATAATCTGTCCGCCACCTTTACCAGGAAGTCCAGCCCTTGTTCCCGGACGATGGTCCTGCGGAATCGAAACGCCACTTTGCGTAACTCCCCCGTTCTCCAGCCACGCGACTGCACTGTTTCTTTGAAGAATCTTTGAACTTCGAGAGCATGCGGAGCTGATCCGCCGTCTTTCAGCATCCGCCGAATGTGCGCTGCAATGTACGAGGGAGTGATTCTGCGATGAGGCATGAGAATGGGCCCGTGTATCGGCTCGTGATCACTGACTACTGACTACTGACTACTGTCTTACCAACCATCCGGTCATACACCCAAAGCGCTACGGCAGTTGCTACTCCAACGGCCGTCACTCCCCACCACATGCGCGCGGGCTGATGTACGACCTCTCCGAAATGGTGGAGCAGCTTACCACCAAACCATCCGCCGATCAGTGATCCAATCCCGATCGGCAAAAACGCAAATCCCATGTACGTTCCCTGCTGTTCCTTCGGCGCTAGGCGAGAGATGTACTCGTAGTATCGCGGCGCTTGAATGATCTCGCCCATCGCCAATACGAAAAGGGACAGCACCGCTCCCCAGATCGTTGGACGCAACGCCAAGATCAGCCATGAGACTGAGGTGATCAACGTGCCCAGAATGACGGCCTGAAACGCCGGAACTCTTTTCGTAAGCGCATTCACCGCGACTGTGAATAAGATGACTGTCAGCCCATCCGTGACTAGGATCTTCTCCACGTCGGCGGTCGAGTTGATGTACTGGCTGATATAAACCGGTAAGCTGATGTACTGTTGCCAGAAGACAATCCAATACCCGGTGAACAGCACCAGAAACCACATGAATTTGCTGATCCCGGCCAGCATGAGCACCACAAGCACAATCCAGACCCACCATGGCAGTGCCACAACACTGAACGCTTGAATTAGCAACAACACCAAAGCAATCCCTACCACCGGTAAAACCAACTTCGCATTGCCAAGCACCTCACAGAAATTCCGAGCGACCGCCGCAATTGACGGTGGCGGAGCATCGTCTGCTTTTCGAGGCTCGCGAAAGAACAAGATGACCACGAAAAACATCGCCAGTACGCCGAGCGACACAACACGGTACACACTCTCCACACCCAGATTGCGGTGGGCCCACGATGCAAACAGCGGTCCGAGCGCTCCGCCCACGTTCACCATCGTGTAATAAATCGAATATCCGATTGATCGAACGTTCTCCTTGGACGCGCGCGCCGTCGTACCAACCACACACGGTTTTACCAGCGCCACACCGAGCGCTGGCAGCATCAGGATCAATCCCACGAACAACGTCAGCGGCAAAACATTTCGCACCGGAGCAAGCCAGGGCGCCGCGATCGAGCCAATCAGGAAATATGCGATCGCAAGTATCAGATAGGCCAGCGACAGTGCTCGCCGGAATCCCATGCGATCCGCAGCGGCGCCTCCGAAGATAGCAAGGAACCAGACCATTCCGCCAAAGATGCCGGTCAGCGTCCCAGTCTGCTCCGAGGAGAAATTCAGTTTTCCCTGAAGGTAGAGGGCAAGCGACGCGAACGCGCCGTAATAGGCAAGCCTTTCAAAAATTTCGGTGATGTTTGCGATCCAGAACGGACGTTCAAATCCCGTGCGGACTTCCTCCAGCCTTTGAGAAAAACTCAATCATTGCTCCTGGACTTGTAAGTTTCCATGTTTCAAGTTCAAAGTTTCAAGAAAGCTCAGCAGCATTGATGTCGAAATCCTGCTACGTTGAAACCTCGAAGATTCGAAAGCCTGAAACTCGAAACCTGAAACATCTGACCACTAAATTATCAATGCCCAAAACCAGAGATAGTCGAGGGCGCCATCCCGAAGCCGCGCGTTTTCTCCAGTGCGGGCGAGGAATCTGGCGCGGATCTCTACCGCCTTGCCATCGCGCGTTCCAGAATTCCGCTCATCTCCGCCGCACTCACTCCTGTAATCCTCACCACTTTATTCCGACTCGTCTGCCCGGCTGCAATACTAACGGACGACTTCGGCACCTTCAAAAGTTTCGCCAGAAAATCTACACATGCCTCGTTCGCCTTGCCGTCAACCGGCGGTGCTGTGAGCGAGACTTTCAGTGCATCCCCCAGCTCACCGCTGATTGTGTTTTTCTTCGCGCGCGGATGGACGCGAGTAGCGAACGTGACGGCGCCGTCTTTTTCGGCAATTGGGATCACGGCTTGCGGACCAGAGAGAGGGCTGTTTCCATGGCGAGTAGCACGAACATGAGCAAGACCTGCGGGTTCGCCGAAGTCCTCTCTCGACCGATACTCCACATCACTGCCAGCACGAACACTGTCATCACCACGTTTGCCGTGATGGAAGCCAACCTCAGATCGCCTACCGAATCATTGCGAACCCGCAACAGGTTGAGCATCGCGGTGAAGATCGAGGCAAGGCCAGTTCCGAAAATCCAGATACGCCCTGTGTAATCGCGCGGTACGAGCCAGCACTCGACCAACGCGACCAGGAACAACGCTCCGGCACACGTTCGATCCATCAATCTCATCGGTTGACCTGATTGTTTTGTGATTGCAACGCTACAATACGAGCTACTGGTGACTAACTACTAGCTACTATCCACTAGCTACCTTGCTCCAAAGATCGCGCTTCCGACTCTTACGCGCGTCGATCCTTCTTCGATTGCGATCTCGAAATCGTGCGACATACCCATCGAGAGCACGCTCATCTCCACGCCCGCAATCGCCCGCGACGCAATCTGATCGCGAATCTCATGCAGATGACGAAAAAATGGCCGCGCTCCATCCGGATCTTCCGTGAACGGTGGGATCGTCATCAATCCGCAGATTGAAATATTTCCAAGCTTGGGCGCCGCGGCGAGCAGAGCATCGAGCTCTTGCGAATCTGGTGCGATTCCGCTTTTCTCTTCTTCTTGCCCGACATTGATCTCAATGAGCACGTTCAGTTCTTTCCCTGCTGCACTCGCGGCGGCGTTTAATCGTTCGGCCAGCTTCAAGGAATCAACGGAATCAATCGCATCAAACAATTCAACGGCCCTGGCTGCCTTGTTCGATTGCAGATGCCCAATCATGTGCCACTCGACATCTTGGAGATCGCGCAATGCTTCTGATTTTCCGGCGAATTCCTGTACGCGGTTCTCTCCAAAAACACGGATACCTGCGGCATACGCCTCACGAATCGCCTCAGGTGGAAATGTCTTCGTCACCGCCATCAACACAATGTCATCAGGATTGCGCGCTGCCAGGTGCGCCGCGGCCGCCATTCTCTTTCGTATGCTCGCAATGTTTTCAGCAATCGACATGAACAGATGGAGCGTTTTTCGTAGGGACGCAGCTTGCTGCGTCCGCCGAACTCACAACCGACTTCGCAATACCCGGGACCAACAACTAGCCCAAAAGAAAACCACGAAGGCCATAAAGAACCACGAAAGAATTCTACCCACGCTTCCTTCGCGCCTTCCTGACCTTCGTGGTTCGAGTTCCTAAGCTGACTACTGGCTACTGAATACTCACTACTGACTACTGACTACTGACTACTAGCTACTGCCTCACATGATTGCTGTCGGCGGCGCCGGATCTTCCGGTCGTCCCGCATTCGCCAGCGGCGTACGCACCATCCCGATAATCAGAATAGCCAAAGCAACCAGAGCAACCCACAGGGAAGGTGTCCACTTGAACAAAGCGACATCTTTTCCTGATCCAACCAGACCGGCAATCACCAGACCGCATAATGCCTCGCCCGCGATCAAGCCCGAAGCGGTGAGCACTCCCGCATTATCCACCCGCGCTTTCTGCGCATCGTTGAAGCCGCGACGGTCGCGCAACATATCGGTAACCCAGCGCACGATCCCGCCCAGGAAAATTGCGAACGTCGTTCCCAGCGGCAGATACATTCCTACCGCAAACAACATCACGCTCTTCACTTCGATCATGATCATGGCGAGCCCAAGCAGGATGCCCACAATCACCAGCGGCCATGCCATATCGCCGCCCACAATTCCCTTCGATAGCATTGCCATCAAACCCGCCTGCGGAGCAGGCAATGCGGCGCTGCCGAAGTGATATGCCTTGTCCAACACATACAACGGGAAGAACAACACGAGCGATGCCACGATCACGCCCAGCACATCGCCGATTTGCATCTTCGATGGCGTCCCGCCCAGGATGTGTCCGACCTTCAAATCCTGCAGCATCTCGCCCGCAACCGCGGACGACACGCAAACCACAGCCGCCACGCCCAGCACCGCTGCAACGCCTCCCGTCCCGGAAACGCCCAGTGCCACCATCAACAGGGCCGCGATAACCAGCGTGCACAGCGTCAACCCGGACACTGGATTATTCGAAGATCCGATCAGGCCTACCAGGTTTCCTGAAACCGCAGCGAAGAAAAATCCCACAATGATCATGACGCCCGCTGCGACCAGTGAACCGGTCAGCACTTGCGACCCAGTCAAGTTCCCGGCGCCGCCGATGAAGTAGTAATAAAGAGCAATCATCGCGATCAACACCACGCCAATACCCGCGAACACGACCTTCGATGGTAGGTCGCGCTCGGTACGGTTCTGCGCAGCATGCGCTGCCGCCGATTTCTTCAAATCTGAAACCGCGCGCGCCATACCCGTTCCCAGTTGCTTGCGCATCTTGAACAAGGTGTAGGACGCGCCTACCAGCATGCCTCCCACCGCGATCGGCCGCACCACCGAGTAGTAAATGGCGCCTGCCAACAACGGCCATGCGATCTCTTGTCCCGCCGGCTGTGCCGCCTGAATGTAAGGACCCAATGTGAAGGTTAGGAGCGGAACCAGCAGGCCCCACGCCAGCACGCCGCCCGCAAAATTAAGCGCTGCCAGCCGCGGCCCGATGATGTATCCCACACCCAAATATGCCGGGCTGATATCGGGCAGAGTGAACAACGACGTCCCGCCTGTCACGGTGGTCGCAACATTCGGATTCGTTCCTGTCCGCAGCAGTAACTTCTTACCCAAATCCGCAATCTTGATGGGAAACGTATTGTTCGCGGAAAAAACGTTGACCGCGCCCAACAGATACACAAGTCCCCCGAATCCCATGTTGGCGAACAAAACCTTTGCTGCTTTTGATCCCTGTTGCCCTGCCTTATGAATCTCCGAAGCGGCCACCGATTCCGGGAAGGGAAGTTCTGGGTCTTCGACCATCACCCGCCGCAGCAGCGTGACAAACAAAATGCCAAGCGTGCCGCCGATCATCATCAGCGCGACTGATTTCCAGTACTGGTCTGTCCCCAGACCGGGCCAGAGCCCGGCCATCACAAACGCCGGAATCGTGAAAACTGCGCCTGCGGCTACCGACTCGCCAATCGATCCAACCGTTCGAGCAATGTTTTCTTCCAGCAGCGAACCCTTCATCAACCTCAGCAGCGCCATGCCGATAACCGCCGCCGGATATGTCGCGGCAATGGTCATGCCCGCCTTCAACCCCAGATAGGCATTGGCTGCCCCCAAAATCCCTGTCAGCACCAGCCCGATTAGCACTGCTCGGAACGTGAACTCCTTCATTTCCATCGTTTCCGGCACGTACGGGCGATACTTCTTTTCAACGTTGTTTAAAGTCGATGTACTCATCGGACGAGTCCTTCAAACCGAGATATATATTGCAGTTCCAGACCAATTCCTCGAAACGGCGCAAGTTAGCATGCGCCCTCACGTGTTTACAAGTACGATGCGCACACGCAATCTGGAGGTGTTTTGCGTGTTTTCACTGACAATTTGATCCTTTCGCGGCGCCGGTTCCGGAGTACAATACTGGCCTGCAACGAGGTACCCGGTATGGCAGAGATGTCAGCCTTGCAAGACTACTACATCCACTATTTCAGAGAGTTTCGCTGCCAGGACTGCGGCAGTGACGTGGCTTATCTCTCACGTCCTCGCACGGTGAGCGAGCGGTACATTTTGCGCGCGTTTGGCTTAAAAATGGTACGGTGCGCGGACTGTTTCCGTCGTTTCGCGCGACCCCTTTCCCTTCCAGCACGCGAGCGAGAAGACCCGCGGAAAGCACCACACTCACAAACTCCGGTACCCCCTGTCACCGGAACTCGCGTTGCGTGACCTTCTCCCGCTGGCTATACTGAATCAAACCGACTGGTAGATTCCAAACTCTGCCGCTCGGAGGAGGTCGTCTTCAGCAGTAGCGGGGACCGAACTCGCGTCGATCAAGCCATTGCCCGGGTCAAGGGAAGTTCTTTTGCCTATTGGGCGGAACGGGCCGCCGAAAGCCTCTTCACTGCGCTGTTCCCAGCCGATTGCCGTATTTGCACCGCTCCCCTTGTACGCATCTCTCGCCTGCCAGTTTGCGAGGATTGCCTTGAGCAGAGCCGACCGTTCGAGCAGGCGACATGCTTTGTTTGCGGGGAGGCGATTGTCCAACCGTTCGCTTTCGCGGACGACTCGGGAGACCTGCGTTGCGTGGCTTGCCGACGATTAGGTCCGCCATTTACCCGTGCCGCCGCTTACGGAAGCTACGAAGGTGGTTTGCGCGAGTTGATCCATCTCCTCAAATACGAAGGAATTAAGCCTGCCTCCGGTGTACTCGGGCGGATGTTAGCCGAAGTCATCCTTGAGCTGCAGCCTTCCGTCGAACACAGAAACGTTGTTGTTGTCCCGGTTCCCCTTCACGCCAGGAAACTGAAACAACGTGGTTTCAATCAGGCAGAACTGATTGCACAGGCGGCATTGAAGCTAATTCCGTCCGGCGGCGTGAGGTTCGAACTTGCTCCCTCGGCGATGGTTCGAGTTCGCGAAACATCTTCGCAAATCGGCCTGACGAAGCGTCAGCGCCGGGAAAACTTGCGGGGTGCATTCTGTGTGAACGAGCCTGAAAAGATCGCCGGACAAGAAATTCTGCTCGTCGATGACGTGCTTACCACTGGGACAACCGCATCTGAATGTGCAAGGATGCTGCGCCGCGCCGGAGCTGTCGAAGTCTGGGTGGCAACCGTTGCCCGTACCATGAAGATCGAACGTACTTTCGCTCTGCCGGGGAAATTGGCGACCGAGAGCCCATTAGCCCTCGCCGCCGCAAAAGGATGAACGATTGACTATGAAAGATTGGATTAGAAAAATGAGGGCTGAGATTTAACACTCAATGAGCGCTGACTACTGACTACTGACTACTGATTCGAACATGTCTGGCAAATTTCACAACTCGATGCGTAATCATCCGCCGATCCCCTTCGTCACCGGAGGATTGCACCAGGAGTCCGATCGCCAGGCTCTGCACGCGCCCGTTCTCGTTCTGAACGCTTCGTACGAGCCGATTAATGTTTGCGCCGCGCGCCGCGCCATCGTGCTCGTGCTCAAAGGCGTCGCCATGACGGAAGAAGAAAACGGACACTTCCTGCACGCCGCACGCGTTGCCCTGCGCGTTCCATCGGTTATTCGTCTGCTTGAATACCGCCGTATTCCGCACCAGACACGCGCGCTCTCGCGCAAGAACATCCTGATGCGGGACCGCAACACTTGCCAATATTGTGGGGAACTTCTCTCGGCCGGCGAACTCACACTCGATCACGTGATTCCGCGCTCGCGCGGAGGATCTTCAACCTGGGAGAACCTCGTTGCCTGCTGCCATCCTTGTAACCGCAGCAAGGGCAATCAACTGCCGCACGAAGCGAACATGACCCTGATGCGCGAGCCTCGCGCCTTCAATCTCCACACCAGCCGCCACATCATGCGCCTGATGGGCCGCTCGGACGACAAGTGGAGAAAATATTTGTTCTATTGATTAGCTGTCGCCTTCAGCTTTTGATTCCCTCAAAATTTTGTCATTCCGAGAGCAAAGCGATGAGGAACCTGCCATTGTTTGCGACACACCGCGCCGGATTTTCAGTCCAAGCACGAACTCGAGCCGTTGAAACTCGAAACCTGAAACTCGAAACTACGTAACTTAATTCTGCGGCTTCTGTTCTTCCGGCTTCTTCTGTTCGTCAGGCTGCTTCTTCTCGTCTTCGCCTCGGCCCACTTCCTGTCCTTCGTACGTGATGCGCGACTTGGCGCCGAACCGCTTGTAGTTCTCGTATCTCACGATTTCACGGATCCGAATATCACCGGTAGCGAAGTGAAGCGTGTCGTCCGCACGTGTGTAGGTGGGAAACCAATACTTGCCATCGACTTGCTCGCGCCATGTAGCAAAGCTCGGATACAGATGCTCCTGTCCCTTTTTTCCTGGACGAATGTCGGGGACCGTCTTGCCATAAGTCTTCACAATCTGGAAGTCGTGATCGTCTACCCACACGCGTCCCTGAAAATAACGCTTTTTACCCTCAATCTTCTTGGGTGCGATATCAAACGCGTACGTATTCAGTTCGTCCTGTTTCTGCTGCCCCACGTAAATGATGTCGTACTCGGGTAATTCATCACTGGTCAACACGAACGGCAGCCGCTGGCGGATATCCTCAAAATCCCCCTGATCCATCTGCAGCCCGCCATTTTCGAGCGTCGATTGCGGTGCGAACACCACATTCTCGATGTGCTTTCCCTTGTCATCAAACAGAACGTCGAAAACCTGCTGATACTCGCCCTTCACGGTGTTGCCATCAAGAACCTGCACTTTTACCGATTGCCGGTATGTGTACTGGTCTCGAGCCGTCTTAAATTCTTTTTCCTTCGCCGCGAATTTCTGGATGATCTCTTCCGGCGTAGTTCCGACCGGTTGAGACTTGTCGAGTTCCCCCTCTTGGGCGAGAACTGGCAGCACGGCCACCGCGGCAAGGAACAAAGCAAAAGCAAATGACATGCAACGAGTAAGGAATGTTTGTGTCATCGGATCCAGTGTAAAGGACTCAGGCTCGCAGAGTTAATGTACTGCAGGCTCCTGTTCTTGTTTCCGTGCACGTGGGTAGGTGCCAAGAACAGGAGACTGCAGTTCTGCCTGTACTAATTAGACGGCGGGAGTGACCCTCGGGTTGCTGAAAATCGCGACATGGGTAAAGACCGCCTTTTTTACCACCCCTTCACCCCACGTTGGATCCACCAGCCGCCGGAATGCGCTGGCCGCAACGTTCTGCCATAGCTTGTCGGAACTGCGCCCGCTGCTCTGGCGTCATACGCCCCCAGCGGCCGCGCCCGCCCATACGTCGTCCGCCCATCGTTCCCCGGAATCCACCGAACAAAAGCCAGCTCAGCGCCAACAAGCCCAACGCCTGCCAGTAACCGATTGCCGGCAAATTGAAGATCTGCGGCATCAGGTGGTTCCACAATTGCCATACCGCCGATCCGAAGCCCGCGATGAAGATAATCGCGAATACCAGGATCTTCACGATCATCGTGACTCGTCGTTGAACAATTTTCTCCTGCTCACTCATCTGGATTCTCCTTACTCTTCTGATAAATCTGCGTAAACGTCTTGCAACTTCTCGCGCAGCCGCAACACTGCATATCGCTTGCGCGTCAACAGCGTGTTGATGCTCACTCCCGTTTCTTCTGACATCTGCTTGAAACTTTTCCCCTCGACTTCATTCGCCAGAAACACGGTCCGTTGCTCTTCCGGCAATTCGTCGATTGCTTCTTCGAGATGTTCGAGGAGCACGACGCGTGCATACTCTGCGTCCGGCCCTGCATTCGGCGAAGGAAGCAGATCTTCGAGCGCTAAACCATCTCCAACTTCTTCGTTCAGCGACTCCGGCTTTTTCTTGCGGAACAGATCGATGATCCGGTTCCGCGCCACTCGAAAAAGCCAGGCACTTGCCAGGTCCACCGGATGCGTTCCTCGATACGTCTCGACGAGTTCATAAAACACGTCCTGCAGGATGTCGTCTGCGTCGCCTTCATCTGCCACACGCCGCCGGATGAAGTTGCGTAACCGCGGCCGCTCGCGCTCCACGGTTTCCGCGATGCGCCGGTCCTGCTCGGCCTGGATGCGATCTGTGATGACGCTCTCCATTGCCCTACAGATGTAAACGGATGAGAAACGAAAATATTGTAGGCGGCTGCGGGCCTATTTGTAGGGACGCAGCTTGCTGCGTCTGCAAAGACGATGTCCCTAGCGGATTTGAAGGTTATCCTGACGGGACGCGGTGTGATGCGAAACACTGAAGCCGACCGGAAGGCGGCATACGGTCATGCGATGGCTGAACGCTCTTCCGTCAGGTCACGGCGATCGGTGCGGATAAAAGACTGGGACTATGCATCACCCGGTTTCTATTTCGTAACAATCTGTATAAGAAACCGCGAGTGTCTTTTCGGGTCGATCTTTTCTGGCATCCTGAAACTCTCTGACCTCGGACTCATTGCCAACCATGAACTGCAACACCTGCCAGATCACTACCATCACGTTGCGGTGGATCGCTCGATTGTTATGCCGAACCATTTGCACGCGGTAATTGTGATCGACGGAGCACATCAGTTCTCCCCTGATATCGTGTGGCAGAACAGGACTGTCCCACATGAGCCACTTAGACGACCTACGCCTGGTTCATTGTCCGCCATTATTCGTTCGTACAAAGCAGGTGTTACGCGCATCGCTCGAACGCAAGGATTGGGGTTGAAGTGGCAATCTGGTTTTTACGAACACATTATTCGTTCTGACGCATCGTTGAACGCCATTCGAGATTACATCGAAGCGAATCCGAGCAATTGGGAAAGCGATTCGGAAAATCCGATGATTTGTGAGCTTCCGTAGGGACGCAGCTTGCTGCGTCCGGAAAGAAACAGTACGTGCGTAGGGAAGCAGCTTGCTGCGTCCGCCAACACCCGGACATAGCAAGCTATGTCCCTACGCTAAACTATTGGTTCCCTCGGAGGTCTTCATGCGCCGTATCGTCATTTTCTTTATCTGCTTGATATCGCTTCCCGCATTTGCCCAATCCAAGCACCCGTTCACGTTCGAAGACATGATGAAGCTCAAGCGCGTGGCCGAGCCCGTGCCCTCGCCGGATGGCAAGTGGGTTTTGTTCAGCGTGACAGACGTTGATCTCACCGCGAACACCAGAACACCGCACATCTGGATCGTTCCGCTGAGCACAGATGGTGTGGGCACGGGCGCCTCCCCCACCAAGGATCATGTAGCTACGGGCGCCTCGCCCGTCCGAGCCGAGCAAAGCTCGGCAGGCTCTTCGCTCGAACGCATCCTCATTCCCGATCAGGACGGTTCCCGTCCGCGCTGGGCGCCAGATGGAAAGCGGTTCGCTTTCATCTCGAACAAGGAAGGCGGTTCGCAAGTCTGGATTGCGGATTTCGATTCAGCTGCCGGGAAGGTCACACGCACGTTCAAGGCAACTTCGATTGCGACAGAAGCTGACGGAGTGCTCTGGTCTCCGGACGGCAAACGCATTCTGTTTACCTCAAGCGTGTTTCCTCAATGCGACGGCGAACCCACCGCAGAAGCCGCGTGCAACGAACGGATGCTCAAAGAAAAGCAACAATCGAAGGTCAAGGCGATTATCACCGACAGGCTCTTCTATCGGCATTGGAACGCATATAGCGACGGACGACGCAGCCATCTGTTCGTCATGTCAGTAAAACTCAACACACCCGAAGAGAATGAGGCTCGTGGTTACGTGGATGAAGTGATACTCCTTCCTCGCGACATCACTCCCGGCGACTTCGACACACCACCGTTTTCACTCGGCGGACAGGACGATTACGCCTTCTCCCCCGACGGACAGGAAATCGCTTTCACCTCGAACCACGACAAAGTCCAAGCGACTTCCACCAACAACGACATCTGGATCGTGCCAGTGTCGGAGAACTTAATGGGCGGGAAGCCCGTCGCTCCGAAGAACATCACCGCCAACAATCCCGCGAGCGACTCGACTCCGCTCTACTCTCCCGATGGGAAGTACATCGCATATCGCGCTCAGCAGAGGCCCGGATACGAGAGTGATCGCTTCCGATTGATGTTGTACGACCGGAAGACAGAGAAGAAATGGAACCTTAGCGACGGAGAAGATCCATTCGATCGCTGGGTGGATTCGTTTGCATGGGCACCAGACTCGAGAAGCATTTATACGATCGCGGAAGATGAAGGCGAAGCTCCGATCTATATGGTGCCTATCAGTGTTGACGAACCACTCCCCGTGCTTTTCATAACGCGGGGTACGAACGATTCCGTCCAAATCACAAAGGATGGCCATTTTCTTTTGTTCAACAAAAGCTCAGTTCAATTCCCCACTGAGATTTTTTCGTTCTATCTTTCACCTGATCGCAAGTTATGTGCATGGGATTGCCTAACGCAATTCCAGGGACATGGCGAAGACTCAAAACAATTGACGCATACTAATGGTCGCGTCCTCTCCCAAGTCGCCATGTCCCCGCTCGAATCCTTCTGGTTCACTGGCGCGAACGGAGACAAAGTCCAGGGCTTCCTCGTAAAGCCTCCCAACTTCGATCCCAAGAACAAATATCCCGTGAAGTTCATCGTGCATGGCGGGCCAGAAGTTCCCATGGGAGATCAGTGGAGCTATCGCTGGAACCACGAACTCTTCGCGGCACCAAGTTCTGGTAATCAGGGATACGTCGTCATCTTCATCAACTTCCACGGCTCGCCTGGTTATGGGCAGAAGTTCATCGACGTAATCAACGGCGACTGGGGCGGCGCGCCCTTCGAAGACCTGATGAAGAGTCTCGACTACGCCGAGCAGCATTATCCGTTCATCGACAAAGACCGCGAGTGCGCGCTCGGCGCGAGCTACGGCGGATACATGGTCAACTGGATCATGGGCCACACCAATCGCTTCAAGTGCATCGTTTCGCATGACGGCATGTTCAATTCAACGTCAGCCTGGGGTTCGACGGAAGAACTCTGGTTCAACGAGTGGGAATACAAAGGCACGCCGTATACGAACCGAGAGATGTATGACAAGTGGTCCCCGCACCTGAGCGCGAAGAATTTCAAGACGCCGACGCTGGTCGTCCACGGACAGCTCGACTACCGCCTCGACGTCAGCGAGGGGTTCCAACTCTTCAGCACGCTGCAGCGCCTCGGCGTTCCATCGAAGATGCTCTACTTCCCGGACGAAGGTCATTGGGTGCTGAAGCCGCAGAACTCTCAACTTTGGTACAGGACGGTGAACGATTGGGTGGACCAGTGGACGAAACCCAGGAGTCAGTAGTCGGTATCCAGTAGTCTGGAGTCAGCGTAAGCCCGAAGCTCGAAGTCTGCGAAGGTTGGATTCAAATTAGCTATTGTAGTATCAAAATAGTATAGCTATTGATAATATTACACTTAGCTCGCAGGTCTGTAATCGCGAATCATCGCGGCTGCTGGCTGGTCGAAAAGTCGCGGTTCCATCGTCAGCTAGAATGCCATTGGCTTGCATTTCTAGGCCCGTGGTTGCGCGTTTGACGCTTAGGATGGCCTGAGGACCACCCGCCGCTTCCGGGGCGTCTTAAAACGCGTCTTAAATGGAAAACTGTCTCATTTTGGGGAAAATGGAGGCGATTGATCTAAATCTCTCAGATATTTTCTGGGCACTGGGTTCAAGATGGACGTTGCGGCACCTGTGCCTGCGAGAACGTGGTTCGAAGGAATCACGGTTCCCGATTTCGTCGCCCTATGATCCCTTGGGATGATGGGATACTTATCCGGGCATTCTCTTCCACCGATGCCGCTGCACCGACGAACGGTACTGCTTCCATCAGCAGTCGCGTGTCCATCCGCGCAGTGCCGATCATCGCCGTGATGTCCGCTTCGAGCGATCCTCTCCAGGAGCCCGGCATTGGCACGACACTGACGAGACCATTCGCGTCGGAGTAGGCGGTGACGACCGTGCGCCCGAGCACGACCGGCGTTGGATGGTGGCCGGATGCGGAATCGCCGTCGCCAGTCATGGTGTCCGCATGTACGGGCCGCAGCCATGTAACGTCGAACGCGACGGCAGCTCCGCGCACAGGATTCGGAGGTGTTGACGCATCGGTGACGCGGATCGTGAACGGAGCGAATGCTTGATTTCCCGCGACGACTTGCCTTGCGCCCGAAACGGGCTGTATTCGCAGGTTCGCCGGCGTGACGGAATAAATTTCAAATGTTCTGCACACCGTATTCGCGGGACTGACGCACGCAGCCACATTGGTATCGCCGCTCGCATTCGCGACGTGCAGCACGGTGGACGCATAGCCGGATGCATCGGTAGTGATGATGGCTGGCGTGAGGGTTCCCGAACCGCGCACGAACTGCAGCGCGACTGTTTTTGATTTTAGCGGCAAGCCATTGCCGACGACGCGAACTGTCAGTGTTGCATCGAAGGTCGAGCCGGCCGGAACGCGCTGATATTGCGGACTGATTCCGATATCGAGGGCGGTCATGGCACTCTGCACGACCGTCTGCACGGATTTTGCTGGAGAGTAGGAAGCGGGCGCGAGCGTGGCGGTGATCGTGCTCGTCCCGGTCGTCATCGGCATGATGCGCGTGGAGGCCTCGCCGTTTTCGTTGCTGAACACTGTACAGGTGCGTTGCAGATTGCATGCGGTGAGGAGTGCGGTAGGGCCGCCGTCCCACACGATCGTTGCGCCTTCGACAGGAGCGCCCGCTACATCTGTCACGCGCACGTGCATCGGATTGGCTGCTTCGGTTCCAACGGGCGTCAGCGGATTGCCCGTCGCGAGCAATTGCAAGTTGTCGGTCGCGTCTGCGCCCACCAACAACGCATCGGTCATGGTCGTAAAGGAACCAGTGACGGAATCCGAGATGAGAACACTTGCCTTGCCATCTTTCGCGATCTTCGGCAGAGCGACTATGAGTTCGTTGCCGTAATTCGCGAGGACAGTCGCCGCCACGCCGCCAACGGTGGCTTTGAGTCCAGGTCGAAAGCCTGTCCCGCGGATCGTGAGGGGCGCGCCGCCCTCCAATCCAGCCCGCGTCGGAGAGACGGTGTGTCCATACAGAACACGGGCGCGATATCGGAAGTCAGGTCGCGCATCGCCGCGCTGATCCGCTATTGCGATGCGGTAATCACCGTCGGAACTAATCGCAGCATCGAGGCGCGTAAGTCCAACCACGCTGGTGTTGAACGCAGACGAAGATTGCGCAGGTGCGGGAGCACCCGATCCATCAGCGAGCGCCCACATGCCTGCGACCGGAAGCATTTTGTTTTGCGCAGGTACGCCGCGCTCGTCGAGTGCAGTCAATTCGATCGAGAGTGTCCGATTCGCGAGCGCATTGATTTTGAAAAAGTGCGCAGTTGATCCTGTGATCCATCCGGCCCACTCACCATTTTTAGGAAGCGGAGCCGGAATATTGTAAGTGGACCCGATGCCAAGCACGTTTTCGGGAATAGACGAGTTGCGCAAGACAAGGTCTTGCACGATATCGCTGCCGCGATTCAGTGTGACCATGACGGGATCGAATGTTCCGGAGGGCTGCACTTGCCACGGCGCGTACGGACCAACGAAGGTCGAATAATTGTCGAGCGGTTCGACACTGAGTTGGTATTGAGCGGAGTCAGTACCTGCGGGAATCTCAAGGCCGGCAAGATCAAAAAATCCTTCCCATGCGGAGTTGTTTACGCCAAAGCGGTCGAGGCGTTGTCCGGCGGGGTTCGTATATCCGTTGACGATATTGCCGACCACGGCGGCATAAGCAAATCCTGAAACTGAGGATGCTGCAAACTGACGCGATGGTTGACCGGGTGTGTCGATGCGGCGTGCGATAACGTTTACGCCTGTCATTGGCTGGCCTGGCGCACCTGCGCTACCCGAAAAATAAACAGAGCCGTGGATGCGGCCGGTATTGGTTGCGAGTATCTGCTTTCCGGGAAACTGCGAAATGTTGGCCGGCGTGACTGGATAGAGCCGCGACACGGCTGCGCGGTCATCCATCTTGAGAGAGTCAGCGTCGGGCAGACAGCGCGAAATCGGCATGCATCCGGGCGGATCAAAGTTGTGCATCAAGGGAAAGCCCGCATAGTCATCCGAAGTGGGAGCAGGTTGACGGGTGAGCACATTGTTGTTGAGCTGCGACCAGTCCAACCCGATTACACGACCAATCGTGCGCACGAGACGATACTTCACATCAGGGAGAGCAGCAGAGGTCCTTGCACACACGCCATTCAGCACGACCAGCGCATGCGCAAGGTGGCCATCAGTGGAGTAGGCATCCGGGCCACCAAAAACGGCGTTGGTAAAACAGTAGGGTGCATCGCCCGCGCCTTGTCCGAGTAGTGCGTTGGTTACTGCGCCGTCAGCGTCATACACAACACCAATCGGCTTGTCAGTTGCCGTGGGTTGAATATCGGGCGGGATGGTGTAGGTGCCATCGGGAAAGCCCGTGACGTTTGCGCCGTTTACGTCTTCACCGAGCTGACCGATGCGTGTAGCGGAGAGAGCTGCGGTAGAAACTGAAGTCCAGCGCTGGAAGGCGTCAGCAACAAACGAATCGGCAGTCGCAGAAGGCAGCAGCGGACTCAGATCTCCCTGGTCTGTGTAGTATGCGAGATTACCAGCAGCCCACGCGAGAGGTTGTCCTTTAACGCCTGGATCGAAGTAGCTGGCGCCCGCGACATGTGCAGGGCCGCCTCCGTAGGCAAGTTCGACGAACGCCAGGATACCGAGGCATACGCCGAGCACAACTGCGAGACTCCAGAGGAGCTGGATTCGCACGTCGACCTGTTTCGAAGGGACTGGCCGAGGAGGATGGAAATGAACGACAGGCATTATCAGTCCTCTCTCGTGTGTTGAGCGCTTCGGCGTACAAGCCGGCGGAAATCGCTTGCTGAAATGAAATGCTCTGCCTGTGGTTGCAAGCTGTCGCGAGAGTTGGCATTAGCGGCGAACTGAATAGAGGTCGAGGTGCTTGCTGGACTACGAGAGTCAGCAACTGCGAAACGACCTTCGTTTCCGCCCACTGGACTTGTGAGTCCAAGCCGGCTCGGCGGGTAAAGCAAAAGTGCGACGTGCTCTCCCGGATGATATCGATCGCGTGATGTCCACAACCCGGCCCACTCGCGGATGCACAATACCGATCCGGTTTTCGTGCCGCGAAGGTTTTCAGCAACGTGAAAACAGATCTGCATTGTTTCGAGCTGGTTCTGGCGAGTTGGCGCGATGCGCTCGACGGAAGTTACCGTTCCACGGAAAATGATGCCCGCAGCTTGCGTCAGAGTACGAACCCGATCAGTAGATAGTGGTTTCTCGGATTGTGCGATTGCGCATGAAGCCAGCGAAATACAAACTGCCCCTACACGGAGACAGAGCAAGAGTCTCAACATGACGACCTCTGGAATGTGTGTGGACGCGTGCCTGGGAGGAGTTCAGACTACTTGCAGATGCGAACAAAAACTGTGCGAGGGGTCACGAAGCAGCGTGATTAGAGGCGCGTCATCCGTTGTTCGTCGTCCGCATTCGCGAACAAATTTCGTGCTTGCGATGAACGCAACCGGACTTTATGACGCGCTCGCCAATGATTTTCCGCACATCATGCAAGATGCATCGTCAAACGTTGCTTTTCCGCACAGTGGACACTTGATAAGTCTTCTGTCGACAGTGCTGCTTGGCTTGGCCGGAGCGGGAAGTGTGACGACTGGTGCAGGCAAGCGCTCCTCTTCTATCGTTGGAAGCGGTGTCTTCAAAGTTACCGCCGAGTGGCCAGCAATATAGAGATACGCGTTCCAAGCTACCGCCGCAGCGAGCGTCAACAGAGTCAGAGGAAATCCGATCTCAAAATCAAGCTGGAGTGTACCTGCGCCGCGAGCGGCAACCCGGTCCTCGAGCCTGGCTCGCGAAAGAAATAGTGAAATTACACTGATCACCGCACAAGCTGCCGGTATTAGAGGGCGGACATGCGTCAGAGAGACAGCCAATCCGAGGACGACAAAGGCGAGCGCAACAATTGCCGCCGGTTCCGCTTGAATGAATTGCTTTTTTGGAACGCCCTCGCGCGACGGAGACTCGTTCACTGAAGCTCCGGTGACGAGTTGGAAACCGGACGCCGTGGCGATTCGTTGGGTTCCGCACGAGATAGTTGCAAAGGGTAGGAGGAAACAGGCCAAAGTGGCGACGAAGAGCAAAGGCGAAACCTTCGGTCTCATAAGATCCTGAACGATCCCTTTTTCCGACCCTTGGATGCGGCCAACTACGTAAGTGGCGTCCTGCTTATTTTGTGGGAACGAGCAGCATATCCGATCCGGCTTGCCAAGGGAATCAGCTTGACTGAGCAGGAGCGATTCCCTACGCTTCTTCGCCGAGGAGGATACACAATGGCACGATGGATGTGGGTGGCAATCTTATTGGTATGCGCAATCGCGTGGGCACAGCAGGCAGAGAAGAAGGCGACAGCCCCGAGCGGTAAAAAGGCGGCAATGGCCGAGAAGGCTGCGCCGAAGAAAACTGCTTTTACGCCGGACGAGATCGCGTGGGGACCGGCTCCGCCGTTTGTTGAACCAGAGGCGCAGTTAGCAGTGCTCGAAGGAAATCCCATGGGTGCCGCAGGCGATTACACTGTTCGAATCAAGATGCCTGGCGGTTACAAGATTGCGCCGCACTGGCATCCGAAGCAGGAGAACGTAACCGTCATCTCCGGAACACTCAAGGTGGGTATGGGCGACAAATTCGATGAGAGTAAAACCCAGAGTTTCGCAGCAGGCAGTTTCGCCGGGATCGCTCCCAGGATGCATCACTATGCGATGGCGGACGGGGAAACCACAATCCAGATCCATGGAATGGCGCCGCTATCGATCACATATGTGAATCCGTCGGATGATCCACGAAATAAAAATAAGAAAAAGTAAAAAGTCAGCGTAAGCGGCGATATGCGGAGAGGTGTGCTCCGGTTAGCAAAAGCATCCCGGTCAAAAAGGCCCAGAACATCAGGCTGACGGAAAGCGCGAACGGTCCGTACACCTCCCCGAAATTCAAATGTGGAAGCGCTGTGATATAGGCGTATTTCAAAACTTCGGACAACAAACCCATAATGATGGCTGTTGGCAAAACTGCGCGCGCGGCAACACGTCCGTTTGGCAGCAGCCAATAGATCAAGAAGAAAATCGCGATGGAAGCTCCGATCGCGAATACTTTCATCATGACAAAGCCTGCCAAGCGCACAACTCCTGTGCCGTGACCACGCATGATGGACTCGAGAAGACCCAGATTGCCCGCTGTGAGCGCGATTGAAAACAGAGCGAGAGACCCGGACATGAATGCCAGGACGAGAGAAATGAGTTGATTTCCGAAATATGACCGGTTGTTACGAAACCGCCAGATTCGGTTGAGAGCGACTTCAAGCGGCAGAAAAACACCGGTTGAGGTAACGAGCAGAATCAGGAGCGAGACCACCTGCGCCCGATTGCGCGCGCCGACTAATGCATTCAAGTTTCGAATAACGAAATCCTGGCCAGCGGGCAAGTAATCGCGCAAGAGATCGACGACGACGTTGTACATGAGCGGAGAGCGGAACACTCGCCGAATCAATGTCATGAGCAACAACATGAACGGGAAAAAAGAAAGAATTGCATTTGCCGCGACGGAGAACGCAAAAGTGTGGACTTCGGTGCGCATGAGGTAGCGAAAGGTCGACAGAACGATTCCTTCGCGGGGCGGCAGGTCTCGAGAAGGCGGCGGAGCATCGGCGTTGGGCGTATGCGGATCCAGAATGGAAAGGGGACGAACCACTTCGGGTCATCTTATCAGGAACTTACGACGCGAATTCTGAATGATCCGACGATGGAGGATTGCAAAGTAAAGAAAAGACACTTGTTGAGCACAAGCATTCCTCGCTACCACGAGATGTGATGAATATGACCGTGAGACACTTGGACGCAAAATGGCGCTTGCCAAACAAAAGGTATTCTGAATATTATGCGAAGCTTCGTTGCCAAGAGACCGGCAGCGAAGGCGAGCAAAAGTAGGTTGACGTTTCTGTGTTCAGCAGTCGAAATTCGCGCTTCGTCGAGCTCCGCAGTTCCCGCGTCGTGGGTCAGCACGGCTTGGGATGAGGGAGCTTTTTTTGTTGCTGCGTTTTTTCCCCGCGCACAGTAACGCGACCTTGTTCTTTCTTACTTGAGGGGGTGCTCTCGGTTCGCCCGAGGGCTTCGGCAAGAGAGAAAGACTTAATTCTTCGCGAAAAGGCGAAAGGAGCAGTACCGTGAGAGAGAAGGGGACTGTAAAGTGGTTTAACGGGGCAAAGGGTTACGGATTCATCCAGCGCTCCACTGGCGAGGACGTGTTCGTCCATTTCTCCGCCATCCAGGAGAACGGATACCGCACGCTCAATGAAGGAGAAACCGTGGAGTTCGATCTGCTAAAGGGCCCCAAAGGCTTCCAGGCGGCGAACGTAGTTCGCGCGTAGTCTGTTTTTCTTCGGATCAGACCTGTAACTGGAAGTTGAAAGATTGATAACCCTCCCGTGAGCGGGAGGGTTTTTTGTTTAGTGTTGATCCCGGTGGCATTGTCGCCGAACTGAAAAATTAAAAAGTGTCCTTGTTCCTGTTCAAAGAAAAGCCTAGCGTTTGCTGGGCTTGTTAGTTTCATGAGAATAGATTCGCGACTAAAACTCGACGCGCAGGGCAAATTGTCCGACGCGATTTCCACCGGCATCACCGGTGCGAGCCTGCTCAACCCGGCCAAAGGTGCCAAGGCAAGGTGAATCCCCCGAACACTCTGTCAGATTGTTGCGCGGGTCGTCGAGATTGATGTGGTTGGGTAGATTGGTAAAGCTGCTTTCTACCTTCAACTTGACCCTCTCTGTGAGCTGGAAGGATTTTGCAAGTCCCAGAGAGAGGTTGAAAGTGCCGGGGCCAACCAGCGAGCCCACGGCGGCATTGCCAAAGCGTCCAACGACGCCGCCGTTGGGTAGGGATGAGCAATTAAGGGTGTTGTCGGACAAGCCAGTTCCTGCGGGAAAGCCGGGACAGGCGAATACGTTCGGATTCCAAAACTGTGTGCGCGTGTGGTGAAAGTCGTTGGGATTGCCCGCAAGATCAGGCCGATTGAAACCACCCAAGGCGGCGTTTCCGGATGAATCAAAATCAATGAAGGGAGTATCGTAAGGGCCAGATTGAACCAGGAGGATTGTGCTCAATTGCCAACCGCCGACGATCCCATTCAGCACTCCGTTGGCATTGCCGAGGAAGCGGCGTCCTTTCCCAATGGGAAGTTCGTCCACAACGGTTGTGATCCAGCGGTGTTTGCGGGTGCCCCCGGTGTTGCCGTAATCGGCGTGCATGTGATACAGGTCCATTTTGTCGCCGGTAATTTCGCCTGAAAAGCTGGAGCGAGGCCACGATTCGACATCCGTGAGGTTTTTTGCCCATGTCCAGGTCGATTGGAAAGTGAGGCCGTTGGAATATTTGTGGATCAGTTCAGTCTGCATTGACTCGTATGTGCTAATGGCTCCGCCGGCGCGGATCCTGATCCTATTCCAGAGTGGAAATGGCTTTTCCCCGACTGAGCCGTCAGCCAGAATCGGCGGTTGATTAAGATTCGGTGACCAAGTGAGTTGATTGGCGCGGTTGGCAATGTAGGAAACACGTAGCGCGGTGTTTCTGAAAATCTCTCGCTCGACGGACAAATTCCACTGAATACTGTACGGGTCCTTCTTGTTCCGTTGATTTGCCGTGAAAAATGACTGCGAACCAACAAAGGCGTTGGTGGCGTTATTCAGCACGTCGGGGAACCGGAAAAAGCCTGCATCCCCGACGCCAGTATTGGAAAAATTTCCCTGGAAGCCGTCGTGGATACCAGCCACGGAGTTAAATATGGCGCCCAAGGTCACAACCTCGTAGATGCCAATACCGCCGCGAACCACCGTCTTATTGTCTGCAAACCGGTAGGCAAAACCCAAGCGAGGAGAAAAGTGCGTGTATACGTTACGCAATTGTTTCGGCCACCCCGCCTGTTCAGAGGTCAGGAAGGGTGTGCAAGGAATGCTGGGATCGGGGCCGGCATAGTTGGGAATTTGATTAGGTGAATTGCAGGCGTTAACGGACTGCGCCCACAACGGCTGGGTTGCCGCTAGCGACCTGGGGTCGGAGGAAATGATCACCTGTCCCGTGCCCGGAACGCTGGGATCAAAATTGGTGAGATTGATGGGATCGTAGAGCGACGGTATCCTCGTAATCCTTAAGCCAGCATCCACTGTGAGTTTTTGCGTGACCCTGAATGTGTCCGCTGCGTACGCGTAATAGTGAGTAGTTGTGCCGTCAATGTTCCTCGGCGGAGTGTGGGTAACATAAGTGTAGTAGGGAACTCCCAGCAGGAAGTCGGCAAAACCGCTCGCTTTGTCCTGCGATTCACCTGTGTACTGGCCATTGAAGAAAAAGTCTCCGTAGTCGTCCGCCTCGGAAGAACCGGAGTACCAGGCCGTGATCAGGTGGAGCCTGCGAATATCGAAACCAAACTTCATCGTGTGCTTTCCCTTGGTCCATGTGAGGTTGTCGCTGATCTGGACGTTTTGGGATCGCTCTGGATTCGGGCGGGTGTGAACAATGTTGTCAAGGTTGCTTCTGGGCTCAAAGATAAAATCTGGAAAACCCCCGGGCGGGAATGGTCCCAGTTGGTCTGGGTTAAGGCCCATTTGCTGCATGAATTCCGGTCCGTCGATCGGAAATGTTCCGCCGTTCTGCCGGCGGCTGATCCCTCCGCGCAGTTCGTTGATCAGGTTTGGTGTGATGACATAGTTGTGCGCGAGCACGACCTGGTTGACATGTTCGAAATCTGTTTCCGCAGGAAGGATCAGCCTAGAGGGGTTAACCGATCTGCCATTCTTGTATGTCCAGCGCACGAACACGTTCTGCTTACTGTTGATGGTGTGGTCAATGCGAATATCGAACTGATCGGAAAGGATAGGATTGGGGGTGTTTTCAGCCCAGTTCTTTTCTCCAGAGTTGTCCACGCCCCCTGATTGGGCAACGGATAATACTGAAGAATCAACGGCACTCTTGGATCAAACTGATCCGTAGGAATAATGTTGCCTGCGAAAGGCGTCCCGTCCAAATCGTGGAGTTGAACCGAGAAAGCCGAGAAATCTCCATTCCGCATCGCTTGGGTAGGTACGGTCCCGGTGCGAAGCGTTGACGTCCGATATCGCATGCCTTCGTAATCGCCGAAGAAGAAGGTGCGTTTCCCAAAAAGGGGTCCGCCGATGGAGCCACCGAAGGTGTTGGCGCTTTTAGCGGCCTTGCCCACCGTGAAGATGGAAAATTGTTTAGCGTCTAGGGCCGCGTTTTGCAAGTACTCAAACGCAGATCCATGAAACACATTCGTGCCCGACTTGCTGGTGGTCGTAATGTCGGCTGGGTTGCCGTATTCTGCGCCGCTGCCCGATCCTTGCACCTTCATTTCTGCAATGCTCTCCGCCGAGGGGAACATTTCTCTTTGCGGACCTGAGTTGCGGATATCGGTTGTGCTAATTCCATCAAGCGAATATTCAACTTGATTGATACCGGAACCCTGAACGGAGATGTTGCCAAATGTGTCGCCAGTAACGCCCGGGAGATACGCCAATAAGCCATAGGGGCTGGTGCTGCCCCGTCCGCGGTAGTTGGCTGGCAAGTTCAATACCTCGGTGCTTCCGATGGTGGCCGAGATGGTTTGTGACTCGGTGTTTACCAGCTCCGCGTTCGCTTCGACCGTAACTTTTTCCGTAGTCTGACCCATCGTCAGACTGAAGTCTTCGCGCACGGTTTGGCGCGCGATAAGGGGGATGTCAGTGAGAATCACCTCTTTAAAGCCGGATGCCTTGACCGTTAACGTGTAAGTCCCGGCCTTCATGTTTTCCGCTCGATAATCTCCGTGGTCGTCTGTCTTCACGTCGCGAGAAATGTTTTCCCCCTGGTTGGTGACGGTGACTGTCACGCCCTGCAAGACGGCGCCGGAGGGGTCGGTCACGGTGCCCAGTATGGTGCCGAAGATCGATTGTGCTAACGCCGATGTATAGAAGAAGGTTGTAAGAAGGACAAGAAAGAGGAGTACAAAGACGAAGGGCTTCGTTCTCATGGGCACGCTCCAATGAGGACTATTGTTCAGTCCTTTTGTTTTTTTTCTAACCGACACGAACGGCAGCCCGCGCCAAGCCTGCCAAATTTGCGGCGAGCATATTGCAACACTCATTGCGAGTCAAGGCCAAAGGGGTAGCGCAGAGGGGTACCTATACGAACGTATAGGAGATGTAAAATCGCAGCGTTGTCCGAGAATGTGTTGTCGTGAATGCTTTTTGCTTAATTCGAAGATCCGCGCTTCGACGCGAGTGGTCTGCGGTTCGCAACGAACATTTAGCTCTGGTGTGGGTCTCTCTCAGCGTGTTGTTGATGTCCTGCTGGTCGGCAACAGTAGTTGCAGCGCAAAACGTAACTGCGCAACGGCCAAACATAATACTGATAACGCTGGACACAACTCGCGCGGATCGCATGGGGTTTCTCGGGTCAAAGCATGGGTTGACGCCGAATCTGGACGAACTCGCTCAACATTCAGCGGTATTCTCCAACGCATATGCTCAAGTACCGTTAACAACGCCTTCTCACGCCACCATCCTGAGTGGAACGTTTCCGCAATTTCATCAAGTGAATTACATGGGAGATCCGCTTCCCAAGACAGTACCGTACCTTCCTCAACTGCTGCAAGCGAGGGGGTATCGAACAGCTGCGTTTGTTGGGGCTTTGGTTCTTGAACCCAAAAAGTTAGCCATGGGGTTCGAGCGGGGCTTTGACAAGTATGACGCCGGTTTTCATCGGCGTGGCCGGGAAGAAGACCGTTATCAAAGTATGGAGCGGCGAGCTGACGACGTAGTCAGTCGAGCGGTGAACTGGCTCAACACGCGACCGACGGGCCCGTTTTTTCTTTGGGTGCATCTGTACGATCCGCATGACCCGTATAGTCCTCCTGAGCCTTTTCTCTCACGGTACAAAGACGATCCTTATGGCGGAGAGATCGCTTACACCGATGCGGCGCTCGCGAAGCTGTTCGCGAGTTTGCGTATGCGGCGACTCTTCGATTCGGCGGTGATTGCAGTAATGGCCGATCATGGAGAAGCGTTCGGGGAGCACGGCGAAAAGCACCATGGGATCTTCCTTTACGACGAAACCATCCATGTTCCGTTGTTGATTAAACCGCCACATGGTTCGACCCATACGGGAGTTTCCACCAAAGTGGGACTCGTAGATGTCGCCCCTACGATTCTTGAGTTTGCTCATTTGGCTGTGCCGCCAGCAATGCAAGGCAAATCATTGCGGAGCATGATGGAGTCTCCGAAACAGAGTGCCGTAGGCGATCAGTTTGTGTATTCAGAAAGTGGATATGGCGAACTCTCGTTCGGCTGGAGCAAACTGCAGGCGTTACGAACCTCGAAATACTTGTATGTTGAAGCGCCCGAGCGCGAGCTATACGACTCAGTGGCTGATCCCGGCGCGGATCACAATCTAGCCGCGACTGCGAAAGCCGTGACGGAAACTTCCGCAGCAAAACTTAAAGAGTTTTACGGTAAGACGAAAGGCGGTACACGGGAGGCGAGGCCCCTGGATCTGGAACAGTCCGAAAGCCTGCATGCGTTGGGATACATGACTTCCCCCGCCAGTAGTTCTTCCCCAACGCAAGACATTGCCGCGAAAGCCGACCCGAAAGATCGAATCGCGACTGCCAATCTGCTCTACGAAGCGCTCGTGGCGATGGAACAAGACCATGCAGTGGTGGCGGCTCCGATCCTGGAACAAGTGTTGCAGCAGGAGCCGAATACTCCGATTGCGATGCTGCAGTTAGGGCGGGCATACATGGCGCTTAAGCAATATTCGCAGGCGGTTGCGCCGTTGCAGAAACTGGTCGATAAAAAGCCCGACGACGCTTTCGGCCGGTACGAACTGGGTTGCGCGCTGGTGAAGTCAGGGCAATGGGATGCGGCGCTGCCACATTTCGAAGCGGCGGTCACGCAGTTGAGCGGATCGTCGATGATGCACTTCTATCTTGCGCTGGTGTATCAGCGGAATTCGATTGGCGACAAAGCAGAAGCCGAATTCCGCAACGCGGTACGCCTTGACCCGGATAACTTTGCCGCGAACCTGCTGCTCGGGCGTCTTCTGCTGATGCAACGACATGCGAATAGTGCTCTTCCTTACTTTCTCAAAGCGGCGCGCCTGCGTCCGGATTCAATCGATGCGCACCATTTCCTTTCCGAAACGTACGCTTCGCTGGGGCAACCAGCGAAGTCGCGCATCGAACTTGCCGAATCGGAACGACTCCGCAGCCAGGGCGGGTCTCGGCTGGGGACAGGGCGCGAGGAGCGTCCCTGAGGAAGGGCACCGCGTCAGGCCTTTTTTTCCTTGGATGCACGCTCACCTTGGATTTCGCGGGTTGACGGTCATCTCTCCTTCCTCAAGAATGAATCGCCTATGCGCAAAGTGCTGTTTTCTCTTCTGCTGTTGTGGTGGACTGCTGCGTATGCCCAGAATGATCGATATCTTTTTGTCTGGTCGGGTGATGATGCGAAAAAAAGCAGCGACTTTCTTGTCGTAATCGATTCGGACCCGAAATCGAAGAGTTATGGGCAGATTGTCGCTTCCGTGGCTGCTCCGGGTTCGTATGGGAGACCACACCACACGGAACTGGAAATGCCTCCCGGCGGTTTCCTTCTGGCGAACGCATTCGAGAGCGGGCAGAGCATGCTTTTCGATTTGCGCGACCCGATCCATCCGGCGTTAGCGACATCGTTTGGTGATCTAGACGGCTACATGCATCCGCACACTTATTTGAGGCTTCCAAATAATCACGTACTCGCGACATTTCAGTATCACGGAGGGCATGAACCGAAATCCGACGGCGGTGGGATTGTGGAGCTGGAAGAACGGGGCAAGTTGATTCGCAGCGGAAGTGCGATGGATTCTTCGATGAAGGGTGAGCTCATTCGACCGTATAGCTTGGTCGTAGTTCCGTCACTCGATCGTATTGTGTCGACGAATGCGTCTATGCATTTTCAGAATGAAGGTATGACTCGCACGGTTCAGATCTGGAGACTTTCCGATCTCAAGTTGTTGCGGACGATTGTTTTGCCATCTGGACCCAGTGGCAAGGAGCAGGAGCTGCCGGGCGAGCCCAAACTGGCGGCGGACGGCAAAACTGTGTTCATCCACACGTTCCACTGCGGACTGTACGAGTTGAAAGGCATCGACGGGAATCAGCCTTCCGTTCGGCATCTGAAGACATTCGAGGGTGACATCTGCGCTGTACCGTTGACGATCGGACACTACTGGGTACAGACGCTATTTTCGAAGCATGCAGTCGTCGTCTATGACGTTGCTGATCCGTCGAACATGCGTGAAGTGTCGCGCGTGACTCTGGATGAAAAGCAGTCTCCGCACTGGATTTCGGCGAGTTCGGATGGAAAACGAATCGTCATGAACTCGGGGGAATATGGCGAACATCGATTGTTCATGCTGAATTTCAATCCTGAAACGGGCGCACTCTCGGTTGATTCAAGCTTTCGCGACGCGGGTAGCGATAAGCCGGGAGTGAGCATGGACGGGAAGTCATTTCCACACGGATTCAAAGGGGATGCATTTCCGCACGGGGCCGTGTTTTCGCGAGCAAGTGGAGAGGCGAGTTCCGCGACGGGCCACTGAATTGGCGAAGCTAGCTAAGCGGATTTTGCCGCGACATATAGAAATCTAAATAAGCGCCTCTCGCTTGTGAGCATGTTGACGCAACTCAGAAATTTCTGCAGACCTTCAAAACCGCGCTCGCCTTCTACGGTGAGCAGTTCGGCTTTTCTTTTCTCGCGGGCCTGATGCCACAAGTTCGCGATGTGCGCGGATTGATGCGTCGTGTCACGCGCGACGATGTCCTTGAAACCCGCCTCTTTCATTATGCGTTCGTTCTCTCCGGGCGGGCTATAGACATAAAAGCCGATGGAACTACGAGTGGCAATTTCTTCGTGTGTAATCAGGCCGCCCACAACCAGAGCGTCGCTGAAAAGAAATGTGCCACCAGGTTTCAGCACGCGGAAGGCTTCTCTTAGCACGTTTGGTCGTCCGGGGAGATGACACAAAACATCGTTCGAGAACACCGCGTCGAAGGTCGCATCGCCATAGGGGAGATGCTTTGAGGCGTCGGACCGTTCGAATCGCGCGTGTGCCCTAAGTCCTCGGGAAGACGCGAGTTGATTGGCGTTGTGAACTCCGGGCTCATTAATGTCCACGCCAAGGATTTTGCAACCGACGGTCTCTGCGATGTGCATTGCGTAGCCGCCCGAGCCGCAGCCGATCTCAAGGACGGAGGAGGGAGGTGTCAGCTTCAGAAGCTTTGGAATTTCGTGCGACTCTTCCGTGGTGACCCAGCTTGTCTGGCCGAAGTCTTCGCCGTAGGTTTCAAGCCGGACCTGACGGTACAGCTCGGTCGCGTAGTTTTGATACGCAGTGTTATAGAGATCGACTTTTTCTGCCATGACTGCCCCGCCCCCGAGTGTGGCGAGAATTCTACGCAATCATCAAGCGTGAGATGTCAACTTTTCTTCTTGATTCGGCGGTCAGATCATTTGGGTATGCGGGTAAGGACATTGTCCTGACCGGGAATGCGCACGCGGTTGTAATTTCCAAAATTGTTGAATGTGCCATGGATATAGGTACGGCCTCGTCGGCTCGCGATCCCGAGGCGATTGCCAAAAAATGTCCCAAGAACGATGGCATCGGCCCCGGGTTCGTTGGGCGTTGCGAGGATTGTTTGAGGCGCGCTTGGTATCAGAGATCCGGATGGAATCGTGTTGCTGACGACCTGCAGGCGGTGATGAGCAGAGTCTAGTGCAGAAGAATAGTAAGCAATGCGCGTCAAGCCAGTGGCTCGGTCGAATGCAATAGCGGGAAAGAATTGATCGCCTGACGCATTGTTGAGTGCACGCACAGACGACCAAGAGGATGGAAAGCCTTGCGCATTCAGGTGAGCGCTTGTGAACACCACATCGGCGTCTGCACAGCCAGCCCATGAGGAAACCTGTGCGGTGCCAATCGGCGTTGCCGGATCATGCTTGCAGCGTGTCCAGGTGACGATGTCTTCCCACGTGCCATCGCTGTTCGAACGAATGGCGTGAGCAGGATAAGTCATTACCGGAAATGCGTTGTTCGTCAGACGCGCGTAGACACCGTAAAGAGGCTGAGATTCGCGGGCCACCAGTGTAGGAGCCGAACACTTCGGTGGCTGCGGAGCGCCGGACGGAATGCACGCGACATGGCGGATTGCCACTTTGCTTTCGACGAGGTTCGGATTTGAAATATCCTTGATATAGATGACCGTCGCAGTGCCGTTTGGCATCAAGGCAACTGAAGGCAAGTCCGCGTTTGCATCCTCGCTACTGATGTTGACGGGTTTCGAGCAGTCGCTCGCCGAGCGAAAATTCGCTGAACAAACGACCAGGAAGATGCTGTGGAGGAAAGTGCCGGAAGACCAATCCACATGACGCCAGACGAGGTACAGATCGCCGGCGCCACGACCAGTGCTGCGCTCATCCGCACGCATGTCAGGACGTTCATTGATTGTGAAGTGATTATCAGAAAGGCCGATTAGGGCGGCATAGGGCCAGCAGGCGCGAGCTGTCGCATCGTCGCCCGCTTTGTTGGTGAGATGAGTTCCTGCTGGGCAGGACCAGGCATGCGTGAGACGAGTAGAGGTCGTGCGAAATAGTGTGAGGGTCACGACATTGAGGTTTCCGCGAACGTCGGAAGCGAAAACATTACCGCGGGTGGCGTCAACAGCAAGCGCGCCCTCTCCGAGTCCGTAGAGATTTTCGCCGCTTATGTTGTCGAACAGGCGCGGCAGTCCGCCTTCAAAGTCCGCACCGCATCCGCCGCCGCGATTGACGTAATAACCGGTGCCGCTAAAGCCCCAAGCGAAAGGATCAAGCGAGGGATCTCCTCCGGCAGCGCCCGAATCGAAGATGCCGCGCCAGTCATTGGCAACTCCGATAACGAGATCGTTGCCAGCTGTTCCGGCACCGGGAATGAAATCGACGCTAGGATCATCCTGGGAGACTGGGAACCCGATCTCAGTCATGCCGTCGTCGGGCTCGAGATTGAACTTCGTTCCGGTGGTGTTGTTGCATGGCTGCGAAACAGGAGCGGCCTGCAATGGTTTGGAGCGGGTCGTTTGGTTCCCAGTTTTGTTTGCGCGAACAGGGGCCGTTTCGCCGAGACCACGCCTTTCGATTAGACCGCGCAAGTTTGGATGGTTGAGTCCTTTTTCGATGCCAGCAGGCGAACGGAGGAAATCTACGTCGAGATGGTTCGTTGTGGAAGCAGCCGTTTGTGCAGCAGCAAGACCAGGAATTACCAACAACGTGGCAGCGCAAAGCTTTGAAAACGCTTTCATGAAGTTCCTCCGATTCGAGAATGGCGACATCGTTTAAGGCAGAGCGCTGAATCTTGTGAGTACGTTGTCTTGCCCAAGCGTTCTGCGGCCGCCATACCGACCGAGCTTATGCATTGTGCTGTGTGTGTAAGTCCGATCGCCCCGACTCGCAATCCCCAAGTAATCACCAATGAAGGAGGGGCCGAGAATCGGATCGGAATCCGGTTCATCGGACGAAGAAAGAACGACCGCTGGCGCGCTTATGGTTGTCGAACCGGATGGGAGCGTGCTCATCATCAATTGAAGGCGATGATGAAAAGCGTCGTTTTCGGATGAGTAGTAGAGGATGTGAGTATTTCCTGTCTGTCGGTTTACGACGAGCCACGGCTGAATCTGGTCTCCATAATTAGTGTTCACGGGCAAAATGGGAGTCCAGCCCTTGACCGTGCCGTCTGGACCGAGGATCGACGTGGTGTAAACCACATCGGCATCCGGGCAGATCAACATCTCGTCGAAGAGTCCGTCTCCTACGGGTAAAAATGGATTCTGCTTGCAACGCGACCAAGTCAGAACTTCTTCAGAACGTCCTTTTGAATCGATGCGAATGTCGTGCGTCGGATAAGTCGCGACGCGATAGGTAGCATTTGTGATGTGAGAGAACACTGGTTGCGTTTCAGAAATGACGAGCGAAGGCGCTCGGCAGATGGGGCGTGCAGGGGCGCCACGCGGGATGCAGTTCACATGTTTGATGTCTGTGATTTCGTAAAGAAATGGTATATGGGCGGGATCGAAGATGAGGTTGTGCTGGACGTACGTGATGGTGAATGACCCTGTCGGGAGCAAGGCAATATTAGAAAATTGCGTATTCAGGTCGATGCCGCTAATTTGAACGGGAGTCGAACAATCCGCAGTGGTGGTTACGTTGCCAGTGCATGCAGCCACCATAATGGACGAGCTGTCACCTATTCCGAAGTGCGTCCAGCTGATGTATACGTCACCAGCGCCAGCGCCCGATGATCGTTCATCAACGCGGATGTGTGGCTTGTCGACGAGAGTGCCTCGCGGTGAAGTTGGGTCTGCAGCGCCTATCAGAAGGGAAGTTGGCCAGCATTGCTTCGCAGTGGTATCAGCACCGGTCTTGTCCGTGAGGTGAGTTCCGGAAGGACAGGACGTCTCGCTACGTAATCGATCAAGAGTAGTACGGAACAAGCCGACTGCTGTGACCGAGCGGTCCAAGCGCAAGTCTGCGGCGAACACGTTGCCGCGAGTCACATCAATCGCAATGACTGGGTCGCCGAGGCCAAACAGATCTTGCCCACCGATCGGATCGAAAATGCCAGGGAGTCCACCTTCAAAGTCGGCGCCGCAGCCTCCTGAACGATTGACGTAATAACCGGTGCCGCTGAATCCCCAGCCAAAAGCGTCGGGTATGACGGTGCCGGAAGCTGTTGCCATTGCATCGAACAGGCCGCGATAGTCGTTGGAGCCGCCGACGACCAAATCGGCTCCCGCGTTACCGAGGCCAGGAGCGAAATCGATGCTCTGCTCATTTTGCGGAACTGGGAAGCCGATTTCCGACATGCCTGCTTCGGACTCGATGTTGAAGGTAGTTCCATTAGTCAGATTGCAGGGCTGAGATGATGCCGCTTGTGCTCGCGCATGTCTGGGCCGAATGATCGGACTCGTTTTGCGCTGAGGTGGTGCAAGTTCAATTCCATTTTGCTCGGCGAAGGAGCGAAGGTTTCGATTGTTCGAGCGGCTGATCAGGTCAAGCCCCGAAGAAGAAAACAGAAAGCGTATTGAGCCCGAGACGGGAGCGGCGTAGTTCTGGAATGGTTTGGGATTCGCGAGGTGGAGATGCTCGAGCATTTCCAGCTTACTGGGCGCGTCGGATTTTTCCCCGAAGTTCTGAGCGTACGCACTAGAGAAGAGAAGGAGCAGAAAAAACGCAGTTGCAGCGGTTGAACGCAAGATCGTGGCCTCCCCGAGCGCGCGCGACTATAGCATGAGAAGCCGCATCTGGAGCGCGTTTGAGAAGATTTTGGCTGACAAGAAGATGTCTAGTGTTGAGTGTTGCAGTATGTACTGGAGGGACGGGTGCAATCGACATTTCGGCAGATAAAGGCTGAGACGCGCTGTTTCGCAGTTGCGCGATAAAATTTTGAGTGGAGTTCATTTCTTATGTTCTGGAAGAAGGCCGAGCCACAAGAAGTCACCTCCGGTCGCTTCGAAATAGAGCGTGATGGCAAGACGGCGTATCTCGAATACACGCTTTCGGGAAACGTACTTGCATTGCTTCATACAGAGGTCCCGCCGGAATGGCGCGGTCATGGGATCGCATCCGAGCTGGCTCAGACAGCACTCGAGTGGGCGCGCGAGAACGGAAAGAAAGTGGATGTGATTTGTCCGTCGGTGGCCGAGTACATCGGAAAGCATCCGGAGTACCAGGATCTCGTCATCCGCTGAGTTGTAGTTATTTCACGCTCGCCAGCTCGTACAGATATCCCACGTACGAACGTACGGCGCCATCCATGCCCTGAATTTTTGGATTGCTCGATTCGATGACGTAGTACTCATCGGGAGCGTGAGCCCCGCTGCCATGACCGAGGCCGAAGTGTCCGGCCGGAAGTTTGAGCGGTTCTCCGGTGAACACGTAGCCGGGCCATGATCCAGCAGCGCGTGGCAGTGTGATTGGATCGATGTTGGAGCGCTTGTAGCCGTCGAATTGCGCTCGAATGAGCGGGGTGTCGGCCGAAGTGCTGTTCGGATCGTACCCGCCTGACATGTTGACTTCGATATCTCCGTAACCGCCTTTCTGGAGATGAGCTTTCAACGCAGCGAGAGCCTCATCGGCTTTCATGTCGGGCACGAGGCGGAGATCGAGCTTCGCAACAGCCTTGTGAGGAAGGATGGTCTTTCCGCCGGGGCCAGTGTAACCGCCGACGAGCCCCTCGATATTCACAGTTGGACGCGACATGAGCAATTCGAGCGATTGCTCGAAGTCGACATCGCGTACCCAGTGCGAGACGCCCATCTGCTTCTTGAGTTCGTTCTCACTCAAGCGACGCGCGGCTTCAGCGCACATCTTTTTCTCGGCGTCGGAGATGGGACGCGCCTTATCTGCGAATCCAGCGATCGTTGGCTCATTGCCGTCTTCCGAGGTGAGAGTGTTAAGAGCTTTTACGAGATGCCAGGCAGGACTGTCGAGTCTCGCCTTGTTGCTCGAATGAACGTCTTTTTGCGGGCCTCGGCCCCAACGTTCTCCAGTGGAAACGAGTTCGACTTCGATGACGCCTTTGGCACCGAGTGTGATGATAACTTGTCCATCAATGCCCTGACTGGCGGAGGGCATAAAGATGCCATCGCATTTCTTAAGCGCAGCGAGAACTTCAGGGCGGCGCACGATCTGCGGAAAATGCGGAGAGCCGATCTCCTCCTCGCCTTCGGCAACGAAGACGAGGTTGACTGGGACTTTCTTGCCTGCGCCGCGGATCGCATGAAGTGCGGCAAGGAATGTGGCTTCGGGTCCTTTCTGATTGACCGCGCCACGACCCATGACAGCTTTTCCCAGACCTGGTTTGTCTACGATCTTCGCTTCGAATGGTGGAGACGACCATTCCGCTGGGTCGGCCTGCTTCACGTCGTACATGAAATAAAGACCGACGGTGCGGGGAGCGCCACTGTCGAGCGTGGCGAAAATTCCTGGTTGGCCGTCGGTGGGGATTTTCGTGACGCCGCTGAAGCCGGCTTCCCGAAGGAAGCGCATGGTCAGTTCGCAACCTTCATTGACGCCGCGATTCTCGGCCGCGATCGAAGGCTGGCGAATCCATTCTTGAAGGCGCGCCACAGATTCGTCGTGACGCTTCGTAATCTCCGCGGTGATCGCGTTGAGATCCTGCGAGTCTGAGTGGGAGAGACGAGGCAGCGCAAGCGCTGCTGTGGTGAGAGCGGCACCTTTTACGAAATTTCGGCGATCCATAGCGTGCCAGCATACGAGGCACGCTACGGAGTGTCCAGAAAAGTTATCTCAGCCGCGCCGATTGCCAGCCACGAGAGCGATCACACCGCCCGCTACCAGAGCGATGCCAACTCCATACGGGAGTTTCTCGTGACTTTCGGTCTGAACTCCGATTTTTGCGTCTCCGACTTTGATGCCATGGTTTTCACTGTGAGGCACAGGAACGACGAACGAGAGAAGTCCGAGAACGACGAGGACGATTCCGACTAGCGCAAGACCTTTCATAGTTGTTCCTTTCCGCAAGAAATCTCGTGCGAAGGAAATGACCGCTGAAAACAACTTCCTTAACTTGGGAAATCGAGAGCTGTGTGCTTGAGTCGTGAGCGGTGACTCACAGCTTCTCAGTGAAATCCTATGAGTTGGAGGGCTCGATGGAAAATCAGGAACTTACCTGAATCTGTGTTCATTCCGCACTTAAGGAGGCTTGAAAAGGAGAGTAGGAAGGATAGCACCGCGCGCCTGCAATTCGACTCTTTCAAACTTTCGAGATGCACTTTCGATTGTACGAAGGTACATGCATCAGGATCGAACGTGCCCTAAAGAGTAATCCTTTCGTGATCTGTTGACATCGTGAAACGCCCGTCAGAATGGGGTTGCAGCCGGATGAGCGCACGGAGATCGCCGCCGGAACTTACGCTCAACTGGTCGTTGCGCCAAAAATTCCCCCGCCTGTGCCGAACGTGGCACGGTGCATGAGGCGACACGTGAACGGTCCGAGCCCGCGATGGAAGGCCATCGTAACGATTCTGCCGCTGTTCTTGTTTCTCGTTTTCCCCTACAACTCAGCTAATGCGCAGCTTGCGGCCGCCCCAAGTGCCGTCAACTATGGCAGCGTTGCGGTTGGTAACCGCTCGACTCTGGGCGTGACCGTCTCGAACACGGACCAGAGCAGTTGGTCGATCAGCCGTGTTGCGGTCAGCACGACGAATTACTCGGTGAGCGGAATCAGCTTGCCTGTGACACTTGCGCCGGGACAAAGTGTGACATTCAGTGCGACGTTCGCTCCGTCGTCGGCTGGCACAGTCACAGACAGCATTAGCATCAGCGCCAAGAGCACGACAACTGGCAATAAAAAGAACTCGCGTGGCAACAGCAAGCAGAGCGCCGGATTGAGCGTGGCTTTGAGTGGAACGGGCACAGCGGCGGCCGCCCCGGGGCAGTTGGCTGCCACCCCCACCAGTTTGACATTCTCGTCGATCCAAGTCGGAACGACAACGAGTCAGGTTCAGACCATCAAGAACAGCGGCGGCACGAGCGTAAACATCACGCAAGCGGGAGTATCGTCGGCAGCATTCAGCGTGAGCGGAGTGACGCTTCCTGCTACTTTGGCAGCGGGGCAGAGTATGTCTTTCAACGTGACGTTTGCCCCAACTGCGAGCGGCACGTCTTCGGGGACATTAACTCTCGTTTCCGACGCATTGAACCCATCCCTTGGCGTCAGTTTGACTGGCACGGCTAGTGCACCAACAACGCCTGGACAGTTAGCCGCCAGCCCGACCAGCATGTCGTTTTCGACGATTCAAGTGGGTTCTACAAATACCCAGTACCAGACCGTTAAGAATAGCGGTGGATCAAGCGTGAATATCACGGCAGCGGGCGTTTCGTCGGCGGCATTCAATGTCACCGGGTTGACGTTGCCAACGACATTAGCTGTCGGTCAGAGTGTGACGTTCGGAGTTGTCTTTGCTCCCACAGCGAGCGGTAGCTCTTCAGGAACGCTGACATTGACATCGAACGCGTCCAATTCATCGCTCGGGATCGGTTTATCCGGTTCTGCCAGCGCGCCGGGTGCGTTATCAGTGAACCCGGGTAGCATCGATTTCGGTAGCGTTATTGTTGGTCAGAGCGCAACCAAAAGCGGGACGTTGACGGCTAGCGGATCGAGTGTGACGGTCAGTTCTGCAAATTCTACGACTTCGGAATTCGCACTGAGTGGGTTAACGTTACCTGTAACACTCAGTCCAGGACAGAGCGTTGGTTACAACGTGACATTCAAGCCGCAAGCGAGCGGTTCAACCGCGGCGAATTTGAATTTTGTAAGTAATGCCAGCACTTCCACGGTTGCCGAATCTCTGACTGGATCAGGAACAGCCGCGCCTTCGCATAGCGTGGATCTGTCGTGGAGTGCCAGCGCATCTACCGTGGCGGGATACAACCTGTATCGTGGTACTACCGCGGCCGGTCCGTTCACCAAGCTGAATTCGGTTCTCGATGCAGGAACTACGTTTACCGACAATAATGTAGTTGCTGGTTCAACCTACTATTACGTTGCCACGTCGGTCGACACGAGCGGAACGGAAAGCGGATATTCAAATGCGGTGTCCGCAGTGGTTCCTACGCCGTAGTGAATGTTTTCAATTTTGCTATGAGAGAGCCCCGCGCAATGCGGGGCTTTTTCTTGCTCAAGAGCGAGGGATGCGATCACTTCTTCTCTGGCTCTTCGGCGTGACCCGCGCTCGGCTTGTTCGAAGATTCTTTTTCGGGTTCGAGAGGTTCTTCTTCCGGAGGAGCGAGATATTGAACGATCAGCGTGATACGACGGTTCGCAGGCTCCAAGGGATCTGTTGGTGTACGCAGCTTCTGATCAGCATAGCCACGAATTTGTGAAACCTGATCAGCCCGTAATCCGTGTTGCTGCATTAGACGGCGAGCCGCGTTGGCGCGATCGGAGGAAAGTTCCCAGTTTGAATAGTCGCCTTCATTGGAGTAGGGCTTCGCATCGGTATGGCCCTCGATCGTGACGCGGTTCGGCAATTGACCTAGTTCCTCCGCGAGAGCGGTCAGCAAGTCCTGTCCAGCCGTGCTGGGGTGAGCGCTTCCGCTTTCGAAGAAGGTGCCTGTGGCAGACTCGAGCAATTCAATGCGAAGGCCTTCGGCAGTGACGGTCATCTCGATTTGATTCTTGAGCTTGTCGAAATTTGTGACCTGACGCAGCGTTTTTTGAAGCTGCTCTTTTAGCTTGGGCATGTTGTCTTTGGTGAGAATGAAGTTCTCTCCCGCGCCGGCCATGTTGGAGCCGACTTTCTTGGAACTTCCGGTTGGATCCTTGAAGTACCCGCCCACGGCTTCTTGCACTTGTTTACTGCTGTTCAGGAGCCACAGCACAATAAAGAGAGCCATCATTGCGGTTACGAAATCGGCATAGGCAACCTTCCATGCCCCGCCATGATGCCCGCCATGGCCGCCTTTCTTCTTGATAACGATGATGGGACGAGTGTCGGCCATAAAACTTAGGCTGGCGCGGACGCTGTGGCGGCGGCTGGGGCGGCTCCTCCAGAACGACAGGCCTGTTCAACTTCCTGGAAAGACGGACGCAGGTGACCTGGAATCGCACGACGGGCAATTTCAACCGCCATGATCGGTGGAGTTCCTTTGAAGAAAGCGACCATCATGACGCGCAGCACATAGTGAAAGGCGTGTTCTTCTTCGGCCGCCTTAGCGAGATTTTGTGCGATCGGGCCGATGAATCCGTAACAAAGAAGAATGCCGAGGAAGGTGCCGACCAGGGCAGCGGCGACCTTGTGTCCAATTTCTTCTGGAGGTCCGCCGAGCGCGCCCATGGTAATGACTACGCCGAGAACAGCAGCGACGATGCCGAGGCCGGGAAGAGAGTCGGCCATGGTGCTTAATGCAGAGATCGGCTGCGATGCCTGGTGATGACTGACTTCCATATCGAGTTCGAGCATCTGGTCCATGTCGAACGGCTCGATGCCGCCGGAGACTGCCATGCGCATGGTGTCGCAGACGAAATCACGAGTGTGGTGATCTTTCAGAAAGTTGGGATATTTCGAGAGAATGGCACTTTTGTCCGGCTCTTCGACGTCGGATTCGAGGCCAACCAAGCCCTCTTTTCGAGCCTTGTTCAGAAGCTCGTAAAGCATTTTCAGCGAATCGAGGTAAAGCTGCTTTGTGAACTTCGAACCGCCGAAAACGCCAATGAGGCCTGAGGCGATTTTCTTCAGGATGTGAAGGGGATTGGCAATGAGCACGGTACCGACTGCGGCGCCTCCGATGATGACGAGCTCGGCGGGCTGGATGAGGACACGAATATTGCCATGTTCCATCAGGTAACCCCCGACAATCGCTCCGAACACGACCACGATCCCGATGATGACAAACATTCCAGTTCAACCTCGCAGTGTGCTCACGCGCCGGCCGCCTTATTGCGCCGGGTTTGAATCATTTGTTGGGCACGGGAAATCATGGATTCAATGGTGTCTTCCTTTTCAGCACTAGCCTCGCCAAAGGAAACGGAAGCGGAGAGTTCATCCCCCCACCAATGAATGCTGGCTGCCGCAGCAACCGCACAAATTCGTTCTCCGACAAATGGGACACGAGCCGGTTCGCAGTTAGCGAAGATCATGAGAAATTCATCATCCGACCAGCGACCGGCGAAATCATTGTGGCGTACGGTGTTGGCAAGTGTTTCGCCGATTGCACGCATAAGCAGCCGTCCCGCTTCTGCTCCGTGTTCAGCAGAGAACGCCTGAATATCCGACACGCGAATGAGGAGGATGGAAAACGGAAGGCTCTCTTGTGCAAACGTCGAAAGAAAGATTCTTAGCCGCACCTGACAGACGTTGTGGTTCGGGAGCTGGGTTACTGGGTCGGCATAGGCCTGTGCGAGTCCTGTGTGGTGACGACGCTCGACATAAGAATCGGGCCGCGGCTCCTCGAAAATCTCGGCGGCCCCAATAATCGCGCCTGAGCGGTCGCGGAGCGGAATGGCGCGGACCAGCACGGGGACGCGATGACCAGCCCGGTGATGAAAATAGAGATGACTTTCGCCATGTTGTCCTTCATGAATTGCGGCATGGAGCGGGCATGAGCTGGTGCAGGCTCCATGTCCCTGGTGGTCACTGTGGACGAGGATGTCATCGCGACAGTGTCGACCAACTACCTCGTGTCGCAGGTAGCCCGTCATCCGTTCGGCTCCGGCGTTCCAGAAGATGATCTTGCGGTCGGGATCGACCAGGTAGACGCCTACCGAGAGTGAATCGAGGATGGAGCGACAGACCTCGGGATCGTCTAATGGCGACATGCGAGCCCTTCCGATGAGTTCTATCGACCGCAAAGAGGAAATCTTGATCCCGGAGATGGAGATGAAACAGGAATGGGACGCTAACCTTCTGATTGCATGGGAAGTCTATAAGGACAAGCAGCCGTGGAACTGGTGCGACCTTTTTTGCGTACTAGAAAACAGACGGCTCGGCGGGACCAGAGACCTCCCGCCGCTAAACCCGGGCCCGGGTTCTTCTTATGCGCATGTTGCTGGAAATTGTGCGGCAGTCGTTGTCCACGTTATGGGCGCACAAGCTGCGTTCGTTCCTGACGATGTTCGGGATCGCGTGGGGAGTGGGGTCTCTCCTGTTACTTGTCGGGTTAGGAGAAGGATTTAAAAGCGGACAAAAACGTCAGCTGAAAACTCTCGGCCAGGACATCATGTTCAGCTTTACTGGCCGGATTCCAGCTGTCGAAGGAAGCACACAATCCGGGCGTCTGTATTACTTCACTTACGATGACTACCTTGCCATCAAGAATGAAGCCCGAACAATCCTGTACATCTCGCCGGTTCTAAACAGGGAAGATATCCGCGCGGTTAGCGACTACGGATCGACGAATGGGCAGGTATTCGGAGTTGCGACCATATACAACCAGATTCGCAATGTCCCGCTAGGTACCGGTCGCTGGTTTAACGAAGAGGACAACAGCGAGCGCCGCCGTGTAGCGATTGTCGGTTGGGAACTCTTGAAAAATGTGTTTCCGGGACGTCCAGCCGTAGGGTCGACGCTGCTCCTGAACGGAGTGCGCTTTGATGTGATTGGTGTGCTCGCCAAGGTTGGCCAGGATGGGAATAACGGAACCAATGCCCGCATCTTCATTCCCGTGGAAACAATGCGAACACTCTTTCCTTTGAAGGCCGTGAACTCTGAGGATGGGATCTCGTTTTTGAACTATCGGCCCATTGACCCCGCCATGCATCTGGAAGCGAAGGAAGAATTGCACCAGATTATCGGGCGTAGGCACGGTTTCGATCCCAAGCTCACGGATGCTTTTGAAGACTGGGACACCATCGAAAATAGCCGCCGGGTAAACAAGATCTTTGACGCGATGGATTGGTTCTTAGGCGTGGTCGGTGTCGTCACTTTGGGACTAGGCGCAATCGGGATCATCAACATCATGCTTGTTTCCGTGACCGAGCGGACCCGCGAGATTGGATTGCGCAAAGCCTTGGGCGCAACGTACCGCAGCATCCTGACCCAGTTTTTTGTGGAGGGAGCGTTTTTGACAGCTTTGAGCGGTGGAATCGGATTGGGTATCACGGTCGCTTTTGTGAGCGCGCTGGCCGCTTTACCGCCGATGGAAGGGTTCGATACGCCACGCATTGTTCCGGCGTCGGCGTTGTTAGCTATCGGATCACTCGCAGTAGCAGGAATCGCGGCCGGTTTGTATCCGGCCCGGAAAGCGGCATTGTTGCAGCCAGTAGAAGCGTTGCGTCAGGAGTAGCCATGATCGGCGATATCGGACAACAAGCATGGGGAGCGCTGAAGCACAACCAGCGGCGCAGCTTGCTAACCATGTTAGGGATGGCGTGGGGGATCGCGACAGTCGTTTTGCTCCTGGCTTATGGGAGCGGGTTCGAACGCGGTCTTTGGGTGGCATTCCGAACGTTTGGGACGAACCTGGTTTTCGTGTTTCCGGGCCGAACTTCTTTACAAGCGGGTGGAACGAAAGCGGGGACCGAAGTCCGGTTGACGCTGCAGGATCTTGATTACGTGAGGAATGAGGTTCCGCTTCTGAAGCGGGTATCACCGGAGTCATCCAAGCAGAGTCTGGTCGCCTATGGGACGCGAAGCGCGAGTTATCCCGTAAGCGGCGTCTATTCGGCATATGCGCGCATGCGAAAAATTGAAGTGGCCGAAGGCAGCTTCTTTGGAGAGCAGGAAGACTTCGCTCACACGCGTGTTGCCATAATCGGAGCTGACATCAAGAAGAAATTGTTTTCCGGACAGGATGCGCTCGGTCAGTTTGTTCGACTCGATGGGATCTCCTTCGAAGTCGTTGGCGTGATGAAACATGTCATCCAGAATGGCGATGAGAACATGAATGGGAAGGTCTACGTTCCATTCAGCGCAATGGGAGATTTGAAGAACACGTATTACCTGAATGCCATTGTGATGGAGTACGAAGGCAGCAACGAAAAAGTAGTGAAAGCGTTGCGAAATTCGATGGCATTTCATCATGAGTTTGATCCCAAGGATAAGCGGGCGGTTTTTGTATTCGATGTGTTTTCGGACTTGCTTGATCTACGAGTGATCACGACGGGAATCAAGATATTGCTGGGATTCATCGGCCTGCTCACGCTGGGAATCGGTGGCGTGGGGCTGATGAACATCATGCTGGTTTCGGTGACGCAGAGAACACGCGAGATTGGAGTGGAAAAGGCATTGGGTGCCCGCCGCTGGCATATTCTTCTGCAGTTTCTGACCGAAGCGCTCGCTATCACGGCCTTAGGCGGACTCGCGGGAGTTCTAATCGCTTACGTTATCTCGTGGTCGGTGGGTTCTCTTACGCTCTGGAGTGCATTTATCGAGGATGCGACCGAAGGCGACATCCGGCTCTTGATTGATTCAAGCACGCTGATCGCGGCCACCGTGATTCTGAGCTTTGTGGGAATCATCAGTGGGATGTTGCCTGCGATCAAAGCAGCGCGGCTGGATCCGATTGAAGCTCTGCGCTACGAGTAAGCGCCGAAACGTGCGCACCCTGCCGAAGCCTCCTGTTTTACAATCGCCGGGTGGAAGATCATTCAGGAGTCGAACTCGTCCGCGCGCAACTGCGTTTGTACGAACACCCGTTACTTGATTTTTCTGCAGAAGACAAAGGGGATGGAGTCGAAGTCGCGATTCAGTTAAAGCACTGCACCATCCCGGTTCACACCTACTTCTTTCAAATTCATCAGCGGGACCTGCAACATCCGCAATTTGAGTGGACCTTTCAGCGTCAGCTCTACGATTGCCTGCACGACTATCTCATCGAAATGTTTATCCGGACGCCGCAGGATCTGAAAGACCGGCGGATGAAAAACCTGTGACATTGCGCGAAAAGATTTTGGCGGCGATTCGGAACGACGGTCCCATTCCTTTTTCGCGCTATATGGAGATGTGTCTCTACGATCCAGAATTGGGATACTACTCGCAAAGTGGCGAGCAATTCGGGAAAGCCGGTGATTTCTACACGTCGAGCGATGTGCATGCAGTGTTCGGACGTTTGCTGACGCGGCAATTCGAAGAGATGTGGCGAGCGTTGGGATCCCCTTCGCAATTGCTTCTGGTCGAACTTGGGCCGGGGCGCGGGCTGTTCGCGCTTGATGTGCTCGATTGGGCCGAGAAGAAGTTTCCGAAGCTATTTTCCGCAATGCGGTATGTACTCGTAGAGCGGTCGGGAGCGCTCCGAAAGCGACTCGCGACCACACTCGAGCGGCCGATCCGAGCGGAGAAGGCGCAGGTCATAGAGCAGGTTGAGCTTCCTCACGGAGTTCCAGTCATCATTTTCGGAAACGAGTTCTTCGATGCATTTCCGGTGGAAGTTGTGTCGACTGCTGGAATGCTGCACGTTGGAGAAAAGGATGGGAAGTTGGCTGAGGTGTTTCTGCCCATCACCCCGGCCGTAGATGAGTATGTCGACCGCTATGCAGTTCGTCCCGAGGCTGGTGAGCGCGTGGAAGCGGGGCTTGCCGCGTTCCAAGAAATGCGGAAGATTGCCGAAGGTGTGGAGCAAGGCTTCATCGTGTTTATCGATTACGGGTATGCACGCGAAGAACTGCTTGCGGGACGGCATCGCGGCACGGTGATGGCGTATCGGCGGCATTCGGCGAGCCCGAATCCCTATGAAGCATCGGGCGAGCAGGACATCACGGCGCATGTGAACTTCACTGCGATCGCTGCTGCGGCGGAGAAGGTCGGGCTGCAGACGGAGCGGTTGTTGACGCAGTCGCAGTTCCTGATGGGAATTGGAGAATCAAATCAGTTCGCGGATGCTTTCGAAGAATGCAAGTTGCCGCAGGAACGCGCGAAAGTCATGCTGCAGCTCAAACATCTGGTGACGCCGGTTGGAATGGGTGAGATGTTCCATGTGTTGGTCGGAAGCAAGGGTGTGCATGCGGCGGATATTGAGAAGCTGAGTGGATTGAGGTTTGCGAGGCGGTAATGTGGCGTCCCTACGGGACTCGCTTTTTCGTTAGTCATCCTGACCCAGGACTTCCGTCCTGGGCTTTCCTGTTTCGCCCTCCGGGCTGGAGAGATTCTTCGCTAGCCGGTTAATCCCTTTTTGCACTCCGGGCTGGAGAGATTCTTCGCTAGCCGTTTGATCCTTTTTCGCCCTCCGGGTTGGAGCGACTCTTCGTTAGCGCTTTAATCCTTGAACAAAAGGGGGAAGTTAAGAGTAGGGGTTCCTCCTGGATCGCTACGCTCGCGTGTCGGAATGACAAAGGTAAAGAATCTAACGGCTGGGTGCGCTCGCTTGTTGGAACCCTGATGGCTCGCCGCGCTCGCGCGTCGGAATGACAAGGGGGTCTGCCGGCTCGCTACGCTCGAGTCGGAATGACCAGGGATGAGCCGAGACCCAAACTCAGTTCAAGCTGGCTGAGGTGCCCTTCTCGCGCTCGAATGGTTTCTGGATATATCTCTTTGCCTCATCCTGTGCGCCTTGCGTGTTGTCGTTGGTCTGTAACGCCTGCCTATATTCGTTGACCGCACGTTCGCGCTGTCCGGTGATATCGAAAATTTTCCCAAGTTGAATGTGGCACCAGACTTCGGTCCAGCGTGGATCGCCATCGCCGTTCAAAGCTTCGCGATACGCGTTCGCCGCAGCCTGGTAGTTGCGCTGCAGGAAAAATACTTCGGCTACGCGATAGTGGGCGAGGGAGCTGTTCTTGTTGCTTTCGAGCGCTTTGTTGAATTCCGATAGCGCGCCGGCCAAATCGCCCTGCTGGATGAGGGCTTGTCCGCGCATGATTGAAGAACGAAGCTTGATGTCCGCTGAGTTTTTGAGCACGCGATCATCGGGATCGACTACGATGCGGCGCGGGCGACCGAAAGTTTCAATCGTGAATGGCGAGTGCGTGCCTACAACTTCCACGCGCTTTGCCTCGCTTTTTCCATCCGTGTCGATCTTAAGTTCGACTGGCATGCGGAAGAGGTCAAGGTCCTGTCCGATTTCACCGACAACTCGGAATCCCTTGTTACTGCCGAGTCGATAAACCGTGTACTTCGTTTTGAATTCGGGAGCGCCGGTAGAATCGAGCCATTGCGTAAAGAACCAGGTGAGCTTGTCACCATATTGCTGTTCGGCCATGGCGCGGAAATCGTCCATGGTGGCGGATTTCCCGGCAAACTTCGTGGAAAAATCGCGAATCGTCTTGTTGTACTTTTGATCGCCCAAAACCCAGCGCAACATGTGCAGGATCATGGCGCCTTTGTCGCTGACGAGCGTTTGGAATTCGGGCGAGAAAGTGTCGAGCTTACCGATACCAGAGAGTGGCACGCTATCGTAAGCAAGCGCACCTACCGACATGTCTTTTACGGCTTCTTCGAGACCAGCTTGTCCAGCCGCGCTTTCGACGTAACGGGCTTCGGAGTAACGAGCGAAGCCATCGCTGAGCCACCAGTCATCGCGCGAAGCTGGACTGACTGATACGCCCCACCATTGATGAGCAATGGTATTGGCGAGCAAACGGTAATTCACACGCTCGCTAATGGCGCGACCGGCGATGCCAGCGATTTCAGGTGCCCAGGCGGAAGGTACGGTGTCGTCCGGCAACTCCACGATTTTGAGCACCGGCGACGGAGCAATACCGTACTGGGTGATGTAGTAGGTGAACTCTTTCAGCGCAGTTGACGCGTATTCAGCGGCGAAGGTTTGATGCGTCGGTTTAAAGAACACGTGCATGTCGATGCCGGCTTCGTCGCTCTTGAATTCCTGAAACTGCCCGGCAATTACGGTGCCGGGAAAGCTCGGCTTGTCCCAGACGAACGTGTAGGTTTTGGTTGGCAGCGCTCCCGCCGCGGCCTTTTTGCTGGCGGGTGTGTCGGCCACCGTAGTTTTGCCGCTGCTGATCGCAATCATGTGGGCCGGGATCGTCAGATTGATAGTTGCAGTGAAGCGGTTGATGCCATATGCATTGACTGGGAACCATCGTCCGGCATAGAGCAGGTAACTTGTGTCGTCGCCGATGTAGGCGAGCTTCAATCCCTGTACAGGGCTCTCATCCGCGGTTTCGAGTATACCGTCGTACTCGAATGTAAGTGTCGTAGAGCTATCTTTAGCGAGTGTCGTGGGGAGCGGAACACGGATGGCAGAATCCTGGGTGAAGCGCTCTGGCGTCAAAGTCTTGTTGGCCCCGTCGGTGACCTTCTCGATCCGAAGAGCGTTATTGAATTCGAATGTAGCAACATTGATATCTTCAAGAGCAGTGATCTTTACCTTGGCCTTCGCGGTGATTCTATGAGCGTGCGGCTGCAGTTCGGCATCGATCTGGTAATCGTCGACACGAAGGCGCGAACGATCGGCCGCCATCAGCGGCAAGGCCGCTAGAAGCAAAAAGATAAGTGCAAGAAAAGGTTGAAAACCCCGTCTGGGGCCAGATTTTATGTGGATCAAAAGTAGATGCTCCAGAATTACGCTACTCCGTAAGATGATAATTTTGACCCAAAAGATGCTGACGAGACAAGGACTTACAGGTTTTTGTTCAAGATAGGGTATTTCGAAGCCTTGGGCGAGCCGCTTTGAGCTCACGCTTTCACACCGGTTCGACCTATTGTCCTTTTTCCAACAACGAACTACCAATCAACGCAACACAGGTACCGGTGCCTCCGCTTCTTTATTGCGTTTGAGGTTCAGAATCATCTCAGCTGCGCGATCTGCGGGATGCTCGGGGTGGATAGAAGTAGTCGGAGTCAGAGCTGCCCGGACGCGCTGGAACCCTTCCAATTGGCGGTTGCGCGCGCCGCCATCGGGCAAGAGTTGTGTCATGTGGTCGACGATCTTCTCTGCCGTGAAGTTTTGCTGGACGAGTTCGGGAACCAGTTCTTCTCCGGCAATTAGATTCACCATCGCAAAATAAGGCACCTTGATGCGCGGCTTCCCGAGGAGATAGGTGAGAGGCGAAACGCGGTAGACCATGACAAACGGAGTGGACACCATCGCAGCTTCGACTGTCGCGGTACCGCTGGCGATGATCCCCGCTCGAGAGTGGAACAGAGCCGGACGCGCCTCGGGGACAAGTGTGATTTTCTGATTTGTGATCTGCGAACGAATGAACTCAGGATTCAGCGTAGGCGCAATCGGGAGCAAGTATTCGTGAGAGGGGCCAAGTTTCCGGACAGCGTCCAGGATCGTCGGCAGGTTCATGCGAACTTCCTTCACGCGACTGCCGGGCATGATCGTGATCCAGTGCTTTGCTGGGTTGAGCTTTCGTTCGATGGCGTAGGCGGCTCGGTCGCCGGTGGGTTGCGGCAAGTCTGCCAACGGATGTCCGACGAAGGTGGCGTCAACTCCACGGTCCCCATAGAACTTTTCTTCGAAGGGAAAAATCACAAGCGCTTTCGTGACGTACTTCCGCAGAAGTCTCACGCGTCCCTGTCGCCACGCCCAAAACTGCGGACAAACGTAGTACACAACGGGAATACCCCGCTTATACATTTGTCGAGCGACGCGCCAGTTGAATGCGGGTGAGTCGATCACGATCGCCAGATCAGGTTTGCGGCGATCGGCTTCCGCGATGAGGCGGTCAAAGAGAGCATAAATTTTTCGGAGATGACTGAGTATTTCAACGATGCCGACGACGGCGAGATCCTTGGCGTCGACGACGGTGTCGCATCCTGTGTCGCGCATCCGTGGGCCGCCGACCCCGAAGAATTGCAAGTTCGGTGCTCTCCGCCGCATCGCTTCAATGAGCTGGGCCCCATACATTTCACCGGAAGCTTCACCAGCGGAGATGAGGATGTTCACGAGGGTATTTTAGATTGAAGATTGATGATTGTTGATTGAGAACCACAATCGTAAATCAGCAATTGGCATTCCAGCGATTCACCAATCCAACTAGTCATCCGCGTGCGCAGTAACCTGTGCTGGGTCAGTGCCAGCCGTTGGGATCTCCTGATCCTTGTACTGTAACTGGTAGAGCTTGTAATAAATACCGCGTTGCGCTAATAGCTGCTGGTGCGTGCCCATTTCGCGGACTTTGCCCTTGTGCATGACGATGATCTTGTCGGCGCGCTGCACGGTCGAGAGCCGGTGGGCAATGATGAGGGACGTTCGGCCTTCAATCATGCGGCTAAGTGCTTCGCGCACACGGAACTCGGTTTCGGTATCGACGCTTGAAGTCGCTTCATCGAGGATGAGGATCTTCGGTTTGTGAGCAAGTGCGCGCGCGAAACTGATTAGCTGTTTTTGTCCAGTGGAGAGCGTCGAGCCACGCTCGCGCACTTCTTCCTGGAAGCCGCCGGGCAATGTTCGAATGAAGTCGGCAAGGTTTACTTCTTCGGCCGCCTCTTCGATGTGCGCGTCCTGAATCCAATTCGTGCCCAGGCGGATGTTGCCGCCGATCGTGCCGGTAAATAAGAAGGGATCTTGCAGGACGACGCCAAATCTGCGGCGCAGATCTCCGAGATCCATGTCCTTGATGTTTACACCGTCAATCTTTATCGCGCCTTTCTGCACATCATAGAAGCGCATCAGCAAAGAGATAAGCGTCGTTTTGCCGGCGCCGGTGTGTCCGACGACGGCGATGGTTTCGCCTGGCTCGATGGTGAAAGAAACATCGCGGAGGACCCAATCAAGTTCAGTGGTGGGATCAACACCTTGACGGGCGAGGGCGACCGTCGCTCCATCAACCTGTGAGTGGGTATCCAACGCGGTCGCACGTGGCCCGTAAGCGAACCAGACATGATCGAATTCGATTCGACCTCGGCCCTCAGGCGTTTTTACAACAGGGGGCGAGACCACTTCGACGGGCGTATCCAACAATTTGAAGACGCGCTCTGCAGACGCCATCGCCGATTGCAGGATGTTGTATTTCTCGCTGAGGTCCTGGATTGGGCGAAAGAAGCGCTGGGCGTACTGCATGAACGCGACCAGAATCCCGAGCGTCATTGCCTTGACCACGAACTGTACGGACAGCGAGTGGTCAGGCCCGATTGACAAACCGACACCGGCGGCCTGGGCATGCTCAAGTATTGAGTGACCCCCGTACCAGATGATGCAGGCAATCGCGACCGAGGAAAGGATTTCGACCACCGGATAATACACGGAGTAGGCCATGATCGCGTCTTTGAACGCTTCCATGTGCGTGGCGTTGATCTTGGCGAACTGCTGATAGGCGCGTTTCTCGCGATTAAAAAGCTGTAACACCAACATGCCGGAAACGGCTTCTTGTAGATAAGCGTTGATGCGGGCGATCGCAGTACGAATGCGCCGATAGGAGTCCCGGACACGATCACGGAAAATTTTTGTGGCGTAGGCGATTAAGGGAAGCACGGCGAAAGTGAGGAGGGCCAGCCTCCAGTTCATGTTCAACATGATCGCCAGAATGAAAAAGAGGACGAAGACGTCTTCGAAAATCGAGACGACGCCAGCCGTAAACATTTCGTTCAGCGCGTCGACGTCGGTCGTGACGCGAGTGACAAGGCGTCCGACTGGATTCTTGTCGTAAAAGCCAACGTGCATTCTTTGAAGATGCCGGAAGATCTGGCTGCGCAGATCAAACATTACCTTCTGCCCGGTCCACTGCATGAAGTAGGTCTGCAGATACTCGAATCCGAAGCTGAATAACAGCGTGGCCATATAAATGGCAGCGATTTGTGCGATGCCCGTCAATGGTCTGGGACTTAGCCAGCGATCCACGATGGTAGAGGTACCCGGCGTGTGCGCCAGGTACTTGTCGATCGCCGTCTTCGTGAGGAATGGACCGAGAACATCGAGAGAGGCTTTAAGGATGATGGCGCAGAGGGCCAGAATCACGTGCCCGCGATATGGACGAAGGTAGGTAAGCAGCCGCTTCATCAACCGGCTGTCATACGCTTTGCCCAGTATCTCTTCTTCAGTAGAAGCCATCGGTCCTGCAGTAAAGATTAATAGATGGCCGAGCAAGACGGAAGGATGGAAAAACGTCGATTCCGCCGAGAGAAAGGCTCGGGTCAGATCTGCTCAAGCAATTTTCTTCAAGATGACAGCCGAATTCTTCGATCCGAAGGCTACGCAGTTACAGACTGCATGTTCGATCGATCCGTGACGCCCGGGCTGGGGAACGTAGTCCAGGTCGCATTCTGGGTCGGGCACGTCGAGGTTGATGGTGGGCGGCAACTCACCAGTTTCCATAGCGAGTACCGTGGCGGCCATCCCGGCTGCTCCGCAAGCGCCCTGAGCGTGGCCTACCTGAGACTTCAGGCTCGACATGGGGATCTTCATCGCCCGTTCGCCGAGCGCCATTTTGACAGCCTTAGTTTCGACGCGATCATTCAAAGGTGTTGAGGTGCCGTGCAGGTTCACGTAATCAATGGCGTCTGGAGGCAGTTGGGCCTCCTTAAGCGCGAGTGAAATTGCTCGGGCGGGCTCGTCTCCACTCTCGTGAAGTCGTACGCGGTGGAACGCTTCACAAGTCGATCCATAACCCGCCACTTCCGCATAGATGTGCGCTCCACGAGCGCGTGCGTGTTCGAGTTCTTCGATGACGAACATCCAGGAGCCTTCCGCCAGAACAAAGCCATCCCTATCGGCGGAAAACGGTCGAGAAGCGCGCTCGGGCGCGTCGTTCCAAGATTGGGTCAGCGCGCGAATCATCGTATAGCCCTTGATGATGCCGGGTGTGATCGGCGTATCTACACCGCCGACCAGAAACATCGGCAAAGCACCGGCTTGAATGTGCTGCAGCGCATAACCGAGGGCATCGGTAGAAGAAGTGCAGCTTGTTGTGATTACGTGGCTGTATCCGCGAAAACCGAAGCGCATTTGCACTTCGCTCGAGAGCGTGCCCATCGTGCCGCTGGGGATGGAAAAGAGGCTGACCTGTTTGGTCTTTCCCGAATGCCAGAGACGATATTGTTCTTCTGAGAACGATTGAGCGCCGCCGCCCGAACCGAGGACGATTCCGATTTGGCGCTTTTCCTCCATGGTCATTGTCTTGTGGTCGAGTCCGGCGTCGTCGAGCGCCTCTGAGGAGGCGGCAATACAAAGCGGAACCGAGCGGGAAACGTGCTTGCGCTCATGGGGATCAATCCAGGCAAACTCGTCAAAATCAGTGATTTCACCGGCAACGTGAACAGGCAGCGAAGTGGGATCGAAGCGAGAGATGCGCTTCACGCCGGATTGTCCGCTCATGACGGCTCGGCAGAACGCGTTCTTACCGATCCCGAGCGGGCTGACTACGCCCATACCAGTGATTACAACTCGCGGAAGCATCCGTTGCAGGCTCCTGCCATCTCTGCTCGTTGGAGCGAAATGGGATAATCAGTGTACACATGCCGCTGGGGTTGTACATCTCCGTCCCGTTCTGCCGCACGAAATGCAGCTACTGCAACTTCGCGTCGGATGTGTTTTCGAGGGCTGTTTTCGAAAAGTATGTCGATCGCGTCTGTGAAGATATTCGGAATGCGAAGGCCACTGCTCAAGCAATGGGTGGAGTTTTCGAACGTGAGATCGATTCCATCTACCTCGGAGGCGGAACGCCCAGCGTTCTAGAGTCGCAGCAACTCGAACGCCTGTTTGTCACCGTGCGGCAAGAGTTTCGTCTTCTTCCGGAGACAGAAGTTACGGTCGAGTGCGCCCCAGGAACCTTGACGCCAGAAATGATCGCGACGCTAATGCGTTGTGGCGTCAATCGCGTGAGCCTGGGTGTGCAGTCATTCGTCGATCAAGAGGCTGCAGCGGTCGGGAGGCTGCACAAACGCGAAACTGTGCTGTCAGAAATTGACGCTTTGCGCGCGGCTGGGATCTCGAACATCAATGTCGACCTGATCGCCGGCTTACCGCATCAGACTGCCGAAAGCTGGGAGAGATCGCTCACCGAGGTGATCGAAAGCAATGTTCCGCACGTGAGTGTTTACATGCTCGAGGTTGATGATGACTCGCGCTTGGGAAGAGAGCTGATCGCGGGTGGAACCAAGTACCATGCGCATTTTGTGGCTGACGATGACGCGGTTGCAAAATTTTACGAACGCGCGATTGAGAGCCTCGACACTGCAGGCATTCGGCAATATGAGATTTCCAATTTCGCACGAGAGCCGGGCGAGTCGCGTCATAACTTGAAATATTGGACACGGCAACCGTACCTTGGATTTGGAGTGGATGCCCATTCCATGTTGAAGGCGTCGGACGGGAGTGAGGCTGAGGCCGTTCGATTTTCAACGTCAGAGGCGTTGGAGCGATATGTGGCAGAAAATCCACTCGAGCGGACGCAGGTCTCTCGCGAGCAAGCTTTGGAAGAGTGCCTTTTTCTCGGATTGCGCCTGAACAGCGGGGTGAGTCTGACAGCGTTAGAGCACGATTTTGGAGCTAATGCACTCTTTCTGCATGAGCCGATCATAGGAGAAATGGCCGGAGATGGTTTGCTGATTTGTGAAAGCGACCACATCAAGCTGACCCAACGTGGGCAAATTCTCTCCAACGAAGTCTTTGAGCGATTCTTAGGCGTGCAAGCTACGTGAAAAGCCACGCTTATTTCGAGATATAATCCCGCACGCGCCGTGCGGCGCATGAGGTGCTCGATGGGACTTTACACGCACTATGACGGTGCTCATAATCATCCAGTCAATCGCGCGCTGCACATGATCGCCATACCCGTCGGTTTCTCGTCACTGATTGTCGTCTGGTATCACTGGATAATCGGATTGCTTCTCATTCCGGCTGCTTTTGCGCTTGCGTGGCTTGGCCATCTGATTGAAGGCAATAAGCCAGCATTCCTCACGAACCCGGTCCACGTCTTTGTGGCCCCTGTCTGGCTGGTGAAGAAGATCTTCGGTGTTAGGGATAAATCGGCCCAGGTTCAACGCTCGGAATAGGGCTCTGTCTTCCAGCCCATCTCTTCGCGGCTTCCCCTGAGTACTTTCGTAATCCTCCGTGTGGGTACCCTCCGTCGTATGATGGCCTCAGATTCGTTCCGAGAGTGAGTTATGCATCACATGTCACCCGAACCCCGGGTTTCAGTTGATCTGCCAGTTCGCCTGTGGGGAATGACTGCGGACGGCCGTCCGTTCAACCAACAGGCACGTGCCAAAAACATCAGTTCGGCAGGCGCGATGATTGGCGGAGTCGACAATGATCTGCGTGTTGGCGACGTGATTGGTATGCAGTTCGCCGACAAAAAAGCGCGCTGCACCGTGGTGTGGATGCATCACGGGCCGACCAGGAAGAACGAAGTTGGGGTCAAGGTTTTGGCGAACCAAGAGTGTCCATGGAAGAGACATCTTCCGTCTGGAACCGGCGATATGCTGGCGAGATCTCCCTTCGCGCGGCGTTTTCATCGTCACAAAATTTCTTATCCGATGGATGTGCGGACAGAGTACGGCAGTGCTCCTCGGCGGCTGCACGCGACCGACATGAGCGGCAGTGGATGTTATATCGAGACACTTTCGCCCTTGCCTGTGCAAGCTTCGGTGCGGCTCGATTTCGATATGCAATCAGAACATGTCTCGACCGTCGCCATCGTTCGGACTTGTGATCCTGGCGTTGGAAACGGCATCGAATTCACGGGACTACCTCTGCCGAGTAAACAGCGCGTCCAGCGATATCTGGATGGGATTGATCCGCATCTGGGTGTGGCACGCTCCTAGCCTCTTGATTGCGTGAGTTGGATTATGGCCGACGAAGAAGTCATCAAACTGCTTGAAGAGATTCGCGACCTGCAGAAACAGCATCTCGAGAACTACAAGCAGGCCGTTGCGAATCAACAGCAAGCGATTGAGATTCAAAAGCAGGCAGTGGAACGGCAGAAAACGGCTGTTCGGTTGGTACGCGTCGCGATCCTAGGGGTGATTGTTCTCGTCGTGATGATCTCTTTCGTACCTTACCTTCTCCCGTTATCGCGCTGCCTGTTGCGACGCTAAGAGATAAGACCAACCGGTCGGTAAGTAGGTTTTATTTCTTACACTTACCTGTGGTCTAATCGAGTTAGCCGCCTAGCGAGATCACGGCGTCCGCAGGCGGCATTCGTGTCTGGGAGGCAGAGTTGGATTTTCAGTTGAATGACGAGCAGTTGCAGTTGAAGAAGAGTATTCGCGAGTTTGCCGAACGCGAGATCGCTCCGCACGTCATGGAGTGGGACGAAGCGAGCAAGTTTCCGCTAGAAACAGTAAAGGAAATTGGAAAACTTGGGTTGCTCGGGACGATTTTTCCACCGGAGTACGGCGGCGCGGGGATGGGCTACGTCGAGTACGTGACCGCCATTGAAGAACTCTCTCGTGTGGACGGATCGGTAGGCATCATCGTAGCGGCGCACACCTCGCTTTGCTCGAACCACATTTTTCTGGCAGGCACTGAAGAACAAAAGCGGAAATACATCCCGAAGCTGGCGACTGGCGAATACATTGGCGCCTGGGGATTGACCGAGCCTTCATCCGGGTCGGATGCCGGCAGCGCGCGCATGACTGCCACAAAGGCGAAGGGTGGCTGGGTACTGAACGGCACAAAGACGTTCATCACCAATGGACACTATGCGGACGTCATCGTTGTGATCGCCGTGACCGACCGTACAGCGCACACGCATGGTTTGTCTGCCTTTGTTCTGGAGAAGGACACCAAAGGTTTTCGCGCTGGGAAAAAAGAAAATAAGCTTGGCCTGCGCGCGAGCGACACCTCCGAACTGATCTTCGAGGACTGCTTCCTTCCGGCCGAATGTCTATTAGGAAAAGAAGGAGCCGGATTTATCGATGCCATGCGCGTGCTGGATGGGGGGCGAATTTCGATCGCGGCGCTGTCGCTGGGAATGGCGGAAGGAGCTTACGAGTCGGCGCTGAAGTATTCGAAAGAGCGGAAACAGTTCGGCAAGCCGATTTCAGAATTTCAGGCAATCCAATGGAAATTAGCTGACATGGCGACTGAGATCGAAGCGGCCAAGTTGCTGACATTCCGTGCTGCATCCATGAAAGACGCCGGCATGAAGACGACCCAGGAATCCTCGATGGCCAAGCTCTATGCCAGTGAAGTGGCTGTGCGCTGTGCGAACGAGGGCGTTCAGATCCATGGTGGCTACGGGTTCATCAAAGACTATCCCGCAGAAAAGTTTTATCGGGACGTGAAGCTTTGCACGATCGGCGAAGGCACGAGCGAAATACAAAGATTAGTGATTGCAAGGCAGTTGCTAAAAGATTAGTTGCCTGACTTCAACGACGCGCTGCGATGCTTGTCCGCCCACCATCCCCAGGGCACTGCGATCCACATAAAGAGCGCACCCCACGCGATCGCGCGTTCGCTCGGCGGAGCGCCTGCAATTAAGGAACTAATCCATCCGAAGAAGAGTAAGGCCATTAAACTCCAGAACGCATAACGGCCGATGGCATCCTGTGGACTTGTAAAGCGCACATAGATCCAGAGCCCAAGGCTGAATACCAAGATTTCCAAGACGATCGAAGCTGTCCAGGAATTCCATAAGCCTAAGCCAGCTTTGGGTCCGGCGGGCCAGAGTGGCAGATCTGGCCGGTGCATCAGAACATCGAGAAACCAGTGGCTGAGGACGCCAGCACCCATGAGCCAGGCTCCCCGCGCATATCTTGTTATTGCAAAATAACCGAGGCCTACCAACAATGCCCAACCGAAAAGTGTGACGAGGCTATGCGAGATTGGGTAATCATAAAAGTCAAAAGGCGTGACCGCAGTTATTCCTGGCGCGATGCGTACGTGTTCGATGTCACGAATTAAAAGAATCGGCCAGAGAAGATCTGCAAACTGAGTTGCAAAGAATAGCGCGCCGAGCGACGCACGAGGAGCGGCTCTTTTCGCGGCGAGCGCGACACCAAAATGGCCTATGAACATGCGTGGAGAGTACCACGCAGACTTACTGCCGTTTAAACGGCGATCGGCGGACGTTTGTTTGTCAACTGCGTCGCCTGTTCGAAGGCATAGCCCATCTGCAACACGCCCCAGTCATCGTGATGGCGGCCAACAATCTGGATCCCGATAGGGAGTCCGGTTGAAGAGAACGCGCACGGAACGGACATCGCCGGATTCCCTACTGTAGAAATCCAGTACGCGGACTTCATCCATGCGATGTAAGTCTCCATTTTCGTGCCTGCAATCTCAGTCGGATACTTGATGGTGATGTCGAAAGGCAGGACCTGATTCACCGGAAGGATAAAGTAGTCATACTTCGACATGAACTCCTGCATGTGTCGATAAACTTTCGTACGTTGTTCTTCGATGCGCGCGAGATAGGGACCTGTTTGTTTTCGTCCCTCATCGACGTGCCAGTGCACGTAATCGTTCACGAGGTCGGGATGTTTATCGGCGAGTTCAGCTCCTCCCAACTCCTCTGACCAGTGACGCCAGGCAAGAAAGCATTCGTTGGCAGCTTGCAAGTCGGGCTCTGCTTCCTCGACGACGCAGCCGAGTGACTCGAAAACTTTTGCTTGTGCGCGCACTGCACCGCGTACCGACGGCTCCCATGGAAGGCCCATGTCTTTGAATATCGCAATTCGAGTACCTTTGAAATTTCTGTCGAGTGGTTGTGAAAACTGTGTTCCGGGCTGATCGATGGCGATCGGCGAACGTGAATCGTAGCCCGCAAGCACGCTCAAAAAAAATGCGCAGTCGCTCACATTTCGAGCCATAGGTCCGGAGACAGAGAGTGTGAACCATCCTAGCTCAGAGGGCGTCGAAACTCGCCCGGGTGAAGGACGAATGCCAACGACATTGTTGAAGTTTCCCGGATTGCGGAGAGAGCCGCCCATATCGCTGCCATCGACGAGGGGCGCCATGCCGCAAGCGAGCGAAACAGCGCCGCCACCGGTGCTGCCGCCACAAGTTTTCGTCGTGTCCCATGGATTGTGGGTAGGGCCGAACACCTTGTTGAAGGTGTGAGATCCGAGTCCGAATTCTGGAACGTTCGTTTTGCCAAGGATAATGCCGCCAGCCGCTTTCTCACGCTCAACGACAAAGCCATCTTTGTCAGGGATGTGATCGCGAAAGATTGGTGAACCATAAGTGGTGCGTATGCCTTTCGTATCGACCAGGTCCTTGGCAGCGATCGGCATCCCGTGGAGCGGGCCTTTGGTTTCACCGCGAGCTGTTGCTTCGTCCGCTGCTTTTGCCTGCGCCATTAGTTGGTCTTCGGGGACGAGAGTGACGATCGCGTTCACTTTCGGGTTTACGCGCGCGATCTGCTTCAAATGTGCCTGTATCACTTCGCGGGACGAGAGCTTCTTTTGCTGGATAAGCCTCGCCATCTCACGCGCCGGTAGAAAGCAAATGTCGGGTGCAGAACCTGAAGTTTGAGCAGGCAATTTGACGGAGGAGGCGAGAGCGGCGGCGGCACCAAGTTTGATTGCTTCGCGACGAGAGATCATGTCGCGCGATGTTACGCAAACCGCGGCGAACAGGGAAGTGCAAATAAAAACGCCACCCGGCTTCCCGGATGGCGTTTGGTAGAGGCTGCGAGCTATGCGCCCGACGTGATGCGCATCCCATAGAACGAACGATAGACGAAGAAGAATGAGATTGCGAAGAAGACGAGCGCCAAGGTGTGGGTCAGATTCGTGCCCTTGTCGGCTGTCAACGTGACGGCCAGCTCGACCGCCAGCAGTCCGAACAGCGTGGTGAACTTGATTACAGGATTCATGGCTACTGAAGAAGTATCCTTGAACGGATCGCCCACGGTGTCACCGATCACGGTGGCGGCGTGCAGGTCCGTCCCCTTCTGTTTGAGCTTCGTTTCGACGATCTTCTTGGCGTTGTCCCAGGCGGCGCCCGCATTAGCCATGAAAATCGCCTGGTACAGGCCAAAGACGGCGATCGAAATCAGATAGCCGATGAAGAAGAACGGCTCCACGAAGGCGAAGGTCAACGTTCCGAAGAACACAGCCAGGAAGATGTTGAACATTCCTTTCTGCGCGTATCTCGTGCAGATTTCAACCACTTTCTTACTGTCCGAAACCGATGCTTTGGTCGCACCTTCCAGTTTGATATTGGCTTTGATGAACTCCACTGCTCGATAAGCGCCAGTCGTCACGGCTTGCGTGGAAGCGCCGGTGAACCAGTAGATCATAGCGCCGCCGGTGATCAGACCGAGGAAGAATGGAGCGTGCAACAGAGAGAGTTTGTCCACATTTGCGCTGAGACCGTTCGTTAGCGCCATGATGATGGAAAAGATCATTGTGGTCGCGCCGACGACGGCAGTTCCGATTAGCACCGGCTTGGCGGTTGCCTTGAATGTATTGCCGGCGCCGTCGTTCTCTTCCAGCAAATCTTTGGCGCGGTCAAAGTTCACGTCTACATTGAAGTCCTTCTTGATCTCTCCTTTGACATTGGGGACCTGCTCGATCAGCGAGAGTTCATAGACGGACTGTGCATTGTCGGTAACCGGCCCATAAGAATCGACGGCAATCGTTACCGGACCCATGCCGAGAAAGCCGAAAGCAACCAAGCCGAAAGCGAATACAGGCGCGGCGATCATGGTCGCTGCGGCAGCCAGTCCCATCTGACTGAAGAAGTAAGCGACCGACATCAGGATGACCATTGACAAGCCGAGGTAGTATGCGGAAAAGTTGCCGGCGACGAATCCCGACAAAATTCCAAGAGACGCACCGCCCTCTTTGGCGGAGGTGACAACTTCGTTCACGTGACGCGACTCGACCGAGGTGAAAACTTTCACCAGTTCCGGGATGACAGCACCCGCCAGCGTGCCACAGGAAATGATGGCCGCCAGTTTCCACCACTGCGAAGCATCACCGCCTAGTTCCGGAATGATCATCTTCGAGACAATGAACGTGAGAATGATTGAGATAATCGAGGTCAGCCACACGAGGGATGTCAGCGGCGCCTCGAAGTTCATCTTGTCAGCCTTTCCGTACTTCGCTTTCGCAATGCCTTCATTGATGAAGTACGACGCTGCACTCGAGACCAGCATCATCACGCGCATGACGAAGATCCACACCAGCAACTGAACTTGCACGGACGGATCTTTTACGCCAAGCAAGATGAACGTGATCAGCGCGACGCCCGTCACGCCGTAGGTTTCGAAACCGTCGGCCGAGGGACCAACTGAATCTCCAGCGTTATCGCCAGTGCAATCCGCGATAACGCCGGGGTTGCGAGCATCATCTTCTTTGATCTTGAAGACGATCTTCATCAAGTCGCTGCCAATGTCGGCGATCTTGGTGAAGATGCCACCAGCGATACGCAGAGCGGCTGCGCCCAGAGACTCGCCAATCGCGAAGCCGATGAAGCACGGCCCTGCGTAATCACCGGGCACGAACAACAGGATGAACAGCATGATCAGCAGTTCGACCGAGATCAGCATCATGCCGATGGACATGCCTGCTTCGAGCGGAATCTGATAAACCGGGTAGGGCTTACCGGGCAGAGAAGCGAAGGCAGTGCGGGAATTCGCGAAGGTGTTCACCCGGATTCCGAACCAGGCCACGCCGTAACTACCTGCGATTCCGACCAGGCTGAATAACAAGATGATGATGACGCGCGCGGCTTCGAAATGCCGCAAGACGCCGAAGTACAGAACAATGATCACAGCGATGAAGACTTCCAGCAGCAGCAGGAATTTTCCCTGCGTGACGAGATACGTTTTGCACGTTTCGTAGATCAGCTCCGAAATCTCGCGCATGGAACGATGGACCGGCAAATTCTTCAGGCGCATATAGATCGCCATGCCGAACAGCAGTCCGAAAATACAGAACAAGATGCCAATGAGTAGTAGTTTGTGCCCGTCAATCGAGCCATTCAGGAAGTTCACTGACGACAGATCGGGCAGTTTGAGAGCAGCTTCTCCGCCACCTGCCTCGTCAGACTGGGCGAAGGCGGTTGCTGCTAGTGTCAGCATGATTGCGAGTGCCGCAAGAAACTTGGCAAATCGGCATACCGTGGACGCAAGGGTCGCGAACCAGGTGCGCATAGAAATCCTCCAGGAATCAGTCGGTTTCGTCAGGGATCAATACGTGTTTAGGTTTAGCCTCCGGCATACAACTCGCCCCGGACGTTGCGAGTTACACAGCTCAGGGGATCGTCCTACCGGAACTCCGAACACGCTTCCACCGCAATGACTAGATAAAGGAGTGCTGATTTGGCCGCGTCGGATCGTTTGCAGTATTCCGGGCAAAATTCCAGACCCGGAACAAAGTGCAAAACGCGCTTTTATAACATGTTAGGAAGCATTGGTCAAACACACCCGGCACGCGCCCCTAGCGGTAACCCTTCAATCTCACGAAGGAATTGCGCTCGAAATGGCACCCTCTTCTGAAAAAAAAGGCCCGGTTCTGGAGTCCACCGGGCCTCTAAACAAAGCAAGTCGCTTCTAGGGTACTTGGGCGACTGCATTGACAGCATCAATCAGCCCAAAGCCGTCATACAAATGCCAGCCGGTTTCCTTGTCGTTCACGAAGGTTCCGCGAACAACAGTCCCGTCCGACAGAACTGCTTTGAACTTCGCATTGCCCATGACGTCTCCGTCATTGCCGCCCCCGAGATTCTGGAAGCTCGGGTTTGTGACATCGCGGTCCACACCGAAGCGAACTTTGTTGCCTGTTGTGAAACCGCTGAAGGTCAGGTGAACAGTCCGACTCGGACCGACCGTCGGCGTCCCTGAAACAAGCGTCGGACCGGTTGATGAACCCAGAGTCACTGGAAATTCGTTGATGTCGAACACCAATGACGTGCCGGAGAGATCGAGGGTCAGCGAGTCGAGTGTCTGACCTGGTTTAGTTGCCTTGAATGTCAGAGTGAAAAATCTCGGACTGTCACCAACCGAAGTGAAGTTTTCACCCTGCGCAGTGATCGCCACCTCGTTGCTGCCAGTTGCGCCTTCCGCTTTCGAGAAGAACAAGTCGACATCGCGTGGAGGTGCCGACTCCTTTAGCTGATCACCGAGGTTCTTCGGAGAAATCGATTCCGGACCTCCAGCCTTCTGAACGATCAAGGCCGCCACTGCCGCGGCATGCGGTGCTGCTGCACTTGTCCCAAAGAAATTCGGAAATCCGTCGGGAACACCGAAGAATGCCTCATAGTCCTGATCGGGGCCCGCCGGGAAGAAGGTCGTATTGCCGCCGTCGGGAGCCGCGATGTCTGGTTTACGTCGAATTTGAGCCTGCGCCAATCGGTTTCCGTCTTTGTCGAAAACGATCGTCGACGGTCCAGGAGAGCTGAACGATTCGTATTGTGAAGTCAAACTGCCGAACGCGGGATCGTAGTCGTAAACGTACGCTCCAACTCCGTTCCCGTTCTTTGCGCAATTGTGACCGTACGTCATCGGCGTGTTCGCCTTGATGAAATCAGTCAAATCGAGGATTGCGCCATTGAACTCCTCATACTTTACGCGTGAGGACAGGTGCGAGCCTTTTCCGGTTCGCGCGATCACGATCAGGTACTCGCCGACGCCACCCGGCGCACTTAGTTCGAATTCTTCTAAAGGTTCATTAGTCGCAAAGTTGTCGTCTCCGATCGCGCCCACGAAATGTCCGGTAGCAGGATCGAAGAACAAGAGATTGAGATCTGTTGTGATGCCGGCTGGATTTAGATCGAACGGATCATCCCACTGGAATGCAATGATCGTGCCGTCCAGGAACAAAAGGTCCTGAAAAATAGACGTTTTACTTCCCGCCGCGAAGTTGTGAAATCCACCGGATGTGTCGACATCCGGAGGGATGGTGCTCAAGTCCACTCCCAAACTCGATCCGGGCATAGATCGCGCAACGGAATCGGAAATGAATCGCAGGTTCGAGGCATAACCCGCCTCGGCGCGATTACCGGCCGAAGAGAAGTAAGACACTTTCTTGCCGGCTAGAGAATTGCTTGCGACAACTTCATCGACAGCTTGTGCGACGATGCCATCAGAGAACATCGGCTCTTCCGGGTAAATCACGTCGTCCACTATCACGTCAGCGTTGCAAGCGGGTTCGGTCCGCAACGAGCGGATGTTGTTGGCGAAAGTGACCTGCCCACCCTCCGCTGTTGCGAAACAAAGATCCGCGCCCGGAGACACGTCGTGAATGATCTGCGCCATGCCTCGGCCTTCATCCGTGCCAGGCCCGAAGATGTTGGGATCACGTTCGATGAGGAACTTCAATCCCTCTCCGCCAGGAATGGCGGTTGTTTTCGGCAGGTCACCCGATTTCACGTCAGCAGCCGCGGTGATCGAATTCCCGCTAGTGTTGTAAGAATCCGAAATCACGCCAACTGTCACGCCTTTCCCCGTGACACCAGTGCCATTAACGATGTTGGATCGGATCACCCGTGTGCCCTGAGATGTTGTTTTACCGGCATCTGTGAAGGGTCGGTGAACAAGCATCAGTGAGCGAACACCGGGTGTATGGGCCAATTCCTCAGCCGCAGACAACGGAACGTGTGCAGCGAGTACGCCCCCGCGATAATTAGCATTTACTGCAATAACGGATGCCCCTGCAGCCTGAAGTCGCTCACGCATTGCGGAAGGTGACACTGTTCCGTCCAGGTGGACTTCGATCAGTACGCGATTGTTTGCATCCACGTTGACGCGGAATACGCTGCTGGTGCTGGGACGTGCTGCTGTTGACTTCGCGGACGGGCCGCGCAGATCAAGAGTCGCTTGTCCTTTTGTAATAGCGTCGTAATGCATCTGAACCAGTTCCCTAAGGCCTGCGCCCATGTTTTTCGGAAGCGGCCTGGAGTTTTGTGCAAAAGTGGAACTCAGTAGTAATGCGACGCATCCGGCTACCGTCGATAACCGGAAAGCGCCGCGCGTCATACTCTCGCGCGAGAGTCGAATGCATTTATTCATGCGAATCCTCCAAAACAAAGGTGAGCTCATACCGGCTGGGGCAACGCATCTTTAATTGAAGTCTGGTGCGCTTCGTTCCAGCCTTTATCTCTTTCTCTCGCACATGGGTTTGAATGAGGGACACGAAATCCCAAGTCGATCAACAGAGCTTTGATCCGCTGAAAGGCGCGCTGGATGTGCCTTTGCGCGGCGCGGAGTATAGCGCGAATCTTGCAGATGGAAAGTAAGAAAGCCTTGGATTTAGAAATAAATCTGATTCAAGGGCGTGAGAGTCGCGAAAGTTTTAACGAAACACATCTGTTGCATCACGGTGTGTGTGCTGTTCGTTCTTGTCTAGTTATCGATGACGGAAAAAACGGCTGAAAAAAAAGGCGCTCGCAAAGCGAGCGCCCTGAAACTTCGAAGGTGCTAAGGCTTGACGCCGAGTTGCCAGAACAAAAAGGAATAGATGTCTGTCTCTTCTTCAATTTGCTTGGTGACCGGTTTACCTTGGCCGTGGCCAGCTTTCGATTCGATTCTCAATAGGATCGGTCGCTCCTTACTCTGGCCATTCTTGGCTTGTGCTTGCATGAGCGCCGCCATTTTCTTCGCGTGCATCGGATCGACACGTGTGTCCGTGTCAGCGGTCATAAAGAGGATGGCCGGGTACTCCATATCCGATTTCACGTGATGGTACGGCGAATATGCATAGATGAAATCGAACTGCTTGGGATCTTCTGCCGACCCGTACTCGGCAATCCAAAGCTTGGCGATCTGGAAGTTTTGATAGCGCAACATATCGAGCAATGGCACAGCGCAAATGACTGCGCGGAATAGATCCGGACGCTGCGTGATCATCGCTCCCATGAGTAATCCGCCATTCGATCCGCCGCGAATGGCAAGGTGATCCTTATCGGTGTATTTCTGCGCGATGAGATATTCGCCCGCAGCAATGAAGTCGTCGAACACGTTCTGCTTTTTCTCCAGCATGCCCGCGCGATGCCAGTCTTCCCCAAACTCCGCGCCTCCGCGAAGGTTTGCCAGCGCATAGATACCGCCATGCTCCATCCATAGATATGCGCCGCGGCTGAAGGTTGGAGTTTCGCTGACGTTGAATCCGCCATACCCGGTGAGCAGGGTGGGGTTCTTGCCATTCTTCTCCAATCCTTTTTTGTGAACGATAAACATCGGGACCTTCGTACCATCTTTCGATTGGTACCACTCCTGCTTGACTTCGTAGGCGGCAGGATCAATCGAGGGCGCATCGACCTTCGCCCATAACACAGGCTTCGGTTGTTTGAGGTCGATGCGATAAATCGAAGGAGGAACAGTAAAAGACTGAAATCCGAAAAACGCTTCATCGCGATCCCATTTGCCGCCGGAAGCGAAGATTGTGCCGATGGTCGGCAAGGCGATGTCCGAAATCTTCTTTCCGTTGAGATCGAGCAACTTTAGCTCTGAGCTCGCGTTTCGTTCATAAAGAGCGTAGAGCCGTCCACCGAAAACGGCCGCAAACTGGAGGACTGCATCGGATTGGGGCACAAGCTCTTTCCAGTTCGCACGCTGTGGGGCCGAGGCATCTACCGTGAACACGCGATAACGCGGTGCATCCTCATTACTCGTGATGTAGAGCTTGCCTTTATAAATGTCCGCGTTGTAGAGAAACTCTTTTCCCGTCGTGATCTCAAGTGGCGGAGTTCCAGCCTGGAGGTCCGCAAGATACATCTCGGTTTTCGACCAGCCCTCAAAAACAGTGATGAGAAGCCAGCGGCCGTCTTCAGACAATGCGACCGATGGAATGTCTTCCGCCTTGCGACCTTCGCCGAAGATTAATGCGTCCTTTGTGGGGTCGGAACCGAGAGCGTGATAGAAGACCTTCGAGTGATACACCTCTTCGCCCTCAGGAACCTCGCCCTTCTTGGGATGCCGCGTGTAATAAAAACCGGAGTTGTCCTTTTTCCACGCGACGCTCGCAAACCTGGTGCGTTCGATCGTGTCGGATAAAGTTTTTCCAGTCGCAACTTCAATCAGGCGCAGCGTGCTTTCCTCGGATCCGCTGGCCGATGTTCCGAATGCGACGTACTTGCCGTCTTCACTTGGAAACCACCAGTCAAGCGCCACGGTGCCATCTGTCGACATCTGATTCACGTCAACGAGTGGACGATCCTTGCCGTCGAGTCCTTCTCGCACGTAAAGAATTGGCTGGTTTTGGGTGCCCTCGCGCCGGGTGTAGAGGTAGTAGTTGCCGGCAATTTGCGGTGCGCCGATGGTCCCGATGGTTAGCAACTGGGATAAACGACTCTGGATCGCATCGCGTCGCGGTAAAGGATCCAGCAGACTTCGTGTGTAAGCCAGTTGTTGACGAACAAATTCCTGCGTATCAGGGTTGGAGGCATTTTCGAGGTATCGATAGGGATCGACGATTTTATGACCATGAATCGTGTCCTCGACTGCTTCCGTTTTCGCTTTCGGAGGACCCGAAGTTGAAGTCGTGCTCGAAGAATCGTCAGTAATGAAAGCCATAGCTTCAATAACCGCAAAGCATGTGATGAGAAGTAAGAGAAGAAGCAAACGCAAACCTCCAAACATAGGCATCCTCGCTGGAGTGGGTGGGACAGGAACGGCAGGATTGCACGACACTGTCGGAAGTAGAGTAGCAGAAGTTATCAGGATTGCTCTAAAGCCGCTTTTCTGAGGATATCGAACGCGCTACTGCACGCAGTTCAGTTTTGAAACTTCGGAAGCGGGTGATATCATGCTCGTGGCAGCCGCGCGTCTGCTCCTCAGCAGCGCCCGCCGCGACACTCCTCAGTAGCTCAATGGCAGAGCATCCGGCTGTTAACCGGAGGGTTGTAGGTTCGAGTCCTACCTGAGGAGCCATTTTTAAGCAGTATCCATGCAGGTCCCAAAGCAAATCACTGAATGACCACTCTCCCCGCAACATCCAATTGTGGGGACTTTTGTGGGGACCTTGCGGGTCCGGGGAAATTTTCTGCTTGCTGCATCGCACGCATCTTGGCGTCGAGTCCGATGTGGCCGTATACCTCTTTAATCATGCGGATAGCGGTAGACGCCGACCAACCCATGATCTCGGCCACAATCGGATGCGATACGCCAGAATCAAGTAGGCGCGTACACCCGGTATGCCGCAAGTCGTGAAATCTCGCCGAAACGCCAGCCCGCTTGCGTGCGTCCTTCCATGCATACTTCCAAGTCCCGATCGGTTTGGTGGCGTCCATGTTGTAGACGACGCCCTTGTGCCCATACCTCTCCCGCGGGAACACGAAGTGCGTTGCTTTGCGAAGCGGGAATTGGTCTGCCCACATCGTGAGTGTGTGATAGAGCACGCTTGACATGGGCACAACACGATTCTCGCCAGCATCCGTTTTGGAGGCACCGACTGTGATGGTACGCTGCTGGAAATCGACTTGTGACCAACGCATTAATCGCAATTCGGAATAGCGA
>DATAPD010000003.1:0-5639 GCA_036265385.1 Terriglobales bacterium
CTGCCGCGGCTTTCTTCCATCCGCTTGCGTGGAAATTTCTGGGAGCGCATGCTGTACTCAGCCGAACCGGCTTTGCCCGCCGCAAGCCCGATCGAACGGATGGAAGTGCGCTATCCCGCGCGCGACATCCGCTTCGCGGGATTTGCATCCAACTGGATTATTGCGTTCTTTGTTCTGTCCCTCATTGCAGGGTTCATTTTCAAGAGCGCGCTGGGAATAGAGATATGAGTAAACCCCTAAAGATGAACAAAAAAGACTGGCGCGATGCGACTTGGGGTGGCGCAGCGCTTCAGCGCTGCGATACGTCTCGATTGAGAGGCGGCTTTAGCCGCTGGGGCATCTGGGCAACTGTCGCTTTTATTGGAGTCATTCTTTTCGCACCCACTCCGGCCCATGCTTACGCGGGCCCCGGCGCAGGATTCGCCGTTCTTTCTTCTTTCTGGACCCTCTTTGTCGCGTTCCTCTACTCGGCGTACGCGATGTTCACCTGGCCTTTTCGACACCTGCTTCGCAGTCTGAAGCGCCGCAAAGCTTACGGCAAAGCGCAGATCAGCCGCGCGGTCATTCTCGGATTCGACGGAATGGATCCTGAACTCGCGGAGCGCTTCATAAACGAGGGCCGACTGCCGAATCTCGCCAAGCTGAAAGCCCAGGGGACATTCAAGAAACTTCGTACGACGTATCCCGCCATCTCGCCTGTAGCGTGGTCTACGTTCATGACCGGCGTCAATCCGGGGAAGCACAACATCTATGACTTTCTGGCGCGCGATGTGAACAGCTATTTGCCCTTTCTCTCCTCGGCAGAAATCAAAGGGCCGAAGCGCAGCTGGAAAATTGGCAAGTACACGATCCCGCTCGGCAAAGCTCAGATCAAAGGCATGCGAAAGGGAACTCCGTTCTGGCACTGGCTGGGTAAAGCAGGGATCTTTTCCTCGATCATTCGCGTGCCGGTTACTTTTCCGCCAGAAAAATTTTCCGGCGTGCTGCTTTCCGGCATGTGTGTTCCTGATTTGAAGGGCAGCCAGGGCACTTTTTGTCTGTGTACTACGCGTAAGTCGGACGGCAAGTTCCGCGAAGGTGGAGTTCGCGTGGCAGCCGAACGCAACGGCAATGGGGTTCACTCCTACATTCCCGGCCCGGAAGATCCGCTCGGGACACATAGTGAGTTGCGAGCCGAGTTCACTATCTATCCCGACACAGCCAAGAACCAGGCCACTATTGAGATCGACTCGGAAAAAGTGACGCTCAAAGTGGGCGAGTATTCAGAGTGGCTGCCCGTCAAGTTCAAAGCCGGGCTCGGCTTCAGCGCAAAAGGCATCGCCCGCTTTTTCCTGAAAGAAGTTTCGCCAGAAATCGAAGTCTACGTCACGCCCGTAAACATCGATCCTTCGCGACCCGACCTGCCTATCTCGCATCCGGTGACGTACTCGATTTATCTGGCGAAGATGTTCGGTCCCTATGCGACGCTTGGGCTGGCCGAGGATACCTGGGCGCTCAACGAAGAAGTTCTCGACGACGACGCCTTCCTCGCGCAGTGCTACTCAAACCATGAAGACCGCGAGCGCATGCTCTTTGACGCGCTCGGAAAAACGCAGCAAGGTTTGTGCGCCTGCGTCTTTGACACTACGGACCGCGTGCAGCACATGTTCTGGCGCTATTTGGACGACGACCATCCGGCTGCGCGGCACGTCCCGCGCGACCAGCGGCCCGGTGTCATCCAGGATCTTTATCAGCGCATGGACAAGCTTATCGGCCGCGTGATGGAGCAGATCGATGACAAGACTCTGCTCATGGTCGTCTCCGATCACGGCTTCAAATCATTTGCGCGCTGCGTGAACCTGAACGCATGGTTGCATCAGAACGGATATCTCTCGCTCAAGTCTGGCAAGACCGAGAGCGGAGACTGGTTTGAGGATGTGGACTGGTCGAAAACGCGCGCCTACACCATGGGGCTGAATGGTCTCTACCTGAACATCAAAGGACGCGAGCGCGAAGGCATCGTTGCAGCCGGAAAAGAAGCAGAGGCGCTGAAGCAAGAGTTACAAGAAAAACTGGATGGGCTGGTCGATCCTGCTTCGGGGCGGGTCGGCATCACCGGCGTCTTCGTCTGCGATGCCACCTACGCCGGCCCTTACGTCGACAACGCTCCCGACCTTATCGTCGGCTACGGCGACGGTTATCGCGCGTCTTGGGATTCCGTCATGGGCAAAGTCACTGCCCAGATTTTCGAAGACAACCTGAAAGCCTGGAGTGGCGATCACTGCATCGATCCCCGACTGGTGCCGGGCGTTCTGTTCTCCAACCGAAAAGTCGCAGATGAGAAAGTTGCGATCGTGGATGTTGCACCGACGATTCTGAAGTTGTTCGGCCTCGGGGTGCCAGGGCATTTCGATGGGAAGGCGTGGAAGATGGAGGGAGAGCAAGGAAAACCATCGCGCCTATCCGCTGTCGCACCAGCCTGACGAATGGCCGCTTTCCACCTTCCTGCGAGCGATAAGTTAGTTTGCTATTTCCCGACTCTCACCACTTTCTCCAATCCCTCCACCACCCTCTCCGCCGCCTCAATCACCGACGCATCCATCCTCGGCAACGATGCAAGCAAGTCCGCAATCTTCTCCGCAAAGTCCACCGGGCGCTTCTCACACAACTGCTCCGCAGATTTAACCAACCTCTTCTCTCCCGGATGAGGCTGCCGGTTCAGCGCAAAAAGAACATCAAAATAACTAGCTAACAACGCCGTCGTCCGATGATTCAAACTGACAAGGTCGCCACGCTGAATCGCCAGTTCCATCTGGTGAATGTACGAGGACATGTTTTGACGCAGTAGTGGAAGGTTCTTCGCAATGATAGCCGCCCCTAGTTCCTCCGAATACGGCACCCGCGCCCACTCATGCAATTGGCCGAACCATCCAGATCGGTCGAACAGGCTCTCCGAGTGCAGCACGTTGTACCAGAAACATGTCGAATACCCGATCGACGCCTGATGATGTTTGAGCATGCGGTCGAGCTGTTCTTCAATCCATCGGCAATCGCGAAACATCACGTCGATGGAAATTCCCGTGGAGCCATCCACCCACTCATCCCCTGGCTCCCAGAACGCATTACCGATCTCAGCCCGCCTCGCCCCCGCCGCTACCTGCGACCGATCCTCCAACGAAATCGGCGACCGCGAGTAAACGTATAGATCGATATCAGACGCTCCATCACCCAATCCCGAGGTCTGCGATCCAGACAAAACCACCGCTTCCACAGTCGCGATCGCTGCGTACGCGTCGGCGAGCCGCAATACCAAATCGCGAGCACTACCCTTGTTCGACAGTTCACCCTGGGCACTCACGCCAGCAGTATAAAGAACAGGCCTACCCCGATAACTTAACGATTGTCATCTAACTTAACGATTGTCATCCTGAGCGCAGCGAAGGACCTGCTTTTGGTCGACGCGATTCAACATCGAACCTTCGACGGGAGACCACCCGGTTCGCCGGTCAATACGTAACAATCGCCGCCCGATGTGGCGAAAATCTTTAGCACGCACCGCTCAACCAGCTATCATGCGCAGTGCTCCGGTTTGATCGAGTTCACATTGGAGTTGTAGATGGTCCGATTTTCTCGCACTACTTTCGCCGCGACCCTGCTACTTTCGCTTGTTGTATCCCTCCCTGCCCAACAACCAGCGAATCAAAAGACCGCCCGTCCCGTCGCTGACTGGATTTCCTCAGGCGTGATCTACGAAATCAACCCCCGGACTTTTTCTGCAGCAGGGAACTTCCGTGGTGTCGAGCAGAAACTCGACGATCTGAAAGATCTTGGCGTGAATATCCTCTGGCTCATGCCGATTCACCCGGTCGGTCAAGCCAAGAAAAAGGGCTCACTCGGCAGCGTATACGCGGTGCAGGATTATTACGGGATCAACGCTGCCTATGGAACGAAGGAAGATTTCAAACATCTCGTCGCTGAATCGCATAAACGTGGTCTGAAGATCATCATCGACATCGTCGCGAACCACACAGCATGGGATAGCGTGCTGATGAAGCATCCCAATTTTTACAAGCACGACGCCGCCGGGAACATCATCCCACCGAATCCCGACTGGACCGACGTCGCGGGACTGAACTATGCGAATCCGGAACTCCGCGCCTACATGACCGACATGCTCAAGTACTGGATCCGCGAGTTTGATCTCGATGGATTCCGTTGCGATGTGGCGGGAGAAGTTCCAACCGATTTTTGGGAATCCGCGCGCGCCGAATTGACCAAACTCAAGCCCGACATCGTCATGATCGCCGAAGCGAACAAGCCGGAACTGCTATTGAAGGCATTTGAACTCGACTACGCATGGCCTTTCCACTCCGCAATCACCAAGTCCTTCGAATTCGGTGCACCAGCCACTCACATTTCCGATACCTGGAAGTTCGAGCACGATCGCTATCCCAAGAACGCAATGGAAATGCGCTTTTCGGATAATCACGACGAGAAGCGAGCGATTGCGCGATTCGGAGAGCGGGGCTCCCTCGCGGCATCCGCACTTGTTTTCACTATGGATGGCGTCCCCATGCTTTACAACGGGATGGAAGTCGGCGACACAGGAGAATCCGGCGCCCCAGCACTCTTCGAAAACATTCAGGTTTTCTGGCCGATCGCCGAACGTCGCCCTGAGTTCCGTCCCTTCTACAAAGCTTTGATTGCGTTGCGCAAGGCGCATCCCGCACTCCAGCAAGGCGAAACCGAATGGATTTCGAACAGCGACAACACGCGCGTACTGACCTATCTCCGGCACGCCGCCGGCGAGGAATACCTTGTTGCAATCAACACTTCGAACAAGCCCTTCGTCGGGGTAATTCCTGTCTCCGGGCAATATGAAGATCAAACGCCGGCAGTTGGCGATCGCAAGCCAACCTCTACGACGCTGCCAGCCGTCTCACTCGAGGCATGGGAATTCCGAATCTGGCGTAAAGTGCACTAGGACGACTATGACCTTTCCCCGCTCGAGCGGTATCCTGCTGCACCCAACGTCGCTCACTGGTCCGCACGGCGTGGGCGACCTCGGCCCCGCGGCATATCGCTTTGTTGATTTTCTTCACTCCGCCGGACACAAGCTCTGGCAAGTTCTTCCGCTCAATCCCACGGGATATGGGGACTCTCCTTTTCAATGTTTCTCTGCTAGCGCGGGAAATCCACTTCTGATCAATCTTGATCGCCTGATTGAGAAAGGGATCCTGGCAAAGAGTGATATCGCCGCAATTCCACAATGGCCGTCTAACACCGTCGACTTCGGGCGCGTGATCGCGTTTAAAGCGCCGTTACTGAAGAAGGCTGCACGCAATTTTCTGAACTCAGCTGGCACAAACGATCGTGCAGAGTTCCAGTCATTCTGCCAGGCAAACGCGCACTGGCTGGACGACTTCGCTCTCTTCATCGCAGTGAAAGACACGCAGAACCTGGTCGCCTGGACCCGCTGGCCCACCGACATCGCGGCCCGCGATCCAGAAGCCGTACGCGATGCCACTGAACACCTCGCAAAAGAAATCGAAGTCCACAAATACTGGCAGTTTGAATTCGCAGAGCAATGGCAGAACCTTCGCGCTTACGCGCGCGAGCGCCGTATACAGGTCATCGGCGATATCCCCATTTACGTCGCG
>DATAPD010000004.1:0-53604 GCA_036265385.1 Terriglobales bacterium
CTATAGACCCTTGCTGGCCCTCCTTCTTGCTACCCTTTGCAGAGTTTCTGAAGGTGACCTTGCTCGAGCCCCGGACGCCGCACCAACCGGAAAAACAACGACGTGTCAAAGAACGAGGTTGAATCTACTCTCCCTATTCCCTACGTCAATCCTTTCTTCTCATCTCCATCTGCTTTCCTTTCAAGCAACTGCACGCCGTTCACAACCGGGTGACCGGTTTTTGTGCAATCAGCGATTGCCGACTCTCCGGAACACACTTTCAAGAAGAAGATTCCAAGAAAACATGCAGGCGCGTCTTAGTTTGCGCTTGACTGACACTGAGAGTCCTGATGTGGAAATCGCTGCCGAATTCACGCTGCATGCGGCTTTAGCATTTTGAGGAGGGCGCATGGAGAGTCACTTACATATCGAGTTCCGTCCTTCCTAGAATCCCAAGCGGAGACTTTTCATGACTATTTTTGACCCTACGCGCGGCAAAGTGATCGATACCGGTGGTGGAGGCGTGCTCCGTCTTCTTGGACTGGCTTTCGTTGTCTTCCTGCTCGTCATTTTGCTGTTCTCGTCCATTGCGCGGGTAGAGTCCGGACATGTCGGAGTACTGACGCTGTTCGGGAGAGTGACAGGTGAAGCGCTTCCTGAAGGACTTCACTTGATCAATCCTTTCAAGTCGAACCATGAGCTTTCAGTTCGAACCCAGGAGATTAAGGAGTCTGCCAGCGTCCCTTCAAGCGAGGGACTGGTGATGAATTTGGATACGTCGCTGATCTTCCACCTGAACCCGGACAAAGCAGCAGAGGTCTACCAGAAGATCGGCCCAACATATACCACTGTCTTTATTGAGCCGAATCTGCGGGCCGCGATTCGCGAAGCGACAGCCTCACATAGCGCGAATGCCCTCTACAGCGGCGAACGCGAAATGGTGGCCAACCAGATTCGTGAACAACTGACCGCTCTGCTGGGCCAACGCGGAATTGTTGTCGAGAGTGTTCTCTTACGTGACATTCAATTGCCGCAGACGTTGAAGTTCTCCATAGAGGCGAAGCAACAGGCTGAGCAGGAAGCATTGGCCATGAACTTCCGCCTGCAAAAAGAAAAACAAGAGGCAGAGCGCAAGCGAATCGAAGCAGCCGGCATCCGGGATTTCCAGCAGATCGTCGCGCAGGGCATCAGTTCTCAACTACTGGAGTGGAAAGGTATTGAAGCGACTGAGACGCTGGCCAAGAGCCCGAATTCAAAAGTCGTTGTGATCGGCAGCGGCAAGAATGGCCTGCCTCTTATTCTCGGCCAATGATCGGCTGTTAGGATTGCAGCGTGAGTTCTTTGCTAGAGGTTCGCGAGCTCAGCGTCGACTTTCCTGCCGCGGGCCAACCTAATACATTCCTTCCAGCCGTGCGCGATGTTTCGTTCGACATTGCGCCAGGTGAGGTCCTTGGGTTGGTGGGCGAATCTGGCTCAGGGAAGTCCGTCACCTCCCTTGCCGTGCTCCGACTGTTGCCGCCCCAAGCCCGAGTGCAGGGGACACTTCAGTTCAGCGGTTCCGACCGTGGGACCATTAATCTGCTCGGAATATCGAGTGATGACATGCGGTCTTTCCGCGGCTCTCGCATCGCGATGATCTTCCAGGAGCCGATGACGGCTCTGAATCCAGTTATGCGAGTCGGTGACCAGATCGCAGAAGCTATCCTTGTGCACGAGCGAATCTCGAAGAAAGAAGCTTCGAATCGAGCGGTTGAGGCACTTCGCGAGGTGGCAATCTCGGACCCTGAGCAGCGCGTTCGGAGCTATCCGCACCAGCTTTCAGGAGGCATGCGGCAGAGAGTGATGATCGCCATGGCGGTTGCAAATCGCCCAGAACTCCTGATCGCGGACGAGCCGACGACGGCGCTTGATGTAACGATCCAGGAACAGATCCTCGACTTGCTGACTGACCTTCGAGCGCGATTCAAATTGGCGATGCTGTTTATCTCGCATGATCTGGCAGTCGTGTCCCAGGTGGCGGATCGAGTTGCTGTGATGTATGCGGGCAGCATCGTGGAATATGCGAACCGCGACCACATTTTTAAATCGGCCGTGCACCCTTACACGAAGGGATTGCTGCGTTCGATCCCCACACTAAAGACCGAACGTGGCAAGCCACTGCAGACAATTTCCGGCAGTGTTCCATCGATTCGGAGCCTTCCATGCGGTTGTGCGTTCGAACCGAGATGTGAACTTAAAGTAGACAGTTGCCGCGAATCTCTCCCGCCCTTGGTTGAAGTTGCCCCTCAACACTGGGCGCGTTGCCCGGTGGCGGGTCTATAATCCCCAATTCACTGGTGGCGCGTGCGCATTCTTCTTTTAAGCGACATTCATAGCAACCTGGAAGCTCTCGAGGCATGCCTTGCCGCGGCACCCTCTTGCGACAAGGTCGTGAACCTCGGAGATATTGTCGGGTACGGAGCGAATCCCAACGAAGTTGTCGACCATGTTCGAAAGTTGGGAAATGTATTCGTCCGCGGGAATCATGACAAGGCTGTAAGTGGTCTGATGGACCTGCATGACTTCAACCCAGTCGCGGGATTGGCAGCATTGTGGAACCGGGAACATCTCACTCCCGAAAATCTCGAATGGTTACGCGGGCTGCCGCATGGACCTCTGCAAGTTCAGGGGATCGAGAATTCGCAGTTCGTTCACGGATCTCCACTCGATGAAGATGAGTACGTTGTGACGCAGCGCGACGCACTCGAACCTTTATTTTCGAGCAGCGCTGGTATGACATTTTTCGGACATACCCACCTTCAGGGATCGTTTTACGAGAATGGGCCGGTCACTGAGGTGTTCCGCCCGGTGTACGAGAGCGTGGGAAAAACGGAAAGTCTCACTTGGCGCATTAAGGTCGGGCAAAAATGCATGATCAATCCAGGATCCGTTGGCCAGCCTCGCGACGGAGATTGGCGCGCGGCTTTTGCTGTGTGGGACACAACTGACAATATGATTACGTTTCATCGGACGCCGTACAACTTGCGCGTCGCACAGGAGAAAATCTTCGCAGCCAACTTGCCGCAGCGGTTAGCGACGCGTTTGGCCGCAGGGCGCTAGATTTCGTCGAGTCCTCCGCGGACGGCCATCCCCTAGCCCGTTGTAAACTGCTTACCATGTCGTCTTCAAAGTCCGGACCAGACCTTTTTTCTTCACGCCATCCTTCGGCACCCGAACACGTGACTGCACACGTCGATGGGGGAGCGCGCGGAAATCCAGGACCGGCCGGCTACGGGGTAGTAGTAAAAGACCACACAGGCAAGATCATCGCAGAGCTCAGCCAGTATCTCGGTCATGAGACAAATAATGTTGCCGAGTACAACGGGCTACTCGCAGCTTTGCGCTATGCGATCGAGCATAAGCACTCCGCTCTGAAAGTCTTCAGTGACTCTGAGTTGATGGTGCGCCAACTGAAAGGCGTCTACAAAGTTCGCAACCAGGAATTGCGGGCACTCTACGATCAGGCACAACAACTGATTCATCACCTGGACTGGTTTCAAATTCAGCATGTCCTTCGCGAACGCAATCAGCACGCCGATCGTCTGGCGAATGATGCCATGGATAAAGGCAGCGGTCGTGTAAAAACAACCTCAAAAGATGGCCCGACGACGAGTCCACTTCACGAATTGGAATGTGAGGGAATCGTGCGCGACGGTGTCATTCAATTTGTCGAGAGTCCCCTGCCAGATGGAACACGGGTGCAAATCCGCGTAAAGCGCTGATGGCTTTATTCTCCCGATGTATGGTCGTGAACGATTTTCCATCCGTCCGGAAATTTCCGGAACACCAGCGTGAACAAACCGTGCGGGGTCTTGCCGTCGTTCATCGTGAGATGCCATTGACCGCGCACAAATGCGGCACCAGCACCTAAAGATTCGATCTTCAATTCGGAGAACTCCAGGCGGCCCATGTCTTTTCCCTGCGACTGATAATTCTGCCAGTAACGATCGAGAGCTTCTTGCCATCCATGGGAAGCATGATCTCCGGAGAAGAACGTGAGATCGGGAGAATTCCAATACCCTTTCATAAAATTCTCTAGTTCATGCCGGTTCCAGGCGTCTTGCTGTTGCGTGAGAACTTGTCGGATGGCGACGGATGAATCTTGAGCGACAACGATGTGCGTCAGAATGCAGCAACACCCGATCAACGTGAGAAGCACCTTCATTGATGACCTTCCCCTCAGAACCATTTTTTGTTTCGGAAATACAGCAGAATGGCGATTGTACTTAGCGCCATTAGGAGAGTCGCGTAGATCGCTCCATGTGGGCTGTTTGTCCATGGCAAATGAAGATTCATGCCGAAGAATCCCGTAATAATCACTAGCGGCAATGCAACCGTGCCCCATACGGTTAAAACTTTCATCACCTGGTTTGTTCGGTTCGCCACGGCTGAAAGATAAATGTCCAGCGACCCAGTTAACAGATCGCGGTAGGTCTCGATCAATTCGACCGTTCGCGTTGCATGGTCATAGACATCACGAAAATAAGGATCCAGGTCGTCTCCCAGCAGCCCTTGCTCTCGTCGGATGAGTTCGTTGACCACATCGCGCGTATTCGCCGCGATTCGCCGAAACTCGATAAGCTTTCGTTTGAGTCGAAAAATCTGGCGCAACACCGGAGGTTCAGGCGATTGCAACACCACAGATTCGATCTGCGAGATTTCTTCTGTCAGCTTATCTAGGTAGGAGAGATATTCGTCAACGACAAGGTCGACGAGAATGTAGAACAGCTTGTCCACGCGTTGCACGTTCTGCTGCCGGGCGCGCTGCACAGCCTTTGCGAGGATCGCATTTGAAGGGGTCGCATGAACTGTAATCAGATAATCGCGACCAAGAAAGATGCTGAAGTCTGAGAAACCAAGCCTGTCCTCCTGCTGAATCTGTTTCAGCACGGTGAAGAGGTAATGCTCGTACTCCTCCGTTTTAGCGCGCTGCCCGCCGTGACGGCAGTCTTCGACTTGCAATTCATGAATTTTGTATTTGGCGGCGAGCTCTTCGAGGGTCGGAGAAGAAGGGTCTGAGATGTCGTACCAGGGAACGCCGGGCAGGGGCTGGTTTGCTGAACTCATCGGTGCGCCAGTATAGATGGCGCACCTTTGCCATCAAAGTTGGCTAGGCAGGGCTCTTTTTCGCAACGGCGGCAGCCACTGCTTGCCACGGTCTCTTTGGGCGATCCGTCTTTGGCTTATCGCGGTCCTTCACACGATCGTAGTGATAGGACTCGCTGACGGTGCCGAGCGATTCGTTGTAGAGACTCGGTAGCCCAAGGGCTTCCTTTAGTTCTTCCGAGAAATTGTGGAGCGCTGTGAGATGGTCGGCCGTCGCAGGAACTTCGGTCTTTGCAGTCTTTAAAAACTGCTGGTAGCCCTTGTTCACGAGCTTCGAAATCTCCCCGGATACGAGGTAGCCAGGGAAGGCGAAAATCTTTACGTTGCCGTCAGGATTTTTCTGAATCGCAGCGGAGCAGCCGTATTTCTTCAGAAACACACGATTCTGCGTGCCGGGCGCTTCGATCAAATCGAAGCCGTGGTCGCGTAGCCAGCTGACCGCGTCTTCGTAGGACCTTTCCTCTACTTTCGTCGCCATTGCGTTCTCAACCTTCCCTTGATGTCTTTGTTACTCTCTTTTCGTCTGGTTGCTTAGATGCCGGTTCTTAAATTAAGAGTACGGAGATTCAACTTCCGTGGATCCAAAAACCTGCATTTGTAATCTAAGGAACCAGTATTAAATATCTCTTTTCATAGGCCTGGTCACGTTACTGTGGTCACGGCGTTGATTTCTTTGCATGGGCAAGGCTTCGACAAAACTCGCGCAAGCTGCGGATATTGCGGGAGATATGCACTCACCTCGATTATCGCAAGTGCACCACTTTGGTCAAAAGCTCACCGATCGCATCGGGAACACTCCGCTGCTTCCTTTACATAAAATCGCCGCCCAATTCCCGAATGTCGCGCTTCTCGGGAAAGCAGAGTGGTACAACCCGGGCGGTTCCGTGAAAGACCGAGCGGCCCTGAACATCATCACGGAAGGGCGGCGAACTGGCAAGTTTCTGCCCGGCAAGACTCTCCTGGATTCGACCAGCGGGAACACCGGGATCGCGTACGCCATGCTCGGGGCCGCTGAGGGATTCCCCGTCACATTGTGCGTTCCCGAAAATGTTTCCCCGGAGCGAAAACGCATCCTACAGGCGTACGGCGCGAACATCTTATATACAGATCCGGATCAAGGTTCAGATGGAGCGATTCGCCTTGCACGAGAGTTGGCTGCGGCTCATCCCGAAATCTATTTCTATGCGGACCAATATTCGAACGGAGCCAACTGGCGCGCCCACTACCACACGACCGCGAATGAAATCTGGGAGCAGACAGATGGCCGGGTCACGCATTTCGTATCGATGCTCGGAACGAGCGGGACTTTTGTCGGTACTTCGCGCCGATTGAAAGAACTCAATCCCAACATTAACTGTATCTCTCTTCAGCCGGACTCAGCTTTTCACGGGATTGAAGGTGCAAAGCACATGGAGTCCGCAATTGTTCCCGGGATTTACGATTCCGAGTTGGCGGATCGCAACATCGAAATCTCGACGGAAGATGCTTACAGAATGGCGAAACGGATGGCAAAGGAAGAAGGGCTTCTCGTTGGCATTTCGTCCGCGGCTGCAGTGGTTGGAAGCTTGAAAGCACTTGACCGGCTTAAGAAAGGTCAAAATGCCGTGATCGTTACGATCCTGTGCGATTCCGGCGATAAGTATCTGAGTGAGCGTTTCTGGGACGAAAGCTGATTTAATTCGGACTTCGCTTCACCACATAAGAAAAGAAACCAGGTTCGATCTGATTTGATGATTAAAATCGCACAACCCGCGTATGACTCGCTCCGGCTTCACGGGGAAGAAACTTATCCCCATGAGTGCTGCGGTGTGTTGCTCGGCAGGTTTGAAGATGATGGTTCTCGCCTGGTCAGCACAGCCGTCCGGTGTGCTAATACTCACAAAGAATCTCCTCAAAATAGGTATCAGATCGACCCGCATGAGCTCGTGAAGATCCAGCGCGAGGGACGGCAGCGGGATGAGGACATTATCGGGTTTTACCACTCGCATCCGGATCATCCGGCGAGATGGTCCTCGACTGACTTGGCAGAGGCACACTGGTTCGGTTGTTCCTACATCATCACTGGAGTAGCTAAGGGGAATGCCGGTATCACGAATTCGTTTCTATTGATGGGATCGGAAGATACAGATAAAGAGTTCTCCGAAGAGCGGATCGTTCTGCTCAAGCAGGGAGCAGCGCAGTAAAGATCCAATCTCGGCAGGAGGAATACCGTGGCCAAAGTTCACATCCCAACCCCGTTGCGGCAATATGCGGACAAACAATCGGCGGTCACCGTAGCAGGCACAACGGTCGCCGAAGCGCTAACCAGCCTTGTTTCGAAACATCCCGATCTGAAAAAGCACCTCTATACTGATGACGGTAAGCTTCGTGCATTCGTCAACGTGTATGTGAATGATGAAGACATCCGTTATCTGCAGAAGGAAGGCACGGGGTTGAAAGAGAGTGATACCATCTCGATCGTGCCATCCATTGCTGGAGGACGGTAGCGCAGTGAACTCTGCCGAATTAGGATTTCTTGTGCCATTCCGCCGTTGTCGCCTGCCACGCTGTCGTTAGGCAGTCCTGCCGTCCATTCTCGAATTTGAAATTGAGGTCTTATGGCAACTACAACTCCCGTTAAACCCGAAGCGTCGACCCTTTCCAACGACGAGATTCTGCGCTACTCACGGCACCTGATCATGCCGGAAGTCGGAATGGAGGGGCAGCAGAAGCTCAAGGCCGCTCGAGTTCTTTGTATTGGCGCGGGAGGGTTGGGCTCGCCGCTTGCCCTCTATCTTGCTGCCGCAGGCGTGGGCACGCTCGGGATCGTGGATTTCGATGTAGTCGACTATACGAATCTGCAGCGCCAGATCATTCACAGCACCTCTGACGTCGGCCGTCCGAAGCTTGAGTCAGCGGCTGAGAAGCTGAAGGCGATTAATCCTTTTCTGAATCTGAAAACATTTAACACGCGACTCTCAAGCGAGAACGCGCTCGAACTATTTCGCGAGTTCGACATCGTCGCTGATGGTACCGATAACTTCCCTACCCGCTATCTGGTCAACGATGCTTGCGTGCTCACAGGTAAACCGAATGTCTATGGCTCGATTTTCCGCTTCGAAGGACAAGCGAGTGTCTTCGCGACCGAAGAAGGTCCGTGCTACCGCTGTTTGTATCCGGAACCACCCCCGCCGGGATTAGTTCCGTCGTGCGCCGAGGGTGGTGTACTCGGAATTCTTCCGGGGCTTGTTGGCGTGATGCAAGCGACGGAAACAATCAAGCTGATCCTCGGCGCGGGAGATCCACTCATCGGGCGCCTGTTGCTCATCGATGCTCTCGGGATGAAATTCCGTGAGTTAAAGCTGCGTAAAAATCCCGATTGCCCGGCTTGCGGCACGCATCCGACAATCACGAAACTGATCGACTACAATGAGTTCTGCGGCATTCGCGGCGAGGAGAAAGCAGTGGACACAGCTGTACCTCAGATACAGGTCGAGGAACTCAAACGCAGACTCGATGCGGGCGATGATCTATTTGTGCTTGATGTGCGTGAACCGCACGAGTATCAGATCTGCAACATTGGAGGCTATCTCATTCCTTTGGGAGATCTTCCGAAACGGGTCCATGAACTCGATTCGAGCAAGGAAATCGTTGCGCACTGCCGTTCAGGAGTTCGCAGCGGGAAGGCTGCTGATTTCCTGCGGCAAGCGGGTTTCAAGAAAGTCCATAATCTCGCGGGCGGCATTCTTGCCTGGGCTGATCGAGTAGATCCCAGCATGCCCAAGTACTAAAGCTCTCTAAATTCAATCCGCGAAGGGGACATATGTCCCCTTTTTTCTTTTGTTCCGGTACAGATAAACGCGCCACAAGGGCATGTTTGTTAGTCACTGCCCTCGGTCGAAATTTGCGCTTATACTTCGCTCGAACGACTAAGTCGAGGGGACTCGGCAATGAAACACGTTGTCGCGCTACTAATCGTCTGCAGTGCAGTTCTAGCTTGGGCCGCTGAGAAGCCACGCATCTTTATAACTGATAGCAAATCGTGGGAGATGAGCGGCGGCGGCGGCGGAACATCAGGTGGATTTGGGGGCGCCTCCTCTGGCGGTGCTCGACCGCAAACAGCAGAGATCATCAAGACTTTCGGTGAGCGATGCCCAAACGCCATCATCAATAACAAACAAGAGAAAGCCGACTACGTCGTGGTTCTCGATCACGAAGGTGGAAAAGGTCTGATTCTTCACGACAATAAAGTGGCGGTGTTCAAGCGCTCCGGTGATGCGATTTTCAGTCATTCAACGCGCTCGCTCGGGAACTCTGTTAAGGACTCGTGCGATGCGATCATGAAAGACTGGTGGGCTCGGGGCAGCCAACGTGAACCCGATGAAACTGCGGAAAACAAATCCGTCAGAATTGCAGAAACTGTGTCGCAAGCAGATGCTGAGATCACTTCCGAGCCCGCAGGAGCAGATATCGAAATTGATGGCGCCTACGTCGGTAGCACTCCGTCGCGCATCACCCTCGCGACTGGCCAGCACACGATTAGTATCAGGAGATCCGCGTACAAGACCTGGGAGAGGAAAATCAATGTAAGTGGAGGCCGGGTCAATATTGCTGCTGCTCTTGAAGCTGAGGCCAAGTAATTAGCTGTCCTTCTATTGTCTTGACTTTGCGGGGGAGTGGCCCATAATTCAGTTCTCCGCTTCCCCCAGAAATGGAGCTATTCGTGTCGAGCCTACGGCCCTTCGTCGTTGCATTGACTTGTTTGCATGCCTCGCAATCTATCAACTGCACGCTGTTGAACCCGCTCCGGGCGCCACACCCAATTCACATCCGGCGTATGTGCAACTGCGCAATGTGACATTGGGCGGCGAATCTGTTTCGGTGAACAACCTGATCTTGCGCCGCGATGCCGGCACCCTGCAGCTCCGTTCCGGAACGGTTTGTTTTGTTTCTCCGGTCGAAGGCAAGGTAACGGGCGCCGTTTTCGTAGGGGATGGCAGCTTCACGCTTGACCCACCTATACCTTCTGAGCGATCCATGCTTTCGCTGCTATCAAGAGAAAAGGATTTCAACGAGAGTTTTGGGCAAGCTGTTTTTCGGTTCACCGATGCAACCTATGACGAAATTAAGAAAGCTGGCGGCTCTGCTTCTGGTGGATGCGATGCGAGCGTGCTCCGGGATACTCAGGATGCGATGCGCCATAACCACATGTTGAAGTGGAATCTTGAGGCCCGCCTCCTCGAAGACGTCCTCAGTTCAGAACCCGGCGGCTTCTTCATGGCTTTCATTCGCGGAAAAAAATACAACGGGAAAGAAATCTACGCTGTTGATCCACACGGAGCGCCTCCTCTCATCATGGGCGTAAGTCCTGAAGAAGTCGAATTTGTGACCTATGACGAAAACAAGCTAGGCGTCTGGTCAGCATTTCACTACTCGGATGAATACCATCAGAACAAAGCTTCTGGCGCCCAAACCAATGGATCGGTGCACATCGAGGATCAGCAACTCGACGTCACGCTCGAAAAGAGTGGGAATCTACTAGGCAAATCGGTAACAACATTCGTTCCTCGAGGCAAAGGAGTCCGTGTAGTCCCCTTCGACCTTTTTCGCACGTTGAGAGTGCATTCCGTAACTACGGAATCGGGCCAGCCACTCGCTTTCGTCCAAGAAGACAAGAATGATGACGCTGACTTCTACGTCATCTTCCCAGAAGCATTGGGCGAAGGCTCGAAGGTCAGCATCATCACGAATTACGCCGGGAAGGATGCTGTCTCAAATGAGGGTAACGGGAACTACTTCCCGATTGCCCGTTATAACTGGTATCCGAACAACGCAAGTTCGTCTTTAGGCGAGTACACAACGTATGAGATGACGTTCCGAATTCCGAAGGACATGAAGATCACAGCTACGGGTACACCCGTTAGCGATAGCATGGATGGCGGCCAGCACGTCACAACTTGGAAGACGGAAGTGCCGCAGACGGTCGCCGGCTTTAATTTCGGCAAGTTCAAAATGGAAGAGGCGAAGCTGGATAAACCAGAATACGTCGTTCAGTCTTATGCGAACCAGGAGCCGCCGAACTGGGTGCAAAGCTTGCAGCACGCCATTAATGATGACGACATGCCCACGCAAGGTTTCATATGGGACCTGGGGTTGCGATGGGCAACATGAACACAACCGGCATGATTAAGCATGCGCTCGCAGAAGGCCAAGTCTCAATTCAACTGTATTCCGACTATTTTGGACCGATCCCCTTCAAGCGAATTGCTATGACTCAGCAGACTGCTTGCACCTACGGCCAAGCTTGGCCAACGCTGGTGTGGCTGCCAATCTGCTCGTTCTTCGACACGACGGTGCGACACAATCTAGGTCTGGATTTTGGTGACCGGGGTTACTGGAAAACCGTTGCGCCGCACGAGGTGGCTCACCAGTGGTGGGGTCATATGGTTGGTTTCAATTCTTATCGTGACCAGTGGATGAGCGAAGGCTTCGCCGATATGTCGGCATCGTTGTTCGTGCAGATGGTCGAAAAAAATCCTAAGAAGTTTGGGGATTTCTGGAACGATGAACGAGAGTTGCTTACTCAGAAAAATAAAGAAGGATTCCGTGCGATCGACATGGGACCTGTGACAATGGGCTATCGCTTAAGCAACAGCCGCGGTGGATTCAATGTCACTCGCGATCTCATCTACCCAAAGGGCGCGTACATCCTGCACATGGTGCGCATGATGATGTGGGATCGCCAGACGGGAGATAAGCCCTTTAAAGACTTGATGCAGGATTTTGTTCGAACGTATGCAGGCAAGGCCGCCACGACTGAAGACTTCAAGGCCATGGTTGAAAAACACATGACTGCTGAGATGGACCTGGACGGCAACCACCGCATGGATTGGTTCTTCAACGAATACGTTTACGGCACGGCGCTTCCAACCTATAAGTTTGATTACACATTCGATAAGGACGCCAACGGCGACATTGTCTTTGGCTTCAAGATCGCGCAATCGGGGGTAACGGACTCCTTCCGGATGCTGGTACCGATTTATGTCGAGATGCCGGACGGCCGTACAATCCCGCTTGGACGTGCACGCATGGCTGGCAATAATGCGATCGACCAAAAAGTCACACTCAAAGGCGTCAAGACTACGCCTAAGCGAGCGATGGTGAACTACAACTACGATGTTCTTGCGCTCAACAATTGAGTTCGGTGGACACAACAAAGGGGAGCGCAAGCGCTCCCCTGATTTTTTCTGTTTGGGAAAGAATTAACGAGTCGAGTTCTCCTGGGCATCCATTTTGGCGGCTTCTTCGCCGATTGCCACCGCCTGCTTTTTCCCGCTGAAACGGATCTCTGTCAGCGAGCGCGTTCCATCGGCATTTTTCTTTACGACGGCTGAATCGTAATTAGGAGACTGCCCGAGATCTACGACGCGGCCAGTTGCTTTGGCTACGACCTTCTTCCCTTGCAGGATGTTCACCTGCACGTTGCTGCCGGACCCTTCCCACGAGACGTTGTAGTCTCCGGCCGGCAACTGTTGCCCGCTCACTGTAATCGGTTCCTGTACTTTCAATGATCCTTTGTTCGCTGCAAGAGCACCCGTAGCCAATAACAGCGCCAATCCCAGAATCGTTCCTTTTGCGACTTGCGACAACGTCATAATATTTCCCTCTCTTTCTCGAACCAGCGTCGAGAATCGGATCTGGGCGGCCCCGAATCACCTTCCTCCGTGAACGCTTGCGTTTTAAAGAGAAAGGCCTACAATCGTGCCGTCGGGGTTACGCAGATAGGGCGTGAGCCTCAACACTCGAGCCCTTTCCGTCAGGGATTGCGCTCACTCTGGGCCGCCAAACCGAGCGTGAGTCAATCCCTCAACCCCGCAAATTTTCGTTGTTCAACCGGACGGGCGCTTTCTTGCCCGGCCCCACTTCGCGTCAAGATACGTTCCGAGTTCCTGAAAAGTTCCCCGAAAAAACTTTGATCGCGAACACTGCCTTGGACGGCGGAAGCCAGCCGAAGTTAGCAGCCGAAGCTCCGAGGACCATCGAAATCTGCTTGAGAATTGTTGTGTTTAGGTTGGGGATTGCGAGACATTCCCGCGCTTGTTTAAGGGATTTGAATCACGAGTTTGCCGTAATTCTTACCCTCTTGCATGCGGGCATAAGCCTCTCCTGCGCGTGCAAACGGGAAGATCTCGCCAATGACAGGATCAAGATGGCCGACCTCCAGCCACTCCGACAAATCCTTCCACGCAGCTTCCATGACGGCTCGATTGTTCGCTAGTTGCGTAAGCCACAAACCGTGAACGCTCGTACCGCGTGCATAAAGAATTCTTGGATCAACGGTTCCCTTCTGTCCTGTGGCAGACCCATAAACAATTACTCGACCAAACTCCCGCAAGCAACGGATGCTTCTCGTCGTGTGCTCTCCGCCTAACATTTCAAAAACTGCGTCGACGCCTTCTCCGTTTGTAAGTTGTTTGATCGCCTCTTCGTAGTCTTGCTGTTTGTAGTTGATCCCATGCTGCAGACCGAGAGCCTTAATCTTTTCCAGCTTGTCGTCGGAAGATGACGTTCCATAGATTTCTACGCCAAGGATTTTTCCGATTTGCACGGCTGCGCTGCCTACACCTCCGGCTGCGGCATGAATGAGGACGCGAGCTCCGGTTGTTTTGCCTACGAGGCCTGCCTTCCAATAAGCGAGGTACGCAGTGAAGAAGTTCACGGGGAAAGCAGCTCCCTTTTCGAAACTCCAATCTTTGGGCATGGGCCACAGGAGTTCCGCACGTGCATTCGTCCGTTCGGCAAACGCCGCCCACTGGGTGTATCCCATCACGTGCTTACCCGAGCTTTCTTCGATCCCAGAAAACTCGCGACCAGCGATGAGCGGAGGTTTTGGCACCCCCGGATACCCGCCCTGCAAGGTAAGCACGTCCGCGAAATTAAGCCCACCTGCGGCGACGCGGATGCTCGCCTGACCTTCCGCCGGTACTGCTTCTGGCACGCTTTGAATTTCGAGCCCCTCCGGGCCACCGAATCGGGTGATCACTAAGGCCTTCATGAGAAAAGTTTAGCAGCAGATCTGGATCCCATTTGACTGATCGGCAGGTGCCCGCCTTCCAGAGCGGGTATATACTTGCGTTGTTATTTTCGTGACACCACCCGGCGGAGCACCGTCGGGGACGGAGCCTCTTCTAATTCATTTATCGGCTCCGCTTTCAATTTGCTGGCTGCTTACGAGTGCTCTCGATGGCGGCGAGCACGGGAGCAATCTTTAATAGCGGCTCCCGAGGGAGGTCTACCCGTGGATTTAATCATCGTTCGTCTTATCTTTGTCTGTTTCGTAGCTTTCACCTGTTATCTCATTCAGCCCTTCAACCTTTCCCACTTCCAAGATGCAGGCATCGGAGTTCTGATCGGTTTTGCAATCGTTCTATTCGAGTGGCGGCTGCGACTGATCAGCCTCAAACGATTGATCGGGGCAGCCATCGGAAGTGTGCTGGGGATTATCGGAGCCTACCTCTTCTCTGTTGTAATCCGGAACAGCCTGTCACCCGGAAACACCCAAAGCTTTCTGCAGCTCATGGTCATGCTGCTGATGGCCTATGTCGGCCTGATTGTGGGCGCCAACAAGGGTGACCTTCTGAACCTGTCGGCTCTGGGCGGGATCTTTGGAGGTGAGAAGCAATCGAAGAAGAGCTACAAGATTCTCGATACCAGTGTGATCATTGACGGCCGCATTGCCGACATTGCCGAAACCGGCTTCCTTGATGGCACCATCGTGATTCCGCAGTTCGTGCTACGAGAACTTCAACTGGTAGCCGATTCCGCTGATTCGCTCAAGCGGAACCGAGGTCGTCGCGGCCTCGATATTCTGCAGAGGCTTCAAAAGGTCGCTTCCCTGCAGATCCAGATCGTTGAAGATGACTTCCCCACAGTTCGCGAAGTGGATCTCAAGCTGATCGAACTCGCCAAGCTGTATGAGGGCAAAATCATCACCAATGATTTCAACCTCAACAAGGTGGCTCAATTACAAGGGGTTGAAGTTCTAAACATCAACGAATTGGCGAATTCCTTAAAGCCCATCGTGCTCCCAGGGGAGACGATGAAAGTCTTTATCTTGAAAGAAGGCAAGGAATACAACCAGGGGGTGGCTTATCTCGATGACGGAACGATGGTTGTCGTGGATAACGCCCGCAAAATGATCGGCAAAACGGTCGACATTTCGGTCACTTCCGTCCTTCAGACAACTGCAGGCAAAATGATTTTTGGTAAATGGGACGAGCGTTCGTCGGGTATAACGCGTCCTGAACCCGCTCGTGGTTCCTCGGCCGCACCCACGCCAAATCTTCCTCCACCTCCGCCGGCAGAGCCGAGGAAGATGCAAGTTGGCGAGTAAACTGAGGCCTTAGAGAACCAGAAGGGTTTTGGGGGAGGATAAGCCTATCGCGTGGGCGTGAGAGGCTCCACTGAGTCAACGCGGATCGCTGCACCTTCGAGCGACCCCCAGATCTTTACCCGCTCTCCGGCAAAACGATCTAAAAACGCGGCATCGCCATTCAGCGCGAAAACGGTATCGCCGGCGACAAGAGCATAGCCCGACCCACTTTTCACGCACAGCCGCGTACATCCGGCGGCGCTCTGTCCTGAGTCGGTCACGTGTTTTGCACCGCAATGAACATCGCTAACTACGCCCGCGAAAGTCTGCGGGTTTCCAGCCATGAGATGTTGTACCGGCATTTCAAAGGATTGAGGCGCAGCAAACAAGGCAACGGCGGTCGTGCTCAGAAGAACGAGAGCCAAACCTACGCCCATGGCAACGGCGCAGGAGAGCAGGATGGTGCCCACCCACAATCGCTTCTTCGGATCAACTCCGCGGCTGGCTAGGACGTTTTCCATGAGAGGCCTGAATTGCGCCCGTGTTTCCCCCAACATGAGTAAAGGGGGGAGACAGTCGATGCTGAGAGAAACCCGGCGCAACGACGGTGGCGCTTCCACAGTTCAATGGGCAAACTTCTTGCCACTTCAGACGGATTCACACACCATGGCTAGTTCTTTCAACTGCTACTACTTACACGGTTCAGGATTTCCAACGAAGATCGGCCTACAGGAAGTTCCTTAGGAGAAAATGCACGACCGCGAAGAAAAGCAGAACATGCTTTGATATTTTTCGAGCCCGGAGCTGAGCGAACAAGCATTTGAATCCAAGTTGGCTGGTGCGGTAGGTTTGTAATCTGCTCACGTCATGATCACAGAAGCCCTCCATCGGGTGGCAATCCACCGGCAGTCCCTTTCCCGTCCCGAAGCGCGCGAAGTGATGGCGGAGGTGCTTTCCGGTCAGTGCACCGATGCCCAGATCGCTGCGTTCCTTGTCGCGTTGAGTATGAAGGGCGAAACCGTTGAAGAAATCGTTGGTTTTGCGGAGGCGATCCGTGCCGCAGCAGTTCCTCTCAGCCTGCATCGCAATTCGACTGTGGACGTGAGTGGCACCGAACGCGATGCCCTGGTTGACACCTGCGGAACTGGGGGCGACACGAGTGGAACATTCAATATCTCGACTGCCACGGCGTTTGTGGTCGCAGGAGCAGGGGTTCGAGTTGCAAAGCATGGGAACCGAAGCGTGAGTTCCAAATGCGGCTCGGCGGACGTGATGGAGGCGTTGGGTGTGAAGATTACCCTGACGCCGGATCGATTAGCCGTCTGCCTGGAGCAGGTCGGGATCGCGTTCCTTTTTGCCCCGGCCATTCATTCCGCCATGAAACACGTCCAGGCAGCGCGGCGAGAACTAAGGTTGCGCACCGTGTTCAACCTCTTAGGACCACTGACGAATCCAGCCCGAGCGTCCGCTCAGGTGGTGGGCGTGTACTCTGCGGAGCTCGTGGAAAAACTTGCGGAGGCATTGAGCATGTTGGGCGTGCGACGCGCGCTGGTCGTACACGGTGCTGACGGTTTGGATGAAATTACGATCACGGGGCCGACGAGGGTCGCAGAGGTCCGCGACGCGCAGGTGCACACTTACGAAGTAACGCCCGAAGAATTCGGGATGCGGAGCGCTCCGATCGAGAGCATCTCCGGCGGAGACGCGAACGACAATGCAGAAACTATTCGGAGCATTCTCGATGGCGCCGATTCGCCAAGACGAGATGTTGTCCTGTTGAACGCAGCGGCTACTTTGGTTGCAGCCGGACGCGTGGATCACCTGCGAGAAGGCGTACCGTTAGCGGCAAAGTCGATCGATTCGGGAGCGGCCAAAAAGAAGTTAGAAGCTTTGATCACTTTTACGCAGACTTAGTCTTCGTCGCTTCCCGCTTCAACTGCTCAATTTGCTTCAAATGGTTCGGACCGTGAACACCCATCTTCTGCACGTAATCCCACAAGGGCACTTGTTTATTCAGTTCCGGATGCATCGCGGTCTTGTCCAGATCACCAGCTTTAAGTCGCCGTAACAAGCCGACATTGTGGTGGCGATTGAGTCCGTATAACGCGACCAGCTCAGCGGGATTTTCGTCCATATAACCGAGATTGCGAGCCCAATCGTCTTGATCGATCGGCGCGAGGACTGGGGTTTTGTCAGCAACGATCTGACGCATCCGGTAGGCATAGAGTGTTTCCATGTCGACAAGATGAGCGAGAATCTCGAGAATCGACCATTTCGCAGGCGCAGGCTTGTACTTCAGCACCTTCTCCGGTAGGCCGGAGACTGCAGCCGCAATTTCGCGCGGACTTTTCTCTGCTGCATCCAAAAGTTTCTTGAACTCACTCTCTGTCATGGCAACACTCCAAGAACAAATACTGGGAAGGCACCGAGGCACGTTTTAGTGAGCGGATCCCGGACTAATTCACTGGCACCTTCTCCAGCCACTCCGCAATTTTGACGTTCCAGCCTAGCTCCTTCGTCATCGTGTCACGAAATTGCGCCGACGCGGGAGGCTCTGCGTGAACAAGATACGCAACTTGCGGTTTTTGTGGAAACGTACGGAGCCATTGCAAGAGCTCGGGGGGGTCCGCGTGATCGCTGAATTGTTCGAACGCCGCGATCTGGGCGCGGATTGGAATCATCTCGCCGAAGATCTTCACTTCCTTTGCGCCGCTCTTGATTGTGGCCCCGCGAGTACCGGGTGCCTGGAATCCAATAAATAAAACGGTGTTCTTCGGGTCGGGAAGACGCTGTGCCAGATGGTGCTGGATGCGCCCGCCCGTAACCATGCCGCTTGATGACACGATGATCACCGGATAGCGAATGTCATTGATCTTTTTCGACTCGGCCGCCGTGGAGGCAAAGTTGAATCCGTCCCACTCGAGGGGCGACCCGTACTTGTTGATCAAGGCTCGCGCCGATTCTGTGTACTCGGACTCGTATTTTAGATAGATCTTTACGGCTTGGATCGCCATCGGTGAATCGCAGAACACCGGGACTTTCGGAATCTGGCCCGACTCCATCATTTCTTTGAGCAAGAAGACGAACTTCTGCGTTCGCTCTACCGCGAATGCGGGAACGACTACACTCCCGCCGCGCTTCACTGTCTGCGTGATGAGTTGTGCCAATTGAGGGCGAGGATCGTCTTCAGGATGCACGCGGTTCCCATACGTGGCCTCCATCACCACAACATCCGCGACTTCCCCTTCTTTCGGCCCGCTGTGGATGACTTTGCCCGGCGCGATCTCTTGATCACGGACTCGACCGATATCTCCTGAAAAAAGTAACTGCCGCGATTTTCCATCGGTGCTAAGTGTTACCTCAGCCATGCACGATCCCAGGATGTGTCCTGCATTCACGAAGCGAAACGACAGTTCCGGACTGAGTTGAGTGACTTCTCCAACACGCACCGCTCGAAAGTACTTCAGACATTCCTGAGCTTCGTCAAAGGTGTAGAGCGGCAAAGCAGGATCGTGTTTCGATGCCTTCCTTTTATTGTAGAACTCCGCGTCTTCTTCCTGGAGGTGCCCGGAATCAGGAAGGATGATGCCGCAAAGATCGATGGTTGGAGCCGTCGCATAAATCGCCCCTCGAAATCCTTCCTTGACCAATCTCGGAATCCAACCGCAATGATCGAGGTGAGCGTGCGTCAGGATAACGGCATCAATCTCTCGCGCCGGCACAGGCGTGTCCTGCCAATTGCGCTCGCGCCACTCTTTCTGGCCCTGAAACATCCCGCAATCGACCAAAACCTGGATTCCCTGCTTCCCGCTGCTATCAAAAGTCGAGTTGATGAGATGTTTTGAGCCAGTGACAGTCCCTGCTGCGCCGAGAAATTGTATGTAGGGCAAACGTCCTCCTGTTTGCATTTTCTTTTTGGAGCAGCCTACTTTCAGCTGTCCACCACTCACCTACTGCGGAGTGATTGTATAGGTATTGTTGGTGAGGTCGCTTTCCGGCACGCTGCCATCATTCACGACAATCTGTTGAGGGCTGCCGGAAACTTCGACTCTCGTTGTGCTCTTGCTCTTTGCTCTGACTTCCAACCTCTGCCCGATTTCGCCACCCTCAAAATTCACCGCAATCGGAACTTCCGCCCCCGCTGTGCCTGTGTTCTCCACCGTAATTGTCAGCAGATAGGTACCCTTTTCAGTCTTTCGCGAAAATGCAGCCGACACTCGAAAATCCGGCAGTCCTCTATCCTGATAGACCCAATTGTCGAAGAACCAGGTCAGATCACGTTTCGACTCTGCGCTTACCAAGCTTTCGATGTACTTCGCATCCACATCTTGCTTAGCGTCATACCGACGCAGCACGTGCTTGAGTGCGGGATCGCCGATCATGTCGCGCAACATCCACCACACGTACATCGCCTTGCTTCGATAAAAGATTTCATCCAGAGTGGAAGTTAGTGGTTGTTTTTCGGTTGTCTTTGCAGGATCAGCAACCGCTTCGGCATCTACGAACGCTGCCCGATGCAGGCCCATGTAATCAAGTGCTGCTTTTCGTCCTGCTAACTGCTCCCGCTCCAGAGCTTGCATGAAGTGCGGGACTCCTTCATTGATCCAAGGCCGCTGCGAAAAGAATGCAGTGTGTGTAATTCCATGTGCGAGCGTCAGGCGCGCCAAGCCGCGATCCACAATCGCAAATGGCATCAGCATCAGATTGCCGGCCTCGAATGGGGCAGCGCCAGGATCGGGAACCTCAAGCACTCGAATTTTGCTTTTGGGAGAACCAATCCATTCTTCAATGAGCGGAGACACCAACAAAGCGGATGATGCATATCTCTCCGCTGCTTCGCTGTGATTGGAAAGGAAGAGAAAGTCTCCCACGTCATTGGACAAGCTTTCGTATTGGCCCACGGCAAAAGCGGGCACTGTAATTCCAAGCGGAACATAGTCGCACTGAACTGAGGCCGCCTCGGCGCGAGCATCGTCCTTGTTGCTCGGGTGCATGCCATTGCACATTACTGTCGTCGACGATGCTTCTCCGTCGATGTGCAAAGTCGCTTTCATTTCCGCATCTGCTTCGCGGGCTTTCCATCTTGCTACGGCCGCAAACACGCTGTTCCCCTGCAACAAACTTGCCGCCTCGAGTGCCACTGGATACCACGCCACTTGCCCAATCCCCCGCACGCCGCTGAATGTGGAGCTGATCTGGTCCCAGTCTGAGTTTTTGGCAGCCACCTCTGGCGTTCCAATTCGTTTCAGCCTCGTCGCATTGAGCGGAATCACTCCCTCATACCCGATTTCCAGTTCGATACTCTCTTTCGGCTTCAGTTCACTGGGCAACGTAATCACTGCTTCCGAAAGTTCGCCCGTATGATCGATATCCGAGGTATAGGGTTGGCTGACGAATTGGAGCGGCTCATCGGCTGCGCGAATTGACCGCCAGTCGAGGGTAGAAGAAATTTGAAGAACCGCTATTTTCTGGGGCGTCGCTGAATCGTTGCGCAGAGTAATCTGACCGCGAACGCCCAGGCGCTGCTGCTCCGGGTCGATACGTACATCCAGCCGATATTTTGTAAACGTGAACGCTTCGCGATTCAGACCGAACGCAGTCGAGGCCAGCAAAAAAACGCAACTCAGGATCGATATACAAAACCGCATGGAGTTTCGTGAACTACGAAATGAGATGCAGCGAAACGACGGGGACGCACTAAACACGTCGTTTACAAATGGCGCTATCGCGATGCTCCTCTCTGCCTGACAACTTCATAAAGCACCACGCCAGCCGCCACTGAGACATTCAAGGAAGGCACTTTCCCCAACATCGGAATGGAAACAAGGAAGTCGCATTTTTTGGCCACCAGATCATGCAATCCCTTGCCTTCTGCACCCAAAACAATCGCACAATCCATCTTGTAATCGATGGAGTCATAGTTCTGTTTTCCACGTTCATCGAGGCCGACAGTCCAGATATTCCGATCTTTCAATTCTTCCAAACTTCGGGCGATGTTCGTAACCTTCGCGATTGGAAGGTGTTCACTCGCACCTGCCGAGACCTTTGTGACGGTTCCTGTCACTCCAGCCGCCCGGCGTTCCGGAATCAACACGCCATCGGCTCCAGCCGCGTCCGCTGTTCGCAAAATTGCGCCGAGATTGTGCGGATCCTCCACTCCGTCGAGCACAACGATGAGAGAGTGTTCCCCTCTTTTCGCGCGCACGACATCATCCAGATCGCTGTACTGCTTCGATGACGTCACAGCCACGACGCCCTGGTGGGCTCCGGTTCCAGCCATCTCATCTAGCTCGATGCGAGGAATGAACCGCACCGGCACACCGATTTTGCGGCAGTCATCAATGACGCGCTTCAAGCGGATGTCGTTTCGCTCCTTCGCCACGCCGACCCAGGCGAACGCTCGCCCACGAGCCTTTAAAGACTCGCTCACGGCATTGATGCCGTAAATGTAATGCATGTATTCAGTGTAACTTGCGCGAGAGGAATGCGCCTCGGCCGTATGGGGAGGGCTACTGCAGACCGAGACTGATCGAGTACAGGTGCAAAAATGGGCGGGCCGCCCGGAGAGTGTGACCCGCCCCTTCGGCGAACAGGAAGCCCCACTTCGTACCCGACTTCCTCTGCGCCGGACAACTGATTGCTTCGGTAGACCTACGTTACGAAAACTCGCCGACGCCGTTGTCATCCTCTCGCAAAGAAGTTGTCACAATCCGGAGACACGACACAGCGGCGAGTCCGACGACCAAACCGCCCACAACATCCGAAACGTAGTGGTACCGGTCGTAGACCGCGCCCACGCAAAGCAGCGCGACTAATGGAGTAAGTGCTGCACCGAGCACCTGACGGTATTTCCACGCGAAATACAGCGCTACCACCGCTCCCGCCACGTGCGCACTTGGAAATGCGTTCCCATGAACTCCGGCGTTCGACTGGATCAACCGCACTGCCCAGTGAAATGGTCCTCCTCCGGGGATAGGTGGTTGCTGCATTTCAGCTAAGGTGTGCGCGGGTCCCTCTGTCGGAAACAGGATGAAAATCGCGTAACAGATGACGTAAGCGAGCGTCGTCGTATCCATCACCTCGCGAAACCGTAACCGTTCGCGCGCGGCATAAAACACCCCGCCCACAATCATCAACAACACGAAATAGGAAAAATAGCCAACCTCCACAATCTCCGTGATCCACCAGGCGCTATGTTTTGCGAGCCATACCGTTGGTGGCACTGCGAAAAATCGTCCTTCGAGTGCCAGTAGATATTGATCTTGCCAGCTGTCTCGCAGAACAAACGACAGCCTCGAGACTTCTTCGAAACAAACGATGAACATGCCCATCGGATACCAATCGTGCAGAAACTGCCACACGCGTGACCGCTTCCTTGCGGCCACAATTCCGCCGATCACAGCCAGGCAAAGAAGATTCACAACGATAAGCACTGACCAGTTCCACACACGGTGAGTCGCCGCGCTGATCAAAATACTGGCGAGCATGAAAAACATCATCAGCGTGAGGTCGGTGAAGTTCATCGATTTGCATTGTAGCCGTGAGCGTGACGCTCCTCGTCTATTCCAAGTACACTGAAGAATTTGGAGGTGGCCGTTGTCCGACGTATATATCCTCTCGGCAGTGCGAACGCCGATCGGCAAATTCGGCGGATCGCTTTCTTCCCTCACTGCTGCCGACATGGGCGTGGTCGCCGCTAAAGCTGCGCTTGATCGTGCCGGAGTCTCGCCGCAGGCTGTCGAGGAAACGATTTTCGGCAATGCTCGCCAGGCCGGCGGTGGACCGAACGTCGCGCGTCAGATTTCAGTCCGCAGCGGAGTTCCCCAGGAAGTTCCTGCATACACGGTGAATAAGGCGTGCGCTTCGGGAATGAAATCCATTGCTCTCGGTCATCACGAGATCGCGACCGGCAACCTGGAATGTGTTCTCACCGGTGGCACTGAATCCATGTCCCGGCTGCCGTATTACCTGGATGGTGCGCGCTGGGGTTACCGCATGGGCCACCAGGAACTTGTCGACGGCATGTACCGGGACGGTTTCTTCTGTCCGCTGGCAAAGATGGTGATGGGAGAAACTGCCGAGGTTCTGGCCGAGCAATACAAGATCACACGAGAAGAGCAGGACCAATTCGCGCTCACCTCGCAACAGCGTGCCGCAGCTGCGGTTGCCGCTGGGCGTTTCGACTCTGAACTTGTCCCGGTTACCGTTGAATCGCGGAAAGGCTCAACCGTGTTCGCAAAAGACGAGCACCTTTTCCTGGAAGCGACACTGGAGAAGATGGCCAAATTGCAGCCGGTTTTTTCGAAGACAGGCACAATCACAGCCGGCAATTCTTCGGGCATCACGGACGGAGCGGCGGCATTGGTTCTTGCCAGCGAAAACTTCATAACGCGAAACAAACTGAAGCCTCTTGCCAGGATCATCGCCATCACGTCTGCCGGGGTGGATCCTCGCGTCATGGGAATCGGCCCAGTTCCGGCCATCCGAAAACTTGAAGGTAAACACAAGATCGCGCTGAAGGATTTCGATCTTGTCGAACTCAACGAAGCCTTCGCCGCCCAGGTGCTCGCTTGCGACCGCGAACTGCATTTCGACCGCGACCGTTTGAATGTGAACGGAGGCGCCATCGCACTTGGCCATCCTATCGGTTGCACCGGCGCGCGCATCACCGTGACTCTTCTACACGAATTAATGAAACGCAAAGCAAAGCGCGGTCTTGCAACCCTGTGTGTCAGCGGCGGCATGGGTATGGCTCTAGCGATCGAAAATGTCTCCTGAACTCGGACCTGAGTTTCGGCTCGCCGTCCCCGCGGACGCTGTCACCTTGATTCCCTTCATGCGTGAATACTATGAATATGATGGCCACGCTTGGCATGAAGATCATGCCCGCGAGGCCCTTCTCGGCCTGCTCAACGATCCTCAATACGGTTTTGCGTGGCTGATCCTCGACGCGAATACCCCCGTCGGCTATGTCGTTCTGACATTCGGATATAGTCTGGAATTTCTCGGGCGCGCCTTCATCGATGAACTTTTCCTGCTTCCCGCTTACAGAGGACGCGGTTGGGGCACGAAAACATTGGAGTTTCTGGAAGGGCAAGCGCGTGCAAATCAAGTGCGTGCGATACATTTGGAAGTTGTGCGCGGAAACGAAGCAGCTGGCGCGCTCTATCGCAAGTGTAGCTACATCGATCACGACCACCGCTTGATGACCAAGCGATTGCCGCGCTGACAGCAAAATGTTCGATATACTTTTCACGATCTGAAATCGGTATGCCCCTCTCTGCACTCATCGTCGACGATGAACAGCTAGCGCGCGACGAACTCGCCTATCTGTTGAAAGGCGTGGACGATGTCAACGTGGTGGCCCAAGGAAAAAACGGACTCGAAGCAGTCAACCTGATCCGCGAGCACAACCCGGACCTGGTGTTTCTCGACGTTCAGATGCCCGGACTTGATGGCTTCGGCGTCATCAAAAAGTTGCTCGATCGCAAGGTCCCTCTTCCAAAAATTGTGTTCTCTACCGCCTTCGATCAGTATGCAGTCAAGGCGTTTGAAGTGAACGCAGTCGACTATTTGCTCAAGCCCTTCGACAAGAAACGTGTCGCGCAGTCTGTCCAAAAAGCCCGGGCAAAGATGGAACCTACCGTCCATTCTTCCGAACGTTTGGAAACGCTGGTCCGGATGCTTGAACAACAGAAACCGCAGAGCGCAAAAGTTCTTATAAAAGCTGCGGGACGATTATTTCTTGTCGACCAGAAGGACATTTGCTTCGCTTCCATTGAAGATGGCGTGATCTCCGTGTTCACCGCAGGTGCGAACGGCATCGAAGGGCAATCCAACTGCCGCACACTTGAAGAGCTTTTCGAAAGCCTCGATGAAGGTATGTTTTGGCGCGCTCACCGCTCCTACCTCGTAAACATCAACCACATTCGCGAAGTAGTGCCATGGTTCAAGAGCTCGTACCAGCTCCGCATGGGTGATAAAAAGCAGAGCGAAGTTCCCGTCAGCCGAGCCCAGACAAAGCGCCTGCGCGAACTCTTCGGACTGTAAATGCGGGACTAGATCAGGAGCACTTTCCATAAGGATCCGGCAAAACCTTGCAGCCAAAAAAAAGGCGACCGGAATCCCGATCGCCTGACAAGGAGGACACTCCTCTGTCGTCTATGCGAGCAGAGCTTCAAGGGCTGGCCGGTTTCGAATGACCATCGTTGCGCCTTCCAGCCGGATCAATTCTTTCTTCTTCAGATCGCTCAACAAGCGCGTAACGGTTTCGCGGGAGGTACCGATCATCTGTGCCATTTCTTCATGGGTGAACGCTGCCCGCACCCGCACTTCCTTCCCATCCTGGCCCGCGCTCCAGGAGAGAATCAGTCTGGCGAGTTTCCCGGCTGACGATCGAGCCAGCACGATGTCCTGCACGTCACGAAAGGCCGCTTGGAATTCCACGCTCAATGCTCTCGCCGAGTGCAGGCCTGCTTCCCCGTTTCGCCGGAGAAACTCCAACAACACTTCTCGTTCAATAAAGTTCACCTGGCAAGGCCGAGCGGTCTCGGCAGTTAATTCACAAGGCGTACCCGAGAGAATCGCACTAAGTCCCAGCACTTCACCGGGTGCTGCAACTTTAAGTATCAAGACTCGGCCTTGCGCAGATGTAGTGGAGAGCTTCACGTGGCCCGAGCACAAAACGTAGACTCCTCGCGGCCGTTGTCCCTCCACGAAAAGCAGCGCACCCGAGGGGAAGATGCTGTGGTGTCCAAGCCTGTCGAATTGGGCCTGCAGGGCTGGGGAAAAATTGCAAAACCCCCGATCTTTGCGTAATGTGCAGCTCACGCAGTTGTCAATCATCTCCAGCCCATACGGCCCATTCATCCCAGGTCTCCTGATAGCGTTTCTGCCAAACTTCCCTTCCACATCGGACTTTCCAGCTCAATTGATTGCTGCGCGAGGCTCGGGGAGGCCAAGTTTTCGAACACCTCGTCGAACTCCACCATCTGCTTCAGGAGGTGAAACGCGGCTTGTTTTTCCTCTCCCCGGGATTCGCGGGCGGCAGTAACCAGTTCCCAGCCTGCCGCTGGATCGTGAGTCCCACGCCATGCCGCCAGGCACGCTAGCAAGAACTGCAAGTCCAACTTCACAGGCCTGCTCTCGGTTGGAACTGATTGGATCATCATCTGATCGCTTGGCTCGATGTCGATAGGCAGGGGAGGGCTGCCACGTAGCAACTCAGCACTCCATGATCCAAACTTATAGAGGTCTGTCTTGAAAGATTTCGGTGAAAATATGGGAAGTTTTTGTGATTAGTTTCACAAGGAACACCGGAACGGAATGGAATTTGTGACGAATGGCTGGCGTCCGACAATATTCCGTCACTGTCATCCGGCCGATCCGACTGCATGTATCCGGCGTCATCCAGAACGGCTCGCGTCTTCACAAGCGCAAAGGGATCCGGATGCACCTCACTAAGCCTGCTGAGGAGACAAAACTACTCACTCGCTAATCTGGAAAACAATCGGTGAGTGCCGAACGCGTACCGCTGTGTTACGGAGCATAGTCCGCGCGCGCTATACCCAACTTTTGCATCTTGTATTGGAGAGTGGTGCGCTTTAGTCCGAGCCGAGAAGCGGCGCCGCGCGGCCCGGAAATCACGCCGCGGGCCTCACGCAGCACCCTCAGAATGTGCTCCCGCTCGGCAGCGTGGAGGGTACTACTCCCTTCGCCGTCGCCGAATGCAGCCTCTGATCTCAGTTCCGCCAACGGCGCGCGCAAGACCGGTCCGTCTGTGAGGATGACGCTTCGCTCGATGAAGTTTTCGAGTTCCCGAACATTCCCCGGCCATCTCCAATTACGAAACGCGTTCATGATTTCGGTTGGAATCGTTTCGATCGTTTTATCCATCCGGTTGGCAAACTTTCGTATGAAATGCTGCACCAGAAGCGGTATGTCTTCAGCTCTTTCACGCAGGGCGGGTAGTCGCACGGGAAAGACATTGACACGGTAATAAAGATCCCTGCGAAATTGTCCTTGGGCGACCGCGGTTGTCAGCTCACGATTGGTTGCCGCGATTAAACGAACATCTACGCGCAGAGTCCGCGTACTACCCAATCTCTCGAATTCCTGGTCTTGCAACACTCGCAAAAGTTTCGGTTGCAGTTCGAGCGGAATGTCGCCGATCTCGTCGAGAAATAAAGTGCCACCGTCGGCCAATTCCAAGCGACCCACCTTCTGGCTAATCGCGCCCGTGAAAGCGCCTTTTTCATGTCCAAAAAGTTCGCTCTCGAGTAGCCCGGTTGGAATTGCAGCGCAGTTGAGCTTGATGAAGCTCCGATTGGCTCGACGACTCATTTTGTGAATCGCTCGCGCGATCAATTCTTTACCGGTTCCCGTCTCGCCGAGTATTAAGACCGTCGCGTTGCTGGCCGAAACCGTTGCCACCTGCCCCAGCACCTGCTTCAGCACCGCGCTGTTGCCTACGATTTCTTCGAAATGCAATTCCGATTGGATCTCGCCTTCGAGGTATAGTTTTTCTTCTTCCAGGCGTTCTTTCAGTTGCCGGATCTCCTGATAAGCTCTCGCATTCTCGAGTGAGATTGCTAATTGCGCTGCCACCTGGTCCAACAGTTCGTTATCCTCTGGAGAAAAGGCATCATGAGCTCTGCTGCCGACATTCAGCACCCCATACACGTTCTTCTGAGTCATCAGTGGAATGCAATGCATGGTTTGAATCCCCGCCTCGATCACATGCTTCGACACGGGTGTGTTGAGTTGCAGGAGTTCCTCTCTCGAAAACGTGCGGGCTTTCTTTTCGGCAATGGCGTGAATCGCCAAAGTTTCGCTCGCGGCGACAGATTTACCCGGTTCAATTACGTTGCCACTGCTGGGAGCGGGTAATATGAAAACCTTCATCGATTTGTGGTCTGAATCTTCATAAAGAGTGACACCTGCGAAGTCGTGCGGCACCACTCGCGTCACACACTCGGAAATCATCGGCAGGATTCGTCGCATCTCGAGCGTCGAAGTTAGAGTTCGGTGTACCTCCAGAAGGGCGCGCAATCGTTCCTTTTCTTCATCCAAAGCTTTTCGAGACAACGAGCTATCCACAGTCAGCGCCACCAACTCAGCAATTCTCTGTAGCAACTGCATATCCGGGGCTGCAAAAGCGCACACTTGGGTCGACCCGAATCCAATGGCTCCCATGTGGCGCTCTCCAACCGTGAGTGGCAACAAGCAGTAAGAGCGTATGCCACGCTCTTTCAGAGGTTGCAGCGACTCCTGAAACCGAGATTCCTTCTGGAGGTCGTCAATAAAAAGCATCGTTTGATGCGAAAAGACCCATCCGCTTGACGAGTGATCGATTGACACAGCTTCGGGAGCGCCCGGCACCGGCATGCCTTCCCAGATCTGTAGCCTCATAACGTTGCGCTCTGGATCGTGAACCAGGAGATTCAAAAAATCGAAGTTCACTACTGTTCTGAGGCGGGCTGATAGATGGTGGACGAGATCGCTAAAGTCGAGTGGGCTGGAAATCAGATCCGCCATCTGTAATAACGCTTCGTAGCGGTTCGGTTCTGAATTGAATGAATTCTCGCGGCGCGCAAGTTCAGCGTGCATATCCTGACAGCGTCCCTTCTATCTTTAAGTCTTCAGCGCAAGCTGTTTTGAACGGGCGCAGTTCCTGGATCTACTCGTAACACCAATCGGCCGGGATTGTTTGAAAGTCACAATCCTCATTCAGTTGTGGAAGTAGCGCACGAAAACAAAACATCAGGTTTCGATCGTCCTTGGGGATAAGACGATCTGCCGGACAGAGTCCGATTTGCGCGTCGGTGGGTTAGCTTCAACCGTTTCGACCCCTGTCTTACTGGCGCGGAATCGATTCGGATACTACTGTCAAGCGCTCTGTTTTGGACGACGTTTATTGGCGCTTTAACGAATTGATTATTACTCTCCTTCATCTACATTGCAAACGTTTTTCACTTACGCGCTCGACCTAATGCATCCCTCTCACTTTACAAAAGAGTATGATCGCGGAAGATCATGGCACGAGGATGGGAAAGCAAGTCCGTAGAGGAACAACAGTCGGAAGCTGCCGCTTCAAAATCAGAAATTCGGGCGCGACTGACTCCCTCCGAGGCGGAACAAGCTCGCAAAACGGAACTGTTGCTTCTCTCACGCAAGCAGGTTCTTCACCAACTGGAAACGGCGACTAACCCGCTCCAACGCAAGATGTTAGAGTCCGCACTCGAAGATCTTGACCAGCGCTTGAAAAGCCAAAGTTCTACGCCTTCCATGTCTCCCAACACCTAAAAACAGCAGTGCAAGCTGTCGTATAATGAATTCTCGATGATGGCTTACGTTTACGTATCGCTAAAGAAGAGCGTTCTGGATCCCCAAGGGAAAACCATTCAAGGCGCTCTCAACAAGATGGGCTATCGCGGTTTGCAGGACGTCCGTCAGGGTAAGTACTTCGAAATCAACCTGAATGGCGGCTTGTCAAAGGAAGATGCCAAAGCGGAAGTGGAGAAAATGGCTCGCGAAGTCCTGACCAATCCTGTCATCGAGGAATACCGTTATTCCCTCGAGGATTGACTCCTCCTTCTGTGTACTGTGCGAACCTCGCGCAGGCGAGGATCATCGAATATCTGCGGTTCCCCGCCGACAAGGAGTCTGATTCATGTGCGGTATCGTTGGCTATGTAGGTAAGAAGGAAGTCGTTCCGGTCATCATCGATGGCCTGCGCCGTTTGGAGTATCGCGGCTACGACTCAGCTGGAATCGCTGTTGCGGGAAATGGTGACGGGCTCCAGATCCGCCGAGCAGAAGGCAAGCTTCGAAACCTCGAAGAAGTAATCCGGCAGAAACCGCTTGATGGAACCTACGGTATCGGCCATACCCGCTGGGCGACGCACGGACGTCCTAGCGAAGAAAACGCACATCCCCACCGAGATTGCACCGGCAAGATTGTCGTCGTTCACAATGGAATTGTAGAAAATTATCTCTCTCTGAAGCGCACCCTGATCGAAGCGGGCCACAAGTTCACGACTGAAACAGATACCGAAATCATCGCTCACCTCGTGGAAAAACATCTTTTTTCGAGCAGCAACGGACATCGCCCCAGCCTGGAAGACGCGGTGCGCAAGACCGTAAAGGAGCTCTCAGGCGTATTCGCTCTTGCGGTTATTTCCGTGGACGATCCGAACAAGATCGTTGCGGCACGAAATGGTCCGCCTGCTGTCATCGGCCTCGGCAATGATGAATACTTCGTCGCTTCCGACGTGCCCGCGATCCTGTACCACACCCGTGACCTGTTCTTCCTCGCCGATGGTGATGTGGCGGTCATCACTCCAGGCGGCGTGACGTTGACCGACTTCGACGGCAAATCCATTGAGAGGAAAGTCCAGCACGTTACCTGGGACCCGATCATGGCGGAGAAGGGCGGCTTCAAACACTTCATGCTCAAGGAAATTTATGAGCAGCCCCGCGCCGTCCGGGACACAACGCTGGGGCGTGTTTCGCAGGATACGGGCCACATTTTTCTCGACGAAATGGAAATTTCCGAAGCGGAGTTTCGCGCTGCAAAGAAGATCAACATTACTGCGTGTGGAACCAGTTGGCACGCCGGACAGGCGGGCAAGTTCATGATCGAGAGCCTCGCCCGTATTCCTGTCGAAGTGGACTACGCGAGCGAATGGCGCTACCGTGATCCGATCGTCACGCCGGACACGATCACGCTGGTAATTTCTCAATCCGGCGAGACCGCCGATACGATTGCGGCGCAACGCGAAGCCAAGGCGCGTGGCTCGAAGACTTTGGCGATCTGCAATGTCGTCGGTTCAATGATTACGCGGGAAGCCGCCGGTACGATCTACACGCACGCCGGGCCGGAGATCGGCGTGGCTTCGACAAAAGCCTTTACGGGACAGCTCACCGCGTTATATTTGTTCGCGCTTTATCTAGGCCAAGTGCGTGGAGCTATTTCTCCCGAGCAAGCAAAGAAAGCAGTTCAGGAACTGACGCACATCCCTGGCAAGCTGGAGCAACTCCTGACGCACGACGAGCTATGCGAACAACTGGCCAAGACATACGTGCGTGCGCAAGACTTCCTGTTCCTCGGTCGTGGTATTCATTACCCGATTGCGCTCGAGGGCGCGCTCAAGCTGAAAGAGATTTCCTACATCCACGCCGAAGGCTACCCGGCGGGCGAGATGAAGCACGGCCCAAACGCGCTCATCGATGAAAATTTACCTGTAGTAATCATTGCGACGAAAGATGTAAACCAGCCCGGTTCGATCGTTCGTTACGAAAAGACGCTCTCAAATCTGAAAGAAGTGAAAGCACGGTCCGGGAAAGTTATCGTGCTCGCGACTGAAGGAGACGAGGACGCGAAAGATGGCGCCGATCATGTGATCTACATTCCGCCAGCGCCAGAGGAATTGGTACCCATTCTCGAGATCGTACCTCTGCAATTGCTGGCGTATCACATCGCGGTCCGGCGAGGGTGTGATGTCGATCAGCCTAGGAACTTAGCGAAGTCTGTGACTGTCGAATGATTGTGAACATTTGTTTATGGACATAGCAAGCTATGCCCCTACGCTGGTTTTTTCATTTTCGCTCGGGCCAATAATCTCCTTCCCTTTTCAGCGATCTTTCGGGCCGCGGCATTCGTTTTTGGAACCGGCTCGCCCCACGCGGCCGCTGTGAGAGCAAACCGAGTTGGCTTCCCGTGTTTGTCGCGTAGCGGTGGCAATGATCCGCTTCGACCGTAGAAACGGGCGGCCCAACTCCCCTTTCGCTTCATCTCCTCCAGGGTCATCTCGCGTTCCGACTTTCTGACACCGGGCTTCAAATGAGCACCCTCTTTTTGCAAAAACTCTTTACGTCCAGCCGCAGTCAAACCGCCGTGAGGATCTTTCGTGACCACTTTCCTTGACCGCTGGGTGCGAGATTTCTTCGAGACACTTGCATGGTTCATGCTTTCGCCTTTCTTTTTCTCGTTTGGTGTTTGGGCTTGCGCAAGTGCTGTGCCGCCTTGCGAGGACTGCCGGGATGAGCATCTTGCCAGCGATCCAATTGCCGTTTCCGTGCACTGCGAAAAGTCTTTTCTCCGCTTGAAAGGCGTGCTTTCACTTTGGGTTTGCAGCTGCCCTGACTGTGTTGTTTTTTGCCGGGCACGGGTTCGTATCCGGGCCAGCAACAGGTTTTCCCTGTTTTCTTTTGAGTATTTTTCATTCTCTTCACCGGAAATCACTCACCCAAGTGTAATCCGTCTCGTTGCATGACGAATCCGGTAATTCGGGTAAGAGCGAATTAGAAATCGCGGAGGATTAATGTCGCGTGCGCAACACGCGTAATCTAAGAACGTGATGACTCCTTTTGCGACATTGAAGGCACGACTCGTTCAATCACCGGCTCTATCTGATCTCACTAAGCACCTTGAATTTGAAGTTGCCGGAACATCGGCGTTCGGGTTTGTTCCCGGCCAATGGTTATCGGTTCGCGCAAACACTCCGGAGGGCGAAGAAATCACGCGCGCTTATTCGATCGCTTCACCGCCGAACAGCAAGTCTTTTGCGTTTTGTCTGAACCGGGTGCAGGACGGCTTTATGTCCAATCACCTCTGCAGTATGGCCGAAGGTTCAGAAATCATTTTTCAGGGGCCGTTTGGAGACTTCATACTTCGCCCGCCGCTTCACGACACGATCATGATCGCAACGGGTACTGGTATTGCGCCCTTTCGGTCGATGCTGCATTGGTTGTATGAGGCGAAGGACACCGAAGCGGCGCGGCACGAGGGTCGGCAGATCTGGTTGCTGTTCGGCGCGCGCTATGAACGCGATCTCTACTACAACGATGAATTTCGCAAGCTCGCAGCCGAGCAGCCGAATTTTCACTACGTTCCCACGCTGAGCCGCGGTGAAGATTCCTGGTCCGGGAAACGCGCCTACGTGCAGGAGCATGTCCGGGAAATCGTCGGCGAGCGCAAGGACATGACGGCATATATCTGCGGGCTCGATCGCATGGTCTCCGCCAACCGCGAGTTGCTCAAAAGCCTCGGTTGGGATAGAAAGTCCATCCGATACGAGAAGTACGATTAGCGAGCTGCGAGTCACGAGCTTCGAGTTAAAAGACCCGTAGTGGCTACCAATGCTGCGATCAGGCGAGGAGACTTTGTGCATCAGGCACTCGATTCACGTTACGACACTATGAGTTACCGACGTTGCGGGAAGAGCGGCATCCAGTTACCGATGATTTCGCTCGGACTATGGCACAACTTTGGCGGCGTGGACAACTTTGAGAACGCGCGCGCAATGCTGCGACGCGCTTTCGATTTAGGTATCACGCATTTCGATCTGGCGAACAACTACTGGCCGCCGTACGGTTCGGCCGAAGAGAATTTCGGCGTCATCTTCAAGAAAGACTTCGTCCCTTACCGCGACGAGCTGATTATTTCGACCAAAGCTGGATGGGACATGTGGCCTGGTCCTTATGGCGACTTCGGATCGCGCAAGTATCTTCTGGCGAGCTTGGACCAGAGCCTGAAACGGATGGGGCTTGAATACGTCGACATCTTCTACCACCATCGGCCAGATCCGGAGACGCCGCTGGAAGAAACGATGGGCGCGCTCGATCATGCCGTGCGTTCCGGAAAAACGCTGTATGTTGGAATTTCGGCGTACGACCCACAACAGACGGCTGCGGCGGTCAAGATTCTGCGGGAGTTAGGAACGCCCTGTCTGATTCATCAGCCGAAATACTCAATGTTCGAGCGCGAACCCGAGCAAGGATTGCTGAAGGTTTTGGGCAAAGAGGGCGTGGGATGCATCGTTTTCAGTCCGCTTGCGCAGGGATTGCTGACGGACAAATATTTGAAGGGGATTCCTGCGGACTCGCGGGCAGCACGTGATTTCTTTCTGCGGCGTGCCGACGTGAATGAAAAGCGCTTGGCAGCGATTCGCGCCTTGAATGAACACGCAAACCAACGGGGCCAGAGCTTGGCACAGATGGCAGTCGCCTGGGTGTTGCGGGATGCGCGTGTGACGAGTGCATTAGTAGGTACAAGCAGGGTGACCCAGGTTGACGATAACGTGGATACGCTTAAGAATCTGGAATTCACAGATGAGGAACTGGGCAAGATCGATCAGATTTTGAAAGGCGCTAACTGACGCCGAGCTTAGAGTGACACCTCGACAGCCTTCGATTTATGGGTGCATTTTCCTTGCATCCTACTGAATTCACGACTCATCTATATAGTTGACAATGATACACTCAAGTCTTATTATAGCCTGACGTGCAATCATAAAGTTATTGTAAACAAAGGATTTGACGGTAAGAAGGAGGAAAATCATGGGCAAGATTATCGGAATTGACCTCGGAACCACCAACTCGGTCGTGGCTGTCATGGAAGGTGGCGAGCCAAAGGTCATTGCGAATGAAGAGGGTGGCCGGACTACCCCCTCCGTCGTCGGTTTCACGAAAACTGGCGAGCGCCTGGTCGGGCAGGTAGCTAAGCGACAGGCGATTACAAATCCGGAGAACACGGTTTATTCGATCAAGCGGTTCATGGGCCGTCGCTTCGACGAAGTCACCGAAGAAATGAAGATGGTGCCCTACAAAGTCGAACGCGATGGTGACCACTTGGCGATCATCGCGCAGGGCAAGAAGTACACCCCGCCGGAGATCTCGGCCATGATTCTTCAGAAATTGAAGAAAGCAGCCGAAGACTATTTGGGTGAGAGCGTGACGGAAGCTGTCATTACCGTTCCGGCGTACTTCAACGATGCGCAGCGACAGGCCACGAAAGATGCCGGCAAGATTGCGGGTCTTGATGTAAAGCGCATCATCAACGAACCCACGGCGGCCGCACTGGCCTATGGGCTCGATAAAGGGAAAGACGAAACGATTGCCGTTTACGACTTCGGTGGCGGCACGTTCGATATCTCGATCCTGGAAGTTGGCGAAGGCGTCATCGAGGTGAAAGCCACGAATGGTGACACGCACTTAGGGGGTGACAACCTCGACCAGCGCATCGTGGATTGGCTCATTGACGAGTTCAAAAAGGACGAAGGTCTTGACCTGCGTGGCAAAGGCAACGAAATGGCGTTGCAGCGTCTGCGCGATGCAGCGGAGCGCGCCAAGATCGAGCTCTCGACCACGATGGAGACCGAAATCAATCTGCCGTTTATCACGGCGGATGCGACCGGTCCGAAGCACCTGGTGAAGAAGCTAACGCGGGCGAAACTGGAATCGATGGTCGAAGACCTGATCCAGAAGTCTGTTGCGCCTTGCAGGCAGTGCATGAAGGACGCGGGCGTTGACGCCAGCAAGATCAACGAAGTTGTGCTGGTTGGTGGACAGACGCGCATGCCGCGCATTCAGGCGCTGGTGAAGGAACTGTTCGGGAAAGAGCCTCATAAGGGAGTCAACCCGGATGAAGTCGTAGCTGTGGGCGCAGCGATCCAGGGCGGCGTGTTGAAGGGCGAAGTGAAAGACCTGCTTCTGCTCGACGTGACTCCACTGACGTTGGCGATCGAAACGCTAGGTGGCGTGGCAACGCCGATGATCCCGCGCAACACGACGATTCCGACCAAAAAGACGGAAACGTTCTCGACCGCAGCGGACAACCAAACGTCGGTCGAAATTCACGTGCTGCAGGGCGAGCGTCCGATGGCGGCACAGAACCGAACTCTCGGCAAGTTCCATCTGACCGGTTTGCCACCGGCTCCGCGTGGATTGCCGCAGATTGAGGTGACGTTCGATATTGATGCAAACGGCATTCTGAACGTAACCGCGAAGGACATGGCCACGGGCAAGGACCAGAAGATCACGATTACGTCGTCTTCGGGTCTGAGCAAGGAAGAGGTTGAGCGTATGGCGAAGGAAGCCGATTCTCACTCGACCGAAGACAAGGCCAAGCGGGAAGAGATCGAAGCCAAGAACCAGCTCGACTCGATGGTTTATGGCATCGAGAAGATGCTGCGAGAGCATGGCGACAAGATTTCAGGCTCCGAGCGCGGGGACGTGGAAAACGCGATCGCCGATGCCAAGAAGGCACTCGAAAGTGGCAACAAGTCGCAGATGGACCAGGCGCGCGAGAAGCTGACGCAGGCTTCGCACAAACTGGCTGAGCAGATGTACAAGTCGGCACAGCCCGGTCCGGGCGCGGGACAAGGCCCGAGCGGAAATACCACTGAGCAATCGGCGCCGAGCGGCGAGGATCAGGCCAAGAAAGACGAAGGCGTGATCGATGCCGAGTACGTAGATGTAGAAGACAAGAAATAAGTGTTCCGGTTGATGTAAGGCTTGGCCACGGATTTAAGCGGATGAAACGGATCTCAGGTCTGTGAGTTCGATGAATCCGTGGCCTGAACTTTCAACGGGGCTTTCAGCCGGAGGCCATGAGCCACCGACGGAAAGGAATGAAATGCAATTCGAAGTGAACGATCAATGGTATGTAATGAATTTCGTGCCCGAAGAGGGACGATGGTACGTGCTTGCTCCGACTGAGAGCGGGGTCGTGCGGATCCCGGTTGCAATGGATGAGCCGCTATATGACACTTTCGGGTTCCAGCAGGATGAAGACAAGCGAGAAGTGGTGAATTGATTCTGGGTAGGTTGGCTGGCCCGCCCCCGGAGAGCTGATCGCAAAATATGGCGACTGAAACAAAAGATTATTACGGGACCCTGGGCGTCAAGAAGGGCGCGTCTGCGGAGGAGGTCCGCAAGGCGTTTCGGAAACTCGCGCGCAAGTACCATCCCGACGTAAACCCGGGCGACAAGTCGGCCGAGGAGAAGTTTAAAGCGATCTCCGAAGCGAATGAGGTTCTGAGCGATCCTAAGAAGCGAAAGATTTACGATCAGCTCGGGTTCTACTCGGACAACATTGATCCAGCAACTGCTGAGGCATATGCACGAGGCGGCGGACAAGCGGGCGGGTTTCCTCAGGGATTTCCAGGAGGTGCTGGCGGTACGGGGTCGGCTGGCGCAGGCGGAGTTCATTTTGATTTCGGCGGCTTCGATTTCTCGGATTTGTTTGAGGGCGGCCGCTCGAAGAAGCAATCGTCGGGTGGTTCCTCGTTTCGGGACATTTTCGGCTCCATGTTCAGCGGCGGCGCGGCCCAGTCCGAAGAGGGACCCGAACCGGGGAGCGACCTGGAATATCAAGTCAATGTTCCGTTCTGGACGGCGATCCGCGGCGGAGTCATGCGATTGAACATAACGCGCCGTGACGTCTGCACGAATTGCAAAGGGAATGGCTTTCTCGAGGCACCGGGCAAGTGTCCTCAATGCAACGGCAAGGGGACGATCGAACAAACCGGCGGACGCATGAAGTTCAACGTGCAGTGTCCGCGATGCCACGGAACCGGGAAGAACATTTCTCCGTGCCCCATATGTCGCGGCGAAGGCAGCATAGAGCGGACCGAACCGCTGGAAGTTCGAATCAAAGGTGGAACGCGGGAAGGACAGCGAATACGACTCGCTGGTAAAGGCAATGCTGGTCTACGTGGCGGTCCCGCGGGAGACTTGTATGTGATCATCCGGACTGGCGATCATCCGGTGTTTCATCGGGAAGGCGACGATATCCAGGTCATTGTGCCTGTCACGGCAACAGAGGCAGCGCTGGGCGCCAAGATTGAAGTACCCACGATTGACGGGCGCGCATTACTGAAAATTCCTCCGGGTACCCAGTCGGGACAAAAGCTGCGATTGCGCGAAAAGGGCGTGCCTTCCGCTACAAAGGACGGCGTTCGCGGGGATGAAATTGTAGAAGTAAAGCTGACCGTCCCCATGCCGCGCGATGAGCGGACGAAAGAATTGCTGCGCGAGATAGCCAAGCTAAATCCGGATGATCCGAGAGCGGAACTCTGGAAGAGTGTCTAATTCTGCAGCCACTCGGGTATTCAGCATTACTGACGTTCTACTCTCCTCAAAAAAATTCCTGAAATTTTCCACGCGCTGCATCTAATTTGCCGTATTCTCTGTATGCGAACTAACTTCGCCGACATGCCCGGAAATCGCTTGTCACCCGGGAGCCGCGATCAATGAGGATCAAGGGAGTCGCGGTGGTGAGAGTGAGTCGCTTGAGGAGGAAGCCATAGAAATTGGCTACAGCTAACGCCCCCACCGAATTCGAGCAGCGTCTTGCGCTCGTCAACCCTCGCAAAAAATCGATTCGCCTGACTTTGTGGCCCCTGATTGCCGCAACATTCTTCATGGTTTCTGGTGGTACCTACGGAACCGAAGACATTGTGCATGGCGCGGGCTATGGGCGAGCTATCCTGCTTCTGCTTCTCACGCCGATTCTTTGGAGCTTGCCGACAGCTTTCATGCTGGGTGAATTGGCGAGTGCGCTTCCTAACGAAGGCGGCTATTACTCCTGGGTTCGCCGGGCAATGGGAAATTTCTGGGGATTCCAGGAGGCATGGCTCTCCTTGGTGGCCTCGAAGTTTGACATGGCCATTTATCCGACATTGTTCGTGGCTTACCTTGTGAGGATGTTCCCATGGTTCTCGGTGGGATATCGCGGGGTGATGGTTGGATTGGCGATTGTGGTGATCTGCGCGCTGCTGAATATCGCGGGCGTGAAGGCGGTGTCCTACACGTCGATGTGGCTTCTGATCGCGCTCTCGTCGCCATTTATCGCGATGGTTTTCCTGGCGCCATTCAAATACAAGGCGCTTCTGAACGCGGTCACCACGCCAACGACGTCGAACGTGGACATGATTGGCGGCCTGCTCATCTGTATGTGGAACTACATGGGGTGGGACAACGCGTCGACGATCGCGACCGAAGTCGAGAAGCCGCAGAAGACCTATCCGCGAGCGATGCTCGGTGCGGTAGCGATCATCGCGCTGACATACATCGTGCCGGTTGCAGCTGTTTGGATGACCGGCCTCGCGCCATCCGCATGGGAAACCGGTTCCTGGGCTGACATCGCAGGGTTATTGGGCGGTCCGGTTCTGCGCGTTGCGGTCGTCGTTGGTGGAATGATCAGCGCATTTGGCATGTTCAACGCGCTTGTCATGAGCTACTCGCGGCTGCCGCTCGCTATGGCACAGGACGGGATGTTGCCGCAATTTTTTACGAAGCTCCATCCCAAAACTCGCGCACCCTGGGTCTCAATCACGATTTGTGCTGCCGGATGGGCAATGTGTCTCGGGCTAGGACTGGATCGTCTCGTTACGATCGATATCCTTCTCTATGGGGCGAGTCTCGCGCTTGAGTTCCTTGCGCTGATTATCTTGCGCATTAAAGAACCGGAGCTGCCACGTCCTTTCCGCGTGCCGGGCGGGCTGTTCGGGGCGATTGCAGTCGGCATCGCTCCGATGTTGATGCTCGGTTTCTCCGTCGTAAGAAGCCAGAGCGAACAGGTAATGGGCATGAGCTCGTTCGCATTCGGGATGATTCTGATTGCGGCGGGAGCAGTCGCGTATTACCTGAACAAGGCGCTTAAACCCGAGGGGTGGGCTGCTACGCCGCTGGAGAAACCAGAAGCGGCAGCTTAGAAAGAATCGAACAAGCACCATGAGACGCAGTTCGCTGCGTCTCTTTTTTTGTGCCGCATTTATCATATGCACTTAGCGAAAACTCGACATGCCGCGTAAGCGAAAACGTCCGCTCTGGAAATGCCCGAAATGCCGTCATCAGTTTGTGACGCGTAACGTGTCGCATTCGTGTGGAACGTACCGAATTAATGATCATTTCAAAGGAAAAGATCCGATTGCGCGAAAGCTGTTCAGCGAATTCCGCGCACTTGTGCGGACCTTTGGAGCGGCAAAAGTGTATGCGCAAAAAACGCGCATCGTATTCCAGGCGCGTGCTCGATTCGCCAGCGTGATCGTACGGAAAAACCGATTAGAAATTGGTCTGTGGCTCAAGCGACGGCGGGAGCATCCACGGCTCTACCGGATCGAATTCTACCCACCTACTGATTACGTGCATCGGATTCGGCTCGAACATAGTTCAGAACTCGATCGCGTGCTCGGCGCGTTTGTGCGGGAGGCACTGAAGGTCGGAAGACAAGAAGGACCGGCAACGGAGAGAAGGGTGTGAGAACCAGTAGTCAGTAGTCAGTAGTCAGTAGTTGGTAGTTGGTAGTGAGTGGTCAAGTCAGATTGAGCTGGATGGTTCGCGGATGTGGATGCTGTTGTACATTAGGGAAACATGCCAAAACGCAAATCCAAAGGCGCACGAGGGAAAGGCAGCCGGTGACCAAGCGTAAAGCCAAAGGCGCGTACATGATCTCCTCGGTAGCCGAGATGTACGAAATCCATCCGCAGACGCTTCGCCTATACGAGCGTGAAGGGCTTTTAAAACCCTCCCGTACAGAAGGTAATACGCGACTCTACACGGACGAGGATCTGCAACGGCTCGAATTTATCCTGTCTTTAGCACGCGATCTGGGCGTAAATATCTCGGGCATTGCCATCATCCTGCAGATGCGTGAGCGGATGGAAGAAATGCAATCGCAGATTCAGGAATTTGTTCAGTACATCCAGAAGGAAGTTCTCGCGCGCGCCACGGCAGCCGCGGATCCATCCAAGGGAGCGATTGTTCCGGTGCGGCGCCCGGTGGTTACACCATCCTCTCCTGCGACTCCGAACAAAAAGCGCTAGCGAATTGCCTTCTCATTTCGAGACGAAAAGTTACCTTAGTCACTGACGGCGTGTCACACTGAAACACAAACGATCGTAATCGACGTAGATTGAGCGCGTGAACGACACGCCTCCTTCGTCTCAGGATGAGCCCCCGCGGCCCACGAACTTCGACAAGTGTGGGTTCTGCGGCAGCGAGCCTGCCTTCGATAATTTACGCGACATCGTGTACTGCGAAAATTGTGGCGCCCATTTGGTCAGTAAAGGCTGGATGAAGCCATGAGGCAATTTCGAAGCCTCCCGTTTCGCTCAAGTATGATTAGTTTGTTTCGTAACTGAACGTTTTGGGCAGCATCCTCATGCTCCGCTTCAAGCTTGTTTATTCCGACAATTATTATTTGCCGATTGGAACCCATGTCTTCCCTGCTGAGAAATATCGGCGCGTTCACGATCGGTTGCTTGAATCAAAAGTTGCGAGTCAAGATGACTTCCTCACGCCCGATCCCGCCAACGACCAAGACATCCTGCTTGTTCATACGCCGCAGTACGTGGAGAAGTTAAAAACCGGGACACTCACGCCTCGCGAAGAACTCCAGATGGAAGTTCCCTATTCGCCCGAACTGGTACGCGCTTTCTGGTTGGCGGCGGGAGGTTCGATGCTGGCGGCGAACTATGCTTTGAAGGATCGAGTCGCATTCAACATCGGCGGCGGATTTCATCACGCATTTCCGGATCATGGCGAAGGGTTCTGCATGATTCACGATGTGGCGGTGGCGATCCGACGGATGCAGCGCGATGACAAAATACGAACTGCGATGACCGTTGATTGCGATGTCCACCATGGCAATGGCACAGCGGCTATTTTTGCTGGCATGCGCGTGCCCACCGATCCTCTTCCTTCGCGCAGTGCTTCCACACTGGATACAGGTTCGCCAAAGGTAAGGAATGCGCACGCGGGTGAGGTGTTTACGATTTCTCTGCACCAGGAAAACAACTATCCGGCATGGAAGCCACCTTCGTCCATTGACGTCGATTTGCCGGATGGCATCGGTGATCAGGAATATCTGGCCTGGCTCGACAATGCATTGAGCTCTGGCCTTCGTCAGTTCGACCCGGAACTACTTTGCTATATCGCGGGCGCCGACCCTTACAAGGAAGACCAATTGGGCGGATTGAATTTGACGATTGAAGGTTTGAAGAAAAGAGATGAACTGGTGTTTCGCGTGGCAAAAGCCCGCGACATTCCCGTGATGGTCACTTATGCGGGCGGTTATGCGCAAAAAATCGACGACACAGTGACGATCCATTGCAATACGGTTGCAGCCGCCAAGGAAATATTCGGGTAATTGTTCGAAAGGGCACGAATTGTAAGGCAATCAATCGCAGCTTAATATTCTTCGATGCGACTTCGTCTCATTCGCCACGCCACGCTCTCGCTGGAATACAGTGGTCGTAAATTATTGGTCGATCCGATGCTGGATGATGTCGAAGCTCGCGGAGCGATCGAGAACTCGCCCAATCCCAGGCGAAATCCCCTCGTGGCATTGCCGCTCTCCGCTGCGGAAGTTGTGGAGGACGTCGACGCGGTACTAGTCACGCACACGCATAGTGATCACTGGGATGTTACAGCTGTCGAACTCATTCGAAAGAACCTGACGTTGTTTGGCCAGCCCGAAGATGAAGATAAATTCCGGCAGCAAGGTTGCACGAACGTGCAACCAATTCGGACTTCTCAGACCTGGGCGGGAATCGAAATCGTTCGCACCGGTGGCCAGCACGGCAAAGGTGAAATCGCGAAAGAGATGGCGCCCGTTTCCGGCTTCGTGCTGAGTGCTGCTGGCGAACCGACGCTCTATGTTGCCGGAGATACGATCTGGTGCGAGGAGGTTCGCTCTGTTCTCGAGCGGTACAAACCAAACGTCATTGTGGTTAACGCAGGCGCGGCCCAGTTCCTAGAAGGTGACCCTATCACGATGACTGCCGATGATGTCATCCAAGTGTGCAAGGCCGCACCGAAAGCGCGGGTGATCGCGGTGCATATGGAAGCGATCAATCACTGCCTTTTAAGTCGTGCGGACCTAGCATTTCAGCTGGACGCGGCTCGGGTTGAAAAGCAAGTGTCGATTCCAGATGATGGAGAGTGGGTCGAGTTGAATCGCTAGCATGGGGATCGTTAATTTTGGATTTTTGATTTTCGATTTCAGATTGCGACCTGCAAAGTTATCCAGCCCGGCTGCTAGAATAATCAATTACGCCTATGTTCGAGAATCTCTCAGAGAAACTTCAACGCGCATTCAAGACCCTCCGCGGGCAGGCCACGCTCACTGATGAAAATATTCAGGAGGCGCTGAAACAGATCCGGCTGGCGCTGCTTGAAGCCGACGTCAATTTCAAGGTTGTCAAACAACTGATAGACCAGATTCAGGCCAAGGCGATCGGCCAGCAGGTGGCAACTGCGCTTTCCCCGGGTGAACAAGTCATTAGGATCGTTCGCGATGAACTCGTCGCGCTGCTCGGGCAGGACACCGCCAAGTTGAAATTCGCTTCCCAGCCACCCACGGTGGTTCTAATGGCAGGCTTGCAGGGATCCGGTAAGACGACCACTTCGGGGAAACTTGCTAATTGGCTGAAAAATGGCGGACATCGTCCGCTGCTGGTTTCCGTCGACGTATATCGGCCAGCCGCGCGCGAGCAATTGAAGGTTGTTGCTCAAGCGATTAAAGCAAACATCTACGAAGGGCAAGTCGATGAAGCCAACACAGCCACTGTCGAACGACTAGCCAAAGAAGCGCGACGCGAGGCGATCAACACTGGAAGCGACGTCCTGATCATTGATACTGCCGGCCGATTGCACATCGACGACCAGCTCATGGACGAGATGCAGTCGCTGAAAAAGATCTTCAATCCACAGGAGATCTTGTTCGTTGCCGATGCAATGACCGGTCAGGATGCGGTCAACTCTGCCGATGAGTTTCACAAAAAGCTTTCGCTGACAGGTGTCGTCCTCACGAAGATGGATGGCGATGCGCGCGGCGGAGCAGCGCTCTCCATCCGCCAGGTGACGGGGCAACCGATCAAGTTCATCGGTGTTGGCGAAAAATACGACGCTCTCGAGCCCTTTCATCCAGATCGCATCGTATCGCGCATTCTCGGCATGGGCGACATCCTCTCGCTGATCGAAAAAGCCGAACAGCAGATCGACAAGAAGAAAGCGGAGGAACTCGCGAGCAAAGCGCTTTCCGGTGATGGATTTTCGCTTGAAGATTTTCGAGACCAGCTACGTCAGGTTCGCAAGATGGGCTCTTTGCAGAGCATCATGGGAATGTTGCCGAGCATTGGGCCGTTCGCCGGAATGCAGAAAGCTGCCGACCAGATTGATGAGAAGCAGATCAACCGCGTTGAAGCCATCATCGATTCGATGACGCCACGAGAAAGGAATCACCACGAACTCATCAATGGCAGCCGTCGGAAACGCATCGCGCGAGGGTCGGGAACCTCGGTCCAGGAAGTCAATAACCTGCTGCGCCAATATGCACAAATGAAAAAGATGTTTAAGCAGATGGGAAAACCGAGTTTCGCGCGACGGCTCGCCGGAATGAAAATGCCCGGCATGTGAATGTTGCAATCAGCAGTTAGTCATCAGCACTTGCATCCAACTCGACTAAAGAGAGCGGCATGGAAATCTCATTGATGCGGCAAATCGCGTCATTCGTGGGCGCGATTCTTATCCTGGTCGCGTATGGAGGCCATCAACTGGGATGGATGGACGCCCGCAGAGCTGGATACAACATCGTAAACGCGGTCGGATCTGCGATTCTCGCCTACATTGCATTCCATCCGTTCCAGTTGGGCTTTGTCGTGCTGGAGACCGCATGGGCAATTTTGAGCATTTGGGCATTGTTGCGGCCGCAGGCACAGACCGACTAGGTCGAATCGTTTCGCGTGTTCGATTCATGAAAACAACCTTCCTCCCTCCGAGTCACAGCAACAGGAATAGTCGCATTTCCGTGATCTCGAACGAGGTGAGTGCGTGAACTTCCGCCTACGCACTGACGCGATCCTGCTCACCGGTGTCTGCGCATTTTTCTTCTTCTACCAACTCGGGGTGTTCGGGTTGGTGGGAGCTGACGAGCCACGATACGCACAAGTCGCGCGTGAAATGCTCGGCCGTCACGACTGGATCACGCCGGTGCTTGGCGGAAAGCCCTGGCTCGAGAAGCCGCCTCTCTTATATTGGCAGACGATGTTGGCTTATGCCGTTTTCGGGGTGAAAGACTGGGCGGCGCGCCTGCCTTCTGCAATCGATGCCACTTGCATGGTGGTTGCGGTCTATCTATTCCTGAAGAAATTTCGCCGTGGATCGGAACTGGACGGTGCATTGATGGTGGCGTCTAGCGCCGCCACGATCGGGTTTTCGCGGGCGGCAGCGACGGACATGCCACTCGCTTCCACATTCACGATTGCTGTGCTTGCCTGGTACGCGTGGCGGGAGAGTACCTCCCGGCTATATCTCGGCGCACTGTACGTGTTTCTTGGACTCGGCACACTCGCAAAAGGACCGATTGCAATGTTCCTCGCCGCTCTGGTGATAATCGCGTTCGGGGCAATCACAAGAGATTGGTCCGCACCGAAGCGCACATTATGGTGGCCGGGAATTCTGATTTATCTGCTGGTGACACTACCCTGGTTCATTGCCGTACAGATTCGCAATCCGCAATTCTTGCGTGTGTTCATTTTTGAACACAATCTCGCTCGCTTCAGCACGGACATGTATCACCACGTCCAACCGTTCTGGTACTTCTTACCGGTCGCACTTCTGGGACTTGTTCCATGGACGGTGCTGCTCGCTGCTGCCTTTTATGAGAACGTGGTTGCGACGTGGCGAGAACGGAAACAAGGCTTCGACAGCGAAGATGAATACAACATTTTCCTGATGCTCTGGTTAGTTCTGCCAATTCTTTTCTTTTCATTGTCCAAGTCGAAGTTGCCTGGATATATCCTCCCCGCGCTTCCTGCCGGAGCCCTTTTACTAGCAGAATACGTGCACAGGCGATTGACCGCAGAAGATCAGCTATCGCTAGTCATGTCTGCATTTCATGGTCTGATCGCGGCAGGAATTCTTGTCCCAGCTGTTCTGGTCAATACGATTTTCTCGCAGGATCGCAAGCATTGGGTGGAGAATGCACCATTGCTCGCTGTAGTTTGGCTGGTGTTCGCCACCGCTATCGCAATCATTCTTTCCAGGCCAAGGGGATTGAGATATCTGCACTTCGTCACGCTCGTGCCGGTCGTATTGGCAGTGGCAGCATTGCTGCGCATGGGCGGCCCTGTGGCAAACGCAACCATCTCACAGCGTCCTGTCGCAGAAGCGCTTAACACTCTTGCAGGCAATCAGCTTCCTGTGGCCGTGGTCGGCGTTCCTCGTGATAAAGAGTACGGATTGGCTTTTTATCGCAACACGGTGGTGTCGCGCTACGAACGTGGCGAGGTTCCTTCCAACGAACACCTCCTCGTTGCGCCAGATAATGCACAGGGCCAGATCGCTCGTTTTATTGGCAGCCGGTCGGCAGCTTTCCTAGGGACGTTCCCTGCTCAGCACATCGACATCTACCGAGTCGCAGCCGTCACACCTTGAACCAACAATTGGTATTGGCATCTCAGATTCACGGGTTTGCGTGCCTCCGCAGCAGGTTCTAGACTCTTCATTCGGCTGCCCGTCGGCCATCCCTCAGGAGCCCCGTGGAGATCCTCGACCTCAGGCACTTTTCCTCTGCTGACCTTCGTCCCTTGCTTGATGACGAAACTGCAGTATGGTCGCGACTGCTTCACTGGGACTACCGCAGCTCGGCGGAAATGATCCTTAGATATATCGACGCCAAAATCCTGCCTGGTTATGCTGCGATCGACCGCGGAAAGATTTTCGGATACGCCTTCTTCGTATACGAGGGGAATAAAGGAGTCATCGGAGATCTCTTCGTTACAAACGGTGCGCGCACTCCGAATGCCCATGAAGTCGAAGCTCGACTTCTTCGACATGTGATCGAAACGCTGCAACAGTCACCCGGAATTCACCGAGTGGAAGCACAACTACTGGTTCATGAAACGGGAGTTGTAGCACGTCCCTTCATGGAACAAGGATTTCATCGTTATCCGCGGTTGTTCATGACTCTGCCGATGTCGGAAGAGATACCAAGCGGCACGGCGATACCTGGCATCAATTTACGTCCATGGGCGGAACGCGATTATCAACCAGCAGCCGCTGTGATCACGGCCGCATATCGCGGCCATGTGGATTCGCAGATCAATGATCAGTATTGCTCCCTGAGCGGATCGCTACGTTTTTTGAATAACATCGTGCGCTTCCCCGGATGTGGACTTTTTGATGCAGAATCGTCTTTCGTAGCGGTGCATCACGGCCTCGGAACGCTGGTTGGAGTCATCTTGTGCTCACGAGTCCGCGAGGATGTCGGACATGTAACTCAGGTGTGTGTAGTTCCCGAGTACCGATCCCATGGTTTGGGTAAGGCCTTGCTTGCTTCAACGGCAGCCAATCTGCGGGCGCGAAGGTTTACTTCTCTCTCCTTAACCGTGACCGACGAGAATACCCGCGCTGTTGAGCTCTATCGCCAATTGGGTTTCAAAAACGATCGGGTATTCGATGCGTTTGTATGGGAAGGTTAGATCAGCGACGCAGAAGAGACATGATCCAGCCGGCTACAAACACGCCCCCGACAAACATTGCAAAACAATACAGGCCGTAACGAACCTGCTCGGGCATCGTGTTTCGCTGGGTGATCCCAAAAACTACTGAGGCAAACACGGCAAACAGAACGGCGGCGCTGAAATGAGTCAGTTCCAGGTTCATGGCTTCTTCCCGATCGCAATATGGTACGCATCGGCCACGCAGATGAAATTAAGAAGGCCGGCCACAATCAGATACTTAGTTCCGTAGTCTGCGGTTGCGTGCGAGATTGCACCTTTTCCTGCATCCAGAGCCAGCGTCAACAGGTAAAGACCTCCAGCACCAACATCACCCACAAAGCCGAGCATGTCCAGGATGTCGCCGCCATTCGGCCTATAGATTCGGCCCTGCATTGCGAGACCAAGGAAGAACATGGCGAAGATACAAAACATGAGCAGCAAGCCGCGTATGAAACGCTTCTGGATAAAGTGTCCCGCACCCGGGATAAGCCACGCTAGAATGGGCACAACGATTGTCATCGCGGTGAGCGGGGCAGCTGGGGCCGCCACGCGATTGGTCGCGTTTGTGGAATCAGGCATCAGATGATCACAATCTCTTTTTGAATTTTTCCCGTCACTTCTGCGGATTTTTCGCGCACAAGCATGTTCACTTCACTGCGTACGCCGAACTCCGGAAGGTAAATGCCCGGTTCGATTGAGAAAACAGTATTGGGCAGAATGCGACGTTCATCATGGATCTCAAGATCATCCATATTCGCGCCATTCGAATGGATCTCGGTTGCAATTGAGTGTCCAGTGCGGTGGATGAAGAAGTCCGCGTAGCCTGACTTCTGAATAAAATCCCTCACCGCCCGATCTATCTCCCAACCTGCAGTCGCCTGTCCGGCAGCAATGTGGTCGATGACGGTTTTGATCCCGAGGTCGCGAGCTTGTCGAACAATTTCGAAGATCTCTCGCTGGCGATCACTGGGCGTTTTGCCGACGAAGCCCGTCCATGTGATGTCGTAGTACACCGAACCGGGCGACTTCTTTTTGCCCCAGATGTCGAGAAGAACGAAGTCGCCTTCTCGAATTTTAGAACTTCGTTCAGGATGCACCTCGTAATGCGGATCTCCACTATGCGCATTCACCGCGACAAGCGGAGGATCGTCCGTCTCGAGATTCTCGCGCTCGAAGGCTTCGAGAATCCACTGCAACATGTCGTGTTCGCTTGTCCCGCCATTACGGACTCGCCGTCCAATTTCCGTAAATGCTGCAGCGGTAATTGCATCGATGGAATCGCGCGCCGCAAAATGCGACTTGATCTGATCTTGGGACAAGGTCGCTTCAAACTTGGCGAGTAAGTCGGCCGAACTCACGACGTTCTTGCCGAAGCCACGCACAAGATCCACGGTACCGGCGTCCACCAATGACACGGTGAAAACCAGGTTGTTGGGCGAATATTGCATGGCTACATCGCGGTAGGGCGCCAGCATCGTTTTCAACTTGTCGAACAGTTCCTGCCAGCCGGCATAGGTTTTCTTGGAACCAGGAAGAGTATCCAGGTGTCCAGCTTCTATCTTGTGGACCAGCTTCGAAGGTTCACCTTGGGCTGGAATCAAGTAGAACCAACGCCTTGTCACCATAAGGCTGGTCGGAAGCCCGAGCACACGGTAGGCGATCGGATCTCGTTGATGATGGTCGTAAAACAGCCATGCATCGATGTTGCGCTCGCGCAGGGTAGCTTGAATCGCGTTCAGGTCCATGGGCAAACAGATATTGTAAATGATGGCGGGTACGATCTTCTTGGATCGAATCGCAGACCTGCCATCGTGACGGCCATCACGTTTCCAGTTCCGACCGGTGTGATACAAAGTTAGGTGATGCGGAAGCCTATTTTCTGCGTTGTAAGCCCATCCTCCCCTCGCTTCGAGGGTTTTTTATGTTAAGGGCATTTTTCATCGCGCTCTCCGAGAGCAAAACTCTGCGCGGAATCGCCGAACATTCTGCCGTCGGGCAGCGCATGTCCGGGCGGTTCGTGGCCGGCACGCAGGTGGAAGATGCTTTGCGTGCAACAGAAGTCATCAATAAATCAGGCGCAACTGTTTCGATCGACAATCTCGGCGAGAATGTTACGAACGCAGATGAGGCGCGCCAAAGCGCAGCTCTCTACCACCGCCTGCTCGATAAGATTGCTGAACTAAAGCTGAATGCCAACATCAGCTTGAAACTTACGCACATGGGTCTGGACATCGACGAGAAGCTCGCCCATGACCAGGTCAGTTCTTTGGTCGCGAAAGCTGCCTCCATGCAACCCACCAATTTCGTTCGCGTGGATATGGAGGGCTCGCCCTACACGCAGCGTACTCTCGACTTCGTTCATGAGTTGCACCGCAAACCGGAAAACAAGGGATGCGTGGGAGCAGTGATCCAGTCTTATATGCGTCGAGCTGAAAAGGATGTGGAAGGTCTCCTGGCGGAAAAGATTCGCATCCGATTATGCAAGGGTGCATACAAGGAACCATCAGAAATCGCTTTCCAACCCAAATCGGAAGTCGATGCGAATTACATCAAGATCATGAAAATCTTGATGAAGAGCGGCGTATACCATGGCTTGGCAACGCACGACGAACACATTATTGATGAGGCGAAGGCGTTTGCGACTCGCGAGGGGATCCCCCGTGACGCCTTCGAGTTTCAAATGTTGCACGGAATTCGTCGCGATCTTCAGCAACAGCTCGTGAAAGATGGCTGGGGAATGCGCGTGTATATCCCCTTCGGAACAGAATGGTACCCGTACCTGATGCGACGTTTGGCTGAGCGGCCGGCGAACGCGGTGTTCATTGCCAAAAATCTACTGCGAAGGTAGAGACAGATTCGACTTCTGGCAGAAGCCATGATTCTGAAAAGCTTTTTGCGGGAATTGAGATAACCGACTTACTCTTCTGGCGCCTCTGAACCGGGAGCTAAGGGCAATCGCGAAATCCCATTCAGCAATTGCTGCTCGTCAGGCGTGAAGTTCGCTCGAGAACCAGGAGAGTTCAGGAACTGCTGCCGCTGTTCGGGCGTCATGCCGCGCATAGAACGGATTGCAGCATCAAGGGCACGGCGCCTCTGCGGTGGCAGGTCGCGAAATTGACCGAACAGTTGGCGCGCGTCCTGCTTCTGGTCTCTTGTGAGATGCTCCCAGGTTTCCATGCGATTTAAGACCCGCTGTTGCTGGTCGGGAGGCAGGTTGTTGAAGCGCTGCAGGCGCTGCCTCAACTCCTCCTGACGCTGCGGAGGCAGGTTTCGAAACTGCGGATCGTTGTCGAGAGCTTCCCGCTTCTCAGTCGGCGGTAAATCCTTATAGCGTCGCAGCCAATCTCCAGAGTGGGCCTGACCCTCATTTCTCGGACGTCGAACTTCGGGAGGCCGAGTGTCGGAGGAAGGTGCCTCATAGGAACGATTCTGTGGCGGACGCGGCACATTATTCTGCCGCTGCTCCCATTGCCGAGGGCGCGAAACTTCGCTTCGTTGTTCCTGCCGTCGATCGTCCCGACGCTCTTCGCGTCGCTGCTCCTGTCGATGTTCTTGTTTTTGGGGAGTGTCGTTTCCGCGACGTGGCGGGTTCTGACCAAAGCTTGGCACGCTGCTGGCAATCGTCACAATCGCGACTGCGCTCATCAACGTTATTCGCCTAAGCCTTAACATCAGTTTCCAACTCTCACGCTTACTTAGATGCGTTAAGCCGCTGTCCGAATGTTATGGAGTCGCGGTTACATCATCCTGAACTTGTAAATCGTCGAGCACATCGAAATTCGCATAGAGATCGTCGTTCTTGTCGAGTGCCTGCAAATCGCCAACCGCGCTTCCGGGTGTCGCTGCTGCCACTGGAGTTGTTGTAGTTTGAACGGCCGCCACAGCGGCATTTCGGTCAACGGGCACGACTCCAGTTTTGCGACTAACCAGCATCACGCCCAAGGCGAGCAAGATAGTCAGAGAGACGGCGAGCGCTGGACGCCGGAACCATGCCCAAGGCGACGGCTTGGCAATCTCTTCGCGCAGTCGGGCCTGCAATCTCACGTCGAAATAGGGTGAGGGCTCCGGCACTTGCCACTCATCGAGCAGGGACATCGTTTGGCGCATTGCTGTCAACTTTGCGGAGCAATCCGCACAAGCATGCAAATGCTCTTCGATGACCGGCGTCGCAGTACTCAGGCCGACGGCCAGATCCGGCATGATTTCGCGAATTTCGTCGCACTTCATAAACGGCTCCTCAGACAAATTCTTTCAACTGTTCGCGCAGCGTTTCATACGCACGAAACAAAAGAGACTTCGTGGCGGACTCACTCAACTTCAAAACGTCGGCAATCTGCCGATAATCCATTTGCTGATACTTGTGCATCAACACAGCCAGACGTTGGCGCTCTGGCAAATCCATTACCTTCTGGCGGATCGCTCGCATCCGTTCCCGGCGCAGGATCTGTTCTTCCGCCGTTAAGGTCGAATCGGCAATGTCGATCGTCGTTCCCGTTTCCTGGTCGGGCTCATCGATACTGACCTGCGCTTCGGGCCTCTCGTGCTTCGTATCGCGGGCATGGTTGACGGCCAGATTTGTCGCGATCCTGTACAGCCAAGTCGTGAACTTGGCGGTCGCTTCGTAACCTGAGCGCGATCGATACACACGCAGGAATACTTCCTGAGCTAGATCCTCTGCCGCGCCTTGGTTGTGGCACATCCGATACATGAAGGCCACCATCGCCCTCCGGTACTTGTGGACCAGGGAATCAAATGCCGACGTATCGCCGGCCCTAACGCGGAGCATCAACTCCACATCGGACAAGCCTTCCGCGTAGGGCGGCAAAGTCGGGGCGTCTACCTCCGACGCACCAGAACCCATACCCAGCATTCCGCGCTCGACGGCCACGCTGCTCACGTTAGTATGAACCCGATTCGGGTCAGAAAGTTGCGTCCCCTGAACGCCTCCAGACCAACGTAAAGATTCGTTAAATGAACGATTTACGGGTCCTTCTTCGGATTTCGGAGGGACAGACATGTGCGCCGTGGTTTCGACCAGTGGGTTCAAGGCTATCACGTTAATCAAAAGCGCTGCTCTGAGAGCTGGGCTGCCTGTCGCCCCAGAATTCATTTGTTACAATGACCACTCACCGCACCGTTCTTTTGGGCGCTTAACTCAGCGGTAGAGTGCCATCTTCACACGGTGGAAGTCATAGGTTCGAATCCTATAGCGCCCACCACGTTTTCAATGGGTTAGCTGGACCCGCGTGCTGCTTGCGTGCTGTTTGTCGACCCCCGCAAAGCCAATTCAGCTACTTTCATACTCGCTGTACTCATCTCATCCGTTACCACGTCCCCATAAACGTTCATGGTGGTTCGGATGTCTGTGTGCCGCATCATTTTTTGCTGTACGGCAAGTGAGGTCCCGACGGCATCAAGCCATGAGCGGTACGAGTGTCGGAATGCGTGGGTGCTGAGGTGCCCAATGGTAGCGGCTTGAGCCGCACGCTGCAGTTGCTGCCTTACTCCAGTGTACGAGTAAGGCAGTCTTCCAATGCTGTACGGGCTTGCAAATACCCAATCCTCCGGTGCTGAAAACTGGGTACTCTGCTTCCACGCTTTGAGCGCATCTAGCAGATCACTCGCAAGCACCAAAGTTTTAGCAGAGCCGTCCGTCTTGCAATCGTCCACGTGCTGCTGCACGATGCCACGCCGCACGCTCAGCTTGGAGCCGAGCCAGTCCACATCTATCCACCGAAGGGCTAGAGCCTCGCTGATTCGGAGGCCGAGACAAACGCACAAGAGTGTCATTGTTGTGAATGGCTGATCTAACTCAACTAGCAACTCCCGGAATTGCTCA
>DATAPD010000005.1:0-112129 GCA_036265385.1 Terriglobales bacterium
GTAGCAAGCGCGCCAGCATTGCAATGTGTGAGCACTCCGCCGGAAGAAGGCATAAGAGTTGCGCCGTGACGACCCATCGCCTGATTAGCGGCGATGTCTTCCGCATGCATGCGCTTCGCTTCTTCGATCAAGACTTCCTTGATCTGAGGTATGGGACGCATGCGCACGTGCTCGAACTTGTCGGACATACGCTGAATCGCCCAGAAGAGATTTACTGCAGTGGGGCGCGTTTTGCCGATGAGATCCGCAACCCGATCGAAGTCTTTCTTCAGATCGGCACCATTCTCCGCTTTGGAATTCTTTATTCCAAGCGCGATACCCATTGCAGCAGACACTCCGATGGCGGGGGCGCCGCGAACTACCATGTTGCGGATCACGTCGGCGACCTGTTCGGCGGTCGTGCAGTTCACGTAAGTTTCTTCGGTGGGCAGCTTCGTCTGATCGATGAAGCGTACGCCGGAATCGGTCCATTCAAGAGTCTGAATCATGTGAAAGTGCTTAGCCTTTAGCCGTTAGTATTTAGCGAACAACTGCGAAAGGCGAACGGCTAAATGCTAAGTCCCGATAGCTACGTGTTCCGCTCGAACATCGTTAGCAGTGAAAATTGTGACGAAAGGCGCGGGCGCGGCAGCTTTTTCAACGCCAGGGCGACCTTTCGCTTCCTCGCGCTCGACCAAACACATCACACCGATCACTTCGAAACCAAATTCGCGTGCAGCCTCGATTGCCTGGATGGTTGAACTCCCGGTCGTGCACACATCGTCGACGATGACAACTGGAGCGCCGCTCTCACGGAATCCTTCGATGCGCTGCCCGGTTCCGTGTTGCTTTTCCGCCTTGCGAACGAGAAAGCCGTGGATCGAGCCGCTCGTGACCGACACCGCCGTGACGATCGGATCGGCGCCCATCGTAAGTCCACCGAGAGCCTGAGGCTGCCATCCTCGGTCACGCATTTCTTCCAGGAAAACCTCGCCTGTTAACTGAGAGCCGCGTGCATCGAGAGTCGTCGTGCGGCAATCGATGTAATAGTCGCTGGTTCCCCCAGACGAGAGTTTGAACTCGCCAAGCTTGAATGACTTGGTCGCGAGCAGTTGCAACAGTTCATGGCGAGACGAAGACATGAATTTTTTAAGATATCACGGCGCGCAGGCTGACAAGTCGCTCAATGAGTAAGGACGTCCAAGTGACGGAAGCCGCCTGTGGCAAAACCAACCAGGATCATGATCGCGCTGTTGTACGAGGCATGCACCACGAATGAAGCACCAACCGATCCGCGTAACGCTCTGACGGTTCCGAGAACCATTCCCACAATGCAAATGAGAAGCAGGGAAGCCCAGGAATAGGCATATTGCGATCCGTGAATGAGCGCGAACGTAATCGCGGTAACAAGAATGCCTGTGTAGATGCCTGCGTTCCTGGCGGAGGCACCGTCGTTAAAACGGCGTGCGAAAAGTTCCACCCGGCGCACAATGACGGGATAAAGAAATCCACGGAAAAACAATTCTTCCATCAATGGCCCAAACGAAATGCTGAACACACCGATGATGGCCAGGCTCAACGGCTTGCGCAGCAAATCCTGGAACGGAGTTTCCTCGGGGAATGGGAGGAATCGCGCGATTAGAAGAAACACGATTTGCATGGCGATTCCACCAAGAATGTAGGGCCAGAATTTTCTAGGAAAGTTCCATCCGATGGATTGCCAGAAGCGGGGCTGATGTCTTTCATAGACGACCAGCACATACATATAAGCGAGTAGTCCAGCGTAAACGACCATCTGAGCGACCAAAAGGAGCTCAGGTCTGGCCGCAAGGTGCTCACTTCGTTGCTGGAGCGTGGACCCGTGAGCGGCGAATAGAAGGATGGTGGCTGAAGCAAATATGCCAGCGATGCCTAACAGGAGGATTCGCAGGACATCCCAACCGGTCCACGCCGGGTTTTCTGCCGTTTGCGGAGGAAGTGCAATAGGTTGAACCACCGGTTCCGCAACTGTCGGTGCAGTCGGCTCAACGATCGGATTGTGTGGTGAGGACACGAGTGAGGACTATGACTCAGTTTGCATTCGACGTTGAAGAAAAGCAAATCAGGTTGAGATTGGGGGCTCCGCTGGCTTTTCCGAGGGAATGCGATTCTGGGCGGTACGATGGCCATTTCCATTCGTCGGCTGGAAGAAGTGAGCTAAGGCTTGTCCCGTATAAGATTTCTTGATGCGTGCGATCTGTTCGGGCGGACCTTGCGCCACGAGTCGACCGCCATCTTCGCCACCCTCAGGACCCAGGTCGATAATCCAATCCGCATTGCGAATGACATCAAGATTGTGCTCGATGATGATGACCGTGTTGCCGAGATCGGTGAGCCGGTGCAGGACGTCGAGCAGCTTTCTCACGTCGTCGAAGTGCAGCCCGGTAGTTGGTTCGTCCAGCAGGTAGAGAGTTTTCCCGGTTTGCCGCTTGCTAAGTTCGCGAGCAAGTTTGATACGCTGCGCTTCGCCTCCGGATAGCGTGACGGCGGATTGCCCCAAATGAATGTAGCCGAGGCCGACGTCTACCAAGGTCTGAAGCTTCTGTTTGACCTGGGGGATGTTTTCGAGAATTTGTAACGCGTCAGAAACCGGTGTTTCTAACAGGTCGGCAATCGAAGCGCCGTTGTACTTCACCGCCAAGGTTTCCTGGTTATATCTTCGTCCGCCGCAAACTTCGCAGAGCACATAGACGTCGGGAAGAAAGTTCATCTCAATCCGTCGCTGCCCCTCGCCTTGGCATGCTTCACAACGTCCGCCGGCGACATTGAACGAGAAACGCCCTGGCTTATATCCGCGTTCGCGTGATTCGGGAAGCATCGCGTAGAGGTCGCGAATCTGCGCAAAAATGCCGGTATACGTCGCGGGGTTCGAGCGCGGAGTCCGCCCGATGGGCGACTGATCGATACGAATCACTTTGTCGATCTGTTCCGCTCCGGAAATAGTTTTGTGTGCACCGGGCTCTTCGCGGGAACGGTAAAGCTGGCGTGCGAGCGCGCGATACAAGATGTCATTCACCAGTGTTGACTTACCAGAGCCGGAGACGCCCGTAACCACAGTCATGACTCCAAGCGGGAAGGCAATGTCGAGGTTTTTTAGGTTGTTTTCTCGCGCTCCAAGGATCGTGATTGCTTTCCCATTCGTCGGACGGCGCTCGGGCAACATGGCGATCTGGTTTCGCCCGGAGATGTAGGCGCCTGTGAGTGACTCGGGTGATCCCATGATTTCTTCGGGTGTCCCACTGGCGACCAGTGCTCCTCCGTGGCGTCCGGCGCCCGGCCCGAGATCAATTACATAATCAGCGCGCCGGATCGTCTCTTCATCGTGTTCGACCACGAGAACGGTATTGCCGAGGTTGCGTAACTCTTCCAGCGCATGAAGCAGACGGTTGTTGTCGCGATGGTGCAGTCCGATGGATGGTTCGTCGAGAACGTAAAGAACACCTCGTAATCTCGAACCGATTTGTGTAGCAAGCCGGATCCTCTGACCCTCTCCGCCGGAAAGAGTTGCAGCGGAGCGTTTGAGCGAGATGTACCCGAGACCAACGGCGTGCAGGAATTGAAGGCGTTCGATAATTTCGTGAAGCAATCGGCCCGCAATCGTTTCCTCTCGTCCAGAAAGCTTGATGCCGCGTGCCGCTTCGAGTGCGCGTGAGACCGGGAGTGCCGTGAAGTCGGCGATAGACATTCCATTGACTTTGACAGCCAAGCTCTCGGGGCGCAGGCGGCGTCCGCGACATACAGGACAGATGGTTGCTGACATGAAATCCATCATGTAGTCGCGGTAGTTTTCCGACGCGGTCTCTTCCAAGTTCTTTTTGAGATACGCGAGAATGCCGCGATAGCCGGTTTTCCCCCGCCGATCCGGTTCGCCGTAGAGAAGAAGGGCCTGAATCTTGTCCGGTAGTTTTTCGAATGGCGTGGCGAGGTTGACGCCGTATGCTTCAGCAACAATGCGAATCTGGTTCAGAAGATTTTGCGAAGCTGAGCCGGGCCCAAGTCCTCCGTCAAGCAATGGCTTGGACCAGTCGGTAATGATTTTAGCGGGATCGAAATCGTACTTGCTGCCGAGACCGTGGCATTCTGGGCAGGCACCATATGCACTGTTGAACGAAAACGAACGTGGTTCTAACTGCGGGACGTTGATTCCGCAATCAGGGCAAGCAAGTCGTGACGAGTAAAGCGTCTCCTCGCCGCCAACGACCGCGACTTGCACCAGGTCGCCGGCAAGCTTCATGGCGAGTCCCACGGACAGCTCGAGCCGGTGTTCAATGCCCGGCTTTACCAGCAAACGGTCGATAACGACTTCAATGGTGTGATTCTTACGCTTGTCGAGTTGAATGTCGTCTTCGAGGTTCATGAGCTCGCCATCGATCCTGGCGCGGGCGAACCCGTGTTGAACCAGTTTTTCCATCTCCTTTTTGAATTCGCCTTTGCGACCCCGGACGATTGGCGCCATGATCATGACCCGATCTTCCGGAGTTAGCGTCATTACTCTGTGGACAATCTGTTCCGCCGACTGGCGCGTGATGGGATTTCCACAGTTTGGGCAGTGCGGAACTCCGATTGAGGAGAATAAAAGACGAAGATAATCGTAGATTTCTGTGATGGTTCCGACGGTCGATCTCGGACTGCGGCTTGTAGTTTTCTGCTCGATGGAGATCGATGGGCTCAGGCCATCGATGGCGTCAACGTCGGGGCGCTCCATCTGATCCAAAAATTGGCGAGCGTAGGCGGAAAGCGTCTCCACGTAGCGTCTTTGTCCCTCGGCGTAGATCGTGTCGAAGGCCAGGGATGACTTACCCGAACCACTCAATCCGGTGATTACGCACAGGGTATTTCGAGGGATTTCGACGTTTATATTCTTGAGGTTATGCTGGCGCGCACCGCGAACTGAAATTTTGGTAATCGCCATGATGCCCGAAGGTACCGATGCCCTTCCGTAACGTGGACGGGTCCACAGAAATGTTGGAGAGTGAAAGGGCGCAGATCTACTCACGTATCTTATTTGCTAACAGCGGCAAGCGTCAACGCGGGTAGATTGAAAAGGCGCGCTGCAAGGAATTTTCGCTTTATTTGCAGTTAAATCGCCCGAGGCCGAGCCGGGGTACGGGCGAAAAAGGTGATCGGGCCCGTGAACGTTATTGTTGCGCCACTCATTCTGCTTCTGACTGTTATCGTTTCGGTAAGCGCGGGAGTTTTCGCCGCTTACTGGACCTTGAATGCATTCCTTCTGGCCCTCGGTCACCAGCAGCGTGAAACAGCTCCAACTCCCGTACTGATTCAAAATCACGCGAGCGGCGATTAACTTAGCCCTCGGCATCCCTTAACCAAGCAGCATCGACGTGCTACTACTGCGGCTGAGGCTGTGGTGGTGGCGGATTCTGGTTCGGCGGCTGTCCACCTGACTGATTTTGTTGCTGCTGCTGCTGTTGCTGCTGTTGCTGGAGTACCTGTTGCTGCCGCTGCAATTCCTGTAAAAGCTGTTCGGGAGTCTTCGGGCCTTGACCGGGCATCTGCTGATTCTGGTTCTGCTGCGCACCGGAATCGTCGGCCACCGGCTGTTCCGCCGGATCGTTTCCTTCCTGCGCATCCGGCTCTGGTTCCGGTTCTTCCTCGGCTTCCGCCTCGCCTTGAGGTTGAGGTGGCTGCGGCGCCATGACAGGCCTGCCTTGCGGCATAGTTGGATTCATCGGCTGGAATGCCTGCTGATTCGCGGCTTGGCTGGGAGCTGGTGTATCCGGGCCACCTGTGACGCGGGAAGTGAGAATCACTTTCGAAACCGCATTCGGGTCCGATGGAGAACCCAGCATCACGTAGTTGTAATGCGAACCGTTGAGCAACTTGGCAAGAACATCACGCGCCGGTCCTGGACCGAGTTGCGTGACGACTCTTTCATTTGCAGATGCAGGAGCGTCGATGGCCGCGCCGGTACGTTCCTGTACAGCCTTCAAAATGTCGCTCAGATTTGAATTGTGGGCTTCAATCGTCAGGTTTCCGGCCTCATAACTCACCTTCGGCGCAACCGCTGGAACGGTGTCGAGCGGCAGCTGAGGAAGGGGCCCTGTCGGCAACGGTGGAAGGACCTGCGCGACAGGCTCTTTGACACTTGCTTTCCGAGGAGTTTTCTTACGCGTCGACTGGCTCGAAGCTAAAGTGGCGAGCGACACGAGAAGGAGTACAACGGAGAAGAACCTGAGACGCGGAGACATACTCTACCCCACTTCGGCCGGTGGATGCGCCTTTCGGGGCAAACAAACACCGCCAATAATGAGCCTCATTTTAGCACTGGATTGAAGAACAAATCGTTAATTTGCCCCGTAAATGCGCGCGGTTCCGTCGGCCTATAGGGCCGAACGGGTCGTCGTACAATAACTACTTGGAGTGGCTCATGAAGCGGCCCCAGCGATGTTTTGGCCCGAAGTTGTTCATTCTTGCGGTTCTATTGCTTCCCCTTCTATCCCGTGAGGGATTAACTCAGACTTGCCAAAGCTCGGCCGAAATGGAAGCGCCAGTAAAATCGGGGCTCGAATCCGCCGCCGAGCGATACTTCGCAATGACTGCAAAAGGGGATGTTTCGGGGCTTCAGCAAAGCTCGATCCCCAGTGTTGCGTCGAACTTCGGCGGAATCGAGGCTGCCGTCAAGGATGTGCAGCCCAGGATTGCCGGCGCTCAACCCACGTTGCGATCGAGTTGGCTTCTCCAGGCGAGCAGCGACTTGAAGGACAGAGCCGAATTCCTCTGCGGCGTCTTTGGTGCGCATGGCCAAACTGCAAATAGCGCCGCATTCCAACTTTCGAACCTGTCAGCGGGGAACTACGCGGTGGCAATTTTTGATGTGGCTGGACCGAAGGCGCCCGAGACCGTTTCGTTCGTTTTGCAGCAGGCAGGAAATGACTGGAAGTTGGCGGGTTTTTACGCGAAACCTGCAGCGATCAATGGACATGACGGAGCATGGTTCGCTGATCGAGCGCGGCAGTTTAAAGCCAAGGGGCAGAACCGAAATGCGTGGCTATATTTTTTGCAAGCTCGCGACCTGGTCTCGCCTCTCACGTTCATGAGTACGGCAATGACGGACAAGTTGTACGACGAAATGCAGCCAGTCCAACCTTCCGATCTGCCGGTGAATGGTTCCACCATCGACCTACCGGTCGGCGGCAAAGTGGAGAAATTGACTTCAATGTTCCCGGCGGGTTTCGGAGATGATCTGGACCTCGTCGTCAAATATCAGGCGACTGATGTTTCGAACACTGGCGCCAGCTTTCAAGCCAATATGGCAGTCATCAAGGCAGTCGTCGCGAAGTATCCGGAATTTCGTGACGCTTTTGCAGGAGTGATCGCGCGCGCAGTCGACCCGTCCGGGCGCGATTACGGCACTCTCCTCCCCATGAAGGAAATCAAGTAACGCATTTACGGCGAGAAGTCTTTCGGCCAACCAGAGGTGTACAATTTCGCCGCGCGGACACGGTTGCCAGACCTTGGTGGCCTCAGACTGATTTGGGATTCACTTGGGCGTTGCCGCATTGAATGATCGGGGTGCCACGCCAATTTCATCCCGAGTAACGCCACCGAGGCTCTGTTGAAGGAGGTTCGTAATGGCGAAAAGGCACGTTGTGTTCTTGATGCTTCTGGTGGTTCTCGTCTTCAGCATTTCCTGCAAAAAAATCGAAACAGCAAAACCCAAAATAGCTGGTCCGTTAGCACTGCAGGCAACCAGGTTTGGGGACGCAATCCCAGCAGAGTACGGAAATCTCGTTGGGGTGACGCAGAATCCGCAAGACGTAGGTTGGGTCGGCTTGTGGTTTCAAAAACCGGACCAGACGATTACCGCTGTGTTTGTGAATGTCGAGCAGGGGCGGATCTACGAAAAGACGCTGACCATACCGAGACGGTAGCGGTTACGCACGAAGGGGGTGTCCGATGAACTTCGAGAAACTACTTTCGGTTTTATGTCGAGTCTTCTTTGCAGGAGCGTTCCTGTTATTCGCGCTCGCCGTGATCGAGCGTCTTGCCAACGCAAGCGGTTACACCTTGTTGCAAGGCTATCGCGGAGGCCGAATCCTCGAATTTGCAGCGATTCTTCTGATATTCGTGATCGCTCTTCAGTTGCGTGAGATGAAGATTCTGTTGAAAAGGAACTCTTCTTAGTCGCTAACGATGAGGTTCTCTCGATTCGCGAGGATCAAGAATTCCCATAGCAGTCGTCCCAGCTTCCGGTGTGTGCTCTGGTAAGCCTCTCTCATCCCGATTACAATCGAAGGTTTTCTTGACGATTTCCAATCCTTCTGAGGTGATTGATCTGTGATCCCACGCTACACGCGCGCCGACATGGCCCGGATCTGGAGCGACGAAAACCGTTTTCGTAAATGGTTAGCCGTGGAGGTAGCCGCAACGGAGACGCTGGCAGAAGCAGGCATCGTACCCAAGGAAGCCGCTCGAGCAATTAAAGAACGTGCCGATTTCAAAGTTCATCGCATTCATGAAATCGAGGCCGAAGTAAAGCACGACGTAATTGCTTTTACAACGGCGGTGGCCGAATTTGTCGGTCCCGATTCGCGCTGGTTTCATTACGGCTTGACGTCAAACGACGTCGTAGACACTGCACAAGCTCTGTTGATTCGCGAGGCGTCGGGGCTGATTGCGCAGGATCTGGAGCGGTTGGCCGAAGTGCTGAAGCGGCGCGCATGGGAATTCAAAGACACTCCCATGATCGGGCGCACACACGGGATCCACGCCGAGCCGATTACCTTCGGTTTCAAGATTGCGAATTGGTACTCTGAAACTCAGCGCAACATCGTCCGGTTCAAAGCTGCAGCCGAAGACATGCGCGTCGGCAAATTCTCAGGCGCTGTCGGAACCTTCGCTCATTTAACTCCCGAACTCGAGGAGAAGATGTGCGCGCGACTGGGATTAAAAGCAGCCGCAGTATCGTCGCAAGTGATCCAGCGGGATCGCCATGCAGCGTACCTTGCGACGCTTGCTGTTATTGCGAGCACGCTCGATAAGATCGCGACCGAAGTGCGACATCTGCAGAGAACTGAAGTCCGAGAAGCCGAAGAGTACTTCAGCGAAAAACAGAAGGGTTCTTCGGCCATGCCGCACAAGCGGAATCCGGTGACATGCGAGCAGATCAGCGGATTGGCTCGCGTCGTTCGTTCCAACGCCCAGGCCGGATTCGAGAACGTCGCCCTCTGGCATGAGCGCGACATTTCTCATTCGTCGGTTGAGCGCGTGATCATCCCCGATTCAACGACGCTCACCGATTATCTCTTGAGCAAAACTGCGAACATCGTGGACCAGATGTTTGTCTACCCTGAGCGCATGTTGGCGAACTTGAATTTGACCAAGGGGTTGGTGTTCAGCGGGCAGTTGTTGCTAGACCTCGTTGAAAACGGAATGTCGCGGGAGGACGCGTATCGCCTGGTGCAGGCGCACGCGATGCGGTCGTGGAGAGAAGGTCTCGATTTCAAAGCCGAGATTCTCGCGGACAAAGAGATTACAAACCGAGTCCCGCGCAAACAGATTGAGCGAGCGTTCGAGCTTCAGCGGCAACTACGTAATATCGACAAGATTTTCGCGCGCGTATTTCCGACTCCGGAAAAAGGAATGGCCGAACCCGCAGCCAAGCCGAAACGCAAAGGCCAAAAGTAAACGGAGGTCTCATGCTGGAATTCGAGTCTGTTCGAATGGAGTTTCCGGAGGACACGAATATCGTTGTCGGCCAATCGCATTTCATCAAGACCGTTGAAGATATCTACGAAGCGGTAGTCAACACAGTGCCGGGCGCAAAGTTCGGCATTGCGTTCAACGAAGCCTCAGGCCCGTGTTTAACGCGCGCCGATGGGAATGACGATGAGTTAAAGAATGCAGCGATTCGCAATGCCCAGTCGCTTGCGGCCGGACACGTCTTCGTGCTGATTCTGCGCAGCGCCTATCCCATCAACCTTCTGAATGTAGTGCAGAATACCCCCGAAGTCGTTTCAATTTTTTGTGCAACCGCGAACCCTGTAGAAATAATCGTCGCAAAATCGGCCCAGGGACGCGGCGTGATGGGCGTGATCGATGGCAGCTCACCGAAGGGAGTGGAGACGGAGAGCGACGTCGATACAAGAAAAGATTTTTTGCGGAAGATTGGCTACAAACGATGAGTTGCGCACGCAAAAAATAAAAATCAAAAAAAGTTTTTTGCTCTGACCGAATTTCCCTTCTGCTTTCCGCCTTACTGAGTGAGGCATGAAGTGCTCCGATTTATCGGGCAGCAATCGACCTCAAATGCTGTACACCTCAATCGGAAAGTAGGATTTCCACAATGAAACACAATTTGAAACGCTCATCGGTCCCCCTCGCAGTTCGTACCACTCTGTTGCTTCTGTTCGCAGTCGCAGCTGTCACCGCCTTCCCAACGCCAAGCTTCGCAACTGGCAATGTCGTGAAGGCCGATCTGGCTGGCAATTGGCAGATCACACTCTACGGACAAGGTGGATGCGGAGTAGGCACTTCACTGGTCACGTTCACTCTCAATGCCAGCGGTACTGCCACGAACGCAGTTGAAAAATCGCATTCGGTAGGCTGCGGCGATACGTCGAGTAGCGGCAACACCTTCACCATTCAAACGCTGAACTCGAATGGCAGCGGAACCGCCGGCCTTTCGTGCGGAAGCGCTTGCGGGTTCACGTTTTCAATCCAGGTTGCTCCGGATCGTTCCTCTTTCAACCTGGTCGACATCACCGACCCGAACAACTTCTTGATTGGTGTTGCCGTTCACCAGTAGAGAAAAACTCACTTGCAGTGTCGTTGCACTTCCCCCTTTTTCTTGTGCAACGCAGTCGGATCCTCTCCGAAGAAAGTCCGCGGCGTAACTCACCCACGAAAACTCATTTCAAGATCAATTTAGTTCTGGAAATTTTTTCGAAGCGAGCTTGTGAGGAACAATAAAACGGCCCGCATTCTAGAATCGAACGCGGGCCGCCGGTGGTACTGTTGGGATTGACCAAGAGGTGGTCACTCTACGTGGCCTCTTCGGCATCTCCGGGTCCCGACGCGACCTGACGTCGGGCGGAATCCATCCAAACTCACCGGGAGTGTGCGGGCTGTAGCATCCGGCGATTCATCTCTTTGCCGGACGCCCCGCTTAGAGCGACCGCTCTAAGTCGCAGCCACCTCACCTGGTCTTTTAGTACTACTACCTTCTGAACTTGTCATCAGACCACCTCCTTTCCGGTGTAATCCGACCATAAAACGAAAAGCAGGAGTCCGTCAATAGGTGGGAACCCTGAGATCAACGCTACGATCTAAAGGACAGTTTCAGCTGCGGCGTCACGCAAACGTCTCATGGAAACCTATGCAATGGGCTTAAACGCTAGGGACGATAGGTATCATGAGACCGGTTCTGTTTGCGCCGCGAAAATCGGAACAAGATCTGTTCGACTGGGAGTCTTCAGATCTGGCATCGGCTTACCGGCAAACAGTCGGCGGCACGGCTTGGCCATCCAGCGCGTCCAGCGACCCGACCAGGTTACGCGTGCGCTGTCGGTTGCGATTCCGGTGTCAGCGTACATCTGGCGATAGATGCGAGAGATGAGAACGAATGCCAGCCGTCCTTTGCTCGACTTGATGAAACTGGACCTCCGCCATATGGGCCCCCACGCATAGAACGCGTCCCAGACGCTTTGTGTGCGGGAGCGGATCTCTTCGGCCGACATGAGGGGGTGGTCCCAATAAAGCTTGGGGCGGTGGGCTTGGGGGATCAGCCATCGCCGGGTGAGTGGGACACCGGCGATTTTTGGTGGATCGTCGCCTAACTGCTTCTCCCAGCGCGCAAAGTCGACAGTTCCGGGGTAAGGACTCAGCGTCACGAATTGCGCGAAGGTTAAGTCAGCGCGTATGGCTGCGGCAGCAGTGGCGTCGAAAGTTTCTGGCCGATCGCTTGGCAGTCCGAAAATGAACGACCCCAGCACGTGCACGCCGTGTTGTCTGAATGTTCGGAGCCTGTCAATGAGCATATCGCCCGCAAGATTGAAGTCTTTGTAAACGTCTTTCAGCCCGGCGGGAGTTACGGCTTCCACGCCCACGAGCGCGCCCTTGATGCGAGCGGCCTTCATCGCATCGAGAAATACGATATCTTCCGCCGCTTCCATAGTGATTTGCGTGAAAAACACCATGTCGTCAGGAAGTTGGGCGAGACGCGCCATCAGTTCGAAACGCTCGGCCCGCAACGCGTTCAGCTCACTTATTCTCGACGCGTTCCCCTGTTTGGTCGCGAGCTCAATGTCCGTCAAAGTCACGGGATAAAAATTGTCATCGGCCAACGCGATGAAGCGAAACCCGAGGCGCCGCAACTGGACGATTTCTTCGATGACCACATCCGCAGTGCGCTGACGGGGGCGCTGGCCATCCGTCTTCCACACTGAGCAGAAGGAGCAGTGCTTGGGGCAGCCGCGTACAGTCTGCACCGACGCCCACATGTAACGATTCCGTGGAATGAGATCCCACCGCGCGGGCAGGAATTCGCTGGCTTCAATCTGGCCCCCCGCATAAAGCGGAAGCGGAACTCCCTTTGCGCAGTCCCTGAGTGCGCGTGGCCACGCTACATCTCCGTCTCCTTTAACGACGGAATGGGCGCCGCCGAGTTCGATCGCCTCTTCCGGATAGAGTGTTGCGTGAATTCCGCCGAAGATGACAAATGCACCGCGCTCACGGGCAATTTGTCCGATTTCGTAGCCGCGTAACGCATTTGCAGTATGGATGCCAATTCCAACTGCATCTCCGGCGTGGATCACATTTGGATCGAGTGGTTCGAGAGTTTCATCCACGAGATTGGGATCGCCATATGAAGTTGGCGTCGCAGCGGCGAGCACATACTGCCAGCGCGGGGTAATCACCGCAGTTCCGAAAGAGACGCTGCTGGGATTAATCAGGTGAACTTTCACGCGAAGGAACTCCTTTAAGCAGAATACTCGGGCAAAGGGCTAGGGGCGCCCAAGTCCTCGAGGTCTAGAGCTCCGCGTCGTTCATTCACACTGAATGGCGCGAATCGATCGGGTTGGAAAATCGTGGGAGAGCTAGGCGATCCGGGGGGGCCACTGCCCGCCGTCCGCAAAAGGATGGATTGACATGAAGGAGGATAGGCCTATGGAGATGGAGTGTCAAATATAGCTAGTTACGAAGAATTCGAGAGTGCAGCTCGGCAAAGTCCAGGGGGCGGCGGCGCTGGCGCGCACGTCCGCCCCGGTTTGTGGGGTGCACAGCAGATTAGAAGGTGTACTTCAAACCAAACTGGATCTGGCGCATCGGGATTGCGATCGAAGAGATCACACCCGCGGCGCCTGGTCCGTCATCGATGAAGTTGTCCGGTTGCGAAAAGTTCGGATGGTTCAGAGCGTTGAAAAATTCCGCGCGGAACTCAAGTCGCTGAGCCTCAGTTAACTTGAATACTTTTCGTAGCGAACCGTCGAACACGTTCTGTCCGGGTCCGATCAGATTGTTACGACGCGCGTTGCCGAATGTTAAATCCGCCGGAGATGTAAAAGCGTTTACGTCGAACCAGCGATTCGGACTGCGGTCGCCCGAATCGAGATTGCCGTCTCGAAGCTGGTCCGCCCGTGGCAAGCCCTGGGATCCGGTGTTTGAAAAGTCATTGTTCACTACCGCGGAGAAGGGGAATCCGGTCGCAAGGGTGTAGATGCCTCCGACGTGCCAGCCACCGAAGACGGCATCGAGAAAGCGGTTATCCACATGCCTGCCGCTGCTGCCATACGGCAGCTCGTAGTCGAAACTAAACACCCAGCGAAGCTTCTGGTGGAAGTCCGCCAGCCCTTTTTCTGCGGAGAGGTCGTAGCTGTTCTGTGGGAACGGCGCCGAACAGCAGATCTCAGGGAGATCGTTGATCGCCTTGCTCCAGGTGAAAGCACTCAGGAAATACAAACCATGACTGAGGTGTTTCTCAGCCTTGGCCTGGAAAGAGTGATAGGTCGAATTCCCACGGTTTTGTATGGATGTAAACGGCCCGAAGAATGGGTACGGACGCCGCGCTTGGACGTCTCCGTCGGCGGGCACAGGATCCTGGTTCAGGTCGGTCACAACTTGTAGGTGCGTCCCCTTGGAGCCTGCATACGCAAGTTCCAGGCTGATCGCGCCCGGTAAGGCCTGTTGCACTGCCAGGTTCCAGCTTTGGTAGTAGGGAGTGTGCAGGCGCTTGTCCACGCTCGTTACGCTGGGATTGATGGCCAGGTCGGGACTGAGCGGCGGAAATCCCTGTGACACCGTAATGACGGGTGTTGTCCCGTCGCTTTGAAATACGGGCTCGTAGAAGAAGGGCAAGTTGTAGGCGAGTTGTAAGGGCGCAGCTGTCCGGATCTCCTGTCCGCTGTAGAAAACGCCGTAGGCGCCGCGTACGACCAGGTTGGCGCTGTCGCGTGGTGTCCACGCAAACCCAACGCGGGGAGAAAAGTTGCCTTTGTCCACGCTGATCAACCCGTCAGATGCGCCGTTGACTCCTGCTTGAACCAGCGCGCCAGTTGCGTAGTCGAAGTTGCTCTGGCGGTTATGGGCTTCTGTGATTGGAGAGAAGTAGTCGTAACGAATTCCAAGGTTCAACGTCAACTTCCGGGTAACTTTCCAATCATCCTGCGCGAACACCGAGGGAACGTGCTGCCGGTTGTACATGAAAATGATCGTGGAAATTCTTGCCTGATTTGGTAGCCCGAGAAGCATGTCGGCCAGCGAACTGCCACTTGTTTCGTCTGGTCCGTCGCCCGCTGGATTCGAAGTGAATTGACCGTTGAAGAAGAATCGACCTCGAGGCGCTGCCTCCTGTGAGATGTTGAATTGACTCCAACGCATTTCAGCACCCAATTTGATGGTGTGTGCACCGCGAACCAGGGTCAGCACATCCGTGATCTGCCGCTCTTGGCTCGCCAAGATGGTAGGTGCAAACGACGGGTCTCCGACGCGGCGATATCCGCCTGGTTGAAACAAAGTCAATCCATTGATACGAGGATCGTTCGGCACGCCTGGAACCTGCAACTCAGTCGGGGGGAATGCATTTCCACTAACCGGCACACCGCGGCGGATGTGGACGTAATTGAAGCCCACCCTCAGTTCATTGATTGTCTTTGGGGTAAAAGTTCTGGTGTAACCGATGGATGCGCCATCGGTATCTTCATGTCCGTTGCCAGTGAACGAGTCGCCGCCATTCGCGAGGCCCGGCAGCGGTGCCGGTCGCACGTCCTTCCGACGGCTCTCGGAATAGCGCACGAAGAACTGGTTCTTCTGCGATGCGTTGTAATCCATGCGGACGTCCCACTGGTTGATGCCGTCTTGCTCAATAGGAGAGATGACGTAGCGAGTCCCATCTGGGTTGTTGGCGTCTGGGTAAAGATTCATGTACGCCTGCGCGATCGGGTCAATTCGGTCTGCGGGAATGATGTTGCCGGGAAATGGTAACCCGGTTTGGGGATCGAAAATTATGGGTTCGCCGAGAGCTGAAAAGTTGCCGCTTCTTTCGTCAGGTTGCGGCACTACGGATGAAAATGTTAGCGGGTTGCGAATTCTGGTCCCTTGATAATCTCCGAAGAAGAACAGCTTGTCTTTTACGATTGGGCCACCGATCGTGCCGCCGAATTGATTTTGTTTGAACGAAGCTTTTTTCGATCCGGGGTTTTCGAAATAGTCCCGAGCATCCAGAGCCGCGTTGCGGAAGAACTCGAACAGGCTTCCGTGGAATCCATTCGTTCCCGATTTCAGAACAGCATTCACGACGGCGCCGCCGCTGCGGCCAAACTCTGCGGAGTAGCTGTTGGTCTGAAGCTTGAATTCCTGGATGGCGTCAACGTTCGTTCGGAGCACGACGCCGCCGTTGTCGTTCGAGTTATTATCAATGCCGTCCAGAATAAAGTTATTCAGCGTGCCGCGGGTCCCGTTGGCGACGAAGCTGTTTAAGCCGCCCGTGCTGCTGCCGCCTGTGTTGCCATTGGTTCCGGAACTGGTTCGAACAACGCCCGTGGTTAATGTCGCGAGCTGGACGTAATCACGTCCATTCAGTGGTAAGTCTTCAATCTGTTTCGCGGCAACGACTTCACCCAGCGATGAAGTTTCGCTTTGGATAACGGGCGTCTCTGCGGTCACGACAACGTTCTCTGAGACTGCGCCCACAGCCATATCAAAATCGATGCGCACGCGATCTTGCACTTGTACGAGCACGGTGCTACGCGTTTGCGTTTTGAAGCCTTGCGCTTCGACCATCACCTTGTAATTGCCTGGGCGTAGAGGCGGCGAAGCATAGTTTCCGATTCCATCGGTCTGGGTCTTGGAGCTCGCATTGGTGGCGAGGTCCACAAATGTCACGGTGGCTGACGGCAGACCGGCACCTTGAGCATCATGAATACTGCCTGCAATCGTTCCAGTGTCCACTTGAGCTAAGCCGATCGATGTAAGGGCTAGCAGGCACACCAAAAACATCGCAATTCTGCGGTTTTGCATTTTGTCTCTTCTCCGAGGCAAGTTAACTTTTGCTGCCGATTAGAGTACAACGGGAAAGGAAAAGAAAGTAGAAGAAAAGTAACGAAAATGAATTTCCTGTCAAACGAATGGGATCGAAAGCATTTCGTGCGTAGGGATCGACACAATCAAGTGGGCATGGCCACGCGGCATCTAGTTGATGGAAAAAGCCGCTTCTATGCTGGGACTCTGGTGACCTCCTCCCAAAGCTAGCTCTTTTCACCCTTCCACTGATACGCCCCGACCTGAGAGAGGCCGAGATGAGCCAGTACGCGATTAGCGTATTCCTGGGCCATTGCATCCAAGGTGGGTGGCAAGTTGTAGAAGGTGGGGATTAGCGGAAAGACCGTTGCCCCGGCGTCCGCGGCACGCCACATGTTGCGGATATGAATTTTGCTGAGCGGCGCTTCACGGACGCACAGGACGAGAGGACGTTTCTCTTTCAATGTCACGTCCGCCGCGCGCTCGACGAGGTGGGATGCGTCGCCATTGGCGATACGGGAAAGCGTGCCGACACTGCAAGGCAGGACCACCATGGCATCCGCAGGATAGGAGCCGCTGGCCACATTGGCGCCAATATCGGCGTTGGCCTGTTCGCGGATTTTGGTGGATGAGCTTCCGAGGATTTGAGTGATAAGGCCCGATCGGCCTTTGATCTGAAGCTCTTCGGCGATAACGCGCAAGCCGCTGTCGGAAGCGATGAAGTTGACGGTCTTAACGCGTTCATCGCGTTCGAGAGCGAGAAGAAAGTGTTTGAAGAAGATGGATCCACTCGCTCCAGTCGTAGCCAGGGTTAGGTTTTCTGGCAGGTTTTGAGGCAATGAGTCCGCTCCAGGCGAGTGAAACGCCGCTTGAGGAGCATAGGGATGCATAGGAGGACAGTCAAGGACGCAACGCCCCCCTGTTAACAGCTGACCGCCGACTGCTGACCTATGGCCTCCACCGCCAACCTCCGAATCCGACGCAGCGCAGCCGAGCTGGCCGCCTTGGCTGGCGTCGAACGCGAGATCCGCACCCAGGACAACACTGGTCGTCGCAAATATCTGCAGGATTTCACACGCGCTTTTCGAACCTACCGCTCGGTGCTCGAGGAAGAAGATCTCCGAGCAGCCGCGCACGCCGCCGACATCGTTCTCATCGGCGACTACCATGCTCTACCCGCATCGCAGCAGTTCTGCGCCAGTCTGTTTGAGGACCGCGCGCAACCTGCGGATCGTCCGGTTGTGCTCGGCTTGGAAACGATTTTTGCGCGGGACCAGCATGTAATCGATGAATGGTGGCGCCGCGAAATCAGCGAGCACGAACTTCGGCAAAGAATCCGTTTCGATATCGATTGGGGCTACGACTGGGCACCCTTCTACTCGCTCCTGGTGACGGCTCGTGAACATGGTGAAGCGCTCTATGGCCTGGACTGCATGCCCCGCGAGGATTTGCGGAAAATCGGCGCGCGCGATCGGCACGCTGCACACAAGATTGCAGAAATCCGTACCCGGCATCCTAACGCCGTCATCGTAGTTCTCTTTGGCGAGTCCCATCTTGCCCCAGGACATCTTCCACGCCAATTACGCAAGCAATTGGCGAACGAACGCATTCTGACGGTTCTGCAGAATGTGGATGCGCTCTACTGGCGGGCGGCGGGCGAGCCCCTCGTTCATGTACCTGGCGTGCAGGTGAACGATGATGTGGTTTGCACGTTCAGCTCGACTCCACTTGAAAAATATGAGAACTACCGGCTGCACTTAAGCCGGTGGGGACGCGGGGATCACGAAGGCCCGGATCTCGCTCCAACCATCTACAACCTGATCGATAGCCTCGCCGTGTTTCTCGGGATTAATCGCTACTCTTCAACCAATTCAACCCAGCCCCGGTTTCTGGTGGACATGCTGCCCGAAGTTTACGGGCCGGAGGCTGCGGCACAGGTGGTGCGCGCACTCACACGCGCGAAAGTGAGTGAAGACCAGATTGAGCTCTACCTTGAAAGAGCGGGTGACCAGGGTTGCGTCTACATGCCGCAGATCAACGCGATTTTCGTTCGTGAATTCCACATGATGTACGTCGCGGAAGAAGCGGCCCGCTTCCTGCATCACGCCTGCCAGGGACTGCCAGCCCGGTCGGCTGGAACGAGTGCGTTGTTGAAGGATGCACTATATGTTCGCGTTCTCGAGCAAGTCTTTGGCTATTTCGGTTCGCGCACACTGTATCCCGCGCGGCCTGCAGTTGAAGGAAAGGAATACGAGATCATTCCTGGAAGGGCTTCTTCGAGTGGACGCCAGCCCGAATTGGGTGCGGAACTGCTCGGCTCGATGATGGCAAACGCGCTCTACGATGCTTACCTCGAAGGCCATGTCACGCCGCAAACCATCCGCCGCTGGATGCTGGTTCATCTTGACGAAGCTGGAGCAGCGAGAAAAACTTACGAGGAAATCGCTCGCAAATTGCGCCGTCGTCCTAAAGGACGTCGAAGTATCCAGTAGACCTCAGCTCTGTTTCGGTAGTTTCCTGAACCTCAACTAAACGTGCAATTCTCTCTGGTACCCTAATCAACGACGCCTCGTCGCGTCGATCATGAACGCTGATTCTCTTCGCAAGCTCTTCAATCAGGTACGTAAAGGCCAGGTGTCTCCGGACGAGGCCGTTTCTCAGCTTCGACACTTGCCATTCGAAGATTTGGGTTTTGCGAAGGTCGATCATCACCGGGCGTTGCGTGCCGGAATGCCGGAAGTCATCTTCGGAGAAGGGAAGACGCCACAGCAGACTGCGGAAATCTTTGCTCGACTCGCTAAGCGGAATCCGAATGTCCTGGTCACGCGTGCCAGCGAGCAGCAATATCTGGCGGTACGAAAGAAGGTGAAAGCCGCCGAGTATCGACCCTTGGCGCGCGCTGTCACACTTGCACGGGATCCCAAGAAGTATGGAAAAGGCATCATTGCCGTGGTGTCGGCAGGTACAAGCGACATTCCAGTAGCAGAAGAGGCGGTCGCGACGGCTGAACTGATGGGCAATGATGTCCAGCACCTTTACGACGTAGGGGTCGCCGGTATTCATCGACTGTTGGCGAATCGCAAGACACTGGCTGATGCGCGGGTGGTGATCGTATGTGCCGGCATGGAAGGCGCGCTGCCGAGTGTCGTGGGAGGGTTGGTCGGAGTTCCTGTTATTGCGGTGCCGACCAGTATCGGTTACGGAGCGGCTTTCAAAGGACTGGCTGCATTGCTTGGCATGATGAATTCCTGCGCGTCCAATGTAAGCGTCGTGAATATCGACAATGGTTTTGGCGCTGGATACGTGGCGTCCTTAATTAACCGTTTGTGAGATCACGGTATTATCGCAGTTGCTTGTTATAACGAGTAAAATGAGAAAATGCCTGAAGGCATTTACTCTGAAATTCAGCAAACCAAACCCTTCACTTCTCCCGAGCAGGCTGCTTTCATCACGATTCTTCGTACGGCAGAGTGCCTGCAGGCGAAGAACGCCGACTTCCTGAAAGAATTCGATCTTTCTCCTACTCAATACAATGCGCTTCGGATTTTGCGCGGAGCGGGCAAGGATGGCTTGCCGTGCAGCGAAGTTGGGGATCGCATGATCAACCGCGACCCTGACATCACCCGTTTATTAAACCGACTGGAGAAGCGCGGACTGGTTAAGAGAAATAGAAGTGACAGTGATCACCGAGTGATTCTTGCTCGTATCACGGCTGCAGGTCAGGCGCTGCTTCGCAAACTGGATCGTCCAGTGGAGCAATTTCTCGAAAAATTGCTGGGCCACCTAGGCCAGAAGAGATTGTTGGACCTTGTGGAACTGCTCGATGGAGCACGCAACAATTCTATTTAGTGCTTCCGACAGTTTCGAACGATTTCCGAATCACGGCCAGCGTGTCTGGGGCGAGCTTTAGATCTTCCAGTTCCTCAGGCTTAAACCATCGGACATCAGCTGCATCGCTCGCGGCGAAGAGAGTTCCATCGACGCGTCGACACAAGAAATCCATCAGCACGTAGTGATAGCGGATACGCCCAGTTTCGTCGGGTACCAAGCGCTCGAAGATACCCAGCAACTCTCCGGCTTCCACAATGAGTCCGGTCTCTTCCCGCGCTTCTCGAATGGCGGCCGCGGCCAATGTTTCGCCCACTTCCAACACGCCACCTGGAATGGACCATTCACCCAAGAGCGGCGGTTGCCCGCGGCGAACCAATGCCACACGCCCATCATCAACAATAAGGGCGCCGACACCAATAAGAGGAACTTTGGGGTATTCACGATTCATGATGGCTCCGGAAACCTTGATGGTAACCTGATCGTCCAAATATCAGGCCATTGCAAACAGGTGACTGGAAATGAAAACACAACGGGTGCTTGTCGTGCTCACAGTCTTAAATTTCGCAATGTTGGCCTTCAATCTGTTGCGGTCGAACACCACCGCACATGCAGCTGACGATGCGGCTCCCGCTCTTCGCGGGAGGTCGCTCGAGATCGTGGACGACCACGGTCATGCTCGTGTCACCTTGACGGTGATCCCAGCCGATCCAAATGCCAAGTTGCCAAGTGGAGGCACGGGCTACCCAGAAACAGTCTTAATGCGGTTGATTGATGGTAGAGGTAAGCCGCAAGTCAAAATCGAAGCAACCGACCAGGGTGCAGGCATAGCAGTCTTCGGGAAAGACGATCCGACGCACTCTTCAATGTTCGCCCAAGGAGATGCATCTTCTATTGAGCTCAAAGGTAAGCAAGGAGCAGCGAAAGTGATCAAACCATGATCGCGATCCTCGCTACTTAAGCAGAGATAAACGTTATGTCACTCGAGGAATACAAACGGAAACGCCGATTCGAAGAAACTCCTGAGCCTGCCGGGAAAATAGAAAAGAAGACAGCGCATCGTTTCGTTGTGCAAATGCACGATGCGACGCGTCTTCACTACGACTTTCGCTTGGAACTCGACGGTGTGCTGAAATCCTGGGCCGTCCCACGCGGCCCGTCACTCGATCCCGACGATAAACGTCTTGCCATGCACGTCGAAGATCACCCGGTTTCCTACTTCGATTTTGAGGGCACCATACCGGAAGGGAACTATGGCGCAGGAACGGTGATGGTTTGGGACGTCGGCAAGTGGATTCCGCTTTCGCCCGTGAAGGTGAAAGACAAATATGTGCAGGGAACGGACGCGGAAGCGCTTCAGATGATCGAGAAAGGTGATTTGAAGTTCCGGCTGAGCGGGAAACGGCTGAAGGGCGATTTCGCGTTGGTGAAGATGAAAGGGCGCCGTCCGGGGAGCAAGGGCAATGAGTGGCTGTTAATCAAGAAACACGATGACGACGTTGTAGAAGGATTCGAGATTGAAGAGTACGACACTTCAATCCTCACCAAGCGCACCATGCAAGAAATTGGTGGCGATCGAAAATCAGATGAGTGGACCAGTAGTCGCCCGGCATCTCGAGGAAAACTCAAAGCCGCATGGCTGGCGGATACGCTAGCTCGGGTCCAAGCGAAAAAGCGCGCGGAGCAGGAAAAGAATCAGCGCGGGAAGAAAACTTCTAACAATGCGAAGTCTGCCAGATCGAAAACGCGGTCCGTAAAGAAAGAGAGCGCAGCGGATGATTCTGGAGGCGATCCCCACCTTGCCGCACTCCAAGGCGCAAGGCGAGCTCCCATGCCGTCGATGATCCGTCCCATGCTGGCAGTTTCCGTCGATGACGCATTCGATGATCCCGCATGGCTGTTTGAGATCAAGTGGGATGGCTATCGTGCGGTGACCTTTATCGAAAATGGAAAAGCACGTCTGGTATCTCGTAACCAGAACGAACTCACTCAGCAATATCCCGAGCTTGCGGAACTTCCTCGTTACGTAAAGGCGACATCCGTCGTGCTCGATGGAGAAGTCGTTGCGCTGGATGAGCAGGGCCGACCATCATTCAGCCTGATGCAGCAGCGGACTGGCTTCCGTCCGGGCAAAGGTAGAAGGCCCGGCGTTGCTGGCATCCCAATCATGTATTTTGCGTTCGATCTGATTTATCTCGATGGCTTCGATCTTCGACGAGTCAACCTGGAGGACCGCAAACGACTGCTTGCTGAGCGTTTGAGCAAGAGCCCAATCGTCCGCTACTCCGATCACTACGAAACGAATGGCAAGGCACTCCTGGAAGCTGCCCGAGCGAAGGGGTTAGAAGGTATCGTCGCGAAGCGCCGAACGAGTTGTTACGAGGAGAAGAGAAGTTCCGATTGGCGCAAGATCAAAATCCGGCATCAGATCGAATGCGTGATTGGTGGCTATACCGAACCAGAAGGCAGCCGCGCGTACTTTGGTTCTGTCGTACTTGGTTTGTACGACGACAAGAAGAGGCTAATTCCCGTGGGGCAAGCCGGTAGCGGTTTCAATCAACGGTCGTTGCGAGAGATTTACGATCAGTTGAAAAAGTTGGAAATTGACAAGAATCCTTTTTATGGAGAGGTCGATTCGCCGCGCCGGACGACGTTTGTGAAGCCCAAGTTGGTGGCAGAAATTGAATTTTCGGAATGGACCCACGAAACAGCCGAAACCACTCCGAAACTGCGTGCCCCTGTTTTCCTCGGATTGCGTTCCGACAAGTCAGCTGAAGAATGCACACTGCAGCACGCGCGCGCGGAATCTTCTTAAAGCGGTATGTTCCCGTGCTTTTTGGGAGGGTTTTTGTCGCGTTTGTTCTCGAGCATCTCTAAAGCTTGGATCACTTTCTTGCGCGTGTCCCTTGGCTGAATGACCGCGTCGAGAAACCCACGTTCCGCAGCGATGTAGGGATTGGCAAGGCGATCCCGGAACTCTTCGATTTTTTTCTGCCGTACTTCCTGACGATTCGCACCATTTTCGAGTTCACGCTTGTAGACGATATCGACGGCGCCTTCGGGCCCCATAACTGCGATTTCAGCCGTGGGCCAAGCGTAGTTAACGTCTGTCCGGATGTGTTTTGACGCCATGACGCAATAGGCGCCTCCGTAAGCTTTTCGGGTGATTACCGTCACCTTCGGAACCGTCGCTTCGGCGAACGCGAACAGCAATTTCGCCCCGTGCTTGATAATCCCGCCGTATTCCTGGTTAGTGCCGGGCAAAAAGCCGGGGACATCCTCGAACGTCACGAGAGGAATGTTGAAGCAGTCGCAGAAACGCACGAACCGCGCGCCTTTGATCGAAGCATTGATGTCGAGAGTTCCGGCAAGAATCGCAGGTTGATTTGCGACGATCCCTACTGACCGTCCGTTAAAGCGAGCGAATCCAATCACAATGTTGCGAGCATAGTGTTCCTGCACTTCGAAGAAGTAGCCGTCATCAACGACGGCGTGGATTACATCCTTGATGTCGTAAGGGCGGTTCGATTCATCCGGAACGATGGTGTCCAGCTTCTCGTCGGCCCGATCAATCGGATCGCTGCACGCCTTCCGGGGCGGATCCTCCAAATTGTTGGAAGGCACGAAGCTTAAAAGTTCTCGGACCATCGAGAGACACTCGGCGTCATCGTGTGACACGAAGTGCGCGACACCGGAAGTCTCATTGTGCGTCATAGCTCCGCCGAGCTGGTCCTTTGTGACTTCTTCATGCGTGACGAGCTTGATCACGTCCGGGCCCGTGATGAACATGTAGGAGGTTTTATCGACCATCAGGATGAAGTCGGTAATTGCAGGCGAATAGACCGCCCCGCCAGCGCATGGGCCCATGATGGCGGAGATTTGTGGAACGACGCCGCTGTAAAGCGTGTTGCGTAGAAAGATATCCGCATAGCCGGCGAGCGACATCACTCCTTCCTGGATTCGCGCACCGCCAGAGTCGTTCAATCCAATTACGGGCGCGCCCATCTTTGCGGCGAGGTCCATAATCTTGACTATTTTTTGAGCATTTGCCTCCGACAGTGACCCGCCGAACACCGTGAAGTCCTGCGCGAAAACGAAAACCAGGCGGCCTTCGATGCGGCCATAACCGGTGATGAACCCATCTCCGTAGTATTTCTGTTCTTGCATGCCGAAATCAGTGCAGCGGTGTGTGACGAGTTTGTCCGTCTCTTCGAACGTTCCCTCGTCGAGCAGAAACTCAATCCGCTCGCGGGCCGACATCTTGCCTTCTTTGTGCTGACGCTCGCGCCGTTGCGCTCCGCCACCTTCCTGAGCGAGCTGATCGCGCTTCTTGAGTTCCGCTAATTTTTCTTCCAGTCTCATGACCTTCCGATTATAGGTGAGCGCCCATGAATCGCCTGTGACTTCGATTTGCGATCGATGTGATCGAGCCCACGATTGCCTGTTACATAGTCCTTTCTACTTTGCCGATGTGCTATGGCTTCGGTAAAATCATAAGTTTGCTGCCAGGAGTCTAAGCCGCAAGCCGGTCCCACCGCAGTAGCACAATGCAGGAATCATTATGAAAATTCATGAGTACCAGGCCAAAGCAATTCTGAAGAAGTATGGTGTCGCCGTTCCGCGGGGCGAAATGGCCACTAGCAGAGAACAGGCCGAGTCGGTCGCACAAAGTCTTTTTTCAGCCGGGGCATCGGGTGTCGTCGTAAAGGCCCAGATCCATGCGGGCGGCCGCGGAAAAGGCGGTGGTGTAAAGATTGCCAAATCCGCGCAGGAAGCTGCCGAACTGGCGGGCAAAATGCTTGGCATGACCTTGATGACGCATCAGACAGGACCGGAAGGAAAGGTAGTTCAACGTCTGCTGATTGAAGAAACACTGCCCATCGAGAAGGAACTTTATCTCGGAATCCTCGTGGATCGCGCGGAAGGCAAGCCAGTCTTCATGGCTTCGGCTGCCGGCGGGATGGATATCGAGCAGGTGGCAGCGGAAAGACCGGAAGCGATTCTTAAGCAGCACGTCGATCCCGGTATGGGACTCGAAGCCTTCCAAGCACGCAAGATTGCTTTTCAGCTCGGATTGAAGGGACCACAGATTGGGCAGGCTGTGCCGTTCCTTAGTGGCCTGTATCGCGCTTTCCTCGAATCGGACGCGTCACTGCTCGAGATCAATCCTTTTATTACGACTACCGATGGGCGGCTTTTTGCGCTAGATGCCAAGATTAACTTTGATGACAACGCACTCTTCCGACATGCGGAGTTCAAGGAATTGCGCGACGTCACGGAAGAAGATCCGCTTGAAGTCGAGGCATCAAAGTACAACCTGAATTACATCAAGCTCGACGGCAATGTCGGGTGCATGGTGAACGGCGCGGGGCTCGCGATGGCCACCATGGACATCATCAAGTACGCCGGTGGAATGCCGGCGAATTTTCTTGATGTCGGCGGCGGTGCAAACGCGGAGCAAGTCACTCATGCTTTCGAGATTCTGCTCAGTGACAAGCACGTAAAAGCGGTGCTGATCAATATTTTCGGAGGCATTCTGCGGGTAGATACCTTGGCGAAGGGCATCGTTGAGGCAGCGCAGAAAACACATATTCAGTTGCCCATTGTGTTGCGGCTGGAAGGCACAAATGTTGAAGCAGGGCGCGAGATCCTGAAGAATTCCGGATTGAGTTTCATCGTGGCAGAAACGATGAAAGATGCAGCCGAAAAAGTGGTGGCAGTTGCAAAGTGATCGGCTTCTTGTACTTGGGTTGTGAGTTTTACACGAAGTCGTTGAATTAACTAACGACTAGCTACTAACTACTGATTTTTCTGAAGTGAGCACTCATGGCGATTCTTGTTGATAAAAATACGCGAGTGGTGGTGCAAGGGCTGACAGGCAAGGAAGGAACATTCCATGCTAAGGCAGCACAAGACTATGGAACAAAGATCGTCGGCGGAGTGACACCCGGCAAGGGTGGCACCACGCACGAGGGATGGCAGATCTTCAACACGGTTCAGGAAGCCGTCGATAAAACGGGTGCTGACGCATCCGTCATCTTCGTGCCTCCTCCGTTTGCGGCGGACGCGATCATGGAAGCGGCGGACGCCGACATCGAACTTATCGTCTGCATCACAGAAGGGATCCCGACGCTGGATATGGTGCGCGCCTGGGAGTTCCTGCAAGATCGTCGGTCGCGCCTGATCGGGCCGAATTGTCCTGGCATCATTTCTCCCGGCAAATGCAAAATCGGCATCATGCCCGCGCACATTCACAAAGAAGGTTCGATTGGAATTGTCTCGCGCTCCGGGACGCTGACGTACGAGGCTGTCTATCAGTTGACGACGCGCGGCATCGGACAATCGACTGCGATCGGTATCGGCGGCGATCCGATTATCGGGACAAACTTTGTGGATGCTCTGGATTTGTTTAATCGTGATCGTGACACGGAAGCGGTCATCATGATTGGTGAAATCGGCGGCAATGCGGAAGAGACTGCAGCCGAATTCGTGAAGTCTCACATGAAAAAACCGGTCGTCGGCTTCATTGCCGGACAGACCGCTCCTCCGGGACGGCGTATGGGCCACGCTGGTGCGATTATCTCCGGCGGCAAAGGCACCGCCGTCGAGAAGATAAAGGCCATGGAAGCGGCGGGAATCAAGGTTGCGAAATCGCCCGCCGACATCGGCGAGACCCTAGTTGCGGCCCTGGGACACAGCGTCGCAAAGGCGTGAGAAAGCAATTAGCAGCTAGCAATTAGCACTTAGTGGTTAGCAATCAGTGTGTGGTGGTCGGTTTTGGGAAGAAAGTACCGTGTCCAGGACCAAGCACTGCGTGGTCGAAATGCTAATGGCTAAACGCTAACGGCTAAATGCTAATGGCTAAGTACTACGTGTTGACTTTGAGAACTGAGAACTGACTACTGAATATGAAAACACTCCAACGCACTCTTACCATCGTGAAACCCGACGCAGTGAAGCGCAACGCGATCGGCGACATCATTGAACAATTCGAGAAAAACGGCTTTCGTATCCTCGCCATGAAGATGCTTGAAATTTCGAAGCATCAGGCCGAGCAGTTCTATGCCGTGCACGCCAGCCGGCCGTTCTTCAACTCGCTAACGGATTTCATGTCCAGCGGCCCGATCGTCGTCCTGGCTCTGGAGAAGGAAAACGCGATCGCGGACCTTCGCAAGTTAATGGGTGCGACCAACCCGGCGAATGCGGAAGAAGGTACCATTCGTAAAAAGTGGGCGTCGAGCATCGAGCACAACGCAATCCACGGTTCCGACGCCGATGAGACAGCACGCTTTGAATTAAGCTTCTTTTTCGCCGGATATGAACTGGCGAAGTGACAGTTCTCGGTTCTCAGTGCAAAAGCAAATTAGGTCGTGCATCGGCTTCGAACTAAGCACTGCCTACTGACTGCTGAGAACTGACTGCTGGCTGCTGACTACCGACTACGGAATACTGAGAACTGCCTATGCCTTTAATTCAAGTAACCATGCTGCAGGGCCGCACGGCCGATCAAAAGCGAAAACTCGCCGCTCGCCTTACTGACGCGATGGTGGAGGAAGCGGGCGCGCGCCGCGAAGCCGTCGTCGTAACATTCGTGGAAGTTTCGAAGGAGAGCTACGCGTCGGGCGGCGTGCTCATGGCTGATAAGTAGCTGAGAACTGAGAACTGTCGTTCCTACCCAATCGGCTCAAATAGGTGACCTTCCACTCGGTCCGCGATTTTAGGCAATTCCTTCTTTGCGTGTCGCAGGAAATGCGGTGCGGCGCGATGCGCCTCTAAAGCTGCGTCATCCTTGTACTGCTCGTAGATAAAAAAACGACGAGGGTCAGTTTTGTGTCGATGGACTTGGTACATGACGCAGCCTGGTTCCTTGCGCGATTCTTCGCTGAGCTTCGTGAACACAGCCGCTACTTCCGCTTCATGCGCCACTTTCGCCATCCAAGTCACTGCCAGGACTACCATCCGTCGCCTCTTTTTAGTTGACGCGTTCCCCTTTTACCGCCGGGAGAAAATCTTCAACCAGTATGGTCTGGTCGCGATCCGGGCCCGTGGAGACCATTCCGACCCTTGCCCCTGTTTCCTTTTCAATGAAGCTTAAATACTCTCTTGCCTGCTTAGGAAGTTGACTAAGTTCCCGAGCGTTCTGCGTGGAAGTTTGCCAGCCCGCCAACTTTTTGTAAACGCCCTCGATCTTCTCGTAGCCGCTCGCTTGCGCGGGAATCTCCTCGCACAATTTTCCGTCGATCTTGTAACCGACACAGACCGGGATTTCGGCGAGGTGATCGAGCACATCAAGCTTGGTAACAACGAGCCAGGAAATGCCGTTAATCATGCCAGCGTAACGGAGAAGTGGCAAATCAAGCCATCCGGTGCGGCGAGGGCGGCCTGTTACCGCGCCGAACTCATTGCCGCGCTTCCGTAGATCTTCTCCAGCAGCATCTTTCGCTTCAGTCGGGAACGGTCCTTCGCCAACTCGGGTGCAATATGCCTTCGTAATGCCGATCACGACGTCAATTGCGGTGGGTGCAACCCCGGTGCCAATCACAGCTCCTCCAGATGTGGCGCTGGAGGAAGTGACAAACGGATAGGTGCCGTGGTCAATGTCGAGCATTGTGCCCTGTGCGCCTTCGAATACGATCGACCTGCCTTCGGCCAGCGCCTTATTGAGCAGTAACGCGGTGTCACAAACGAATGGCGCAATCTGCTTCGCCGCGTCGGAGTATTCCTTGTACATCTTGTCCGCGTCGAGCGGATCGGAATTGAATAACGCGTGCGCAATCATGTTTTTTTCGCGGCATGCATTTTCGATATGGGTTTTGAGCAATTGCGCATCCAGCAGGTCTGCAACGCGGAGGCCGCGCCGGCCCATCTTGTCTTCATAGGTGGGACCGATGCCACGCGAAGTTGTGCCGATCTTTACCCGCCCGGGAGCATTTTCGGAACCCAGTTCCATCATTCGGTGATAGGGCAGGATGACTTGGGCGCGGTTTGAAACGAAAAGATTGCCGTCGATCTTCACCCCGGCCGTACGCAAGTTCGCCGTCTCTTTCAGAAAAGCGATCGGGTCAAGGACCACGCCATTGCCGATGACGCTGGTGCATCCTTCGCGCAGGACGCCGCTTGGCACAAGTTGCAGAATGAATTTTTTGCCATCGATGATCACGGTGTGGCCGGCATTGTGACCACCCGCATAGCGTGCCACGACCGAAAAATCGTGGGATAGCACGTCGACAATCTTGCCTTTGCCCTCGTCGCCCCATTGGGCGCCGACTATGACCGCAGTTCTACCTTTTTTCAATTCCAGCTCCGACGAAGATTCTACGTACGGGTCGCACACATTTGCCGTCTAGGGGCCGAACAACTGGATTACAGGGATAAGAAACAGGACGAGCTGTGTACCCGTAATGATACCGTGAGCCGAGCGCGACCGGCAATTGCATCGCTTTCATTCAGGCTGCATCAAACTGCGTAGTTCCTGACAGCTAAGTGGCTGGAGCCAGACGGCTAAAGCCTGTAAGCTGATTTTTCATGCCTGAACTTCCCGAAGTTGAAACCATCGTTCGCGGTCTGCAAACCCGCATCGCCGGGGACACGATTGAATCCGTGTGGATCGGCTCTCGCCCACAGGTGCTAAAGACGCCTGCAGCAGCCATCGTTTCAACCTTGGAAGGCAAGAGAGTGGTGCGCGTTCACCGAGCTGGCAAGCACATCGTGGTCGATCTTGATCAGCCATCGCACGGGCAGCCGAGAAAACGATCTAGTTCCAAAAAGAAGAAGAACGGTACCGGCGCAACACTCCAAACAGCGCAGTGGATCATTCATCTCGGCATGACTGGGCGCACCATCGTTTGTGAGCCTGCTGAGGAGATCGTGAAGCATACGCATCTTATTGCCAAACTCGGTTCGGGCAGGGAACTGCGGTTCGTCGACCCCAGGATGTTTGGCAAGCTCAGCGTGCACGCGGCCGGATTTGATCCTGGTGGGATTGAGCCGCTCGAAGCCACGGAAGAACAATTCATTCAGTTGTTTCGTAGACGCAAGACGCCGATTAAAAGCGCGTTGTTGAACCAGAAACTGCTGCGAGGAGTCGGCAATATCTACGCCGACGAGTCGCTATTTCGCGCGGGCATTCGCCCGCGTCGGAGGGCTGCATCACTAACGCGCGACCAGCTTCGCCGGCTGTACAGGGCCGTTCAAGAGGTTTTAGCCGAGGCGATTGCGCTGGGTGGTTCTTCAGTTTCGGACTACGTGGACGCCGACGGCGAGGAAGGCTTTTTCCAGTTGGAACATCGGGTGTACGGCCGTGAGTCAGATCCCTGCCGGGTTTGCAAGTCTCCCATCCGGCGCGTGGTGCTGGTGGGTCGCAGCAGTCATTATTGTCCGAAGTGCCAGAAGTAGAACTTACGCGCGCTTGCGATTATTTGGCCGCACTGACTTGCCGCCTTCCACTTCAGACTTCAACCGCGAAACTTCTTGCGGACTTAACATGCGGAACTCGCCAGGCGGCACGTCGAGCGCGAGCGGGCCGTAACGGACTCGGCGAATCTTCTCCACGTGGTGCCCGACTTCCTCGAACATTTTCCGGATTTGCCGGTTGCGACCTTCGATCAATACGACCTCGTACCAGGGATTATCTGCCTCGCGCACAACGCGAATCTGGGCGGGAGCTGTGCGTACGCGTCGGCCGCCTTTTTCCATGATCTTGATGCCCGCGCGAAGTTTTTCGAGGTCTTCGGGCTTGGGCTGGCCCGCCACTTTCACAACATAAGTTTTCGGCACTTTCGAAGCGGCTTGCATTAATTTGTGTGCGAGGTCGCCGTCGTTGGTTAGAAGAAGCAGCCCTTCGCTGGCATAGTCGAGGCGCCCCACGGGATAAACGCGTCCACGTACCCCCTTCACAAGCTTCATGATGGTCGGGCGACCCTCTGGATCGCTGACGGTTGTCACGTATCCCTTTGGCTTGTTGAGTACAAGGTAGACGTTTCGTTCGTGCCCGCGGAGAAGCTTCCCGTCCACGCGAATATGGTCTGTCTCAGGGTCGGCCTTGGACCCCAGTTCCGTCACGGTTTGTCCATTGACGACAACTCGACCGGAGGTAATCAGTTCCTCGGCTTTGCGGCGCGAAGCAATGCCCGCTCCTGCGATGATCTTTTGAAGGCGTTCGAGGGGCATAAGAATGTCGTTGCCTCTTATTCGAAGCGTATGGGAAAGAAACTACTCTGTTCCTGTGCGAACTGGCATTTCAACGACGCGAGCATCCCCGCGATCGCCGGGCTCGGTCTCAGCATTTTGGACTGAAACTTCAGTTTCGGAGTCACTGGCGACCGGATCTGAACTGGCCGAGGCTTCCGAAACTGCCGTGGCTGCGCTTTCCTCTTCTGCGGGAATGAGATCAGCCTGAAACGATTCCTGCACCAGCTTCTCGAACTCTTCCATGCTGGGCAGCTCGTTTACATCTTTCAACCCAAAGCGCAGCAGGAATTCTTTGGTCGTCTTATAGAGAATCGGGCGGCCAATCACCGCTTTGCGACCTGCAGTTGTAATCAGCTTGCGATCAAGCAAGGTGGCAATCACGCCATTCGAATCGACACCTCGGATTTCGCTGATCTCTGGCACCGTGACCGGCTGCTTATACGCGATGACTGCCAGGGTCTCGAGCGCCGGCAACGATAGGCGGATCGGCGGTTTCAGACTCTTCGCAAATCCGCGGACCACATCATGCTGCTCGGGCTTCGTGGACATGCGATATCCGCCCGCGACTTGCCGCACCTCGATCCCATGTTCGGCATCTGCATACGACGCGACCAGGTCTTCGAGCGATGCGCGCACCCGGGACTTCGCACCCGCATCGTCTAGTGCGTTGTCCTCCGCGCGCACTGTGTCTTTAACAAGCTGGACGATCTGCTCCAGCGTGACCGGCGTCTCCGCCGCATAGATGATGGCTTCGATTTGTGCCTTGAGGCTCATAAGTTTTTAGCGAACTGCTAAGTGCGAGGTGCCGCTCTATTTCCAATCGTCTCGAATCGCCGCCTGCTCGTTCATGACAGATTCGAACCCAACGTGCTTGCGAATCAGGATTTCCCCAAACAGCCGATCCTGTCTTAGCTGGACGGCCTGCAAGCGGACCATCTCGAGCATCGCAAGGAACATGCAGACCAAGGCCTGCTGCGATGGGATGGTCATAAGCATCTGTTTCAAACGAATGGGACGATCTTCAAGCGATAATCGTCTCCGCAGATAATCAATCATCTGGCCGACGGTGACTGTCTCTTCGTTCACATCCAGCACCGGACGCGAACGCGCGCGATCCAGAATCTGCTGAAATGTTTTCACCAGGTCGATGACATCTGCCGCCATCTCTGGTTCGGTACCCTCGGCGTCGACGAACTCTTTGAGCGCGGGGTTCGACCACACCGCATCCTCGATCTGCTGTTTTTGCAAAAGCATCTGGGCTGCGGATTTGAACTTCTCGTGTTCGAGCAGCCGGTTGACCAGCTCCGACCTCGGATCTTCTTGTGCTTCAGATCCGACTGCAGGGTCGCGGGGCAACAGCATTTTCGTTTTGATATGGATCAGGACTGCGGCCATGTAGATGAAATCAGCCGCAACATTTACGTCCAGTTCCCGCATACGCTGAACGTAGGTCAGATACTGAGCCGTGATCTTTGCGATCGGGATGTCGTAGATATCGATGTCCTGCTTACGGATGAGGTCGAGCAGAAGGTCGAGCGGTCCTTCGTAAACTGTCCCAACACTCACAGCAAATGGGAAATCGCTTTCCTTCTGAGGCTTGGACTTCGCGGCCGCGCCTGAAGGTTCGACGTGAATCGCCGTGTTCTCCGCCGGTGTCTCGATGGGAAGTGGTTCTGCCATGTTGGATGAATTCACTTGCGATCTACTTTGCTGTATTGTCGGCTTTTGGCGGCTCGTAATCCAGCGAAATCCCCATAGCGGCGCGGACTTCGTCCATGGTGTTCCCCGAGATCTTTCTCGCTCGGGCTGACCCCGCTTCAAGAATATCCCACGCCAGCCGCGGATTGTCCTCGTATTTTTTTCGACGTTCCTGCATCGGATTCAGCACTTGAATGAGTGCATTTGCGGCCCAGCCTTTGCACTCGATACAGCCGATGCCAGCGGAACGGCAACCTTCGTCGACTTTCGCAACAGTATCTCGATCGCTGAAAATTTTGTGCAGGTCTCCTACAGGGCATACGTCCGGATTGCCCGGGTCCGTACGCCGCACGCGCGCCGGGTCCGTCACCATGGTTTTCAACTTCTGCCGCACGACTGGCTCGGGATCCGTCAGCATGATCGTATTGCCGTAGGACTTCGACATCTTGCGCCCGTCGGTTCCGGGCAACTTTGCAGCGGGTGTTAAGAGTGCTTGCGGCTCGGGAAAGACAGGATGTTTTTGCCCATAAAAGAGATTGAAACGACGAGCGATCTCCCGCGTCAGCTCTACGTGAGCGACCTGGTCCTCGCCGACGGGTACGAAATCTGCCTTATAAATCATGATGTCGGCGGATTGGAGCACCGGGTAGCCAAGGAAACCGTACGTCCCCAAATCTTTCTCTTTGATATTTTCTTTCTGCTCTTTATAAGTTGGCACCCGTTCCAGCCACCCGAGCGGCGTGATCATCGACAGCAACAGATGCAGCTCAGCGTGCGATGGAACATGCGATTGGATGAACATCACGCAGCGCTCCGGATCGAGCCCCGCCGCCAGCCAATCGAGCAGCACATCGACAGAGTTCTGCTTCAGCTTCGAGGTGTCAGCGTAGTCCGTCGTGAGTGCGTGCCAGTCGGCGACGAAGAAATAGCATTCATACTGGTCTTGCATGCGCACCCAATTGTCGAGTGCGCCAACATAGTTTCCGAGATGCAACTTGCCCGTGGAACGCATTCCACTGAGCACGCGTTTGCGCGAGTTTGGGCGGGAACTCATTCAGAGCTTCACCAAGATGGAATTGAAGAAATGCAAAAACGGCGTGATCAGCTTGCTTAACAAACCGCCGCCGAGGTAAACGAGTGCCAATAATCCAAAAATGCCCATCGAATCGTAGGCTCGTCGCAATGGATCGGACAAGAAATGGCGAAGAACATGACTGCCGTCTAACGGTGGTACAGGAATGAGGTTGAACACAGCCAGCACGACATTGATCAACATCAGCTGGTACAAGAACGACACCAACGGTACCAGCATCGAATTGCCTACCTGATCCGTTGCTTTCAGAGCAGTAAGGTAGGGCATCAAGTTAACGAGTTGTTTGCCCACCGGCGACGTAAAAGCGATCACTGCCAAAACCAGCACGACTATGCCCGCGACAAGAAAATTGCTGACCGGGCCCGCAACCGAAGTCTTGATGTCATCCCACACCAGGTTTCGGAAGTTACGCGGATTCACGGGCGTTGGCTTTGCCCATCCCAGCAATGGAATACCAGTTATTGCTGCAATCAGGGGCATCAGCACGGTTCCTACTGGGTCGATGTGCTTGATGGGATTCAGCGTGATACGCCCGAGCATCATTGCTGTCGGATCCCCGCAGCGCCAAGCCGTCCACGCATGCGCAGATTCGTGGATGCTGATGGCGAACAGGAAGGCAATCAGCTGAAACAGAATGTCGACATGCTCTAGGGTCATTCGGAGATTCGTTCGATTTTAACAGACCGATCTCCACACTTTGCTTCTTTGTCCCATGTTTCCAGTGGCTTACACATTTTCTTTGAAAATACCAATCCTTCTTGAAACTGTTTCGTCTAACTCTACGTATTTCCTTACAGAGGTTGCTGAGAGACGCGGAAAGAAGGCGTTATGGTGTTGAGAGTCAATTTCGAACGAACGAATGATGTGGCGGTTCTCCTGTGCTCAGGCCGCTTGGTGCGCGGTCACGATCTGGATTTGCTGCGCGAGTGTTTGACTCATCTCGATCACGTGCGTGTGATTGTTCTGGATCTTGCCGCTGTGGAGATGATCGATGCGGGCGCCCTTGGGGTGCTGGTGTTTCTGCATCACTGGTGTCAGGAGAGCGGAATTCGTTTGAAGATTGTCAATCCGTCGCATCTTGTCCGCGAGTTGTTCGATCGCACACGCCTGAACTGCGTGTTTGATATCTCATCGCTGGAAGATGCGTTGGAGATTCTCGCTCCAACAAGCGAAGGCCCCTCCCGATTTGCGGCAGCCTGCTGAATAACGTAAGCAGGAGTTTTGAAGGGCGCCCTGGCGGCGCCCTTTCTGCTTTGTAGGCGCTTCCCGACAATGCTTTATAATTCGCGCGCCTTATGAAAGCACGGAAGACGCCTCATCCCAAACCTGTCGATGCTCTAACGTATCCGCGCTTTTCCGGCATCGCCACATTCATGCGTTTGCCGCACGTGACTGATCCTGCCGAGTTGGACATCGCGCTGGTCGGCATCCCTTACGATGGCGGCGCTACCTACCGCTCCGGTCCGCGATTCGGACCGCGTAATGTACGCGCACAGTCGTGCATGATTCGCCCTTGGAATCCCGTGTTGAAAGTGGACCCGTTCTCCAAGTACCGGATTGCGGATTACGGCGATCTTTCGGTTAATCCTCTTTCACTTGACGACACGTTTCAACGAATCACAAAGCAATTGAACGAAGTACTTTCCTCCGGCGCGCGGACTCTTTGTGTCGGGGGTGACCACTCGATTCTCTTGCCAATCCTTCGATCGGTGCACAAGCAATTTGGTCCGGTTGGTCTGGTCCAGTTCGACGCGCACAACGATACATGGGGCGGCTACTTCGGTAGTCCTCATTCTCATGGGACGCCAGTGCGCCGTGCGGTGGAGGAAGGCCTGATCCGCCCGAAGGATGTCGTGCAAATCGGTCTGCGTGGGCAGGTGTACTCGCGAGACGACTTCGATTTCGGAAAAAAGCACGGCTTCCGCGTGATGAGTTCGGAAGAATTTCACGCTGGAGGAGTTCCTGCTGCTCGCAAGCTACTGCAAGCTCTGAAAGGCAAGCCAGTTTACGTAACCCTCGATATTGATGTTGTTGATCCTGCATTCGCGCCCGGCACTGGCACTCCTCAAGTCGGAGGGTTGACGAGCGCGCAGATCATTGAACTCGCGCGTGCTTTGCAAGGGCTCAAGCTCGTCGGCTGCGACCTGGTCGAAGTTTCGCCTCCCTACGATAACGGAGAGATCACGTCCCTCTTGGCCGCCAATCTTCTCTACGAATTACTGTGCGTTATGTAGGGCCGACCTCTCACGAGAATGACGGAACTCGCCCGAAAACTTCGCGTCAACGACTACTTCTCCCTCGGATGGGGAACGATGGTGGGCGTTGGCTGGCTAGTCGTCATGGACGACTGGCTGCTACGCGGAGGCACGCTGGGCGGCGTTCTTGGTTTTGCCATCGGCGGCCTACTGCTGCTTCCTATTGGTTATGTGTACGGCAGGCTTGTAACGTTGATGCCGGACGCTTCCGGTGAAGTCGCCTATACCGCGAAAGTGTTTTCACCGACCGTTTCCTATGCGACCGGCTGGATGATGTTCCTGGCTTACTTCATCGTCTGTCCATGGGAAGCCGTCGCAGTCGGCCGCATCGCTGGTTATATCTTTCCCGCACTGAACTCAATCGCACTTTATAACGTGGGCGGGAAGTCTGTTTATCTTCCGCACCTGGTCATTGGTCTTGCGCTGACTGCCTTTCTGACCGTGCTCAACTATCGCGGAATCCGCTTGAGTGCAACGTTTCAGAATTGGACCACCCTCGGCACACTCTTACTCTTTGTGGTGTTTGTGCTCTGTGGTGTAACACGAGGATCGACGAAAAACTTCCCGCCGCTCTTCACGCATTCGCCTTTTGTATCCATTCTTTTAGTTCTGCAGATCGTTCCTTATTTCATGACCGGGTTCGAGTCCGTAACGAAGGCAGCAGAAGAGGCCAATCCGCAATTCCGCGCGCAAGGATATTTCCGCGCGATATGGGCAGCGATCATCGTCGGATTCGTTTTCTACATCATTGTGATCGCGGCCGTTGGATATGTTGCCCCCTGGTTCGGCCTGACGAGTCAACCTTTCATGACGGCGGTTGCATTTGAGCAGGCCGTCGGTTCGCGCTGGATTGTGAGCATCATTCTTGCTTCAGCGCTGCTCTCATTGTTCAAGGTCTTCAACGGAAATTTTGTGGCCGCGAGCCGGTTGCTCTTTGCGATGGGGCGTCGCGGGCTCGTCGATCCTCGGCTATCGCAAGTGCATCCCGTAAATCAAACACCAGCGCTCGCTGTTGTTTTTGTGGGCATCGCAACGGCAGCCTGCATGTTCCTTGGCAGCGCAATCCTGGTACCGGTCTCCGAAGTCGGGTCTGTTGCATCCGCCACTGGATGGACTGCAGCTTGCCTTGCGTATCTGTGGATGCGTCCTTCGACATCGAGTCGACTCGTCGCGATTGTTGGAGCTGTTGTTGGAATCGCTATGGTTTGCATGAAGATCCTGCCGATTCCAGGCCACTTTAGTCGCTGGGAATGGATTGCGCTCGCGGTATGGATTGCTCTCGGAGTCGCATTGAGAAATCGTAAGCAAGCATCTGGCACCGCATAGTCGTTGCGGGAAACATCTTTATCCAGACCTTGGGAGTTTTCGAATGAAACACCGCGCCTTTTTTGCTGTGATCATTACCTTTCTTTTTTTAGGACTGACTGTCGCAACTTGCATTGCTCAGGATGCTCCCTTCGACCTTGTTATTACTCACGGCCGCATCATCGATGGAACCGGCTCGCCATGGTACTCAGGCGACATTGGCATTCGCGACGGTCGGATCGCAGCTATCGGAAATCTCGCCAACTCGCAAGCAAAGCGAACGATCGATGCTCATGGGATGGTCGTCGCGCCTGGTTTCATTGACATGCTTGGACAATCAGAGCTGACGATTCTCGTCGATCCGCGACTGCCGTCGAAGATTTATCAAGGCATCACGACAGAAATCACGGGTGAAGGCGGCTCCGTTGCTCCGCAAACGCCTGAAATTCGTCAGGCTGAAGCCGACATCTATCGCCATTTGAACCTGACTCCAGACTGGTCCACCTTCCGCCAATACTTTGCCCGACTGGAGAAGCAGGGAATGGGCATCAACCTGGCTTCCTACGTGGGCGCCACACAAGTTCGCGCTGCTGTTCTCGGATACGAAGACAAGCAGCCCACGGCCGAGCAGCTCGATCAAATGAAAAAGCTGGTTCGCGAAGCCATGCAGGACGGCGCAGTAGGTGTTTCAACCTCTCTTGAATACCCGCCAGCTCCCTACGCGAAGACGGAAGAATTGATCGCCCTTGCTGCTGAGGCACCCCCTTTCGGTGGTATCTACGCCACGCATATGCGCAGCGAAGGCGACGCCATCATGGCGTCCATTGACGAGACTGTCCGCATTGGGCGAGAAGCCAAAATCCCGGTTGAAATTTGGCACCTGAAAATCGCCGGCAAAGCCAATTGGGGCCAAATGCCGAAGGTCCTTGCCAAAATCAATGCCGCTCGCGCGGAAGGGGTTGATGTTGCTGCCGACACCTACGCTTATACCGCCTGGTACAACAGCATGTCTGCGTTCATTCCGCCGTGGGCTCATGACGGTGGCGACGCCAAGCTGGTCGAGCGGCTCAAAGATCCGACCACCCGCGCGCGCATCAGGAAAGATCTCCTCACTCCCTCGACTACCTGGGACAACGAGTGGAATGAAATCCCCGGTCCGGAAGCAGTCATGATCGGTGTTGCGCAAAATCCCAAGCTGGTTCAGTTTCAGGGCAAGCGCTTGTCAGACGTTGCTAAAGCCTGGAACAAAGATCCGCTTGATGCACTGTTTGATTTCCTGATTGAGGATAATGCGTTCACGGAGTGCGCAGTGTTTGGAATGTCCGAGCCCGATGTGGCTCTTGCTCTGCAGCAACCATGGGTCGCTTTCGATAACGACTCCTCTGGCACTTCGCCCGAAGGAATTTTGGGAAAGCAGCATCCGCACCCTCGCGCATACGGGACCTTCCCGCGCGTACTCCGCAAATATGTGCGCGAAGAAAATAAACTCTCACTGGAAGATGCGATTCGGAAGTTCTCGGCGTTGCCCGCTCAACGCATGCGCCTCACGGATCGCGGCGTGCTCAAGCAAGACATGTGGGCGGATATCGTGATCTTTGATCCCGAAAAAATTCGTGATCTCGCGACCTTCGACAGTCCCAATCAACTCTCTGTTGGAATGGACTATGTATTGGTGAACGGCGTTCCGGTGATCGACGAGGCAAAGATGACTGGGGCACTTCCCGGGAAGGTTTTGCGGGGGCCCGGCTACAGGCACTGATCCTGCACCAGAATTCTATCTTTGGACTACTGTCAGAACATGTTTCCCGACCACGGCGCTATCGATTCGGCTAGGGAGCGCGAATTTCGAATTCATGCCGAGTCCCGGATACTTCGGAGCCAGGTATTTCTCTACGAACATCTGGACCAGGAAGCGCGGTATCTCAGATCCATCAAACCAAACTTTATCGACCTGGACTTGTCCTTGTCCCCCGACTCCGCGTCCAGTAGCAGTGACGACAACATCATGGACCCCACTGAACAAGCTAAGGAGAGGATTCGGATTTCTTGTGCCAGCGCGCACCTTGTCAAAATCGATCCGCGCCCGCCCGACGATATTTCCGCTATCTCCCTCGAGTCGTAACGATTCCACGCCCGGAGGGAAACGGACCATCCCGGAAGCGAGATATGCGTTCATCTCTTGTTCGGTGATTGCAGTAGGTGCCGGATTCGGTTTTGCCGACTCGCCATTCTGTTGTATGTAGGCGAGTTTCTTCTCGGCACTCTCCGCCGCTGGACTGGCCGCTTCAGCTTTGTTGGGAAAATTTGAACTTACCAGGGCTGCGCCTAATAATAACAAAAGGAAGACGAATGGCTTCATGGTTTCAGTGCGGCTTGGGTCGATGCGCTCTTGTCAGGGACCACGCGAGGTTCAATCAACGTTCCGTTCACTATGTAACCGCCGCCTGTTCGCGCCAATTTCAAATCGAGCTTGTTCCCCGAGCTGATCGTTCCGCTTACCTGATAGATGCTGTCCGGCATCTGTAGTTTGCCATCCTTAATTTCAAACTTCCCGTCACGGCGAAGCAGTTCACCAGTAAACGCCTCAACCATTACGGGTTCTCCGCTTTCGCGCAATCGCAGCGTACTGAATCGGCCATTATGAATTTCAAATGACAGAGCCCCATCGGCGCTTTCGCGAAGAGAAGGAAGAGAGTATCCGGAGGCCTTGACCTTCATTGTGCCGTGACCTGTTCCGAGTGCCCATGGCCCACCCAGCAACGTCGTCAGTTGTTCGAGAGAGACCTTGTCGAATTCTCCATCGCCACTATAAGCCGGTGGCCTTACCCCAAAGTCGACAGTCCAATTCCCCTTGTACGTTCCACTGAGTACTTGGGCGTGCATGTCCGAAAAACGCAAGGTGCCGCGATTGATTTCCACTGTGGATTGAACTTTGTTGGCAATCAGTTGGTGCAACAGTAACTGCCCGATGCGCAATGATCCTGATGCGCGCCAGAAAAGGAAGGGCGACTGGCTGTTCGATTCCGATCCTGCAAGTAATCGATACCACGCGCGTTTCCCGGAAGCTGGCGTAAAAAATCTACCGAGTTCTTCGGTGGACACTCTATCTGCTGCTAATCCATATCGTCCGAAGCATTCCTGCTTTCCCTCACAGGATCGCGGCAAGGTGATCTGGCCTGACCAATTCGTTCCTGCCGCAGTGGCCAATAATTTTTCCAGTCGGACCGTATCGGCATCTAGAGTGACCTGACCGGCGGAGATTTCGACCGGCGCACTGGTACCCGGCAGTTCCACTCGCATGCTGCGAATGACAGCTGATCCTTCCGCGTGCGGTGCAGCGAAACCAGTCCACTGACCTTCCATATGCACGTCAAGCTTTACGTCGCCATCCACAGCTGGATGATAAGCAGAAATTCCAAGCAGCCGCGCGAGATCGAAAACTCGCTGAACCTGGCTTTCTCCTTCAATCCTGAACCGGTAACCGTGCCGCAACAGTGTTCCTTGCGCCATGGCAGGAGTGGGCCGTCCCAAAGAAAGCGGGAAGGGAAGCAGAGTCAACTGAAGTTCTGTGGACGGAGAAGGCTTCGTTAGCTTGCGACGCTTTGCATCTGAAGCTTGCGCCTCACCGACCGCGAACGCGATCGTGCCGAGTTCGAACGCTGCACTGTCACTCGCGCTATCTCCTAACGTGACCGACACCGCTTGACCGCTTCCTCCGTAGACAACGGCTTTGTCTGCTGATTTTTGCGCCGTGAAGGTTCCGTCGATGTACCCGGTGGCGGCTAGTCCCTCGGGCAAGCCTTTTTTCGCGCGCCTCACGAGAGTTGCGAGCGCTTGTGCCGGTACCTTTTCAACGGTGAAGGTCAAATCGTAAGTTCGCGAACCCAGTGGCTCACGAACGTTCCCCGCTACTCGAACCGTTCCTTCGCCCACCGGACTATGGCAGTCGACGTTGCTGAACTCGCGCGACCGTGAATCGAAATGCGCACCACATTCAGTCGCGAGATTTAAATTACCTCCGCCAAGCAGGTCATAGCGTCGGAAATCGCCGACCTTTGCCAGCGAGGCGATCTCCAGAGAGGATGGCTGTCCTTTGAAGCTTGCCGAGAAATCAACTCCGCCACGCCAACCCGCGTCTCGCGCCAATAGCAATTTTGTTAGGGCTCCTAGCTGCGCATCCTGCCACTCAAAACGGAAATCGACAGGAGTCTCTTGTAGTGTCGCCGCTCTTTGCCAGGTGCCATCGAGGCGGACCAACCCCGTGTCCGTCAGGTTGAAGTCAGTGCGGATTGGTTGCGCTCGCAGACGCATCCCCCAGGAATTCTCGGATTCCTGCCACACCGCCAGATCGGCATCCGTCAGCGCGAACGCTTTCTTTTCCTGTCCTAATTTGATGTTCACTCGAGCGCGCGATGCCTCAATGTAAGGGAAGCCCGGGCGCGGCTCGCGGGAAGACTTCGATGTCGGGGCAATGGGTGACTTCGCAGCTCGTTCGACTAAACCCTCAAGGCTCCATCTTCCGTCGCCGGTGCGTGTGAGGTTCACGCTCGGTTCTGAAAGGGATAGCCGGGAAATTTCAAGCCGCCCGCGCAGCAATGACCGCAATCGCAATGATGCAGTCACTTCCGCAGCTTGCAACATGGGCTCCGCACTGATGGCCGGGTCGTCATGGACCACAACTTTTTGGAGATCAAAGCCAGGCCTCGGCAATATGTGGATTCGTAACGCGCCAACGTCAACCTGGCGGCCCAGAGCCATGCTCATGGTATTGACAACGCGCGATTTCAAACGGTTTGCGCCTGGACGCGCAAGGAAAAGGATGGCCACGATCGCTGCTATGGCCAGCAGCCAGCGTTTTCTGGACTGCTTTCGAGTCACCGGATTGCCTTCAGTGTGCGGTCCCAGCGGGTTTGATCGAAGAAGCGAACTACGGTGTACGCCAGCGACTTCATACGTTCGCCGAACTCTCGATGCTGATATTCGTCCGCAGCCGTTTTGAATGACCAGTAAACAAACATGGGCTGCCCGATCACATTTTCGCGCGGGACAAATCCCCAGTAGCGGCTATCTCGGCTCACGTCGCGATTGTCTCCCATCGCGAAGTAATGGTTCGGAGGCACTACAAGATCGTCTCCCTGCACATAGTTTTGCAGGGACGCTTGCCATTCCGGTGTCACGTTATAAAGATCCGACGCCGGAACCGAAGGGAAGTTGTCGCGATACGGATCGAAGCTGCCGATCGCTTTGTGCATCACATACTTCTCATCCAATTTTTCGCCGTTGCGGTACACAGCTCCATCGCGCAGATGGATTCGATCTCCTGGAATTCCGATTACCCGCTTGACGAGATACAAGCCCGGTTCAGCGGGCGATAAGAAAACAACGATGTCACCTCGCCGCAGGTCCCGGTACGGAAGCAGCGGTCCCATCCACTTTGTGCGCGGAGCGAAATGCTCCCGATTCACAAATAAATGATCGCCGATCAACAGCGTATCTTCCATGGAACTGGATGGAATCGCAAACGCCTGAAGCACAAACGTGATAATGAATAATCCGGTTACGAGAACGACCGCCAAAGATTCCAGGAACTCTACCGGCGTTTCTTTCCGCTTCTCTTGTGGCTCTGAATCCTTTTTCTTCAAGTCAATTTCCTTATCACGTTTGTTTTAACATCATCGAACGATCTTAAAAGTCCGGGTCCAGCGAGTTTGATCGAAAAAGCGCACGACGATATGCACGAAAAACTTGAATCGCTCCCACCATTCCTTCTGTTGATATTGGTTCGGAGGTGTCAGGAAGGACCAGTAAATGAACATCGGCCTGCCGACCACGTTTTCGCGTGGGATGAATCCCCAATAACGACTGTCATAGCTCACGTCGCGATTATCGCCCATTGCGAAGTAGCTGTCCGGCGGTACGACGAGATCGTCGCCTTTCTTGTACGTGTCCAAAACCATCTGCCATGCGGGCACAACGCCATACATGTCCGACGGAGGTACCGCGGGAAAATTGTCGCGATATGGATTCGGTATATCCGCACCGGTGTGTTGAACGTACGGCTCATCCAATTTTTCGCCGTTCCGGTACACCACGCCATCCCTCAGATGAATGTGGTCTCCCGGAATCCCGATCACTCGTTTGACTACGTACAGGCCAGCTTCTGCGGGAGACAAAAACACCACGATGTCGCCACGGCGAACGTCCCGGTACGGCATCAAAGGACCCATCCAGCCGGTTGCTGGCGCGAACTGTTCCCGATTCACAAAAACGTGATCGCCAATCAGCAGCGTATTCTCCATCGAACTCGATGGAATCTCGAAGGCCTGCATGATGAACGTGATAATGAAAAGTCCGGTCACCAGCACCGCAGCCAGTGACGCCAGGAATTCGACGGTAGTCTCTTTCGGTTTGTCCTCGGACTTCTTCTCTTTTTTCGTGGCGGCCACTGAGCTGGATCCTGGTAAATTCCCTTCACTTCACGGCGCGGAAAGTGCGGTCCCACCGGGTGATCTGAAAAATGTGCGTGACAGCATAAGCAAAGTGAAAAAGTTTATCACCCATGGATGGAGTACTCGGCAGATCGTTCTCCAGGTTTCGTACCGACCAATAAATAAGGAGAGGGCGTCCTATGATGTTTTCACGCGGCACAAATCCCCAATAGCGGCTGTCATAACTTGAATCGCGATTGTCGCCAAGCGCGAAGTAGTACCCGTCCGGCACGATGAGCTGGTTTCCATCCACAAGTTTTTTCATCTCCAGGAACCAATTCGCATCGAGGCCAGCAGCCACTATGTCCGGACGCGGAAAGTTGTCCCGAAAGTTGTCCGGCGTGGTGGATTTGAAACGCACATACTTCTCGACAAGAGGCGTTCCATTTACATACACACGCTTATTCACCATGCGCACGCGGTCACCGGGTACTCCGACTACCCGCTTCACAAAATGCTGGCTGGGATTGACTGGATAATGAAAGACGATGATGTCGCCGCGCCTTATCTTTTGATATGGCATCATCACGTCCCACCAGCTTCCGCCTCCATAGCACTGCTTATCGACGAGAAGATAGTCTCCGATCAGCAATGTGTCTTCCATGGATTCGGAAGGAATCTGGAACGCTTGCACGATGAACGTGACTACGAAAATGGCAATCACAACGGTGCACAGAAGCGACTGCAAAGTGGCAGCCGTGTCTGATCCCATTGTGTGTGCGCGTGCGTTCATCCTGTTAAGGACCTTCCTTCTGAATCGCTGAGGACGCTGAAAGGTGCTCCAGTACCTGCCGGGCAGCTTCTTGTTCGGCGCGCTTCTTGGTCGTTCCTTCGGCTCTCCCCACGAATGCCACCTTCGATGGCGCTCCCTCGTCGGTCAATCGCGCTTCTACGGTGAACATCTTTTTATGTTCCGGCCCTTCCTGTTTGACGAGCACGTACATCGGTTGTCGTCTTCCTGTGGCTTGCAGGAGTTCCTGCAACGCCGATTTGTAATCCGTCAAAGGCAGCCCGGTTCCACTGCCGGTCAAAGCAAGCAGTTCCGGATGCAGCACTTTTCGCTGCACAAATGCGCGAGCCGGCTCCAGGCCACCGTCCAGGTAAATCGCCGCTAGAACTGCTTCCAAGGCATCGGCGAGCAGTGCACTTTTAGCACGACCGCCGCTCTTTTCTTCTCCACGTCCGAGTCGCAGATAAAACCCAAGGTCTAGCTGTTGGGCAACTTGGGCAAGGTGCTTTTCGCTCACCAGGTGCGCGCGCAACTTTGAGAGTTGTCCTTCGTGGAAATTAGGAAAGCGCTGGTAGAGTTCTTCACTGCTGACCAGCGCCAACACGGCATCGCCCAGGAACTCGAGCTGCTCGTTATCTCCGATTCGTGTCCCGGTCTGCTGAGACTCCCGTTCCCGAGCCTGCGAGCTATGCGTGAGAGCTTGCTCGATCAGTTCCGGACGCCCGAAGTGGTATTCGAGCGCCGTTTCCAGCGTGGCGATTTCTCTTGTCTTCATGCAATCGGATGCCGCAACCGCTTCTGCCGGCGCTCATCCGCGGAGTTGCCTTAATTCTTTGGCGCTTCAGCCGGATTCTTCGGTGCCTCCGCCGGTGTCGCAGGCTTCGCCGGAGTACCTCCGGTCAATTGCACCAAGCGATCTTTTTCCCGCTGAGCCAGCGTTTTGATGGAACTTCCTTCTGGGGCAATGCTCACAGCTCGATCTGCCTCTTTCAATGCATCGGGATACCGGTTCTGCTTATCGAGAGACAAAGCGAGTCGCAACACGACGACTGGATCGGGACTCGAAGGATATGCATCGATGGATTGGCGCAGCAGTTTTTCTGCGTTCGGAAAGTCATCCTTTTTGAACGCCAACGTGCCAAGGATTGAGTAAGAATTGGACCGCAAAAGCGACTTGTAAGCGTCAATCTTTTCCTGTGGTGTGCCGGCCGGGACCGCCACATCCGTTTCTACGGTTTCAGTGGCACGTTTGGCGAGTTTCTCCGCCTCCGCCCAACGCTGGTCTTTGTCGAGATCGCTATCGCGCGTTCTTTCCGTCAGAACTTCGGCAACGAGCACGAGCGCTTCGGGATCGTCACCATCGAGTCCGAGAACTTTGCGCCCCATCGCTTCGGTTTTCTCCGCATTGTTCGCGCTCTGGTAAGCACGCATCGCGGTCTTGTAAAGGATGATCCGAAGCTCACTATCCGGGAACTTTGTCGCGAAATCATCAGCCGCCTTCTCGAGTGCGGCGGCATCAGTGATGGCGGTCGCCGCTTTGTAAGCGTCGAACTCAGGCTGTGTTTTCGCTTGCGGTGGACGCTTCCCAACCTGCGGTGTGGCGGCTGCTCCCTGCGCTGCACCCACTTGCCCCTGTGCCGCCTGGCCTTGCGCAGGTTGAGCTTGCGACGGTTGACTCTGGCCCGCTTGCCCTTGCGGCGTTTGTCCGCTGTTCTGAGCGACTGCCCAGCTTGCCATGCTCAGCACTGCGCCCAAGATTGCTGCTCGCTTCATGCTGTCTCCTGTGTGCGATATTCAATCGCGAATTTTCTATTCACAAAATCTATTGCTGCGGCCGTGTCGGCGGTTCGTAAGGCTTGCTCAGTCCACGCTCCGCTGCTGCTTTTACCTCAGGCATCGTGCCACCCGCATCGAGCGCCGCCCGATAATGCACGATCGCGTTTTCCCGGTCCTCTTGCAAATCGGAGATCCGTCCCAGGTAAATGTGGGACCACGCAACCACCTTCGGCTCATGCGCTACGCCCAGCGCCTTCTCGAAGTACCCGCGTGCGCTTTGCATGTCGGCCTGCATCGTCGCCACTTGCGCCAGGATAAAGAGCGCCCTGCCCGGGTCTTCCCTATTCTCATCCAGCGCCTGTTGGGCGAGTTTCTGCGCGCCCTCCGGGTCTCCTGCAGACAAACGCTTCTCCGCCTGCTTCAGCAGCGGTTGATCGCTGGGACGCGTCAGGTGCAACAGTTCCGGCGTCGCTTGCGTCGCGAACTGCACCTGCGCTGCTCGTTTCATTTCCTTGCCGACATCGATCGCATTCAGCATGTCGGCGTACGCATTCTTCATTCCCGTCGGCTCTTTTTCGAATTGTGCCAAAGCATCATAGAAGTGCCGCGTCAGGATGTACCCTTCGTTTACCGAATCGTTCACTTCTTTAAGCCGATCCGCTTCCGGCACCTTGGGCTGCGTGCGCGTTTCGATTGCTCGCACCAGGCATTCGGTCACGAGCAGAGAAATATTGTTCTTGAAACTGTCGTCGAGCGGCGCGGTCTTTACCTGTTCCAAAAGAGGTTCAAGCCGCTTGAATGACGACCCTGTTCGCAAGGCCAACGGGTCAAGCAGGTAATGCAAATACGTGTGCCGGATCTGTTGCATCTTCAACGACTGCCCAGTCGGTGAGATCACGACGAAGTAGTCGCTCGCATAGTTACGCGCGTTTGTCTGTCCGGGCGCTCCCATCGGATCGAGGTACACAGTGAACTGGCGACCCAGGTATGCAGCGGAAGGAATCTTTAGATAGATCTCGGTATCGAACAGCATCTTTGCGAGCGGTTCGTGATACTGATTCGGCAATGCCTCGTATTCCGCTTTGTGCTTCTGCCAAATCGCGCCGAGTCCCGCCGTTTCATAAAACTTCGCCAGGAAGGGAACGAACCCGATCACGAAACTGGCGTCGGGCGGGAGTTCGGCTTCCTTGACCTTTGGCGCAAAACCAGGCGCTTCGCCTAAATACAAAGCCAAGGAGACATATTGCGCAAGATCGCGCGAGGAGTCTGCAGGCTGGTGATCGTGATAGAAATCGCACATCGGTGCGGATGCCGCCTTAGCCTCAGGCGACGTTCGAAGGGCCTGCGCCACCTCGCCCCGAATCGTTTTTCTCAACGGTTCTGAAGTCGCCAGATCCTGGTCATAGCCGCAGGCGTTGATTGCAGTTAGAACCGTGAACAGGGTTTCGCTTGTATCGAGCGCGACTTTCGGAGTGTTTTGCGCGGCGCACGTTGCAACCAGCAGTCCGAACAGGACCGCTATCGTCGTCTGTCGTAAACGGGAAACCAGGAACTGCCTCCTACGGCGTGGCGGGAATAACTCTGTATCTATAGCAGTTTACGGGCTGAAAACATGCTCGGTCAAACGCTCTTGGCCGCTACGGGAGAACACTCTGCGGAACGGGATTGGCCACCAGCAAGACTGAAAAAGCTCACTTCAAGACCGGAGCTCGAAGAAGCGGTTTTCTGAGCGCTGATTGCCAAGTGGCTAAGTACTAAGTGCTAATTGCTGCCTTACCCCTTCACGCTAATCTTTGCGAAGGAAAGCACAGCATGGCCCGGTGTGGGCCGCCCCATCGACGTCGCGGGACGGAACGTCGTGAAGATCAGCATGTTCTTGACGGCAGGCATCAATTCCTGTGCTTCCGGCGAATCGGACAGAATCCGATAGTCCTGCACGCGCCCATTCGCGTCGACGTAAGCCTCAATCACCAGCGTATCCGAGTTGATCGAACTCATCTGCGAAGCAAACGAGGATTGCAGCAGGACAGGCCCGGTCGAGAGCATCAAAGGAACATCAGTGTTTCCCGCTTGCAGAGGGGCGGGCAAGGCGAAGAAACTCATCAGCACGCCGAATATCACGACCGCGCTGATCAGTCCTGCCGTTGCAGGAACCATGAATGCATTCAGCGCGTTCTCAAACCGCACCAGGAAACCTTCGAACAGCGGTCGCTTCGCTAATGCGATCTCTTGTGAAATCGCAACTTTTAAGCGCAATGCCAAATCGGCCGGAGCCCGCTTCCGCCCCAGCCCCGAAACCAACTGTTGTGTTTTTGAAAGCTGCTCGTATTCTCTGGCGCAAGCCCCGCAATGCTCAACGTGGCCGCTCAGCATGTGCATCTGGCGACCCGTCAGCATTCCATCCAGATACGGCGAGAACAACTCTTTTGCCTCACCGCATGTCATGATGTCACCTCTACACTGTCGCTTGTCCCGGAACCGCGTGGCTCTTGCATCTCGTCTTCCGGCGCCATCAATCCAAGTTCCGGTCCCACTTGCTTCACAAATCCCAGCAGACGTTGCCGCAGGGCATCTCTTCCGCGCGTCAATCTCGATTTCACTGTTCCCAGCGAAACCTGCGTCACTTCGGCGATCTCTTCGTAAGACATTCCTTCCAAGTCGCGCAATACCAGGGCCGTCCGATAGGGCTCCGGTACCGAACGCAGCTCGTGCTCCACGCGCGCGCGAACTTCCTCATGCGCGAATGCGTCAAACGGCGAATCGTGTCCATCCACCAGGCACCGTTCAAGTGCCGTTCCGGGTTCCTGCGTACTCTCGCCTCCGGGTTCCATCGATGTTTCTCGCGCTTTATGCCTGAACCACCACCGCCGACGGTTTGCCGCCTCGTGCAGCGCGATGCGGTAGATCCAAGTCTTCAGGCTCGACTCCCCATGGAAGTGCCCAATTCCGCGAAACACTTTCACGAACACATCCTGCGTCGTGTCCGCCGCATCCGCCGGATCGCACACGATGCGGTACACCAAGCTGTAGATCGGCTGATGAAACTCAGCGATCAACCAGGCGTACGCGTCTTCGTTCCCGGCCTTCAATTCGGCTACGATCGCTGCTTCCTGCGCTCGTACTCCGATCGCGCTTGCGAGATCGCCCAACGTAGTTGCTCCCGCCATCACTTTCATGGCGCACCCCTCATTATAGGTCGCCCTGGCAACATGGGTCCGAAAACTGTTTTCCTTAGTCCCGCACGAGACTGGAGTTCGCCGTCTCATATACTTAGACCCCAAACGCTTAACAGATGTTCCAGAAGACCAGTTGCCCCGATTCCCTCATAGAACACCGGAAAGGCTCCTTCTTGCGCCCTGCCCAGCCCTCGAGGCGGCCAAGTAAAGGCTCTTCTTTGAATGACTTACCGGTATCCACGAAATTGAAGGCGATGACGGCCCGAGCTGCACGAAGGGTGGCCATACTGAGTGCTGAAGGCTGAGTGCTGAATGCCGGCTGAGGCCTGAAGCCTGCAGCCTACTTCGGTGGCTGCGCCTGCGAAGCCGTCGGCGGTTTTGGGACTTTCTTCTTGGTCGGCTTCTTTGGAGGCTCTGTATCGTCCACGACGATCTTCTTGGGAGGTGCAGGCGGGTTCGCCTGCAATGTCTTCACCTGAGTCCGCAAGCGCTCGAGCTCCGTTTCCTTAGACCCAGTCACGGTGTCCATTCGATCTGCCAGTGCACGGCGTGTGCTCTCCAGAGAACTCACATCATTGGACAAGTTTTGAAATTCATCTTTCGATCCAAACGCCCCGCTCAACTCGGTTACTGAAACCATCACGTCGTACAACGCATCCAGGTTCCGATAAAGCTTGAATGTAGCGCGCGTATCTTCTGGCGCGGCCTGCAACTGGCCGATGATTTCCGGCAGCGCAGATTTCAGATTTCGCTGAATCGAATCCACGTTTGATTGCGCCTGCCGTTTGTTGGTGCCATCCGTTTTCCATTTCTCAACGCGCATTTTGCCCAGCGTGTTCTGGATCGAATCGCTGGTCTGCTGCAGTTGCGAGAGGATCGTGTTCAGTTGACTAACCGAAGCGTACGAAACAGGGGCGGATGTGGTGGGCGCAGACGGCGGTTGATTCTGTGCGAAAGCCGCAGATGCGATGAGTACGCAAGCGGCAAAAATTGTTGAGGAGCTCCGTGTCATGGTTAGGGTCCAAGTGTGTGAAATTACGACGGCTGCGCTCTTTTAAATATATCCCATCGAGTTTGACTCTGCCCAAAAGGTAAGCGAGAATTGACGTCGGCGGTCTTCACTACTCCTACCGTCGTCTACTGTTGATTCTTTGGGCCTGTGGCGCAGCTGGGAGCGCGCTTCCATGGCATGGAAGAGGTCGTCGGTTCGATCCCGACCAGGTCCACCAGCTTCTCCTGTTTGTTCTCTAACATTTTTCCCTTCAGGCCGAATGAAACCTAGGTCTTGATCAGCCTCTTACGCTGACCCAGTAGGCAGAGATCGCGAACTACTATGCTCTTGTCCTTATTGTATGATTTCGGCGGCGGGCCCAAACCCAAGATGGGACTTGTCAACTGGACCGAGCATGGATGGGTGGTCGCGATCCTCACAGCGAACGGCGAGTTGTATTCGGACGGCGTGATTACAGATCACGGCTGCGCTTTGATCGGTATACAGAGTGATTTGTCTTGCACCTTTGAAGTGAAAACCCCGAAACACGTTGTGTTCACGTTGAAGCAAGGGGATACGGTGCGGCGAGTCGGTGATATCGAACTCGTCGACAAAAACACAACGCTCACCACGCATCACGTGACACCGAGTAAAGGAACTCCTTTTATCGAAAAAACTGTCTGGGAGCGAGAGTCGGAATAGCAAGTTCATCATCGCTTCGAGTGGCACGTGTGACCCTTACCCGCTCCTCGTAGGGAAAACGGTCATGGATCCCGACCATGTCCACCACAATTTCCACCATCTTGTCCACTTGCGAAATCTTCCGCCGTTCTCACTGCTGATTCGTCAAGTGGTACGCTCTTCCGGATGAAACGTGCACTTCTGTTGATTTACGCCTGCCTTGTTTTGTCGGCGTGTTCCCAAAATCGAGCCACTCCTGCTGACAATCGTGAAGCCGACGTCAACTCACTGCGCGTGGCACAACAGGCCGCGATCAAGGCCTTCGTATCGAAGAACGCGGATCAGATGGTAGCTGCCTACTCCGGTGATGCCAGTCTGATGTTCTCCAACTCGCCGATCCTCAGAGGTGAGGATCTGAAAAGCGCAATAAGAGGTTTGGCGGCGGATCGGAATTTTTCGATGGAGTTCACCACGGACCAAGTCGAAGTGGCGAAGTCGGGCGAGCTAGGTTACACGCGTGGGGCGTACACCATGACCATGAGCGATCCGAAAATCAAGAGAACTCTTCGTGAAAAAGGCAAGTACGTGTCGATATATGCCAAGCAGACGGACGGTAGTTGGAAAATGATCGAAGACATCAGCAATGCCGACGCGCCCGCAATCCCAGTGGAATCGCCGCATTGAATGTTGCTGAGACAAAGGCCGCCAAGATCGGCGGCCTCATTTCTTTTCGCACCCTACGGAAAAAGCCGAATATGTATTATCAAATGCCGCAAATGCTGCCACTGAGTTCGCTATTCCACCGTCCACTTACCCCAAACGGACTAGCACTGTCACTCCACAGAATGTAGGGCCCTGCAATATTCAAGTTGCCTGAAGCGCCTGCGAATCGACCCGTTCCCGAGATGATTTTTGCCGTATTTCCCTTGTAGTCGCCCAACCCTACCTTGCCGGGAGTGAACCCGAAAACAGAATTCGCGACCTGGAAGGTGAAGCTGTCTTGACACGCGGGAGGCAAAGTAAAGTTTGCGGGAAGGAGTTCAGTGGAGCAAAGATAAACTTGGTATTGGCCTCCTTTTGCGCCATGTTGAGACCCACTCCCATCATTCCCAGACATGCCGCCGACCAAGGGCTCGCCCCCGACCGTGGTGTAAATCGGCCCACCCCACACATCAGCATCCGGTGCCAACGGATACGACGTGGGGAGAGTAGCCTGGCTGATACCGCGTATCTCTGTACAACTCGGTTGTGCTCCAATCTGCGGACTCAACGCAAGCAGAATGAAGGCTCCTGTGGCTAACGCCAATAGTAAGGTCAATGCAATAAGACTTCTTCCTTGCATGGAAGACCTCCTTGGTTATGAAACCTGAGTTCGCCTCAGGGGGTGCTGCGCTCAACGGGCGGGGACTGCTCTTCGGGGAGGCGAGATGTGACTAATACGAACACAGGCGAACGTTCCCGTCAGTGATAACGCTCACAGGTCGACCCGTGCCCGTTCCTATTCGGGAAAGATGACTCCCGATAGCACCGAAGAAGCATTGCCAGACCCGCCCGATGCGAGTACCCTCTGCAGCCAATAGGGGGTGAGCATGATCTTCCACACAATCGTTCATAACTTTCTCAGGAAACTTTGCGTTGTCGTTATGGTTGTAGCTGCTGTTCCTGCGTTCTCACAAACAGCACCAGCAACAAAGACCGAATCACCAGCCGTGACGCCCGAGATACAGCAGCTTCGGTCCGCGTTCGAGAAATACAAGGATCCGTTCGTTGCTGTGCGCGATGGTTATTTCTCAACGGTAGCCTGCATCAACTTCCCGCACGAGTCGATGCCCGGCCACGTGCAATACCCGAAAGGCGCGATGGGAGTGCATTTTCTGAACCCGGCACTGATCGCACCTGTGCTCGATCCCATGAAGCCGCAGATCCTCTTATATGAACCCGACGCGAATGGCGCTCTTCGATTGACGGGTGTGGAGTGGTTTCTTCCACTGGCCCTCGCGAAAGAGCGTCCCAAGATGTTCGGTCACGAATTTCTTGGGCCGATGGAAGGCCACGAGCCAGTGATGCCGTCCGATCTGACCCACTATGATCTGCATGTGTGGCTCTTCAAGGACAATCCGGAAGGTATGTTTGCGCCAACCAATCCGGCGGTGAAGTGTACGGGATATTCGTACGCGCTCGATGAGCACTCTACGAAGATTGCAGCGACAAAGTGAACCTGTGCATCCCAGCTTTCGGATGCTACGAGCCTTGAAAAAAGAAAAGCGGCCCGTGGTTTGGGCCGCTCATATTTTTGGCTCAACGTTATGCAGCTTTTGCGGCTGAACGATATCCCGATTGTTTGGCTTTTTCCATCGCATCCATCGCTTCTTCCACTGAGAGCAATGGTGTCGTTTGCACCGACTTGCAGGCTCCGCCGCCTGCGAATGCCATCGCAATGCCTGCGGCGCTTACATTGTCCGGCATTTCTGTAATCAGAATCACGTCATAGTCGCCAAAAGAGAAATATGCTGTCTTGACTTTGCCGCCCAATTTTTCGATGGCCGGTCGCACGGCTTCGATACGGTCTTGAGGTTTTTTTAACAGCGCTCCCCAGCCTTCCGGTGAGTACGCTACCTGATGCAAGTAATGTGGCATAGGACCTCCTTTGAAAGGCAGAGGCGCATATTCACAAAGCGCAAAGCAAAAGTCAACGCCGCTTCCATGATGACGAGAGCTGCGCCTTAAGCCTTCAAACGAAATGTATAATCCCCGCCATGCGAGGACTACCCTGGATTACAATTGCGCTCGTTTCGCTGTTGTTCAGCGCAGCCTGGTCACAAGAAGGACAGAAAGTGAAATCTTCAGAACCTGACCAATCGAAGCCGCCCGTCAAAACAGAACAGCGCGGTCGCATCATTGGGATCGGTGGTGTCTTCTTCAAAACCGCGAATCGTGACCAGATGCGCGAGTGGTATGCGAAGCATCTTGGGCTCGCTGACAAAGGCTATGGCGCGATGCTTCCCTGGCGCGAACACGACGACCCGCAGAAGGAACACGTCACTGTCTGGACCATTTTCCCCTCCTCCTCCGATTACTTCGATCCCGGCCACGCACCGTTCATGATCAACTACATCGTGGACGATCTGGACGCTTTGCTCGACCGCTTGAAACAGGAGGGAGTAAAGATCGATCCTAAGCGAATGGATGAATCCTACGGTCGCTTCGCCTGGATCTATGATTCGGATGGAAACAAAATCGAGCTCTGGCAGCCATTGCCCGAAAAGCATTAAGGTCGCCGGATGTCAGCGCATCTAGTTACGGCTCGCAATTCCGTATGATCCCGATGGCGCGTTCTCTAGCGTAGTTGAGCGCTTCACGTTCTAACGCCACTCCTCCGTCAAGAGCCGTTTGACTTCCATCGTCAGCAGCATCACAATTTAATTCACTCCACATGCGACTCCAGGGCTGGAAAGAAATTTCCGGTTATCTAAAGTGCGGGATCAGGACCGCTCAACGTTGGGAAAAGCAAGGTCTTCCCGTGCGGCAACTTGGTAAGGGTCGTCGCAGCCCAGTCTTCGCGTTTTCTGAGGAATTGGACGAGTGGGTCAAACGTGGCGGACTTCGTCAACTTTCCCCAAACGGCAACTCCGAACTGGTGCAACATAGCGCTCAGCTGCGCGCACAGATCCGGGAGAGTCGCGAGCATTTGAAAGCACAATTGCAAACTCTATGGGAGGGAATTACAACACTTCGCAACATCAAGGACAGAAAGGGATCGCGTGTCAGTGACAAGAGTGGGCGAGCAACAAAATGACCTTTCGAGTTCGCGCATCTTGAGCTACTCCCCGGTTTTTGCGCTCCGATAGTGGCGCTTCTTGGCGTTTGGATGACATTGAGTTCAAGATTAGCCTTGTTGATAGCTCTCAACCCTGAAAGAACAACATGCCATCGAATTTGTCAGCTCAGATTGTTGCGCTCTGCCAGAAAGCTTCGTGTGAGCAGGACACTCACAAACTGCTCGAACTCACGAAGGAGATCAACGAACTTCTTCAGCTCGAAGAGCAAACGAAACAGAGTCAGCTCGCGCCGGTTGACGGCCATTCCGATCAAAAGAGGAGCGCCTAGCCGCCTCTCACTAGATATGCTGGAAACGGTATTCGTCTAGGTACTCCCACTTAAGCTGCGCATAATTCGTCCGGGTTTCGCCTCGGACTTAAGCCCCTCCACGCACGCGCAATGTACTCGCCCTCCCTTTTCGGCATCCAAGCGCCAGAGGTTATCTCATGGCCAAGAGGGACATTTTTGTAATCGGTGCCTCCGCTGGCGGAATTCAGGTCCTCCAGTCAGTCCTCAGGGCTCTGCCATGGGATTTCCCGGCAGCGATTTTTATCGTCCTTCACACAACAGAGGATAGTCCGGGATTGCTCCCGGAAATTCTGAACCGTGATAGCAAGATTCCCGTCCTCTACGCTGTACACGGTGCACCCATTTTGCCAGCGCGTGTCTATATTGCCCCTTCTGGCCAGCGTCACATGCTCTTGGATCGGGGAAGAATTCTCCTGCAACCAGGACCACGTGAAAATCGCAGCCGTCCTTCCATTGACGCACTCTTCCGTTCCGCGTCGCATGCCTATGGCAATCAGGTCGTTGGCATTGTTCTCACAGGCAATCTCGATGACGGATCCGCTGGATTGCTGGACATTAAAACTCGTGGAGGAATCGCCATCGTCCAGGACCCGGGAAAAGCGTTGGCACCTTCTATGCCTGAGAGCGCCATGGAAATCACAGATGTAGATTATGTGCTCCCGGCTGAGGAGATTGGCCCCAAGCTCGTGGAACTGGCCAAATCCGAATTGTCTACTCATATGCAATTAGTCCCCAACGGAGGTCAAGCCAGCATGGACGCCACCGGATCGACCTATTCCTGTCCGGAGTGTGGCGGTGTCCTCGAAGAAATGCGGGAAAGCAGTATGCTTCGCTTTCGTTGTCGTGTCGGACACATCTACTCTCCCGATAGCTTGATGGCAGATCAGACCGAAGCCGTGGAACGCGCGCTATGGGCCGCTATTCGCAGCATGGAAGAGCAGGCTGAGTTCTCTCAGCGCTTAGCGAAAAATTCCAAGCAGAAGAAGCACACACGCCTCGAGCACCGCTTTCGCGAGAAAGCGGAAACGAACCGTGAAAATGCCGCGATCCTTCGCGAACTGCTTCAGAAAAACGCGGACGAACTTCTGGAGATGCCTGAAGAAAGGACCGGAACCAAATAGAGCTCCTCCATGGATGATCTCGAGAAGCGAAGCCGAAAACTGCTGGAGCAGGCGAAAAAGTTCGAGAAGGCCGCCCACGCAATTCATGATATGGCCGACGCTGTCCACAAGAAGATGGAGAAGCTTCATCTGAAAGCCAAGGCGTCAAGCGAGACAGCTCGAAGAGTGCGAAGCGCGATAAAGGAATCTGGTGAGAACCATTGCAGGTTGAAGACAACCACGAAGTAGTTGAGTTCAGTCGGCCGATTTTTCTTTGTCTAGATTGACTGCCTTCCACACGCGACTACAATGGACGGGGCAATCTCCGTGCCTAATAAGAACAAGAAGAAGCCTAAATTTAATCAAGCGCGTGAATGCGAGTTGATTGCCATCGGTGCATCTGCAGGGGGATTTTTTGCGCTCGCGCAGGTGCTGACGGATATGAGTTCGGATTTTCCACCAATCGTCGTGGTCCAGCATTTGGATCCCAGGCACAAAAGCCAGATGGCAGGCCTACTGACTCGCAAAACTCGTAAGAGCGTCAAAGAAGCTGAAGACGGTGAGCCTCTCGTCGATGGGACCGTTTACATCGGACCGCCCAACGAGCATCTCCTAGTTTCGAAAGGCAAGATTCAGCTTGCCCACTCCCGGTTAGTTCGCTTTTCCCGGCCCTCAATCGACGTGATGTTTGCCTCTATCGCTGCGCTTTATGGCGAACGAACGATCGGTGTTATCCTGAGCGGCTCGAACCGCGATGGCGCAGACGGTATCGCTGCTGTAAAACGCGCCGGTGGCATTACCATCGCCCAGGATCCCGCAACCGCTGAGTTTCGAGTCATGCCGCAGTCGGCCATTGACAGCGGTTGCGTCGATCTCGTCGTCCAGCTCGACCGTATGGGAACGACTCTTTCTGAACTCATCGGCAGGGGTACAGTGAAAAAATGGCAGCGGAAGTCACATTAAAAGACTTTCTCGAGGAACTCGCGGACCAACGCAGTTTCGACTTCCGCGGATACAAGAAGTCTACTCTTGAGCGCCGCTTTCGTCGCCGCATGTTTCAGCTCAGCCTCGATTCCTATGCCAAATACAGCGAGTACATTCGGAAGCATCCGGACGAGGTCAACCAGCTACTCAACACCATCCTAATCAACGTTACGGAATTCTTCCGCGACCCTCCCGCCTGGGAAATTCTGCGTCATGAAGTCCTGCCGTCGATTCTGAAACGCGTCAAACCAGGCCACTCGTTCCGCGCCTGGAGCGCGGGTTGCGCCAGTGGAGAAGAGCCTTACTCCATCGCCATCCTGCTCGCGGAATATTTCGGCTCACACGTTCAGGAATACGACATCAAGATCTACGCCACGGACATCGACGAAGAAGCGCTGAATGCAGCCCGCCGTGGCGAGTATTCCGAAGAAGCGATTCGCCGCGTTCGACCCGAATGGCGTCAAAAATTTTTCCATGGCAAAGGATTGATGCGCGTCAGCCGTGAAATTCGTCGGCTGGTTATCTTTGGCCGCAGCAATCTAGCCCAGGATGCACCCATTTCCAACGTCAATCTCCTCGTATGCCGCAATCTGCTCATCTACTTCGATCCCGACCTGCAGAAACAGATTCTTAATCGCCTCCACTATGCGCTCAAGCCAGGAGGCGTGCTGTTCCTTGGCAAGTCCGAATCGCAGCTCACTAACTCGCCCTTGTTTCAACGTGCCAACGCGCGATGGCGAATTTTTCAGCGCAAGTCGAACACCCAAGCACCCGACGAACGGGCCACTTTCGCTTCCGATCAAGCTGATCTCGACACTGCCCAGCGCGCCAGCCAACTCGACAGCACACGCCAGCAGAACCGATACATGCTTGAGACCTTGCGCGCGGGTATTTTTATCCTCGGTTCCGAGGATACGGTCCAGCAGCACAACAACGCCGCTCTGACGCTCTGCGCGTTACCCGCGGGCAACGTTATTGGCAGGCGACTTGCCGATACCGATCTTCTCCTGCGCATTCCGGAACTCAGCGGACACTTGCACGCCACTCGTGCAAATAACGAGTCGGTCCGCTTTCAGTCGCACATCAGGGCTGGCAACGAAGATACGCTGCTGGATTTCACTCTTCGTCCCATCATCGACGAACGCGGAGTGCGCACTGGCACACTCATCTACATCGACGATCAGACGGTTCAGGAAAAACTTCAGAGTACTGTCGAAGAGCTTGAGTCCACTAGCGAAGAACTCCAGTCGGCCAACGAAGAGCTCGAAACCACCAACGAGGAACTACAGTCCACCAACGAGGAACTGGAAACCACCAACGAAGAGCTCCAGTCCACTAACGAAGAGCTGGAAACGACCAACGAAGAACTTCAGTCACTCAACGAGGAACTCGAGACCACCAATCAGGAGCTCGAGGAACGCACCAAGGAACTCGATCAGGTAAATAGCGTGTATGCGCAAACCTTGGAGAAAATGCGGGTTCCAATCCTGCTTATCAATCAGGAACGCCAGATCCAATTCTGGAATACCACGGCATTACGCTTGTTCGGCTTCAAAAGCAAGCCGCCTGTCGACTTGAACGTCGACCAACTTCCAATTTCCCGCGGTTTGAAGGATCTTCTCATCCGACGGCATCGCGCCGTGCTTCTCAAAGAGCAGCCTATCGTTTCACGCGCTCAGCGCATCTTCGATAATCTCAACTCTGTTGCCGATATTCACTTCAGCGTAGTTCCTGGAGAAGATAAGGGCAAAGATGTCCTGATCATGTTTGAACCCAGAAATGCGGATAAAGCGCCGAGGCACACGCAAAAGAAATCGAAAAGAAGGAATTGAAGAAGGGAAGTATGGGCGCGTGCTACTTCATCCGAGCCCGTAAATCAGCCAGTCTCTTGGCTAGCAGTTCCGCTTGCCGGTATTGCCGTACACTCGACTCAGCTACGTGGTGGGCCAACTCGTGATGCTCGTCATGAGGCGTTTTGACTCTGCCATATTTGCCAAGTGGGTTTCATGCTTTCGGCCCAATCCGTCTTTGTGATCTTTGCGCGACTTTGGCTTGAAATCGGAGTTCGACGGTAGTGGACCGACTGTCGAAATCCAGAAATTCAGTTCACTAACTAACGCAACGACTGGACTACGCCGGCTCTTGCCGAGTCGGCGAACCGGCAAGTGCAGGTCATGTTCCCATCGCTGCACCGTCCGCACACCGCGCCCCATGTAATCTGCAATCTCTTTCCAGGAATTTAGTGTCTGCGAGTTTGGCCGCCGGGCTAGGTTCAGAAACACTACCCCCCCCCCACGCTTGGAAGAGCGCAGCAGGTGTGTGCTTTGAGCAGTATATCCGAAAGCGTCCTTTAAACTTCGCCGTTTAGCAAATTGAGAGGACCCGACAAGAGGATGTCGCCGTTTGGTGACTGTTTGGATTTCTCGCCATCGGGCCTGGGACCAAGCTGCGGTTCTGACGACACGGTGTTTTCGCCAGCGGGAAGCTCAATCTTCAATGTGGTGCCAGACTGCCCTGATTCCAGTTCCAATGTGCCACCCAACTCCACAATTCGCTCTCTCAATCCCGCCAACCCGATGCCCGTTGTTCCGCGGCTCAAGCGAAACTGCTCCAAAACCGTTTCCGGAATCCCCTTGCCTTGATCCGTTACCGTCATGATCACTCGGCCCGGAATTGTCCGTACGACCACATGCGCCGACCTGCTTCCGGAGTGGCGATGGATATTAGTCAGTCCCTCTTGCAGCGCCCGGAACAGGGCTAGTGAAATCTCTCTTGGCAGTTCCTCTTCGTCGCCGTCGAACTCGATTTTCACATCGATCTTGCTGCGTTCTTTGTATCCGTCTACATACCACCTGGCTGCCGAAGCGAACCCTTTTTCGTCGAGAAGCGGCGGATGTAACAGGTGAGAAAGTGTTCGCGTTTCCGAAGCTCCTTGTTGTGCCATCTGCACCGATTCCGACAACAGTACGTCTCGTCTCTCTGTCGACATTTCCTGGTGCCGGATCGTGTCCAGCATCATCGCCATCCCGGCAAAGTATTGACCGATGCTGTCGTGCAGTTCTCGCGCGATCTTCCGTCGTTCCACATCTTGCAGTTCGAGTAACCGCGCGCTCAGGCGCCGCACGGCCTGTTGTGCGAGTCTCCGATCCCGTAATTCGACGACCACTTGCCGGAAACTGAGTGTCAACAAGGCAATTGCAATCGCAAAAGCGCCGATAGTGACGACTCGAGCTTGTGTGAAGACATTCTCCGAAATCGTTTTCCGCTCGGATAACAGGCCCTCTTCATGCCCGCGCATCTCAGTCAGGATCGAAGCAACCTGCTGCATCACTTCGCCGCCTTCCGCTGTGATCGCAAGTTGACGCTCTTTGTCCGGCACGCCGCTTTCGCGCAGTTTCAACGACTCCTCAAGTAGTGCGACTCGTTGCTGCAGGGTGGGTTCGAGTCTTGCAATCGCGGCTTGCTGCTCTGGATTGTCCGAGGTGAGGCGTTTTATTTCCGCGAGCTCATTTGGAACTTGGGCAATTGCCGAACGCGTTGCCTGCAGTCGCTCTTGTTCGTTTGCAAAAATGTATCGGAGTCGGCCCGAGTCGGCTCGTAAGATATCGTTGTGTAATCGCGTCAGGGCGCTGTTGACTTGATGCGTATGCGCGATCCACTTTTCACTCGTAACCAGTTTCCGGGTTACAAGATCTGTCGCGATCCCCAAAACAATCAATACCACCACGCCTATAGCAAACAGGGTCCAGCTCAGGCGTTCCGACAAGTAGCGCATTCCATCCCCAGTAAAGGTCTCGAATCTGACGTGCAGCCCTTCGGCGAGAACTTATTCTACTCACAATTTGCAATCAACTGTTTTACGAAGAACAATCGGGAGTTCTCGGGATGTATTGGTTTGTTGGCTGCCAAACGATGTGGCGCGGCCAAATGCACCGCGCCTTATGGAAATCGGAAACTTCGAAACAGACTCTTAACCGGTACTCAGTAGCCCGTAGCGCGAAGCCCGTAGCCCGAAGCTCACTTACACACCGCCTGCGTCGTCTTGAACTTCCCGTTGAACGAATACCAACCGTTCACTCCTAACGATGGCTTCTGCCGATAGAACCAGGAGAAAAACGCCATCTCCTGCGGATGGTACGCAAACGAATTCATCGTCACTGGGAAGGCCGTACCTGTCAGCGGATCTCCCACTTCCAGGTTTGCCTGGCATGACCCAGCCGCTTGGCCGCCCGTCCATGCTGGCGTCGCGTTGTTGATCAGAGGATCGTCCATCCACTCGCCGATCTCATGGCTCAGAGCATGCACGTCCTGGATCGGCACGCTGAAAATTCCCGGATCGCTGAACGACGCCACAGAATACGTCTGCGCTGGCGAACCAAACGCACTGTGATAGCCCAGGATGCAGCAAGTCCCATCCGTCAAAAACACGTTGTAGAACAACGCCTGCGGCAGCACCGTCGAATTCACCGATGTTAGCGACGGCAGAATCACATTGAGTAGCTGCGTGTCGAACCAGTTGATATCTACTTCACCGATCGGCGCGCACGGTCCAGGTTGAGTGAATCCCGCCCACGACGGCACGTTCAACACTTTCCGGGCTGCCGTCGTCGTCGACAACATCACGTGGTAATCCGGCGATGTCGTTGAAACAAATTTCCAAAAACTAGCCCGCTGGAACGCATCCACAAACTGGGTTGTCCCGATGCTCGTGCCACCCACCGTATATGCGTGTTTCTGATAAACCGGTGATGCTTTGGTCAGCGCCAGCGCCGTCTTTGTTCCCCCACACACCGTGTGCGTCGGGTCTAGCAACGTGCCATCCGAGAATTTGAAAGCAATCGGGATGATGACGGTCGGCACCGTCGTGGTCGCACTTCCGAGTTTCGGATTCGTGCCCACCATTCTGTAGGTGTACTTGATCGTTTGAAACGTGACCGTGCTGCTGAAAAGCGGAAGACCCACGGCCGCCGCCGCATCCTGCATTGCGGTGGCTACGTTTACGCCACGCGCCGGAAGGGTCGTAAACCGCGGAACACCTTGCCCGTAATAAAATTGCGCCGGCTCTTGCGCCCCGAGAACCACGCTCCAGATCACCATCAACACGACCACCACTGAAAGCTGCCTTTTCACAAAACCCTCCAGATGTGTTTGCAAATCCCGGGTTGCCCCTGGAAACGAGCAGGCGAAGTGTGTTTGGAGTGTGACGGCTCGTGTGTCACCGCGTCAAGAAAACATTTACTAACAGCACTCCTCAACATTTTTTGTGGTTCGGCCCGGCACCCACGCCCACTCGTTCCATGCCATGATGGTGTTGTAATGCGTTCAGTCATTTCACGGATTGTCTCAATATTTCTTTTGGCCTCCCTCAGCGCAGCGGCTCCGCCGCCCATGTCTGTTCGCTGGCAGCCGGACAAATTAGTAAATGGCTCACCAGTCTTTTTCCGAGTGACGAGCCGCGTTCGCCTCAAAACGCTGAGCGGCACTTGGCTCTCGCAGCCGTTGTCCTTTTCCTACGATTCCGCTGCGCACGCTTGGTACACCCTTGCCGGAGTGAGCCTGAAAACCGACCCGGGCACTTATACGCTTCAACTCAGCGGCGAAACAGCTACCGGACGTTCGGTCTCTTTCGAACAGCCCATCCGTATAAATAAAGGCGCCTACAAAGTTGTCGTTGCCCTCTCTGTTCCCAAGCAGTTCACCGAACCGGATCCCAAACAACTGCAACAGATCGCTCACGATAAGGGCATCAAAGAAGAAAAGTTCAAGGAAGGAACGAGTGCCCAATTATGGGCAGGCCCGTTTAAGCCACCAGTGGACGCCGCAATATCAGACGTTTTCGGAACGCGCCGCGAGTTTAACGGTGCGGTGCAAAGCGTCCATCAGGGCCTCGACTTCCGTGTGCCCGAAGGAACGCCGGTCAGAGCCCTGAACAGCGGAACTATCCTGTTGGCGCAGCCCCTTTATTTCGAAGGGAATTGCGTGTTTATCGACCATGGCCAAGGCTTGCTGTCGCTCTACCTGCACCTGTCCAAACTCAGTGTTCAGGCTGGAGACCATGTCGAAGCTGGCCAGGAAATCGGCCTGAGTGGCGCAACAGGCAGAGCCACAGGTGCGCACCTTCATCTCGCTATCCGCTGGCGCGGAGAATACCTCGACCCTGAGACGCTGCTCAGCCTTCGGCTACCCGCGGGGAGTTCTGCCACCCATTGAACTTCGGCAGCAAAACCTAGACGGCCGAAATTCGAAACCTGAAACCTGAAACTCGAAACTTGAAACAAAAGCGGCCATGGCCTCTTCTTGCCTTAGGGGCCGTTTTGCAACGCCTGGAATTTTTTGTTGCAATTCGGGACAACGACCGATATCCTCGCCCCGTCCTGCGAGAAGCGACGGGGGAAGCGCGACTTTATGCGGGACATACGGCGGGAGATCGTGGGACCCCCTCACCGATCTTCCGCTGTCCTGTTTTTAGGAATGATTTCAACGTAGGGGCATAGCTTGCTCATGCCCAACTCGAAACCTGAAACCTGAACTTCGAAACTTCGTAATAGCTGGAGTCTTATTCCACTAGCTACCAGCGACCAGCTACTAGCGACTGCTCTGCCTACCCTGCCGCCTCGACCACCTCAGACGCATTTTCCAACCCGACTCCATCCCGGAAGGAAACCGTTCGACCCGAGATCGCGGGCACCCGTTCACCCGGCACAATGATCCCAATTAAATTCAATGGATCAGCCGCAGAGATCACGATCGTCTCTCCGCTCGGCGGTGTCTTCCGATTGGCTCTCAGCGATTCAACCGCAGTCGGCAAAGCAAATTGCTCGCCCAGAAATCCATCCACGAATCGGCCGCCACGAATTTCTCCTCGATCCTCGAGTCGGCGGAATCCGATCTGCAGCTCACGCCATTTCGGCAAGTTAGTTTCGCGCGTCATCAAATCCCGGAACACGACGCCGTAACGCTTCAGCAACATCCAGCACGTGGCTTCGATCGCACGCGCTCGATCCGCAACTTGACTCGTGTGCAACAGCGCCCACCGTCCTGTGCTGTGCCGCGGACGCAAGCTCCTGCCGCTGCCTTGCCCCGCCCTTCGCTTCGGATCAATCAGTGCACGCAGATTGTCGAACCCATCTGCCGTGACTAAACCTGCTGCCACGAGTTCCCACAGTCCGGTTTCGACTTCTGCCTTCAACTTGTCGGTTTCGCGCACAATGTCTGCGAAGAAGGAAGCCCCGCGTTTCTGCAGGAATTCGAATACCTGTTTCGCACTTTCACTCAGATTCCGGGACGCGCCCGACTCGGTGCTTGCCTCGTGCGGCATCATCCAGTCCGCTTCTTCCCGGACGAAGAACGTGATCGGCGCAACGCTCGTCGGAATCACTCGTCGCTTTCCAGAAGCCGTGTCCTCAAGTGTTGCCGGATGCGGCGACAACCGTCCCCAGCCCACACTTCCCATAAGGCATAACTGATCGAGATTTTTCGGATCGTAGTTTGCGATGCGACGCGCCAGGATTTGTCTCTCCCACGCATTTGCCGGGATTTCAAATCCCTGGAGCTGTCGCAGTACTTCGAGCGTTCCGCGTTCACCCGTGACCTGGGTTCCAGGGGCTACGTGCTGCCATCGCATCAGCCAGCGCATGAATTGCGCCGCTTTGACAGGTTCAATTTGTTTACGCAGCGTAGCGACGGTCAGCCGATGAATTCGCGCCAACAGCCTGCGTTCACACCACTCAGTGTTCGTGGAGCTGCGGGCGCCCTCGCCCGCATGACTCTCTCCAATAAACTTTCCACGCAGAATCGTGCCACTGGCTTCGATCTGCAGAAGTGCCTGTTCTACTTCCGATTCACGCAAACCCAGCAGATCACTAAGCTCCGCCGCGGTCGTCGGTCCGAGATGCGAAATCCATCCGGTCACCGCTTTGAGCACAACTTCTTCGCGTGTTCCGCTGTAAGTTGGAGCGCCCTCGCTCGTCCGTGCTGGCTGAAACTGTGCGTTAGGGAATACCAATCGGAACGACTCCACCCTCTCCGCAGCGACCCAAAATTGTCGGGTCGCATCGCCTTCTCCGATTTGTGCAACCACCGCGCGATTCCGATCAACCAGTTGCTCAAACCAGCGCGCCCATTCTTCCGTTGCACGACTCGCTCGCTCCAAAGCTGAAAGACTTCGCGCGCTCGATGTCCCTTCGCGAGCTTCGCGGTCCAAAGTCCTCGATTCCGCATTGTCCTGAAGCCTGTCGCCTGGAGCCTGGAGCCAGACTAACGTGTGCAACACATCGTGGAGTTCATCTGCATCGCGCACATCGGGCCACGCTTCTTCCTGCACTTGCGCGATGGCCGCCGGATCCAGTTTGCCCACTTCCTCCAGCACCGACTCGGGCAACATGCGCCGCATCGTTACTGCGCGAGCCCTGCGCTCCTCGAGCGGCGCATCATCCAGATACGCATACGGATTCGCATTCAGGATTTCGTGCGAGAACTGCGATGGCACCGGAGTGTCCACCGCGATGCACCGGATGCTTCCATCTTCCATGCCGCGCAAGACTGCCTTCAGTCCATCGAGGTCCATCGCTTCCGTCAAAACGTCCTTCATCACCTCGTGCACCAGCGGATGATCCGGAATCTTGATATCACCCTCGATGTTTTCGAAGCATGCCGCCACATCCGGAAACACGGACGCCAACAGATCATCCGAACGCATTCGTTGAATCTGCGGCGGAACCTTCTTTCCACCTTGGAAACGTAGCAGTGCGAGTGCACGGTTCGCGTCCCATCGCCAGCGCGTTCCAAACACTGGTGCCGCCAGGGCCGCTTGCTCCAGCAGTTCCGGCACTGTTTGCTCGCTCAGAAACTGAAATACATCCGCTAGTGGGAAACTGTGTTGCTCAGCCAGCGCAATATTGATTCCGTTATCCGTGGCTGCTGCCTGTAATTCAAAATTGAATCCTCGACAGAAACGCTTACGGAGCGAAAGTCCCCACGCTTTGTTGATCCGTCCGCCAAATGGCGCATGGATCACCAACTGCATCCCGCCACCCTCATCGAAAAAGCGCTCCGCGATGATTGTGTGCTGCGTCGGCACCGCGCCCAGCACCGCGCGCCCTTCAAGCACGTAACTGATGGCTTGCTCCGCGCCCGGATCGTCCAGTCCGCATTCTTCTTTCAGCCATGCGACCGTGCCGGCGACATCAGGATTAACCTGGGAAACACCAATGGGAGATGTGTTCGCCAGCCGGTCGCTGATTTCCTGCCGCAAGTTTCCGACGTAGGCAGATAACTCTTGCGTTCTCGCCGGGGCCTCGCCACGCCAGAACGGAACGTTGGGTGGTGCGCCGTGCGCATCTTCCACCAGCACTCGTCCGCTCCTTCCTTCCACTCGCCGGATTCGCCAAGATGTATTCCCCAGCAGCATGATGTCGCCTGCGCTGCTCTCGACGGCAAAATCTTCATCGAGTGTTCCAACCGGAATGCCTTCAGGCTCGAGCACCACGCTGAACAGCGCAGTTTCAGGAATCGCGCCTCCACTCGTAATCGCTGCCAGCCGGCTTCCTCTCCGCGCACGCAACCTTCGGTTCACGCGATCCCGATGCAGGTATGCTCCATACCGCCCACGCTTCGCCGCAATTCCTTCGCTCAGCATTTCCAGCACTTCTTCGTAGGTTTCGCGGGTGAGGTTGCGATAGGGATAGGCTCGCTTCACCATCTGGAATAGTTCGTCTTCGTCCCATCCCGGATCTTCATCTGCGTCACCGTTGGTTGCCGGACGCGCACCTGCATGCCCCGCCACTCCCGCTGCGCACGTTGCCACAATCTGCTGGGCCAGGATGTCCAAAGGCGATTCCGGAATGATCAGTCGATCCAGATCGCCATGCTTGATGGCTCGGACCAGCGCGGCGCATTCCATCAAGTCATCCCGCGTGGTTGCGAAGAAACGTCCTTTCGGGATCGCACCTCGCCAGTGACCGGAACGTCCAACGCGCTGCAGTGCGACTGCAATCGATCGCGGAGAATTGATCTGCACCGCCAAGTCAACTGTCCCCACATCGATTCCAAGCTCAAGGGAAGCAGTCGCGACCAGCACTTTGACCTGGCCTTCTTTGAGCTTCTTCTCGGCAGCGAGTCGCAACTTACGTGACAAGCTTCCGTGATGCGCTGCCACGTTTTCTTCGCCCAGCTTCTCGCCCAGTTGATGCGCGATGCGCTCGGCCATGCTCCGCGTATTCACAAACACGAGTGTCGAGCGATGTTGACCGACCAGTTCGATGAGCCGGTCATACATCTCATCCCACATCTCGTTCGAAGCTACGGGCCCAAGTTCGCTTGCCGGGACTTCGATACCCAAATCCAGCTTGCGCTGGTGTCCCACGTTCACGATCACTGGGTCAGGACGGCCCGTTCCCGTCAGGAAGTGCGCAACTTCCTCGATTGGTTTTTGGGTGGCTGACAAACCGATACGCACCGGAGGTCGCTCGGTGAGCATTGCAAGACGTTCAAGCGAAAGCGTGAGATGTGCACCACGTTTATCGTCGGCGACCGCGTGAATTTCGTCGACAATCACCGTCTCGACGTCGCGCAAGATTGCCCGGCTACGTTCTGCTGTCAGCAGGATGTACAGCGACTCTGGCGTCGTCACCAGGATGTGCGGTGGACGCTTCAACATTGCGCGCCGCTCCGGCATCAGCGTGTCGCCCGTGCGCACTGCGGTCCGGATCTCGGGCATCATCATCCCGCGCGCGTTCGCCATCGCGAGAATCTCGCCCAAAGGGATTTCAAGGTTTTTCTGAATGTCATTGCCGAGCGCTTTGAGCGGCGAGACGTACAACACTTCCGTTCGATCCAGCAGGTCGCCAGCTAAAGCCTTGCGCACGAGGCGGTCGATGCAAGCGAGAAATGCAGTAAGCGTTTTGCCCGAACCGGTGGGAGCGGAAATCAGCGTTGTATGGCCGGCGAGAATGTGCGGCCAGCCCTGTTCCTGGGGTTCCGTCGGAGTACCGAAGCGCGCTACAAACCATTCCTGGACGAGCGGATGCGCCCAGGAAAGCGACTCGGGGATGAAGAGGGCGGGGGCAAGCAAAGACACAAAAACCATTGTAGCCGCGATTGCGGCTTTCGTAAATTGTTCGCCTTTGAAGACGTACGGCCGCCGGCGGCGAATCCATGAATTCATCGGCGGCGTCATTCTCGTTTTCAAAGAAAAAGCGCCGGGCGATAGCCCAAGCGCTTCGTTTTTCACTCTATATCTTCAGAATACCAAAGCGGTGGGGGTAAACCCGCCAACTTTTAAGGTTTTATTTCTCCCTCCGAATCAGCGACATACCTTCGATTCGCGCCACGGAGGGGCTTGACATAGTTTGTGTAGGGACCGGAGTTCGCCCATCGCAAACTTTGTTTTCGGCCTTTTATGCCCCGATTTGACGAATCGCTTTATTTGTAGAAAATCGCTGGCCAGTCGATTTCCCGCTTGGAGATTTACGCAAGCATGTTGGGTGCCTTCCAGAGCTTCGCCATAGTCGTTCTGGCCACGGTGTTGTCCGTCGCCGTGCTTTACCTGATTCAACGAATCTGGGAGCCGAGTCGCCGACGCTCACACAACGACGTCATCGGGCCAAGTGTGAACGTGATCGGGACAATGTACGCGGTCATCATCGCGTTCATGCTCTCTGGCGTGTGGGGAAATTTCCGCGCGGCCATTCAAAACGCAGAGATTGAAGCGAACTCCCTGGTGAGCATCGGCCGTTTGTCGCGCGCCTTCCCACCCGTTCAGGCGGAGCGCATCCGCACTCTGACCATGGAATATGCAAACGTGATGATCTTCCAGGAATGGCCCGCGATGGTGAACGAACAGCAATCACCAAAATCTCACGCCATCATGCTGGATTTGTGGACCGTCATTCCCACAACTCCGACACAAAGCCAATTGCAAGCCGCAGCAGTCCAGCAGGCACTTACCGAGTTAAGTTCCATGACCGAACATCGCCGCATCCGGATCATGCAGAGCCGCAGCAAACTTCCAACGGTTCTCTGGATCGTGTTGCTGATGGGAGGCATCATCACGATTCTCGCCGCCTGCATGTTCGGCGTGGAAGATTTCAAGATCCATGCTCTACAGGTGGGCGCCTTAACTCTGATCACCACCATCGCGCTCGTCGCCATTGCCGATATCGATCATCCATTCAGCGGTGCCGTGCATGTGCGTCCCACGAGTTTTCAGTATGCACTGGAGACACTTAGCGAGATTCCGGCCGCACCGGTCGTGCACTAAGCCAGTGCTATAGTCGTGGCCATGTCCAAGGCCCGCGCCAAGAAAATCAAACTGATCCTGTTCGACGTCGACGGTGTACTCACGGACGGAAAGATCTGGATCTTTCCCGCTCCACAGGGAACCGAACAGAGTGTTCTGCAACAAGCTTCCAAGCATGGTGGTACCGGTGGTTTTGGCTTGCACAGCACGTCGCTGATCGAAGCCAAGGGTTTTCACGCGCACGATGGGACGGCGATTTCTCTCGCGCGGCTAGCCGGATTGAAAACCGGATTGATCACGAAAAGAATCTCAGAGACCGTCGCTTTGCGTGCAAGAGATTTGCGGATCGACCACGTCCACCAAGGAATTCAGGACAAGCGCACTTGCTTCGAAGGCATCTTGAGGACAGAGGGCATCACCGCGAGTGAAGTCGCATTCGTTGGCGACGACGTCATCGATCTGCCCGTCATGCGCAACTGCGGCTTCGCGATTGCAGTTGCCAATGCTCGCCCGGAAGTGAAGCGGGAAGCGCACTACATTACGACCCATGCTGGAGGCGACGGCGCAGCCCGCGACGCAGTCGAATACATCCTCAAAGCACAAGGAAAGTGGAAGAAAGTTGTGAACGAGTACGTGTTCGAGAGAGGTGGGTGATGACTGATTGCTGAAAGCTGAATACGAAAAATTTAACCCATCGGTCGCCTTGCTTGGGGCGTGCTCGGGTCAGCGACCGATGGGCACCGTTTCTCCTTACTCACCCTGTTGTTTTCAGGAGCAATTGACAGATTGGAACCCAAGTTACTCCTAAAAGTTGCTTATGGGTAGAGTCTTTATGAACTTTTTATAAATCTCGCAAGCTGAATGCCAGCAAATGGTTGCAGCTATTTTCCAGTAGATTCCGCGGTCTGGTTGAGAATTTTCTTTAAATTGTCTCCGATCAAGAACATGTCAACCAACATCGACTGCTGCCTTTAAGAAAAGAAGGAACACTCTGTTCCATTTCTGAACCGCGGAGGCGGGTCGGCACCGCCTCCGCTGCAAGAACCAGCTCAATCGCCCACTGGTTCAGAGTGACAGCTAAGGAATTCGCCTTAGCTCGCCTGCCGGACCGGGCGCTTTGAAGCCACAGCCAGCTCCGGTTTGCTGGACAGCTTCGAGCCGACCGGCAACATCATGGGCACCTTCTTTTTGTACTCGGCGTACTCCGGGTGCATTTGCACCAGGTCACGCTCTTCCAATTGAATCGCGATCAGGATGTATCCGGTGGTCGCGACTGCGAACAACAAGTGCGCAGCGGTCATCACAGGAGCCGACCAGAACACGAGCAGCCATCCCACATACAGGGGGTGCCGGACGAAGCGATACAGAAATGGCGTGCCGAACTTCAGCTGCGTGTACGGACGACCGAGGAGATGCAACCAGACCTGACGCAATCCGAAGAGGTCGAAGTGGTTGATGAGGAAGGTGGCGAGCAGAACGATTCCCCAACCCATCGCATAGGTCGCATAGAGCAGAATCCGAGCGCTCGATCCGCTCAGGTCCCACACCACTCCGCCGATCGGTTGCCACTTCGCGAACAACAAGATCAGTGCGAGGCTCGAGAAAAGTACGTACGTGCTGCGCTCGGCCGCCGCAGGGACAATCCTCGTCCACATTTTCTTGAACCACTGCCGTGCCATGATGCTGTGCTGGACGGCGAACAGTCCAAGCAATCCCACGTTGATGGTCAGCGCCGTGGTAAGCGGCGCCTGTCTTCCCGAGTCAATCGACTTCGGAACTCCAAAATTTCCGATGAATCCGATGGCGTACAGGAACGACGCGAAGAACGCCACGTAGCAAAGAACTCCGTACACGAAAACTGCCATTCGGTTGAACATGTGTCTCTCCTCCCATGCAGAGGCCAGGTATTGTTTGTCGGCCGAGGGTCATTGCCCTGCGGTTCCGACCTCTTCTGGGCCTCACTACGGAAATCGCAAAGGGGATAGAAAAGACGACAGGCTTTCGCACGAAAAATTCAGGAATGCCTTTTCTTGTTGATCTAGAAGTACTTAGCGCGTGTCGGCCAGTTCGCGGGCGTCGAGGGTGTCGGGATGGTTCTCTCCAATCGTGGTTTGCAGATTCTCGACGGCAGAACGGAAGGCATCGCGAGCTTCTGAAGTTTTGCCTTGTGCTTTGAGAGCGCGCCCTAAGGCGAGATACGCGCTTCCGAGATGGCAGGAGCGGACTTCGGAGCCCACGTCAGGCTTTAGCAACGACACAGCTCGAGTGGCGTCGGCAGTCGCGGCATCCGAACGCTGCGCCGCTAAATGGATAACCGAACGACGAGTCAGAATGCGAGGAAGAAAGTAGCTGCCCTCTCCGCCGGATTTGATGGCTGCCTCGACGATCGACACACCACTATCCGAAAGCGTAGTGGCAGAGTTGAGGTCTTTTTGCAGCAATGCATTGAACGCTTTTTCCGAAGCAAGCACGCCGAGCGCGAAGTGGCCGGGAGGCAATGTCTTTTTCAGATTCTTCTCGACATCAGCGAGGAGTAGCGCGGCGGGAACCGAATCGCCTTGCGCCATGTAGATCTTCGCGCGCTCGAGACGGATGCGAGTCACCTCGTCTCCCGTGCGCTGAGCAACAGCGTACGCGCGGTCTGAGTAGTTGGCAGCTTCGTCCAGGCGATTCAGCTGGCGCAGCGTGCGAGCGTAGTTTGAGAGAACGATGGGAGAAACGCCCTCTTCGTTGTGATCAGCTTTGCTGATGTCGATAGAGCGACGAAACAGCTTTTCTGCTTCGAGCGGTCGTCCACTCTGGTCAAGAGCAAGCGCCCAATTGTTGAACAGAACGGCTGCTGACGCAGTTTGATCGCGACCGACGGAAGAAATCAGCGCGCCGGCTCGTTCATATGCCTCGACGGCTTTCGCATCGAGTCCCGCGGAACTATAGACCTTGCCGAGATCAGTCCATCGTCCTAATTCCAAGACGTCGGAATCGAACGGGGATTCTTTCACGACGCGGTGGGCAGCCTCAGCCCGGGAGATACCTTCGCGGATATTGCCGTTCTCCTGCACAATTTCGGTTCCAGCTTGCAGACAACTGACGCGCTCAAGAGCAAATTGGGTCTCTTGCGGCAGCTCTTTCAATCCTTCCTGATACAACTGTTCGGCGCGTTCCAACTCGAAATCACGGGCCAGAGCCGCTGCATAAGCACAGGATGCGGAGGCTCGTATGGCCACATCGGACAAGCCTCGCGACAACGTGTACGCGTGCTCCAGCACACGCCGGGCGCTGCGTTGCTCGTCCTGTTCCAGATACTGGCGCCCAATCGATATCATCAGCTGCACGCGATTGGCATCGTTTTCAGAATGTTGTCGCTCCACAATCTGCTCGGCCCGTTGCAGAAGTTCATTCACCTTGAGCGGCTGTCCCGAGGGTGCCGCATCCGAGAGAAGAAATTGATGGAATTCATTCAGCACTTCGGAACGTTCGACTTGGCGCAAGGCAAAATCACGTTGGGCACGAGCTTTTCGGGCCTGTAGCACGGTGCCGACTAATCCGCCGAGCGTAGCCAGTATGGCGAGTGACGCGAGCACGACGGGCGTGCGATGCCTGCGTACGAATTTAGTGACGCGATAACGAACCGTGTCGGGCCGTGCCGTGATCGGCTCGTTACGCAAATGGCGCTTGAGGTCTTGCGTCAGTGCATTTACAGATGCATAGCGCTCGGCAGGATCTTTCTTAAGCGTCTTCAGGATGATGGTGTCGAGGTCGCCTCGAAGTTGGCGGGCATCGACGAAAGTCCAGACCGGGTGCGATTTGCCAGCAGATCGCGAGAGAAGCACATCCGATGGCCGAGGAGCTTCGTTTTCGAGAATTGCCTTGAGGAGATCGGCAGCCGTGCGTTGTCGGGGACCGGCGGGGTGTTGACCTGTCAGCAAAACGTATAACAGTACGCCGAGCGCATAGACGTCGGTCGCGGTGGTGACGGGTGCTCCGGTGATTTGCTCCGGCGCTGCATACTCTGGCGTCAATGCGGACCCAGCTTCACGAGTGAGCTGTGTGGCCGTGCCCTCTTGTCCCTCGGCTTCCAAAAGTTTTGCGATGCCGAAATCGAGCAGCTTGACTTGGCCATCGTTGCTGACGAGAACGTTCGTTGGTTTGATGTCGCGATGCACGATCAGATTGACGTGCGCATGCGCAACAGCATCGAGCACATCGAGGAACAATTGCAGACGGGCTGTCAGACCAAGACTGTGGCGCTCGCAGTAGTTGTCGATCGGCTCGCCCGCAACATATTCGAGAACGAGATAGGGATGTCCGCTTTCAGAAACTCCCGCATCGAGCAGCTTGGCGATATGGGCATGGGACAAACGTGCGAGGATTCCGCCTTCCCTACGGAAGCGCTCTTCGCCTCCGCGCCCGACCACGGCCACGTTGAGGAATTTGACGGCGGCAGAGCCCTCGAAACGTCCATCGGAGCGTTCCGCAAGCCAGACAGTGCCCATCCCACCCTGTCCGATGAGCGAGATCAACTTGTACGCGCCAACCGTTTGCCCCGCGAGACCGTCCCCACGGGCGAACAGTGGGCCGTTCTTGAGAAACCCTTTCTGTTCCGCTTCAAGCTGTTCCTGGAGTAAGACCTCGATCTGCTGAGCGATAACTGGATCCTGTGTGCGCAATGATGTCAGCCACTGCGCCCGCGCCTCACCAGAAAGCGTAAGGGCCTGATCGAGGTATGGGCTCAACACGCGCCATTGCTCCGGAGTCAGAGTCGACACTGGTTCCTCACAAGGACAACTCGGTCCGCAATTCGCGGTGAAGATAGATTCGCGCTTTTTCCCAATGACGTTGGACGGTGCGCTCGGACAAGTTGCGCATGGCGGCAATCTCGGCGAACGAGAAGCCGCAGAAAAATTTCATGTCGACGACTTCCGCGAGTGTCGGTTCGATTTTTGCAAGATTGTCGAGCGCGTCGCTAATTTGCGTCAGTTCGCGCGGATCGGCCGGATTCTCGAGCGCATCATCTCCGATTGATGTGATCTCAAACAGCCCGCCTCGTTTTTGCGCGTGCCGAGTGCGCGCATGATCGATGATGAGGCCCCGCATGACTCGCGCAGCATATCCCATGAAACGGGCCTCGTCGGGGAAATCAGCGCCACTGCGGCCGGCCATATCGAGATACGCTTCGTGCAACAACTCAGTCACGCCGATGCTGACACCGGCGCCGCGTCGGGCTAACTGTTGACGGGCGAGCCGATGAAGTTCCGAATACAGGGCAGTGAATAAGGCCTCGGTCGCAGAACTGTCTCCCTTTTCGGACGCTTCAATCAGGGAAACCAATCTGGTGTCCAAAGCCGACTTCCTCCTTACAGGTTCTACTCAGGGATACAGGGAATGCGTAGGTTGTCGGTATTTTAATGCGCGGAGTCAAGAAAAGGCGGGCAAACAGAGTTCGATTGTGAGTGGGTTGAGAGGACGGGCGTGGACGCCCGTCCCCTATCGTGAAAGTGAGAATTGTTCGCTCAGCGGGAGCTACTCCTTGTCATAAACCGCTGTGCTGTTCATTTCCTTGCCCTTGGAATCTTTTCCGTGGACTGTAACCGTCCGAGACTTTCCATCGGCGGAAACCACGATCTTTCCGCTTACCACGCTTTTTCCGCCTTTTTTGTTGTCCAGCATCAATGTGTGATCGTCGACTTGCTTATAGGAACGGGCGTCTGAATTGGGATCGCCAGTGAGCGGATAGTCTTTGCCATCGAACTTGCCGGTCCACTCGGTATGCGTGGCTTTTCCTTCAGCGTCTGTGCCATCGGTCGTGACTTTGATGTTGTCACCGTCGGCGGTGTAGGTAACGGTGGTGTTCTTCGGCCCATTGCCGAGCTTTGACTTCGATTCGTTCAATTTCCAGGTGCCCATGTTGGCGTTGTCTGCGGCGAGTGCGAGGCCAAAGCCCGCAAGGCACAGTGCCGCGACGACCAGAATGGATCTGATTTTCATGTTGTCTCCGGTGATTAGCAGATTGACTGATTTGAAGCGGCTGGAAGTGTATGTCAATTGTTATGTCTGGGCAAGCGAGGGGAGCTCAACAGGCCGTCACACCCTTGTGTGATTTCTTTACTAATTAAATTTTACCTTGCCAGATAACATGCACTCTGATGCCAGGCAGGTCGTTCATATGACTTATCGGTGGAACTTTCTATGCCGGGAAATTAATCTGCTCGTGATAGTTAATCGATGTTTGCAATTGAAACGAGTCAGCTGCCAGACAGCGTTTCTGGTTGTTGTTGCTTGGACGTCGGCGCTCTCGCAAAATCCAGTTCCTCATCTCGATCAACCGACAACTCCAGCCGTAGTCACGCCGGGCAGCGGTGCTTTCACGATGCTCGTGAACGGAACGGGCTTCGTTCCGGGTGCGCTGTTGAATTGGAACGGCGTAGCACAGGCGACAACGTTTGTTTCTCCTGCGCAACTGTCGGTGCTGGTGCCGGCCGCGAACGTCGCTGTGGCGGGGACGGCAATATTGACTGCTTTTAATCCAGGCTCCGCGACGAAATCGAACGCCATCTACTTTCCGATAACCACTCCAAGCACTTCTGTTTTCTACGAGCATGCTACCGACTCTCCCATCGTGCTGGGCCAGGTCGGAGGGCTGCCGGTTGAGCCGATGTCAATTACATCTGGAGATGTAAATGGCGACGGCAAACTCGATCTGGTGTTCGGAGCGGAAAGTACTCCAGGTGGGCCGGAGTTGCGTGTGCTGTTGGGAAAAGGAGATGGCACGTTTCAAACCGGGCCGACCAGCAACGGTGTGGGAAGCTGTCCGTGCTCGCTGGCTTTAGGCGATTTGAATGGTGACGGCAAACTTGATATCGCTGTGGCAAATGCCAATGTGAATACGGTGTCGATCCTGCTGGGCGCGGGAAACGGGAGCTTCAGCGCGGCAGTAAAGTCGTTTTTCAACGTCGGGAATGAACCGACAGCTGTGGTACTGGCTGATTTCAATCGCGATGGCAGATTGGATCTCGCTGTAGCGAACTCCTTCGACGAGACCGTTTCAACGTTCGTCGGCGATGGAGATGGCACATTCACTTTCGGTACTACGTTTTCGACGCCCGGAAGTCCTTTCTCGATCGTGGCCGGAGATTTCAATGCGGATGGCAAGTTGGATATCGGCACATCCAGTTCCAATGCCAATTCTGTGACAATCCTTCTGGGCAATGGCGACGGAACCTTTGCGGCGCCCACAACCTTTCCTGCGACTTCGGGATTTCGAGTTGTCACTGCCGATTTCAGTTCCGATGGTAAGTTGGACCTGGCTGTCCCAAGCGACCACGACTCGACGGTGAGTGTTCTGTTGGGCAACGGCGATGGAACTTTCGCCACCGTGCCGAGTTGCTGTGGCATTTCTACGAATTCAACCCTAAGTTTCGATATGGCCGTCGGCGATTTCAATGGCGACGGGAAATTGGATCTAGCGTCTTCGATTTTAGACACAAAGCCGGGCGTTCCCGTAAGTTACGTGGTCATGCAGCTGGGAAATGCGGACGGGACATTCGCGACCGCAGATTTCACGCGATTGTTGCCGACCGAGGCGGCCACAATGACGGTTGGCGATTACAATCGCGACGGAAAACTGGACTTCGCGGTGGGAAGCAATCCGGACGGAGAGGTTTCAGTTCTGGTGCAGCCACCAACCCCAGGGCCCGAGCCTGATTTTGCGATGACTTCGACAACAGGAGCGGCAACGGTATCAGCGGGAGAAACGGCGAATTTTACGGTTCAAGTCAGTTCGAATAACGGATTTCTGGGCCAGCTGTCATTGGCGTGCTCCGGAGCACCACGACAGGCCACCTGTTCCCTGCCTTCAAATACATTCTTGTTTGACTCAGCGACAGCCACCTTCAGAGTAATTGTCTCGACAAGAGCTGGAAGTTCAGCCGTGGTGGCCGGTGTCAGCGATTCCCCGACGAGAGGCACTTTCGGCGGCCTGTTAGCTGGAGTGTTCGGACCCATGCTCACTTTATTGGTTGTTTTGCCGGTCGGCAGGTTCACGAGAGCAAGAAAAGTCGGTTTAGCATGCATGGTGCTGACGGGAGCGTTGTTTATGGCGAACTGTGGCGGCGGCTCTTCTAATCCGCCGGCGAATGGTACTCCAACGGGCACTTACACATTGACCGTGACAGCCCATGTGGGGAGCGTTCAGAAAATGACGAGTCTGACGCTGACCGTCCAATAACGGCCCCCAGAGCCGCGCGGCTGGATTGGCCGGATTCGTATTCGCGACGAAGCACCATCCGGGCGAGACGCCCGAACCTGCATGCGTCCACCGGTACCTTCGTAACTTTCGTCGGGACTACAAAACCATCGAGAATCGTCTTCGTTTGCTTGGGGATGGCACCTGGGTCGACTGGGGTCTGCACGCTCTCCGCGTGCGCAGAGTGCCGACGCAAGACAAGGAGAACCATGAAAAAGACATTGTTGATTGCTGGCGTTGCCAGTTTGTCGTTGTTTGCCGCGGCACAGACGCAGTCGAGCGCGGACAAGAAACAGCAGCCTGCTGCTACCCACGAAGTGAAGTCTCCTCGAGACCTTTCCACTGGACAGGCGTCCGGGAAAATGAAGGCCGAGGGCAATGGCGTTATTCATCGCGACATCGCAGCCCGTGAGGCCGCTTCGGGTCAGGCCTCGGGTAAGACTGCTGTCGTCGACCAGGCCGGACCGAAATTGCAGGTCGTTTCCGGCGACGTTGATGGCGACGGCGCAGCCGACGGGAAGATTCGTCCGCAGTACGACGTGAAGAATCAGACCAAAGCCCGCGTTGCGGCTGGCGACGTGAACGGTGATGGCGAAAGCAAGGTGAAGGCTACCTACGACGTAAAGAGCCAGAACAAGGCGCGCGTAGCGGCTGGCGATGTGAATGGCGATGGCGTGGATGCGTCAGCGCAGCACGAAGTGAAAAGCCCGCGCGACATCGCAACGGGACAGGCCAGCGGAAAGCGTCAGCACGAACCAGTGAAGATTCAGAAAGAAGCTGGAGCAAAGTCAGAGAACAAGTAGTCGGATGCGAATTAAGTTTGAGAGCCCACCCGAAGACCTATTCGGGTGGGTTTTTTCATTGAACGAGCGAGAGGTCAATTTAGCACTCAGCATTCAGCATTCAGTCCAAAAGTTTCGGAGAACTCACTTGATCTTGCCATTAATCTGGGCGCTCGGCGGGCAGACGAGACGTCTGCCGTACGGAGCGTTAGCTGAATGCTGACTGCTGATTACTGACTACTCAAGTGATCAGACAATCAGTCTGTGATCGCGGTAGGTTTGCTTGCCATCAGCTCTGTAAACCGCGGATCTTTGCGAAGTTGGGTGAACTCCGTGTCTTTGTACACATTTCCGATTTGCTTATAACCCTCTTCCAGCGCTTTGCGCAGATATTCAAGAGAACGATCCGGGACGCCCATCTTGGCGTACAGCTTGGCTAGAACATAGTCATAGTGCGCTCTATCGTCGGGGGAGGGAAGTTGCGCCAGTACGCCTGCGCGAGAAGTCCGCTCGAAGATATCTGGATCAAGCCGGATCGCTTCGCTGTAACTCGCAACGGCTTTTTCGAAATCTCTCTTCTGGAAATATGCGGCCCCCAGGTTGTTGTGGTACGGCGCGACATCCGCGTGCAGTTCAATGGCTTTCTTATATAGCTTGATGGCCTTGCCGGGATTTTTGTCGGCGTAATACGCGACGCCAAGATTGTTGTAGGCATCTGCGTAACGCTTATCCATTTTCAGAGCGCGTTCGAAATCTTTGCGGGCTTCCTTGTTGCGGCGGATCATCAGTTCGGTGATGCCCACTTTGTTGTAGAGCGTCGCGCTATTCGGACTTTTCTGAATGGCTGCCCGGTAATAATCGAGCGCGTCGAGGTAAGACTTATCGCCGCGCAGATCATCCGCTTGTTTTTCGAGATCGGCAGCGGACGCTCCGGGAGAGGGCGGTTCCGCGCGCCGCATCGGAGGAGGTCCAACTTGTAACTGTTCGGGTGAAGACTGGGCCATTAGAGAAACGGCCGCAAACAACAGAACGATCAACGCTGAGATTCGAACCGTACCCACTCGCATGACTTTACCCCCGGTTCATGCGGAACGAGCAGGTTTAATGAGGCTCCGTTCCGCTCTTCTCTTTCTGCTCTTTAGCCTTGGACGAATCAGAGGAGGATTTGTCGTCTCGAAAAACGTCCGCGATCTTGCCGAAAAAGCCCTTTTTCTTATGCTGAGAAGGATCCTGACCTGGTTGGACACCGGCATTGGCCGCCTGGTTCCCATCCGGCGGAGTGACTGACTCAGAGTTTGAACCAAAAATATGGGAAAAGAAACCCTTAATCCCGGTGGCTTGGTCGCAAGTATCGTGCGGTTCGGTCCCGGCAACAAACGCGGAAACGTAAGTCTCGGGGCAGGAGGGAGTTGCGAGCCGGTTGGTCGCTTTATCCAATTGCACATCGACCACGCCGGAGGGTTGCGAAAAGGGATCGACGTCCGAATACTGCGGAAGTGTGACCGCCTTTTTCATGAACTCCGCCCAGATGGGAAGAGCCGTTTGCGCGCCACTTAGGCGGATGTCGCTGTAATCGTCATATCCGACCCAGACAATGCAGAGCAGATTGGAGGTGTAGCCGGCGAACCATCCATCGTGGGAGCTGCCGGTCTTTCCAGCCGCAGGTGCATTGAATCCGCGGGCACGCACCGGGAAGGCAGTCCCGAAATTCAGAACGCCTTCCATCATGTTGGTCATGAGATAAGAGATGCGAGGATCAAGAATGGTTTTCTGATCGCTCTTGAAATCCATGACCACGTCGCCTTTAGAGTTGCGAACCGAACTGACCATGATAGGAGTCAGTCGGGTGCCGGCGTTTGCAAAAACGGTGTAGGCACCAGCCATGTCGAGTGGAGTTGCGTCGTAGGCGCCAAGCGCCATTGCCGGTGTAGCTTTCACACTGGCGATTCCAGCTGAGCGCGCAAGATCGGCGACCTTGTCATACCCAACTTCTTCGGCCAGCTTAACGGTCGCGTTATTCAAAGATAGAGCGAGCGCATATCGCAACGTCACGTCGCCGTGGTACTCCTCCTTGTAGTTGCGCGGCTCGTAAATCTGATCGCCGTAGGTGAACGTGGAAGCGACGTCCGGAACGGTGGTGACCGGAGTAAACACGTTTTCACCGCCATCGAGGGCGGTATTCATCGCGGCGGCGTAAACAAAGGGCTTGAAGATTGAACCAGTCGGACGTTTCGCGACCGCATGGTTGAGCTGGCTCATGCCGTAGTTTCGTCCGCCGACGAGAGCTAAGACGCGTCCGGAATGCGGATCAATGGCCACGAGCGCGACCTGGGCCTGCGGCCCGGGCGTGACCTTCGTCTCGAACTTGTTTTTGCCAATCTTGATGCGCTTGGTGCGCATCTTGGTGACCTGGTCGTCCACGAGTTTCATGCCGGTTTCAACTGCGCCCGCAGCCACACGTTGAAGCTCAGGATCAAGAGTGGTGTAGATGCGATACGACTGATCATTCAGCTCGCGCTCACTCACCTTACTGAAAAGCTGATCTCGGACAAGGTCAACGAAATAGGGAGCATCGCTGGCCTCGACATTTGGTGGCGCGAGTTTCAGCGGAGTGGCTTTCGCTTTCTCCGCCTGCGCTTTGGTAATGGCTTCCGTTTCCGCCATGGAATCGAGCACCAGGTTGCGACGCTCAAGCGCGCGTTCCGGGTGGCGATACGGTGAAAGATAACTAGGCGCCTGGATCAGGCCGGCGAGCAGAGCTGCTTCCGGCAGCGTGATGTCTTTCAAATCCTTGTTGAAGTACGAGCGGGCTGCTTCTGCGAATCCAGAAATGGTGAAGGATCCGCGCTGCCCGAGATCGACCCGGTTCGCATAGAACTCGAATATGTCTTCCTTGCTGAACTTTTGCTCGAGCTCGATCGCGATAAGCATCTCGATGAGCTTGCGCTTAAATGTTTTCTCCGGCGTGAGAAAGAACGCGCGCGAGAGCTGCATGGTGATGGTCGAGCCGCCCTGCTTATGGCGCTGGTGAGTGAAGTCGATCCAGGCGGCCTCAGCCAGGCGAATGTAGTTCACGCCACTGTGCTGGAAGAAGCGCCGGTCTTCTATCGACGTGACCGCTTGCACTAAGACCGGAGGGATCTCGTTGTACTTCACGAGCTGCCGCTTGGAGCGCTGCTCCGAGTCGAAAAGCGAAGTGACGAGCTGCGGCTCCAGTTCGTACGCCGAGAGCTGCCCGGACGATTTGCTGGAGATTGTCTCAACTTTGCCGCTGCGAATCGTGATTGTGGCTGGTTCCGGCGAATGATAAGACTCCGGACCGGGTATCACCTCAATGGACGAAGTTTTTACCTTGTAAGTGCCGAGAGCGTTCTGCTCACTGCCTTCACCGTATCCCGCGCGACGAAGCTGCGCAGCGATCTGCTGTGGATCAATCTTCTGTCCGACTTTGACGACTTGTGGCGTGGCATAGAGCTTTGCCGAGTTGCTGAAAACCGGCGAGCTGAAACGCTTGTCGATGATGCGGTCGTACTTGACGTAGAAATAAGTAAAGAAACTCACAATCCCGATCGCAACCGCGGCAAATGCGAGGAGCGCTGCGCGGACAATGGGATCGCGGGGTAGGCCGAACCGGCCTTTGCCGCCTTTGACTTTCGGAATCTTCAGTTTGATGTTCACGTTGACTGGGCGGAGTTTTCACCCCTGCATAGTTCGATGCAGGATGGTACTAGGACGAAAGGGACGCACGTTTCTTACTTCTCTTCCACCCAGAGCGTGAACGAGGCTTGCCAGAGTAACCGCGTTCGGGAAGAGATAAGTCATTTTACCGCGAAGGTGGAAGTTTTTGCGCCTGTGCTAATGCCGCTGGCTTGTTGCGATTCCAGGTTCCGAGACCGGCGAAACTAGAACACACCCTTGTTCGTCGAAGAAGGATGGAACTCCAACGTCGTCTGATAGCCCGGGACGCTGACATCCACGCTGTAGTCGGCGGAAATCGAAAGTGTGCCGGCGCCATTCGAACCGGTGCGATTAACGACAACCTGTTTTTCCGTCAGTGGAATATCGAGCTCTTTAGCTTTCTTGAGGACGACGGTCTTGATGTCATCTTCCGTGCGTGAGCTGTAGGTGGCGGCCAGCGCCTCATTTTTCAGTACATCTTCGAACTGGTAGTTCGCGAAATAGGGCGGGATGAACCCGATCCCGAGGATGATCACGGCGACGAAAACGCCGACTCCGAGGACTAGTTTGATAGTGGCCATAGCGCGGTTACGTTGCCGGCACCGCGTTTTTATTCAGCGGGCCGGACGTAGCAAACCTTCGAAATGGTCTGCTATTGCCGAGATGCTAGCATCGTGAATTTCACGGGTCGAGCGGGAAACCACCTCAACAGTACCTTCGGTAACTTTTTTGCCCACTGTTACACGAAAGGGAATGCCCACTAGGTCAGCATCTTTGAATTTCACCCCTGGCCTTTCGTCACGATCATCCAGAATTACGTCAAATCCGCGGGCAAGTAGCGTGCGCGTGATCTCTTCGGAAGCGGCCCGCACGGCATCATCTTTGACGTTGGTGGCCGTCACGACGATCTCAAATGGCGCAATCGAAGGTGGCAAACTGAACCCGTTTTCGTCATTGCTCTGCTCGACAGCGGCGGTCAGGATACGCTCGATGCCAATTCCGTAGCTGCCCATGATGGGTGCAACTTCTTTTCCATTGCGATCAAGCACGCGGGCGCCCATCGACTCGGAATATTTGTAACCGAGTTTGAAAATGTGTCCGATTTCGACGGCAGAATCGATCCGAAGTGGGGAGCCGCACTTGGGACAACCTTCGCCCGCAGTCACACTGCGCATATCGGCATAAGCGGTGGGCTGGAACGTTTCCCCAGGCGTGATGTTCTTAACGTGGTAGTCCTCTTTGTTGGCACCTGAGATCAGATTGCGGCGTCCCTTGAGCGATTCGTCGACAAGCAGAATGGGCTTGTCGCCATCCGTCGCGCTGCTTGCCCAATCCACGCCGAGGGGACCGAGATATCCGGCAGGCGACTTGAAGAGACTCTGGATCTCTTCGTCTGTCATGGGCCGCGTTTCTTTTCCGGCAATTGCTGAGCCCAGCTTTGCTTCGTTCATCTGGTGGTCGCCGCGCATGAGTAGGACTACGGGGCGAAGTTTGGTCTTGCCGGTCTTCGCGTCGGTTTCGGTCGCCATCAGGGCAAGCGTCTTGATCTTGTTCTTGGCTGAGACGCCGAGGAACCGAGCCACCTCTTCGATCGTTTTCTGTCCTGGCGTGTGCACCTCGACGGGCTTGCCATCGCCTTCGGTCTTGAGATCTTCGACGGCATCCAGTTTCGAAACTGCCTTTTCCAGATTGGCGGCATAGTTGCACTTCTCACAGCTGACAATGAGATCTTCACCGGCTGAGGTGCGCACCATAAATTCATGCGACTGTGACCCACCCATCGCGCCGGAGTGCGCTTCGACAACAACGTATTTCAGTCCGCAGCGATCAAAGACACGGCAGTAGACGTCGTAATGTTTCTTGTAGGAAACGTCGAGACCGGCGGCGTCGATGTCGAACGAGTACGCATCCTTCATCGTGAACTGGCGGACTCGCAACAGGCCGGCTTTAGGGCGAGGCTCGTCGCGGAACTTGGTCTGAATCTGGTACCAGATCTGGGGAAGCTGCTTGTAGCTGCGTAGTTCCTTGCGCGCGATCTCGGTCATCACTTCTTCATGCGTCATACCGAGACAGAGATCCGCACCCTTGCGATCTTTCAGGCGGAACATGTTGTCGCCCATTACGGTCCAGCGGCCGGACTGTTCCCACAATTCGCGAGGATGAAGCGCGGGCAGGAAAAATTCCTGGCCGATCGTGTCCATCTCCTGACGGACGATGTGCATGATCTTGTTCAATGAGCGTTGGCCCATGAATAGGTACGAGTAGATACCGGCGGCGAGTTGACGGATGTATCCGGCGCGGACGAGGAACTTGTGGCTCGCGACCTCCGCATCGGCAGGAGCTTCGCGCAAAGTAGGAATAAAGAGTTCAGACCAGCGGTGCATAGTGATGTCAGTGGGTGCTTGGGTAAACAAATATTGTAACAAGCGGAGAAGTCAGGAGTCGGGAGTCAGGCGTCGGAATCGCGCACGCTGGGCCGACGACAACTCTGCGCCCTGCAATCGTTCGTTATGCCGCCAGCTTCTGCAGGATTTCTTTCCCGAGTTTCTGCGCTTCGGCGAAGAACTTCTGATACTCGGTGAACAGGCGGTTCAATTCAAGCGACTCTTCCGGCTTGAGCCGATGGCGGAGCAGCATGTCGCGAACGTTGACAGGGTTGGGAAGCTGCGCTTCTTCTTTCAGTTCTTCGAGAGCGGTAGTCGGATCGTAGTGGTACATAGCTACACCATTTCCGTGCCCCACAAGTCATGCAGGTGCACGATCCCTTCCAGTTTATCGCCTTTACCGACCACCACGAGCGACGTGATCTTTTTTTCTTCCATGATGGCTAGAGCGGTCGCTGCAAATTCCTGTCCGGCAATTGTTTTCGGTTCGCGCGTCATGCACTCTGCGGCGGTGAGGTCGAGCACATCTTTGCCGCGCTTTTCGAGAAGGCGGCGAAGGTCCCCATCGCTAATCACACCCAGCAACTTATCGCCTTCAACCACAGCCGTAACACCGAGTTTCTTGCGCGACATTTCATAAATGACGTCGGGCATCTTGGCCGCAGGAGATACACGCGGAACCGCTTCTCCGGAATGCATAAGAGATTCGACGCGCGCCAGGCGCTTGCCGAGCTTGCCTCCCGGATGGAGATTTGCGAAATCTTCCTCTTTGAAGCCGCGACGTTCCGATAAAGCCACAGCCAGAGCATCACCGAGTGCGAGCATCGCCGTGGTCGATGCCGTCGGCGCAAGGCCGAGAGAACACGCTTCTTTATCGATGGAGCAGTCGAGCGCAACCTCAGCAGCAGCAGCGAGACTGGATAATTTCACAGGCGCGAGATCGCGCGAGTCGCCGTCGACGCCGTGCGGCTCTGGCTTGTTGTTCTCCGTATCTTTGTAGATTTCGTCGCAGGTCATGGTGATGAGTGGTACACGAAGACGCTTGATGTTCGCGAGCAGCCGGAGAATCTCTTCGGTCTCGCCGCTGGCAGAAAGCGCGAGCACGACGTCTCCGGCAACCACCATGCCTAGGTCACCATGAATGGCTTCTACAGGATGAAGGTAGAGCGCAGGGGTGCCAATCGAACTGAGTGTCGCCGCAATTTTGCGGGCGATGATGCCACTCTTGCCCATGCCCGTCACGACGATGCGTCCACGGCAGTCGAACATGAGATTGAGTGCGCGGGTAAAAGCTTCGCCCATGGGGCCGGAGATGCGATCCGCGAGGCGCCGCAAGGCCTCGGCTTCGATGCGAACCACGTTTTCCCCTGTACGTTTCATGTGGAACTCAGGATGGTAACAAATGGCATAGAGGGCCGCGAGTTCTTGGCGGAAGGTACGTTAGAAATGCTCATCGAAGAGTGGAGCAGAGTTTTCGCCAAGATGCTTGGTCTGAATCATTTTGTCCCATGGGCCGGTCCGCCAGTTGTCCTTTTTCTGTTCGTCTGTCATCCAGGGTGGCACGTCGAGATAGAGTCGGCGCGAAAGCCCATCAAGATAAGGCTCGTAAAAATCGCGCAACTTTCCGATTTTCTCCTGAGCGGCGGTGGAGTTCTGAAAAGTTAATCCGGCGACAGCGAGTTTCTGCTGCAATTGCCGGAAACGCTCCGCGTCGAGACGTGGTGGAGCAGCGCCATCATAGCGCGCATTCACCAGTTGGCTCAGGTCGACAGCCGCATGGCGCGCCATGGCAAACGTCAGCTTGGCCTGCTCGGGACGGATGTTATTCACTCCGGCGATCACGAGAGCTGTGGTGTCGAGCATGACGGTAAGGGCAGCGAGCCAGGATTGGTTTCCGTGCTGCGATCGGAAGAAACACAACACAGGATAAGAAATGTGGCTTGCGAGCAGGTCGGAGCACCAGCGTTCCCATCCGCTGAAGATGTCATCGAGAACGGTTTGATCGGGGCAGCAGCCGAGGCGAGAAAGCAATTCAACCGCAGTTGGCGGAGAGCCTGCGCGCGCGTCGAGAAGACCAATCTCGGTTTCGCGCGTCGAGAAAGACGAATAGATCACCGGTAGATATCCGACCACAACACCGAGAAAGGCGAAACCCATGCCTGCTTCGAGCACTGCAAGAAAGCGGGAAAGTGCCGTGGTTGGAGTTATGTCGCCGTAGCCAAGGGTGAAGAAAGTTTCGCCGCTGTGATAGAGCAGAACGCCGAAGGTGATCTTCTCTTCGCTGAGCCGAACGTGTTCCCCGAGTCCATATTGGAGAAGGGTGAAACCGAAGATAAGACTGAACGCCCAGATCGCGAGCAGGAAGATGAGTGAAAGAGGCCCGAAGTATGCGAGAAAATTTTCGCGAATGCGAGAGGGTAGGGCTGATGCGATCTTCGTCCATGGGATCCAGGTATTGCGGTAGAACCAACTCGTCAGCCGGAAGGCACGACGAACGCGACGCGGAAGAACGACAGTTTCAAAGGCGTCCAGCAGTACGGCCAGGATGACGATCACACCGAGGATCGCGATAGATACGTGCATCGAAGGGTAGATGAGGTGGAGATGGTAGCAGATTCAGCAGCTCAGGGCGTGTTGTGCGCGGCTTCGATCGCGTTCTTCACAGCTAATAGTTCCTTCAGAACACCACGCAGGTTGCGAGAGTCGAGCGCGTTCGCGCCGTCGCTTTTGGCTTCTTTCGGATTATCGTGAACTTCCATGAAGATGCCGTCGATGCCGGCGGCAACTGCTGCACGCGACAGCACGGGAATAAATTCGGGCTGGCCTCCGCTGGTCGCCGGAGCATCTTCATCTCCGTGTGAAGAGGACGGGAGCTGCACGGAGTGAGTCGCGTCGAAGACGACCGGCGCGAATTTGCGCATGATGGCGAGAGACCGCATGTCGACGACGAGGTTGTTGTATCCGAAACTCGAGCCACGTTCGGTGAGAAAGACTTTGTCGTTTCCCGCATCGCGGCACTTTGCGACGGCGTGCTTCATATCCCATGGCGAGACGAACTGACCTTTTTTGATGTTCACCGGGCGGCCGCTCAGTGCGGCGGCAACTACGAGATCCGTTTGACGGCAGAGAAATGCGGGAATCTGCAAGACATCAACAACCTCGGCTACTTTCCCAACGTCGGCTGTCTCATGAACGTCGGTAAGCACCGGGATATGAACTTCGTCTTTGACTTTCTTCAGGATGCGCAGCCCTTCGTCGACGCCTGGTCCGCGAAAGCTGCGAATCGATGTGCGATTGGCTTTGTCGTAAGACGCTTTGAAAATGAAAGGAACATTCAGGGACCGAGTCACGCCCTTGATGACTTCTGCCATGAAGAGAGCGTGCTGCTCGCTTTCGATCACGCAGGGTCCGGCGATCAGGAAAAGAGTTCCCGATCCCACACGGATGCCATCGGCGATTTGAAAAGAGACGCTCAAGACAGATTAGGCTACAAGCTACAGGCGTCAGGCTCCAGCAAAATCACCTGATGACGTTTTCGACTGGAGCTGCGACAAAGCACCGCACTCACTGGCGGCCAAGTTTTTCGGGACGAAGGAACAGTTCCACTTCCGCCGACGCTTTATCGGCCTTGCGCCTCATGCGGTGCTCGTACGAGGCATCAATGAATGTCCGGAACAAAGGATGCGGCTCAAGCGGTTTCGACTTGAACTCAGGATGGAACTGACACCCGATGAAATGCGGATGATCCGGAAGTTCGACCATCTCGACGTATGTGCCATCTGGAGTCGAGCCTGAAATGCGCAATCCGCCCGCAGTCATGGTTGATTCATATTCGCGGTTGAACTCATAGCGGTGGCGATGACGTTCGCTGATTTCGGTCTTTCCGTAGATCTTGTAGGCAAGAGTGCCAGTTTCAATTTTGCAGGGCCATGCGCCAAGGCGCATGGTGCCGCCGAGTTCCTCGACTCCTCGCAATTCGCGCAGCTTGTAAATGACTCGGTGTGGCGTGGCAGGATCAAACTCGCTTGAGTTTGCGTCGGGCAGTCCGCACACGTTGCGGGCAAATTCGATGCACGCGGTCTGCATTCCCAGGCAAATTCCAAAGTAGGGAACTTTCTTCTCGCGCGCGTAGCGGATCGCCTTCAGCATGCCCTCGATGCCACGCTTGCCGAATCCGCCGGGCACGAGGATGCCGTCATAGTTTTCAAGCTGCGATTCATAGCTGTTGTCGGCAGTTTCGAGTCCTTCCGCTTCAATCCAGTTCACAACCAGCTTGAGATTGTGCGCGAGGGCTCCATGCACAAGGGCTTCTTTCAAAGACTTGTACGAATCTTCATACTCGACGTACTTGCCGACGATACCGATCGTGACTTCGTCTTTCGGGTTGTAGACACGGTGAACGATGTCTTCCCATTGCTTGAGATCGCGGTCCTTTGCTTCGATATGTAGATAGCGCAGCGCAAGCGTATCTACTTCTTCACGCGCGAACACAACCGGTACCTCATAAATAGAAGCGACGTCTTTCGCCGTGATGACTGCTTCCTCTTCGACGTTACAGAAAAGGGCGATCTTCGACTTGATGTCTTTCGAGAGGTAACGATCGGTACGGCAGAGCAGGATGTCTGGCTGAATTCCCACGCTGAGAAGTTCTTTGACCGAGTGCTGCGTCGGCTTTGTTTTGAGTTCCTGCGCAGCTGCGATAAAAGGAACCAGCGTGACATGAACGAAGAGAGTGTCTTCGCGCCCGAGCTCCTGGCGCATCTGGCGGATGGCCTCGATGAAGGGCAGAGATTCGATGTCGCCGACGGTGCCGCCGATTTCAACGATGGCGACGTCCACGTCTTGGGCGACCTTTTTCATTGCGGCTTTGATTTCGTTTGTGACGTGCGGAATGACCTGGACAGTCTTCCCGAGGTAATCGCCGCGCCGCTCCTTGGCGATGATCTGTTCGTAAATGCGGCCCGTGGTCCAGTTGTTATCGCGGGAAAGCCTGGCGTGGGTGAAGCGCTCGTAGTGACCGAGATCGAGATCGGTTTCGGCGCCGTCATCAGTGACGAAGACCTCGCCATGCTGGAACGGGGACATGGTGCCCGGATCGACGTTGAGATAGGGGTCGAACTTCATGATGTTGACCTTGAGACCCCGGCTTTCAAGAAGGCAGCCAATGGAGGCTGCAGCCAGACCCTTACCCAAGGAAGACACAACTCCGCCCGTCACGAAGATGTACTTTGCCGACATCCGTTCCTCGCTTTGAATTGTCTTTGGAAATTTGTGCAGGCTGGGTGCACGATCAATTATGGCAGAGATTGGTCTGTTAGGGAATGAGGAAAAAGCAGCATTCAACACTCAGCCGTCAGTATTCAGCCATCAATGTTCAATCAAGCATGGACGCAAAGCAAATCATTGCACAGTTTGCCTTGCGAGTCGTAGTCTCTAAGCCATTCTGTACGAACATCCTGGGGAAAAGAATGAAGGCAACTCGCCTCGTCGTTGGCACTCTTGCAATCCTTGTCGTTTTCACAGCGTTAGGTTCAGCGCAAAAACGATCGATCACCGAAAAGGACCTGTTCCGCTTCAACTGGATCGGCGATCCCCAGGTCTCGCCCGATGGGTCGCGCGTTGCGTTCACCCGCGTCACAGTCGACGAGAAGAAAACCGGGTACGAGACCTCAGTGTGGGTCGTTTCGACCGCGGGAGGCGAAGCGCGTCAACTCACTTCCGGCAAACATGATGCGCAACCGCGATGGTCACCGGATGGAAAATGGCTCGCATTCGTGCGTGCGATCGAGAAAGATGGAAAGCCGCAACCACCGCAGATTTACTTATTGCCGACGGGCGCCGGCGAAGCCTGGGCCCTAACGAAACTTCCGAAAGGAGCTGCCGGTCCGAAATGGTCTCCCGATAGTCAGAAGATCGCATTCTTCACCGCGACCAACTCCGAAGACATGTCTCGGGCCGCCTGTGAAGAAAAAGAAGGGAAGGACGCCGAAAAAGCGAATGCTGATTCGAAGCAAACCGTTAGCGACAAGGAGAAGGAAAAATCGGCGAAAGAGAAGACCGCGCAGAAATGCGGCAAGCCTGAGCACGAGACGGATATCCAGGTCGTAACGCGTGTGGAGTATCGCGCCGACAACGAAGGCTATTTCGACTTTTCGCGTCCGCCGCACATTTGGACAATCGCGCTGCCGGCCGTTCCGGGCGAGCCTGACTTTGGGAATCAAGTCACCAAGGGCGAGTTCGGAGAAGACGAGTTCGACTGGTCCGCTGACGGGCAGAAGATTTATTTCACTTCCACTCGTGACCTGGAACCTTATTACACGCCACCGCAAAACACGTTGTACTCGGTCGCGTCCTCGGGTGGAGCAATCAGTGAAGTCGCAAAGATTCAGGGATTAACCCAAGCTATCTCGGTGAGCCCCGATGGAACCAAGCTGGCGTTTATCGGCACGGCGAACACGCCGGTCCAGTCCTACACGCAAGCGAATCTCTGGATTCTCGACCTGAAAGGCGGTCAGCCCCGTAACTTAACCGAGAAACTGAATTGGGATATTGGTGGCGGAATCATCGGTGACCAGGAGCCGCCGCGTGGAGGAGGTCCGATTCGTCCGCAGTGGAGCAAGGACGGAAAGTCAGTGACAGTGGTCGTTGCAAAAGAGGGGCGAGCGAACCTCGAGCGTTTCGATGTCGAAAGTGGAAAAAGCGATTCGGTCACGCAAGGCGATCAGTCCGTTACGCAATACTCTTCAAATGGCACGGCGACCGTTGTGGCGATCTCGACTCCGGTGATCCTGAACGATCTTTACCTGGTGGGCAATGATCCGAAGCAGCCCAAGCGTCTCACGAATTTGAATGAGAAGCTGTTCGGCGAATTGAACCTTACACCGCCGGAAGAAATCTCCTACGCCAGCTTCGACGGCAAGAAAATGCAAGCGTTCGTGCAGAAGCCGCCGGACTTCGATGCCAGCAAAAAGTATCCGATGATCCTGAACATCCACGGCGGTCCACATACCGCTTATGGATACCTGTTCTTCCACGAAATGCAGTCGATGGCGGCGAAGGGCTATGTCGTGCTCTACCCGAATCCACGTGGAAGCACATCGTTTGGAGAAGAGTTTGCCAACATCATCCAGTACAAGTATCCGGGCGACGATTACCAGGATCTGATGGCCGGGGTAGACGAGCTGATCAAGCGAGGTTATGTCGATCCCAAGCGTATGGGCGTGACCGGTGGCAGCGGTGGCGGCCTGCTTACGAACTGGGTCGTCGGCCACACCGACCGATTTGCGGCAGCGGTCTCGCAGCGAGACATCGCCAGTTGGAGCGATTGGTGGTACTCGGACGACTTTGCTCTGTTCCGTGCAGCGTGGTTTCGCAAACCACCATTTGAAGATAAAGATGACTATCAACAGCGCTCGCCCATCAGCTACATCAACAATGTGAAGACGCCGCTCATGCTGATCCTCGGAGACGCCGATTTCCGAACGCCGTCAGGAGCAGGTGGCGAACAGATGTTCCGCGCATTGAAATATCGAAAGCTGCCAACCGTCATGGTGCGCTTCCCGAATGAGGGACATGAGCTGTCGAGGTCAGGACAGCCCTGGCATCGGGTGGAACGGCTGCATCACATCGTAGGATGGTTTGACGTTTACTTGCAAGGAAAGAAGAGCCCGGAGTACGAACTGGTTCCGCCAGCAGCCCAGGAGTGGGAGAAGTCGGCAGAGTAGGTACGGGCGTCCTCGCCCGTACAACCCTTCTGTCTGTGAAACTTACAGCGGCTATTCTCCTGAACTTTCTCGCATCTAACATTGAGTGGCTATGAACTCGATCATCCGATCACTTGTTAGAGCAAGCTCGGTTGCCATTTTCGTACTCCTCGGCCTGCTTGCTGCCCAGCAACTTGCCAAGCGGCTGATTTTGAAAGACGGTTCGTACCAGATGGTCACCAAGTACGAAATCAAGGGTGATCGTGTGCGCTACATGAGCGCGGAGCGCGGCGAATGGGAAGAAGTCCCCAAGTCGCTCATAGATTGGGAAGCTACAGACAAATATGAAAAGGACCGGGCCGCAGGAGTTCCGAGCCCGGAGGCAGCCGCGCTCGATAAAGAACTCGAGGATGAGAAAAAGGCCGAAGAGGCTCGCAATCCGCATGTCGCTCCCGGTCTCCAATTGCCGGACGAAGGCGGCATTATCCTGCTCGATACATTCGAGAGCCAGCCACAGTTGGTGGAACTGCTGCAAACGGGAGGCGAGGTCAACGCGAATACGAAGAACAACATTCTTCGCGGTGTGATCAATCCGATTGCGAGCGCCAAGCAGACAATCGAACTTCCCGGCACTCATGCGAAGGTGCAATCCCACGTCGCGACCCCGAGTATTTACATCGCCGATCGACCGGATCCACAAAGCCAGGCGAAGCAGGACGCGGAATTGCCCCTTGACCGCTTCAAGATCGTTCGCATGCAGGTGAAAGGCGACAAGCGCATCGTCGGTGATCTGAAGGTTGCGATTTACGGAAAAGTTTCACAGGAGCAGAAACTGGTCGCTTCGCATAGCGAAAAGATGACAGGTGGGTGGGTGAAGGTGACGCCAGAAGCCCCCTTGGCGACCGGTGAATACGCGATCGTCGAAATGCTGGGCAAAGAAGGGATGAATTTGAACGTGTGGGATTTTGGAGTGAATCCGGCAGCCGCCGCAAATGCCACCGCGTGGAAGCCTGACCGCACAGCGACGCAAGAGCCTCAGAAACCAGGAGAATTGAAGAAGAGGAATTAGCTTTACAACACGTAAGATACGTGATACACGTATATCACGTGGTAACAAGGTATGCCCAAACAGAACGTTACAGTTAGCATTGATCGCGAGACGCTGCGCAAGGCGAAAATCCTAGCGGCACAGCGAGAAACCTCGATTAGTGGGCTGCTCGCAAATCAGATCGAACAGCTCGTGGGCGATCATGACGTTTATCAGAAGGAAAAGCGCCAGGCACTGGCCTTCCTGGAAAAGGGCTTCTCCTTAGGCGGTGACATCCTTGTCAGGCGCGAGGAATGGCATGAGCGATAGGACATTCATCGATACCAATGTCCTGATCTACGCGCATGATGTCGATGTACCTCAGAAGCGCGCGGTCGCGCAATCCGTACTCTGGGAACTGTGGGAGTCGAGAAGTGGCGTACTGAGCGTTCAGGTGCTGCAAGAGTTCTACGTGAATGTGACTCGCAAAATAAAGTCTCCACTCACAAAAGAAGTTGCCCGGCAAATTGTCAGTAGTTATTCCACATGGTGCGGAGAAACATCTCTATCAGATGTCGTTGGTGCCTTCCGAATTGAAGACTCCGCCAACATTTCCTTCTGGGACTCGCTCATAGTAGCGTCCGCCATTAAGTGTGGGGCCTCGCGGTTGCTTTCGGAGGACTTGCACCCCTCGCAGGTCATCGCAGGCATCCGAATCGAAAATCCGTTTCTCTCTATCCGCTGAAAACTTCCTGCTCGGGTTATTCCATCAACCCACGCCCCGCGATACCGATGTTGTCGCGAGTCGTGTTCTTGACCATGTACATCATCTCGTCGGCCTGACGGATGACATCTTCCGGAGTCTTCGCGTCGTGCGGATACGTCGAAAGACCCATGCTCGCGCGCACTCTCAAGTTCAGGCCTTCCTCTTTGCAGAACATTGCTACTCTCAAAGCTTCTCTCAATCGTTTCGCGACGATCAGTGCCTGATCTTTGCCTGTCTGTGGCAGCAGAATGACAAACTCATCGCCGCCATACCGGAACGCATAATCGATTAAGCGCAACTGCGCTTTGATCAAGTATCCGATTTCGGCCAGTAGCTTGCTGCCGACCAGGTGGCCGTGCGTGTCATTGACTCGCTTGAAATGGTCGAGATCGATGAAGAGCACGCTGAATTCGTAGGTGAATCGCGATGAACGATAGACCTCGGTTTCGAGCGTCTTGTGAAGATGTCGAGCGTTGTAAAGTCCCGTGCAATCATCCGTAATCGTGAGTTCCTGAATTTTCTCGACGGAGCGCGAGTTCTCAATCGCAATCGCAGCGTAGTCGCAGAGCGAGTTCAGGAAAAAACTTTCATTCTGCGAGAAGCCCTTCATTTCCACGTTGATCAATTGGATTACACCGAGCACGCGGTGTTTCGAACGCAGCGGGAAACAGATGACCGATTGCGTTTCCATCTTCGTCATCTTGTCGATCCGCTTGGCGAACCGTGGGTCGGCACTCACGTCCGGAACGATTTGTTGTTCGCCATGTTGCGCAACCCATCCGGCAATACCTTCGCCGACTTTGAGGCGAACTTCTTTCAGAGCTTCGGCTTTCGGTCCGACTGCGATAGCGAAATAGAGCTCGTTTTTCTCCTCGTCCACCATGAGGAGAGACCAGTTATCGGGTCTGAAGTACTCCGCCATCTTTTCCATGATGGTTTGCAGAATGGAGTCGAGGTCCAAAGAGGACGTCAAGGCCTTGGCAACATCGTGGAAGATGTTGAGTTCCTGGTCCTTGCGGGTTAATGCAGTACCGACGCCCTCAGGCATGGGGTTTGAACACCTCAAAAGCAGGCGGAAAGTGCTCGAATTATATGCGCCGTTGGAAACCCTGTTCAACCAACCGAAGTAACCGGAACCCTGTAAGCCATTAGCCTGCAACGCAGGACGGGCGCGGGCCGACTACGACTGCATACCATCATCTTCTTTCAATGGACAAGCGCCTATAGTAAGGTTCTTTACAAAGCAGGCACTTACGAGCAAGCTGCGTTTGAGGAGAAGCCTGTGCCATCGTTTGGAGAAAGGTTGAAACGGGAGCGGGAGAAACGGAAGATCTCGCTCGATGACATTGCCTTATCCACCAAGATTGGCACGCGCATGCTGGTCGCGCTCGAAGAAGAAAAGTTCGATCAGTTGCCCGGTGGCATCTTCAATAAAGGATTCGTACGCGCCTACGCGCGCCACGTTGGGATCGACGAGGAACAGGCGATCGCCGATTACCTCGATGCGGTCGGGCAAAGCGCTCCATTACCGCCGATCGAACCCGCCCCGCACGATGTGCGAATCGTACCCGTTCATGAGCCAGAATCCAGGGAAGAGACGAAGAGTTTGCCTTGGGGAACGCTCGCCGGCGTCCTGTTGGTGTTGGCGCTCGCCCTCTCGGTGTGGAGTTTTCTGAAGCGCGAAACTCCTGAAGCTCCGCGCGCCACAACTTCTTCCCCTCGGCCGACACCGACATCATCAACAACAACGCCCACGCCCGATGCAGCCCACGCTGGTGCTTCACCGACCTCTGCAACTCCGGCCTTACCCGCTTCTGGTAGCCCGATCAATCTCACGATTAAGGCCTTCGACGACTGCTGGGTTTCGATCATCGCGGACGGTAAGCCAGTGATCGCAGATGGAGAAATCGCCAGCGGCACTTCCAAAACGATTGAGGCGACACGGGAAATCGTCGTCAAGGCTGGGAATGTTGGAGCGCTGGATTTCTCTCTTAACGGAAAGCCGCTGGGGCGGCAAGGTCAAGAAGGACAAGTGCGGACGCTGACATTTGGTCGTGAGGGCCTGGTCAACGCGCCCGCTGCAAAGGAAAATGTGCCGCCGCCGCCCCCAGCTTAAAATTCCGCTCTGCGGTTCACGACGGGATTTATTCCGTTTAATCGTGATCCTCGCAACTCACTGTCAGCACTGGAACAAATAGGCCAATTCGATTGCACGCTCCAGTCTTCTCTGGTACCGTTTTAAAGTATCAAGACGTGTGTGTTGACCGTCGTAGCCCATAGTCGCCTACCCCGGACGGACAGCGTTCAGAATTAACTTCTTAGGAGCTTAGCTTGTCAGCAAAAAATCGCATTTTATTTACGTCTGAGTCAGTGACCGAAGGACATCCGGACAAGATTGCAGACCAGATTTCCGACGGGATCCTGGATGCGTGTCTCCGGGAAGATGCCACCAGTCGCGTTGCGTGCGAAACGCTTACCGCCACTGGATTGGTCGTGATCGCCGGTGAAATCACAACCAAGGCTTACGTTGATTTTCAAACGCTCGTGCGTGGCATCGTTCAATCCATCGGATACGACAACGCACTTTACGGATTCGACTCGAACACCTGTGCCGTCATCTCCAGTATCAACAAGCAGTCTGGGGATATTGCCATGGGGGTCGATACCGGCGGTGCGGGCGATCAAGGGATGATGTTTGGATATGCTTGCAACGAGACTCCGGAGTTGATGCCGGCGCCAATCTCACTGGCACACAAGTTGTGCATGCGCCTCTCCGAAGTCCGCAAGAACGGCACCTGTCCTTACCTCCGTCCCGATGGCAAATCCCAAGTAACAGTCGAATACGACGAGAACGGCAAAGTGAAGCGTGTCGATGCCGTCGTGATTTCGACGCAGCACGCGGAAACCGTGACCAATGATGAATTGCGCGCGGACATGCTGAAGCACGTCATCCAAGCGGTGATCCCGCCGCAGTTGCTCGATGAAGACACGAAGTATCACATCAATCCGACAGGGCGCTTCGTCATTGGCGGACCGATGGGAGACACGGGCCTCACGGGAAGAAAGATCATTGTCGACACCTACGGCGGCATGGGACGTCATGGCGGCGGCGCTTTCAGCGGAAAAGATCCGACGAAGGTCGATCGCTCGGCTGCCTACATGGCTCGCTACATCGCGAAGAACATCGTCGCTGCGGGTTTAGCGGAGCGTTGCGAAGTTCAGTTGGCCTATGCGATCGGCGTTGCTGAACCAGTCAGCGTACGCGTCGATACATTCGGCACGGAGAAGGTGGATCCGACGATTCTGCCTGATCTCGTCCGCGCAAATTTCAAGCTGACGCCACGAGGTATCATCGAGTCTCTCAACTTGCGTCGTCCTATTTACCGCAAGACGGCGGCTTTCGGGCATTTCGGCCGCAACGATTCTGACTTCACTTGGGAAGCTACCGATAAGGCAGCGAAACTCGCCAGCGAAGCTGGGCTGAAACCAGAAGCAGTTGGTGTGAGGAAATAGGTTGGCCTCGAATCATTAAAGGTTTGTCATCCTGAGGAGCGTTGTTTGCGACGAAGGACCCGCTTTTTGTAACCGACAAGCAGGTCCTTTCTCTTCGCCGCGCTTTTGAGATAAAAAGAAAAAACATAGTTTGTAACCATCCGGGGACAGGAGCACATGGCTACTACACCGATTCAATGCGATGTAAAAAACCTTGAACTCGCCGATCTCGGCAAGAAGCGTATCGAGTGGGCAAACCAGTCGATGAACGTGCTGCAGATCATTCGCAAAGAGTTCATCAAGAATCAGCCACTGAAAGGCATCCGTGTCTCGGCATGTCTGCACGTGACCGCAGAGACGGCGAATCTCATGATCGCTCTGCGCGACGGCGGCGCCGATGCAGTATTGTGCGCATCAAACCCGCTCTCCACGCAGGACGACGTGGCCGCGAGCCTGGTGCGTGATTACGGCGTTCCCGTTTACGCCATCAAGGGCGAGGACAATGACTCCTATTACAGCCACATCATGGCGGCGCTCGATCACAAGCCGCACATCACGATGGATGATGGCGCGGACCTCGTAACCGTTCTGCATACGAAGCGGCAGGATGCGGCTGGCGACATCATCGGAGGAACCGAAGAAACGACGACCGGCGTGATCCGACTCCGCGCGATGGCGAAGGAAGGCGTGCTCCGCTACCCGATCATCGCCGTCAACGACGCCGACACCAAGCACCTTTTCGATAACCGCTACGGCACCGGACAATCCACCATCGATGGAATCATCCGCGCGACGAACTTCCTGCTCGCGGGATCAAAATTCGTGATTGCCGGCTACGGCTGGTGCGGCCGCGGCCTTGCAAGCCGTGCTCGTGGCGCTGGCGCTGAAGTCATCGTTACAGAAGTCGATCCGACGAAAGCGCTCGAGGCCGTGATGGATGGGTTCCGAGTCATGTCGATGCCGGAAGCAGCTCGCATCGGAGATGTGTTCTGCACCGTTACTGGCAACAAGAACGTGCTTGCGAAAGAACACTTCGAAGTGATGAAGAACAACGCCATCATTTCGAACTCAGGACACTTCAACGTTGAGATTGATATCCCTGCACTCGAGAAAATGTCGTCGTCCAAGCGGACCACGCGCACCTTCGTTGACGAATACACGCTGCGCGATGGACGCAAGATCAATCTTCTAGGCGAAGGACGTTTGATTAACCTGGCTTCGGCCGAAGGACATCCGCCGTCAGTCATGGATATGAGCTTCGCGGACCAGGCGCTCTCCTGCGAATACATGGTGAAGAATCACTCGACTCTGGAGAACAGAGTTTACACAGTGCCAGTTGAGCTGGATAAGCGAGTCGCGAAGTTGAAGCTCGAATCGATGGGCATCAAGATCGATCGCCTGACGCCGGAACAGGAAGAATATCTGGCGAGCTGGTCGGAAGGAACGTAAAACCAGTTCTCAGTTCTCAGTAGCTAGTTTTCAGTGGGCGGCGACGAGCCGCCCTTTTTGTCCAAGGCACCAAAAAAAGGGGCGGCTTTCGCCGCCCGTAGCTCTACTGTCCCACTCTTAGATTCCTTCGAATTACTGATATCAGACTTACTCCAGCACAAAGATGTTCTTTTTCGCGCACATTTCTTTCAGCACTTTTGGCCACACAGTCACGCTGACCTCTCCCAGATGAGCCTTGCGGAGAAGCAACATCAACGTTCGCGACTGTCCGATGCCGCCGCCGATCGACAACGGCAATTGATTGTTGATGATCGCCTGGTGATAGGGGAACTTCAGGTTGTCGAGCAGGTGCGACATCCCCAACTGTAATTGGAGCGTATCCGCGTTCACCCGAATGCCCATGGATGTCAATTCATGACGCCGTTTCGTCACGTGGTTCCAGACCAGGATGTCGCCATTCAGGCCGTGCGTATCTTTCCCCGTTTCTGGGCGCGTGTCGGTGATCCAATCGTCGTAGTCGGCCGCGCGGTTCTCATGCGGATAGCCATCCTTTAATGGCCAGCCAATCCCAATGATGAATACTGCCGGGTACTTCTGGAGAATTTGCGTCTCACGCTGCTTGCGCGGCAGGTCCGGGAACATGTCGAGAATTTCTTCCGCATGCAAGAAGGTCAGTTCTTCTGGAAGATTCGGGAACCGAGGATCTCTCAACTGCGGGAAGATGTCCTGCGCATAACGTTCGGCTCCAACCAGGACTTTCCAGATCTTGCGCACAACTTCCTTCAGGAAGCCAACATTGCGTTGCTCTGCAACGATGACGCGTTCCCAATCCCATTGATCGACGTAGGCCGAATGATCGTGGTCGAGGAAATAATCTTTGCGAACGGCGCGCATGTCGGTGCAGATGCCCTGCCCGGGTTTGCATTGGAACTGCTTCAGCGCGACGCGTTTCCACTTGGTGGCGGCCTGAACAACTTGCGAGTCAATCGGATGCACATCGCGATCGTTCGAGATATGGAATCCGATCGGCGTGCGTGAGCCATCGCGGTCTAACATGTCGTTCACGCCGCTCTCGACGTCGACGATCAACGGAACCTCGACCATCATGAGATTCAGTTCATGGCAGAGGTTGTCCTCAATGTACCGCTTCACATGGAAAATCGCCTGCTGGGTTTCACGCACGTCGAGCAGCGAGCGATAGTCCGAGGGCAGAATCTTTTCTAATTCCCGATAATCGCCGATGCCGGGCCCCGCCAGATCGGCTTTCTTGTCCATTACCAGTGTGCTCATCGGTATCTCCTTGCGGGCGGAGTTGGCCGCCGACGCTCCTTATGGAAGAGTGCGTTTTCATTGGAGTCTTCGCATTGGCAACAACGCAGTGACGAGCGGCACAGTTGGGTGTGCGATGAGATGGATTTAGATCGGAACCTGAAAGTTACAGGCACTCAGCGTTCAGCACTCAGCATTCAGTCAGCCGTGAACAGTGCCATGCCCCTAATCGACGCTAATCGTCGGCTCCTGCCATGGATCGCGGTATCCAATTTGGACCAACGCTCCGTCGCGAACATTCGTGACCAGCGCGGGGCGGAAGCAGGCGATGCAAGTTCCTCCCCGGTGGCGGACGCTTGGGAATACGATTCCCGCAGAACCTCGATTCAGGAGAGTTCGAGCCAGCTGTTGAGAAGCATCGTAGCTATTGGGATCGAGCGCGTCGGCATGCCCGGAATCTTTGCGCAAATCGTGAAACTCAGCGCGGAAATCGGCAAGGTAGTCACGATAGCTGCGTGTTTCCGGTTCCTTCCAACTCGGGATTTCGCGCAACTCTCGCGCAAAATGAAATGCTACTTCCCGTTGAGATGTTTCCAGCGTGTATCCGGCATACCACGCCGCACGATCGGAACCGTTGAAACGTCCTCCACTCGGAGCCGCGTGCGTAAACGCCGCATTAATAATGTGGTAATTGGGAATTCCAAAAACGAGTTCATGCACGCTGATCCCAGGCAGTCGATTTGCTTCGCCGAGCAATCGGTCGTTCGTCGCGCCCTCGAGTTCAGCAAGATCATCCAGGTCGCGAGGAGTTTTCGCGAGACGGGACAAGACGCTGGCGTCCTTCGGAAGATACTTCGTGGGTATAAGCCGATGCGTGTCGTCCTGGTGGACTTGGCTGGTAGGCGGCAGCACTACTCACCGCCGCGTCGCGCATCGAGCAGTTGTCGCACGTGCATCATCGCCGGGACGCCCCCGCGCAGCACGTAGGTCAACGGGCTTTCTCCTGCGAACATCGCGCTCGTGTTCGGAAGTTGAATCCAGGCGTCCGCGAGCTTCTGGCTATAAAGAATGTTCAGAGCACTGAAGATTCCGATGAGCAGGGAAATCCGGGTCAGCGTGTCCTGATCGAGCCTTTTCTTTGCTCCGCCTTTCAATTGATAGAACGATCCATTCGAGATCCCGCCGAGCAAGCCCCGAGCGTCTTCATCCCGCAGGTTCCACGCACTTGCGATACGGAAAAATCCGCGGAGAGCGGCGGGGCTCAGGCGCTGCCGTGTTTCTGGCCGGGAAAGGTCCGATGGCTGGTTCCAGCGAATGCCAGGAACTTCGATGAGGGGTGCTGCCACGGTGTATCTCCTTTGCAGGAGTTATTTTACTCCATAAATATAGTACGTTCAATAGTTAGCTAAGTCATTGTCACACTTGGCTTTTCTAGGAATTGCTGCCGTTGCTCCGGTCCGTTTCACGTCGCCGTGATAGAGTCAAATCGGTCTCCCCATGAAGCACGTAAACGACTGGGCTCTCAACATTGCGAACCTCCGTGGGGCCTCTTACGCCGATGCCCGGGTCGTCGACTCACGCGCCCGCGCGCTGACAACCAAGAACGGCAAAATCGGCCACGCTTCAGATGCGGAGTCGCTGGGAATTGGTATCCGAGTGATCGCCGACGGGGCATGGGGATTCGCGGCATCGGATGATCTGAGCCGTGCTTCAGTCGAAGAGACTGCCGGTAAGGCGGTGGCGATTGCGAAAGCATCCGCTCGAGTTAAGCAACATGATGTAAGCCTCGCCCCGGAGAAAGCCTCCACCGCCGATTGGGTTACTCCGATTCAGATCGATCCTTTCACAATCTCCGTCGAGCAAAACCTCGACCTCCTACTGCAAATTGATGCCGAACTTCGTTCGGTCGCAGGCATCACCATGGCCGAAACCAGCATGAACTTCCAGCGAGAGGAATCATGGTTCGCATCCACGGAGGGATCCGCGATCCATCAGACGAAATATTCAACCGGTACGGGCTATGCCGCCTATTCGTTCGCGGAGAACGAACTACAGAAGCGCTCGTATCCCAATTCATTCGGAGGACAGTGGCAGAACAAGGGGTATGAGCTCATTGAAGAGTGGAAACTACTCGAGAACGCGCGGCGGATCGCCGAAGAAACCGTAGCCTTGCATAAAGCGGACCAATGTCCAGAAGGCGTGGATACGATCATTCTGGATAGCTCTCAACTGGGATTGCAGATCCACGAATCGATTGGTCATCCGATCGAACTCGACCGCGTTCTTGGCATGGAAGCGAACTTCGCGGGGACTTCCTTTCTTACGCTCGACGAGCTCCGCACACTTCGCTACGGCAGTAATTTGGTAAATGCTGTGGCTGATGCAACGCCGGCGCACGGTCCGGGTCTCGGCACGTTCGCCTTCGATGATGAAGGTGTGCCGTCACAATGCGTTCCGATCATCACCAACGGCTTGTTCACCGGATATCTGTCCTCTCGCGAGACCGCGCACACGATCGGGGAAACGCGCTCGGGCGGCATGGTGCGCGCCGAAAACTGGAACCGGCTGCCGATGATTCGCATGACCAACGTGAGTCTCTTGCCGGGAGAAAAGCCCTTAACGCTCGAGGAACTGATCGCATCGACGGATCACGCGATCCTTATGCAGACCAACAAATCCTGGTCGATCGACGATAAGCGTTACAACTTCCAGTTCGGCTGCGAAATCGGGTGGGAGATCAAAAATGGCAAGCGCGGACGGATGCTGAAGAATCCTTCATACTCGGGCATCACGACAGAGTTCTGGAATTCGATGGATGCCATCTGTTCGCGCGATGAATGGACGCTGTGGGGAACTCCAAACTGCGGCAAAGGCCAGCCGCAACAGGTGATGGGGACTGGTCATGGCGCGAGTCCCGCACGCTTCAGGAACGTGAAAGTGGGGACGGCGTACAAAGGTGCCTGAGGTGGTGGTGCGGGCGAGCAGTTGAAAAAAGCATTCAGTAATCAGCACTCAGCATTCAGTCATCCGGGTTACAGATCGCTTCTTTCATGGACGTTGAGGGCTGAATGCTGACTGCTGAGTGCCGAATGCTGGCTGAGGATGCTAACTAAAAATCAAGCTTCCGATATCTTCGACCGCATCCACCGCTACTCGTCTGCGGATGAAGTGGAGCTGCTCGTCTCGGGCAATCGCTTTGCGCTCACGCGATTCGCCAACAACACCATTCATCAAAATGTCGAGGATGAGAACCAAGTTTTTTCTGTCCGCACCAACTTCGACGGACGCACTGCCCGCGCAACAACTAACAAGTGCGACGACGAGAGTCTGAAGCGTGTTGTGGAAGCATCGGAGAATCTCGCTCGCGTGCAGCAGCCCGACGAAGACCTGCTGCCAATGCCTTCGTCAGCAGAGGCCTCAGGAACCGAAACCTTTACCGTGCCCACTAGATCTTTCCCGGACACTGCTTCGATCACTCCAGACCTGCGCGCAGAGAGCGTCCGCAAAATTGTGGACATCGCGGTTCGTCACAAGCTCACTACAGCAGGGATAGTTTCGAGCGGCGAGTCTGTCGAAGGCATCTTCAATTCGCGCGGACTCGGTGATTGGCACGAGCAGACGTCTTCGGAAGTTTCCATCACTATGATTGCCGGTGATTCTTCCGGTTGGCAGAAGTCGAACTCGCCGGATGTGCGCAATCTCGATACGCCGGCCCTTGCCGAAACCGCCGCGAAGAAAGCGCTCGACTCTCGAGGCCCGAAAGAGCAAGCCCCCGGCAAATACACGGTCATCCTCGAGCCCGCTGCGGTGCTCGACATCGTTGGATTCATGTTCTGGGATTTCGGCGGTCAGGCGATCCTCGACGAACGATCTTTCTTAAATAACCGGATCGGCACACAGCTGTTCGGCGAGAACATCAACATCTGGGATGATGTCGCCCATCCGTTGCAGGCCGGCGCTCCTTTCGATGGAGAAGGCGTGCGGCGACACCGCCTGCACTTCATCGAGAACGGTGTGGTGAAGCAACTGGTCTATGCGCGCGGCACAGCAGCAAAGATGAAGCGCTCGGAATACGCGAACAGGGTTGGTCCTATCGTTGCGACAGGCCATGGCTTCGCGTTGCCGAATGAGATGGGCGAGATGCCGATGAACATTGTGTTCGCGCCACCGGATCATCCGAAAACAGTGGATCAGATGGTTGCGGAAACCGAGCACGGGATCCTGGTCACGCGCTTGTGGTACATCCGGGAAGTGGATCCTTACGAAAAGATCCTCACCGGAATGACACGCGACGGCACATTTTTAGTCGAGAACGGAAAAATGAAAGGAGGCGTCCGAAATTTTCGTTTCAACGAAAGCTTGATCTCGATGCTCTCCAACGTCGAAGCAATGAGCATGCCTGTGCGCTCGAGCGGGGAAGAATCTTTTGATATGGTGGTGCCCGCGATGAAAGTGAGGGAGTTCAATTTTACGGAAGTGACGAAATTTTAAAAGCAGCAGTCACCCTTCAGCACTCAGCATTCAGCCAGCCGGCGTTCAGTTTCGATCTTCGCGATCAACGACGCGAGCATCCGTTTGATCTCAACAATCGCGTTGGCCAATTCTTTGTAGGTGTCACGCTCCAGCATGTTCAAGTCATGGGCTAGCAGATAGTGGTATTCCAGTTCGCTTGCCGAACCCGAAGCGATTCCTAAAAACCTAGCGAACTCAACATTGCCTCGTTTCCCGCAGCCTTCGGCGATATTTGCCGGAATTGAGGCGCCGCAACGTCGAATCTGCGATGTCAGTCCATAGATCTCTTCGCGAGGGAACTTCGAGGTTGCCGCGTAGGCCTTAAGTGTCAGTAAGTGGGCCTTCTCCCAAACTTTCAAACTTCGGAAGCTCTTCATTCGAGAACTCCTGGACTCGACAACTGAATGCTGAGTGCTGATTGCTGAATGCTACTTGGACGCACGATTACGCTCTGTGACACTGTGAACATCCCCCTAAGTCCATGAACCATCGCTAGTTGCGAGCACCAGTTCCATGACTTCGGTAACTTTGCAGTCTGGATACGTGGGTGTAGGCTCGGGTTCGAACATGGGCGTGAACCGTCACTTGTAGCGCCCAGCGGACGAAAGCAGTCCGATGTATTTCATGGGAGTTCGCACCTGATGGGCGAGAACAGCAAAGGCCGCACGCGTTACAACGATATGCAGAGCGCGGCTCGCTTCCCGATCAAGCTACCGATCGCTGTGCATTCACAAACGGGAGCCCGCAGCACCGAGTCGGAAAACATCTCAGCCAATGGTGTGCTTTTCCAGGTGGATTCCGACATGCCTGTCGGTTCCATGGTGGACTTCACGATCTCTCTTCCCGCCGATGTCGTGGGCTCTGAAGCCGACGTGCAGCTGGATTGCCGGGGACGAGTCGTGCGCAGTTACGAAGAAGATGGCCGTCGCGGTGTGGGCGTGGTCATCGATGAGTACCATTTTGAGCGCAGGTAGGGCGCCGCAAGGATACTGATGGCGAGCATTCCGGTCAGCGTGGACGAGAGCGTCGAAAAAACGCAGAGCGGCGACGGGTCCGTTCAGCCCATTCGTGTGATCGTGGCGGATCAACAGGCGATCTTTCGCGCGGGCTTGCGCAAGATCTTCGCGCTCGAAGATGACATCCGCGTCGTAGGCCAAGCCGAAACACTTTCCCAAACAGTTTCTGCCATCAAGAAATTTTCATCCGACATCCTGATTTTCGAGGCAGCCCTCGCCAACAATCCTGTTGAAGCGGTTGCAGAACTGCTGAAACAGGGAACGACGTGCAAACTCGTTGTCGTCCTGCAGGAAGCGAGCGAAGAACTAACGCTCGATCTTTTCCGGCGCGGCGCGCACGGCATCGTCTCGCGGGAAGTTGAACCGGAACTGCTGGTCGACTGCCTGCGCAAGGTTGCTGCCGGCCAATCCTGGCTGGATCAGAGGGGCACCAACTGGGTGCTCGAAGCGTTCCGCTCACAGGGCGCACGGCCCGCAGGTGGCCGTCCTAAAGTTCAGCTCACGCCAAAAGAAACCTTGATTGTTTCCTGCGTCACGCAGGGCATGAAGAACAAAGAGATTGCCCAGAAGGTCGGCACAACCGAGCAGGTTGTCAAAAACTATCTGCGCAAGGTATACGACAAGCTCGGCGTTGCCGACCGGCTCGAACTCGCGCTCTTTTGTTTACACAATCGCGTTCTTGACAACGCAAAAGCAGCGGCCCCGGTAGCAACAGCAGCAGCTCCGGTCGCCACAGCTGCAGCTGCAGGCGCGGGCAATGCAGGCGCAACGACTACCGCTTCTCCTGCTGGACAATCCGGAGCCGCTTCCACTCAAAACACTCCCGAGCAGTAGGCTCATCCACCGCTCGGAAGTTGGTTATCTCCAGCTCACTCTTACAAATGATGTGGTCTCCGCGTTTCCTCTCCTTGTTTCGGAGCAGGTTTCGCTGTTGCAGCGGACTTGCCTTTGCTTTGCTCGATCACACTTGCCCGATGCTTTGGATTCAGTGTTGTCCCAGCGATGTGATCGAACGGTACTGTCCTCGCAAACGTTGGTAAATTGTGCGCTCGTGTTTTCGTGAAGGCCTCAAAACCCGAAGCCAGCTTAATGAGAGTTGGCTCGCTGAATGCCGTTCCGAAAAAGCTGATGCCCATCGGCGTGCCGAACACCATGGCCGCAGGCACCTGCACGATCGGGTAGCCCTCGGCTGCCGCGAAGCTCGAAGTGCCGAAGATAAAGTGGTCGCCAAAGATAAGATCGGTCGACCATGCCGGATTGTCCGTGGCGCTAACAACCGCATCAAGATGGAACTGGCTGATAGCGGCGTCGATGCCATTCACTCCAAAATCGTGATCAGCGGCAAGCGCCTGGTTGTACGTCATGCCACCAAAGGCTGGCTGCGGATCGTTCGGACCGGTTGGCATGGTTGCAATCAGGTCCCAGATATCTTGGTTGAAATACGGCATCTCGACATCCGCATGAGCAAGGTTAAATGCGATCGCGGCGTTCAATGTCTTACCGGCCATTGGAACACCAACACGCGTGGCAAAGTAAGCTTGTACGTCCTTGCGGAATTCGAAGCACAGGACCAGGAACTCACCGGGCCCTGCGCCGCCTCCGAAACCTGTGAAGCCCGACGCATCGAGGTCAATCACGGTGGCGCCCGCATCGCTCAAAGCCTGGAAAGCGGCTTCGTATGCATTCACCACCGGCTGCGGGGTTGGGACAAATGGATCAAACCCACCTAATCCGAGCCGGGTCAGGCCAATCCTCGCGCCTTTCAGTCCGTTGGGATCAAGGAACTGCGTGTAGTCGGTGGGGATATTCGCAGGCCGCGTAAACCTTCCTTTCCATCCCAATGGAACACCACCTGTGGCTGGATCACGTCCATCGAACGTCCGACTTTGCACGACACCCAAGGCTACTGCCGCATCCGCGACCGTACGTCCGTGAGGTCCGAAAGTATCTTGCGTGTGCGAGATCGGAACGATGCCTGCGCGGCTGGTGAGCCCCACAGTCGGCTTGATGCCAACCACTCCATTCGCATTCGCGGGGCACACGATACTGCCGTCTGTTTCGGTTCCGAATGAGACTGCAGCGAAGTTCGACGACACCGCTGCTCCCGATCCGGAACTCGATCCGCAAGGGTTGCGATTGATCCCGTACGGGTTGTTCGTCTGTCCACCTCGGCCAGACCAGCCGCTGACTGATTCGAAGGAGCGGAAGTTTGCCCACTCGGAAAGGTTCGTCTTCCCCAGAATGACAGCACCACCGGCGCGCAGATTCGCGGCTACGGTCGAATCGGCGAGCGCGGGACGGCCTGCGAGCGCGAACGAGCCGGCAGTAGTCTGCATTTTGTCGCCGGTATCGACGTTGTCTTTGAGCAACACGGGAATGCCGTGCAGCGGACCGAGCACAATTCCATGATGTCGCAGCTGGTCGGCGCGGCGGGCAATCGCGAGCGCATCTGGATTCAGCTCAATCACGGCATTCACTCCCGGACCGTTCTGGTCGAGAGCGACAATCCGCATAATGTATTCCTTGGTCAGTTCTTCCGATGTGAGTCTGCCTGCTGCCATGGCGGCCTGGAGTTGTGCAATCGTCCATTCGTTATGGCGCGTTGGAACTCTTGCTGCGTCGTTAGTGGCTGGATCGGCTGCCATTGCCATTGTTGTAACAAGCAGGATGAGAGTGGTCGCGAGGGGCGTGATGCGGCGTGTCATTGCGAACCTCCTGGGAGCGTCGCTTGTAGTTTTTTGGATTGGAAGTTGGCGCGGCCTTGCTCAGGGATTAGGTATGCGAGGGGCCCTGGCCAGGAACTGCCTTGAGCTGAGGCGCAGGAATGCTCCTACTGTTCGCCTATGCTTGTCAAGCGACTGGCCGGCCGGTCAGGGCAGCAATCTGAGAGACCAATTTGCTCCACCCGGCGCTCCACGTTATAGTTTCGAGTTCCTCAAAACAGACGACCCGGGCATTCATTTCTAAGCAGAGAGGTGCGCGTGAAAGGCGATCCGAAAGTTATCGCAGTCCTGAGCGAAGTCCTGAAAGCAGAATTGACTGCTATCAACCAGTATTTCCTGCATGCCGAGATGTGCGAGAACTGGGGCTACGAAAAAATGGCCAAGCACACTCGGAAAGAATCCATTGAAGAGATGACGCATGCCGAGATTTTGATGGAGCGCATACTCCTGCTCGACGGCACGCCCAACATGAGCGACTACTTCAAAATCAATATCGGACAAAACGTCCACCAGCAGCTCAAGAACGACCTCGACCTGGAATACACCGCTGTGAAGCGCTTGAACGACGGAATCAAAACGTGTGTGAGTGTCGGGGATAACGGCTCCCGCGAGTTGCTCGAGAAAATCCTCACGGACGAGGAGCACCACATCGACTGGCTCGAAGGCCAGCTCCACGCCATCGAAGAAATGGGATACGAGAATTACCTCGCGCAACAACTGAATGGAGAAGATTAGAAAGGCAGCTGAGAGCTCTGAGCTGTGAGCCGCGCTCAGTCGGCACCGAGAAGATCAAGGTGCTTGTAGCTCGAGTCTTGTAGCTCGAAGCTTCTTTGTTACGTGACATCGGCGGCAGTTCACTCCGACGGTTGCTGGTCTTCATTGAACTCCGTACAATCGTTATGAAGGCAGTGACCTCGCGCTCGCGCGCTCTTCTTGCACTGCTTCTCATCATCCGCGCCGGAGAGATGGCCGAGTGGCTGAAGGCGCACGCTTGGAAAGCGTGTTTAGGGGAAACTCTAACGTGGGTTCGAATCCCACTCTCTCCGCCAGTCTTACACCCGCATAAACACTGGTTGATTACCAAAGATAGTCTTTTCATGTGCTAGATAATGCGTTAGAGTCTCGGCATGGTTGGACTTCGGATGCCGCGCCGGTCGGTGGTCACAATCTACGTCCGCCACACCGGAAACTGTCCATATAAAGAAGAGGAAGCCTCGGCACGTTGCAACTGCCCTAAGTTTCTTCGCTGGTCGGTCGGTGGCAAGCAGTACCGACAGGCTGCCCACACCCGCTCTTGGGGCATCGCTGAGGAGAAACAGCAGGAACTTCAAAGACGGTTGGACCAGGGCGAAAAAGGTCAGCCCCAAGCCGTCCCGACTGAACGGCCGACGATCGCGCAAGCTTTGGAAACCTACCTGACCGCCAAGGAAACCGAAGGCATTACACCCGCCCGCATCAAGAAGTTGAAATTGCAGATCGGTCGTTTCGATGAATACATGGCCACCCGCGCCAAGTTCTACCCCGTCGAAATCACCGCCAAAGACGTTATCGAGTTCCGCGCCGGTTGGAATCACGCAAGCGGTATGACGAAACAAAAGGCCCAACAAAACTTGAGAGGCTTTCTCCGCTACTGCTGCCGAGAGAATCTGCCTGAACTGCTGGCCGCGCTGAAAACCATCAAGCTCTCGAAGGCCGACAAGACCCGGCTAGAACCGAAGCCTTTCACCGAACACGAACTGAAGCAACTACTCGCGCAAGTTCCGAAATCGTTTGGGGCACCAAGAGCCTCAAAACTGACCGCGCTGATACACACGATGGTTAGCACCGGGCTGGCGATTCGTGACACCGTTCAGCTCGAACGCGACAGCATCAAGGACGGTTGGCTGCGGATCGAACGGCAAAAGACAGGCAAGGCGGTGCGACAGAAGCTAGACCGGGCCTTGTGCATTGAATTGGCAGCCGTGGCGAACGGTCATCCGAAATACATCTTTTGGGACGGTGTTAGCAAAGCGACCAGCGCGACAGGCACATGGCAAAAGGATCTGAAAGAACTTATGCAATCGTGCGGGCTTTGGATCAAAGGCAATCTGTCGCATCGGTTCAGAGATACCGCCGTGGACTTCTGGCTCGGACAGGGTTGCAGCCTAACGGATGTTGCCGCCATGCTCGGTGATACGGTGGCGGTTGTTGAAAGGCACTATGCGAATCTGGCCTCGAAGCGCATGGAAGAGAGACTCGCAAAAATGCCCGCTCGGAAGTGGTGACCAAGGGGACTTATGAAAATTGATGTAATGCCGCCCGGCCTCGATCTCAAGATTGGTTTTGATGACACGTTGACCCTCGACGAGAAAATCGCAAAGCTTCGGGAGATTCAAGCCGCGAACCGCAAGATGAAAGCCGCCATCAAGGGCTTGACGGTGCTTCTACAATCAAGCGAGAGGTGACCCAAATTGACTTCCGAACTGCTACACATTGCAACAATGCACACTGTGAAGGGCGGCCTGCTCGGTTTCCTCGGTTTCATTGTGTTCAACTCCTTCTATCTGAAAGCCTGGTTCGGGCCTTTTCAAAGGGGCAAGGCTATCGGCGTCGGAGCCTTGAGAGCAACCACCATTGACAGCCCATCCTATTGGACCGTTCTCGTGTTGATGGTTGCTCTGGGCGCACTGGTCGGGCACATGTGGCCTATTCCTGTAACCCCTGATGGGATGCCGCGCTAGTCGTTCAGTCAATTGAAGACCACTCGGTAGGAAGAGCTAAAGTTTTCAGAACGGGCATGCTGTCTAGATCAGCGTGTCTGAGGGCCCGGACGCCACGGTGAGCAAGCCGCCGGGCCTTTTTCTATTAAGCCCCTTTGCACAACCGAGCAAATTCCTTGAAATCGAACGGTGGTCTTTGGTCTGATTGGGGATCAGGCCAAACAATCGGCAT
>DATAPD010000006.1:0-24479 GCA_036265385.1 Terriglobales bacterium
CTCGAGTCCAGGCGCAGAGATTTTCACAGGAGTCTGCGCAAATTGCCAGATCGAGAAGACGACACCGAGAATAAGGAGCGCATAAACTAAAATCTCGAGGACGCCACGGCCTTTTTCTTCGGAGCGTACTAAGAGAGCGTAAGTGGATTCGAATTGGTCGTTCATAATATTTGTTTGGTTGATACCAATAGTCTATGCACCCCGCGTGCCATGAAATCAGCCTCCGCCGTAAGTTGCTCATCATGCAGTTATTGCGATGCAATTAGTGTGAAAGGCACCCCATACCTTGTTCCGTGTTTGGGAACTGGCCGTCTCGTTTTTGGGATGATCACGTTGCCAGCCGCATCGTACACCAGGATCACAGCATTATGTGAGCGGCTGTAAAACTTTGCTTGATAACTCGTCATCGCCTCAGACTTCTCATGCGGCGGAGCTATTACGCAGCTGCCGGGTCGAATCAGTTTAGTCCCTGTTCGAGGACGCGATGAATATCAGCGACAGACTCGTCGGATCCCGTTCGCGTGAATGTATCGAGCAGCTCCATGAGGCGTGACTCGTAAGAATCACACATGGGGCATTCGCCATTTGGCTCGACCCATTCGGGATGTCGGATGCGAAGGTCGTCGCGAATCTGTTGCCGAAGCTCGGTGTAGGTGTGGATTTGGTGAGACATGGCAATCGCGCCTCCCTTCTCTCGCCCGAGCGGGGGGTAGGGTGCCCTGTTGCCCTGGGTGCCCATAAAAAGTAATTCTTTTTAGGCATTAGGCATTAGTTCTAGCACTCGTGCGCGCGTAAGAGCATTCGGAAAGAGGCGTCACCCTGATTCATTTGAGTCGTTGTTCGAGAAAGGTGACGGCCTTGCGATAGGCGTGTGCCGAGACTTTTGGATCGGTTCCAGCCAAGCCGTGCTCAGCGCCGGGGATGCTCAGTAAGCGATGTTCGACGACTTGGCGGAGTTCTTGCTTACGACGCCAACGCCGCATCATTTGCCATTCGGCAATCAAACCAAGATTCCTGCTCGACCGATCATAAAAGCGGCGGGGACCTCCTCAACCTCAACCCGCCGCTCATACGTCCCGGTGACACCGGCGGAACCGTCGCCCGGCTGCAAGCTGCACTGGATGATACAGCACAAGACATGGTGGAGTTTGCAGGCGGGAAGATCGACGAAGTTTTCAAAGAAGGATCAACATCATCCCACCACCACCGGGAGAGGGTAGGATTGCCGCACGATTGTAGATGCAAATCGTGTCAGTATATAAAGCATTTTACGAGGCCTGTTGCATTGGAAGCCGCTGGCTGATGCTCCCCGATGGCAAAAGCACAGAGTTTAGACCTATTCTGTGATCACTCTTCAACGACTGCCGGGAGCCAGGAATTAAACGGGGACTTAACCCAGCCGGTGTGTTATGAATTAGCACGCCCTCCAAGAGACGCCTCTCCGCACCGTTGAGCCCGGTGCAATCGTTGCTCCCTAGGATTTCGTTTGAAAGATCGAATCCGGCAGTGTGAAGCCTAAAAGACGTACCCAAGCGAGCGAAATTGACGCAACCCGTTCTTTGAAGTCGCCCGCGTGCCCGTGCGTCTTGATCACCTTGGCGGATTCATCGAACACGTTAATGAACGCCCGGCGCGACCGCGACCACGAGTGGTACTTCGCGTACGCGACCGCGTTACGGACTGCATCAGGTCCTGCATACCAGATTGGGCCATATCGAAGCTGATCGCTAATTAGATCAAAGCCATCTTGATCCTTGCGGGGACGGACCTCGTAAACGTCTTGGGCTGGCGGGGACGTTTCCCGACCGTTTGCGTCCCCGCCAAGCTTGTTAGATGGCATTTCGACCAACCCAAGGCCGTTCTGTTCGGAACGCACGGCTTCCATCTCGCTCAAAATCCAATCCTGTGAAGGCAAACAAAAGAAACATTTCTGTTACTTTTCCGGAAGATGCCCAGCTCAATTTCAACGCTTGGGTCATATCGAAGCCGATCGCTGATTAGATAAACGGCAGTCATTTGCAACGGTCAGCGGTTGGCTGGAGCGCATGGTTAGACCATGCATCGCAAACCTTGGGCCGCAGCGTCGGCTAAGTCGTGCGGTGTGTGGTTAAAGGCGATCGCCGCCTGGGGAGCGTGTCGGCAGATCAGGTTGATGATGGATTCGAAAAGCTCCAGTTGTTCCTCGGGCTTCCGGATCCCGCCACCGACAACGACGCAATCCCACGACCGGGCTCGGAGTGCGGCGGTGACCCGAGCCTCGACGTCGTCGCTGCCGTCGAGACCTACCAAGCAGGCTTCTGCATAAAAGCCGCGGTCGGCAAGAGCTGTCATGCCGATGTCGATCGCGTCCGCGACCGGCTTCGGGTTCCACGGGCCGGGCACCCGATAGGGGTCGAGACCGATGACGAGGACATGAAGATTCGAGACCGTATTATCCACTGATGAGGAGAGGTAAGGCACTTTTTATGTGGCGTGTGACTTTAGGTCTAACGAGATATGGATGGAATTTTTCCGTCTAATCCGCCCGTTTGCCGGAGAGGAGTCCGAAAAAGGCGGAGTCATTTAGAGATTCCTCTTACCGGGACGTGCGACGTAATGCGAGTCAAAAGATCATTGAACTGTCAGTTTCATCACCGGATGAATTTCCCATGGAGCGTAGCCTTGAAGATCGGTTCTCCGGTTTTCATGGTCTGCAGGAGCGTGGCCGATGTCGAAAAACGCCTTGCCGATCACTGTGACAATCAGTGGTTGGCTCCAGCTATTGGTTTAGATGCCACGAGTGGAATATTGCGTCGCGGCCAAGAAAGCAGTTTCGCCAATTTCAATACGCAATGCCGGCCTTTTTTAAACGCTCTCGGATGGTTGCTGTCCATTCACGTTGTTTCGACTGATTCGCGCCGCCGGAAGTAGCGGCGTCGTATGCGTCCTGCTCAGCCTGCCCTTCTTTTATCGTCTGCTCGAACAAAGCCTCGACGCCTTTCTTTAAATTAGCGGCGGCGGCCTGCGCGCTGTTGCCCTGACCAACTGGCAATTCATCAAGGTTCATCCGCGCCAAACGCCTGCAATGAAGGATGGTGATATCTAAGTGGCCCTGCTCATGAGGAAGTATCTCGTTAAAGGATTTGAACCAGCCCTTGCGCCACGATCGGTTTCGATCAAAGCCAGACCGAACAACCCACTTCGTGACTCGAGCGGAAAAGTGGTCATCCTTCCGGACTGTCACACTTCGACAAGCATAATGACAGAATCCGTAAGTGACCACTACGCGTGGTGAATGGTCCGTATCATTGATAGGAAAGTCTTGGACGACCAAACGATGGTAAGGTAAGTAACCGTCGGCGATTTCCTTCTGAGTTGGAGGGAGCTGCGCAATCGCCGATCCAGGCACCATGGCGACGAGAGCCAACGCCAAGACCGTATGGACCAGAGCGAGCCTCCCGTCGGTACCGCCGCGGGCCGTGAGACCGCAGCACACTTGTTTTGCGATCGCGCTAGGATCTAACGAAAAAAAAGATAAGCCACGGCAGGGTGTCGTGGCAAACACCCTGAAGTTGCACCGCAATGGGGCCGTTGGCTTCATCCATTGGTTAGGCGGCTGGTCATTGTGGTTGAACAGGAGGTCCAAACACCACCTTCCCCTTCGGGCAGGACACCGAGAGTGTGAACTGTTCCTTGGGAGACTTATATATCTCAAAGGATAGACCAAGCACCTTCTGAAGGCGAGTGAGCAGGTCAGGGTTTGGACCACCCACTGTCCAATGCTCGAGCGTGCATCCGGTCGGAGACGTGGAGCAGGGGTGCGGACTCTGTGGGGCCCAGTTAATGAAGAACGGAGCTCCCGGAAACTCGTCCTTTAGTTGGAAAGTCTCCCACCGCAGAGTTGTTCCAGAAGGAGTCAGTCGCGATCCTGCTTTCGGATCGGTTAGGAAAAAACCGTTCTTCGACAGGCACTCTTGAATAACCTGTGCGTTAGGGCCCGATACAGCCCAGCCGACAGGCGTTAGCTTATCGAGTTTGGTAAGATCGCTGATGAAATGCGACGGCTTAGCGTCTGGCCCCGGGGCTATGAGCTCGAGGTAAGTGCTGCGGCCCAGCGATACCAACGCGTTTTGTGTGCCAGAGGGATGTGTTCCGCCAAGAATAGGGTGAACGCCGGTTGCTTTTTCAAAATCAGAGAGTGCGCGCTCGAGATTGCTAGCGCCGAGCATCACATGGTCAATGTGAATAGAGAGGTCCGTGTCTTCCTACCGCGCCAAGGCGACCAAAGCGACAGAGATGATAAAGACGACTGCAGTCTGCGAGAGATGGCTTGAATTTCTCACAAGATTCCTCCAGAGGCCTAACTAGAATTAGACGGCAATTTGTCGTCTATTTCTTGTCTTTTAGAGTGAAGACTAGCAAAAAAGGCGGCGAGATGCCAAACCCATTTTGGCCCAGCGCAGTGCGCTGCGAGTCACCCTCACGGCTCACGCGCACAAAAAATTTTTTGTCGTCACTAGGTTCTGCGAACTGTGCAGCACAGGTCGGGTGCGGAGAACCCCACAATTTCGCTAGAGAATGACGGCGCGCATTCGGACTTCCGTTCCCTTTTGCCGTCATTTGCCACCTATGAAAACGGAAACGGAAGTTTCGGCGCAAAGCGGAACTGAACGTGCGTGGATTTGTTCGTCTCTCTGGCGACGCTCGATGCGGGAGTCCAGAGCAACCGCGCACAGAATTCTTCAACCTCGTGCACCGATCAGCGCGGTAGTGTAGCTTATATTCTTTAGAATATAACCTGCGGCTCTCTAATCGTCCTTGCCGGACTTTCTCTGAGCATGTCAAACCGAGGGCGGCGCTCCGATGCTCACCCTTTGCGAAGAAAACTGGAATTGATCAAAAGCGCATTATCAGCATAAACTCGCCGGCTTCACGATGACACCGGAGGTGAGACGAGCATTGGAGCAGCGGTTGGGCGACATGTCGATTGGGGAGCTTGAAGTCGAGAAGCAGAAATGGCCACGCGACTCCGAACAGCGAGCGATAGTGTAGAGCGTCCTCGCTAAGAAACGCACAGCTGAACGCGCCGAAGCAGATGCGGAAGAGCAGCAACGGTTCATCAGGACCTACGATCAGAAAGAACGGCACCATCGAGATGTGATGCGCTCAGCGTGGATTGCTGCATTCATTTCGATGTCCGCCGCCGCCGCGTCATGGGCGTCATTTTGGTTCCAGCAGATGCATCACTGGCAACCGGCCGCTGCGCTTGCGATCCCAGCGCCAGCAGTCACAACACCTTCGCCCACACAAGCGCCTTCAACGTTGCCGACGCCAGAGCCAGGGGATACCTAAGCCCAATTGCAATGAAGACGAACCAAGCAGCGTATGAGGTAGGGCAGCTTGCACAGGATATGGCGCGGGGATACGCAGCGCACATCACCGCAATCCGTATCGCTTCTCGGCTCGATCACAAGGCGTTTTTTCGACTAATCGCCGACTATCCGAGTGACTTTGTCCAACGTAAGGACGGAACCAAATGGTCGTTCGACACGCAGGATGCTTTAGGTGATCTAGCGGACAAAGAAATCGCAGAAGAACTTCCCCGCGTATGGCTCGCTGGTTCGCTGCTGGCGGTCGGTGATGAGTTGAAGAAGCACGATTACTTCGGCCATGCGCCGGAACTGGAACTCGTTCGCCACCTTCGTAACGGCATCGCTCACGGAAACCGTTTTCGTATTGAGCACCTCGACGAGAAGCATCCTGCCCATAACCGCGATGCGTGGTTCAAGCACACAATTTTCGAGATCACACCGGAGCTCGATGGACAGCCTGTCCTGTTCGACTTCATGGAAGCGGGCGATGTCGTCGACCTTTTGTTTTCTGTCAGCTTGTCCTTGAAGCAAATGGAAAACGGCAAGTCGCCGCGTCCGTCAAAGCGCAAGAAAAAAGGCGCGAAGTCCCGAAGCTGTTAAACATGAGAGTGAACGTCACGCGGAAAGGCGGTGGCCGATGACGCGACCTACCAAGCGGGAGCAGCTGGCGGCGATGCGCCTTGAAGATTTCAAAGCGCACCTGCGCACGATCGCTGGCGGGGATCCAAGGGAAGAGATCATCGGCGCACCGCGCCCTCAGCCATTGCTCGTGCGCAATCGCAAGAAGGCAGCCCGAGCGCAAAAGAAAAGGAGGCGCTGAGATCATGGCATCCGTTCACAAGCAGGCAGGCAAGCCGTTCTACCAGTGATTCTAAACGCGAGTTGTCGAACTTAGCTTCTTACGAAGTCGGGCTTAGCAACTCAACTTGCGCCGCAAAGCAGCCACGCCGAACAAAGCGCAGCCGACCAGAGAAACTGTCGAGCCGCTGTAAGGGACAGGGACACCCAGCATCAAGCCGGGCGCTCGCACTCACATTGTCGATCTTGCCACCGGCTCGGGCGACATTCCGCGATTAATTGCCGATTACGCTCGGAAACTTGACGCTCAGGTCGAGGTCGATGCTTTTGATCAACAATCTGCGACACTGGAAATCGCCACAACTTTGAGCGCCGACTATCCAGAAATTTCCTATCGCGAATTCTCGAATGGCATTCTGTCGAAACCTACGACGTCGTGCTTTGCCTTGCGCGCGACCGAATGTCAACAGCTTCGAGTGCAGTGAATGAACAATAAATCGGTGCGCGATTTGTAGACGCCTCGCACAACTTTGGATTCGTTGATTTCAAATCCGAGCTCAGCCAGTTGTTCTACGACATCAGCCACTGTACCATGCTGGATCGGCGGCTCCACTTCCAAGCCCTCTGAGCGATTCCACAGGAAGTCACTGGAAGGTATTACGTCTATGGCAAATAAGAGGCACCCGCCGGGTCGCAGCCAGTCACGGCAACGTCGCAAGGTGTCTTCCCTGACGACGCGCGTAATATGCGCGAGCACGCTGATCGAATAAATCGCATCGAAGGGAGCCGGTGGCGTAAATTCTGCCACATCGCAATGATGTGAGGCGAGATTTTGGTGCAGTCCGGAGTAGTCGAAAAATCCCCACTCGTTCCAGTCCGGTCCTGCAGGCAGCTTGCGCTCGTTGCGATGGCTGTCGATGCAGTCGACCTTGTACCCGCGCGCTGCAAGAACAAGCGGCACCGGGCTTATGCCCGAACCGATATCGGCGAGATGCGACCCGGGAGGTAGCCCTTGGAGCTTTTGGATCGCCCAAGGGTAGTTGATCGTGTGTGGAAAGTGGCCCGTGAAGAAGCCAAACACATGGCGCGAAGCATCGACGAGCTCAAGCAACAAGTCTGGGCGGGGCGCTACGTCAATCGCCGTCTGCAGATCCGACGGCGCGATGTCGCGTGCATGTGGCGGCCCAGACGGTCCAACCCGATCATCTGCTGGCATGGATCAACAAGATATCGGTGCGTGCTTCGGGCACATTGCGCTCAATGCGCAGATCTTTGACCCAAAACCCTGCGCTGACCAACTCTTCCGAGACCGCTTGCACCGTGCCGTGAACAACTGGTGCCTCGACCTCCTGATCCTGGCAACGGTTCCAAAGGAAGTCGGTTGATGGGATCAAATCGATCGCCAGCAGAAGCATCGCGGAGTTGGCAAGCCATCCTGCACATCGGGCAAAGAGCGATCTGCGAACATCGTGACGCAGATGTGCAATCAGGCCGATCGAATAGACGGCCTCGAAGCGTTTCGACGTTTCGAAGTCCGCGACGGAACAATGATGGGCTTCGATCGCGGGGTCGAGCATGCCATAGTCGAAAAAGCCCCAGCCGGTCCAGGTCTTAGGGAATGGGAGGGTACGCACGGTGGGGTGATTGTCGACGCAGTCGACCGACATGCCGAGTTGGGCGAGAAAAAGCGGCAAGGGTGTGATGCCGGCCCCCAAATCGAGGACGCGAGAGCCCGACGACAGTTTTTGCAGCCGCGCGGCCACCCAAGGCCACATGATAGTGTACGGAAAGTAGCGATCGCAGCTGCCGAAAACTTTCTCCGAAATGTCCAAAAGCTGCCGGAATAGGGGGTCGTCCGTCGCTTGTCCGGGTTGAGCAGCCATCAGGCCTCAAGCCAGCGGTCGAGGAATTCGGAAAATCGCGCTGGGTCGATTTCGTAATCGGCCCGGTGCCGAAAAACGGGACCATGGCGGACCACCGGCCCGATCAAAACGGTGATGTCCACGCCATCGATCACATCGGTCACGCACGCCGCTGCCTCGATCGTCGGATGGCACAACACACAAACCTTGCTGCTAGGTCTCGAAAAATAAGTCAGCGTGAACGCGGAGCCTTCGGGGCCGACGACGTAGCGGGCGCCACGCACGAGGGCGACCTGATCAGCAAAGCTCAGTTCCTCCGGGTATACAACTTGGAAATCACGACTTCGTGCTGCAGATTCAATCGCTGCGTGATTGACCATCTTGCGCCATATTCGGCAGTTTGGTCAGATAGTCAAAGTATACATAAAGCCGGTGCGCCATGACCTCGAAGGGAAAGGGTACGCAAATCCCTCGATGATTGTGGCCGGATCGAAACCATATGTGTCAAATCTTAGTGATTCGAGTCGATCAATAGTATGTGCGTCCGCATTGTAGAAGACCAGCGCACGGTCTCCGTTAAAACCACAGGTGTCTACGCTGTTGGCCCAATATTGGACGGTACTCCAGCCGTAGTTCGTGAAGCAACCGATGATGAGATCCTTCATACGCTTGTGTCTATCGGTATGGGATCGATGGACTGACACTCGCATTATGCCGTCCGGCTGCGCCTGGGAGTAGCGCTATTCTCCGCAACTTTATTCCACAAGCCATCGATCCAAGAACTCGCCGAACATCTTCTCGTCGATTTGATAATCAGCACGGTGCGGAAACTCTGGATGATTTCGCTTAATCGGGCCGGTCAAAATCGTAACCCCGACGCCCGCTCCGCTTAGGAAGCAGTTGTAGCTTATCGGCGCTTCGACCAGTGTGTGGTTCAAGATACACAGCTTTGCCCCGGCCCGCGCGAAGTAGGTCAGGGAAATAGACGAGCCTTCCGGCGCCACGATAAAGCGGGCATGGCGGAGCAGATTGACCTGCGCCGGGAAATCAAGATCGCCCGGGTAGATAACAAAAAAACCACGCGCCTCCGCAGCGGCCGCGATCTCGGCATGGTTGACGAGCTTGCGCCAGCCAGACCGTTTCCGGGCGAGAAACACACGCTCAGGACCGGTGGCGCCGCCACTCGCAGAAGCAGCCCGCCGCGCGATTTCGCGAGCGACGGGGACGAAGCGCGCTGGTGGAGCTTCAATGTAGTCGAACTTGAAGCGTCGATCCATCTTCTCCCGCGCGGGCGCATAACCCAAACTTGGACCCTGCCACAGCCGGCGTACGTGCACAGTGGTGAAGGCCGGGACTTCAATAATCTCGCTGCCCTTCGGAAGCATCAATTCGAGAGATTGCCGGTGCGAAAGAGGCATTGAGTCGTCCACTAACACCGGCACCGGAGGTAGGGCGCCGGATAAGTCGGCGGCGACGTATCGAGGTAGATACGCGAGCATCCAATCGCCGAACGCGCCGCTTTGCGGACCAAGAAGCATGAATGCTTCATCGATCTCAATGGTTGCGATATCGTCCTTTGGCGTCACCAGCCATACCTTGTGTCTGGTGGCATGGAATATCGCCGGGTCGATATCTAACTCACAGTCAAACAGGTCCACTTCCCACGGCTCGAAATCTAGAAGTGCTACGCCACCAACCTCGATAACGGCCGAGCGGCCGCGCACACGAGCATCAGTTAGACACGTGACGTATGACGCGCGAGCAATATGCTCAAGGGGGCGAGAATCACCTTCTCCGATAACCCTCGGTGGATGCACAATGAAGCGTTCTCCTCCCGGTGCTGTCTCAACGAAAACTTCCCCTCGATCCCTTGCGAAAACGTACTGACTCTCCAAACGCTTGATCTCCAGCTCGTCGCTATCCGGAAAAGTCACTGCCTCTTTGAAGACCGCAAAACCGAGCTCCACACCAAACGTGGAAACCAAAGCCTTTTTCGCCTTCATCAAAGGCTCGAGTGCTTGACCCCTACCGGCCTCCAAATAGTTAAGCGCAGGCAGGGCGGCCGACACTGCACGACGAGGTCCCAAACTCGCAGAACGTCCAATCTTGAGAAAATGAAAAAGCGGGCGGTTGACAAAATCTGAAAGCGCAGAATTGGCCGCCAAGTATTCCCGTGGATCAAACGCCATGCTCGCCTTTCGGCCGGCGTGCTCCCCTTCCTCGATATAATGTTGAAGTGCGTTGCAATCCTGAGGAAGCAGCGGCACCGAATTGCGACGGTAAAATGACGCGCGGAAAAACGGATTGGGCAGACGCCCCTCGCGCTCACCATTGCTAACATAGTGGGCTAGCGGATCTACTCGGGCGTCCCTGACATCAGGATTAGTTTCGAGATAGTATTCCTGGTCGAATAGCCCGGACTCAAGAATCGTACGCTGCGCTGCGAGTTGCTGCAGTTGTTGCGACTGCTTGGCCAGCGCGGAACTCTCGATCTGCGCCTCAAGATGAAGGAGCGCCGGAGTAATCTCCGCACGGTGGGCGGCGATCGCGCCGTCATATGCCTCGCGTGAATACCGGACGGTGGCGGATCGTGTTCTACCATCTCCCAACGGCAGCGAAGACGATCGTTCCTCTGCCTTTGCCCCAAAAGGAAATTTCGGGCCGATCATTTTCAGGACACATTTCAGGAAATGTCTGTTCACGCCTGTGAAAGGCGCATTCAGAAAATCATGATAGCTGTTCTCGTCGGCGAATATGCGCTGGCGATCGAAATCGTGGGTACGCATATAGTGAAATATCTTTACGTGTTCGAGTTCCTCTGGAAATCGTTCCGCCGCCACCTCGTCGTTAGGGAAGTTGTAGCGCATCGGCAACGCACATGTCCGCGCGCCCATTTCAGTTACGGCGAGAGTAAGAGCGATCTGACCAGAATAATAAGGGGCCACGAGCCGATCCATCAGCTTCGGGCGTAGATGCAAAAAGAATCGAGCGAACTCGCTGAACAATGCTTTAGGAATGAAAACCGCACCGTCGTTGACATAAAATGGTGCCAGCCGATTTGCCTCGGGTACGTCAGCGCCGGTTAGTGAATAGGCTTGTCGAAAGTTGAGCGGTTCGCTGATCAACCCATCCGCTGCGCGCAGCCAGGCCTCCCGTGAGGTCATTCCGGGTGAGGTTGGAAAAGGAAAGTGCGCCATCACTCCCGCGATCGAACGTGTCTCAACCACGTAGTCGAGCACATCCTCAAAATCACCGATAGGAAGTGTATCAGCGTCCGCACGCAAGAAAACATCGGCGTCACTGGGTGCCCACCGGAATAGACCATCGATCTGCGCATAAAAGAACGGGATCTTCTCGGACTGTGACTCCGGCGCGAATACCATCGCGATATCACGGAGATGGGGTCGCCACTCGTCTAGCGCGTCGTTGTCAGGCTCGCCACCCATGCAAACCAGCAGGCTCGGCTCCCATTGCTTCCACGTGAGGCGGTTTAAGGCAAGATTGAAAGCGGCAATTTGAGACAAAAAAGCACGAGTTGGGCTTCCAGGGATCAGAATAGCAACTTTTGGCATCGAAAGTTCTAACTAAGTAACTACGCTACTGACTCAAATTCAGCTGCCAGCAAGCGTGGCAGCTTATGAAAGGCCAAATTTGCACTGTGGCCAACTGATGACGCAACAGGGAAAACAAAACACTATCATCAATCTTACCGGTCTCGATCTCGTTGAATCGAACGTCCGGCACTTCATTGGTGTCGGTCACGGGTCCATCCGGGAATCGCAGAGGACCCCTTTGGATATACTGTTGTAAGTCTCCATGAGACTCGTGGGCTGGGAAGCGCGCACACTATCTCGGGGGCGCCGTCGCGACAAGCGGAAATGCAGCGCAGACCACTCCGCGAATTACGTCACGATTCGTCGGCCGACATGCCCGAGATATCCGGCGCCGCGTTGCTCACTCAGCGAAGTTGTCGATCTTATCGCGTGAGACGGGTTTTCGAAAGACGCCATGTGACATCTCCGGGAATACCGCCGACAGACAAGGGCGCTGGTGAAAGAATCCATCCACGGCTGGTAGCCTGGTGTATCATCCACTACCGCGCAAAACGGCAGATCAACCGCAGCGCGAAGTCCCTGAAAAGCGTTGCCGCCCCCCAAACGCGACGAGCTGCGGTTCCCTCAGCAGTTCAGCAAAACTGGTGAGAGCGAAACGCCTTTGCTGCAGGCTGAGCTTTAACTCGGGAAACGGGGTTTTTCTGGGTCGGTTTTGCATTCAGGACAATTCGTCATTTCGATAAATCGGGAAATAGTTTGTGTTAACTTCATTGCTTCCGGTTAACAAGCGATAGGCTTCGAGATCAGCCATATGGCCACAGAGATATTTCGTTCTGGTGCCGGTAGCCCATCCGCGCTTGAATATGGAAAGACCGTCACGTGCATCGCCTTCTACGCCGGCTCCGGCGCCGAGATCGATCCAGCGGATCTCTCTCGCCTTACGATCTTTGAATTCGCTAATCGCGGACCAGTAAAGTGCATAGGCGGCTCCCAGCGAATATCCTTCCTGATCAGATGCGCCCAAGTGACTGTAAGCAACACCCGAGTGAAGATACCAAAGATGCATTCCGATAGTTCTTTCCTCCCGGCTCGCCTTAAAAATCACTAGTCCCGGCACTTCGAACTGGATTGCAAACGCAGATTCTGAAAATGCCTTGATGCCTTGAAGGTGGTGACGGTCAATCAGAATTTGGTAAAGCCGCATCCAATCATCCAGGCAGGCTTTTGGATTATCGACCAACCTCACTTCCATATATTTTAGCGCTCTCCTAGCGTAATATCGATGGTGTTGGTTTATGTGCCGCTTGGTCGGGTCGCTGATATCGATAACGAAATGGCTCTTAAACGGACGCACTGTTTGAAAATACTGCGACAGATCGGCGGCGCTGACAGGCGCAAAGGGATCCGCCACTAGCGAAATGGTCACATATCTGCTCTGTACTTTCTGAATATCGGCACAGAGGTGTGTCCAGTCTGTACAGCAAAATAACGGATAGCAACCCATCGCATCCTTGAGATCTGAGTTTGGGATACGCCGCTCGAGCAACCATCCGCCGGACTCCGGCAATTCGATCGGCTTGCCAAATTCGCTCAGAGATTTCGCATACAGCGGGTGCAAATATCCCGTCATACCGCAATGCATCGTTTTATTTTCGCTGCCATCCGTTTCATGTCATCCCGGCCGTAACGCTGATCGGATGGAAGGGTCATGATCTCACTTGCCAGACGGTGGCTTGAGGCAAACTCCCTTGGAACAAGATCGGCAATATCCCAATGAACGGCGGGGTAGATTCGCTCCTTGAAAAGCAGTTCACGCAGGCGGTCTCTGTTTCGGACACGTATCGGAAAACCAAGCGGTACCACATCGCGCGGCAGATAGGGAAAGATCGCCAGGTCTCCTAATTCAGATAAGAGAAACTCGTAGTTTCGCCGTCTACGCTTTTTGATGGTCGCCCAATCAACGATTCGCAGGATCGCCGCGCTGAGATTGCTCATCCGGCACGGTTCCATTGGGCCATTGGCTTCCACGAATTGAAACATTTTGAACCACTTTCGCTTGCCGCCGTATCGGTCAAATTCCGAACGAAGAATCGAGGTTTTGGTGGTCTGCAAAAGCCATAGCGCGGGCGGAGCGGGAAGATCCGCGTCGGGGAGTTCCGCGTTCTTTCCTGCGAGAAGAATGCCGCCATCCGGGACCCCAACAAATTTGCGAGGACTGAAAATGATGTAATCGGAATGCGGAGAGAAATCCTTATTGAGCATCGCCTGGCAGGCATCCTCCGCAATACGCGCACCGCGCGCCTTAGCCTCGGCCGCATGCACGCTCCACGTTTCGAAGCCAAAGTAATCAGCAAATAGTACCAAGTCCGCCGTTTGAATCTCCGCGAGCCAATCGTCTCCAAGAATATTGAGTGACTGATCGATTTCGTAAAAGCGCACGCGTACCCCAGGCTCCCGAGCCGCGTCGATCACCACACCGCAGATGTAAGAAGGGAGCCAGACAGTCGCGGGACGCAATGTCCGCACCAACACCTTTACAGCCGACCGTGCAGTCGCGAGGAGACAGTGATGTTTGTTCAAAAAACGCGGAACTTCCCTCGCTTTCAATGAGGCATTGCATTCGAAAAGCTCGAGCCCAAACATTCCTCCGATAACGGAAGCATCCGACAACAATTGCACCTTAGAATCCTCGTTCCTTCGGTTCGCTTTCAAGTGGAATACCTATTAAGATTCTTGGAGCCTGGTCGGTCGAAACAGCGGTCACACAATTCGCGGTTCTCCCCGATTAAGATTGGCCTCGCACGCCATGAATTGTGCTCATTCGCAACGACTTTGGAAAGGTCGTTGCGAAGCCACGATGTATCTGAAAACGATTTGTCTGGCATGGCCGCTGCCGCAAGATTGCCCAACGAACGCAACTATTCGTGACAGAGGTTAGTTTTCTCTTATCATCCTAGCAAGTTCATCATGGCGATGAACAGCGGAAGCGTCTTGAAGTTGTCTCCTACTGCGAATCGTGTTCGCTGCGTTACGGCGATACGCACCTTGGTGTTCATTATCGGAGGGACGAAGACACAGAAATTTGCTAGGACGGCGCCGGCGGCGAAAGTATTGTGTACCATCTTTGACTTACAAGTTGCATCTCCCATCCGGCCAAGGGTAACATGTTCACCAAGTCAGCCCAGTTTTACGACGCGCTCTATCACTTCAAGGACTATGCCGCAGCCGCGAGGCAGCTTCATGCGCTGATTGAACAAAGCTGTCCCGGTGCAACCACATTGCTGGATGTCGCATGTGGCACTGGCCAACACCTGCAGCATTTGCGGGCGCATTACCGAGTCGAAGGCCTCGATCTAAATGCAAAACTTCTCGAAATCGCTCGCCAGCGCTGCCCAGGAATCTTATTCCACGATGAAAACATGGTAGATTTCAACTTGGATCGCTCCTTTGATGTCGTGACCTGCCTGTTCAGCTCGATCGGTTATGTCAAGACAATCGACAACCTTGAGAACGCAATTTCAAGCATGAGCCGGCACCTTAGACCTGGGGGAGTCTTGTTTGTCGAACCATGGTTCAGCCCAGAAAATTATTGCACAGGCAGACTAACGGTGAACTTCGTGGATCAGCCAGAGCTTAAGATAGCCTGGATGTACTTGAGTGAACTACGGGGGCGCATTTCCGTATCTGATATTCATTACCTCGTAGGTACTCCACACGGAGTCGATCACTTTACGGAGCGGCACGAGATGGGCCTATTTGCTCACGGAGAATATCTCGAAGCATTTCAAAAATGTGAGCTGGAGGTTCGACACGATCCGACAGGCCTCTTCGGGCGCGGCATGTACATCGGCATAGATCAACGTCCACGCAATTCGCCTAAGCCGGTCAGATTCGGTGAGAACGAGATTTCAAGATGATCAGGCAAGAAATTAAAAGACGCCTAGCTAGCGTTAGAAATTGGGCTCGTTTAGATCGCCAGTCGCAAGTGAGCCCGGAACGGCGTTGGTCTGAAGAAAGTTTGCCGCATTCCGTTGAATAGTTTGGGCGAAGTTTTCGCACGGGCGAGTCATGCATCAAAAATGTGTTCCCCTCGAATCGCCTGCCGAATGGAGAAATGCCTTAGAGGGGATCAAGCATGCGTTCGCCCATACTTGGGAAAACTGCTACGCGATGCGTCTAACGACCGGCTTCAGAACCTACCTATATTGCTTTGAGGCTGAAAAAGTCCGCATCGTCTGCCCGATCGCGGAGCGAGAATTCGAAGGTCACGTTGATATCGTAACTCCGTATGGGTTCTCTGGCTTCGTCGGCAGGGGTGACTATGCTGATTTCCCTCACCACTGGCGAAAGTTTGTCGAAAGCCGAGGATATGTCTGTGGTTATATCGGCTTGAACCCGATATTCGAAAACAAGACCTATTTCGACAGCAACGAGCTGTACTCACACAACAACATTTACGTTTTGGATTTGACGCTAAGCCGCGAGGAACTTTTCTCGAAACTATCGACGAACAGAAAAAGGCAGCTTAAGGAGTGGGAAAAAGCTTCTGCTGGTTTGGTTCTCGAAAAGCACACATTGACGGACTTCTTCCTTAAGAATTACGTAGAATTTTTCCGTCAAAAAGGAGCGGCGCCTGTTTACGCCTTTTCGGCAGCGACTATCGAAAGCTTGTTTGCTCTGGATAGCGTATTGATAGTCGGAGCGGGCCTGCCGGGAAAGCTGGAAGCTGCGACCGTATTTACTTGCACGGCCTATGCGGCAGATTTCTTATTCAATGTTTCACTGCCTGAAGGCCGAGCTCATTCTGCGGCGTTACTTTGGTATGGCGTGAACTATTTCAAATCGATCGGCATTCCGCTATTAAACTTAGGAGGTGGGGTTCGTGCTGGGGATAGCCTCGCTGAATTCAAACAAAGATTTGGCGGTACGAAGCTTGCCTTGAGCTGCCTTGAGCAAGTCTATGATCCGGCAACCTACGTAGCGCTTTGCGCTCGGATGGCAGCTGATCCTGCGGACAGAACCGGCTACTTTCCTGCGTATCGGTCGTTGCAACACCGCCGACCGGCCATATAAGAGCATACTTAAAAACATGGCTGTTATAAAATCGCGGGTTGGCGATCTCGCCATTTTCGGTGGCAAACCCGCCTTCAGTAGCGAGCTACATGTGGGTCGACCTAACATCGGAGATCGCGAGGCGCTGCTTAAGCGAATAAACGATCTCCTGGACCGAAAGCGGCTGACCAATGACGGCCCCTTTTTGCGCGAATTTGAGCAGCGCATCTGCGCCTCGATCGATGTGAAGCATTGCGTTGCCGTGTGTAACGCCACAATCGGTCTAGAAATTCTGGCAAAAGCCATCGGCCTTTCCGGCGAGGTGATCCTTCCTTCCTTCACTTTTGTGGCCACCGCTCACGCGTTGAGATGGCACGGAATTACCCCTGTGTTTTGTGACATCGATCCCACGACGCACAACATTGATCCGCAGCGTGTAGAAGAGTTAATCACCAGTCGCACTACGGGAATTATCGGTGTCCACTTATGGGGACGGCCCTGCGAGATCCAAAAATTGGAGGAGATCGCGCGACGGCATAACTTGAAGCTCTTGTTAGACGCCGCGCATGCCTTTGCATGCTCGCACAAGGGACAAATGGTTGGCGGCTTCGGCAATGCAGAATTATTCAGTTTCCACGCTATAAAATTTGTGAATGCATTCGAGGGAGGAGCAGTCGTCACCAACAACGACGAGCTGGCAGCAAAGCTCCGGTTAATGCGGAACTTTGGCTTCGCCGGCCTGGATACGGTTACCTCGCTTGGCACCAACGGGAAAATGAGCGAACCGTCTGCGGCAATGGGTTTGACTTCTTTGGAAAGCCTGAACGGCTTTATCGAAGCCAACGGCCGTAACTATCAGTTATACAAGCAACAACTTACAAAAGCCCCTGGCATTTCTTTATTGCACTACCAAGAGAATGAAAAATGTAACTACCAGTACGTAGTGCTCGAGATCAATGAGACGGTGGCTGGCATTAGTCGAGACATGCTTGACGAGATACTTTGGGCTGAGAACGCGCTGACTCGACGCTACTTTTATCCAGGATGTCACCTTATGGAACCTTATCGCACGGAGGAGCCTGAAGCCCGCGTACGACTTCCGCAAACTGAGAGACTTGCGAAGATGGTACTTTGCCTGCCTACGGGCTCCGCTATCGGTTCGACTGAAATCACCACGATCTGCGCGTTGATTGAGTTTATTGTAAAACACGCAGAAGCGATAAGGGAGCGATGGTCGATGAAACCTGTGTTCCGCCATCCTTGGAGAACCGCGTCAAGTTTAGAGTCACACAGCGAGGGAAAATGATCGGTTAATTCGATCCGCACCCGCGGGGTCGTTGCAAAAATCCTGCGCTTTCAAGGCTCCGCCGAATCTGTCTTTAAAATTCGTATACGGATTTGTTTGTAAAATAGCTACAAAATAGCTATTGATTCCCCCGTGACGGGACCAACGTTTCGCATCAAGCCGTACGCGCACCCTAAATACAAATTTGTCGTTCGCGCGAAATTAGCCGGGAAATGGAAGCGTAGCTATTTCAAGAGCAAAGCGGAGGCTGTGGCCTACGCGGGCAATCAAAACGCTTCTCTGGAAAAGCAAGTGAAGCGACAGCGAAGCGGGCGCGTGCGATCCGACGGGCACACGAATGGCACCCGCAACTGGCATGAGTTGGAGAAATCAGATAGGCGATCAACTGTTTCTTCGCAGGCGGTGTCTCGCAAAGCCATAGTAGTTCTCGGCATGCACAGGAGCGGGACTTCTGCCCTCTGCGGCGCGCTCGATGTTCTCGGAGTGAATTTCGGTCAGCGTCTAGCTCCTGCCACCAAAGATAACGAGAAGGGCCATTGGGAACACCCTGAGATCGTCGCGTTGCACGACGAATTATTGCGTTCCCTGGAGTCGCGTTGGGACAATGACAGGCCACTGCCGGTTGATTGGGTGGAACGGGATATTACCCGAGATATTCGATCTCTTTTAATCGGCATTCTCGAACGCGATTTTGCTCACGCCTCTCTTTTCGGGCTGAAAGATCCGAGAATGTGCCGGCTGATGCCGCTTTGGCTTCCAATCTTTCAAACGCTGCGAATCGAGCCGCACTTTGTTTTGACGGTCCGTCACCCTTGGGAAGTTGCCGAATCTCTCGCGAAACGGGATGGGCTCGAACATCCGAAAAGCTACTTGCTCTGGCTGGAACATTTCGTGCAGGCCATCAGCGCGACTCGTGCGCACCGGCAGTCGGTCGTTTGCTACGAGGAGATGATCGACGATCCCGTCAAAGTGTTGAGTAGGCTACGAAAAGAATTTGGAGTCAATCTTCGAGCACCATCTCGCCTCCGCGCCTCGCTTCGCAAGTTCCTCGAACCGTCCTTGCGGCATCACCATCGCAAAAATGGGCAAGCTAACAAGCACAAGCCCCCCGTTCCATACCTCGCGTTGGATCTCTACGAGACGATACGTAATGCATCCACGTCGGTTGAAATCGGAGAAAAGACAGCGCCCCTTGTGGCACAGTTCGGCCGCGGCAGTGAGCTCTTCTATCCTCGGGTCAACCTTCTCGAAGCAGAATTAGGCTCTCTGGATCAGAAAATCGCCAAGAGCGAAAAAGCAGATATGGACAGTGAGGGTCTTGTACGACTTGAGATCTTTCACCCAGTCGCCGAAGGCTATCGAGCAGAGGAAAGCCAAACACGTTATTTTGCAAGCGGCTGCTGGAAGCTGTTGATCATCGATCTGCCTGGCAGGGAACGCAACCTCGACCGACCGTTTAGGATCGATCCGGTCAGCTATCCGGCTGTCATTGACATCGCCGAGATCGCGCTCAAACGGCCAAGCACCGGCGAAATCCTGTGGGCCGCGACGGGAAGCAAGGAGTTTGCTGCTTTGACAGTTGGTGGCACTGCTTGCCGCCTGGCGCATGAATCATATCTCCGGATCCTAAGTTTTGGGAATGATCCTCAGCTATTGCTGCCGCAGTCAACCACGGCGCTAGGCGACTCGCCTCTCCGCTTGGAACTCTCGATTCTGGCGGATGCGAGCCCGGAAGCGATCAACACGTCCTTGGCGGAGATGCAAACCGAGCGTTCGCAGAATGAAGAACACGTCCGCAACATTGAACAACAAAAGAACATCGCGGAAGAGGAGCTGAAACAGCGCGACGCGACGATTGCCGCAAAAAACGCAGAGATTGAGCGAATATCGAGCGCGTTCTCTGACGCCCAAGACCAGTTGAATGCAGAAATTGAGCGAAATTCCAGCGCACTCTCCGACGCCCAGAACGAGTTGCAGAAACGGGATAAAAGCATTTCAGACTTGAACGCAGAAATTCAGCGAATTTCCAGCGCGTTCTCTGACGCCCAAAATCAGTTGAATGCAGAAATTGAGCGAATTTCCAGCGCGCTCTCCGACGCCCAGAACGAGTTGCAGAAACGGGATAAAAGCATTTCAGACTTGAACGCAGAAGTTCAGCGAATTTCCAGCGCGTTCTCCGACGCTCAAAACAAGTTGCAGATCGTAAAAAACGCGGTCGAGATGAAGAGCATTCAGGAAGCGGCTAAGAACTCTCAGATCGCAGGGCTAACTGCCAAATTACTCAATGTAAATCGGGACGTCAAAAGCTTTACCGAGATCTTTGGCCTAACGCGGCATCGTTTGCAAGATAGCAACTCTGCGGCGGCCGTTTTGATTCAATCGCTCTTCCACGACATTCGGCTAATCCGCAAACGTAAGTCCTTGTGGAAAGCACGCAGGTTGGTCCAAAGCACGCTTTCCCGCGAAGAGAGGCACGATATTCCGTCTAACCCTAAGATCATTGCGGAAGCGTTGAAGCAGAAGCTGCAGGGGATACAGCGTACGCTGAAATCAAAAAAGACGTCGCCTGCCATGGCATTGAGCGCTCTGACAGAACTCATCGCGTTGCAGAATCAGGTACACCAAGTCCTGGCCTCGTTGAGAGTATGGTCGCTGCTTCGGCCGCAACAAAAGATCGTTACGGCACGCGAGTCAGTTTCCTATCTGGCCGCAGCAAAGTTTTCCACGCTCTTCGATGCGGAGTGGTATCTCGGAAAAAATCCTGAAGTTAAGAAAACTGGAATGGACCCATTGCAACATTACCTCCGCTACAGTGCTCAAGAGGGTCACGATCCTCATCCCTTGTTCGAAACGAAATGGTATCTGAGTCAGGCACCAGAGTTGGCGAATATTAGCCTTACGCCCTTGGAACACTATGTCTCCTATGGTGCTCGCGAGGGACGTTCAACGCACCCCGAGTTTGACTCACAGTTCTACATAAAAAACCATCCTGAGTCGGTCATCGGCGAGATGACTCCCCTGACGCATTACCTAACACTGGGTTGGAGGCTCGGATATCGACCACACCCGCGCTTCGATCCGGAGTTTTATTTGCGCACTTATCCGGACGTGGCGGCGGCGAATATGGAACCCTTGACCCATTTCGTGTTGAGCGGACACACAGAGGGGCGCAAGACAACCGAGGAAACGATTTCTTTTGAGACCTACCGACTTGCTTTCAATATTCCTCGTCAGCCTAACGTTCCCGCTGATCCACCCGTAGCCCCGGCGGTTAGAGCGATCGCCGTTTACTTACCACAATTTCACCCGATTCCGGAGAATGACCGGTGGTGGGGCAAAGGCTTCACCGACTGGAATAATGTGCGCGCTGGACAGCCAAGTTTTCCTGGCCATTACCAGCCGCATGTACCCACAGAACTTGGCTACTACGATCTGCGTGAAACGGAGGTCCTGCAAAAGCAGACTGAACTGGCAAGAGCGTACGGGATCTATGGATTCTGCTTTTATTATTATTGGTTTGGCGGCAAAGTTCTTCTGGATCTGCCCATTCGCAGGATGCTTGAATCTGGCAAGCCCGACTTCCCTTTTTGTATCTGCTGGGCAAACGAAAATTGGACAAGGCGCTGGGACGGTCTTGAGGACGACGTCCTGATCGCGCAAAGCTATTTGCCGGAAGACGACTTGAATTTCATTCGGCGGGTGGAGAGCATTCTACTACAAAAAAATTATATCCGCGTCTGCGGCATGCCGCTCCTGCTCGTTTACCGACCCTCTCTTCTCCCTGATTCGGTCGGGACTACGCAAAGGTGGCGAGATTATTTCCGCCGAAAAGGGCATGGTGAGTTACATCTCGTCATGGTGCGCAGTTTCCATGATCAGTCCGCGCCGGAGGTTTACGGTTTTGATGCGGCTGTTCAGTTTCCGCCCCATTTCCCCCCTGCCACAATTACTACTTTGATCGAAGGGAAGGACGAGAAATTCAAGGGAGCTATTTACGATTATACTGAATTGCGGAGAGCTGCTCTCCACCAGTTGATGAACGCCTCAGGCACAGACAAAACATATGCTGCTGTAATGCCCTCTTGGGATAATACCGCGCGGCGGGGGTCACACGCAGTCATGTGGGCAAATTCTTCACCCGAATCCTACTATGAATGGCTGTGCGCGACGGCGGAGCAGGTGCAAAAAAAGGAAGAAGCAGACGAGCGATTAATTTTCATTAACGCTTGGAACGAGTGGGCTGAAGGATGCCATCTGGAACCAGATGAGAAATATGGACACGCCTGGCTAAACGCGACTGCGCTTGCGTTACGAACAGCGAGTAAGGATCTGGCGCGCGCATCTCGCGGCAGCGTTCATCCCACCCCGCCAAAAATCGAATCGATCAAAGTTCCCCCGCTGACAGGTCGATTGAAATTGGTGATTTCCGTTTTGTTCTACCATCGCGAAGATCTGATCGGTTCTTTCCTGCAATCCCTCCTGCAGCACATCCTCACCGTGGAATCGCGCGAAGACGTAACCTGCTCGTTAAATCTTGCCTTCAACTATCAGCCGTCACTGGCGGTTATCACCGAAATAAATGAGCTTATCGTGGAAAAACTGCCAGGCCGCAGCGATGCCGTTCACATTCTCGAAAACGGCTTCAACGTCGGATTCGGTGCCGGTCATAATCTAATCTTCGATAAGGACGATTCGGACATTTTCCTCATACTAAACAGCGATGTTAGGGTCATCGACCAAGAGTGGCTACCGAAACTGGTTAATCGGTTCCGTGATTCTGACGCGGCGATCGTTGGTCTAATTCAGACCGCCTCGCACCTGCGCGAAGACGGCTGTGGCATTCCGATCAAAGCAGCCGGTGATGAATTTGATTTTGTCGACGGCTCAGTTCTGGCGATTCGCTCCGACCTGGCGCGTCGTTTTGGTCTCTTTTCTCCCTCGTTCGACTATTTTTATTTTGAAGATGTCGATCTTTGCCTTCGCTATCGCCAGATGGGGCTACGGATATCGCTGCTCGATGTCTCTTATGAACACGAACGAAGTTCCAGCTCGCGCCTCCTTCCACAATTTGCCGTTGAAAGTGTTCTTAATCGTAATCGAGCCCGATTCTTCGAAAAGTGGGGAAAGTATCTTCGCGCTCGTACACTATCCGATCGAATCGGGGTTCGATTCCTGGATATCAATCGGCAGGTCCAGTGCGCGAGTTTACCAGCGATCTTCGGTCTCTTGAACGAGCATAAGACCGCGGTGATTGATCTTTGGGGGGTGCATGAGCAACTGACTGAGCTTTTTCAGCATCCGCGTATCCGGCTGATCCCAAGCTGGCAGACACTTCGAGAAAACGATTACGTGCGTTATTATGATCTCGGCTCCAATGGATCCGAGGTGCCGCGCGTTCATGATATCGCAAACCGCATGGGTTGTGCCCCGGATTTTCTCGGGGTCAAGGCACACCTAGAATCATTAAGCGAATCTTCCCGTCGCGAGGATGTGACATCACCCAAGCGAGCGCTGCTTTACATCGCACGGAAGTCTCCTTTGTTTGATGGAAGGGAACCCGATGTAGAAAGCTTTGCTCCCGTGGTAGAGATGCTTCGGAAGAGAAATTTCGACGTCCAGCTTTATACGAACTACGGTACATTTGAGGTGCAAAGCCTGAGCGCTTTTCAAGCGCACACTTGGAACCAGGCAGGGTTGCTCTCGGGATTCGAATTACTTAACGAGATAGCTGCCACAGATCTTTTGGTCACCTCCGACACGTGGATTGGGGAACTGGGGCAACTCCTACAAAAGCGAACATTCCTCTGGCTGGGAGCGACGTCGGGGCGCGCCGCAATTTGGGACCTTGAACGAGTCAGCTGTTTTGCCGATCAATCGTTGCCCTGTTTAGGCTGCTATCACCAATTTGGTCGAAATTGCCATAACGTATGTCTCCGCGGCGACATCGCCTGTATGAGACAGCAGCTAGCGAAAGACTTCCTCGCTTCTCTCGAAACATTTCTGAACGGTGAGCCGCTCAAAGCTGCTGCGATTCATCCCAATCGTTTGGATCTAACATCACATCGAAGGATGCCCTCGACTAAATTATCGCTCGAGGAGCACTGGCCCAGTAGCACTGCGAATTCAGTTTTGGTCCTAACGCCATTGAACCCGCAACTGGAGGAGCGAATCATCGACCGCGCCAAGGAGCTAGCCCATCGCGCTCTTAGGGGCATGCGGAATTGTCGCGTGATTTACGATAACGCCGGCGAAGCGCCGCGGCGGGGGGCCACCTTTCCGCATCGCCTTGCCGCTTTGGCGCCGCTCCGGCAAGCCATGGTCGATCGTCATCTGCGGGACGAACGATGGGTCTTTTGGGTTGACGCTGACTTAGTCGACTACCCAGCCCAGCTGATTGACGAATTGATTCACCGCGCAGAAGGTGGGATCGCCGCTCCGCTCGTTATTATGGAAGGAGACACAAGTTCACCGTCCTCCCGCGAAGGGTTTGGGCCGGGACGGTTTTACGATATTGCTGGGTTTGTAGAACAAGGTCGATGGGCCCGTTTTACTCCAC
>DATAPD010000007.1:0-4300 GCA_036265385.1 Terriglobales bacterium
AGCGTTCGCCTTCCAGAGGAGGCCGGGATTTCGGAGGCGTGTTCATGGACGGCTTACGATGCGAATAGATGCTTCAATGATTCCCTGACCTTGCTAGTCTCTATCGTTTGTCGTCATTGGAGAAGTGATGGTCCATGGGCGCACCTGGGATTGCCGGGTCCTGCGCCACTAATTTAGATTAGCTGCCGATGCCAACTACTACCGCTGAACGGTTCCAGCGCGCGGTTTCTATCATGGCCCGCTTGCGTGCGCCGGGAGGCTGTCCCTGGGACCGCGAACAAACCTTCGATTCCATCAAGCCCTACACCCTGGAGGAGACCTACGAGGTGCTTGAGGCAATCGATAACCGGGATTGGGATGAGCTTCCGGGCGAATTGGGCGATCTACTTCTGCAAGTGCTTTTTTATGCAGAAATGGCCAGGGAGGAGGGGAAGTTCACTATCGATGATGTCCTCGACCGACTTTCTGGCAAGCTCGTGGATCGCCATCCGCACGTCTTCGGCAACGTCAAGGCCGATACGTCGGCGGAGGTCTTGCGCAATTGGGAAGCCCTGAAGGTCGAAGAGAAGCGCAAACGCCTCGAAACGGGCGGAGGCGAAAGCAAAAAGACGGAGCCAGCGAAGCATTCCGTTCTCTCCGGAGTGTCCTCTGGAATTCCTGCTCTACTGGAAGCGTCAAAGTTGAGCTCGCGAGCTGCGAATGTCGGCTTTGAGTGGCCGAATATTGAGGGATTATTCGACAAGCTCCGAGAAGAAACCGAGGAGCTGAAAGAAAACCTGGCGGAATTTCCCGCGCCCGGTCCACAGCCTCAAACCAGAGGAATAGCCGGGTCAGGGAAGACTCAGGCTTCGGCGGATCTGCGCGGGCGCATGGAAGATGAACTGGGTGATCTATTCTTTGTGCTAGTCAACATTGGCCGCTATCTTTCGCTCGATCCCGAGTCGGCGCTCAAGAAGAGCAACCGCAAATTCAAGCGGCGGTTTCAGTGGATGGAAGAGCAGTTACGTTCCAGCGGTCGCTCGCCGCAACAAGCTTCGATGGAGGAACTGGAGTCGCTGTGGCAACAGTCCAAGCAGCAGGAACAAAGAAGCTAGTGAACGCGGATCAAATTGTTATTCGCAAGTGTCACAGCCTGGAGGAGATGCGTTCCTGCGTGGCTTTGCAAAAGGAAGTCTGGAATTTCAGCGACATCGAACTGGTCCCGCTCCGGCTCTTCGTCGTGGCCGACAAGGTTGGCGGCCAGGTGATCGGGGCTTTCGACGACCTAAGCATGGTCAGTTTCGCCTTGGCGATTCCGGGAAGCCGCGGCGGTCGTTCATATCTGCATTCGCACATGCTGGCGGTCAGGGCACAATACCGCAACGCCGGACTGGGTCGCCGCATGAAGTTCTTCCAGCGAGAAGATGCACTGGCCCGCGGCTTCGAATTGATTGAGTGGACATTCGACCCACTGGAGATCAAGAACGCATACTTAAATATTGAGAAATTGGGTGCGATCGCACGCCGCTACAGCATCAATCAATACGGCATCACATCATCTCCGTTGCAGGGGGGATTACCCAGTGATCGTCTGGTCGCCGAATGGTGGCTCCAGTCGGAGCGCGTTGGTGCGGTTGCGAGGCAAAGCCCAAAGCCGGATTTTTCGGTCGAACGCACGATCTCTGTTCCCGGCCAAATCTACGCTTGGAAAGCTTCGGCGGAAACGCGTGCAAAGGCGCAGGAGGTGCAGGATCGAAACCGTGAGTTGTTTCTCAGCGCCTTTCAGGCCGGATTGTCCGTGCTTGGGTACGAGCGCGATGGGGAGGGTAACGGAAAGTTTTTGCTGGGCCGCTGGCAGGAAAAGTGGTATTACGGCTCGCCGCATCGCTGAATAGATTATTGAAGCCGTTTCAAAATGAGTCAAATGAAAATCGAAGCTTTCACCATTCGTGAAATCCAAATGCCGCTCGTTCATTTTTTCGAAACGAGCTTTGGTCGTACCACCGGTCGCAGGATCCTGCTGGTGACGGCCCATTGTGAGGGCATCAACGGGTGGGCTGAATGTGTTGCCGGCGAGAATCCGTTTTATAGTCCGGAATGGATTGAAACCGCCTGGCCGACAATGATCGAGTATTTTGTCCCCGCACTGGTCGGCCGCAGTCTCGCGCAAGCTCGTGAGAGTGTGGTTCACATGAACCCCGTGCGAGGGCATCGCATGGCCAAAGCTGCGGTTGAAAATGCTCTCTGGGATGCGGAAGCGAAACAGAAGCAGCAGCCGCTATGGAAACTTCTAGGTGGTGCTCGTCGGGAGATTGCGTGTGGCGTGTCCATCGGAATTCAAGATTCCATTGAGCAGTTGCTGGATAAAATTGCCATTGAGGTTGCTGCCGGTTATCGTCGAATCAAGGTTAAAGTGAAACCGGGCTGGGACGTTGGCGTTCTGGAGCGAATCCGCTCACGCTGGCCCGACATTCTTCTCAGTTGCGATGCGAATTCTGCCTATCGTCTCGATCAGGTCGAACACCTGCGTAAGTTCGACCAGTTCAATCTCCTCATGGTTGAGCAGCCATTGTGGAATGACGACATCTACTTTCATGGCCGTCTCCAAAAGCAACTAAATACAAAAATCTGTCTTGACGAATCGATTCGTAACGCACGAGACGCTGAGGCCGCCGTTGACTTAGGAGCATGTGGCATTATCAACATCAAAGTAGGCCGCGTGGGCGGTTTTACCGAAGCCAAGAGCATTCATGACGTGTGCCAGTCGCGCGGGATTCCGGTTTGGTGCGGCGGTATGCTCGAATCGGGAGTCGGACGCATGCACAACGTGGCACTCTCGACTTTGCCCAACTTCCGGCTGCCCGGCGATGTATCCGCTTCTAAGCGCTACTGGAAAGAAGACATCATCGATCCTGAAGTGGAGGTCTCGCCCGAAGGCATGATCACGGTCCGGGACGAACCGGGAACGGGCTACAACGTTCGCGAGGATCTGATCGAAAAGTTGACCGTCCGCAAGAAAACTATTCGTGCGGCCGGGGTTGCCCAATGAAGACGAGCAGAATACTTGCGGAGTGATGGCCTTCGTAGATCGCTATCCTCCGCTTGTGCTTGCGTTGTCACCCGATTGCTGCTTTTTCAGCAGAGCCACACCTTCCGCGAAGCTTAAGTTCGTCGGCACCCGCCGAAAATCGCTGAACTGCTCCTCGCTTTTGATGGCAATACTCTTGACGAGCAATACCTTTCCTGTGAAATTGAGCGACATACGAGTAACCTCCCAACCGTCATCCGCCACATTGCCTTGTTCCACCTGAAACCGTCCTCCTTTGTCCAGATGGCCAAGAATGCCCCATCCGAAGCTGACATCCTTGAAGAGAGTTCCGTCCATTCGCGCAATGCGGTGGCGCTTCTCGTCTATAAAAAGTATTCCCTGCATACCGACCAGAACCTGTTCCACTCGAGAAGGGGGGTCATAATGAGGATTGGGGCGAAACTTCAGCCGTATCAGCCGGTCTCCCTCTCTTCCGATCCCCCGACGCCCATTCTCGGTACCGTCGAGTTCGTAGATAAATGCGTCGGCTAGGGCGCGAACGATCCGGCGGACTCGGTCGGCATTCTCTGCTTCCTGTTTCTGCTTGCGCTTGAGCTCGGCAGGATTATGGACCAGATACTCGAGCCTGCCTTCCTCGCCTTGCCGCTGTTCGGGTGTGAGAGGCTTATCGTTGATAGCGATCAACATGCCTGCGGTTGCGTCGCGCGTCTGCACCATCAGCTTGGTTTGTGAGTTGCCGGCCGTTTGCTTTCGCGAACGAAACATGAACCTCGTCGACGCATCGGAAGACTTGACCTCGTTTTCCACCGTCTGTTGAACGAGTCCCCTTGGAGTAACTGTTACCTCTTGCCCTTCGGGGGGGAGCGCGACCGCCCAAGCGGCGACGAGGGCAGATGCCAAGAATGATGCCAGAGACATGCGACTGAACTTTCGCAATACGCTTCTCCTAATGTGTCGGCCAGTTTACCAACTTTGATGTACCTGACCCTTCAATTCGTTGCGCTGGACACGAAACGTGGTGGAAAGCCGCGCCTGTTCCCGTATTCCCCCCGGGAGTCCGTTGAAAAACTTTTCTGGCACCTGCAGAAACCGAGTGGGGATGGAGTAGAATCGCAGTTTCCATTCATCATCCCTTCTAGGAGGCTCTACCCATGGATACCCCAAAGACGCTGGATTCTGCGCGCACAGACTTGGCCAACATTGGCAAATCTGTCGTGATTAAGGGAGAACTCTCCGGCAGTGAGGATCTGTACCTTGATGGCCAGGTTGAAG
>DATAPD010000008.1:0-237486 GCA_036265385.1 Terriglobales bacterium
CCCATTCCAGTTCCCAAAATGGTCAGTTTTGAACAGGGGCCGATTGTGCTCCGAGCTGACGGTTAAGGGCATGAAGATGAATACATCTTCCTTCAATCTAATTCTTTTCGCAGCCGATCGTCGTAGTCCCAGTCAGCGCAACCGCGCGGTGCGCAGCATTTCGATAGCGGCATCACCATGATCAGGTAGTTTGCTTAGCGTTTACGGCACAATTTGACAATAGTACCCGACTAAGCCTGTCGTCGCACCTGAGCGATACCTTCCTTCCGCTCTGTCAGATCTTCTGAACTAAGTCAGCAACATCTGAAGCACTACTCTCTTAGTGCGACGACAACCCAGGAGGTTGGAATGCGTATAACCACATCAACGGCTGTAATTATCAGTTTAGCGCTTGCTACAACGGTCTTCAGCGTACTGTCCTTTGCTAAAAAGGGTGGCACGCCAACTGAGAAAGCCTCCATTGCTACGATCACGGAAATGGAAAACGCTTCCGTTAAGGCGGACACTGCGGGGGACTCGTCCTATGTCGAGAAAAACTACGCTAATACTTTTAGCGGTGGATCGAGCTGGGGCAACTGGGAAACGAAACAATCGATCCTGGCTGACATGAAGGACAGCAACAACAACAAAACTTACAACGAAGAGATCTCTGACCTCAAAAAGCATCAGCGGCGGCAAGGTGTTCAGAAGCACTTTTTGCATGTCCTCTGGGGAAACTATGGCTCAAACATCGTGCTTGTCGCGGAGATCCAAAGCTTTCACAAGTTCTTGCCTAACCGTTGTTCGCTTCGTCTTTCTCCATTCAATCTCTTCTTCACTCTGCGGTCGGATAGTGGGAGCACGGTCAGCGCGGTTCAGAATTGGCAACTCTTTGATAAGAGCGGTCACGTGCTCGGAATCATCGCTCATAATTTCAGGCTACCTAACGAGCGTAACGGCCGTTTCTTTCCTCTTCGCTGGTCGGAAAAGCTCTTGAATCGATATTCGAGTTCGACGACCACTGAGTATGGTAATGGTTTTCGCCAAGGAACAAACTTTTCATGCTACTAACCTCCCTCGGCATCTTCACGTACACAACACGACTTTTCGCTTTTCGAGGTGATTTCTAGCCGGGAACAGCCATGGTCTTTAGCAAGGCGAAGAGATTCTTAGTATCCGCTTTCGAAAGAACGTGATTGATGCCTGCTTTTTGAGCTTCTTGGATAAATTGCTCGCCGCAATGCATCGTGAACATGACAATCAAGGTCTTGGGCGCAATGTGGGCAATGATCCGTGCGGCATCTAATCCGTTCATAACTGGCATCTGCCAATCGAGAATAACTACGTCTGGATTGAAGCGGCGGATGCTTTCAACGGCAATCGCCCCATTTTCTGCTTCTCCACAGACTTTCCACTCGGCATCTTGTTCGATGTAACAGCGCAGCAAACGTCGAATCAATGGACTATCGTCAACGATCAGAATTGAGTGGGACACAGTTGGCCTTTGGGCCCTTTAACAGGCAGCAGGCCGTAATGAGAATTGTGCAGGCGGTCGGCGACGAGGAAGGACACCTCCACCATACCCTCTGTAAGAGGTTTGTAAATACGGCAGCCACTGTAAGCTTGCGTAAGAGTGCTGGTCGGTAAAGCGCTACATGGACGTTCAGGGGCCATTCAGAGTTGCATCACGGGACGCACATTTAAAGGGTGTTACCGAATTGACAGAAGCGTTCGTTTTCCGTCAAGTGGTTGGCAAGTGCGATACATGTCGATCGCCAGCACCGGATGGAAGTTCGGCTCAAAAGTTACATTGACCTATCGTCGACGGCTTCGCAGGGCTTGGCCCCACGCAGTCAATGAGTCAGGGCGAATGCCCACACATCTTCGTGAGCTCGCTGCCTTCACGATCCCTCCCACAAAAGCAATCCCATAGGATGCCGAGTGTGCCCACCAATTCTTCACGGCTCAGTTGATCCTCAATGGACTTTGGCCATAAAGCGGTAGCGTCGTGCTGGTGAATCAGTGAACATTAGCCAATCCGTACTTAACATCCCGTTTCTAGAAAGCACATCGCCGATCATCCCGGAAAGCAAAGCACTGGCCGCCATTAAGGCAAGCAAACACCCGATAGGCGAGAATAGTTCCGAGGCTCGTAAGGCTGGCCGGGAACCAGCCTGAGCAGGCAGGATCAATGGCAGCGCGAAAAACACCCCCACCCATCAAGTCGCAAGGATTCCCTATCCGATACCGAGCAGAGTCGGAGATTGCGTATGAAAGATTGGTGGATGAAAATCGTGAAGTACTCATGAAACCCAAGCGTTACAATCGTCGACCCACCGGGTGCGGGGTGAGAATGATCCGTTGAGCTCCCTCGAAGGAAATCGAGCGACTGGAACATCTGGTCGCACGCCCGAGATGCACAACTACATGCGCATATATTGCGGCCTTTTGTCTTTTTCGGTTTCGCGAAGGCCCGGAGCGGCCCTGCTCGAAAATCATCGTGTGTTGGTCGCCATTGTCATGACGTCCATGCGATTCGCGGAATTCTCACGCCTGGCTCTCTGGCTGATGACACCCTATGCCGCCTGGGTCTTCTATTATGCTTCCTACTTGAACTTTGGAATCTGGCGTCTGAATAAAGGTCCAGCATGAAGGTGCTGGTTACTGGTGCGTCCGGTTACATCGGCCGCCAACTGGCGGATAAGCTTTCGGCCGCGGGTCACGATGTCACCTGTATGGTCCGTGATGGCGCTCGGCCTCCCCAACTTCATAGCGCGCGGATAAAGTTCGTCGAGGCGGATGCGTTGCACTCCAAGACACTTCCAGCGGTGCTAAAAGGAATCGATGTAGCCTACTACCTCATTCACTCCATGTCCGGGCGAGTGGAAGGCTTTGCATTGCGCGACCGCCAGGCCGCACACAACTTCGCCATGGCAGCCAAGCAGTGCGGGGTGCGGCGTGTGATCTACCTCGGTGGACTGGCCGCCACTAGAGGCACGGTTTCAGCGCATCTCAAGAGCCGGCACGAAACGGGCGCGGTGTTGCGAAAATTCGGGCCGCCTCTGATTGAACTGCGGGCCGGCATCATCGTCGGTAATGGCAGTACCTCGTTCGAAATCATTCGCTGCCTCACAGAACGGCTGCCAATCATGATCTGCCCTCGTTGGGTAGTGACAAGAACCCAGCCGATAGCGGTTAGTGACGTTCTCGAATACCTCGAAGCTGCGCTCGACCTGTACGAAGCGGTGAACGAACCCATCGAGGTCGGTGGTTCGACCATCGAGACTTATCGCAGCATGATGCTTTCGTATGCGCGGCATCGTGGGCTGCAGCGATTGTTGCTGCGCGTTCCGGTGCTGACTCCGCGCTTGTCGTCCTATTGGCTGGACATCGTCACGCCCGTGCCGCCGGCCGTGTCTCGCCCGCTCATTGAAGGTCTCCGAAGCGAATCCGTTTGCACCACTGCGCTGGCCCCCAGATTATTTCCTTCGATCCGTCCGATCTCGTACTCCGCCGCTGTTCAAAGAGCACTGGAGAGGCCCGCGCCTTTGATGCCGCTGCCGAGCATGAACGGAGCTTCGCAACGGACAGTTCGCGCCGAGGGCATCATCTGCGACATGAGGGAAACCACTGTCGACGCTCCACCCGAACATGTGTTTGAGCTGATCGGGAACGTCGGAGGGAAGAACGGGTGGTTCTACGCGAATTTTTTGTGGTCTGTGCGCGGTTGGATCGATCAACTCATCGGCGGCGTGGGCCTGAAACGTGGCAGGTCGCGAGCGTCCGGTATCGAGGCCGGCGATGTCATCGACTTTTGGCAGGTAGATCGAGCCGACGCGCCGAGCGCTGTGCTGCTTCGCGCAGAAATGAAGCTGCCCGGCGAAGCATGGCTACAATTCAACCTGACACCCCAACCACATAACCGCACGCTTCTCCGGTGCTGCGCATGGTTCCAGCCGCGCGGTTTGGCCGGAGAGATCTACTGGTATGGCTTGTACCCAGTTCACGCTCTAATTTTTTCCGGCATGCTCAGGGCGATCAGGAAGCGCACGGAACAGAGCTCATAGGCAGGCGCAGCCGGTTCTTAGAAGTGATTCGCAAGCAGAATGGGTCTTCGGTGCAAACGTCCAGCGCGATCTTATTCTGCCCGACGATCCGCTCAATATCCGGAGCACGGTCACAAGTTCAATCTGATCGAGATATTTTTCCAGTACGTTTTAGATGACATTTCAAAAATGGGGCGATTGCCGTTGAAAGCATCCGCCGCTTCAATCCAGACGTAGTCAGATGCCAGTTATGAACGGATTAGATGCCGCACGGATCATTGCCCAGATTGCGCCCAAGACCTTGATTGTCATGTTCACGATGCATTGCGGCGAGCAATTTATCCGAGAAGCTCAAAAAGCAGGCACGGATTTTCAATTTGGTTCTTGTTCGCCCCATTGATGTTCCGATTCGCATTGTGGATTGCTGACGGGAGAAGAGTAACCGTGCTGCAGACCTTCGACCGACAGTGTGTTCGACCATGCGATAAGTCCTCAACGGTCGGCAACCTCGAACAGGCTAATCCATAGGGTCGCGGCGATCCCTCTTCCGAGTTCTTCATCCCGCCGTTCAATGTTCACTTCGTACACCTGCCGGCAAGGAGATCACCGTCATGTCCACACTGAAGCCGTGCAGAAGTCGCTGCAAAGCAGTTTTCTTCGCTCCGTCTGCCCCTTCGAGGATAATCCCGTCTGATGCAGATTCCCTCACTAGCAGACGGCGTCAGTCACGGCTCGTTCAAGAGGGCCAAACTTCTTGCGACCCGAAATAAAGGGTGAGCAGTTTAGACCAGCTATTCCTTTCTATTTAGACCATCATAATGTTTGAGAGACGGCACTTCCTATCTCTCGTTACGGGTGTGGTCTACGTCAGGAAGGAGACGATATGCGCTGCTTTTGGGAGCAAACGGGTGTCCTTGGCCCCATCTACCACTCATTGGGCCAAGGGCTCAATGATAACGAGTTGCAACGAAGCTAGGTCTCCCCGAAATGGACGTACAGAACTGCATTGCCTGGGTCCTTCATTTCTTAAAGCTGAAGGATCGCCAAGAGCTGGTTCTATACGCGTCAACCGGAGCATAACTTGTCTGCTAGTTGGAAACTGACAGGGAGCAACCTCCGACTCTTGTGGCCTCGGAAAGAACGTCAGGCCTGGTTTGGTCACACCAAGAGAAATTCGAGTTCCGCCATTTGGTAGCGTTGTTGAATGTGACGTGACTTGTAAATTCAGACTCATTTGGGATTTTCAGAGCTAAGGAAGTGGTCCGAGGGGAATAGATGAAGGATAAGATGGTGAAGCCGGGTGCCGACACATGGCGGATGTGGTTAGGGCTTGGTCTAGGCGGTCTTGGTGGTATCACTGCCGTACTTGCCCTTAGCATCGGCAGAGATGGAATGCCGATATTTCTGGCGGTCTCCGTCCTGGTAGCTCTGGGCGGCCTGATCCAATTATCGCTCTGGTCCAAGACTCGACGGTCATGGCTCTGACAATGGGTTTTTCATCGCTCCCCTTACCAAAGCGGGATTCAAGGAATGGAGTTTGCAAGTATGGCTACAAAGTTTACCCCACTGCACGACCGCATCCTGGTGCGGCGAGTAGAAGAAGTTGGCACAACTCGGGGTGGAATCACAATCCCGGACTCTGCTAAAGACAAACCACAAGAGGGTGAAGTCATCTCGGTTGGCAAGGGCAAGACCAACGACGAAGGCAAAGTGTCCCCTCTCGCGCTAAAAGATGGCGACCGCATCCTGTTTGGCAAGTACTCCGGAACCGAGATCAAGATTGATGGGGAGGATTTCCTAATCATGAAAGAGGAAGAAGTCCTTGGCGCTCTAACCGGTTCAGCGACGAAAGGGATAGTAGGCTTCAAGAGATAGCTTGCTCCCTTTTGAGTCGTTGTGGGCCTATCTGTCAAAGGTAACCACAAGCAATCTTGCTCGTGGTTGCAGTGACACGACAGGAGCACTTTAGAGTTGAAGATTTCCGCATTCCTAGGAGAGTACAGTCATGGCAAAGCAAATCGTGCACGGCGAAGAGTCGCGTCAGGCGATCCTGCGCGGCGTTAACCATGGCAGATGCGGTAAAGGTGACTCTCGGGCCAAGAGTCCGCAACCTTGTCATTGAAAAGAAATTTGGTTCGCCGACGATCACCAAGGACGGTGTCACCGTTGCCAAAGAGGTTGAACTGCAGAATGCTCTCGAGAACCTGGGCGCACAGATGGTGCGTGAAGTTGCTTCCAAGACCGGCGACATCGCTGGCGACGGGACCACCACGGCCACCGTTCTGGCGCAGACCATTTATCACGAGGCGTGAGAACTGTCGCTGCCGGAGCCAATCCGATAGCGATGAAACGCGGAATTGAAAAGGCCATCACCGCGATTTGCGGCACAGTCGGCCCCAGGACGGGCGCGCGCGCCAACGGTGAACTCGGCAAACTCTCCAAGCCAGTTACGGGGGACATGATCGCACAGGTTGGCAGCATTTCCGCCAACAATGACGACAAGCCCCTAGCCTCAGCAGGTCTACAGGTAAGTGTGTGATAGCGTTGTGTGCGCAGTTTGTGAATCGATCTGTGCGAGTTGTCTCCGCCTCCTGCGGATGAGCAATTCTGATCCGACGAGAGTCCCGTGAAGTGCTAACGTCAAAGTGTGCTTCCAAGTTGAGTCGCCGGAGGAGGCGGTAAGTCGCTTGCCGCCTTGCCGGAACGCGCTATCGTGAAGCGAATCGCACCAATATGGGTTATTTCCTATGTTCTGCTTGTCGCTTGTGCAGCGCTGTGCCAGAGCGAACGTCCGTCAGAAGGTTTGCTTCAGGGAGACGGCTCAAACACCGGATCGCCTATCTACTCGCGGAGCGGTGACATCAGGGGGCGGTCGTGGTCTCGGCGAACATGCAGCCAAACGTGGAGAAAACGGACCTTCTCCCTTTAACCGCGTAACGATGCGCTTTTCTTTTCCTGCAGCCGTATTTCTTGCACCACCTTTTCTAGCGCCTCTGGGATTGAGAGCGCCTCTGCTAGGTGATAGAGCGGCGTACCGTTGCGCGCGATGACCTTTGCTGAGTAGATTTCCTTCGTACCGCGATACTCTGCGAAGATCGATATAGTGAAGAGCAAGCTGGTCATCGTTCCTTCTTATACCGGACACGCGGGCGGCCAACAATGAACACGACCGCGTGCACAGCCGTGATTCTTTTTATGCTTTGTGGCGCAAGATTTACGCGGATAGAGCATAAAGATCCGGCATGTCGAATTCCATTCCACAATCGAAGCACACCTGGTAAGTCCGGCGTTTGATCGTGAAGACGCGACTAACATGACGGTGATGGCACCCAAAAACAAATTGGAAGATCCAAAGGAACAGCTTCATCGCTCCTGCTCTCGCCTGTGCTTACGACTGACATTGGTGTCCAACCAAACTAAAGACCGCATGCTGGTCCAACAAGCTCCTGATGAACCACGAGTGGAAGGACACCTCATTTCTCGTCATCGGAAAGCATTCGCAGCGGAGTCGATCGTAACAATTTCTAGTATCGACGGAACTGGTCAAGAGAGACTGATCAAAAATGATCAGATTTCCGGTGCCCGTCAGGGTTTTGTGTGCCGCAAACAGGGATGCCCAAGTATCTTCTTCGGAAGCTGCCAAGCAGCTTGGTATTGGCCTCGGAACTCTACGCGCATAGCGCAGCAAAAAGTATATTCCCGAACCAACACGCTACGATGGCCGCATTGGTTCAAGCAAAAGCAAGTGCAATTGCTAAAAAGAGCTGAAGCCACTTTTTCAAGAAGTACGGAAGGCGACCCGGAAAATTGAAAGACAGCCTATTTGTCCAACAATGCCGTCCGTTTGTGGAATTGAGTGCCAGCATTGACAAACCAATTCGCTGGTTGCAAGTCAAAGCGATGTCAATGAGTGATAACGCCTGTTAACAACAATTATCGCCATTCACGCAGGATTCAGTTTCTCATGCAAGTCCAAAAAGATTTGAATGAGGTTGAGATCATTTATGAAAGCTGGGCTCGGACTGTTTCCATTGTTGGTTGCTCTAACTGGATGTGGCAAACCAGCGCACAATGTGGATGTGAGTTGCAAACAGATGATAGAGGAGCAGCTGAAATCGGCAGCAGAGCATCAAGAAAAATGGGGCAAGACAGCGGGAGCGGTAACGGCCAAGTTCAACGAACTGAGGAAACTGCACGATCCGGAGGTGGACGAGATTCTCAATCGTCAAACGTGGATGAAGGCAGGTATTTTCCAGAGTGCGAGGATTTCGCACGGGCCGTGCCTTCCCTTGCAACTGCACTTCGTGAGTTGCGTTGAAGTACGAAAGACTACCGTGTAGCTCGGACATTGCTGGGCAATGAGTGAAATGGCGATTTTTCGTCACCCTCCGCTAAGGGAACGATGATAACGGCGGGAATGATTCATCAGACTTCCAGAACCCGTTTCGCAATCGCTCATCGTTTTCAACAATCACCTCACGCTCACTGCTGCCAGAGAGTTGCCACACTCCAAGCAATACGCCTTTAGTCGAGATGTGATCAATCCGCAATAGGGGCACATTCTCTGTGATCGGAACGTGGCGATCTGTGGTTTCAACCTGCGCATCCGGTAGAGCAGCAGGATCACGAATAGCATCATAAGCACACAAAGCGAAATGCTAGTTGCGTTCATCAATGGTCTCCAGTTCGTTAATTTTTGCATCGAGGGGTTTGCTCCCGATGGTGATGGAGTGTTCGCTTTCGCTGGCGTCCATGTATTGATCACCGTTCAACCACCGAAGGTGTTCTCCTGACGACCCAGTCTCGACGCCGTCGCGGTAGTATCTAGTTTCGAGTTTGTTAGGCCTGCCGTATGTGGTGCCCAAAGCTAGCACGTAGCTGTTGTAAGTGTTTCCCTCGGTACGACGGTCGGTGGACACGTAAATTTGGGCGACGTGCCGATCTAACATCGTCATACTCACGTACTCCCCGGTGTCCAAGACATCAGTGCAAGTTTCGATCCGATTCATGCCGTCGGTACCGCACAACCCGGGTCTGGACGAAGGCGAGGGTACTTTCAAAGCAAGGAACTTTCGTTTGGCCTCCTTATCTTCATCACCAATCCGAATCCCTCGAAACTCGAACACCCAGCGCGGAAAGAGAGCAGGCAGCAGAGCCGTCAACGGAAAATCAAGGGTCTTGCGCCCTAAGGGAAAACCAGACACGTCGGGAGCAGCAGGAATCTGCGCGAAGACAGACAGTGACAAACCTAGAATCAAAGCGGCCCGTAGCGAATAACGGATGGGTTCCATGTGTGAACCCTCATTTCTATCGGTTGCGCAAGAGGCCGTCGGGAAGGTCAGATGCCCGGAAGGGCGACGGAGGGATGCGAAAGGGACTTCTTAAACCTAGTCCTCCGCGTCTGCAAAAGCAATGAAGTCCGGGAACGACCCAATAATGGACAAGCACTGGACTTCACATGCGGCTCATAAGTGGGGTGCACTCCGCCGAGCCGTTTCGTGAACTTTCCCCCAGATTGTGCGTACAATGAAGTATGCAGGTTGCTCAAGAACTCGACTCGGGTTTAATCAAACGTCTAGGAAAACAGAGTATGTACCTGCTTAGAACATATCAAGTGGAACTCGCCAAGGACCCTACCAGTCATGCCACGGAGTCGTCGCGCAGCAACTTGCTGGCTGTGCAGCACACTGTCAGACAGATGCACGGAGACGCTGTTTCGCGCGATGTGGTCAATCCCGTTGCTGTTGAAATATCACAATTAGACCAACGATCCTAGTTTTGAAGCGGGCCATCGCGGAGGGAAACGCCTAAGGCTTGTGGTTCTTCAGAGCTTGCAGTGCCTTATCTCACGGGCCACCCTCGGAGATGAGGGTCGCGCATGAGCACTTCCTCGCAAAACATGAAGGAACGTGAGATGGGTTGTCGGATTCGGACAGGGGCCGCAAATCTTCAAATTCCAGCGGATCGAAGCACGCCATCTTCATGATCCACTCCGCCCACTGAACCGCAGCATAAACCAGTTGCCTGCAGGCACAGCCGCGCCGGTGCGAGAAGGGTTTGTCCTAATCATCCTCGGTGGAATTGATCGGCTCGCCAACGATGTTGTAATAAACCTCTTTAGGCTTCTTAGGTTTCTCCGGCTTTGCCGGAGCAGCCGACTTTGGTGGGGCCGCAGGTTGTGAAATTGAGGAGATTGGTTGGGGCACCCCCGGGGGCGGCGTCTGCAGAGTGCCTCGCGTGGACGACGGTGCTGGAATTGACTGTGGAGGAGCGGCAGGCGCAACTGAGTTGACCACAGAGCCTCGCACCAGCGGCGCGGACGGAATGCTCGGACTTGAGCTTGGTGAAACGCTGGGCGTTAAGATGGGCGAAATGCTCGGCATCGACTCTCTTGCCGCAGTTGCTCCTATTTTAACGGTTTTCATGCGAACTCGCGCTGGGGCCGAGCGCGACCACTGATTCAGCAGAACAGCAACGATGCCGGCCAAGCAAAGCTCCACAATTGAGGAAAAGATTGCCGGCACATTGAAGTCGCCCTTACCCAGATAAAGGGGTGACTGCGGATTGCCGCCCATCGCCCGCGCCAGCCCTGGCAAAACCAAACTGTTGGTAAGAGAAACAACAAATGCCCAGATGGCTTCTCCGAGGATCACCGCCACGATGACCTTGGTAATCCATTTCTCCGAAAGCAAGCTTCCTGTAGCCGCGGATTCTGTTGCCGTCGCGTCGGTAATTGCGCTCATAAGAGGTTGATGCAGATCAGTTCCGGTCAGCTATTGCGGCAGTTCGATTCGGTCAGAGTGTTTCCTATCGCGCTCGTGCTCTTCGGCCAAGACTTTTTCAAGCACTGTGCCTGCCTTTCTGCAACCCGCCTCTCTGCCGATTGTGGGTTGTGTCCGATGAAGAATTTCTCACCGCAGCCGTCACACCGGACTGTCCCCCATCTCTTGGAAGTCTAAGGTCTTCTCACGGCTACCCTTTTTTATTGCTACTGCTAGCATGGTTCAATTTTAGATTCATTGGCAATCTTTTGAGCCCGATGGTTGTGTAGTGGTGCCCTTTTAAAACTTCACCGGGTATTCAATTCCAGCCCCGCCTATGGGAAACTAGGGACATGAGAACGCAACAATTGACGGACGTCGGATGGCTAGGACCAAGGATAGAGATGGATAGCGCCAGTCATCGCTTCGGCAGGTGCTCGGAATGCCACGAGAGTATTTGCGTCGAAAAGGTTGTGACAGATTCAGAGAGTACGCAAACGGAAACCACTGAAATACTCTATAGAGTATTTCGCGCACATGCTGCACTGAAGCACTCCGAGGACATGAACCGATCCGCTGCGTGAATTGCGAGACGCTACTGTTAACGCTCGAACGCTAGAAATCATGGTTGTCGAAAACTCGCCGTTACCTCATTGACAGGGTGCCCGGCGGTTTTAAATTCCGCCACCCCGCAGAGGCTGACCCGGAGAACAAACGCCTTGGAAAACAACGCCTGAGTCATTTGAAGAGTGAGCATTCTTGAGCAGTCACACCAAGGCTGCCAAGCCTAACATTCAGGTCACTGCGCAGGCCGACCACCAGTGTTGGCGACGCTATGACAAAAACTACTTTGGCTATCGCCATCCCAATATGCGTGCTGTTGTGGCTAGGGTTCCTGGTGATCGCGATTCGGATCATTCAGGCAATTTGGGGTAACTGATGACGAGGTCTTTGCTGCACACAGAGTGGCGAGCCATTCATCCTGTCGCTTAAAGGTGAGCACTTTTGAACAGACGCACCAAAGCAGCCAGCCCTACATTTTTGATCAATGCGGAGTCTGATAATGCCAAACACCACAGAGAAACCTGTACTTAAATGCTCCCGACAATTTGATGGGAAATTAATCGCTTGGTGTTCACACGGCGATAAAGTAATTGAAATAGAAGAACCTGGAAAAGCGGAGGCCGACTTTGTATTGAAAGCCGAAAAGGCATTCCGTCACCACAGGCTCGAAAAGCACAGTGACTGGCAAGAATCAGCGGTAGCAACAATCTAAGTGGCAATCCGGCGAATGGTGAGGGCAACTCCCGCTCCTAACGGTAACGCACTCAACAACGAACATGGAGGTTGACAGGAACCATGTATGCAGAAATCCATCGTCATCTCGTGCTGTACAAGAAGATTCCAAATGCATGTCAGTCCCTTTTCCGTCAGATCATTGTTGTAGAACGAGAGCACTTTGAAGTTCGCGTTTTCGAGAGTGACATTCCTCAACTCGACACGAAATTCGTTCTTGACAGTTCAAGCGCTGAAATCCAGCTTTATAAAGACCTAACGGAAGCGGTCCGGAATGCTGAAAACAATTACAAGCAGAGCGTTCGACAAAACTGGCGAGCCTTTGATCCCAGTGTTGCTCATAGTCTTGACGCAGGTCTGGCTCATCGAGCGTCCGCGGCCTAAAGCCCAAGGCTGAAACGCGACAAATTGACCTAGGCTTCACGCTCCCGTTCCCGAGGGACGCATTCTAGGCCGTGGACGGCACTCAGAGCTATCACCGCTGCTTCAGCACATCGCGCCCCACGCAAGTGTGTTTAAGCCAGTGGCCAAACTGTTGCGCCAGTTCAGCATCGTCCATCGCCGCTAAGCGACGAATGTCAACCTGCATGTCACTAGTTGACACCCCGTCCGGCGTCGTTCTCATGTGAGGTACGATTTGGCTTGCACGTTTCAATTCCCATTTAAGCGTTAACTTGGGAGAATTGGTCAACGACTTCGCGCAGCGAGACCCGTGGCTGCGTTACTGAATCGTCGGTGATCCATTGGGGTCAGTTTCAACCGCGAATGCGTCTATGCGCACCGCTGACGCAAAAGCGCCCACGTCTAACACTGACAGGGCATCGAGAAACGCTTCCGCGAGAATCTCTTCGATGATTTCCACACTTTGACCGGCCACTTGACACGCATACGCTTTTGGAATCCTTCCCACGCGCGTGCGACAGGAGGCAAACATGTTTGTCGCAGTCTCCAGGACGCGGTCGCCGCTGACAAGTTGACCCGCCGCGAGTTCATATTTCAATTTCATCACGCGCCCCCTGTAGTCTTCGTGCTTCGTCATCGCTTCAACTAGCGCTTCCCGATCTTCCCGTTTGCGCGAAGCCTGGCTAACTGTCCGCGGGCGTATCTCACTCGCCATAATTGAATCGCAAACGTCCCGATCTAGTCGCCGATCCGGCAGCAACGGCAAAACGCCCCGCTGAACCAGTCGCGTGATGTAACTCGGATCACAGCCGCGGTGCCGCGCGTAAGCCGCCATCGAAAGAAATTTAGCGCCGTTTTTCTCCATTTAGCCCGCCTTAGTGATTGTTGAAAATTGATATTCCACTTTTAGGTTCCGCCACGGCTATGTCGTGGCTCGAACTACACCGCACTTGGACCTTCGCAGAGGGACCCGTCGAATCAATAACATGCTGATTCATCTCGCCGTCGCCATGGCCTGACGTAGCGCCGCGTTGAAGTTCTCTTCGAAGGTGCGTTCCACTTCTGCCCTCCCCACGTTCTCGAACTTGAACCGTGGTGCATAGTGTGGGGCGGGTACGAAGGCCAGTAGTAGCACCATGCTCTTGGGTCCGGTACGCTTCCAGACTCCGGGTGCTACATGGGCAGTCTTAGGGTTCGTCTTAGTGGCCACGAACAGTGTGCCTGCCATCTTCAATCGCGGCCTGCCTCTCGTCTTTCTCCCGAGTGGCGCTTGCTGTGTTGGGTCGAGTACGTTAGCGCGTAACGCATTCAGGATTGCAGTCATGGTGCCTCTGCTTATGTTCCCGTAAGCATCAAAGGCAACGCCGGGACCGGGTACTGCATACATGCCCGCAGGCATCAGCCCTCTAAATTCCAGTGCTTTCTCGGAACGCTTCTGGCGTCTGATTCCGCCTTCGATTTCTGTAATTAGGTACTTTGAAGCAGGCGTTCCTTTGGCTGCAGAGTCTTTTATTCCAACTACTGCTGTGAGGTTGTACTTGGTCGAGGGAATCACGTAAATCGAAGACAATGTGAATGGCGTAGGTCTATCGAAGACGCGCATCATCTCCTGCTTTAGCTTTGCTTCCACTTGCCGCGCGGTTCGATTGATTGCAACTGATGCTGCATAAGGCACTTGCCTGCGCTGAAACAAATCCAACGACCGGATTGCATTCGATACGTCGACTTTGACGGTGATCATGCGTGGGCCTTTATAACCATCATGCGTGGCTGACTCTCGCGCATTTGCTGCGATTGGGCAGCCCTCATTGCTGCCAATCGTTGAGTGCGACGTTCGTCGCGGGCATCGAGTTGACGTTGACGTTCCCAGCGTTCAGCACGCCAGCGTCGCCAGTCCCGCAATCCGCCGGTGCCTGCCCAGTGATGCAGTTCTGAAACTGAGGTCGTAATCGGAATGCCTTGCTGCCTTAGTTGTTCGGGGTTCCAGCCCAGAAGCCGGGCGCAGTGTTCGAAGGTCAGAGGCCAGCCTTCATTGCGTACTTCTACAGGTGGTCCTGCCACGCCCCAGACTGCGAGACGCCGCGATAGTGGGATAAAACTCCAATCGGTACGCGCACGGATGAAACGGATTGCGATTGCTGCATTCTCCCGGTTCACGCCGGTCGCATCCCGAAAGGCGGAACTTAGCATGCGATAGGCGAGTAGTTTTAATGGGTGGGTTTGTTCGGCAACGCGTGGCGTGCGTAATTCGTCGTGGCGGAATGCCCTATCTGCACTAGGCGAAATGAAGTAGGCCATCGCCCAACACGTACACCCGTTGGCACGAATCGGTCACGGTTGTGCATCGGCTGTAGTGCCACATGATTCCGACAGTTGCACACGTATGGCACCACACTTGGGCACTGGCAAATCCGAAGCTGACGACGTATCTGTGGCACCATATCCAGCCGTTGTAGTGTCACGTAAATTAGTCGCGCGCATTTCTATGTCACTACGCTTACGTCGCCTACGTCCCATACCGCTGGCCTGAAATGCTTTCGCGATAGCTTGGAAGTATGCTGTTCCCTCCTGTCGCCGCGCTTCGCACTGTGCGAGATACTTGTCGCGTTTCGCCGTCCAAGCCTCTTCGGTCAGTCCACACTTAGCAAAGTTCTCTATCGCTTCAGCGATCCGAAGATATTCAGCCGGTTTGGACTTTTCGGCTTCTGCCTTCCTCTGCCAGTCCGCATCAGCTAACGCCGCCACACTCACGGGTTCCGGCTTTGGCGCTTGTCTGTTCCAAAAGGCTCCCAGTTTCTCTGCGTACTGCTTTCGGTAGTAAGTTTCGCGGGCACGAAGAAATCGCTCCACTTGATAAACCGCATAGGTGTTGCAAGTTTTGGCCAGCCATTGATACCTATCGAGGGCCGCCAATAAGTCACCGGAATCCCCAAGAGAGGCGAGAACTTTTTGGCGAACCTTGCCGCCTTCGCGATGGTTCTCGACCAGGGCGTAATAGGTTTTCCCGCGCAGTTGCTTTGCTCTAACGAATGCCATCGGCTTCCCCTTTCGCCTTTTCCAGCAGATCAATCCGCCGATCCAACTCGTTAATCAATTCGTTCTCGTCGTTTTCAGTCAGAGGCCTGTTCAACTTTGCTCGCTTGTCCGCAAGAATCTTAACGAGGCAGCGAATGTCTGGCTGACCATAGGAACGCCAGCCGGCCGCTTTCCTTCGGCGGTCCTTCTCAGTCTCGATAGGACCTGTGTAGGCGTAGGTCTGGCTTCGAGATACCCGAATCAGATCGATGATTTCTGCGACTTTCGGGAAGTACTTGCCTTGTCGGAGATGCTGTCGAAATGCCGAATCAATTTCCTTTTCCGAGTAGACGCGGAGTTCCTGCTTCCAAAATTCGACTTCGCCTGGGGCCAACTCCTTCGCCATCATCGTAGCCGTCAATGCTAGGATTTTGGCCAAAGCCAAGTCCCGCAATGATGGCTGATTGATTGTTCCGTGCGAGTTCTTGAGTTTTTGTAGGTTCGCTTCCATTGGATGACCACTCGCTTTCGTTTTCTAAATAGCTTTCGGCGTTAAACCAACTTGCTGGGTAGGGCGTGTACTTGCCGCGATTACCGTCTGGGGATCTGGCGTAGAGAGAGGTTCGCTCGAGGAGATAAGAGGCTGAGGCGCGTTCGTCTGCGAATGGTTCGCTTCCGCGTATGCCTCCTTTGAAGAGTCGCGTGAGCGCTTTCCGAATTGCTTTTTTTGCTTCGGCGGGTTTCTTCTTTCGAGGGTAGGCTTCGTAGATCGAATCCACCTCGCTCGAAAGAGCGAGAGAGGGTTTGATCTTGTTCTTATGTTCTTGTGTTCTTGCTTCCTTATTAACCTCCCCAAGTTTGGGGAGTACAACTCCGCTGTTTTGGGGAGTCATGGCCCCCAGAGTTGGGGAGTACTTTTCAATTGACTCCCCAGATTTGGGGAGTACTGACTCCCCATTTCCGAGGAGTACTGACCAGCGAATCGGGTTCGTTATGAAATATTTCTTGCCCTTTGTGCGGACGAACTCGGTGCGGATGTATTTCTCACGTTCGAGAAGCGCTACATGCTTTTCAATCGTTCGCGCCGGCATCCCTTGAAGTCTGACGCTGATGGTTTCGTAGGAAATCGGTTCGCCGTTATTCACGGCACCGGTATCTGCTTCACCGTTGCTCGGCCGACGTTGCTCGTGAATCATCCACAGGAAGAGAAGCCATGCGGGTCCGAGGCGCTGATAGTGTTCCCACGTCAGGAGCCCGCTTGAAACGGGGAACCATCGCGCAGGTCGACGTGTTTCCGCAAGTGGCCTTATATTCGGCATGTTGGCTCCTAAATTTGGCCGCTCTGCGGAAGCGGGGGATTTTGGCGTGGAAGCCGGCAGCTTTCCACGCCAGTTGTTTTTAGAAGGAAATCTCCTCAGGTTTTTCAACGGATTCGCCGTATGGAAGACAGCCGCGCTTGACGAGCTCATCCATTGCGTACTTGAACTGGCCCCACGTCAAACTGCTGTAGTAGCGCTGGTCCTGCGCAATATGGGGAAACACATCGTCATAGGAAAGTCGGTCCCTAAGTCGTACCGAATCTGGAGCCAGTGATAGATGTACGCAATGAGGCATTCCGTACAGTGGTCCATGTCTAGCGTGTGCTTGTCCAACGTGTGCCTAGCTTGGGTTCCTGGGGTGATTGGTTCAGTGTTATCGGTCATGGTGTTCTCCTTGATTAATCTCTCGCCCTTGGACTAGGAACTTGTTAGGCGTGGTCCTCACTGGGATCGACACGGTTAGCTTCTAAGAACGCGATAAGGTCGTCTTCCGCGTACCGAATGCTGCGCCCACACCGGATATAGGCGGGTCCGATGCCCATGCCTCGCCAGTTAGCCATGGTTCCTTGGGGTTTGCGGATGAACTCACTCGCCTCTTTTGGGTCGAGTAGTTTCTTGCGGGAAGTTGCAACCATTGGAATCACCTCGCGTTGACTTACGTTGCAAGGTGAGAATCAGGCAGGAGGGATATGAAAATCTACATCCGGATCATCCAGATCATCCGGAACATCCGGATGTTTTATTACTTACCTTCCTTCAACTGGCGGTCCTTGATACTGCGCCAGGTACTTGCGGCGTCAAATGGCTTACCATAGGTATCCACGTAACGGGGAAAAAGCACACGCATTGCGCCAACTTCATTCTTGGCTTTAATCTCACCGTTCTTCCACATTGCAATTGCTTTGTCTCCCAGGGCGCGGGCGGCACCAGCCCACTCGATTGGAGCCGCTTCCGCCTTTCCCTGTTCCCTTGCACAATGAATAGCCTCCGCCATTCTCCGGTCAGATTCCTTCACCCCTTTGAGATTGTTGTATTCCTCTCGTAGTTTCTCCATCTCAGTGGCAAAGGTATGACTCTCAGCCCTTGTTAGCCTTCTTCCGATAGTCATGACTTCCCCCCTTCGAGTAGTCCGGCGACGCCCCCAGCAACCAGCATCGCGTTAGTGGCACGCCTTACCGCATCACGTACCGGGTCGAGATCCAAACGGGCGTAGACCTTCGTTGCCTCCACGCTTTCGTGTCCAAGCGCTTTTCCAATTACGGGCAGACTGGCCCCAGCGCCAGCCATGAAACTGCCTAGCGAACGTCGCAAATCGTGCAAGCGTAAGTCTGCGAGTTTGGCGCGTTTCAGAATCCGCTTCCACGCGGTCTTCGGTTCAACCAAGTGACCAGTCTTGCCGTTACCCGGGAAAACGAACGGCCCGGTTGCGCTGGCCTTGCGGTTCGCGAGAATCTCGGTTACGGCGGGCACGAGAATGACGGTGATGTCTTCGTCAGCCTTTGCCTTCTCTGCTGGAATCGTCCAAGTGGCGCGTCGCCAATCGAGTTCCTTCCACTCCATTGACTCGACATTTCCCCGGCGTGCCCCGGTCAGCAGCGAAACCAAAATGTAGTCACGGATTGTTTCGTTCAGTTCTTCCGCAAGTGCGGCAAAAAACCGGGGCAATTCATCGGCTTCGATGAAACGCTTGCGACTTCTCTCCTTGAACGGCGTAATGCGTTCGGCCGGATTCGTGCCCTCCCATCCCCAATCGTTGCGGGCCCGATTGAACATGGCGGACAACAATTCAATCACTCGGTTGGCCGCATACTTCCCGCTAGTGCGTCCGATGTGGGAATGCAGGGTAATCACATCCAACCGGCGGAGGCTGGAAATCTTGCGCAAGCGCCAGTGGTGCAAGTGAACGTTGAACATGCTGACGTCATCGCGCCACGTCTTCTTCTTTTCCTTGGCATACAGAGTCAGGAAAGTTTCGAAGAGTTCTCCCAACGTCATTTCGTCGCGTACTGAACGCCGGTCAGCTGCAGGATTCTGGCCCCGGTCAATTGCCGTATTCATCTCGCGGGCACGCTTGCGTGCTTGGATCACGGACAGGTCACTGCACAAACCGATGGGGACGCGTTCAGGACGGCCAGCAACGAAACGATAGAGAACGTAGGCCTTCCTTCCAACTGGGCTGATGGCAACACACAAGCCGCGCACTTCGTCGTCATACACGTAGCTACGCTGGCCATTCGTTGGCGTCTCGAGTTGCGCAATGCGCCTCTCGGTGAAGTGGAATTTCTGAGGGGCGGCCCGCTGCCGTGCTAGGCCGGTGCTAGTTTGGGTCGTTTTATGGCGTGTTCTAGCATGATTTTGTGTGAACACCATAGACCCCAGCGTAGGCCGGAAGTGACAGGAAGTAAAGGATTATGTTGCTTTGTGTGGGGTTGTGTGTAGAGTTGACAATCTGACTACGAACCAGAAGGTCGGGAGTTCGAATCTCTCAGGGCGCGCCATGTTGTTCTACTCTCACTGCAGCTGCCAGTTCTGGCCCATCCTGATCGGCACGCCCTGCAACCTTTCAGCTCTTGTGGACGAGAGATGCGTTGGCCAAACTGACGCGGATGAAGGTCATCCAATAGACACACGCATGGGCCGGAGTTCGGGAGGACAAGATGCGGAAACTGTTCGTTGGCATTGCCATTTTCATAGGAGTTTTAGTAGCGGGGATACTCGTATTTGCAGCAACATTCAATGTGAACCATTACCGCTCGACCATTCAGTCGCAACTCGAAAGGCGATTTGGGAGGCCAGTCACACTAGGCAAAATGCACTTAAGCATTTTCCCGCCGCGGTTCCGCGTTCAAGATCTTGCGATTGCCGACGATCCAAGCTTCAGCGCAGACGCTCCGTTCGTCAAGACACAACAACTGGATGTTGCGGTCAAGTTGATGCCACTTATGCATAAGCAAGTAGAGATCACGTCGCTGGACCTGTTGAAACCAAATGTGAACCTCATTCGAAATCTGAATGGGACATGGAACTTCGCATCTCTCGGCCATCCCGGCGGCCCTCCCACGCAGCAAGAGCCTGAAAACCCAAGTGGGAACCGAGACAAAGAAGGAAATGCAAAGGCTACTACCCAGGGACAGAGCAATCCCACACCGGAGCCTCAGCCGGAGTCAAAGCAGCAACTCAGCATGGAAGAACTGACAATCCGCGACGGACAAATCTCAGTCCTCGATCAGAAGAAAAGCAAAACGCCTTCGCTTTATGACCACATCGATGTCACGCTGAAGGACCTATCTCCCGACAGCCCGTTCACCTTGGACGCGGCTGTTCACATGGCCGGTTCGGGTACACAAGAAGCGAGGCTACAAGGGAAAGGCGGACCGATTGTGAGTGAGAAACCCGAGGCGACGCCCTTCGACGGAAATCTAAATCTTAAGCAGGTGAAGCTCGGTGATCTTGCAAAGTTCTTGAATTCACCGGTTCTCAATGGCACCGATGGTGTGATCAGCGGCGATGTGAAGCTGAGCAATAACTCTGGAAAGCTTACTGCGCACGGCACAACAGACATACAGTCAGCGAAGGTGCAAGGCATGGAGCTGGGTTATCCGATCAGCGCACGTTACGAGATTACGAATGACTTGAATGCGGACCTGGTTACAATCCACAATCTCGCGCTGAAGCTTGGGTCGACTCCATTCGATATAGCCGGAACGGCAGACTTGAAATCAACGCCGGCGATTATTGATTTGTATCTGCGAGCGAAGGATATTTCGATTGTTGAAGCAGCGAAGCTGGCCGCCGCGTCTGGGATCGCCATCTCGCAGGGGACAACGGCGACGGGTAGTCTGAAAGCCGACATTCATGCCAATGGCCCGGCGAACAAACCCGCTCTCAACGGCAACATTGTCGGAACGAATCTGCAACTGTCGGGAAACGGGATCAATCAACCGATTCAAGTTCCTTCGATTAACCTTGCGTTAAGGCCAGTGACCATTCAATCGAATCAATTTGAAGTGAATTCAGGTGCAACCAAACTTCTCGCGCAGATTGCGATCCATAACTACTCGACTCCGGGAGCGACGGTAGACGCGGCGGTTCGCTCCTCGAATGCGCAGCTTCCAGCAATCATCGCGATGGCCAAGGCTTATGGAGTGAAGGCGGCTGAGAAAGTAAACGGTGCAGGCAACATCAACTTAGATATGAGAGCGTCAGGCGCCTTGAAGTCGATAACGGTGGCCGACATTACGCGAGCAATGAACGGAACTGTCAATCTGGACTTGAACGATGTTACGTATTCCGGAGCGAATATCAGCCAGGAGTTGTCGTCTATTGCGAAATTCCTAAACCCGAGTGCAGCGACGCAAACTTCAAACGGGGTGACAAAGATTCTTAAAATGAACGGAAACGTCGTTGTCAAGAACGGAATTGCGGAGACAAACAATCTGAATGCGAAGCTCGATATTGGGAATCTTGGTGCAGTCGGCACAGCGAATCTCACTGATGAGAGCCTGAACGTACGGATGACAGCGGTCTTGACACAGTCACTCAGCCAGAAGGCTGGCGGCAATAGTGTTGGGGGTTTTATGCAAACCGCGCTCGCCAACAATCAGGGTGAATTAGTGATACCAGTACTGGTTACCGGAACGTTCTCGCAGCCACGGTTCGCTCCCGATCTCCAGCAGGTTGCACAAATGAAGGTGAAGCAGTTTATTCCAAATCTTAATAATCCATCATCGATTACAGGCGCGCTTCAGAACTTGATGGGAGGAGCGCCAGCTTCTTCGCAAGATTCGCAGCAGAATCAACAGACCGGACAGCCACCCCAGGCGAATCCGCAGAATCCAGTGCAGCAAATTCTCGATATTTTCGGGAAAAAGAAAAAGTCCGATCAGCAGCCGCCAAAGTGATTCTGAGTTTTACGAGCGAGAAGATTAGGAAATAGCCGATAGTCTAGAGTGCGGATTCTCTTCTATCTAGCCAGAGCGCGGAACAGCGCTAATGGTCCGAGAATGCCAACGGCGATGCCGTATCCGAGATCGGCCCAGACGACACGGGCGAGATTAAGGACATACAGCAGCGCGGCGAATGGCAGGCTGATGATGGCGAGTGGGTTTCCCTTTTTTGCCAAGGTGGGCGCTTTGTCCCATAGGTTGGACAAATCCGCCGTTGACGGGAATGCATGCATACCGATGGACAGCCCCAGCCAATAGAAAAAGTATGCGAGTGGGTCCGTCACCTTAAGTTCCCAGACTGGGAGGAAGGCTGCGGAACAAAAGATCACGCACAGCGTGGTGTTCACGAAGAAGGGCCCAAGACTTACGAAGAACAATGCAGTGAAATTCTCCGTTTCTTCGTGCACGACGTAGCCAGCCGGATTTCCGAACTGAAAGAAGCAAACGTCATAAACCTGCAACTTGAAAAGCTTGCAGAAGAACAGGTGTCCGGTCTCGTGGATGATGACACCGGGGAAGCTGAGCGCTGCAATGATGGGACCGGGAATGAAAAACATGCTTTGCCCTCCTACTTCCCTGCTGCCTGACCCTGACGAAATCGGCGATCGTATTCCGGCTTGTCGATGATTTCGCGACTCTGTAAGCGGTACCGAATCCGCTCTTCGTATTCGCGAAAGTTCTCCATTTGTTTCGGATCCGCTTTCGCCCGTTCTTCTGCCTGTTTGAGCATGTCCTCAGCTTGCTTCCGGAACTCCGCATTGCCAGTAATTGCGTACTTGCACGCGAATGCACTAGCAACGGCAGCCGCTGTGCCGGATTCCGGATACTGCTTCCATTGCTTTTGCTCCAGTTCCAGAAAAGCATCGTAATCTTTGCGTTCGAAGGCGGCGCCTGCATCCAGCTGTGTTGCTGCCTCAGACAGTCCTTCGGCCTCAGGATAGGCACTCGCGGCATCGTGCATAAGCTTTGCCGCCTCCACGTCATGACCACCCTGTTTCGCGAGTTCGGTTGCTTTGTTGGCTTTGTCAGCGGCACCGATGGCGCGATCCCACAGTGCCTTCACCTCGAGGTAGTCCGAATCATTTGCATCTTCGAAATAACCTCCGTTGTGGCCTTGAATCGCTTTATCAGCCGTGGCGACATCACCGATCTTCAGCGCAGCTTTTGCAGCCAGGAATACTGCTTTGTCGGAACGGGGAGCGATTTTGAGAGTCTCTTCAAGATAAGGGAGCGCCTTGGCGTATTGTTTCTCGTCAACTAAGCGTTCGCCGATGTACAGGCTTTTTCCGGCCTTGAAGTATTTGCGTCCATTCGAAAGCGCGATCAACAATAGGGCAAGGACAACGGCCAGACTAGCTTTTAACCACTGCGGGTAAGGCCAACTGACAACTTGCGGCGCGCAGGTTGCACACAGCGGAAGCTTTCCAATGACGGCGTGATCTTTGCTATCTCCGCTGTAAGCACCGCAGCGAGCACAGATAGAATTGTCCGTAAGTGAGGTGTATTCGGATGGTTGGCCCTTCTCAGCCGCCTCTTTCGAAGCCTTCCAGACGCAGGGCTCGCAGTAAGTCTTACCTTGGAAGCTATAGAACGAACGGATAGTGGTGGTAAGTCCGCAACTGTGACAAGTGGCTTGGCGCATTCAGGCGAATTATGCGCCTGTGCGGATGAATGCGAAAGGACAAAGGACTAATCTTTAGTCCATATTACCTTCCCTGCAAATATTGTCATTTCACACTTCATGTCCTTGACAACGTCGGTTGGGACTGTGTACCAGTCGCGGTCCCACACGGCGAGGTCGGCATCTTTGCCGATTTCGATGGACCCAATTTTGTCTTCAAGAAAGAGCTGATGCGCCGCCCAGATCGTGTAGGAGCGCAACGCGGCATGAATGTCGACTGCTTCGGCTCTACCAAATGGTTGAGGGCCGTATGTTCCATTCAGAGTTTGACGAGCTACCGAAGACCAGATGCCGTAACGCGCGGGGAATGGCGTCACGGAGTAATCGGATCCTCCTGCCCAGGAAATTCCCTTTTTTAAATACGTTTGTAGCGGGATCAACCGTTGCGCACGTTTTTCGCCCAAGTTGTCCGCATAGGCTCCGAGCCACCACATAAATTCGGCTTGCGCTTCCGGATACGCGGCATCGTACCGTCTTTCCAGCTCAACCATGGTTCCAATCGCATGGTCGGTTGGTAGATTGGCATGGATGATCCCATGTCGCAGTGCGGGGGTGGGTTTGGCCTTTAAGACTTCATCGTAGGTGTCCACAACCCAGTCTATGGCTCGGTCGCCCACGGCGTGAGTGCTCACGTGAATGCCCGCATCGTGAATCTCACTGACCATTTGCCGATAGATCTGTGGTTCTATCGCGGGATAGCCCCTGTTTCCAGAGTCGACATCCTTCCAGTTCTTGTTCCAATCGTCATACATCCACGCCGTACGAGCGCTTCCGCTGCCGTCCATGAACAACTTGATCCCGCCGGCGATGAGCAGATCGTTGCTACCCGCTGCGTGCGGACGAGGTAATTGATTGAGCCGAGCGATTACTGGACGCACAGACTCGAGCGTGGTTCCACCGTACCAGAGCGTAAACAGATGGATGGTGAGCTTGTTGTCGTTGAGGAGCTTGGTATAAGCGGCCCAGTTCTCTTCATGGATCCCGGGATCTTTTATGGCAGTCATGCCCTCACGGTGAAGTGCATCCATCATGCGGAGATAGCCGTCGTACAGTTGTGATGGAGTTGGCGGAGGAATCAGCGTGCGGACGGGCTCCATCGCAGATTCCTTCAAGACCCCGGTGGGTTGTCCGTTAGCATCGCGATCGATCGTGCCCGCAGGCGGATCTTTGGTCTCAGCGGTAATTTTCGCGAGGCGCAGAGCCGCGCTATTACCAACACCGTAATGCCCAGTGGTGTGCGTGAGCCAGACGGGATTTGCCGGAGCCACGGCATCAAGATCTTGCGCACGTATATAGCGGTGCTCTGACAGCTTTCCTTCATCCCAGCCGCGACCCTCAATCCAATCGCCCGGCTTGGCCTTCGACACCCGTTCCTTCACCATGCGCTGCACGTCTTCAATGGTCGTCGCGTTGCTCAGGTCGACTGAATAGAGTGGCGAGACGTCGGCGAAATGCAGATGGGCATCGATCAGGCCGGGGGTGACGGATCGACCGTGAAGATCGACCAGTTGTGTGGATGGTCCTGCGAGCTTGCGGATCTCAGCAGTCGTACCGACAGCGAGAATTTTGCCGCCACGAACGGCCACTGCTTCAACGACCGAATCCTGGGCATCCATAGTGAGAACTTTGCCGTTGAAGACTACGAGGTCGGCTGGCTGCTGTGCTTGTGTGCCGATAGATGTGACAAGCACCAGCATGACTGCAAGACATCCCAGTTGTTCTGTTCGCATGGATCGCAAGAGTAGCAGAAGGAGTGCTAACGAGCGATATGGTCACGCAGCCACGTTTTGCATCGCTTATTCCGGCCAGATTCCGAGTGCGGTCTTGCTGAGGATCTGAGTGCGTATCTCTTCAGTGAGCGGCAAGGCCCGGAAGTCGTCGAGGTTTTTCTTGATTTCGGGCACCGCGGGTCCAGGCCAGTCCGTGCCGAAGAGCGTTTTGGAGGCAATCTCGTCGAGGCGCGGGAAGTACTGGAGAAGCGTCTTCGGCGGAATACCGCTGATATCGAGAAACACATTCGGATGCCGCCGAATCAGGAAAAATGCGGTCTGCATCCACAAGGGACGGCCGCCGTGCGCCAGCAAGATCTTGAGCTTCGGGAAGTCAACGGCGACATCGTCGACGTACATGGGATCACCGTACTTGTTGCGCGCGCCTGGAAAGATAGATGTTCCAGTGTGGAACATCACGGGCACGCCGTTCGCCTCGGCTGCCCGGTAGATGATCTCAAGTTCTTTGACGCCGCTCAGGTAGTCATTGGGAAAGAGAAGTTGGTGGGGCGGATGGATCTTGATCATGCGAATGCCGAGTTTGAGGATCTGTTCGACATCGGCGAGGATGTTGGACGTGTGACGCGGATGCAGACTGCCGCATGGAATCAGCCGGCGAGGATTCTCTTTTACATAATCGGCGACAAATTGATTTACACCGTTGGTGAATCCGATCACTTCCGGTGCAACATAATTGATGAGTACGGCGCGATCTAGGCCTGCTTCATCGAGATGTTTGAGAAATGATTTCGGAGAACGGCAGAACTCGGCAATCTGATCGAAGTTGGCGCGCTTCTTCTTCATCAACTCAAGCGCGTGAGGCTTGAACATCTCAAGCGGCTGGATATGGATGTGGCAGTCAGTGATCAAAGGCAGTCGTTGGTCCTTGGTCGTAAGCTCTGTCTTGCGCTATCCGCGATCCGCTATCCGCAACATCCTACTCTGTGTCACGGCTCGGTCGCACCGGAGCGAGAGGACTTTTGAGCGAATGATGGTGAGTGACATCCAGCAAATGCCTAGCCACCACCTGTGACTTCCAGTAGCGCTCGCTTCGTGAATACGCGAATCATCTCGCGACGATACTCAGGGGTAAGAGCAGATGTCGTCAAGGGCTTGGCGGTTTTGGCAGCGAGAACCCCGACTTTGTCCGCGAGCTCCGCTGTAATGCTTTGTCCATTGAGCGCTTCTGCCGCTCCTTGCACCAAGAGCGGCGCGGGATTAACGGCGGTGATCGCAACGCGAGCGTCGGCGATGTGTGCGTTGGATCGCCTCATGACTAAGGCCACACCGGCAAGAGGATAATCGATGGAGCCGCGAACGCGCAGCTTCCGGTAAATGCCGTTGTATCCCGCTGACGATTGAGGAAGGAATATCCGAGTTAGGAGCTCATTCGAAGCAAGCTTGCGATAGTTGTCTCCGATTCCGGTGTAGAACTCGCTGAGCGGGAGGCGCTTAATGCCAGATGGTCCCGCGATTTCTACTTCGGCCTGAAGGCACAGTAAGGCGGGAGGGGTGTCTCCAGAGAACACTGCCCAGCATTTTGTTCCTCCGGGAGCTACGTGACAGAGGTCGCCGTCTTTCTTGATGCAAAACCCGCATCCCTTACGCCATTGAAGAGACTGGTTGTACCAGAGGCAGCGAGTGTCGAGACATATGTTGCCGCCAATTGTCCCCATGTTGCGGAGGACGGGTGATGCGACGGTTGCGGCGGCTTGCGTGAGTACGGGATAGTGCTTGCGTAAAAATGTGGACTGTTCAATCTCGCGCAGCGAGGTGAGCGCGCCGATCTCCACACCCTCGCCAGCTTGCGTGTGGATGCCCCGCAGCTGTGAGAGGTGACGTACGTCCAAGATGTATTGCGGTTCGAACAACTTTTGCCGCATTGAAGGGATAAGGTCGGTGCCTCCGGCAAGCACGCGAATGCGGTCAGCGTGTTGCGATAACAGGCCGACTGCTTCCTCAATGCTGCGCGGCCGTAGAAGTTGGAACTCGGAGAGGCTCAATCCGCTCCTCCCTCGGCATGGATCGTGCGTCGCGCGGGATCCAGTGCATGGCGTTCCGGACCTTTTCCTTTGAACCACAAAGCACCCCCGTGCTCGCGGAAGCGGACGGGAGATGTTGGATCCACACCTTCGGTCAGGTTCAAAGACTTCGCGCTCTTCTTGGTGCGGAGTGCTGCGAGAACACGTTCAGGCGTGAACGGACACTCATGCAACCGAACGCCGACTGCATCGTAGATGGCGTTCGAGATGGCAGGAATTGTAGCTGCGAGAGAACCTTCGCTCGACTCTTTAGCGCCGAAGGGGCCTTCCGGGTCGATGCTCTCGACGATGATTGCTTCCACTTCGGGTGACTCGACAGAGGAGGGACTGCGGTATTCGAGTAGGCCCGGATTCATGAGCATGCCATTTTTCCAGACCATCTCTTCAGTGAGAGCCTGCCCCATGCCCATCCAGACAGAGCCGATGACCTGGCCTTCGACCGATACTGGGTTGAGAGCGCGTCCGCAGTCGTGGGCAGCCCAAACTTTGTGGACAGTTACTTCGCCCGTGTCTTCATCGACGGTAACCTCAGCAACTTGTGCGGAATAGGAGTAAGCGGGAGAGGGTCCAACGCCCGCACCCTTGTGTTTCCCGCCCCGCGCTTCCGGCGGAGGCGCGTACGAACCTGTTCCGGTGAGCGCGCCGTGAAAATCAATAGCAGCAACGACTGCCTCTTCGAAACTCATAGAGTCTTTCGGGCCTTCGTCTTTTCGCTTTTGCTGAAGTGATCCGCGAAGGATCTGGCCCTCGACGCGGCCAGAGACAGAGGGTTGAGTCGACAACGCGGACGCCACAAGGGCATCGGTTGTGATGGAGGACTTTTTCACGCTGTCGTCGCGGAACGCAAGGTCTTCCGGAGCACAGCCCATCTTTTTCGCAGCTGCGGCTGCGATTTGTTTCTTTACTTCTTCGGCAGCACGTAAAGTTGCGTTGCCGTTCATGAAGGTGACGCGGCTCGAATAAGAGCCAATGTCGATGGGGGTGAGGTCGGTGTCGGCAGCCACAACGTGCACGCGGCTCAAGGAGCATCCGAGAACTTCAGCGGTAACTTGAGCGACCATAGTGTCTGAGCCCTGGCCAATGTCGGAGGCGCCCGTGTAGACGACGACTCCGCCGTCACGGTCGATCTTGATGTTCACAGTCGAGTGCGGCATGTCCGAGCGAATGATGGAATTCGCCGCGCCGCTCACGTAGTGACTGCACGCAATGCCGAGGCCACGGTTCTTGGGTAATTTCCCTTTTCGCTCCGTCCATTTTGCACGCGTGACAACTTGGTCGATGCATTCTGGCAAGCCGTAGCTCTGGACTCGCAGGCCATTAATTGTGATGCAGGGCGGTTGGAGCAGATTACGACGGCGAATTTCCGCGGGATCCAGTTTGAGGTGCGCTGCAATTTCATCCAGCTGCGATTCGAAGGCGAAGCGCACATTGACTGTACCGTGGCCGCGCATAGCCCCGCAGGCAGGCTTGTTCGTCAGTACGCGATAGCCGTCGTACTGGATGTTGGGAATGTCATAAAGCGCTCCGAGAAGCGCACCCGAGTAAAGAATCGTAACCACTCCGTAGGAGCAGTAGGCGCCGCCATCTTGCACGACGCGAGCTTTCACTGCGGTGATACGACCGTCGTTTTTAACTGCGGTTTTCAGATCAACAATCGTGCGGGGACGGCCACGATGCGCCCAGAAGACTTCCTCACGTGTGTAGGTGATTTTGACCGGTGCTTTCGCCTTGCGGGCGGCAATCGCGGCAATGATCTCGAGCGGAATGACTTCACTTTTGCCCCCGAAGCCTCCACCGACGAGCGGCTTGATGACGCGGATCTGCTGCATCGGCATTTCGAGGACGAGCGATAGCTTGTGCTGCAGGTAGTAAGGCACCTGCGTAGACGACCACACGATAAGACGACCCGGCTTGCCGGTATGGGGGTCCAATTCGAATGAAGCGAGGGTCGAGTGCGGCTCCATGGCCGCATGAGTCACTTCGTTGGCGAGAAAGCGGCCTTCCGCTACGTAATCGGCTTCCGCGAATGCTTTCTCAGGATCGCCGAAGGCGTGGTGATAATCTTTCTCGACATTGTGTGGCTTGTTGTCATGGATGAGGTCGGTCTCGGCCCGCATGCTCTCTTCGGGATCGAAGTAGGCGGGCAGCAGCTCGTATTCGACGTCGACGAGCTCAAGCGCCTTTTCAGCAATGGATTCTGAAACAGCAACGACGCAGGCAACGTTGTCGCCCACATAGCGGACTTTATCGAGAGCGAGAGCGTGTTCGTCGTGTCCAACGGGAAGAATGCCGAAAGGATTAGGTGCGTCGGGGCCGATGACTACTGCGATGACGCCCTCCAATGCTTCCGCGCGAGATGTGTCGATGCTTTTGATACGGGCATGCGGGTAAGGCGAATGCAGGATTTTGCCGATCAGCATGCCGGGGAGCGAAAGGTCGTCCGCGTATTTGCCTGCGCCGGTGGTCTTCTCGGCGGCATCGATCATGGCAACGGATTTACCGATGGTGGAGAAAGTCGTTGTTGGTCGTCGGTTGTCGGTCATCAGTTCTCAGTTCCCGTTGGCAGAGAGAAAACAGATTCCTCTCTCATCCTCGCTTTCGCTCTGGATGGTTCGGAATGACAAATTTCGAAAAGACACCGTACTACATGCTTGCTAAGCCCTTCTTCTCGGCGTCGATTGCGGCTTTGATCGCCTGGTACATCTGTGTGTATCCGGTGCAGCGGCAGAGATTGCTCGAAAGTGCGCTTCGAATGTCTTCGTCCTTGGGGTCAGGATTTTCCGCGAGCAGGTGTTTCACGGTGATGATGAACCCGGGAGTGCAGTATCCACATTGCGCGCCACCCCAGTCGCCATAGGCCTTCTGAATTGCCGCGAGACTGCCGTGCTCACTGATCCCCTCGATCGTGGTGATGGATTGTCCTTCGCAAGATGCCGCCAGCAGCGTGCAGGAAAGCATGGGCGTACCGTCAACCATCACGGTGCAAGCGCCACACGAGGAGTCGTCACAGCCGCGTTTCGAGCCGGTGAGGCCCAGGTCAACGCGGAGTACGTCGAGCAACAGAGCGTTCGGCTCGCTAGCGAGTTCGTGTGTGCGGCCGTTGATGGTCAGTTCCAGGAGTTGTTTCTTCATCTCAGTACTCGGGATTCATAGTCGAGAGCAAGCGTTAAAGCTTCCCTGCTTCTGACAATGCTGCTTTCGTCTTTATTGATCCGGCGCAGATTTCACCTTCCTCAACCCCGTCGAGCCACTCGCGGAGTTCACGGGTGCGCTCGGTTACCATTTTGGTCAGTTTTCCCGCTCGACATTGCGGATAGATAGTGCCGTAGTAATTCGCGTCTGCAGAGTGAGGAAAAATCGCATCCAGTTCCGCTTCACGGACCCTCAGCCAAGCCCGCTGGGACGCTCGCAATTTTGCGATGAACGATGCATCTTCGGCATATCTCTTCAGAACAGCCTGATATGTCCGGTTCAGTTCTTTGTCCGCCGTCTGAAAACTTGTTCCGGCGCAGGCGTTCATCTCGGTCTGCGTTTTGGCGGCTGCACAGTCCGGAGTCGTCTGGGCATGGGCCACAATAGGCGCGACCGCAAGAACCAGACCGAGGAGCCACTTGTTCATGAACACTCCTAGTAGATCGGGATTTTGGGATCGACCGTGCGGGCCCATCCGTCGATGCCGCCACGCATCGATTGCACCTTTCCAAAACCCTGCTGGCGTAGCCAGTTGGTGACGCTCAACGACCGCATCCCGTGATGACACACCACGATGATGTGTTCGTCTGGATCCAGTTCCTGCACCCGAACAGGAACCTCACCCATTGGAATGTGCTTCGATCCTTCGATGCTGGCCTTCTCGAATTCCCACGGCTCACGGACGTCCAGAAGCGTGAAAGTCTCTCCGCGCTTCTTTAGTGCATTTACCTGCCCTACGCTGATTTCGAAGTCCATTTGAGAGTTCACAGTGAAAGTTCAAACTTCCCATCGATGCAATTCGGTGGAAGACTAACGGCGAACAAATCAGTGCATGCCGAAAGATCAGGCCTCCGACACCAGGGAGTGGAACACAGTGCTTAAGCTGACAAGAGCGGCTAGTGCCCACACGATAGCGGATGCAACACGCAAGTGCCGGACATCGTTTGGTGTGGCGCGACTCCAAACAGCCACAATAAAACCCATCGTGAAATTCGCGAATACCAGCGCAAAAAAAGCGCGCTCACGCCAACAATGGACTTCAAAAATCAGACCACCCGCTAAAACAACCCAGACCGCATACGTAATGATGGTCCAGTAATCGTGCGGCCAATCAAACTCTCCGCTTTGAACGTGGCTGTACGAGAGGCGCGCGAAATACAAGCAAGCTAAAGCGGCCACTACTCCCCACAATCGAGTGCCGCACATGAGGTGGGCAGACTTCTTCCGCACTGAAGGGACGACTACCTCGCTCTCCACCGTGATTCCCTCTTTTCGAGAAATGCCCGGATGCCTTCAACAGCATCTTCGGTCTTCATCAATTCTTCAAGATAAACCTTTTCGGCCCGGGCAAGGCCCTTATCGAAATGCATGGAGTCCCAGGCGTAAATGGCTTTCTTGGTTACGGAGAGCGCGACCGGACTGAGGCACTTCAGATGCTCGAGCGTTTCGCCAACAAGTGCGGGTACTTCGTCAGCGATGGCGGACTTATTCGCAAGGCCTATCGCCACGGCTTCGTCGCCGGAGATCGTACGTCCGGTGAGGATGAGCTCTGTGGCTTTTTTCTGACCGATGAGCGCGGCCAACGCGGTGCATGCAACCGGCGGGTAACATCCAAGCTTGATCTCAGGAAAGCCCCAGCTGGCGTCGCGAGAGGTGAATACGATGTCGCAGACGACCGCCAACTCGGCGCCTCCACCAAGACACGCGCCGTGAACGGCTGCGATCGTCACTTTCCTGGTGGCGACTAATGCTTTGATGACGCCGTGAAATTTCTCGAGCATCGTATTGACTTTTTCAGGGGTGTGGGCGGCAACGTCGACTCCAGCAGAGAATGCTTTGCCTTTCGCGCCGAAAACGATGGTAGAAACGTCGGTTCGCGTGTCGATCTCCGTGAGAGCAACGGACAACTCCTCCATCATCGGAATATCGATGACGTTGAGGGGTGGATTGTCGAGCGTGATTCGGGCAACAGGCGGCTCGACCGCCAATGAAAGGCGGGTTGTAGCGGAAACCGTCATCTATCGTTTATTGTCAGCGACCTTTTCGTTCGCATACTGGACTCTTTCAGATGTTAATCGCGGACTTCCGCGGTTCCCCTATAGTCGACAGCGGATCGCGCGCGCCCTCTTTTTCTTTGATCCACTTCTTTTCGTTGGCAATGATGTCGAGCAGTAATTTCTTGTCTGCGGCTGTCGGCATGTACTCGTTCAGGTGCTCTTCGTAGTTTCGATCGTCAATTGCTTCGCCGGTTTTCGCATGGAATTTCTGCCCGGCATACTTGCCGATTGCGCGATTGAATTTGATATGAGGCGCGTAGAGCTTCGGTTCTCCTGCGCGCAACACGGAATTCAAACGTTCGACTAGTCCCGCGACTTCGTTGTGATAGAGCATGCGATTGTAATCATTGAGGTCGTTCAAATCGGGGGAGTCAGGATTTTGAGGCTCATCGTAACGTCCCTTAATGCCCCACACGTATGCCCAATGCGCCGACGATGAATGATCCGTACCGAACAGATCGTGCGAGCATGAGATCCACTTGTTGAGATATTTCTGGATCAGCCAGGCTGGCACAACCCCAGCCTCTACAATGCGGCGGAGACCGTCGTTTCCAGTACCCATATGGAACGCTTCTTCGCGAAGCATGTAGGACATGGAGCGTCCAAGGGGCGCAAAGGCCGAGTACTTCAGCATCTGGAGCTGAAATTTGCCATCGCGGTCGACGAAGTCTGTGTACGTAAAGAAGTCCATCCAGTTGTCGACATCAACATTGAATGCACCCAGCAGGCGCTGGTTTTCGAAGGCGCGGCGCTCGAGCATCTTCTGGGCTTCTACCTTGCCGGAGTAGCCGAAGTGGTCCATGAGAAGAGCGCACATCTGCCAACCGTGGCGCATCTCTTCGATCATGACGCGGGTGAGAGCGCGGCGGTCCCAATCTGTGGGCGCAGTTTCAAATAGATGGCGCTGCTGCTCGACGGACGCAAACTCGGTATCGCCCTGGTAAACGATCATGTTGATGAGCGCATCGCGCATCTGCTGAGTGGGGACCTGGCGAAGGTTTTCCCACTTGCGTCGTCCTTTGAACGAGCCGAATTGGATTTCTTCTGTTTCGATTGCGCCGTAAAGCGTATCGAACTTGAAAGCTTCGATGTCCGCCGTGTTGACTCCGATTTCCGTGCGCCAGTCGTTGAATAGGCCGACCCAATCGCTGAAGGTTCCGATTTTTGCTACTTTGCCTGGCATGTATCAAGTCCTCACTTCTGTGTACTGCTTTCTCTCTCCAGTACTTAGCAATTAGCAATTAGCAGTTAGTGCTTAGCCAGCAACGGTGGTGCATCGCGAAGCCAAGACTAACGACTAAACGCTAAGTGCCGAGGTTCAGCCAAACGGTTTTCAACTCCGTATAGTGTTCGATGGCGTGCATGCCGAGCTCACGGCCGAAACCGCTTTGCTTAAATCCGCCAAACGGCAACGCAGCATCCATCAGTCCATACGTGTTGATCCATACCGTGCCTGCCTGCAGCCTACGTGACACGATATGTGCCTTCTTGATGTCTTTCGTCCACACGGCAGCGGCCAAGCCGTAAGGATTGCTATTCGCCTGTTCAATCACCTGTTCGACGTCGTCGAAGGGAAGCACAGAAAGCACGGGGCCAAAGATTTCTTCCTGCGCAATCTTCATATCGTTTGTGACGCCGCCGAAAATGGTGGGCTCAAGAAAGAAACCCTTGCTGCCGTCGAGCGTGACACGATTCCCGCCGGCGATGAGTTGCGCTTCTTTCTTACCGGCCTCGATGTAGCCGAGAACCGTCTGCATTTGTTCCTGGCTGACAATCGCTCCGAGACGTGTTTTGGGATCAAGTGGGTCTGCGGGCTGCATTTTCTTGGCGCGGCCGACCAACTTGTCGATAAATTCATCTTGCAGCTTTGATTCGACGAAGAGTCTGGAACCTGCGTTACAGACTTCCCCCTTGCCGTAGAAGATGCCGTTGATTGCTCCACGGACGGCGGAATCGATATCGGCATCCGAGAAAACAATATTGGGGGACTTGCCACCAAGTTCGAGCGTGACACGCTTTAACGAGTCAGCGGCGCCACGCATAATTTCTTTCCCTACGGCTGTTGAACCAGTAAAGGCGATCTTGTTAATTGCGGGGTTTTGGACGATCGCTTTACCGGTTTCCGGGCCACCGGTGACGATGTTTATGACGCCGGCTGGGAATCCGGCTTCGATAGCGAGTTCGCCCAGACGGAGCGTGGTGAGGGGAGTCTGCTCGGCTGGCTTCATCACGATGGTATTGCCGCAGGCTAGCGCCGGGCCGATTTTCCACGACGCGAGCAACAGCGGAAAATTCCACGGAATGATGAGTCCGACGACGCCGACCGGTTCCCGCAAGGTATAGGTGAAAGCCGTTTCGAATGTGTTAACGGTTTCCCCATGAATCTTGGTGGCCCATCCCGCGTAATAACGCAGGACATCAATCACCATCGGCATGTCGACTTGGCGCGACTCGAATATAGGCTTGCCGTTGTCGAGAGTTTCGAGTTCCGCTAGTTCATCGATGTTGCGTTCCAGTAGATCCGCTAGCTTCCAGATGAGCTTGCCGCGGTCAGATGCGGACATTTTTCGCCAGGCACCACCACGGTCATCGAATGCTTTACGGGCGGCGCTGACGGCTTTATCAACCTCCGCCGAGTTGGCTTCGACGATCTGCGTGAGGACTTCTCCTGTTGCAGGGTTAATCGTGTCGAAGTGTTGAGCACCCTCGAGCCATTCACCATTGATGAGGAGGCGCCCGGGTTTCACTTGCGATTTGGTGGCAGTCAGCATCGAATTTCCAAGTAACGAGTAGCTCGTTAGTAATTCCTAGTCTATTTAGCCTTGAATTCGGCTGGGCGCTTTTCTACGTAGGCTGCCAGTCCTTCTTTCGCGTCTTCGCTTTGGAATAGCAGTTGTTGATTTTCGCGCTCGACGGCGAGAGCAGATTCCATAGGAATCTCCCAGCCAGTCTGCACGGCGCGCTTAATGCGTCCGACCGCTTTCGCAGCCTTGTTCGGCGGGCAGAACTGACGGGCATACTCCATGATGTTTTCCATGAAGCCGTCGCGATCGTAGATGTCATTGATGATTCCGAGCTCTTCGGCTTCTTCGAAGGAGAAGGTGTTGCCCGTCACCATCAACTCGATGGCGCGGGACTTCCCTACCAACCGCGACAGACGCTGCGTGCCACCCGTTCCAGGAAGAACACCGAGATTGACTTCGGGAAGACCAATTTTGCCTGCATCCTTACGAGCGATGCGAATGTCAGCAGCCATAGCGATCTCGAGTCCGCCACCGACGCAGTGTCCATTCAGCGCGGCAATAACGAGCTTGGGAGTGTGTTCGAGCCGAAGCAGAGTCTCGTTCGCGTGCAAGCAGAAGTAATACTTGAAGGTGGGATCGACGCTGGCCAGCATCTTGATGTTGGCTCCAGCGGAAAAGAACTTGTCGCCGGAACCTGTGAGAACGATGACGTAAACGTCATTGTCCATCCGCGCCTTGAGGATCGCGTCGTCTAGCTGTCGGTTCATCTCGTAGGTGTAAGTGTTGGCTGGCGGATCAAACATCTCGATGACGGCAACTCCGCCGTCAGTGCGGTAGTTGATCAGGGTCTTGGTAGTTTCGCCGGCCGTCGGCTGCGTCGTCGTTGCCATATTCGTGCTCCTTTTCGTGTCTCTGTCGCCAGCGTGCGTGTTGCCGCCAGCGAAAAGCAGATTCTTCGTTCGTCCTCGGTTTCACCTGCGGACGGCTCAGAATGACAAATCTTCAAGTTTTCTTACGCGGTAGATTTCTGTGTCCGCATACACCGTTCAGAAAGATATCTCCCATCTGTGTGGCCAATTGTTCCGGGTTTGAATCAACTTTCGGGTTATGCCAGGTATAAATCCAGTTCATCATGCCGAACAGGCTCAACACTGCAATGCGTGGAGAGAATTCCAAAGCGCGAGCCTGTTTCAGCTCTTCGAGAAGATGGAGGCAAATGCGGTAGTACTCCCGCTTTAGAGCAGCGATTTCCTGGCGGAATCCATTTCGCAACGCGTCGTCTTCATGAGACAGAACCTTCATCGCCTCCTGGTGTCCCAAAAAGTATTCGAGGTGGTTCTGAATGAAGATGCGGATCCTCTGTTCCGGCTCGTCGACGCCTGCAAGCCGCTCCTTCACACGATCGCGAATCGTGGAGAACGTATGCTTCTGGATCATGTACAGCAGACGTTCTTTGGATTCGAAGTAGTAATAGAGTCCAGCGAGAGACATGCCGGTCGCGCGAGAAAGATCGCGCATCGAAGCGCCCTCGTATCCCTTGTCACAGAAGACTTCGGTCGCATGGCCCAGGATCTCTGCCAGGCGGCGGTCGAAGCGAGTCTCGTCGGCTGCGCTCTTCGTTGAGCGACGGCGAGGGGCAAGGGTGGCGGAAGTAGCCATAATTCGAACGAACGTTCGAATTATAACGCGATGTGATTCACGTCACAAGAGGGCGTGACTGTGGAAAAGCTGGCATGGCTCCGCTCAGTGTTGTTAGGAGAGCCTGCCGCTGTGCTTCAAAGAAAGTGCGCGCATTTCGAAGGTGAGAGGCTTGTCAGTGATTCAATTCCGAATGTCCGCCATCAGCTGTTCTATCTCGCGCTTCTGTTCTGCTGTGAGCGGCAGGAATGGCAAGCGCGGAAAGCCTCCAAAATAGCCGTTCAGGTCCATCGAATACTTCACGCCGGGGACGCCTAGTTCTCCGACGACCCGTGGTGCGGCCTTCGCGATTCGTTCCTGTTTTTCTTTTGCGAGTGCGTGGTCTCCTTCTTTCCAGGCAGCATAAATTTCATAGCAAGCTGTTGGTGCCGGACAAGCAAACGCCAGGATGGCGCCAACTGCTCCCGCATCCAAGGACGGCGCGAGTTGCTGTGCGGCCCCGACCAGGACCTGGAAGCCGACTTCTTTTTGGCGCGTTTTCATATTTCCGACAACAGTCACAGCGGAAGACGACGGCTGCGGCGTGAGAGGAGCGCGATCTTCTAACGGAGAGCTCTCCTGGGTGGAGGCCTTTTCGCCCGCCAGCGTGAGGACGGGGATCAATTCGTGAACTTGGGGTCTGGCTTCCCTGGCAGACAACATCCGAGGCGTGACCGCTTCGAAAGTCTCAGTCACGGTGGCCAAGCGTTGTACGTGGCGGGTGCCATCGACCATCTTCTTGACCTTCTCGATATTCCCACTTGATTCCTTAATACCGATGAGATTCGGGTGTTCAGCAAGTTGAATTACCAACTCTGCTGGAATGTCGTATCCGGTCGCCTGAGGAAAGTTGTAGATGATGATCGGAATTGGTGAGCGGTCGGCGACGCTGCGATAAAACGCCAGCATGTTCTCTGGCTTCATTTGGTTTTTGTAATAGTGAGGCGTGCGAATCATCGCGACGTCATACCCGATCGTGGCGGCGTACTCGGTGAGCCGCAGCGTTTCAATCGCTGACTCGACCCCTGTTCCCGCGATCATCACTTTACGGTTGCCGGCCGCCTGGATTGCAGTTTTCAGAACTTCTCTGCGTTCCTCATCCGAAAGAAGTATGGCCTCGCCAGTCGATCCTTGCACGACGATGCCAGCAGATGGGGTGCGTGAATAGCGCTCAACATTGGCTTCAAGCTTCTTGTAATAGACGTTTCCTTCTGGATAGAAGGGTGTGGTGATCGGCGGGAAAATTCCGTGAAGAAGCATGGGAACTCCTGGCTCCTAGCTTTTGCCCACTAGCGATCATGCCTAGCCGTCAGCTATCGGCTTTCAGCATAAGTGTAGCAGCGTCATAACTGACAGTCTTCGACCCTACGAAGCAGCCCTCTGAGGAGCGTTGATGAACGTCTTTGAGGGCACGGCGCCAATCTGCATAAGCAAAGAGAATTGGTCCCAGTTATCCCAGCCGCGCACGATTTTTCCATCCGAAATCTTCATCATGCTCATGCCGGTGAATTCGACACGGCGGTTCGTCGGCGCGGTCCCAAGAAATTCACCGTTATGGGTGGCCTTGGCTCGCCAGCGGAGGACCACCATGTCTTTCTCTGTAACAGTGTGCTCAATGTCGAATCGAATGTCGGGGAAGGCGGCACGAATACCCGTGAAAAGCGCTCGAAACTGCTCCATATTGATCTGACCATCGTGTTCAATCTGCCCGTATCCGACGGTGTCAGGCATAGAAAGTTGGTCAATGGTTTCAATTCGGCCCTGGTTCCAGAGTTCCTCGAACCAGCGGTGGGCGACGGAAGAGCTTGCGTTCAGCATACGTAGACCTTTCGATGACTTCGCACACCAGAGTCGCAGGGGAAGGTCAGCGATGGAGGCGAAGCAGATCCCAGGGACTGACGCAGCCTATCAAGGTTGCGCGTTAGTCTCAAGCGTGACTCTGAATTTAGGTGCGGATGTTGACCCGTTCCGCATGAAGTTTTTGTAGTGCCTGCACTTTCACCTCTCCTCGCTGCAGAGCGGCGATACCTTCGGCGGCAGCGCGGGCGGCTGCCAAGGTAGTGATGGTCGGAATTCTTCCCTGCACAGCGGCACGTCGGATTGCCTTTTCGTCGAAATACGGATCTGGTCCGTGCGGCGTATTGACGATCAGGTGGATACGGTCACCCTTGATGAGATCCACTGCGTTTGGACGGCCTTCTTTCACTTTGAAGACGCGCTCGACGTTCATTCCAGCAGCTTCAATAAGATCGGCCGTACCGTTCGTGGCCACAAGTTTGAAGCCCATGTCAACAAAACGTTGTGCGACATCGGCTACGTTGGGCTTGTCCTGCTCGTTCACGCTGATGAATAGCGTGCCTTGTGTAGGAAGCTTCTGTCCGGCGGAGAGTTGGGCTTTCGCGAAGGCCTCGCCGAAGTTGTCGGCCACTCCCATGACTTCGCCGGTCGAACGCATTTCCGGACCCAGAACCGTGTCCACACCCGGGAACTTGTTCCAAGGGAAAACCGGAGATTTCACGTAGTAGTTGCTGCCAGTATCGAGATCGGCGCTACGCTCGATGAATTCGGGAAGGAATTCGCGCAGCTTGCGACCCGTCATCAAGCGTGAAGCAATCTTCGCCATCGGGACACCAGTCGCCTTGGAAACATAAGGCACCGTCCGGGAGGCGCGTGGATTCACCTCGAGTACATATACCTTTCTGGCGTCACTGCCATTGCCTTTAGAAGAGCCGTTCGTGCGCGGAATCGCAAATTGAATGTTCATCAGCCCGATCACTCTGAGAGCACGAGCGAGCTTGAACGTGTAATCGCGCATCCGGTCGAGGAGTTCTGCGGGGATATCGACGGAAGGCAATACGCAGGAGGAATCACCGGAGTGGATACCGGCTTCCTCGATGTGCTGCATGATGCCACCGATCACAACGTCTTCTCCATCGGAGAGGGCATCGACATCGACTTCGATCGCGTCTTCGAGGAACTTGTCGATCAGGATCGGGCGGTCCTGCGAATACTCAACCGCTTCCTTCATGTAGCGAGAGACGGTCTCCTCGTCGTATGCGATCACCATGGCACGTCCGCCAAGGACGTAAGAAGGACGTACGAGGACTGGATAACCGATCGCATCCGCGGCCTTAACGGCCTCTTCCGGCGATGTCACCATCGCACCCGGCGCTTGCGGAATATCGAGTTCTTCGAGCAATTTCCCAAAACGTTTTCGATCTTCCGCCAGATCGATTGACTCGGGAGAAGTTCCGATGATCGGCACGCCTGCGGCTTTGAGCGGCAGAGCGAGATTGAGCGGAGTCTGGCCGCCGAACTGAACGATGACTCCGACCGATGCTCCGCCTGCGGCCTCGTGTTCATAAACAGCGAACACGTCTTCGAGAGTTAGAGGCTCGAAGTACAAACGGTCGCTGGTGTCGTAGTCGGTCGAGACAGTCTCTGGATTGCAATTCACCATCACGGTCTCGTATCCGTCTTCGCGAAGCGCGAATGACGCGTGGCAGCAACAGTAATCGAACTCGATTCCCTGCCCGATGCGATTAGGTCCACTACCCAGAATGATGACTTTCTTCTTGGCAGTTGGAGTCGCCTCATCTTCTTCTTCGTACGTAGAGTAAAGATATGGGGTGTAGCTTTCGAACTCCGCCGCGCAGGTATCGACTCGCTTGTACACCGGACGAATGCCAAGTTTCTTCCGCTTGTGGCGAACCTGCTCCTGAGCGCCGCGTCCGTCGAGCCGCCAAACTCCGGCAAGCCGTCCGTCTGAGAAACCCATACGCTTGGCATCGCGTACAACCTCAGCCGGGATCGACTCCATGGGGTGCTTCTCGAGTTCCAACTGCATGTCGTTAATTTCTTTCAGCTGGTAGAGGAACCATGGGTCGATCGACGTCATCTTCGACAGTTGCTTTACGGTGTAACCCTGCCGTAGTGCGTATCGGACGTAGGAGAGCCGCTCGGGATGTGGCGTGACAAGACGCTGGGTAAGTATGCGCGGTTCGATTTTTTCCGATCCAGGCTTCTTGCCCGTGTCGAGTGCGCGGACACCTTTCAGAAGTGCCTCTTTGAATGTGCGGCCGATGGCCATCACTTCGCCGACGGATTTCATCTGGGGACCGAGGTTTTCATCCGCTCCAGGAAATTTCTCGAACTGCCACTTGGGAATCTTGACGACGACGTAGTCGAGAGTCGGTTCGAAGCAGGCCGGTGTTTTGCGTGTGATGTCGTTCGGGATTTCGTCTAGCGTGTAGCCAATGGCCAGCTTGGCCGCTATTTTCGCGATCGGGAATCCTGTGGCCTTTGAGGCCAGCGCTGACGATCGCGAGACGCGCGGATTCATTTCGATGACGACCATGCGTCCGGTGTTGGGATGGACGCCGAACTGGATATTCGATCCGCCAGTTTCAACCCCGACCTCACGGATGACAGCGATCGAAGCATCGCGCATGGCTTGGTATTCGCGATCGGTGAGAGTCTGGGCGGGAGCGACGGTGATCGAGTCGCCAGTGTGCACACCCATCGGATCGAAGTTCTCGATCGAGCAGATGATGATGACGTTGTCTTTCACATCGCGCATCACCTCGAGCTCATATTCCTTCCAACCGAGCACGGATTCTTCGATCAGACATTCGTGGACCGGAGAGAGATCAAGGCCGCGAGCAAGCACTTCCATCAGCTCTTCGCGGTTGAAAGCCATACCGCCGCCGGTACCGCCGAGCGTGAAGCTTGGACGGATAATGACAGGAAAACCAATCTTTCCGGCAAACTCGAGACCATCTTTCAGATTGTTGACGAGCGCCGATTTTGGCACGTCAAGGCCAATCTTCTGCATCGCATCTTTGAAGAAGAGCCGGTCTTCTGCCTTTTTGATGGCTGCAATGTTTGCGCCAATGAGCTGCACGTTGTACTTGTCGAGCACGCCTCCATCAGAAAGCTCGACGGCGAGGTTGAGGGCTGTTTGTCCGCCAACCGTGGGCAGTACAGCGAAGCCCGCGTTGGGCGACATTTCGCGCTCGATCCGAATGATTTCCTCGAGATACTCCCGCGTGAGCGGCTCGATGTAAGTGCGGTCGGCCAGTTCCGGGTCGGTCATGATCGTCGCCGGATTCGAATTTGCTAGCACAACCTCGTAGCCCTCGGACTTGAGGGCCTTACAGGCTTGCGTGCCGGAGTAGTCAAATTCAGCGGATTGGCCGATGACGATCGGACCGGAGCCGATGATGAGGATTTTGGAAAGATCGGTTCGCTTAGGCATTTAAGATTGTTGTCGGCATCTCTCATTGCACAGGACAACCTGCATATGGCTGTCCTGTGGGGTTGACCTTTAAGACGATATCAAGCGTGCAGTGCACCTGTTCATAGCAATCCAATCCTACAGGCTGTGCAAAACCTCGATTCGGAGAAGCTAGCAGGCGATAGCTGCCGGGTTCCGCTTCATCAAACACAAAACGCCCTTGTTCGTCGGTCTTCGCTAAGGTACGTTGTGGTTGAAGTGTGCTGCCCGAAGATTTCGCGAGCCAAACTGCCGACTCTTTTAACGGAGCACTCGTTTCATCCGATATTCGTCCGCTTATCACAGTTGCAGCCTTCAAGATCAAGTTTGGCGAAACAATTTCACTAGCGCAGCGATCTTCGTGATTAGTTTCTTTTTCAGTGATCACACGTAGGTCGTGGCACTCGCCGTTGCTTTGAAGAACAACTTCCACCATGCCCGTCTCCAGTGTGGACCGCAGATCGACAATATAGAAAAATTTCAGGTGGCGTTCCGCCCTCACTTCCACCTGATACTTACCGGCTTGCGCAGCGAGATGAAAAATCCCGTCGAGCTTAGACTCGGTCCTGAGCACGACTTCTCCCGAATAAGATCTAACAACGATCTCTGCGTTCGGGATTGGTTTGCCATTGTTGGAAGTAACTCTTCCGTCTGCTGTTTTGACTATTTTGTTGAGTTCGGTAAAGCAGGATGCATGTGCCGTAATCGGAGTCGCGCTTGCGGCAGCCACCAAACAGCATCGCATCCAAAACTTCATCCTCTTAACTCCCCAGTGTGGGAACTTTCCTCGCCGGACTTCTGACTACCGACCACTGGTTTTAAACTCCTCCATCATCTTCACGAAATCTTTAAACAGGTAATGCGAGTCGTGCGGGCCGGGCGCAGCTTCCGGGTGATACTGCACGCTGAACAGCGGTAGGTTGCGGTGCCGCAAGCCTTCGAGTGTGTTGTCGTTCAAGTCGACGTGAGTCAGTTCAACTTCACTTTGTGGCAGCGAGTCAGGATCGACCGCGAAGTTGTGGTTGTGGGCCGTAATCTCGACCTTGCCGGTTGTCATCTGCTTAACCGGATGGTTTCCGCCGTGGTGTCCAAACTTGAGTTTGTAGGTCTTGCCGCCGAGCGCGATGCCAGTCAGCTGATGTCCGAGACAAATCCCGAAAATGGGTTGGCGTCCCATCAGGCGTCGAATGTTGTCCACGGCGTACGTGCATGGTTCAGGATCTCCGGGGCCGTTCGAGAGAAAGACTCCATCCGGCTTGAGACCTAGCACATCTTCCGCAGGCGTTTGCGCAGGGACGACTGTTACTTTGCAACCTTCGCCTCGCAGTTTGCGGAGGATGTTGTGTTTGATCCCGTAATCGTAGGCGACGACGTGAAAGCGCGGCGGTTCGTCTTTCACGCCGACAACCTCATCCGGTAAATGAGAGCGCTCGCCCGTTTCCCACACGTAAGTATTTTTGGTCGTCACGACTTTGGCGAGGTCGGTGCCATCCATTTTTGGAATGGCCCTAGCTTTGTTAACCAACTTCTCGGCATCAGTCTCAAGCGTGGAAATCACGCCACGCATCACACCGTTATCGCGCAGGTGGCGAACCAGCGCGCGAGTATCGATCTCCGCGAGAACTGGGATCTTGAACTGTTCGAGATATTCCTCGGCCACCTGCTGCGAACGCCAGTTCGAGCTCACTTTCGAGAATTCGCGGACGATGAGCCCTTCGATATAAGGACGAACGGCCTCATTATCTTCGGGAGTGGTGCCGTAATTTCCGATTTGAGGATTTGTGAGAACTACGATTTGGCCGGCGTAAGAAGGATCGGTAAAGATTTCCTGGTAGCCGGTGATGGAAGTATTAAAAACGACTTCGCCTGAACATTCGCCTTTGGCGCCGTAACCTTTGCCTCGGAAGATCTTTCCATCTTCCAGCGCAAGGATAGCTTGCATTGCTGCTCCAGGGAGTGGATTTTGTGAATTCTAGCAGCTACTCAGGAGGCTTGGAATAGTGGAAGCTGAGGAAAACTCAAATTTGGCTGCAGGTTTCAGCTAGCAGGCTCCAGGAAAATTTGCGTCGGTGCAGAGTTAGTGCGTGGCGCGCCCAATAAGGTCGAGATTATCGCAGCCTTCCCATCTTCTCCATGGGCCAGTAGCCGAATACCGCTTTGCCGAAGATCGCGCTTTGGGGCACAGGGCCAAAATCGCGACTGTCTTTCGACATGTTGCGATGATCGCCCAGCACGAAGTAAGTCCCAGTTGGGACTTTGACCTCCGGAAATGAACGCTTATCCGCGTAATCTCCCGGAACGTACTCTTCTTCAATGGGACGATCGTTCAGAAACACTTGCCCATCCTCGATGCGCACGCGATCACCTGCAGTACCGATCACTCGCTTGATAAAGCTCGTCGACGGATCCCGGGGATAACGGAAAACCACGATATCCCCTCTCTCGATCGAACCTATCCGGTAGACGAATTTGTTGACGAAGATTCGCTCCTGGTCCTCGAGCGAAGGCATCATGCTTGTGCCCTCGACTTTCACGGGCTGATACAGAAAGATGATGATGAAAGCGGCGATGGAGAGGGCTACAAGCAGGTCCCTCACCCAAATGGCGAGTATCGAAATGGGCCGGCGATCGAGTCGCGGCGCGGGAGACTCCACGAGCTCCAATTTGGGGCTGTCAGGATTCTGCATCTATGCTGCTCATTGTATATCGACGACGCGGACAGCTAAAGATCGTCGCTTCTTGGACGAACCCGGGCATAGCTTAATGAATGGACAGCCAAAGTCTGACCCTGACGACGTGCCTTTCTCGTCAAGCGCTCGCCCCACGCTATCTTCGGTCCGGGGTACAATAAATGAGACTTCGAAAGGTTATTGTCGATGCTTAAACGCGGCTTTGTTTTGGGATTCCTTTTTGCGGTTACGGTGACACTTTCGGCGCCGTGGTCCATGACGCAGGACGCAGCGAAAGTACCTGCATACAACCCCGGTCCGCCCGCAAAAGGGACGAAACTGCCTCCGATTCTTGCTAAAGAACAGCTTTGGGGAGAAAACGCACAGTATCCGTATCAGACGCACGCCTACGAACTAGCTGCAAAAATCCCAAACGTGATTCATCAGCAGCCCTGCTATTGCTATTGCGACCGCATGGGTCACAACAGTCTGCACAGCTGTTTCGAAAGCACTCATGGTGCTGTTTGCGGCACTTGCTTGAAAGAACTCTATTACTCCTACACTGAAAACAAGAAGGGCAAGACCGCGGCGCAGATCCGCGAAGGCATCAAGAAGGGCGATTGGAAACAGATCAATCTCGAGACCGCCGCTGCCATCAATTGACCCCTCGGGTTGACGAGATCGAATTGAAGTCATAGGCTTTTCCGATCAGCAATGTTGAGTAAGAGGTTCGATGGGTCTAAACCATCTGTTTCGTTATAACTCGTAAGCTGTTCATTACGAAGGAGTCTCTACGAAAAGCACGGGAAGAATTCTGCAAATGGCTCAGAAGACTGCTGTGAAGAAATCCGCGAATGACGATCCTCGCTACGCACAGGCTTTACAGAATTACGAAGCCGGCCTGCGTGCGCTGCAAGAGCACAAGTTTGAAAAAGCCAAGGGTCTGCTGCAAAAGGTGGCCGGCGGCCCGGCCAAGGACCTGTCAGATCGTGCTTCGGTCCATATCAACACGTGCAATTTGCATCTCGAAAAAGTGGCTTCGGAATTTAACTCTCCGGAAGAACACTTTGATTATGCAGTTTCGCTGATGAACGTAGGGGACTACGTTGCAGCTCGGGAGCATCTTGAACAGCTTCAGAAACAGACGCCGAAATCAGATTTCGTCATTTATGGTTTTGCGGCTCTCGAGTGTCTGACAGGACACGTGGAAGATTCATTGCGACACTTGGACGAGGCGATCCGAATAAATCCTGCTATGCGATTCCAGGCGCGCAACGATTCCGATTTCCAGAATCTGGCGGAAGATCCGCGCTTTACGGAATTGCTTTACCCCGATCCGGGCGCGGACGCTCTAGATACCAGCGAACCTTCCGAGTTCGAGCAATAGGAAAACAATGGCAGCGTTGCCGCCCTCGAGGGAGAAATCCGCGCCCACGACTCTCCGGGTCGTTGCGATCGGAGGCGGCACTGGTCTCTCGACGCTACTCAAAGGGCTGAAGAAGTTCGTTGGTGGCTCTGGCCCGCGGTCGATCACTTCCCTTCCCGAAACACAGATATCTGAACTGTCGGGCGTTGTCACAGTCAGCGACGACGGAGGCTCCAGCGGGCGCCTTCGAAAAGAATTGAACATGCTGCCGCCTGGCGACATCCGCAACTGCGTAGTGGCTTTGTCTCAAGACGAAGCACTGATGGCCAAGCTCTTCCAGCATCGTTTCCAGAAGGGGTCTGGATTGGAGGGACACAGTTTCGGAAACCTATTCCTGGCCGCGCTCACATCGATCACAGGAGATTTCGCGGAGGCGGTTCGGTTGTCGTCGGAGATTCTGCTCACATGCGGCCACATCTATCCCGCTACCACTTCGAATGTGGAACTCGAAGCGCAAATGGAAGATGGAACTCGAGTGCTTGGGGAGACCAAAATCACGGCTAGTAAGGGCCGGATCAAAGAATTGCGACTCGTGCCTGAGAATGTGAAGCCGATGCCGCAAACTCTAGATGCGATTGCGAGCGCGGGCTTGATTACGATCGGCCCAGGATCACTCTTCACGAGTCTGATCCCAAATCTGCTTGTAAATGGAATTACAGAGGCGATCGTTACGTCTCCCGCGATCAAGGTCTACATCTGCAACTTAATGACGCAAGCGAACGAAAGCCTCGGCCTTACAGCGGCGGACCACATCCGTGCCCTCAACGAACACGCGCGATGCGAACGATTGTTTGATTACGCATTGATCAATCAAAAGCCTGTCCCCCAAGACATGAAAGCACGCTACGCACTGGAGGGTGCTACTCAGATCGTCGCCGACCTGGACGCAATCGAGAGGCTTGGTGTGTGTCCGGTGCTGGGTAACTATCTTGAAGAAAGTGACGTGGCGCGGCACGCTTATGATGAAGTTGCTCATGATCTGATCCAGTTGGCTACAGGTGCGCATTCCGGCACAGCCCGTGTAGGTCAGCGCAGCCCTGAGTGATCCCTCTTCAGACTATTCGGTATATTGGAAACGATGCCCAACCAATCCTCGACAAAACAACCGCGAATTGCCATCGCCATCATGGCAGCCGGGAAAGGCACACGGCTCAAATCCAAGCATCCCAAAGTTCTTCATGAAGTGGGTGGCAAACCGTTACTGGCCCACGTGATTGCGGCAGCCAAGCAGGTGCTGGACATTGCACATGTTTACGCGATCATCGGGCATGAGGCCGATAACGTCCGAGCAGCGGTGGAATCGACTGGGGTGAATTTTGTCCTGCAGGCTGAACAGCGTGGAACGGGACACGCGCTCATGGTCGCGCGTGATGCGCTAAGCCACTACGATCATGTCGTCGTTCTTTCGGGCGATGCTCCACTAATCACACCTGAAACCATCCGATCATTGCGGGACTTTCATCTGAAGCAACATCCTGCCATGACCCTGCTTGCAACCGAACTGCAGGACCCCACTGGATACGGGAGAGTGCTACGAACGAATGCCGGTAGTGCTCTCGTGAAACACATCGTGGAAGAGAAAGATGCGACGCCTGCACAGCGAAAGATTCGGGAGATCAATTCCGGCTTCTATGCTTTCGATGTCAAAGAACTGTATGGACGTATCGATAAACTCCAGACCAGTAACGCCAGTCGCGAGTACTACCTAACCGACATGGCTGAGATCTTCACCAAGGCCAAGCAGAAAGTCGTCGCCGCCCGTACTGACCAGCCGTTCGAAATCTTGGGTTGTAACACTCGCGCGGAAATGATGAAGATCGACGAAATCATGCGAACTGCAAAGTGTCGGCAATTGATGGACGATGGTGTCAGCATCTATTACCCGCGGACTTGCGTGATTGATTCTGACATAGAGATAGGGTCCGACACCGTGATTGAGCCGTACGTGCAACTGTTAGGAGATACCAGGATAGGAAGCGACTGCCGAATCCGTTCTTATTCGGTGATCCGAAATACCCAGATCGGCGACGGGGTGAATGTCTTGCCGGGCTGCGTAATGGATGATTCGCGAATCGACAACAGCGCAATCATTGGACCGTATTCGCGGCTTCGTCCTGGCAGCGACATCGGCGAAGGTGCTCATGTGGGAAACTTCGTTGAAACGAAGAAGACGCGCCTCGGCAAGGGATCCAAGGCGAATCATCTGACCTATCTCGGCGATACCGAGGTTGGCGAGAAAGTGAATGTCGGAGCAGGCACGATCACGTGCAACTATGACGGCGTAAACAAGTTTCCAACCGTGATCGGCGATGGAGTATTCGTAGGCAGTGACGCTACTCTTGTTGCGCCTGTTCGCATCGGCAAAGGCGCTTATATTGCTGCCGCGACTTGCGTCACTGAGGACGTTCCCGATGATTCCCTCGTAATTGCCAGAACTCGTCAGAGCGTAAAAGAGGGCTGGGCGAAAACCAAACGCGAAGCGCGCGCTGCGGCCAAAGCCAAGACCAGCTAATGTCAGTCACCCTGACCGGCTTCGGCCTGCATCTCGTTGTGCCGATCGCCTCGCTGAATCAAGAAAATTGCTACTAAAATCAGCGCGGTCGCAGACACCAGTCGCATGCTGATTGGCTCCGCTGCTAAAAGCCATCCCACCAATACCGCCACGACAGGATTTACAAACGTATGTGTTGCGACCACAGTGGCGGAGATGTGCTGCAGCAGCCAGGTGTAGGCAGTGAACGCCACCACGGATCCGAAGATGATGAGGTACGCTAGTCCGCCCCATGATTTGGCGGAGATGGCCGTCCAGTTAGTAGCGTGAAACTCTCCGGTAATTGTAGCCGTGATGAGCAGCATGACGGCACCGCATACCAATGGCACGGCAGCTCGTGCAATCGGCTCTTTCGGCAGTTTCAACCGTGGAGCAATACAGACTCCGATCGCCCAAGATGCAGCTCCAACGAGAACGAGGATGACTCCGATCCCAAACGAATTTCGCAAGCTCAAATCGGAGCCGGTCAATACCCACACTCCAACAAGGCCCGCTACAAGGCCTAACCCGTTCTTCCAATTGATACGCTCATCGCCCAGCGCCGAACCGATGGCCAAAATCCAGAGCGGCTCTGTTGCTACGAGCAAGGCCGCAAGTCCTGACGCGACGTACTGCTCCGCCCAATGGAGTGTCCCGTGCCCGATCAGGAAGAAGAGTGCGCCCTGGATTGCACCCGCTTTCAGCTGTTCAAGTTTGAAGCGATAGCCGCGCGACCACGCCCAACCAAGAAGGATTAGTCCTGCGGTTGTGTGACGAAGGCTAACCGTGACCAGGGGAGGGATGGTTTCCACTGCAAACCGGATTGCCAGATATGTGGAGCCCCAGACGACATAGATAGCGAAGAACGACAACACAAATAACAACCGCGAGGACTTTGCGACCTCAACTGTTGGACGTAGTGTGGCGTTCGTCGCCATCGGATAACCCTTACTGGTTAGAGGAACTGGACTTTGAAACGTCGCGAAAATTGTTGCTCTGCTTTGTGAGACAACAAAAAAGGCCCGCGACGCGGGCCCTCATTCCTTCATATGGGTCAGAAGACTTAGTGCGAGACGGCCGCAAACAATTCTGAATGCAGCAAAGCCTGGAACTTCTGATCGTCGGTTTTGAAATGTAGCTGCAGATTCGAGCTGTCAGAATCAACGGTTACACTTTCAATTGCGATCTTCTCTGTGGGCGTCGCATTGATCTTTTTGTAAAGCATGCCCGCCTTTACTAGCGTCGACAGGGTTGCCGCTGTCATCGAGTCCGAAGTCAACACGTTCAGGTCGAAGTTCACGCCGCTCTGAAAGTTCATCGTATAACGAGATGCGAGCAGGCGCTTCTTGACGGTCTCGTAGTCACCCAGTCGCGAAGCATCGCCGAGTGCAGAACGCATCATGTTCTGCGTGCCTTGCTGGTCGAGAATGCTCCACACCGGAGCGGAATCCACGGCCGACATCTGGTCCGCCATTTGTGAATTCGAGTCGAGCGTTGAAATGACACCATCACGAGCATCGAGCGCACCTTCGAGAGCGCCCTGGTTTCCAAAGGCGAGAGTAAACTCGTCGAGGAAACACATCATCATTCCATTGCCCATCGTATAAAGGTTGTTCGTCCGATATTTGGTCGGCTTGATTTTGCGCAGCGTCATCTTCTTCAAAACGGCCTTCGTTGGGAACGTTCCTTGTGCAACACCCACCACCTGCGTCCCAAGCTTCCCTTTCCGATAGGAGGCGAAGGTCAGCTGCTCCAAATCCTTCTCCGGATCAATTCCGACACCCTTAAGAGCCGCCTCAAATTGCTTCAAGCTGTCAGGCAAGACCTGTTGCTTCATCGCCATCGCAGTTTCGGAGTTCTTCAGGGCGCGATAATCGACCGAAATCACCTGCTGGACTTCAGAAGGAATAACTGCCCGAGCTGAAGTGCCCAGGGGCATGGCCCAAGCTGATGTCGCCATCAATGCAATCAAAACCAATGCGAAAACACACTTCATGGGGAACTCCGAGTGCTTCTACTTAGGATGCACACACGGAGACGACAGTCACCCGTGCTTTCCTTCATTCTAGTCCAGTGAAGAGGTGGGCGAGGAACACGAAAGTGTAGTGACGGGGTGTATTAAAAATGTACTGATGGTGTGGGCAGCTACTTATCGGTCTTCACGCCAGGCACATGGCGAGTTGTCTTTGATTCGCCATTGCAGTTCTGAATCGCTTCCTCCAGTCGCTTAAGAAGTTCCTCGATTTGGGGAGAGCTAGGGTCGAGGGCAGACTCAGTTCTAAGCATGCCTTGACTAGAGATAGGCGGGCCGATAGCCCGGCTGGCATCGATCTCAACGAAAGAACCGCCCAAAACGTCTGCAGTTTCTATCGTAGCGACGGCGTCATTGGGGATCGATATCTCATCGGCTCTAACAATCGAGAATTGCACCGCCGCCTGACAAGCCTTTTCAGTGGGACGCGCCTCGACTTTGGATACAACTCCAACATCGACGCCAGCGATGCGGACTGGTGCATTCGCCCGAAGTCCGGCTACGTTTGAGAAGCACGCTCTAAGTATCAATCGCTTTTGCGTATGCGGGACAATGAGTATCGCGAGAGCAGATAAGCCAACGAGGACGATAATCAACAAGACAAAGCGTCTTTTCACCTTCTAGTTCCTCAAGCCACCGGCCTTTCGTCTGATCTCCGCTACGAATACCTGATCCTTGATCGACTCCACGTTGATTTCGACATTCGCCAACGCGCCTTCGATCCCCGCACGTGCCAATGCGATCCCGGTGGTTAAGTCCGACTTCATGTTCGGGTTCGTGATGGGCTTTAACTTCTCCGCAATATCGGCCACTTCCCTTGCCTTCGTCGCGACACTGAGAGGTACGCTAGTAGCTTGCTTGAGTGCCGCGTCAATAAGCGCCTCCCCGTGCGCGGCTTCTTTCGTCTGCTTGTAGGCACTCATCACCGCATTGTAGGACTCGGCATCGGCGTCGATGGCACCCTTCAATTCTTCTCGTAATTGCGAAAGCCGGGCAATCGCCGCACTTAGTTCCCGCTCGTACTGAACGTAAGCCTTTTTGCCGCGCGACATGGATGCGACCATGGTGGCCAATCCCGCTGCCATTGCGGCGCTCGCCGCAGCGGCGCTACCTCCACCGGGAGTTGCCGTTGGAGCAGCCAATTGTTCGACAAACGGTTCGACTCCGGCGCGCAACCCACCAACAGCCATCTTGCCGCCCATGATGGCGGCGAGCCGATTCTCCAAAATCAATGACGAATCGAAATCCTCCACCTGCAGAAACCATTCCGCCGCCTGTTCCAGTGCCTTCTTGGGGATCAATCCGACAATCTCACTGGAAACAGGAACAACTCCATAACGTGCCGCTTCCCGCTTCACAAATTCGAAGACGCGATGGACGGGCGTCTGCTCAAAGTCGGTGAGATTCATCGAGACCTGGGCCAAGCCACGGACAAGGAAACCGGCCCCCTTGACGAAGCGCATTCCGCCACTCGAAAAGCGCACAGCCTTGGCGATTTTCTTCGCGATCTCGACGTCGGGCGTATTTAAGAAGACGTTGTACGCGACAAGAAATTTGCGGGCGCCAACAACGGTCGCGCCAGCCGTTGGATGGATCCGCGGTTCTCCAAAATCTGGCTTACGCGCAGGATTGGTCGCGATATCATCGCGGATGCCTTCAAATTGCCCGCGTCGGATGTTTTCGAGGTTTTGTCGCTCCGGAGAAGCGGCTGCTGCTTCATAAAGATACACAGGAATCTGGAAGCGTTTGTTGATCTCTGCTCCCACGTATCGGGCCATTGCCACGCAGTCTTCGATTGTCACGCCATCAATCGGAATGAATGGCACAACGTCAGCCGCGCCCATGCGCGGATGGGCCCCCTGATGCTTGGTAAGATTGATGAGCTCGGCAGCTTTGCCCACTCCGCGAATTGCCGCTTCCTGAATGGCTTCGCGCTCACCCGCCAGTGTAATGACGCAGCGGTTGTGGTCCGCGTCCATTTCACGGTCGAGCAGGTAGACGCCATCCATCTTCATAGCGTCAACGATGGCATCTACTTTGGATTTATCGCGGCCTTCAGAAAAATTAGGAACACATTCGACGAGTGTGGACATGACCGAGAAGAATATAGTGCGCCTGTTGGGAGCCGCAACTAAAGAAGGTAGTTCTCGGTTGTCAGTTCTCAAACATCAGGTCGGGAAAAAGCTCTATTTCCTGCCCATAAATCTGCCGATTCCGATTCGGAACTGTAAGGTGTTGATCCCCGGATTCGGCGATTCCAGTCCGGCATTCGAAATGTGCGTGTATCGGACCTCGGCTGTCCAAGCACGCTCGCGCAGAAAATGGACTCCGAACGCAGCGCTCGAAGTGAAGTTGATTTTTGAAGTCCCAGTCGGAACTTCATTCGTTGTGAACAGAGTTCCGCCACCGAGCTCCACATAAGGCACAACGTCGCCGCGCGTTGCGAAATTCCACTTCAGCCCTAAGGGATTCACACCGAAGCCGTAGGTAGCGTTTCGCGGCTGAAACACCAGGAACATGGGGATTGCATCGACTGCATATTCAAACCGTCCCTTCAAGAATCCCGGCCCGTGCGGTGCCGTGAGAATCCATCCATATCGTAAACCCGCATTGAAGATGCCAGTGTTCGAAGTGCCTCCGCTGACTGAATGTCCTCCTCCGGTCCACAACTGCCATTCGCGGCCGCCTTCTTCCGGACGAGTTTGTGCACACATGGGCACAGCCATACAAAGCAGCGTCGCCACGACGCTCCACCATCGCTTCATTTTCTCTCCGCCATACCGATTGGATCTCAGCGAACACCCGACGATACAGGAATGGCACGATTCGGGACAAACCTGTCGTTTCGCATCGTAGATGGCCTAAAGCGACAAACCGCCATCAACGACCAGAATCTGTCCGGTTATAAAGTGCGGCGCTGTAGCGAAAAACATCGCGGCCGCGGCGATCTCCTCGCCAGTACCATTTCGCTTCATCGGAGTTTGTTTTGCCATGCGCCGCATGAAAGGTTTAGCGGCCTTCTCACCAAGATCGATCATGCCGGGCGCGATCGCATTTACGGAGATTTCAGGAGCTAGCGCCTTCGCCATCGCTTTAGTGAGCATGTGTACAGCCGCTTTCGAGGAGCAGTAGTGCGCATGAGTCGCCCATGCCTGCACTCCCCCCAGTGATCCCATGTTGATGATGCGACCACGGGTTTTCCGCAAGTGAGGCAAGGCGGCCTGCGAGACAAGGAAAGGCCCGCGACTGTTCGAAGCAAAGATCGCGTCCCACTGTCGCGTTGTGATCTTGTCGAACCGTACGGTCTCGTAATTCGCCGCATTATTCACCAACACGTCCAACCTGCCGAACTCCGCAATCGTCGCTTTCATCATGGCCCGAATGCTGGTCTCGTCCGTCACATCGCATTCGAACGCGTAAGCGCGAACACCAAAGCTGGCAGCATCAACAACCGTATGGCCAGCCTCCCGAGCCGAGCTCCGATAGGTAATGGCAATATTGGCGCCGCTTTGCGCTGCTGCGAGCGCAATGGCTCTTCCGAGCCGTTTGGCCGCTCCGGTGACAAGAACGGTCTTCCCCTTCAGTCGTTTTTCGGTGTTCTGGGGCATTTCGGGATTCTACGATATTGACATTCAGGGCTGGCGAATCACATTTTGGCAGCGGGATTGTACCTGCTACACTCTCCCCGCAAATGGCCGAGCTTCGACAAGTGGTGGTTTATTCTCGAAGAGGATGCCACTTATGTGAGCTTGTCAAAGAAAGTTTAACGAAGCTCCATCGTCGAGGCGGTTTCACTTGGCGTGAGATCGACGTGGACTCCGACCCAGAATTGCGCCGGCTTTATAACGACCAAGTCCCCGTAGTCTTCATCGACGGCTACAAAGCCTTCAAGTGCCACATGGACGAGCAAGATTTCCTACGGCGACTGGCGTCCTAAATTACCAACTGACGAAATTCAAATGTCTATGTCTTGACACACATCGTGTCCACTCACACACGCTCGCCCTAGAACGTTAAGCCTAACTCTCACTTCCTCAACATCCGGCCTCCGGGCACACACCTGCTGTGCCATCAGTGACACGCACTTCTAGGGAGGCATTTGCATGATTCGACAACTCGCCGCGCTCATCTTCATCTTTTTCTGCACCACCATCGCATGGATGATCCTCGGTGGCACACTCAGTACTCGTACGTCCTCCAGCAATGAGCAACTGCAAGGCCACGTGGCGTCCACGTGGGGAGCTCCGCAGGAACAGCATCCGCCAACCGCCGTTTACTCGGTCACTGAAACCCGCTCGGTGAAAGAAGAAGATCACGGCAAAGTTGTCACGCGCACGGAAAACATTGTGAACAACTATTGCCTGCCGCTCGATAGTAGCCGTGTGAATGTCAACCTGAAGCTTGATCCTCGCCAAAAGGGGCTTCTCTGGTACAGCACGTATGCCGTCAATTTTTCGGGCGATTACAAGTTCCGCAACGACACCAATAAAGTCCAGTCCATTGAGTTCCGTCTTCCGTTCCCGACGGAAAAAGCAATCTACGACGCCGTCGTGATGGAAGTGAATGGGACGAAGATTCCGGTGGACGCAGAAAATGGTGGCGCGGCTGTTCGCGCCGAAATCCCTGCAGGTGAAACCGCTACCCTACATACTGGATACCATTCGCAGGGATTGACCAGCTGGCGCTACAAGTTGGCTGACGGAATTGCGCAAGTGCACGACTTCGTCCTCACGATGCATACCAATTTCAAGGACATCGATTTCGCCGACGACATGCTGTCTCCGAGTTCCAAAGAAGCCACTGATGGCGGATGGCTTCTTACGTGGAAGTATTCTGATCTGGTTTCTGGATTCCAGATCGGTATGACTATGCCGGAAAAGTTACAGCCTGGCCCCCTGGCTGGAGAAATCAGCTTTTTCGCGCCAGTGTCGCTGTTCTTCTTCTTTTTCCTGATGTTCATTATCACCAGCATCCGCAACATCGACTTGCATCCGATGAACTATTTCTTTCTCGCGGCAGCATTCTTCGCATTTCACTTGCTGCTTGCCTATCTCGTCGACCACATCTCCATTCATGCTGCGATGGCGATCTCCTCAATCGTCTCGATCGCGCTTGTAGTTAGCTATCTCCGGCTGGTCGTTGGACTGCGCTTCGCTGCCCTTGAGGCCGGAACGGCTCAACTGATTTACCTGGTGTTGTTTTCTTATGCCTTCTTCTGGAAGGGATTTACTGGACTTTCAATCACCATCATTTCGATCCTCACTCTGTTTGTGGTGATGCAGGTTACCGGAAGAATTCGTTGGTCCGAGAAGTTCGCGAGAAAGATCATGCCCCGGGTCGCTGTCCCCACGGGCACCAGCACTCCTCTAGCGGATTTTCTCGAATAGCAAACTCACGCTTTCGTGGGGTGGGCGTACCGCTCACCCCGCGTTACAATGCAGCGCGATGCAACGGACCCAGCTGTACGCCGACCCTTCAGGTCTCTTTGTTCACGATTTTGTTCTTGAGAGCGCGCGCCGATATCCGGAGAAACTGGCGCTGGTAGATTTTTCCAGCAATCGCCGTATTAGCTATAGCGAGTACGGCGATCTGGTGGAATCCCTCGCTCGCGGATTCGTTGCTGCAGGAATGCAGCCCGGCGATATCGTAGGGATCTTTCTTTCTAACTCTTGGGAATTCTGCGTGACCTATCACGCGGCAACGTTGGCGGGTGGGGCTCCCACACTACTGAATCCGTCCTATCGCGACCGCGAGGTACATCACCAGCTGGAAAATTCTGACGCGACTTTTCTCGTCAGCGATTGCCCCCTGCTCCAAGGTGTGCATCTGGACGGCTTGCCTAAGCTGCGACGCGTGTACACCACGCGCTCTTCTCATTCTGGAGCAGAACCCTTCAGCAACCTACTTCAGTCCCACACCGCTTCTATTCCGACCCCTATGATTGGTCCCGATCGGATGCTGGCGGCTCTTCCCTACTCGAGCGGCACGACAGGGCTCCCGAAGGGCGTCATGCTGTCTCACCACAATCTGGTTACGAACATTTACCAGCTGATCGGCCCCAATGCCGTTCCACTTTCGCACGAAGAAATCATGCTTTGTTTCTTGCCGCTCTATCACATCTACGGCATGACCGTCGCACTAAACACGATGGTTGCCCTTGGTGCGACGTTAGTGATCATGCCCCGCTTCAATGTGCCCCAGTTGTGTCAGATTGTCACCGACGAAAAGATCAGCATGATCCCTCTCGTTCCGCCCGCCCTGAACGCGCTCTGCCAGGCAGCTGAGGCAGGGGCTTTTCCGAAAAATCATCACGTCCGCTGGGTGAAATCTGGAGCGGCTCCCCTTGCGCCAGAACTACCCCGCAGATTTAGCGAATTAACAGGAATTATCGTTAATCAGGGATACGGGATGACTGAAGCTTCTCCGGTCACCCATGTCGGCTACGTTTCGCCGCCAGAACTAAACCGGCCCTCTTCAATCGGACAGGCGCTCGCGCTCACCGACTGCCGCGTTGTGGACGAGTACGGGAATGAAGTCGGGCAGGGTCAATCCGGCGAGTTAGTGATGCGTGGACCTCAGTTCATGATGGGCTACTGGAAAGCGCCGGAGGCGACTGCTGCCGCTTTGCGCGATGGGTGGTACTGGTCCGGTGACATCGTGAATCGCGATGTGGACGATTTTTATTATGTACTTGATCGTCGGAAGGAGATGATCAAGTACAAAGGCTTTCCAGTTGCGCCTGCCGAGATTGAAGCCGTACTCCTCGAACATCCTGCCATCCGTGATTGTGGCGTAGTGGCGAAAGCAGATCTTGCAGCCGGGGAGATTCCTTGCGCATTTATTGTTTTGCGGGACCCCGGCGCAGCCTGCGAATCGATGGACGTCTCCATCCGAGCCTTTGTCGCAGAGAGGCTCACCAATTACAAGCAGCCTCGAGAAGTGCGCTTCGTGGATACGGTGCCACGGACGGCCTCCGGGAAGATCCTGCGCCGTGAGCTCCGCAAAACGCTCGGATAGGAATTTGGTGTTATTCGCCGACGAGGTACTTCCACTGAGCGGCATTCAACGGAACAACACTTAAACGTCCTTGTCTCACCAGGGCGGAATCTGCGAAGACTTTACTCGCTTTGATCTCGGAAAGCGTTCTCGGCTTCGCGATTGCTGAACCTACCTTGATCTTCACTTGAGGATTTTTCGGATCTGCTACTTCGACTGAGACGACCGTGGCCGTCCCAACCGCGCTCTTCTCATCACCGGTGTGATAAATCACCAAGCCCTCCCCGGGCTTCATCCCACGCAGGTTCTTGAGGGCGACCGGATTACTTACACCATCCCAGATCGTGGTTTTGTCCTTTTCAAGATTCGCAAATGAATATGTCGAAGGTTCCGTCTTCAGTAGGTAGTCCATAATCCAACTTTCAATTGGCCAGATTAATTCTGCGGCTTGTCGTTCGAAGTGTCTTTTGTAGCGTCAGGCTTCGTGGAAGCCTCGTCGGGTTTTGTCTCGGGATTTTTCTTGTTGGGCGATGCGTCAGATTGCGCGTTGTTAGGTTTGGCCGCGCCTTGATCTTCTGGTTTTTGCGTCGTCGATGGGGACGTATTTTTGTCGGTGGTCGGTTTGCTGCTTCCGTACGTGGAATATTGATCCACCGGACGCTTTAGTTTGATGGTGATTTGCATCTCCGGCTTATCAATCTCAAAGTCTTCGCCGAAGGTCTGGAAACCCGGAACGAGAACCTGAATTCTCAACATTCCATAGGGAACGCCATCGAAATTGGTATTCCCTTCTGAGTCCGTCTTCAACTGGAGGCCGCTGTATGCCTGCTTACCCTTTCTATCGATCGGATGAAGCACCACGCTCGCGTTCCTGACAGGTTTCCCGTTGTAATCACGAATTACGCTGAAACGGACATTCGCCGTTTGGTCAGCGGCTAGAACTGCCGTCGGTGACAACCCACAAATCAAAATCAGTACGACAGCAATGCGGAAGGTCACCATAGGCCGATATTGTATGACATAGAGAGTCTTAGCAAGCTTCGGACTCTCAAGAGAATTGAAAGATGCCCGGAGCTATCCGCCAAGAGTGCCTGGAAGTCTGGTCTGAAAATCGAGGACTCCCACCCATTCCGGCGTGATCGCGATCCGCACCATGGAGGGAAAGACGAAGCGGGCTTGCGCAATCCAGGCTTGCCCTTGGTCCTTCCCTAAATAGCGCTCCGCTGCAGCGGCATATTCCGGCACAATGCCTGGCACTTCGTGCAACGATGCGAACCCTCGAACCAGCAAGACCTTGTGCGGAAAACTGTTGTCATCGATTGTGACCGCTACCTTCGGATTCTTGGTCAATGACTTGATCTTGTGCGCTTTCGGTGACGTAGCAAGGATCAGCCGTTGACCATCCCAATGGAACCAGATCGGCAACACTCGCGGGGAACCATCGGAGGCCACGTAAGCCAGCCTGGCTGGAATCTTGGAACTCAGTAATTCCTGCGCCACCGGATGCTGAAGCAGAGCTGGATCGCCTTGTTTCGTCGCCATGGTTTCTCCTTGTGAATAGCCCAACAATGTACTCTTCTGTCGTGGCGTGCGGCGGGAATCACCTTACCCCGGAGGTGCTATCCGATGTCACTGTCGTGCCATTTACGGGCGACACGGTAATTCGTAGTCTGCGAGTGAGCAGTTCTGGGGGAGGGCTGTTCGACACACGTCCCACGACTCAAACGGAGTCATGGGGCGTTTGTGTTTTTGGGGCACTTTTCCTCATATAGAATTCGCTCAAGAACCTTCCGATTCCGTTATTCCTCACGTTCCGCTTATGATTTGACAATAACTCACTCATATCCTAGAATTAGCACTCGTTGAGCTGGAGTGCTAACAAGCCAAGCTCGTCAAATGATTTACCTGCTATCAATCCCAGTTTGAAAACAACTTCTGAAAGGAGTCAGTACGCTTATGGCAACTAAGTTCACCCCATTGCACGACCGCATTCTGGTACGGCGCGTGGAGGAAGCTGAGACCACCCGGGGCGGGATCATCATCCCCGACAGCGCCAAAGACAAGCCGCAGGAAGGCGAAGTCATCTCCGTTGGCAAAGGCAAGATCAGTGAAGAAGGAAAGGTTCGTCCTCTCGACGTGAAGGAAGGCGACCGAATTCTGTTTGGTAAATACGCGGGAACGGAAATCAAAATCGACGGCGAAGATTACATCATCATGCGCGAAGAGGAAGTCCTCGGTGTGCTGAGTGGCGCCGCTAAGAAAGAAACGGTCGGATCCCGGAAGTAGCTGATTGGTTGCTGCTACTGATCGGAAGCGAAACACGCACAACATTCCGCAGGCCCCGCCTGCACCACCAAATTTTAGGAGCTGATCATCATGGCAAAGCAGATTGTTCATGGCGAGGAGTCGCGGCAGTCGATTCTTCGCGGCGTCAACCTTCTGGCTGACGCAGTAAAAGTTACGCTCGGCCCCAAAGGCCGTAACGTCGTCATCGAGAAGAAGTTCGGATCCCCGACGATCACGAAGGACGGCGTTACCGTTGCGAAAGAAATCGAATTGAAAGACGCGCTTGAGAACATGGGAGCGCAGATGGTTCGTGAGGTCGCCTCCAAGACTTCTGACGTCGCCGGCGACGGCACGACCACCGCTACCGTTCTGGCGCAGGCTATCTTCCGCGAAGGCGTGAAAACAGTCGCTGCGGGAGCAAACCCGATGGCACTGAAACGCGGCATCGAGAAGGCCGTTTCGGTGATTGCCGGCGAAGTCGATCGCAAGACTGGCGAACGCGGCAAGGGCGAGCTCGACAAATTCTCGAAGCCTGTTTCGGGTGACATGATCGGCCAAGTCGGAACGATTTCCGCGAATAACGACGAAACCATCGGACACATCATCGCCGAAGCAATGAAGAAAGTCGGCAAGGATGGCGTCATCACCGTTGAGGAAGCCAAGACCCTTGAAACACAGCTGGATGTTGTTGAGGGCATGCAGTTCGACCGCGGATATCTGTCTCCGTACTTCGTGACCGATCCGGAGCGGATGGAGGCGACTCTCGAAAACGCCTACATCCTGATCCACGAAAAGAAAATCAGCTCGATGAAGGACCTGCTTCCCTTGCTCGAGCAGATCGCAAAAGGCGGCAAGCCGCTGCTGATCATTGCGGAAGATGTCGAGGGCGAAGCTCTCGCAACTCTCGTGGTGAACAAGCTTCGCGGCACGCTCCAGGTTGCGGCTGTAAAGGCACCCGGCTTCGGCGATCGCCGCAAAGCCATGCTGCAGGATATCGCTATCCTGACCGGCGGCAAGGCGATCACGGAAGACCTGGGAATCAAGCTGGAGAACGTTCAGATTTCGGATCTTGGCCAGGCTAAGAAGATCACGATCGACAAGGACAACACGACCGTGGTTGAAGGCAAGGGCAAGCACGCGGAAATCGAAGGCCGCGTGAAAGAAATCCGCAGCCAGATCGAAAAGACCACGAGCGACTACGACCGCGAGAAGTTGCAGGAGCGGTTGGCGAAGCTGGTGGGCGGCGTAGCCGTGATCAAAGTCGGTGCTGCGACCGAAACCGAAATGAAGGAAAAGAAAGCCCGCGTGGAAGATGCCATGCATGCAACCCGTGCGGCCGTGGAAGAAGGCATTGTCCCCGGCGGCGGCGTAGCGTTGGCTCGCAGCGCGGCGGCCCTCGATAAGCTGAAGCTCGAAGGCGACGAGCAGATTGGCGTGAACATCGTTAAGCGGGCTGTGACTGAACCGCTGCGCATGATCGCGGCTAACGCAGGACAGGAAGGCGCCATTGTGCTGGGCAAAGTGCTCGAGTCGAAAGACGCGAACTTCGGCTATAACGCGTTTAGCAATGAGTACGAGGACCTGGTCAAGGCCGGCGTGCTCGACCCAACCAAGGTCGTGCGGACCGCGCTACAGAACGCAGGCTCCATCGCATCATTGATGCTCACCACCGAAGCACTCGTTGCGGAGATTCCGGAAGAAAAGAAAGCTCCGGCTCCGGGCGGACATGGCGGCGGCATGGGCGACATGTACTAAGAACAGCTGCTAGTAGCTGATCTTTCGTTGCTGGCGAAAAAAGCCTCACTCCTCGGAGTGGGGCTTTATTGTTTTTGAAGAAGTCGCGGGTACTAACCTAGTTCACCCTGCTCGCTTGAAATACTGCACGGCCTTCTCGTGTTCCTCAGCGGCTTTGCGCGTTTTAAATGTTCCCAAGTTGCGTCGCTTCCCTGTCTTTGCATCTTTCTTCCGCGAATACAAACGGTATTGTCCAGAACTCAATTTGCGGATCATGCCTGCCTACCGCTCCCGGTTGGAGTATCGATTGGATGTGTCGCCCGCCTGGAACGGCCAGTTTTCCGAGTGCACCATCCGATTCGAAAGTCTCAGGTGATCCGGGTATGGCGACATGTTCGAATTCGGACAATGATACGTAGGAGATGTAATTCATTGAGACCCGCGCGGAGGTGGATATGCAGGCAGTCACGGGGGTGTTCTCGTCCCAGGCAGAAGCTGAACAGGTCGTCGGGAAGCTGCAGGCAAGTGGCGTGCGCAAAGATCTAGTTACATTGCTGAGGCCCGGTGCGAAAACGGAAACGCAATTGGAATCCGTCCCAGTCGACACGGCTGAACAGCCGGGGATTGGGAGTGCAATCGGTGCGCTAGTTGGCGGCACCACTGGGCTGTCAGCAGGTTTGGTTGCAGCCGCGGTACCTGGAGTTGGGATGGTGACTGCGCTAGGCCTATTGGGGGCAGCCTTCCTAACGGCAGCCGGTGCCGGCTTAGGTGCTGCGGTCGGAGGATCGCTCGAGAACAAAACGAGTCGTGGCCTCCCCGAGGATGAGATCTTCGTGTATGAAGACGCATTGCGAAGAGGTCGTTCGGTCGTCGTCGTTCTCGCAGAAGATGGCGACGAGGTAGATCGTGTACGTGAGTTGCTGAAGTCGCAGGGTGCGGAATCAGTGGACGCTGCCAGAGAGCAATGGTGGATTGGATTGCGAAGCGCTGAACAGGAACATTATGGGAAGGCTGGCGGTAAATTCACGAATGACGAAAAGTTTTACCGCATGGGATTCGAAGCCGCACTCCATGCCAAAAATCGCTGCAGAGAGTTTGATCAGGTCTCGTCGGAGATGGCGAATCATATAGAAGAAGTCGAACGTGCTCATCCGGGCGAGGAAGTTTCTGACGCATTCACCCGTGGTTATCAGCGCGGCCGAGAATATTACGAGCGGATGTGCGAAGAGTCGAAAGCAGCTTGAGCTCAGCCTCGGCGTCAACTCTAACAATACGCGCAGCTTTGTCGGAGGAGGATTATGCCGGAGAAAGAGACAATCGAGCGCGCTCAGGAAGACGAGCGTGAGGGGAAATCACCGAGTACGCAAGCTGGCGAGTTCGTTCGCGAGGAGATGCACCACATTCGCGAAGGCAAGCACGGTGCGAGTTCAACAAAACAGGCAATTGCCATTGGGCTATCAAAAGCTCGCCGGGCAGGAGTGAAACTTGGCGCTCCGAAGAAGGGCAAGACATCCGCTAAGACACGGACGCAGGCCAATCGAGATTTGCGACGAGGCAAGAGTGGCGCTCGCAAAAAGACATCGGCCAAACGTTCGCGCGCGACGAGCAATGCGCTCAAGCGTAAGGGACACAGTGCTGCATCGCCCCAGGCGCTTTCGAAACAAGCTCGGAGCTCCGCTCGGGCTCGTGGGTCAAGCGCAAGGCATCAGGCTGCGATGAAGGCAGCACGAACTCGCGCAGCGCGCGGTCGGCCACAAAGTCACCGGAAAGCGGCTTGACCTAACACATTTTCAGAACGACGAGAAGAAACGACGATTGAGAGGACGTGTCACATGGCAACTTGTGAAGTTTGCGGAAATGATTACGACAAGAGTTTCGAGGTGTTTTCGTCAGGCCAACGGCACACATTCGACAGTTTCGAGTGCGCCATTCATGCAATGGCTCCAGCATGCGAGCATTGCAAATGCAAGGTGATTGGGCACGGGACGGAAGTCGGTGGACACATCTTCTGTTGCGCGAACTGCGCGAGGATGGCGACGTCAGCCGACGTCAAGGATCGAGCGGCATAGACCGGAGTGTCACCTAACCGGGGAGAGCCGCGGCTCTCCCCTTTTTAATCTTGCTAGCAACTCCTCTTATTGGACCACTAGCGTGAAGCTCGTCTTATGAGTTGAATCCGCCGCGACCGTGATGGTATAGCTGCCAGCCGGCGTTCCCGGATCGGTGTGGCCACCGCCGCCGCCACCACCACCTCCGCAACCCACCAAAAGTGATGCGAATGCCAGAGTGAGAACCGTGACGCCAATCGCCATTCGCCGTTTGGAGTTGGGAAATCCAAATAGCACGATGCAGCAAAGAAATCCTGACATTCCCGTCCAGAATGGAACACTGTAATTGGTGTTCGACGCCACCTGGTGAGGAGCCGTTGTGGAAACCGTCAAAGTCATGGAACCTGGTCCGGTTACCGAGGGTGGACTGAAAGAACAGCTCGACTCCGCTGGCAGGCCCGAACACATTGTTGGGGAAAAAGTGAGCGCTGAATTGTAGTTGGACTGACCCGAAATGGTAATATTCAGCGAAACTTGGCTTCCATGGAACACGGTGACTGATGGCCGATCAGCACTCAGGCTATAATCTGTGCCATTTACCACCACAGAACCTGTGCCGAAATTAAGCGCGCCGAGGTAGTTGGAGTCACCTTTGTAAGACGCGTTCACTGACACATTGGCGTTGGGAGTGAATTTGAACGTTGCCTGCAGGGTTGGATTTCCGCCTCCATCGTTAAACGTCGTGTATGTTGTTGTCCCACCCACGGACTGACCCGAAGCGGCATTCGTGAAATCCACCGTCCCAGATGGGGCAGTTCCACCGACTGCTCCCGTCGACGTAACTGTAGCAACCAGGGTCGCAGTGTCTCCCGGATTGATTGTTTGCGTCGATGGCGTCATGGTCACCGTCGGACTCTTATACTTAACGGATACCGAGGCTGCAGTAGAGTTCGACGTTGAATAATTTGTGTCGCCGTTGTACGTCGCCACAATGCTATAGGTGCCAGGCGCAGAGATTACTCCGTTGATCATTGCAACTAGTGATGCCGGAACGGTTGCAGTTGCATCTTCTGGAAAGTAATTAACCGTTCCGCTCAACGGAGATCCGTTCGCGGTAAATGAAACCGTCCCGGAGGGTGCAGAACCATTGCTGTTGGTGAAGACTGTCACTTGGGTTGGAAAGGAAACGCCGACCGTACCCTGACTGACAGTTGTAAGCGCGGACATCGTGGTGGTGGCTTTTGTGATTGTGACTGTCCGAGTCCCCGTACTGGTATTGAAACTGGTGTCCCCTGCATACTGCGCCTGAAGTGCGTGGGTACCGCCGGATAATTGAACGAGTTGATCTTCCGTGTAGCCAAGACTATTCAATACGAACGCTCCACCGTCGAGCGGAGATCCGTTGTCCGTGAGATTCAAGTTACCAGTGGCGCAAGCAATAGTCCGGGTTGGATTCGGCTCACACGAGCTTCCAGCAGCATTCGTAACATCGATGCGCAGAATGTAGGGCGATCCATAAACGGCTGAAGTCGCGCTATAGTTCGGAACACCCGAAGAGTTGAAAGTGACAAACTGAAGATTGGTCAAGCTTGCTTCTTTGTTAACTGTAATGCTGAGAGGACCCGAGTCGCTCGAACCGAAAATCCCATCTCCCGAGTAATGAGCGGTGACGTTGTAAGAACCGCCCGGAAGCAAACTCGTCGACCAAGTCGCAGCCCCGCTAGTGAGCGCGTGAGTATCGATGCTGAGTTGGCTGCCTGCCGGACCGCCGATTAATGCTACCGAGCCCGTTGGTGTCCCAGTCCCAGGCGGCGCGGCTCCTACATTTAGATTCACGCTCACGGGCTGGCCATGCGTAACGGTGGCGGGAGTCAGGCTGTTAAGCGTTGTCACTGATCCTTTTAGCGTAACGCTGTTCCACTGGTTGACAAGATTCTGCACGTTAACTGTTCCAAGACCAGTGGCAAGGTCAAACGCGCTGGTCGTACTGTAACCGCTGAGCACGCCCGTGCTATGACTACTCACTGCCACGGTGCAATTCGGAGAACCCTTCAGGCAGGGAGTAGCAATCGTGCCTTTGGTGACATCGTTGAAGATGCACGAAGTGCTGGGGCCTGTGGTCGAATTGCAGCCAGACGCCCCGATTTTCGCGGCGAGCTTGTAGAAGATGTAGTTCGCATTCCCTTGGCGAGATCCGGTCTGCTGGTTTACGAGGGCCATGATTCCCGCGAAAGCTGGCGAAGCAACTGATGTTCCACCATACGGTATGTACGTACCCAGATTGCAGGATGGCCCGCCGAGCGAAGACTGACAAACCGCATAGGCGTGGCGCACGAAGCCATTGCTCGCAAACAAAGACACGTCAGGAATATCCCGTTTACCATCGGAGGGCACACCTGCTCCCGATTGCCAAGCCGGTTTCGCATAACCGCCAGAACAGGTCCCTGGTGCCTGGCCGTTCACTGTGCAGTTGCTGGCTCCTCCGCTTCCCCCGATCGTGTTGACGAACCCCGCCTGCACTAATTGCGAATCATTGCAATTCGTTTCAGCGTTTGTGCTGAAACCCACACTCGCCAACAACGGGTTTGTGCAGTTGTCATTCCATGTGGTTTCCGGAATGTATTTCTTGGCTGATGCCTGCGTCGTGGGGTCGTTAGTGGTGTTCCAGTAGAGAGTTGGATTGGCGAAATCGCCGAAGTCAGTTCCTCCGACCGCAACGTTATAGGGAGTGGATGCAATTCCGCTCACTGCAAGTCCGAATCCAGCGGGACCCGATCCCCCGTCGCATCCAGCCGCACTGTTATCGCCTGTAGAAATGAACACACTGATGCCCTGTGCCGCAGCCTGTTGCCAGAGTGCATTGAAAAATTGATTCCCTGCTGTGCCCGCACCTAACTCACAAATTCCATACGACTCACTCATGACCGGAGCCAGATTACGGTCCACTATATAAATTGCCGAGAGATCCACTCCGTCAGTTGCTTCCGTCGATTCAGAGGTTACGAATTTGATCGTGGCGTTTCTGGCGACCGCGCCGGACCACTGAACGTCAATATTGGCTTCACCTTCATCATCATTGATACCTGGATCCGGCCCATTCAGAATGATCTGCGGATCTTTGGCAGGGAGCCCGAACAGTGTTCGAAAGTCACGCGTGTCCTGGATATTGATGTTGGTACGACCCACGATTGCGATGGTTTGACCGGTGCCGTCAATTCCCCCTTGCCAGAGTGGGAGGATGTTATAAATCGTTGCAAAGTCGTAAGGCCCAACGTCGAAGCAGTTAGGGTCGCAGAATGGAACGGTAATGTCCGGCGTTATACCGGGGAGAGGCGACCCAAAACGTCCGATCCGATTAGCGCGAACATTCATGGCCTTGCGTCGAAAGTTATGTAATGAGTCGACGCCAGCAACTACGGGTGTTAATGCTGCGGGGATTTGGGGATCCGACGAATTCGCCCAATGCTCTTCACCATTGATAACGTACTTGTGTATCGCAGTTTGGAAGGCGGATTGAATCTGCCCTGCGGTTCCAGAGAATTCGATGACGGTGCGGCCCTGACTCACGCCATTAATCTGAAAACCGTGTGACTGTAACCATGCGACCACTGTCTGGATATCCGAATCAGTTGGACCAAATCGAGCACCATACTCCTCAGGTGTCAGCCACCTATGAAAATTCGCAGAAGATTTCTCCTGCTGTTCATCCAGGAGTCGTGACAGAGCAACTTCCTGTTCCGGACTGCGCCGAAGTACTAATAGCATCCGTTCCATTCGCAAATCAGGCGGAGCGATTCCTTGATCGAATCGCACTTGGGCGAGCGGATGTGTGTTGCCTTCTAAAACGACACGCTGTGCCTCGCTGATCGGTGTTGCGATTTGGCGAGCGACATTCTGTTGGGCTGAGGAGATACTCAAGTAAAACGACAGGCAGACGAAGAGCAGGCCAAGACGATTGAAGACCCGGCGCATGGTACTTCTCCTAACTCGGACGGCGCAGGAGGGCAATCACTGGTGGCGGATGCGCACCTAAGCGATGGGAAGAAAGAACGCCCTCTAATCGCGAGCACGCCCTTTGAGCCCGCTGCGGCTGGTTATAGTAACTGAAACAAGACAAAAGTACAGTGACAAGAGAGGTATAAGTTTGTGACATCCCTCCGGCACGAGCCTATATCGACTTATAGCTGGGCGTGACAAGAGCGGGTGGGCAAGCAAATCCGGATTGTTTTGTGAGATTCCGAATCGTTTCAAGGCTTGTCTTTAGGCGTGGCTGATTCCTTCCCCAGCGCGGCTCCTAAGGTTTGACGCAGGATCGTCTCCCCCTATAACGTACCGCCCATGAAGAACTTTCGAAATGCCTTCCTCCTACTCGCGATGGCGATCTTACTAGCGGTTTCGGTCGCTCTCTTACAGGCACAATCCGCTCCACAAGGAAACGATGCAGAGGCGCTCATAAAACAGGGCCAAAAACTGAATGCCGAGGGCAAGCAGGATGCGGCTCCCAAGTTGTATCAACAGGTCCTCGAAAAGAACCCGATGTCTTATGAGGCGCATCTGGAGTCCGGAATCGCGCTCGACCTGAAGGGTGAATATTCAACTGCAAGAGAACACCTTCAGAAGGCAATCGACATTGCCCCTGCGGATCAGAAGAACCGCGCATTGCGAGTGATGGCATTCTCATATGCCTTCGAAAACAATGCGGCTGAGGCGGAAAAGTATGAAAAGCAAGTCTTCGATGCGCAGTTGGCGAAGTCAGATTTCGAAGCAGCGGCGGGCGTGGCCAATGAACTTGCCCGCATAAAACTCGAATCGGGTGACATCGATGGCGCGGCGCATTGGTATCAAGTTGGATATGACACTGCTATGCGCAAGACCGACATGAAAGAGACGGACAAAAATCTCTGGGCATTTCGATGGTCGAACGCGCAGGCCCGACTAGCAGCTCGGAGAAGTCAGAAGGATGAAGCGCAAAAACAGGTTGCCATCGCAAAAGCAGCCTTCGACAAGGCCAACAATCCGGATCAAGCTCAATTCATGCCGTACTTAACCGGATACGTTGCTTACTACGGAGGCGATTACAAGACCGCCATCAGTGACTTGCAGAAGGCGAATCAGGAGGATCCTTTCATTTTGGTTCTCCAAGCGCAGGCTTACGAAAAAATGGGAGACGCTGCCAAGGCAAAGGAATACTACGGCAAAGTGATGGCGAATAATGGCCACGGCCCGACCAACGCTTTTGCGCGGCCAATCGCAAGAAAAAAGCTGGAAGGAAGCTAACTGTAGGCACTCGCGATTGCAGGTCTCGCGGCAGATCCACGTGGCCCCATATTGAGCAATGTCCGAAAACGTCTGATTCTAGTGTCACCATGGCGTATGCTGGCCACTCACCATGGCGCTCGATTGGAAAACCTGCTCGCAGGCTCGGCTGTCACGCGACGTCCGCTTTGACGGCAAGTTTTACATTGCCGTACTCACAAGCGGCGTCTACTGTCGGCCCATCTGTCCTGCGAGAACTGCGAAAGAAGATAACGTACGTTATTTTGAGACCGCCGTTGGCGCCGAAGAAGCAGGATTTCGCCCGTGTTTAAGATGCCGTCCCGAGTGTTCCCCAGGCACACCCGCCTGGTGCGGGACCTCGAATACGGTTTCTCGAGCGTTGCGGCTCATCGAAGAGAGTGGCTTGGAAAATGGCGGCGTTGAAGTTCTTGCCGAAAGACTTGGTATCGGATCTCGACATCTGAGGAGGCTGTTTCTTATCCATCTAGGAGCGACGCCCAACTCGGTCGCACAAACCAGGAGAATGCAATTCGCGAAAAAGCTTGTTGATGAGACGAGGCTTCCCTTCAGTGAGGTCGCGTTCGCATCTGGATTCGGTTCAGTGCGTCGCTTTAATGCGGCGATGCGAAAGATGTATTCGCGGACGCCTCGACAGATCAGAAATCTCGCCAGGCATAACTCTGCAAAGGCCGAAGATAATCAATACGTTTTCCGATTGAGATTTCGCCCGCCCTATCAATGGGACATCTTGCTCAACTTCCTGCGAGCGCGTGCTATGCCCGGCGTGGAAGGCGTAACCGGAAACTCCTACCGAAGGACATTCGCGCTGCAGGGACACTCAGGATGGTTTGAGATCTCGCCAGACCAAAGCGGAGCTGCACTTCTTGCGCGCATTCAGTGCGGCAATCCGCAGCTACTCTTTGCGATCGTCGAGCGCATACGAAGCATGTTCGACTTGAATGCCGATTGGACACTGATTGCGCGTTGCCTGGGAACTGATCCCGCTTTGCGGCAAAGCATACGACGCGCACCGGGCTTGCGGGTCCCAGGTTGTTGGGATGGATTCGAACTAGCGGTTCGCGCAATCCTGGGCCAACAAGTGACTGTGCGTGGAGCAACAACGATCGCTGGACGGCTTGTACGAGCTTTTGGGACTGAGATCAGCTGTACCACTGGTCTCACTCATCTGTTTCCCGAACCGGGGAGGTTGAGTGATGCGAAGCTGGAATCAATTGGTTTGACCGCAGCGCGAGCCGAAACGATTCGAGCCCTTGCAAGAGATGTTCGGAAGGGTGACATTCGATTTCACGGTGTCATTGATACGACAGCGTTCCTTGACAAACTGTGCCAGATCCCGGGCATCGGCAATTGGACCGCACAATATGTTGCAATGCGCGCGTTACGGGAGCCAGATGCATTTCCTACCGGCGATCTTGGGCTGCTGCATAGCTTAGGCTCTGCAAGCCATCGAGAATTGAGCCAGCGTTCGGAACCATGGCGCCCTTGGCGCGCTTACGCCGCGATGTATTTGTGGTGCGTGCCAGAGAAATCAATGCGCGAGCTCAAGAATCAACCTTTTGCTGCGCAGCGGAGCGCACAACCGGAACAAAGGATTTGAGAGGAAGACTTATGTTCAACAAGGCCGGCGCCCTTTTCCTTTTTGCAGTGCTTTCTATAGGTGTCTTCCGCTGGACTGCTGCAAACGGCGACGCCATCGACGATCAAAAGTTGGTTCAGGAACTCGACTCTCGTTATCAGTCAGCCGTCGAAAAAAACGATGCGGCTACTATGGACCGACTGCTTGCCGATGATTTTCTTTTGGTGACTGGGACGGGCAAAAAATATACCAAGGCGGATTTGTTGAATGCCGCGCGCAATGGTCAAACAAAGTATGAGCAACAGAGCGACAGCGAGCAGAGCGTTCGCGTGTGGGGAGACACAGCCGTCATCACTGCAAAGCTGCACGCCAAGGGTACCGAGAACGGGAAGGGGTTCGATTACACCCTTTGGTTCAGCGATACCTATGTCCGCAAATCTGGCGGATGGCAATATGTGTTCGGTCAGGCCGCTCAGCCGCTGAAAGCGACCGCGAACTGAATTTCGGAGCGCGTTTCTCAGTCCGCTCCATCCATCTGCTGTGATAGATAGTTTTGAATACCCATTTCTTTGATCGAGTGAAGTTCCCCCTCCAGGTAATTGGCGTGCCGTTCCTCGTCCTGAATCATCTTCTCGAATAGTGCCCGGCTGCCATCATCGCTCTCGCTCACGCACGTTTTTGCAGCGTTGTTGTACTGCTTAACCGCATCTACTTCGTCTTCGTAATCGGTCTCAAGATGTGATGTTACGTTCGCGCCGATACGAGGCTTTAGGGCAATGTCCACAGCAGGGACCGCGTCCAGGAAAAGCAGCCGCTCAATAAGCCCTTCGGCATGATGCATCTCTTCGAAAGCACGTTTCTTGGTGATCGCGCTCAGGGCAGAATAGCCCCAATTCGCATGCATCTCGGCCTGCACCATGTACTGAACGATGGCGGTGAGTTCCGCGCTGAGCGCGGCATTAAGCTCTTGAACAACTTTGGCGCTGCCTTTCATAGAGAACCTCAATACGATGAAGTAGGAACTCAACAGCCTACGCAAAGGCCTACGAGGAAGCAACTGCAACAGCTTGCGTTAAACTGCGAGCCGATGAAGATGAAGGCTAAATCTTTTCAAGCTGTTCTCGAAAAGGCGGGCAATCCTTTGCAGTGGGTCATCGTTCGAATTCCCTTTGATGCAGCCAAATTCTGGGGGACGCGCGCACGGATCAGAATCAAAGGAACAATCAATGGCTTTGCGTTCCGCACCTCTCTTTTTCCGAGCCGCGATGGCGGTCATGTACTGCTAGTAAATAAGCAGATGCAAAAAGGCGCTTCCGTTCGAGCAGGACAATCCGCGGAGTTTACGCTGGAACTCGACCTCGAAGAGCGGGTGGCGCTGATGGCCCCGGAGTTAAAGATGTTGTTGAAGAGTGATAAGCACTTGTCACGGTGGTACACGACCCTGAATTATTCCACCCGCAAAGCAATCGGAGACTGGGTCTTGCAACCGAAGAGTGCCGCAGCGCGAACACGTCGCGCCGAGCAGATTGCGGAACGACTGATGTTAACGATGGAAGCTGAGCAGGAGTTGCCACCTCTTCTGCGGGTAGCCTTTGCACGCAACCCCAAGGCCGCAGCTGAATGGAACAAAATGTCACTCTCACGAAGGAGAGGGCACCTGCTAGGAATTTTCGGATACCGGTCTCCTGAATCCAGAGCGAGGCGGATCGACAAAGCACTGCAGGATGAGGAACGACTAGCAGACTCCGAACGATGATCGTGTCCCGAGATATGATCATCACTCATCTCAAAAACTTTTTCAAAATAGTCTGATTTTCGCGACTGCACTATAAAGGTTGCATAGCCATAAGCCGATCACTCCAACTTCACCCATCCCTTTAACATTCTCAATTGCATCGAGCGGCTCTGGATTCGGTTGTGATGTAACGCTTACTGAGAAATCTGCACTACCTGCCCAGACGGTTCCTCTCCCACCCCAGCGAGTCCGTTATCACCCCCGTATTACAAACTCAGGAGATAAGTATGTTGTTGAAGAAGATGTTCGTCGTACTCGTTTTAACAGCCCTCCCAACTCTCAGCCTCGCACAGAAACAGACCCAGTCCGAAGCAATGGCGCTAAAAGGCATAGCTTCACCCGACTCCGTTACGAGCTGTTCCAACTCGTATACATCCGGAAGCGGGCACAATCTGACCAAGTATTGCGTCACTGCCAACGGAAATATCACTCAGTTCTCAAGGGGAGGTGTCGAATTTCTGAATGCGGGCGCCCTTTCTGAAGGGTACGGGGTGTGTGACTTCAACTCTGGCGTTCAGTATTTTGATTATGCATTCAATGAAAGCGGGAATTGGAACCCCACGAGTGTTGTGAGCTCGGGGTCAACGTCGATAAAGCTGCAGCGTTCAACGAGCGACGGCATTTGGACGCTGACTCAAACTATCAATAAACTTGCTGCTTCGGCAGCTGGACCGGGTGCCGCTAAGATCACAATGGCGCTCAAGAACAACACAGCAGTAGCACGAAGCGTATACATCATCCGCCATGCCGATGTGGACGCAAACGCAACCTCGGGCGACGATCACTTCGACAATACGCTCGACACCGCAATCGGTTTGGAGCCGAGCTTCGGAGGAGGCTTCTCGTCTACCAGCAACACGTTCAACTTCAGCTATGACGCTTACGTTCAGAACGTGTTCGGCGGACCTGCGCCCTGCAACCCGTACGCAAGCTTTGTTTCAGGCCCATTCACGGGAGACGGTTCCGTTGAGCAGCTTTGGTTCATCGCCATCCCAGCGGGTTCCACCAAAACGGTCTCTCTCACTTACAAACCGATCTAGTTTTCTCGAGTTGGGATAACCGTCCCATGCTGGAGATTATCGAGGCCACGGCGCGCGCCGTGGCCTCTCTAAGATCTGCGATTAGCTGTTCTGTAACTTCACCCTAAGATCCTGGCCGGTCATCTCTTCAGGTTCGGCAAGGCCCAGCATTCCCAGAAGGGTGGGCGAGATGTCTCGTAGAGAGCCGTTTGGCTTTAGTCTGATTTCTTTTGCATTTTCCGCGACGACGATAAATGGCACTGGATTGGTGGTATGCGCAGTATGCGGTCCGCCCGTCACCGGGTCGATCATCATCTCGGCGTTACCGTGATCCGCAGTGATAAGTATCGCGCCACCCTTGGCACGAACCACTTTCTCAATTTCTCCCAGACATGCATCCACGGTTTCGACGGCCTTCACAGTTGGTTCAATTTTCCCAGAATGCCCCACCATATCGGCATTGGCAAAATTGACGATCATCACGTCGAAAGTGCCTTCGTTCGTGGCTTTAACGACAGCATCTGCAATTCCCTGCGCGGACATTTCGGGCTTCAGGTCGTAGGTGGCAACTTTTGGCGACGGAACCAGGACGCGATCTTCGCCAGGAAATGGCTGTTCCACTCCGCCATTAAAGAAATATGTCACGTGCGCGTATTTCTCGGTCTCAGCAACGCGAAGGTTGCGCAGGTGGGTCTGCCCCATGACGTTAGCGAGAATGTTCGCCATCGATTCAGGTTGGATCACGGTTGGCAATGTAAAGTTCTTGTCGTACCGCGTCATGCACACGTAGTGTAAGTTTTTCGGCACGCGATTCCGTGGAATTGTGGAGTCAAGATCATCAGCACCCGGCAGGTCGCGGCCACCTTGAGGATTCAGCCCACTGTTGCGAGCGAGCGCTCGCGTGATCTGACGAACTCGATCAGCCCGAAAGTTGAAGCAAATGCAGGAGTCTTCGTCGCGGACGGTTGCTAAAGGCTCACCCTTGTTATCAACGCAGACGAATGGAATCACGAACTCATCTGTGACGTTCCGGTTGTATGACTCCTTGACTCCCTGAACGGGATCAACGTACTTCCCTGCTTCACCATCGCCCGAGGCGATCGCATTGAACGCCTTGGCAATGCGCTCCCAACGGCGGTCCCGATCCATCGCGTAGTAACGTCCGCTCACGCCGGCGATTTTGCCAGAGCCGTATTCACGCATTTTCTGTTGAAGGGCCTGCAGGTAGCCGGCGCCGTTCGTCGGAAGCGTGTCCCGTCCATCCATGAAAGCGTGAACAAAAACGCGGTCAACGCCCTGCTGCTTGGCCATCTTGAGTAGCGCATAAAGATGCGCTTGTTGGGAATGAACACCGCCATCGGAAACAAGTCCGAATAAGTGAAGACGACGACCTCCACTGCGAGCATGTTTCATGGCGGCGACCAGCGTGGGATCAGAAAAGAAATCGCCGTTCTGAATCATCAGGTCGATCCGAGTGATATCCATGTGCACGATTCGGCCGGCACCAATATTGAGGTGGCCAACTTCGCTGTTGCCCATTTGTCCATCCGGCAGTCCCACAAACTTTCCGCTGGTATGGATCAAAGTATTTGGATATTCGCGGAGCAATCGATCGTAGGTTGGCTTGCGGGCGAGAGCAATCGCATTGGCTTCGGTCTTGGGGCTGTAGCCCCATCCATCAAGGATGATGAGTACGAGCGGTTTGGGACGCAAGGTAACTCCTGGTTTGCTTGTTGTCATTTCGCCCCTCAGGACGAAAGAAAAATTTACAGGAGTAGGTCGAATCCGGGCAATGAAGTAAGCCCCGGAACTAATGTTTTTCGACGGTTCACACTGAAGACAATTAATTCTTAACCGTGTCTGGCTTTGCGGGCTGCGATTTCTTTTCGTGTTCCTCGCGGGTCATTTTTTCGGCACGATCCATCACTTTTTCCATCATCGCCTGGATTCGAGGGGAGGCTGCTTGCATGGATTCAGTAGTCATTGCGGGCATTTCGCGAAGCATCTTCTGTCCGGTCGGTGAAGCATAGAAGGCGCTCATCGCATCGATGTCGGCCTTAGTCAGATGTTTTTGATACACCGGAATCATGTCGTCGAGCATGCCATCAAATGGCATCTCTTTGAGAATTTCGGAGGTGTATTCGTCCATGTGATTGAGTTCGGACTCGCTGATACCGGGAAAGCGCTTCTTCATACTCTCGCGAACCATTGTCCGCTGCTGCTTCGCTACAGAATCGAGAACGAACTGCATCTGCTCGCGGATGTGCATCGTGTCGAATAGCTTAAGAACGTCCTCCCGTGTGGCAGGTGTGTCACCAGCAGCCTGGGCGAACAATGTCGAAGACACCAGTAGAACAGCAAAAAACAGAAAAACTCTTTTCATGGGGGTTCTCTAACATGACAATAACAAAGAAACACTGCCCTGCACAGAGTGAGCACATGACGGAATCTGAACATCACTCCACCGACTGGCAGCCCACACCCGCCGCTTGATGAAACTCAGCCTCGGTAGTTCAACGCGCCCAATCCAAGGAACCTTGCGCTCGCTCCGAGCTCCTCTTCGATTCGAAGGAGCTGGTTGTACTTGGCGATGCGGTCTGTGCGCGAAGCCGACCCGGTCTTGATTTGCCCTGCGCCTGTTGCGACAGCAAGATCGCTGATAAACGTGTCTTCACTTTCGCCCGAGCGGTGAGAAATGATCGAGGTGTATCCATTACGCCTGGCGAGATCGATTGCGTCGAGCGTTTCACTGACCGTACCGATTTGGTTGACTTTGATCAGGATCGAATTTGCAACTCCTTTGTCGATGCCTTCCTGGAGGCGCTCGGTGTTGGTCACGAAGAGATCGTCCCCCACGAGTTGGATTTTCTTGCCCACCAGGTCCGTGAGAGCCTTCCATCCTTCCCAGTCGTCTTCTGCCAGTCCATCTTCAATTGAGACGATCGGATAATCATTCGCCCACTTGGCCCAGAAGCGAGCCATGTCTTCGGACGACTTGCTGGATTTGTCGGATTTCTTGAAAAAGTACTTGCCATCTTTATAGAGCTCACTGCAAGCGGGGTCGAGGGCAATCGCGATGTCTTCCCCGGGTTTGTAACCAGCCTGTTGAATTGCCTCAAGCACGACCTCGATCGCTTCGACGTTTGATTTCAGACTGGGAGCAAAGCCTCCTTCGTCTCCAACAGCAGTGTTGTAGCCGCGCTTTTTAAGGACTGCCTTCAAAGTATGAAAGACCTCTACCCCCCAGCGTAGCGCTTCGGAAAATGTCGCGGCTCCCACTGGCATCACCATGAATTCCTGAAAATCAACGTTGTTATCGGCGTGCGCACCTCCATTGAGGATGTTCATCATTGGAGTAGGTAGCACATTTGCTCCAGCGCCGCCGAGGTATCGGTAGAGCGGCATACCGTACTCATTCGCCGCGGCGCGAGCGGCAGCCATAGAGACAGCCAAAATTGCATTCGCTCCCAAACGTTCTTTGTTCGGTGAACCGTCAAGTTCGATTAGCTTGGAATCCAGCGCGCGCTGATCATCAGCGGCCATGCCGCCAAGAGCGTTAGCGATCTCACCGTTCACATTTTCTACAGCTTTCAGCACGCCCTTGCCGAGAAAACGCTGCTCGTCTCCGTCACGCAACTCAACGGCTTCGTGCTCGCCCGTAGAAGCCCCTGAAGGAACGATCGCCCCTCCTGATTTGCCACTTGCTAAAGTCACTTCAGCTTCGACCGTGGGATTTCCGCGAGAATCAAGAACTTCCCGTGCATGTACGTCCATGATGTCGATCATCTGTATCAGTCCGTCCTTATGAGGTTTCACATCGTCGAAAACAACACCGGGTAGGTCTGTATTGAACCTCAAGCGGCGTCCGGTCAGCGAGCCAATACCAGCAAAGGTTTTCGCCATGGAATGAACTCGCGATTATAACGGATCAAATCTGACATCCTTTGTGACGGAGCACACAACTCCTGCGACCTTCTTCCCACACTATCTCTCGTATCTCCTGTGGTTCCCTCGATGGTTGCTCTATTGTTCCCTCTATTTCGCTGTTTTACAGTCAGTTAACAGATGCGCGATTACACCGAGACACTGAAAACAGGATCTCGAGCGCCCGAGTTCACGCTAGAGGCGGCGAATCGTGAAAGTCTGTTCACTCTCTCAGGATTTTTGCGGCGCGCAGTTCTTGTAATTGAGTTCCTTCGCGGGACTTGGTGACCAAATTGCGCAAAGCGAATGGCTCAGTTGGAGCTCATGCAGTCCGAAATTACAAATGCTGGTGCCGAATTAACTTATATCGCCGCAGAAAAACGAAACGGTATGCATAAGCCGAGCCAATACCTAGAGAAAAATCCGATTTCGTACCCGTTCTTGCTCGACGAGGATCGCACGACGACAAAGGCCTACGGCCTGTACCACGGGCTTGGAATCGACGCGCTCAACATCGCTCATCCGGCCACACTGGTCATCGATCAGGAACGGATCGTCAGGTACATCTACCGCGGAGAGAATCAACACGATCGGGCTCCAGTGGAGCTGTTCATGGGCGCAGTAAGAAATCTGAAACGGAATTAGATCGAGGCGAAAGACACGGAGGAGGCAGGAATGAAAAGGCTGATTGTTTTGTTGTGCGTTGTCTTGATGGCCGGTGTTGCGTTTGCGCAAGGCGCTCTGCCAACCGGCACACCTTTAAAAGTTAAGCTGGACACAACGATCTCCACATTCAGCAGTCATGTGGGCGATCCTTTCCGAGGTCGGCTGCTCCAGGATGTGGCGATTGATGGGAAAACAATTCTTCCGGCTGGCGCAATTGTCGAAGGCCGCGTAACCAAGCTCGACGAACCGCGCCGTTTTCGCGGCAAACCGACAATCGGGCTTTTCCCCGAAAACGTCATCCTCCCTTCCGGAGAACGCTTCATGTTGAACGCCATCCTGGTGGACACCAACGTTGGCAAAGGAACGGACGTCAACGAAGAGGGCCAGTTCAAAGGCAATGGTCATGATCGTCGTGACCAGGTATGGGTCGCCGGGGGAACTGGCAGCGGCATGCTCGTGGGTGGCCTGATCGGTGGCCCTCCGGGAGTTTTGGTCGGCGGAATTGTTGGCGCAGGCGCAACTACGACGAAATGGTTAGCACAGCACCGCTCTGCCATCCTTCCCGCAGGAACGGAGTTGTACATGGAGTTGAGCCGGCCACTGGATACGAACCCGACAACCACCAGCGGGCAATAGCAAGATTTCACAAACGTGAAGGCCGGGCATTCTCCGGCCTTTTCTATTTAGTGTATAGAGATATGTGAATACAGCGCCTTCGACCCTCAGGCGAGAGCCATAAGCTCAGGCTCGCTGAGCAGGTGAAGATCAATCCATCCCTCTACGGGTAAAGCGTCAATGGGAAGTTCATTCTGAAATAAGCTGAAGCGGACTCTAATACGGTTGACTGCATCTCTCATTGCACCAGACGGTGTTTGGTTTTCGTCGACTCCTGCATGTCCCAGTAATGAAAGCGGCATCTGAAACTCAAAGTTGCGCTTCACGACCATGCGGAGACCGCGCGGTACCGGCTCACTAGATGACGCCAACATGGTTCCGCTTCGGGTGTCAGCCAGTTTCCAGGCGACCATCGTTCCATTGATTACAGATGTGACTTGGCGAACGGAACAACTTGGATTCTCGAACGCTGGTGCAAAGGATTCGATGTGGACGACGATATCGAAGTCCATCGTGGGTACTTTCCCACTGAAATCAAGACGCCCGTAAACATTCGTCTCATCGATTCCCGTGTAAGCAGCATCAAGAAGGAACTGTTTTCCGTGCATCGCACTGGAGCGATGATCAGCCGTGTAGCGAGCAGCACCGAGCCACTCGAAATATCGAATCATATCTCCAGTTATTCTCGGCCGAATGTAGGCGGTTTGTGGAATGAATGTCGCCCGCACTGGCGCGCCCGCAATCGGATGGGCAAGATAATCTGGCGCAACTCCCCCGAGAATGTAGTAAACGTTCGATAAATGCTTGCGGTAGAGCTCGTCGAAATCGCGATCGTTGGCTGAATGATGTTCCGGCCCGTACCACCAGTTCCAGTCGCTTCCCTCCGCAACCAGAATCTCCTCAAACGCTAGCTTCCGTTGCATTTCGTTAGCGCGAGAGGCGTTTTGGGTGTAGAAGTTGCGCGCGTGATACAGGTAATCCCAAGCACGGTTGTCTTCCGGGGCACCAATCCACACATTGAAATTAGCATTGATCCAAGAGCCTGGAGTTATGGAGTGAAGTGGGGCGAAGGCCTGATGTCGCGAGATTGCCTCCGACATCGTTACAGCTTCAATCCCCGGGTCCTTGGCGAGCGCTTCGTAAAAGCGGCGGAGAAATTCTCGGCCCGAATGAGGATAGTATTCCCATGCATTTTCGCCATCGAGAATGATCGGCACGACTGCATCCCGTCCCGATTCGATCACTGAACGGGCAGAATCCTTGATATTGCGGACCAGGTGAGCAGCGGCATCTTGCGGCGGCATTCCAGAGTAGACGAAGCCAATCAGGTCCGAGATGGTGTGATCCCGGAAGACCATGTGCATCGCGGTCTCGCCCTTCTCAAAGCGATAGATGTCATACAACCGCATAGCCATGTCGTGCGATAAACGACCGGCTCCATCGCGCGAGAAGAAATAGTTGAGGCTTCGCCCGAGGACGCCCTCATCCGTTGCCATCCAATTCACGCCGAGCTTGGATGCAATCGCGATTGCATCTTCCGACACGCTTCCCTCGGACGGCCAAACCCCGGCAGGGCGGATCCCGAATACCTGTTCATGCAGATCAAGCCCTCGCAGGATTTGCTCCTTGGCGTCCGCTTGATGTTGAAATCGGTTTTGTGGCATTGGCAAACCTGGAGTCGACTGTGCACCAGCATTCGTATCGCATACCAAAGGAAGGATGGGGTGATAAAAAGGCGACGTCGAGAGCTCCACCGAACCGCGCTTGGCAGCTTCTGCGTGTGCAGGCAATACGCGAGCAAGTAATTCCCTTTCCTGCGAAATTACAAACCGTTGATCGTCTAGTGTGAAATTTCGGCCTTTTTTGGCAAGAGCCGCGATTTCAGGTTCCTCCAGGAAAAACTCATCGAACCAAGCTAATTGAGAGAGAACTTGCAAGTCGGTGTAATCCTGCGGCTGGAAGTACCGCTCAGCACGTTCCGGAGAGTCACCGTACGAATGCAGCATTTCGAGCAATTCGCGGTATCGCGGATACCGTCCAATCATATGGATGTGGTTCGCCTGAAACAGATACTGCAAAGCGAATCGCCGCTCTTCCGGCGTTAGGTCACGCGCCGATTTTGCGGCTACTGCAAGGAATGGGTCGCGAGCTGTACCCGCAACGTAGTCCTGAATCTGTCGTATCAGTGATGGCACCAGGTTGAAAGTCTGGTGCACAGTCGGAAACTCATCCAGCAGCTTCACCATGCCGTAGTAATCCTTCAAGGCATGGAGCCGCACCCACGGCAGACGGTACTCTCCGCTGACCAGATCCTTGTAAAAAGGTTGGTGTTGGTGCCAAAGAATGATGACGCGCAGCACAGACATTCCGAAAAGCCCTTATGACAATTGGGTTTGTGTTCTTAGTATGGCATAGGCTTTGAATAGCAGGCTCACACTTCTGGACGTATTGCCGGCCTGAAGAGACAACGCTAGTCATTGTTGCCTCATCTACGAAGGCCCAATGAAGAGCGATGTACACTAATGGCTCTTTACGGAAAAGCTAATGAAAACGACGTCCACCCCGCAAAACTCAATCCGATACCACGCTTCGCTTCTGAGCGAACAGGATCTCTACCTATTCAACGAAGGCAGCCACTATCGGATTTATGAAAAGCTGGGTGCTCACACAATAGAAGTAAATGGCGTCAACGGAACTTGCTTCAGCGTGTGGGCCCCGAACGCCAGAGCTGTATATGTAATGGGCAGCTTTAATGGATGGAGTCAGGACGAACATCCATTATCACCACGTGGCAGCTCAGGAATCTGGGAAGGTTTCATTCCAGGAGTCGAAAAGGGTGCGCTCTATAAATATCTGATCCACTCCCACAATCAGGGATTTCGCGCCGAAAAAGCGGATCCAGTCGGTCTCTTCATGGAACAGCCACCACGCACTGCTTCAATCGTCTGGGATCTGGATTACCAGTGGAATGATGGATCCTGGATGCAGCATCGGCGTGAAAAGAATTCTCAGCATGCTGCCATCTCGATTTATGAAGTTCATTTCGGTTCTTGGGCACGGTCCCCCGAGGAGGGTGGCAGATCTCTCAGTTATCGTGAAATTGCGCCGAAGCTAGCTGAATACGTACGACAGATGGGATTTACTCACGTGGAATTTCTGCCGCTCATGGAGCACCCTTTTTATGGTTCCTGGGGATACCAGACGGCGGGCTACTTCGCACCAACGTCGCGATATGGAACACCTCAGGATTTCATGTTTCTCATCGACCACCTGCATCAAAACGAAATCGGTGTCATTCTCGATTGGGTTCCGTCCCACTTCCCTTCCGATGCTCATGGATTAGCTTATTTCGACGGAACGCACCTGTTCGAGCACGCGGACGCAAGGCAAGGATTCCATCCGGATTGGAAGACTTACATCTTTAACTACGGCCGAAACGAGGTGCGCAGTTTTTTGATGTCCAGCGGCTTGTTCTGGCTCGACAAATATCACGCCGATGGACTCAGGGTCGATGCGGTGGCCTCCATGCTGTACCTGGACTACTCCCGTAAGGAGGGCGAGTGGATCCCGAATAGCTATGGCGGCCGCGAAAACTTAGAGGCGATCGACTTCTTGAGACGCTTCAATTCCGAAGCTTACAAAGAGCATCCGGACATTCAGACGATTGCGGAAGAGTCAACAGCTTGGCCCATGGTCTCGAAACCCACATATTTAGGCGGACTCGGCTTCGGGCTCAAATGGGATATGGGATGGATGCATGACACGCTCGAATACTTCTCGCACGATCCCATCCACCGCAAGTATCACCACAACCTTCTCACGTTTCGCATGCTCTATTCGTTTACCGAGAATTTCGTTCTTCCGCTATCGCACGATGAGGTCGTGCACGGAAAAGGGTCGTTGATCAACAAAATGCCTGGGGATGAATGGCAGAAATTCGCCAATCTCAGACTGCTGTTCGCCTATATGTTCGCCCAACCTGCGAAGAAGCTACTCTTTATGGGCGGTGAATTTGGCCAATGGCGGGAGTGGTCTCACGATCACAGCTTGGACTGGCATCTCTTGAAACAGCCGCTCCATCGCGGACTAAGGGACTGGGTGTCACAACTTAATCATCAGTACCACTCTGAACCTGCACTTCATGTGTTCGATCTTGACCCGGCGGGCTTTGAGTGGATCGATTGCAATGATGCACCGGCCAGCATCGTCTCGTTATTGCGCAAAGGACGAAAGCCAGAGGACTCAGTTGTCGTCGCTTGCAACTTCACTCCCGTTCCGCGGGAAGCGTACAAGCTTGGTGTGCCAGCCGCAGGCTTCTGGCGAGAAGTTCTGAATAGCGATGCGAAAGAGTACGGCGGAAGCGGCGTCGGCAATCTTGGCGGTGTCCACTCGCAAAACGAATCAGTCCATGGTCGACCTTATTCTGTCACATTGACGCTGCCGCCCTTGGGCGCATTATTCCTCAAGCGGAGTTAAGCTTCGCAGACCTCGCACACTATTTCAGGAAACGGGGTGCGACGAAGGCGGCCAAGGCAATGCTGACCAACACCTCACCTAGTGGCAGCAAAGGACGAAGCTTGGCCAGCCGCGATGTACGCCGTGGAGTTGCTCTCAACAATTCCTCGATCGCTTCAATGAGTTTCGCGAGCGGTGCCCCTTTCGTAACGGCCAAGTGAACCCCCGCAGGCGGATTCTGAACCAGCTCCGAACAGCCCGAGATCAAGATGAAAGGTATGCGTCGTTGAGCAGCCCGAAGTGCGCTGGCTAGCTCAGCACCGTTTATCTCAGGCATGTCGTAATCGGATACCACTGCATCCACACGACTGAGACGTAGCGTGCGGAGCGCATCCGCGCCATTTTCCGCCAGCAATACTTCAAAACCGTGGGCTTCGAAAACCCGCCCATAAAATTTACGAGTTCCCGGGTCATCGTCGACACAAAGTAGGTGAGGGCGAGGGGCTCCCGCTAATCGACGCATCATAGTGACCCTTGGTTTTTTTAAAATTTCGCTTTCTGGGCAAAGCGAACTGTTCAAAAATCCGAGCAAATAGCTCTCCAGTGCTCAGTCATAGCCGCATGAAGCAGTTAGCGACTTTTCCTGAAAATTCACAGAGCATTCTGCTCCTAAGAGCTTGAAATCTTTGCGCAAGCTAAATAGTCTCGGCTACGGCTGCCACTGATACAGCGCTTTTAACATCCCCTCCAACTCGGCCTTCTTGATGATTTCAGCCACGGCCGCATGATCGATGTGTGGCGCAATTGGCTTAGCATCTTGAGCAATTGCAAACGACGTCACTGCAAGGATCGCAGTCCCTGCTTTGAATGCAATGGGATCCACCTTGTCCAATGTGTCACTCGATTTGTGATGAACCAGCATGTAGGGTTTCAAATCCACCCACAAATCAAGAGCGGGCACGCCGTAAAGCATGAAGGGTCCATGATCGGTGTCAAAAGTTGTTTCCTGAGATATTGAATCTCCGTTCAGGTTTTTCAACAGAGTGTCACTGATCGGCTGGAGTGCATCTTCGAGATCTTTCCGCCCCTCGACCTTCCAACCTTTTGGCGAGCCCGCGCCATTGTCTGTATTCAGGACAGCTACGCAGTTTGCGAGGTCGTCCGCGTGAGCCTTGGCATAAGCGTAGGAACCCACCAGTCCCTGCTCCTCTCCGCCCCACAGTGCAAATCGAATTGTTCGACGAGGCGCTTTCCCCAATTTTGAAAGGACGCGTGCCGCTTCCAGCACACTTGCGGTTCCCGAACCATTGTCCTGCGCGCCAGTCCCAAAATCCCAAGAATCCAAGTGAGCGCCGACTAGAATCCACTCTTTGGAATTATCGCTACCTCGCAATTCTCCGATCACATTGCTTACTTGAACTGGGCCAGAAGTTGTGTTGTTTAGCGCGAACTGCACCGTCACGGGTCCCTTCTCAGACAAGCGCTGCAGTAACTCTGCATCCTCCATGCCAATTTGCGCACCCGGCAATGGCATCAACGCTCCGCCCCAATTAAACCCGTGCGCATTCAGTACGTTGTTGCTTTCGCGGTCCGGATACAACAGGCCAACCGCCCCGGCATCCACCCAGATTTTCCATGCTGGCTTTATGAGCGGCAGCACCTTGAGAAAGCCATTTGCAAAAATCTTGTGCGTATCGAGAAAAACGATTTTGCCCTTGAACTGAGTCGCATGGCTTCGCAGTTCGTCCGTATCAAGACTCGAAACGATGACGATCTGGCTTTCTACTCCCTTCGATGATGTCGATGGAGACCAGCCCAGTGATTCCAAGTGCAGTGGCCGCGAGATGGGTGCAGTGATCTGACCACTGGCCGATCCACGAAGCCAACCGTTGGGCATCGTAAAAGGTTCGACATGCACGTTCGTCAACCCATAAGTACGGAGCTTTTCCATCGCCCAGTCAGCAGCCTTGGCGTAGACCGGGCCGCCGGTCAACCGGCCACCAACGCCATCGGTCAATTCACGAAGAGTAGACATAGACGGGCCCGTGTACACGGATGCCGCTAAGGCATCTGCGTCTGGTTTCAGATCATCTACGTTGCTTGCCAGTAAGTTGCCGCAGAGAACTATGGAAAAAGCAAAACAGGACAGCGTGCGTCGTGAAAGCATGTCACCTTCCATGGAAGATTGGACTATGGCTGCAGTCATTGTGCTATGCAGAGATTAAGCTGCGCAAATCGCCCGCCCGGCACGCTATCAAACAATTGTTCGCATGCTAGACTCGCTTAAGAACGCGCAATGCGCATCCTGACCCGCTACATCCTGCGCGAAGTCTTCTCGCATGCGGCAATTGGTGTCGCGGTGTTCACGTTTATCCTGTTTACCCGCGATCTTGGGCGAATCCTCGAGTTAGTAGTGCGAAACAGTGCCCCGCTGCCGAGCGTGGCAGAAATTTTCTTTTTCACGGTTCCGGTTGCTCTGACTTACACAATCCCCATGGGCGTGCTCGTCGGAATCCTGATCGGCCTGAGCAGATTGGCCGCTGATAGTGAAATCACAGCGATGCGCGCTACCGGAATGGGCGTTTGGACGTTTTTGCGCATCATCGCGATTTTTGCTTTCGGTGCGTGGGTTCTGGCTGTTTTCGATAGCGTCTACGTTGCGCCGAAATCGCAAGCCGCGCTCGGAAACCTCCAGGATCAACTGAAAACCTCTCAGGCGTCTTTTGAAGTCCAGCCGCGCGTGTTTTATGAAGGTTTTCCCAAAGCAGTTCTATATGTCCAGGATGTGAAAACTGCCTCCGGAGCGGCCATCTGGAAAGGCGTGTTCTTGGCTGATGTCACGAGCGGAGTTTCGCCTCGGATTACGCTCGCGGAACAAGGCATCCTCGTAAGTGAAGGCCCTGACCAACTCCATTTGCACCTCAAAAATGGAGCGACGCACGAAACCGATCCCAAGAATCCGGACCACTACCAGATCTCGACCTTCGAGCAGACAGATATTCCCATCCAGGTGCCCTCGGCCGACCCCAATAAGGAACACGAGCCTCCCGCCATCGGCGAGATGGGAACATGGCAACTGCTCTCTCAATCGAGGACCGCGAAACCATTTCTCGCGCGATGGTATCTGATCGAGTTCCATCGGCGTCTGGCACTCCCGACTGCATGCGTTGTGCTTGCGCTTGTCGGAATTCCACTTGGCCTTTCTTCCAAAAAGGGCGGCAAATCGACTGGGTTCGTTCTGACGATCGCGCTGGTATTTGCCTACTACTCGGCCTCACTCGTGGGCGTCTCCCTCGCGCGTCAGGGAAAAGTTTCGCCCGGAGTTGGAGTGTGGCTTGCTGATGTTTTGTTCTTTATTGGTGGGGCATTTCTTTTATGGCAGGCGGAACGAAGGCCATTTGAAATCGCATCATTCAAGGCCCTTTTCGCTCGTCTCAAATTCAACAGGCAACCGACGGCGGAAGGACCTGTCGCAACTGGAGAGAGTGCATTTGATCGAGCCGCGGGAAGATTTCGACTGTTCCGAGCACAGTTCCCCACCCTGCTCGATGATTATGTACTGGGAGAATTTTCTGTTTACTTTGCTCTGATTCTCTCTTCATTTCTGATTCTCTTGCTCGTGTTTACTTTATTCGAGTTGCTCGGAGACATCCTGCGCAACCAGATTTCTCCCCTGATCGTTGGCGAGTATTTGTTGAACGTCTCCCCTTATTTCCTTTACCAGATCACGCACATTGGAATGCTGCTGGCCGTACTTGTCACATTTGGCCTCATGCAACGATCGAATGAAATTACAGCGATGAAAGCAACGGGAACCAGCATTTATCGCGTGATCATTCCCGTTCTTGTGTCTTCCGCAATCGTGGCTTCTGGCCTGTTTCTTTTTGATCAGTTCTACCTACCGCACGCCAACAAGCGCCAAGATGCTCTGCGCAATTTGATCAAGGGCAAGCCTCCGCAAACCTACCTGCGGCCGGACAGAAAATGGATTTTCGGACAACACTCCGATATTTACTACTACCAGTTCTTCGATTCTGATCGGGACGCCTTCGGCAACATCTCGGTTTTCCAATTCGACCCCGGAACCTTCCAGATCACCAAGCGTGTTTACGCAAATCACGCGCACTGGGAAGACCGTATCGGCCGGTGGATCTTCGAAGAGGGTTGGGAGCGCGACTTGCAGGGTTCGGCAATCGGCAGCTTCCGGCAATTTGACGTTTCTACTTTTCCGCAACTTAACGAACAACCTACTTATTTCAAGAAGGAAGTGAAGCAGTTCTCAGAAATGAACTACGAGGAACTGCGCCGCTACATCCACGACCTTCAACAGAGTGGCTTTGACGTCGTGCGGCTTAAAGTTCAGTTGCAGAAGAAACTCGCTTTTCCCGTGATCACGCTTGTCATGGCCGTGCTGGCCGTACCCTTCGCATTGTCGTCAGGTCGCAGAGGTGCGATCGCCGGGGTAGCAACAGCCGTCGGGATCGCAGTGGTCTATCTCATGGTTTCTGGATTATTCGAAGCAGTTGGGAATCTCGGACAACTGCCCCCTGCAGTGGCAGCGTGGGCACCCGACATCTTGTTCGGATTGCTCGGCGGCTACATGACTTTGAAAGTGCAGACTTGAGCCATCTGCTCAAAAATCTACTTCACCGCTAATCCATAAGGCTGAGCAGATGTCGCCAAAGGAGTGATGGGCGTCAACTTACCGCTTTGCGGTTCGAGCGAATAACCGGAAATTGTGTTGCTGGCTGAGTTGATGACATAAAGAAACTTGCCATCAGGATGAATAGCGAGGGACACCGGGTGTATGCCCGTTGACAGCACTGCGGGGTTCAAGGCTGTAAGTCCGCCATTGGCTGCGTTCAAACGATATTCCGATAGCTGGTTGGAACCTTGGTCCAACGCGTACACAAACGTGTTCGTGTTATCCACCACGATTCCTACCGGGCTTAGGCCAGCGCCAAAGACTGTTGAAATCAGAAGAAGGCTGCCGTCGGCGGCTGTGCACGGCGCTACTGTGCTCAGGCAGACAATATACGCCGAGATGTTATTCGAGCCCGAATTCGTCACGTAAAGATAGCTGCCGGTTGATGTCGAAGCAAACGCAGAGGAGGAGGGTGCGGTAGCCGTCGGGTATGGAGACCCTAAAAGAAACAATTCGCTTAACGAACCCGAACCATCTATCGAATATGCAGACAGCGTATTGTCGCCCTGGTTGGTCACATACAGAAACTTGCCTGAAGGTTCAACCTTTACAGAACTAGGTGCGGATCCGGTTGCAAAGTCGTCGCCCACGCAAAACAAGCCGGTACACGCAACCTTCGTGATGTTTCCACCACTCACTGAAAATACTGAAACACTATCGCTTCCCTGGTTTGCGACAAACAGGTGGCCCGCACCATCAAGCTTCATTGCTATCGGTAACAGCCCAGCATCTGCACTTGAGCCGGCAGCCCCAAGTTTTCCGTCCGATGCAACTGGAAATGCCGTAACCTTGCCGTTGCCACTCGCGGGATTGGTTGCGACGTAGGCAATCGACCCACCTGGATCGAATACGACCGCCGTTGGCTGGTCAGTAGTCGAAACGCTGGTACTGATCTGTGTTAATTTCCCGCTGGTAAGGTCCGCCTGGTAGGCAAGCAGTGTTTTGTCGCCTTGGCTCGTTACCAGGATCAGGCCGGCCGGCCTTGAGGATGACGTACCACAATTCGCGAATGTCAGGATAAGAGCAAGAGCGCACAACGCCATCAAAATGGCCGACAATTTCTTCAACATTCCGGTATCAGCTCCTCCAGAGGAGTCGAACGTCCGGCAATGGCGTGGCCTGGCCGGGACGGATGCGATCAGGTGAATACATTGGTTTATCAGGAATGCGCGGGAAGAGCAAACTGCAACCGCCTTAGTACGAATCAGATAGCTCGAAGGGAGTTGCCTTCCATGGTTAAGAAATTCTGCGAATCAGGAGACATTTTGAGTCGAAGTCGTCGGGGTTCCTGATTCAACCACCTCGGTGGCCGCCACTGCGAGCGGCAACCGAATCTCCACGGATAGTCCGCCTTCCGCACGGTTCGTGGCTTGCACAGTACCGCCATGCAGGCGCACGGCACGTTCAGTGATAGCCAGGCCTAGTCCCACACCACCCGTCTGACGATTGCGTGCATCGTCAAGACGATAAAACGGACGGAATAAGTCGCTCAGTTTGTCCTCGGGCACGCCAGGGCCTGAGTCGAGAACACTAATCAGTGCCTCTGGTCGTGCTCCTTCTTCGATACGAGAAAGGCTCACGTCCACATCGGTTCCTTCACGTGTGTAACGAGTCGCATTGCGAATTACGTTTTCGATCGCGCTCCGCAGCAATTCCGGGTTTCCCGAAACCAACACATTCAGATCCACTACGCATTTCACGCGGCATTTTCGTCCTTGCGCTTCGAAGTCTGCATCGCGCGCAACTTCGCGCACCAGATCTTCGAGATTGACGATTTCCATGCGGATGGATTCTTCGCCACCTTCCATCCTCGCGACCGTCAGCAGCCGACCAATGAGTTCATTGAGACGTTCCGCCTCAAGCTCGATTCTTTGTAGAGACGGCTCGCCAGCCGGCCCAGTTTTCTGTCGGGCCAAAGCCAGGGCTACGTTTAAGCGTGCGAGCGGAGAGCGCAATTCATGGGAGATGTCTTTCAACAGCCGCGACTGAGCGTTAACCAGGTTCTCTAGCCGTTCAGCCATGGTATTGAAATCGCGCACCAAGCCTGAGATCTCGTCTCTCCGGCCCCGCGCCACGACGCCGGCGCGGGCGCTCAGATCACCGGCCGCCAATTTCTGGGTTGCCGTGCGCAGCTTCACGACAGGCGAGACCAGGTACGAAGACAGGAAGTAGCAAACTATCCCGGAGGAGAGCACGGCAATCGTCAAACCTAACCCGGGAAACCCATGCGGTCCGAAGAAGACGCGCGGACCCGGAGGAAACTCCGTGAGTAGTAGGTACCGTTCACCGGATGGCGTCGTCGTCCGCTCGAAAAAGAAACGTTGTGGAAGTACTTTGTCCACCCAGCTGTGGTACGGAACCCGCGAGGAACGGACCATCTCAGTCGCCCAGAGTGGCGGCACGCGCCCAGACACTTCGAGCCCTTGCGCGTTGAATAAAAACAGCCGAATATGCTGCGTGTTCTCGATGTTCTCGATGAAGTCGCGCACCCCTCGCTCGCCACCCTGGCTGTAGGCCAGCGCCGCTTCCTCCGCCAGGCGCTTTCGCGAGGAATCACCCGAGCTGGAGTCGCGCGCAGGACGCAATGCGATTGTGGTGAGAATCGCTAGCACCAAAAAGAGTGCCTGCGCCAGCCAGAACGAGAGAAAGATCTTGAGGAAGAGGCTTTTCACGATTTTCCCTGCACTGCTTCCGAGCGAGGCTTAGCGAACAAGTATCCCACGCTGCGCACCGTTTTGATGGGGCCGCTGCCATCTTCAGCCTCGCCCAATTTCTTGCGCACCTTCGAAACGTGCATATCAATACTTCTGTCGAAGGGAGAAAATTTCCGGCTGAGAACAACGTTAACAAGGTGCTCCCGAGACACGACCTTTCCAGCTTCTCGCAAAAGTACTTCCAACAGACTGAACTCGACTGAAGTGAGATCCACCGGCTTGCCAGCCCGATGCACTGTACGCGTCGCGGGGTCGAGTTCGATATCCCCGACACGGATAACACTGGCCAGGGCATCCTCGTCCGGCTGACTACGTCGCAGTACTGCTCGAATCCTTGCTACCAGTTCTCTAGGGTTAAAGGGTTTGGGCAAGTAATCGTCAGCACCAATCTCCAGGCCCACGATTCGGTCCACATCCTCCCCCCTCGCCGTAAGCAGCAGCACTGGGATATTTGAGTTGTCCCGAATCCTCCGTAGCACGTCAAAACCATTCAAACCGGGGAGCATAACATCGAGCACGACGAGCACGTGGTCGCCCGCGAGCACTCTCTCTAGACCCGCTTCTCCGTGGTGTACGCAGTCGACTTCAAAGCCTTCTGAGCGCAGGTATTCCCCAACCAGGCTGCAAAGCTCGACATCGTCGTCAATTACAAGAATGCGATCCATTGAGACACTTAGTAATTTTTACAACACTGCCCAGACGCCAGGCGGTAAAGAAATGTCAAATGCCATCGTCTCTGACGCTTACAAAACTTTACTCTGTTTGACCGACTCTTTACCGCCTTTTTCCCCGATCCGGTGTTCTTATCAAACAGAAGTTGTTGCCCCACTCAACTCGGTCGGGGCGTGGAGGAGCAATGAAGGCTAGAAGTAAAACAATCATCATCGTGCTGGCGGTCGTTCTGGTTCTCGCTGGCGCGGTCGCTGTGTCACAAACGGTGAAGCGCGTCCACCGAATGCACGAGTTCGGGTTTGGTGGTCCGATGGTCGGCATGATGGCCGATTACCTGGATCTCACCGATGCTCAACGTGCACAGGTCAAGGACATCATGGCGAAAGAGAAAACCACGATGAAACCTCTCATGGAGCAGATGCGGCAAGCCCATCAACAGCTGCGTCAGTTAGAGGAAGCTTCGACGTTTGACGAAGCCAAAGTGCGCGCGTTGGCTTCGCAGAACACCCAACTAATGACAGACCTGATCGTGCAGAAGGCTCGCATCAAGAACGAGATGTATCAGGTTCTTACGCCTGAACAGCGAACCAAGCTTGCGAAGTTTGAAGAACGCCATGCGGATCATTTTCACAAACACATGCAGGACAACGCACCGGAACCGCCAACTGAATAAGCAATTCTGGGGCGGGCGAACCCCGCCCTAGCATCGATTAATAGACGCTGCCGGAAGGAGGAACTCTCATGGCGACGCTGGCAAGACAACGAGACTTCATCGATGCGGTAGCTTCCGAGCTGGCTTCGGGCATTGACTCAGCAGTTCAGTGCTGGATGATGCAATTCGAAGCAGTTCTCGACAATCCACGACTAACAATGGGCGACCAGATGCAGGCGCTACGTGAAATTCTTCACCGCTACAAAGTGGCAACGGGCAAGACATCCTTGGAGTGTGTGCAATGAAGCTTGCCACGGTAATCACGAATCTCTCGAGTGAGCTTGCCTACACAGTGCTCATGGTCATGACGTGGATCATGCTGCTCGGCTGGTCCGCGGCCGTGATCAGCGCGTGTGTGCTTGCGTTTCGCAATCGCAAGGAGGATGACGAGGACACGAGCACGTCCTCGCTTAATTCAAAGTTATCCGCATCGGAAGTTCATCGATCTCCCACTTTTACGGGTTTCGGTCTCTAAATCGTGACCTAACCTTGAACCTGGCGCTGCTAAAATCGCATCTACTGAATGTCGATGCTGCCCAAGAGCTTGCGCCCGCTGTTTCCCTACCTGCGAAAGTATCGCACCGGACTCCTTTTGGGCGCCGTTTGTGTGCTCTTCAACAATGGTATCTGGATCCTTTTCCCTCAGGTGATCCGGCGCGCGGTTGATAGCCTGAACCAGGGCGTAACGCTAGAAAAGCTGAAGCTCTACGCCTTACTGATCTTGGCTGTCGCATGTGCCAAGGGCATCTTCCAGTTCCTGACTCGCTGGGTCGTGATCGGCATTTCCCGCGACATTGAACTGGATCTCCGCAACGACTTCTTTGAACATCTCGAGAGCCTCTCGCACTCTTACTACCAGCGCACACGGACTGGCGACATCATGGCGCGGGCTACCAATGACCTGAACGCGGTACGGCAACTGCTTGGCCCTGCCATCATGTACTCGGCGAATACGATCGTGTTCACTGCGGGTGCCTTGGCGTTCATGCTGGCTATCAGTCCGAAACTGACCATGTACGCATTTTTGCCCCTTCCAGCGGTCAGTATCACCATTCAATACTTCGGTCGCAGGATCCATGAGCGTTTCGAACGCATTCAGGCCATGTTCTCTGATATTTCGGCTCGCGCGCAGGAGAACTTTTCGGGGGCACGGCTAATCCGCGCTTATGTGCAGGAAGAAGCCGAGATAGCGCAATTCGAAACTGCCAATCAGGAATACATCGACCGCAGTTTGAAACTTGTGCGCCTGATGGGCATGCTGTGGCCAACTTTGCAATTGATGCTTGGAATTGCGATTGTGATCGTGCTTTGGCTCGGTGGCCGAGAAGTACTGTTAGATCACATCAGTATCGGCGACTTCGTCGCTTTCACCACCTACATGGTCCAGTTGACATGGCCTGTCATTGCTCTGGGATGGGTCATCAACATTTTCCAGCGCGGTACAGCCTCTGCCGGACGAATCGCGGAAATCCTCAATGAGAAGCCAGCCATTGATGACAGCCATGCAGTTCGCACGAGCAATGGCATACCGCTCTATACGAAAATCAAAGGTGAAATTGAGTTCTGCAACCTCAACTTTTCCTATGAGGGAAAGCCAATTCTCCAGGACATCAATCTTCGTATCCCTGAAGGCACCAGTCTTGCCATTGTTGGCCCGACCGGATCCGGCAAAACGACTCTCGTTAATCTGATTCCCCGCATCCAGGACGCTGCTCAGGGCGCAGTTCTGATTGATGGCCGGCAGATCCGCGACTATGCGCTGGAACCGCTCCGGCGGAACATCGGTTTCGTTCCGCAAGAAACTTTTCTCTTCAGCGATTCCATCCGCGAAAACATCGCCTTCGGACGAGAGGACGCCACCGACGCCGAAATCCGCAAAGCCGCGGAAGCCGCAGATATTGCAAACGATATAGAGTCATTTCCTGATTCATATCGAACGGTGGTTGGCGAACGCGGTATCACCTTGTCAGGGGGACAAAAGCAACGCACGGCAATTGCCCGGGCCATCCTTCGCAATCCCAGCATTCTCATTCTCGATGACGCCCTGTCCAGCGTGGACACTCAGACGGAAGACAAGATCCTCAATCATCTGCGGGAGATCATGAAAGGTCGCACTACGATCTTCATTTCGCACCGCGTGTCGACCGTCCGAAACGCAGACCTTATTGCCGTGCTGCATGCGGGACGCATCGTGGAACTCGGCACACACGAAGAGCTAATCGCCCTGAACGGTTATTACACGGACCTCTATAACAAGCAGTTACTGGAAGAAGAGTTGGCCGAAGTCTGACGTCCATACCACCGCAGAATGAAGCGTAAACCCAGTCGCGAGTTGCTGGACGACGATGCAGGTTCGCCCCAGGAAGTCGCGGAATCCCTCGCCGACTTGCGATTCGTCAATCGCTGGTTTGGCGGTGTGAGTACGACTTGCAGCCTGCTTCGGCGAGTAATCGACAAACACAATTCGAAGCGTCTATCCATGCTTGAGGTCGCTGCAGGATCTGCCGACGTTGCGCTGCAGAACCAGCACTCATTCCTAAACAACGGCATCCAGATTTCTGTTACTGCGCTCGATCGCTCCGCCTCACACCTTCCCTCGGGGGTTCCACGCGTCGTTGCGGATGCCCTTGCACTTCCCTTCCACGACGATGCATTCGACGTGGTAGCCTCTGCCCTTTTTGCGCATCACCTTCCCCCCCAGGAATTCTTTCTCTTTGTCTGTGAGGCCCTCCGAGTAGCAAAAGTCGCCGTTCTCATCAATGATCTCATCCGGCACCCGATGCACCTGGCCTTGATCTATGCTGGAATGCCGCTCTATCGAAGTCGTATAACCCGTCACGATGCAGTTGCATCTGTAAAACAGGCGTACACCATCGAAGAAATGCGGGCCATGTTCACAAATAGCGGTGCACCAGAGATTGAGATAAGCCGGCACTACTTGTTTCGCATGGGTGTAATTGCGTGGAAGCGAGCGTGACTGATTACGACCTCATTGTCGTCGGTGCAGGCCCCGGAGGAACTTCCGCTGCCATCACTTCTGCCCAGCTTGGCGCAAAAGTTCTTTTGCTGGAGCGCGGCTCATTTCCGCGACATCGTGTGTGCGGCGAATTCGTTTCCGCTGAATCTCTGGATCTACTAAGCGGTCTCCTCGGGTCTGATTCTGAAGCGCTCGTACATTCGTCTATTGCGATCCCGCTTGCCCGAGTCTTCCTTGATGGACAGCTAATCAAGAGCCGAATTCAGCCTGCTGCTGCGAGTATTGCCCGTTTTGATCTAGACCGCGCACTTTGGAACTCCGCCGGCCACAAAGGCGTTGAATTGCGCGATCGGGTCACAGTTAAGCAGATCGATCCCTCCAAAGGAGCCGGTTTCACAATTTCATCAACGGACGGCGAGTTCCACGCGCGTGCTGTGATCGATGCATCCGGACGGTGGTCAAATATCAATCGCATCCCACTGGGAGATGAAGCGAGATTCGTCGGCATCAAAGGCCATTTCACGGAAGCCGAACCTTCCCGGAGTGTAGATCTTTATTTCTTCGACGGCGGCTACTGTGGAGTACAACCAGTCGCTCTCCACGGCAGCAATGATTCCAGAGTTAACGCCTGCGCAATGGTACGAGCGGATATCGCAATTAGTCTTTCTGATATCTTCCCTCTCCACTCCTCTCTTCACAGTAGAAGTCGTGGATGGACTTCTCTGATGGATGAGGTCACCACCTCTCCCCTGATTTTCCGTGATCCGCGTCCGATTCGAGACGGGCTCATGGCTGTTGGAGACGCGGCGGGATTTGTCGACCCATTTGTGGGAGACGGAATTTCGCTCGCTTTACGCAGCGGAGCACTGGCAGCGACCTGTTTGACCGACACGGATTACGGAATCGCGGCTCAGCAGCTTTACGCCAAGCGCTACGAGACAGAGCTAGCGCCGATTTATCGCGCTTCCTCCACGCTGCGGACACTGCTGAAGCTTCCGACGGCGATTCGTAAGCCTGCTCTTGCGCTGCTGAAAAGCAGCCCCAAACTGCAACAATTCATTGTGACTCGAACAAGGCGTGCAGGTTAACAGGCGCGGGAAGTCTCAGGATCAGCGAACAACCAGCACTTCGCGAACGTTATCGCGCGCCAGAAAAAACTTGATCGACGCGAAATCCCGAAACAGATTTTCGATGTGGCGGTTGTTAAAAACTCGTTGTAGACGGAATCCTGAACTGGAATGTCCGCGATTTGGACTGGGCAAGCGGATTTCCTGCATCTCCAGCACATCTTTGCCTGTGACATGGAAGCGGTAACACGGCGCGTCCGGACCTGCATCCCGCGTATGGAAGAACGCCAAGAGCATTCCGCCAGGTTTCAGAACTGACCAGAGCCGGTCTACGACAGGCTTGACGAGTTCTTCTTCCAGATAGTCCGGTAAGTTCCAGCAAAAGACGATATCGAAATGCGCAGATTGATAGGCGAGATTCTCTTCCAGAAATCGTTTGGTATCGATTACCGACTTTCCTTCTTCGTTTTTGACACGCAACGAGGGATCGACAGATGCGGTTAGGAGATCCTCACTGTAAATTCGATGTCCCTTGCCGGTGAAGAAGCGGATGTTATTCGCAGATGTCGCTCCCAGGTCCAACACCGTAAGGGGCTCCTCGCCCTCAAGTTGCCGCGCCAGTTCGCCAAGTCCGCTGGATCGGCGGCTGAGCTTTTGCGGTGCCGCCGCTGTTTTTGCTGATTGACCCGAAGTGCCACCAAACAGTTTCATGCCAGTCCGAAATGACTAGAAGCGGTACGAATTAACCCGCATCTATTTAGCGCAGCCCCGTCCGTTACGACCGGAATTAACTCTTCGAACCGGCTGACGCGTCTTTCTCGATATCCACCTTTCCCTTAATGTATGCGCCTTCTTCGATCGCAACGCGCTGCGTTGCAACATCGCCCAGTACAATCGCCGTCTTGCGCAGTTCCAGTCGATCACTGGCATTCACGTTTCCTTCGAGCTTGCCCGAGACCGTGACACCTTTGGCCTTCACACTGGCCTTAACTTGTCCATTCGGCCCAATCGTCACCTGGTTTCCGGGCAGCTCGATTTTGCCTTCCACCGTACCTTCGATGTAGAGGTCTTCGTTGCCCGAGAGTTCGCCTTTTACAACGACCGTTTTTCCGATAAGGGCGAAGTCCCCCGCTTTCGGAGCTTCCATGGAACAGGCCTCCTGCTATGGCTCACCGATTCTGCGTGCTAATTGACGGAAAAGTGATTTTAAATCAGGAAGCTGCGGATTCCCATAGCCAAAGGCCATGTACCGGCGCCCGGGTATACAACGGCAAAACAGTCACACCCTTCTAACTTGGTACACTCCGAGAAGGCAGGTAAGGACTTGTTCGGTTGGCGAGCCATCATGGCTGTTGCGATCTCCGCGATTTCCTTGCCGGTCTTTGCTCAGCAGCCTGATCTCCCGGTCAACGTACTGGTTCGGCGGGTCGTCGACAATGAGCTTGCGGCGGCGAACAAAAAGACCCACCGATTCATGTTTCGCTCGCATCGCGTCACCAGCAACCTTGATCAGGAAAAACTGTACATCGACACAAAAGAAGCCATGGCAGGTATGGTGACCGCCTGGAATAGTCAGCCGCTTACACCGGAATTACGAAAAGCTGAAAACGACCGGCTGAATCGTATGTTGTCGGATCCGGAAGAATTACGTCATAAGCAAAAGCAGGAGAGCGAGAATGCGGACCGCATTCAGCGGATCATTCGCGCTATGCCTCAAGCCTTCCTGTTCGAATATGACGGAACTGAAACAGGCACAGCATCGGTCGGACGCCCGGGAATGGAATTACTTCGCGTGAAATTCCGCCCCAACCCGAAGTATGAACCGCCCACACGAGTTGAGCAGGTGCTCACAGGCATGCAGGGCACCGTTCTAGTCGACTCGAAGAGCGCGCGATTTGCTCGGATCGATGGCACGCTGTTCCGCGATGTCGCATTTGGTTGGGGGATTCTGGGTCATCTTGATAAAGGAGGGCAACTGCGCGCTGAGCAGGCGGAATACTCTCCAGGGGTCTGGGTGCCAAGTTCGATGAGCCTGCGGTTCACTGGGAAATTGCTTGTCTTCAAAAGCCTGAACTACAAGTCGGAAGAGTCATTCCACGATTTTCGCCCAGTGTCCCCAGACCTGACCTTTGCACAAGGAATCGAGATGTTGAAAAAAGAGAATTCAGCTCTGGCTGAAAATCTTCCAGCAAAGACCGGCTACTAGCCAGCCACTTTCCCATTCTGGCGAAATGTTTCTTCTTTGACTGTCAGTTTACGAATTAAGTCTTCTCGTACCTGATAACCGCTTCCCGCAGCATCTTTCACTGAAATCTTGCCCTGCGAAGTCACTTCGACTTCAGGCTCGATGACATCTTCCTTCCAGTAACGCTTCGAAGCCGATACGTCTCCGGGTAGCTTGAAGTTCTGCAGCGTTGATAAAGCTATGTTCTGCGCACGGCCGATCCCTGATTCCAACATGCCGCCGCACCAGACCGGAACCTTGTGCTTCTCCGCAACGTCATGAACTTTTTTTGCTTCGGTAAATCCTCCGACCCTGCCAACTTTGATGTTGATGATTCGACACGCTCCGCTCTCTAACGCGGCAGCAGCATCTCTCGCGTTCCGAATTGATTCATCCAGGCAGATCGGAGTACGCAACTCCTTCTGCATGCGAGCGTGATAATAGAGGTCATCATTCCAAAGGGGCTGCTCGATCATGAGCAGATTAAATTGATCGAACTTACGCAGATGCTCAGTTTGGTCCAGAGTATAGGCTGAATTCGCATCGACGCTCAGCGTGATGTCGGGCCAGCGTGACCGGATCTTCTCGAGTACGTTGATATCCCACCCGGGCTTCACTTTGATCTTGATGCGCTGGTACCCAGCCGCCAATTCCGTCCCGATCTTCTCCAACAGCTGCTCGTGCGTGTCTTGAATGCCGATCGAAACACCGCAGTTGATCTCCCGGCGCGTCCCCCCTAATAACTTCCAAAGGGGCTCCTTTTTCAGCACTGATTCTGCTTCCCAAAGCGCATTTTCCAGTGCGGCTTTCGCCATGCGATGCCCGCGTACTTTGGAGAAATGGGCAACACACTCGCGCGCGTTGTCGAGTTCCTTCCCCAGAATCGCCGGAGCGAGGTATTGCTTGATCGTCGGCCAGGCAGACTCAATCCACTCGCTACTGTAAAAAGGGTCTTCGCCTGCGACGCATTCTCCCCAAGCGCTGACACCATTCACCATCAAATTAATTAGCAGAATGCGTCGGCTATAAACACGTCCAAAACTCGTCTCAAAGAAATGGACGAGAGGCATTTGAATTTCACGGAGGGTTACGGATTCAACCTTCATCTTGATATCCAGGAGGGCCGTTATTCGGCTCGCAATCTGCGGGACGCGCGAGTATAGCCGCACAATTCCTACTCCGCAATGCCCGCTTTCAGGTCAGTATCGGAAAGACTCATCCCATGCGGCCAGCAGGAAGCTCCCGTTACCGGCGGCATCGCGCTCGTAGTTCAGCACTGAGAGTCCCTCAGAAAATGCCTTCAGAAACACTGGACGATTTATGTCCTGGACCGCCTTGGCCTGGCCGCGCGTTTCAACAGCTTTCTTCCATGAATAAACCTCTGTCGGTACCCCGATACGAACATCTGCTTTGACTCCAGCCACCGATTCACCGCGACGAGCAGCAAGCACGCGATTGGAATTCAGCCACCATTCCGCAATCAAACGATCGGTTGGAAGACCACCCTGCAGTGGGGATGAGGTAATCCCGTATTGATTCACATTGTAGCGGCGCGCAATAGCGCCCAGTCTCTCAATGTTGAGGTATGCATTCTTGATTTCAAGGGGATCGAACGTCCACTCCATGAGCTCAAACCCGTGCGCTATGGCATCGTCTCGTTGAAACCACTTGATCCTGCGTCCGAGGCCTGCATTGCGGAAAGTATCGCGAACACCAACCATGTGCGAATGGAGGTAAGGACGGCCATTACGAATTGCCGGCAGAGCTAGGGCAAACCCAATCATCGTTTCCCCTTCGAACGCCCCGATGACCTGTCCACCAATTTTTTCCGCCACCACAAACAATCGGAGCGGAACAAGTTCGGCATCCGAAAAGTTCCAAACTTCTTTTTGTAACGCGACACACGCCCGCATCTCCTCCAGTTCGTGACACTTTCGAATCACGACCGAGCTCCCTGCTATCGCTGTTTTTCCTTCTGCTTGGCCTGATGCCATAGACCTTCCATCTCATCGAGCGATGCTTGCTCCATGGTCTTGCCCTGATCACGCAGATCATCCTCTACGCTCGTAAACCGTCGCTTGAATTTTCGATTCGCTTTCCGCAAGGCAGATTCCGAATCAAGCGTGAGGTATCGCGCAATGTTGACCATTACGAAGAACAGATCACCGACTTCTTCCTCCAACCTTGTGCGAAGCTCCTCAGAAACCTGGGGACGTCCTGATCCAGCCACGCCTTCGCCACTCGGACGTGGTCCTGGTGCCGGAAACTCTTTCAACTCCTCGCGCAGTTCTGCAATCTCTTCTTCCAACTTGCTAAGGAGGTCCTCGATTCGGGGCCAATCAAAACCGACGCGCGCCGCCCGCGAACTCAGCTTGTGGGCCTCGAGGAGCGCAGGAACTGAAGACGAGATGCCGGCCAGTACTGACTGGCTCGCTTCGTGATCCGGATCCCGCTGCTCTCCTCGCGCTGCAAGCCTTTTTTTCTTTTCTTGGGCTTTGAGAGCCTCCCAGTTACGAAGCACTTCCGCGGACGTATCAGCTTTCACATCACCGAAAACGTGCGGATGTCGATCCACAAGTTTGTTCGATAGCCGATCCAACACATCATCGATCGAAAATGTTCCTTGTTCGCGCGCCATCTGCGCATAAAACAAGACCTGCAACAAGAGGTCGCCCAGCTCTCCCGTCAATTCAGGCCAATCTCGATTATCGATGGCCTCAAGCACTTCATACGTTTCCTCGAGCGTGTATGGCTTGATCGTGTCAAAAGTTTGTTCGCGGTCCCACGGACAGCCATCCGGCGCCCGCAGACGGGCCATGATCGTTACAGCGCGCTCAAAACGCTCTCCGGTTTTCGACATGAACTTCCCAATTTAAATGAGCGAACCGCAAGCAGCAATCAGGAGGCGAAGCCAGAGAATCGTGGAGGAAGAAATCTCGCTGTCAATCGAGATCGAAATCCCGAATCGGTTTACCCGTGTCCGGAGATTCTTTGGCTTTCTTGAGCGCTTCCTGGAACTTCTTTTCGAGCAGGTCGGAAGCATGTTTCTGAGCTTCAACTGACTGGCGAAAAATAGAGTCGCGCCGGTTGTCCTGTTCCTTCATTGCGCGAGCCGCCTCTTCGATGTCATGGAACGTCTTGGGAACGACGGGAGCCGTATGTGAAATAACGGCTTTGGTGGCCGGATCGACCTTCATAACTGCCCCACAACAGGGGCAGGTCACTTCAAAAAATTGGGGCGTTTTTGCCATCAAGCGCATGATACCGCAAACGCAGCGATGGAGGAGACAGGTCGGGTTAACGCAGCTTCAAAGGAAAGACTTTGAATAAATAGAGCATCTCCCATCCCAACAATGTGATGGATACCACAACGACCATAACGGCGATGATTTCCCCGAAGCTCAGCCGGTTTCCCCCAGGCTGAAAATGCTTGGTGCCAAGGTTAAGGATATTCAGCGTCGCGAAGCCAAACACGAGCGCCCAAAGGATGTTGTAGGCGTTGCTCTTCGTGTCCGAGCGCTGCAAAATCACCAGGACAAAGACAGCAGTAAACTGCAGCGCTTCAGCCGTCCAGGTGGCTAAGGGACGGGCGTAGTTAACGAAGCTCGTTGTAAGAATGGATCCTAAAAGTCGATTCATGTTCTAAAGCATCAGCAACAGCACTGGGGCTCTGCAAATCTTATCCTGTTCTTAGCTTCGCATCACAGCGGGGCAGAATCTCGTCAGTCACGTAGAATGTCGCGAACATGACTGTCCGCTCGAAAACGCTGCTCAATTTATCGCTTCTCATCACGTTGGTTGCCACTGCCTTTGCGCAGGAAAGCAGTCTCTCTCGGGCCGCGAAATCCGCTTTGGCAACCACTTCCGGGACTTTGCAGGTTCGCGGTCTCATGAAGCCCGTTTCGGTACAGCGCGACCGCTGGGGAGTTGCGCATATTTCTGCGCAAAACCAGCACGATCTTTTCTTCGCGCAAGGTGTCGTCGCTGCTCAGGATCGTCTTTTTCAGATGGAGATGTGGAAGCGCGCTGGCCAAGGCCGGCTCGCAGAGGTGTTGGGTCCGAGCGCTGTGCAACGTGATATCCGTGCGCGCCTTTTACGTTACCGCGGCGATATGACGACTGAGTACGAAAGTTACTCGCCTGACACGCGTGAGATTCTGGAGGCGTTCACGAGCGGCATCAATTCCTACATCTCTACCCTAGAAGGACCGGGCGGCCTTGGCCTGCCCATCGAGTTTCGGCTGGCTGGATTTCACCCCACTCCATGGACTCCTGAAGATTGCTTGAACCGCATGGCAGCGTTCTCCATGACAAACAACGCCTTCGCGGAGCTTTACCATGCCCAGTTGGTCGCGCTCCTTGGAAAGCAGCAGGCAACGCAGTTGCTGGACCTCGATCCCGCCGTGGAGCTCGATCCTGCCGGAAACATCGACTTTACAGGTCTCTCGCCGGCGCTTCTGAAAGACCTAATCGGCAGCGATATGCGGATTGAATTCCCCGCTCGTGCCAAAGAAGGCAGCAACAACTGGACAATATCCGGGACGTTGACAAAACGTGGTAAACCACTCGTCGCCAATGACCCTCATCGTGTCATCGGAATGCCTTCCCTGCGCTACATGGTCCACCTCGTTGCACCCAGTTGGGACGTGATTGGCGCTGGAGAACCGGGCTTGCCCGGAGTTGCTCTCGGACACAACCAGCACATCGCATGGGGATTCACCATCTTCGGACTGGATCAGCAGGACCTGTACCTTGAAGAGCTCAATCCCGCGAACCCCAACCAATACCGAACAGAATCTGGATGGCAGAAGATGACCATCGAGACCGAATCCATTCCAGTGAAAGGCTCTTCTCCGGTGTTAACAGAGTTGAAGTTCACCAGGCACGGGCCCGTTGTGTGGAGTGATAACAAGCGTGCCCTGGCCCTCCGCTGGATCGGCATGGAACCGGGCACAGCCGGCTATCTAGGTTCCCTCGCGCTCGATCGGGCGACCAACTGGAAAGACTTCGAAGCCGGCGTCCGTCGTTGGAAGGTGCCCTCGGAAAATCTCGTATATGGAGACACCGACGGCAACATCGGAGAATATTCCGTTGGCTTGTCGCCCGTACGCAAGAACTGGACCGGCTTACTGCCAGTCCCTGGCGATGGCAGGTTCGAATGGAGTGGTTTCATTCCTTATGAGCAACTGCCGCATTCCTTTAATCCCTCGACTGGCTTCATCGTTACCGCAAACCACAAAATGATTCCGCCCAACTATCCCTACAACGTGGGATTCGAGTGGGCTGCTCCATACCGTTTCAAGCGCATTACCGGCCTGGTAGAGAAAGCGCGCGACTCGAAGACAAAGTTGACAGCCCGGGACCTCGGAAAAATTCAATCGGACGTCGACTCCGAGCCAGCTCGTCAACTTGTCTCGTTGCTCCGTGAAAATCCCAAAGGTCAAGACCCATATACCCGATTATTGACCACTTGGAATTACAGTCTGGATCGAGAATCACCCGCTGCGGCGCTTTACGAATTGTGGGTCCAGGAACTCACGAAAGCTTTCATCGATGTGGCAGTTCCTCAGAAGGCTCGCGCCGCTATAACGGATCTGCCTTTGCCACTCCTGATTCGCCGGCTGGAAAAGCCCGCTGCTGAAGTCTTCGGCAACAATCCCACCCAAGCCCGAGACACTCTCCTGCTCGACAGCCTTCATGCAGCAGCACGCCGACTGAGCAACCTGGAAGGAAATGATCCCGCAAAGTGGTCATGGGGCACACTTCATACGGCCCGGTTCCGGCATTCTCTCGATCAACAATCCGGAGCTGCAGACCTTCTTGATCTTGGGCCATTACCACGACCTGGGGATGAGACCACAGTCAATGCGACGGGCTACAACGGAGACTCTTTTGCGCAAACCTCAGGTGCGAGCTATCGCGAAATCCTCGATACCGCCAATTGGGATGAATCACTCGCCATCAATACGCCCGGCCAAAGTGGGCAGCCAGGAAGTCCACATTATTCCGACCTGATGAATGTGTGGGACGCTGGAGAATATTTTCCTCTGGTTTATTCCAAGGAGGCTGTCCAACGCGAAACAGCCTCCACGTTAGAACTCTTGCCATAATGCCTTGAGGCGTGATGGCCCGTTAGTATGGAACAGAGGAACCGTGAAACTTTGAAACCCAAGACTTTGAAGCCTCCTTTCAAGAACATCTTTTTCGATGTCGGTAACACTCTTCTCTTTCCGAACCGCGATCGGATTTTGGCGCCTTTACACGCGCTAGGGGTTGAACCCTCGATTGATCAGTTACACGATCTCGAACGCCGAACTAAGCGGAAGTTCGACCAACTCGTGAAAGACGGCAACGCCGATCGCAGTTTCTGGTGGATGTTTTACACCAGCCTTCTCGAGGAAAACTCCGTCGAGAACGACCAAGTCCGCGACCAACTCGTAAATGCCACACGGCAATCCGCAAACTGGGATTCGATCCTTCCCGGCACTCGCGAGGCGCTATGCGGTTTCGCAGTGAAACATCGTATTGGTGTGATTTCCAATGCCGACGGGAAGATTAAGAGTGTTCTCGCGACCTGCAATATAGCGGACTGCTTTCTCACCATCACCGACTCTGGTCTCGTTGGACACGAAAAGCCGCACCCGGCCATCTTCCAGGCTGCCTTCCGTGAGATGAATGCGCATGCGGAAGAAAGCTTGTACGTCGGGGATGTCTATTCGGTGGACTACGTCGGCGCGACACAGGCCGGGATGCAAGCTGTACTGTTTGATGTGGCGGGAACTTATCGGGATCAGGATCTACCGAGGGTCGAATCTCTGCAAGAACTTTCGGAGAGATTGTGGCAATGAGGTCAACTACTCCAGCGTGATCACCTGGTGGTCGTGACAATCCGTGTGCATCGTTGAATAGAGATCGTGAAGCAACTGATCGCCGTAGCGACCCAGGAAATACAGACCGCCCACTTCCCTTTCCTGCAGCACCTTATTGGGATAGAGCGCATTGGAAAGCTGCTCTGCATGGCGGCCGATGACCTCATTTCGTAGAGCCTCTGCTCGCGCGGCACGGCTTCGCAACCGGTTCAACTGATAGGTCATCTTGGACCCGGACCGCTCAGCAGCCTCGATCAGCGATTTGTCGAGATGCTCGATTTCATGTTCAACCGATGCAAGCGAGTTTCGAAGAGCCGAATGTGCCTCTGCGAAAGCTTTCTGCAGCCCGGTGGGTAAGATTCGTCGAGCCAGATCTTCCTGAAGCACATCTTTCCCATGGAATAGCGCGGGCAAGTCGATATGGTACTTCTCAAGCAACCGAGTGATCTTCGGTTCCACCAGTGTCGCCGAGAACCTTGGCTGGATCGGAGTCACTCTTCCCGCCAATTCCTCGTACACAACTCCAAGTTGCGCAAAGTAGGCCACCTCGGCGGAGCCGCCCGTATATACCAGCGTTGGTAGCAAGTGGTCCTGGAGGATGGGCCGCAGCAGCACATTCGCGCTGAAGTCCTGGGGCCGTGAAGCTGCGAGCTGCACTAATTCCGCTTGTGAAAACTTTGCCTCGCCGACAACAAATTCCTGTTCTCCATTTCCATTGCTCTTGCGGCGGATCGGCGTTCGCACCCCATCGCGATACATGAACAGCAGGGTGGTCGAGGGTGTTACCTTCACTTGCTGGTGATAGCCAGCAGCCTCGAGCTGTTTCCCACGTGCAAGCAGTTTCTGATCGAGTTCGGCAGCTCGTTCGATTGCGGCTTCAAATACCGGGGCACCGACCTCATGCAGTTCGTCGTCTGCAGCATCCAGCAGGATCACGCCCCAGTCCCGGAAGATACGAGCAAACAGTTTCCCAAATGCTGTTCCGAGGGTCTCACCCGCTTTGTACGCTTCCACCAGCAAGTCTGCGGCCTCCGAATCACCTAGCAGTTCCGCGGCAGCTGCAACAACACTTTCAATTTCTCGATCCAAGACGACGCTGCTGACTGGAGCATCATCCTTGGAGTGTGCAGTTGTAGCCAGACGAACTAGCTTCCCGTCAGTTCCCGGAAACTCGACATGATTCACTTCCGCAAGATCGTGATCTTCCGTTGCTAGCCAAAACACCGGGACACAATCAATGCCAGCCCTGGTGGCTTCATCTGCGAGCTTTACCGCTGTAAGAGCCTTGAAGATCGAAAAGAGTGGACCGCCAAATAACCCGACTTGCTGGCCCGTAACTGCGGCTTGAGCTCCTCGACGCAGGCGCTCTATATTTTCGTGAGCCTTCGTTCCCGATCCGAAAAAACTGTTCTGCCGTTCCAGTATGTCGCTGACCCGCCTCCGGCGCGCATCGTCGTAACGCACCAACGCCGACTCGTCTTTCACCCATTCTGAAAAATAAGGATTGCGTGGAAAGAATGCTCGAACTGGAGGAGAACCGGAAAGGAAGTCTTTGAACAGCGCAGTTGTATGCGGGATCTCGGCGAAGGGCAGACACGATGCTTTCACCGTTCGATCTCCTGACATCGTTGACAGTGCATGGTCATCCGTCGCCGCAAACGCCATATTCTACAGTGTGGTACGTAAATGAGATGTTAGACGTGCTCGACGGATGCAAGTTAGTTTGTCTAGAACAGCGAAACGGCGGATTTCACACCACGTCACACGAAGCCGCGGTTCAGCAGCTTGCACCAGGGACGTGTCCTTTCGCATCCAATGACTAGTTTGACTTCCTTCTGGGCGAGACCCAGAATGAAGAAGTTGGTTCGTTCTTTGAATCGGCCAAACCCACCAGTGGGGGCGTCACGGTTTCGACGGGGATGCTTGCGGCCAAGAGGCATGTCGGGGTGCACACACCCGTGATCGCGTGCAAAATGATAATTGCCAATCAACAGATGGCATACGCAGCCTAACTAGTTTAGGCAGCCGTCCGAGGAAGCTTCGCCCGTGGGCCTCCGAAGGACGTCGCACAGCGGGCTGCTCTTTCCGTCTACGTCTGGGACGGAAGGCTAAGATCTCAGGCTAGCGGTCGCCGTTTCTTGTCCGTTCTGAGCGGAGATCGCGAACGTTCTTGGTGAAGGCCAGGAGCATGAACTGGACTAAGCATGTAGTCTCTTGACCAGTGACATTTTCGGACGCGGGTTCGACTCCCGCCGCCTCCACCACATTCCACCTTCCTCCGCAATTCTTGCGGGGCCCTATACCATCCATCCGAACGTTCCCGTTTGACACGAAATCAGTTGGCTCGTATCGTTCGGCTCCAACCAACCATGCTTAGACAAATCGCTCTGCTCGCAATCATCTCAGTTGCGTTTACCTCTGCTATCGCTCAGAAGAGTGCCTGGCCCACGCACGGCTGGGCGAAGGAGACGCCAGCCAACGTCGGCTTGGACGAAAAATCACTCTCTGCCTTCGATCATGACCTCGGCAGCGGCAAGTATTTCCTGGTGGACAGTTTCGACGTATTTCGCTGCGGCATGTCCGTCTACAGCGGCAAATACTCACACGATTATGAAAAGATCTACGGAAAGGAAGCACACACTCGCGGCCCACTCAATGCACGACTGACCGGCCCCTACAACTATTTCGATCCCGAATGGCACCCCTATTATCACGGTACGGATCTGCACAGCATGCAGTCGATCAGCAAAACCGTGAGTTCGATCATCCTGGGCATCGCCATTACACGGGGCGACTTCAAAGCTAGCCTAGACACTCCTCTCGTCCACTACTTCGACATCTCCAAAGTCAAGAATGTGGACGACCGGAAAAAGCGCATTACTCTTCGTCATGTGCTGACAATGACCACTGGCCTCGAGTGGAACGAGGAAACCGCCTACGACGATCCCAAGAACGACTCCAGCTTGATGGAGGCCACCGACGATTGGATCCAGTACGTCATCAACCGCCCAATGGCGCAGGAACCGGGCAAGGTCTTCAATTACTCAAGTGGCGTTTCGGAACTGCTCGCCTACATCTTCCAAAAAGAAACCGGACAGGACATCGAAAAGTACGGACAAAAATATCTTTTCGAGCCGCTCGGGATGGATCACTACTGGAAACGCACGCCGATGGGGGTAGTCGATACAGAAGGGGGTTTATATCTTCGGAGTTCGGATCTAGCGAAAATCGGATATCTCTATCTGCAAGGTGGCAATTGGAATGGGAAGCAAGTTGTGTCGAAGGAATGGGTTTCCGAGTCCCTGACGCCCTTTACGGATGCAGAGGAAGGATTCAAATACGGTTTCAAGTGGTGGCTGCTTCCCGATCCGGTCGATTCTGGCTTTATCTGGATGGGTCGTGGCTTCGGCGAACAATTACTGATGGTGTTCCCTAAGCGAGATCTAATCGTCGTTTTCACCGGCTGGACGATTCTGGGAAACACTCCGTCGCTTGCGGAATATGTCCAACGCATTCGTTCTGCGATCAAGTCAAACGATTGTAATAAGCATTAACACTCCTTTAACTTTGTAAGTTTTTGCAACACTCGGATCTCTTTGTTGTCATCTGGAAACCCGCACCAGTTGACAGCTTTCCCGGATTCGGTAAACTCATGTTGCCTGTTTCGAGGAACTCCCCCCATGAGAAAATTGTTCGCTGTTCTTTGGTCTGAAGAAGGCCAAGATATCGCCGAGTACGCCGTGATGCTAGCTGTCATTCTGGTACTGGTTGTCGGAACAATCCGATTAGTCGGATCAAACGCCAACAATGCATTCTCGCAAGTTGGGAGTGCATTAAATCAGTAGCTGAACGGTGGCCGAATTAGGAATTTGTGGTTTTGGAAATTCATCGCCACTTAGTGCTGTTTAAGCGATCGCCGGACTTGGCAACGTTTCGCTTCCGGCAAATTCTGGTTGTCGAAGGCGACAAGTTCGAAGTGCGCGTGTTCGATGGCGAGGCGTTCCAGAAGGTTCCTAGCATCGGAGATGATGTCTCGGGAATGGAAATCCAGATCCACCCTTCCCTGGAATCCGCTGTTTTGGACGCCGAGAAGCAGTTTAAGCAAAGCGTGCGAAGCGGCTGGAGAGCTGTCGATCCGACAGTTTCGCATCTGGCAGCCACGGTGAATTCGGCGTCCCGAGTTGCTTAATGGTTTGGGATCCGAGCGAAAGCAGCACTCGCAGTGGGTGTTTTCCACAGAACCGAGCCGCACTGATTACTTTGGTAATCTCCTCCCCTGCGGCAGACTCAGTTTTAATGGATTGACGTTGAGATGCTTATGGACATTCTAGGTCTCTGCCTTGTCGCGCAACTGAGTCTTACCTTTGGTCTCGCCAATCTGTTTTGGCCTGAGAAATTCCTACCCATTTTCGAAGTCTTGTTTTATCCCTGGGCCGCCAGTTATCGCGTCGTCCGTGCGCATGGCCTCGCCGCCATCGGTATTTCGCTTGTGCTACTTGTATCGGCGCTCGGCGCAGGCATTTGAACCGATTAAACGACGTTGACCGTCTTCTCCCAATCCCGTAGGTTCTTCACAATTTTCGCGCTTCTCTTTGCTTCCATCGCATCTGCGGAAACGATTTACCTGAAAAATGGCTTGTACATTGTGGTCCGCAAGGTGGAAGAAAGAGACGGTCAGATCGCATATTGGGTGGCTGGAACTCGCTACACAATTCCGAAAAGCGCTGTCCTCAAGATTGAGCAGGGAGACGGCCCTGCACCGCAGCCAATCACGGGCACCACAAGCGTTCAGGACATCGCCCATCGCGAGGCGCCAATCGCGCGTGGAAATCAAGAAAAAATTCAACTCCCGCTGCTCGCCGGACCCAAGCAGGACGATCCTTATTGGGGTGCATTACGTGACCGAGTGCTTCAAGACAATCGCGCCGATGCTCGTCGGCTCTCCGAAATTGAACGAGACGGCGATGGGCGCACCACAACGAACGCGTATTTTCTCGCCGGTGTCATTGAGGCCCAACATGGAGATATGGCAGATGCCACGACCTACTTCGAGCGGGCAGTCTCTCTACGGCCTACTGACCCGGTATTGCTCCAGTGGCAAGCTATCGCGCTTTCAAGCCTTGGCCGTTATCGCGATGCGATCTCAGTGCTCACCCGCGCGGCCGAATTGAAATCGGATTCTGCTCAGATTTTTCAATTTCTAGGACTGGCCCAATATGACGCTGGATATACGAGCGATGCGGTGACCTCATGGGAAACTGCGTTGAAGCTCTCACCCGACGCCATGACCCAACGCCTCTTGCATAAAGCGGAACGCGAATTGGAAATTGAGCAGCGTTCGCGCCAGCGACAAAGCTCCCACTTCACGCTGCAATACGAAGGAGACAAGACTTCTCCTGAACTGCAGAAAGCGTTGCTCCAAACTTTGGAAAATCAATTTCGCGACCTCTCTCGAGAGTTCGGATACGAACCAGGCGAAAGCATCATCGTGATTCTGTACACGCAAAAAGACTTCTTCGACATCACCGACGCGCCATCCTGGGCTGGCGGTCAAAATGATGGAAAGCTGAGAATTCCTATACGCGGTGCAAGCGATCGCATGTCGGAACTGGACCGCGTCCTTAAGCACGAACTGACGCATTCTTTCGTGCGCGGGCTGGCTGGACCACGCTGCCCGCTTTGGCTCAACGAGGGCTTAGCACAAATGACAGAGCCGCGCACTTCGGCTCCTTACGCTCGCATTCTTGGGCCTTTGTTCGAGCAGCATAAGCAGATTCCGCTCTCAGTATTAGAGGGTTCTTTCACTCGGTTTTCTGATATTCAGGCGCAAGTCGCCTATGCGGAGTCGCTCTCCGCTGTTGAGTATCTACGCGAACGATTTGGCATGAATGATGTCCTTGAGATCTTGCGTTCGATCGGCTCAGGCTCCAGCCCCGAGGATGCGCTTCATCACGGTACCGGGATGGATTACCCGACTCTGGAGTCGAAAATTGGTGCCTACCTCGCCGGCTCAATGGCTCAGTAACCCGAACACCTGAAACTTCCGACCTGTCTTTAGAGCAAAATCTGTGCAGTTTTCCTGTTTTTTCCTTCCAAATGTCGATTCTCAGCAATTTTCTTCGACTCACCTATGAGACGAAATAAGTTGCAACAAGTCCAAACTGTACGTTGCAAAGGGGGTCAGCAAATCGGTTTACAGACAACAATTCCGAATCTTTGATTCCAGCTTCTGAATCGAAACTATTTAACTGCTGTTGGTAAGAGCATTGGGGCAGGTAGGCCGTGTTCAGTGGGTGCCTCATTTCGGGTTTCCGACGTCACGCAGTTGCCTTTCCGTAGCCACTCTACCGACAAATTGCGCCTCTGTATCTATGCCTCTCACTTTCGCGAGAAGAGTGGAGAGCTTCGTAATTATTTATTTTTAACCGATTTAGCAATTGTTTTTTCAACGACAAGGTGAACGTATGGCGAAGAGAATGACCTTGATGCTAGTCGTGATTCTGCTTCTGATCGCGACGCTTGGCTTCGTGAAATACCGACAGGTGCAGACGGCGATTGCGCATGCATCCTTCACTCCTCCGCCGGATTCGGTGACTAGCGCGGTCGCACAGAAAGTGCAATGGCCAGCTACGCTGAACGTGATCGGCACCATGGAAGCCGTGCGCGGAGTTGTGGTCAGCGCCGACCTGCCCGGTACCGTGGATCACATCTACTTCGATTCGGGAAAAGCTGTAAAGCAGGGTGACGTCCTCGTAGAGCTCGACACCAAGCAGGAACGCGCCCAGCTAGCCTCTCTGGAAGCGCAACGCGACCTGGCCAAAATCAACTTTGGTCGCCAGCAGCAACTCGTGAACGAGGGCGTCATCTCCCGCATGGAGTATGACCAGGCAACAGCGCAGCAGCGGGCTACCGAGGCAAACGTAAGTGAGATTCGTGCAACGATTGCTCGGAAGACCATTCGTGCACCGTTCTCCGGGATCCTCGGGATACGCAAGGTCAATTTGGGACAGTATCTCGCCGGAGGGAATCCAATAGTTCCTTTGCAATCGCTGAACCCGATCTATGTCAACTTTGGTGTGCCGCAACAGTCATTCGGGCAAATCAAAATCGGTCGCGAACTTCGCATAACCTCCGATGAATTCCCAGGCAAAATGTTCACTGGTCGGGTTACCGCTCTCGACTCCATTGTCGACGCGGCGACGCGTAACATCCAGGTACAAGCAACCCTGCCCAATCCTGATGGCAAGCTGCGGCCCGGCAGCTTTGTTCAAGTCGAAGTGGCGCTGGGAGCGCCTCAGCCTGTCGTTGTTCTTCCAGCCTCCGCAATCAACTATGCACCATATGGTGATTCGGTCTTCATCATCACAGACATGAAGGATCAGAAAGGCGAGAGCTACCGTGGCGTTCGGCAGCAATTCGTAAAACTTGGTGGATCTCGCGGCGATCAGGTTGCCGTAATTTCCGGCGTGAATGCTGGCGAAGAGGTCGTGACATCCGGCGTATTCAAGCTGCGAAACGGAGCGCACGTACAAGTCAACAACAAAGTTCAACCCAGTAATAACCCCGCGCCGAAACCTGAGGACAGCTAAATGAAGTTCACGGACTTATTCGTAAAACGGCCCGTCCTGGCGATCGTCGTTAACTTGGTGATCCTGATTGCCGGATTGCAGTCGATTCGTTCGCTGAGCGTACGCCAGTATCCGCGTAGCGACATTGCGATCGTCAAAGTATCGACTGTTTACGTCGGCGCTAATGCAGATCTGGTTCGCGGTTTCATCACGACACCTCTGGAGCGTGTAATCGCGAGTGCCGATGGCATCGATTACATGGAGTCGTCGAGTGCTCAGGGAATGAGCACGATTACTGTGCACCTGAAGCTCAACTACGACACCAATGCTGCTTTGACTCAAATTCAAGCCAAAGTGGCGCAGGTTCGTAATGACTTGCCTCCAGAAGCGGAAGCCCCGGTCATCGATCTTGAGACCGCAGACAATCAGTTTGCGTCCATGTACATCGGCTTCTCTTCAACTGACCTGGACCAGAACCAGATCAGCGATTACCTCACGCGCGTGGTTCAGCCGCGTTTGAGCGCCATCAGTGGTGTACAGCGTGCCGACATCCTTGGGGATCGTACTTTCGCCATGCGCATCTGGTTGAAGCCCGACCGGATGGCTGCGCTTGGAATTTCACCAACTCAGGTACACGATGCGTTGGCTAAGAACAACTACTTGTCAGCCCTCGGTCAGACCAAGGGTTCGATGACTTCAGTCAATCTGGTTGCTAACACCGATCTGCGCACGGCTGATGAATTCCGCCAACTCGTCGTAAAAAACGAAAACGGAAACGTCGTTCGCCTCGGGGAAATCGCTGACGTCGTGCTCGGAGCCCAAAACTACGACTCCGAGGTTCGTTTCAATGGCGAGACCGCCACATTCATGGGGATCTGGGTTCTGCCCACGGCCAACTCGCTTGAGGTCATCAAGAACGTGCGCGCCGCCATTCCTGGCATTCAGGCTGAATTGCCAGCCGGCATGAAGGTTGGGATTCCCTACGACGCGACCGCATACATTCAAGACGCGATCCACGAAGTGCTAAGCACCCTTACTGAGACACTTCTGATCGTGATCGTCGTAATCTTTTTGTTCCTCGGTTCGATGCGATCGGTGCTGATTCCCGTCGTCGCGATCCCGATTTCGCTGATCGGCGCCGTTTTCCTGATGCTGGCCGCTGGATTCACCATCAACCTCCTCACTTTGCTCGCGATTGTGCTCTCCGTCGGACTGGTTGTCGACGATGCGATTGTCATGGTGGAAAACGTGGAGCGCCACCTGCAGATGGGCAAATCCCCAAAGCAGGCAGCCATGGATGCGGCCCGCGAGTTGGTTGGCCCAATCATCTCGATGACAATCACCCTGGCAGCTGTTTACGCGCCCATCGGGATTCAGGGAGGTCTAACAGGTGCTCTCTTCCGTGAATTCGCATTTACGCTTGCCGGCGCAGTCATCGTGTCTGGCATCGTTGCTTTGACACTATCGCCAATGATGGGTTCAAGGTTGCTGCGACAGGGCGATGCTGAGAAAGGCTTTGCTGGTCTCATCAACCGAAACTTCGAGCGAGTCCGCGCACTTTACTCGCGTACTTTGGCCAGCACCTTGAATTATCGGCCTGTCGTGCTCGTGCTGTGGGCCATCGTGGTGCTTCTGATGGTGCCGTTCTATATGTTCTCTCAGCGGGAACTGGCACCCGCCGAGGATCAAGGCGTTGTTTTCGGTGTCATCCAGGCATCGCCGAACTCGACAATTGATCAGACTCGTCTGTATTCGCAGGAAGTCTACGATGTCTACCATGCATTTCCGGAGAGCCAGAGCATTTTTCAAATCACCAATCCTACCGGCGGTTTCGGCGGCATGGTTACAAAGCCCTGGAGTGAACGGAAGAAGACCGCTCAACAATTGCTGCTGGAATCGACCGGCCCGCTTTCGAAGATAGCTGGCATCCGCGTTATACCGCTTACGCCTCCACCCTTGCCGGGTGGTGGCGACTTCCCTGTCGACTTTGTCATCGCTTCCCCTGCTGAACCGCAGCAACTCGTGGAGTTCGCAAAGCAGCTCGTCGGGAAGGCGTTCGCGAGCGGAACGTTCATCTTCGCGGATTCAGACGTCAAGTTCGATCAGCCTCAGGCGGAGGTGGTCTTCGATCGCGACAAACTGCGCTCTCAAGGCGTCGATCTCAGCCAGGCCGGACAAGACCTCTCCACTATGCTGGGCGGCAATTATGTGAACCGGTTCAGCATCCAGGGACGCAGCTACAAGGTCATTCCACAAATTAAGCGATCTGAGCGCCTAACGCCCGATCAGTTGTCGCAGATCTACGTGAAAGGTTCGGGAGATAAGCTGGTACCGCTCTCCACATTTGCCACTCTACGCACCACCACTGAACCGCGGGAATTGAAGAAATTCCAGCAGCTCAACGCTGTTCGAATTCAAGGAGTCATTCCTCCCGGCGTTCCGCTCGATAAAGCGCTTCGCACTCTCGAGGATGAAGCGAAGAAGATTCTCCCGCAGGGCTACACCGTCGACTACGCAGGTGAATCTCGTCAGCTTCGTGTCGAAGGCAGCAAGTTCCTTGGAACCTTCCTGCTGTCAGGCATCTTGATTTATCTGGTGTTAGCGGCACAGTTCGAGAGCTTCCGAGATCCGTTCATCATCCTGGCGGGCTCGGTGCCATTGGCTATTTCGGGAGCGCTGCTGTTCTCGTTCCTCGGATTGACCACGCTCAACATCTACAGCCAGGTGGGTTTGATTACTCTGGTCGGTCTCGTTTCAAAGAACGGAATCCTGATCGTGGAATTCGCGAACCACCTTCAGGAAACCGGTAAGTCGAAGTTGGCTGCCGTCATTGAAGCTTCCAGCACTCGACTGCGGCCGATCTTGATGACGACCGCGGCAACCGTTATCGGCCACTTCCCCTTGGTGCTGGCCACTGGCCCGGGTGCTGGCGCTCGTAACAGCATCGGTATCATGCTGGTGAGCGGAATGATCATCGGCACGGCTTTCACGCTGTTTGTTGTGCCATCGATCTATGTTGTAATCGCTCGCACACACGTAGCCGATGAGCCGATCGATCGCCAACTTGAGGAAGAAATGCCCGAACCAGCAGCAGTAGCGTAAAAACTGTTCTCGCGATAACGCTTGTAGCTTTCATTTACAAAAGGGACGGCTTTGACCGTCCCTTATTTTTTGCTTGGCGTCATCCCTCGTGTCGTCTTTACCGACCGAGGAATCTCGCGCACAGCTTTCAAACTGGAAAGAAAATGCAAAACGCCCTACCCGAACACTAGTGCCCGCCCGACAACTCCCGCACAATATTTCCCACGAAATTCTTCGCGTCGCCGAATAGCATCAGTGTTCGGTCCATGTAATACAGCGGATTATCGATTCCCGCGAAACCCGGGCTCATAGAACGCTTGATCACCATCACCGTGTGCGCCTTGTCCACATCGATGATCGGCATGCCGTAAATCGGACTGCTGTGATCGCTTCGCGCCGCGGGATTCGTCACATCATTCGCTCCGATTACCAATGCAACATCTGTCTGTGGTAAATCGGCATTGATATCTTCCATCTCAACCAGCCGATCGTAAGGAACATCGGCCTCCGCAAGCAGCACGTTCATGTGTCCAGGCATGCGGCCGGCCACCGGATGAATCGCAAACTTCACATCCACTCCGCGCTTCGTCAGACCGTCGTAGAGTTCGCGTACCTTGTGTTGTGCCTGTGCTACTGCCATGCCGTAACCAGGTACGATCACAACTTTGTTCGCAGCCGAAAGAATTGCCGCAGCCTCTTCTGCGGTCGCACTGCGCACCGGCTTCTCTTCCTGAGTCACACCTGCGCTGGCCTGCACCTGTCCAAATGCGCCGAACAAAACGTTTGTAAATGATCGGTTCATGGCTTTCGACATGATTACCGACAAGATGAACCCTGAAGAGCCATCCAGCGCTCCGGCAATGATCAGCAATTTACTGTTGAGCACGAACCCCATGGCCGCTGCCGAAAGTCCCGCATATGAGTTCAACAGCGAAATCACGGTCGGCATATCTGCGCCGCCGATCGGAATGATCAGCAACACCCCAAACACGAGCGCGATCGCAACCATGATCGGAAACAACAGCTTGGCCTCTGGATGCACGACGAGGTATCCAGCGACCGCCACCGCAACCAGCAACAACAGCAGGTTGACGACATTCTGGCCCTTATATGTGATTGGGCGCTGTGGGAGCACTTCTTGTAGTTTCCCCGCTGCCATCAAGCTTCCGGTGAAGGTCAGTCCGCCCAGGATGACCTCCATTCCCAGGACGCCCATCATCAGGCGCGACACATCAGGAGTGCGCAGGTAGTACTCCGCCGCGCCCACAAGGGTTACGCACAATGCGCCGAATGCGTGGCTGAGCGCCGTTCGCTGGGGCACTGCGGTCATCTGAACCCGGCCGAGCGGCACTCCGATAATCGTGCCCAGTACTAACGCGATCGCGATCCATGTGTAATCAACGATTCCGCGATGGAGCAGCGTGCCGCCAATGGCGAGCACCATGCCAATCTCACCGGCGAGGATCCCGCGACGCGCCGTAACGGGCGAACTCATCCACTTCAACGAGAGGACGAACAGAATACTGGCGACGAGATAGATTACTTCGATGATGTGTTCAGTCACGAAGGGCTCACTTGGAAGGATGGCTGCTCTTGAACATCCGCAGCATGCGGTCCGTGATAATGAATCCGCCGACGATATTCGAAGTGGCGGCAATGACTGCTATCGTGCCCAATACAGTGGAGAAAGTGCTCTTGTGTTCGCCAACCAGAACGATCGCGCCCACAACGGCAATCGCATCCAGGGCGTTCGTCAAAGACATCAGAGGCGTGTGGAGTAGCGGCGAAACCCGGCGAATCACCTCAAATCCGATAAACCCCGCAAGAACAAAAATGTAAAGCGTGTCGAGCAGGTTGAAAGACATCCATCCTCCCGCGCGTTACCGACTCGCTGCCGCCAGCGCCGGTAGCGCATAAAATTCGCGCACTCGCGGCTGCATAATCTCGCCCTCGTGCGTCAAAAGCGTTTCTCGAACAATTTCGTCGTTCAGATTTAGCTGCAGCTTGCCATCTTTCACCAAATGCTGCAGGAAGCCGGACATATTCCGGGCATACATTTGGCTTGCATGATAGGGAACTGTGGTCGCCAGGTTAATACGGCCCATGATGTTGACGCCGTGTTTCACAACATCTTTCCCGGCTTCGGTCAACTCGCAGTTTCCGCCACGCTCCGCAGCTAAATCGACAATGACCGATCCAGGAGCCATCCCCTTCACCATGTCTTCCGTGATGAGGACCGGCGACTGTTTTCCCGGAATCACAGCTGCGGTTATGACAACATCACTTTCGCCAATCGCTTTCCCCAACAATTCTCTTTGCCGCTGATAAAAGGACTCGTCCTGCGCTCGTGCGTAACCCCTCGCGTCTTGTGCGTCCTGCGCCTCAATTGGCAGTTCCACGAATCGCGCACCCAGGCTTTGCACTTGTTCTTTCGCCGCTGGCCGCAGATCGTAAGCCGATGTCACTGCACCTAAGCGCCTAGATGTGGCAATAGCCTGTAGTCCCGCCACCCCCGCCCCTATGATCAGAACGCGCGCTGGAGTAATTGTCCCCGCAGCGGTTGTAAGCATCGGGAATATACGAGGCAAGGTTCCAGCCGCCACCAGGACCGCTTTATAACCGCAAATAGTTCCCATCGACGAGAGCGCATCCATGCTTTGCGCTCTTGTGCTGCGCGGAATTAGCTCAACCGAGAAAGAGGTCACTCCGGTTCCGGCAATCTGCTCCACCGCTTCCTTCGAACCCAGTGGCCGCAGAAATCCAATCAACACCTGCCCTTTGCGCATCAACGGCAAATCCGCTGCGCCGGTAATGTCATTGGACCCATAGCACAGAATCTGAATGACTACATCCGCCTGCGCGAAAACCGTCTGGCGATCTGGCGCGATCTTTGCCCCTTTTTCCGTATACAGTGCATCCGGGTATCCAGCTTCGACTCCGGCGCCCATCTGGATGAGCACCTCAAACCCGGCTTTGGTCAGGGCGGGTATGACAAGGGGAACCAAAGCTACGCGTCGTTCTCCGGGATAAATCTCCTTTGGAACACCAACAATCACACCATCTTCTCCCCTTATTGCTATGTTGACGTGCAGAGAACCTTCAACAATACCATGTCAACCCTTTTGCTCGATGAGTCGACTAATTACCAGACCTTGCTAAGCTGCCTCGCACGGGGCCGCCTCGCATTGAGGGATGATTAATGACCAGTGCCGCCAAATTGGGCTCCGCAATCTTATTGCTGATTACTTCGCATTTTGCTTTTCCGTTCGTTGCGCCCCCCATCGCATTCCAAGAACCAGCTGCTTCTAATGACAAGAAGACCCAAGAGCCCGCGCCCGCAAGCGAAAAACCATCGCCGAAACCCTCCGTCCAGCCCACGATGCCAACCAATCCCGTTGCGGCTGCATGGGACTTGCTCGACGCAGCTTGCGCAAGTGACAAGCCGGGCGAGCGTGCCAATGGTGTTCGCGCTCTCGGCCTCGTGCCAGATAACGCTCGCGCTCTGAAGGTGGTTCTCGCAGCTCTCACGGACGAGAAGCCCGACGTCAGAGCTGCCGCCGCTGAAGCCCTGGGTGAGATCAAGGCAAAGAGTGGAGTCTCTCCATTGAAAAATGCCCTCGACGATGACGATCCTCATGTTGTTTTAGCCGCCGCTCACTCGTTGCACGAGATGCACGACCCCGAGGCTTACGAGGTCTATTACGAAATCCTGACTGGAGAACAGAAAGTCACTCGAGGCCTCATAGCGTCTCAAAAGGCCCGTCTCTCCGATCCCAAGAAAATGGCGGAGCTCGGAGTACAACAAGGCATCGGGTTCATCCCGTTTGCGGGTATCGGCTGGCAGGCGATAAAAACGCTCACCAAAGATGACACCTCTCGGGTAAGAGCGTCCGCAGCCAGGACGTTAGCTGAAGATCCAGACGAAGACGCAACCAAGGCTCTCCGCGTGGCGACAGGTGACGATCAGTGGCTGGTGCGTGCTGCTGCACTTGAGGCGCTCGCACATCGAGGAGATCCCAATGTGGTGGACGTTGCGATTCGTATGATGTCCGACGATAAAGAAGAAGTGAAATTAAGTGCAGCAGCAACCGTGCTGAGGCTTGAAGCAATCAAAAATTCAAAGGCTGCTGGCAAGCCGTCGGTGTCCCGCAAACCCACCCGCAAAAATTGATTTTATGACCCAAAATATGGTCTTACCACTCCGCAACTTTTTTCTACCCAAGTGTTGCAGGCCGTTTTAAGGAGTAAGCCCTACGAATCCAGTGGCTTACGGGCCTTTTTAGGGTCATTTTCACGCAACGACGGCCCCCTCCCTCGCATCGAATTTTTACTAGAGCAGATGCATCGCTCGTTGTACTTCAGGAGGATTAAACATGAGTAAGCGTCTTGGGATCTTGGCAGCACTCGTTGCGATGGCCCTTCCAGTTTGGGCCCAGCGATCGGGCGCCGCGGACCGCTCGGTCGGCGCTTCTAACGCGACACTACGTACCGTAGCGTGGCAGGATCGCGACGACCACAAACGTCATGACCGGGATCGGGACCGTGATCACGACCGAGACCGAGACCATGATCGGGACCGCTGGCGCCGTGATCGGGATCATGATCGTGATCATGACCGATACCGGAACAATGGGTATTACGGGCAGTACCGTCAGTATCCATCCTATGGTCAGTACCAAACCTACCCGTACGGTGGATATAGCCAGTACCCCTATGGCGGATATAGTCAGTATCCGTATGGCGGTTACAGTCAATACCCATACGGTGGATATAGCCAGTACCCCTACGGTGGCTACAACCAGTATCCGTACGGCAACAATGGGTATGGCCGAGGATATGGGTATCGCGGCGTGCTAGCGCCAGAATGGCAGGCAAAGTTTGATAGCTACTATCAGCGTTGGCTGCAGTACCGTGCCACCAACAATCGGGATGAAGTAGTCAGCATGGAACGCCGTATGCGCGACATCATGGTGAACTATCGCATTCCCCCAAACACGCCGTTCGAGCAGATTGCATCGCCCGGCATCGGCTACGGCTACTACCGCCGTTAAGAGGTTGCAGTAAATAGCGTGGACTCCTCCGGATGCCGGCAAACCAGCCGATCACAAACGGAGGAGCCCCGACGCTATCTCTTTTTTTGCTTTTTCAAATCTCGCCTGATCCCCTCAATTTGCTGCAGATGATTGGTGTCGTGCCCCGCAAACATACGCACGATATGTAAGACTGTTTCCTTTCCCCGTTCCGAATGCATTCCGTAGTTATCCCACAGAGGCTTAGAAACACTCTTCAGCATCCGCAAGTTGTGCTCGCGCAAAGTTTGGAAAGCTTGCAGCGACCACTCCGGATCCGCCTTTGCGTAATTCAATGTACTGGCCCAGGCATCCTGATCGAAGGCCACAATCGGTGTTCCATTCGATCCGAGAATTAGCCGCAAGCGCCACCCCGCAACCAGTTCTGTATCCGCGAGATGGGCTAGAATTTCGGCGATCGACCACTTCCCTGCCGCCGGACGCTTGGTAAACTCCTGCTTGCTCAAGCCGCGCGTGAGTCTCTTTAACTCTCTTGCAGTCGAGCGCTGAATCTTCAGCGCATCTTTTCCTTCTACGTAACCTAAGATTCTCTGGGTGTACTGCTGCGGTGTTTCAGGCATCTGCTTTATCTCCTCAACCAAGACGATTGTTGACCATGGTGGCGCTCAGAAGAAGGTCGGAATACCCGGAGCGTTCACTCTGCAGATGCAAGAGGCGAGTCTCAGGACACAATTGATGTGATCGGATTATCGGCAGAACAATGGCTATGCTTCTCGAGTCCGGCTCAGACGGATTCGCCACAGCAAGACTTCCGCTTCCAGCACGGTGCGCTGCTCGAGATCCAGATCGAACGGCGCATCAAGACCTTCGTCGTCAAGCGCCGCGGAGTTTAGCTCTTCAGCCCAGAACGGCGCGCGGGGGAATTCCCCTTCCTGTTTTCGCTGACTTGGATGAACTGAACTCATTCCCCTAGGCTAGGCAGCTTCCACCTGGGAAGTAAATGGCCCAACTGTGCCGTTCAGGCACATTCATTTATCCTGTCCCGTTTACTGATCTTCGCCGAGGAAACAAATGTTCTCGTCTAAACACGTTCGTTTGATGTTGGAATTGTTCTGTCTACACCTGTTTCTTACTCTGGGCATCTTCGCTCAAACATCTCCACCTCCAGATTTGGACGCGTGGGTCGCCCGCTCCATGAAAGAGTTCAACGTCCCGGGTATTTCTGTCGCAATCGTAAAAGACGGGAAAGTGATCCTTGCGAAGGGGTACGGAGTGCGCAAATTGGGCGAGTCCACTCCCGTCGACGAAAACACGCTTTTCCCTATCGGATCGAACACAAAAGCATTCACTACTGCCGCGCTGGCCACACTAGTGGACGAAGGCAAGCTCTCGTGGGACGACCACGTTTATGAACGGCTTCCTGGTTTTCAGATGTATGACCCATACGTCTCCCATGAGATGACTATCCGTGACCTGATCACTCACCGAAGCGGCATGGGTCTCGGTGAAGGCGACTTGCTGTTCTGGCCCCCTACGACATACTCGCGCGAACAGATTATTCACAAGCTGCGTTACATGAAACCCGCATCAAGCTTCCGTAGCAAGTACGCTTACGACAACTTGCTCTATATGGCGGCAGGACAAATCATTCCAGCCGTCACCGGAATTTCCTGGGATGAATACGTTCGCACGCGCATCTTCGCCCCTCTCGGCATGAATACGAGCAACACCAGCGTGCGCTCCCTGAAACCGACCGACAATGCAGCATCTCCACACTCGGTCATCGACGAGAAGCTGCAAGTCGTAACGTTCGAAGCACTCGATAATGTGGGTCCAGCCGGCGCGATCAATTCCTCTGCTGCCGAGATGGCGCGTTGGGTACTTTTGCAACTCAATCGCGGCAAATTTTCTGATCGTGAAGGTCGGTTGTTCAGTGAAAAACGGTCTCGTGAGATGTGGTCCGCGCAGACTATTCTTCCCATCAATGACCCTCCTCCACCGCTCGCTGGCCTTAAGGCAAACTTCGCCGCATACGCTTTAGGATGGGGTACTCGCGACTACCAGGGCCGGAAACTCGTTGGCCACACCGGCGGAGTTCTGGGCTCCGTCTCGCGCGTGATGCTGGTTCCACAGGAAAATCTCGGCGTCGTCATTCTCACCAATGCGGAGCAGGGGAGCTCGTTTGATTCCATCCTGTTTCATGTCATCGATCACTATTTCGGTCTGCCTCAGACCGATTGGATCGCAAACTTCAAAGCGACGGACGATCAGCAGCACAGCGATGCCGCTGAGGAATTGAAGAAAGCGGAAACTGCGCGCAACGTACAGTCCAAACCATCTCTCACTTTGGAAAAGTATGATGGCACCTACGAAGATGCGTGGTACGGGACATCCACCGTACGCAACGAAAACGGTCGACTCACTCTCACTTTCGACCACACTCCGGGCATGGTGGGCGATCTCGAGCACTGGCAGTACGACACCTTTAAAGCCCACTGGCGCAATCGCCAGATTGAAGATGCTTTCGTCTCTTTCTCGCTCAACCCGGATGGCACAATTCAAGACTTCAAAATGGAAGCCGTTTCTCCGCTGGCTGACTTCAGCTTCGACTATCAGGATCTGTTATTCACGCCGAAAAAGGTCAAGACCAAGTAGTCGCCTGCGTTTCGTCGACTGAAATGTAGCGGGTACAATAATCGGCATCCGACATTGTTCGCGAAGGCTTTGGTAAAGGAACTCAGATGAGCGCAACTCGGCCGCAAACCGCTTCCTCGGAACTTCCTCCCGTTCCCCTCACAATTGAAGGCTACTCCGTTCTCCATCAAATGATGCGGTTCCGCTGGACGGCCTGGCAGTCTCTGCCGTCATCGGAGCGCGACGCAATCGTCCGTGACGCTTCCACTGCGTTGGCGATCATGGAGCAAAATGCCGCCGGTCAGTCTGCCCTGTATTCACTTCTCGGCCACAAGGGCGATCTCATGCTCATCCATTTCCGCAACAGCTTTGATGAGTTGAACCAGGCAGAACTCACCCTCGCGCAGCTTCGATTGAATGACTTCTTTGAACCTACAACTTCCTATCTTTCAATCATTGAGCTTGGATTGTACGAGTCTACGTTGAAGGTTTATCGAAACCTGTCCGAACGTGGTGTAGAACCTCATTCTGAGGAATGGAAACGCGAGATCGCGGACACGCTTCAACGACAAAAAGAAGCCATGAAGCCGCGCCTCTTCCCTTCCATTCCGCCCAACCGGTATGCCTGCTTTTATCCGATGGATCGCCGCCGAGGCGAAGACAAGAACTGGTACATGCTGCCAATGGAAGAGCGTCAACGGCAGATGAACGAGCATGGCATGGTCGGTCGTCGCTACGCTGGTGAAGTCCGCCAGATCATCAGCGGCTCAATCGGATTCGACGACTGGGAATGGGGCGTGGATCTTTTCGCGGATGAACCGCTGGTCTTCAAGAAATTAATTTATGAAATGCGGTTCGATCAGGTCAGCGCAGAATACGCTGCGTTTGGCCATTTCTATATCGGATTGCGAGTCGCCTCTTCGGATCTGGGAAAACTGTTGTCAGGACAACTTCCATCCCACGCCGGCGACCCTACTGCCAAATAAACCGCCTCTTCTCACGCGCCTTTGAACAGCGACGGTAAACCTAGCGCGTATCGAAATGCGTCGCCTGCGCCGTCGTCAGAATCTCTCGCATTCTGCTGTCCAGGTGCTCTACAGGCACGCTCAGGCTGCGAGTAAAGTGATTCAAGAAAAACAACAGCACCAGCATGCTTGAGGCGAAAACCATAACAGTCAGCAGCACGATCCACATAGTTTCCGACTCCTTGAGTTCATTTCCGCACGCAAGCCAAGAATAAGAACAAGCCGCCTTTTGTGCGAGATTGCCAAGGTAATCGAGCGCTGAGTACTAATGGTTCGCGGCCTGTTTTGAGCCTATTTTCTTTGCCTGTTTTTTTGGTGCAGGCTTTCGTTTCGCGAAGCGGTGCTCATGCAACGTCATATTCACCCGCCTCCCGCGAAACGTCACACCTTCCATCTGGAGGCGGAAGCGCTGCTCCATACCGGCTTCTCCGGGCAGCTTGATCTGCCCGCCTGCGCCCAAAATCCGTTGCCATGGCAAGCCTTCATAACTCTGCAGGACGCGTGCCACCAGCCGCGATGCCCCCGGATACCCTGCGGCTCGCGCCACCGAACCGTATGTAGCGACCTTTCCGTGCGGCACCGTGCGGATCGTGCGCCGGATATTTTCATGCATTCCTGTTTTTCGGCCGCTCGCATTCATCTTTTGTCACCATCGGCAATTCTTCCCTTGGGACTTTGCAAGTAGATCAAACAGATTCTATTTTCCTCTGGTCTTTTTGCATTTACTCTCGTTGTATCCATCATCCTATTGCAGTGAATGGCGATTGGGGCGCATCCGTTCTCGAAAGTATGGATAACTTGTCCCGGGCCACTGAAATCGCAAATGCAGGAGTCATGATGAAATCATTCGTGCGCCTCTTCACTAGTTCTTGGATGTGCCTGTTCATTACCGGATTGCTCGTTTTTCTACTCGGTTGCGGAGAGGATCACGCTCGCTTGCGTGTCGTCCACGCCTCACCTGACGCGCCAAACGTTGACGTTCTTGTGGATGGGAAGAGCGTCCTCACCAATGTGCCTTATGCCACGGCATCGGACTACCTGACCGTGACGGCAGGTACGCGACGCATCGAAGTTCGCCCGACCGGAACGAGTACCGATGTCATCAACTCCAATGTCAGTCTTTCAAGCCACAGTGATTCCACTGTCCTGGCGGAAGGATTTGCAGCAGTTCCCTCACCCGCGCCCCAGATCGCAGCAGTTGTGTTAACAGACGACAATTCGAACCCTGCATCAGGCAAAGCGAAAGTTCGCGTGATCCATGCCGCACCTTCAGCCGGCAACGTTGATGTTTACATCGTCCCACCGGGCACGGACATCACCACCGTCAGTCCGACTCTTAGCAATGTCGCGTTTGAAGCCGCTTCGGGATATTTGAGTGTCGACCCGGCAACTTACGAAGTCGTCGTCACACCGGCTGGCAACAACACGGTCATCGCGATCGATGTGCCCAACTTCACGGTTGCCGCCGGACAGATTCGTTCGGCAGTCGCCCTCGACGCCCCCGGCGGCGGCGCCCCATTTCAGTTGATCGTTTTGTCTGACAAGAACTGATCGTGCGAGGATTACAACTGTACGGGCTTCGGCCCGTCTCTTTTTTTACAACCCGATCCATCCATGCTGAATCAGCAGCAGCGACGTAACTGAGACCACAATCCAGAGCAACACGCCCTGCAGCAGCGGACGATGTCCCACCTGCTTGATTGTGGCCAATGACAGTCCGCTGCCGATCAAGAACAACGTCACCGTAAGTCCGATTCGTCCCACCTTCGAGAACAATCCATACGCCGGAGCACCTGCAACCAGGTATGTGTTGCACAGTGCCGCCAACACAAAGAGCGCAATGAACCATGGCCACTTGATCTTCGCCTTGGAATGGCGAATTACCGCCGTCCCCACTGACACAGGCACGATCCACAATGCGCGCGCTAGTTTCACTGTCGTGCCGATCGCAAGCGCCGTCGCGCCATACTTCGCTGCAGCCCCAACTACTGAGCTCGTGTCGTGAATGGCCAGTGCTGCCCATAACCCAAACTGGTTCTGCGAAAGATGCAGCGTCGCTCCAATCCATGGAAAAGTTAGCAGGGCGATAGAATTCAGTACGAACACGGTCCCGAGCGACACTGCCATTTCTTCATCGCTCGCATGGACGATCGGCCCGACTGCAGCGATTGCGCTCCCCCCACAAATTGCCGTTCCCGTGGAAATTAGGAATGCTGGAGTACGCTCAACTGTTAGAAAGCGACCTAATCCCATTCCAACGATCAAGGCGAACGCGATTCCCAGCAGTGTGTAGATGAACCCTGAACGTCCGGCGCGGACGATCTCGTGAAGGTTCATTCCAAACCCCAGGCATACAACTGACGCCTGCAATAACCAGCGTGAGACTGTGGAGGATTGCTTCAGAAAAGGATGAACAAAACACAACCCAAACAAAAGGCCCATTGCCAGCGCGATTGGCGGAGACACATATCCGCTCGCCGCAAGCAACAAACCCACTACAAATACATAACGGCTCAACGCGCCTCCGACCGCGCCTTATTGCGCCACGGCCGGAGACGCGACCCGCTCAACCTTGAGTCTCTTGGCGAAAACCGGACTTTGTACCCCTTCAGGCGGCGGCTCCCTTGCGGAACGATTCGATTGCCTGCTCTTCGCTGTCGAACACTTCAAAAATCGTGACAAGTTTTGTGACTTGCAACAGATCCCCTACGCGCGGCGTCAATCGCGCCAACTTCAGCGCCCCACCTGTGCTCTGCGCAGTCGTGTACAAGCCCACCAGCGTACCCAACCCGCCGCTATCGATGTAGTTGACGTCGCCTAAGTTCAGCACCAGGCGGTTGTGTTTCTCTTCGATCAATTTTTTAACCAAGTCGCGCAGTGCTGCCGATTCTTCGCCGAACACCAGTTTCCCGCTGCAATCCACTACCATAACGCCGCCCGCGGTTCGCGTACTTAACCTCAATTGCACGGTACTACCTCCTTGCCAGACATCCTACTCTGTCGGGCTAGAAGCCTAACGCGAGCGAAACCCTTTACGCAACGGCTGATTCCACCAATCTGCGCTTGGAAAGCACTGCAAGTTCTAATCGCGGTGCCAACGTGATTGTCACTCATATTACAGGCTTATCTGCCTTCTTTTCCCACTGTTTACCCGTCGTAGTCGAATCACCCCGGAAAGTGACTCCCATCACAGCCACTCTCATACCAATTGTAGAAACTCTCATCAGTAGCAGCCGATGCTGCTGAGAACTTTTACAAGCTCTTTTTCAGGAGGTCCGGTAATGGTGAGTTTCGCAACAAACCGCGAGGCTTCCCTACCGAATAACGAGCGGGCTGCACAATTTAAAGGAGAGGAAAGTCCATATGAAGACCACGAAACTCGCGGTGCTAGTAGCGACCATCGCGATTGCCCTTTTTATTCTTATTCCGAACCTATCTTGGGCCGAAGACGGTGCTGCTCTTTACAAAGCGAAATGCGCAGCCTGCCATGGGGCCGATGGCGCCGGCAAGCCCGCCGCCAAGATTCCCAGCTTGATTGGCGACGACGCGAAAAAGATGTCGGATGCGGACCTGGAGAAGGCTGTCACTGAGAAGCCGAAGCATGCCGGCGTTGCCAAGGCTCTCACACCCGACCAGGTAAAAGCGGTCGTGGCGTACGTTCGCAGCCTGCAGAAATAGCATCGGCTGTTCCCTTAATGCGTGTGCTACGGTGAGACTCTTCGGACCGTGGCACCGCGGGGGTGTGCCTTGGTCACGTCCGGTTCAATTCGCATCGACCCAAGCGGAGCCGGCCGGTCCAACTCGAATCCGGAACTCCCCCGCTTGGCCGCAGTCATACCCGGGACAGCCCGCCCGGGCCGCGCTACAGTGCGTAGGCCCGGGCGCCAATTCTCTGCCGTTTCGCGAACTGGGCTTCCCCACTTAACCGTCACTCCGCCGCAGCCCACCGCGCCCCGCCGCCTTCCTCGACGCCCGTGCGCTCTGCCCTGCCCCGGAGCCTCCAGGAGACATTTCGATGAGCAAGGCTCTGCTATACGACGCTACGCTCTGCATCAATTGCAAGCAGTGTGAGCAGGCGTGCGCTGACAAAAACAAACTTCCTTACAACGACGCGGTCGCTGCGGAACCTCGCCAATCCGAGCATAAGTACACCGTCGTTCTCGCCAAAGGTGAGAAATACATGCGGCGTCTTTGCATGAACTGCGCTGAGCCCGCCTGCGCTTCCGTTTGCCCGGTAGCCGCCTTGCGGAAAACCCCGGAAGGCCCCGTCATTTACGAAGAAGGCCGTTGCATGGGATGCCGCTATTGCATGGTCGCCTGTCCGTTTGGCGTTCCCAAGTACGAATGGAGCAAGCTGCTTCCCAAAGTGCAGAAGTGCACGATGTGTGCGGACCGCGTGCAAGCTGGTCAACCGACCGCGTGTGCGGAAGCGTGTCCAACCGGCGCTACGAAGTTTGGTGAACGAGACGAACTCATTGCTGAAGCGCAAAAGCGCCTCCGTGATAATCCGGGAAACTATGTCGACCACATCTACGGTTTGAACGAAGTCGGCGGAACTTCGGTCCTGCTGTTGTCGAGTGTTCCCTTCGAGGAATTCGGCTATCGCACCAACGTGACCCGCGACCCGCTTCCGATCTTCACTTATCGCGTACTCTCCCGCATCCCAGACTTCGTTCCACTGGGCGGCATGATGCTTGGCGGCATCTGGTGGATCACCCATCGCCGTGAAGAAGTTGCTGACGCTGAGCATCCACAAACTCCCGGGTCCACCCCGAAAGGCGGCCGCCCATGAAATTCAGAATCACTTTCTGGAAACTGGTCTTCTTCGCCATCATGGCAGTCGGCTTTTACGGCACTGCCTTGCGCTTCGTGAAAGGTCTTGGCGCATCCACCAACCTGAGCGATCAGTTCCCGTGGGGGATTTGGATTGGCTTCGACGTCCTTTGTGGCGTAATGCTCGCTGCTGGTGGTTTCACTCTAACGGCCGCGGTGCACATCTTCAACATCAAGCGGCTGCATGCCATTGTGCGTCCGACCATCCTAACTGCATTCCTCGGATACGTTCTGGTTTGCATCGCGTTGATGTTCGATCTCGGACGCCCCTATCGCATCTGGCATCCGCTCATCATGCGAAACCCGCATTCGGTGATGTTCGAAGTGGCCTACTGCGTGATGCTCTACACCACCGTGCTCTCGCTCGAATTTTCCCCGATCGTGCTCGAGCGTTTCGGATGGCACAAGCCGCTGAAGATCGTGAAAGCGTTCCTCATTCCGCTTGTCATTGGCGGCGTAATTCTCTCCACCCTTCACCAATCTTCGCTCGGAACCGTGTACCTCATCATGCCGGACAAGCTGCATCCGTTCTGGTACAGCCCGCTGCTGCCGGTGTTCTTTTTCATCTCCGCGATCGCAGTTGGACTAGCAATGACGATCTTTGAGTCATCGATGAGTTCCAAGTACTTTCATCGTCAACTCGAACTTCCCATTCTGCAGGAACTGGGCCGCGTTCTGATGGTGGTTCTATGCGTATACGGAATCCTGCGTTTTGAGGATCTCTTCCACCGTGGCATGCTGGCGCGCACTTTGCAGCCGGGCTACGAGATGTATCTATTCTGGCTGGAAATCTCGCTCAGCCTCCTGATTCCACTTTCGCTGTTACTTCAAAAGAAAGTACGCACTACTCCTGGCGGACTCTATCTCGCCGCCGTGTTGGTCGTTCTCGGATTCATTACCAATCGCCTGAATGTCAGCATCACCGGTCTTGAGTCCACAGCTGGCATGCATTACGTGCCGAAGTGGACTGAGATCGCCGTCACGGGCGCCATCATTGCTGCTGGCTTCGCACTCTTTGGACTCGCCGTGAAGTACCTGCCGATCTTCCCTGAGGAAGAAGAGCATGCGGCACAGCCGATCGCTACGCCGGCTCGCGAGGTTGCCTTGCAACATGCCGGAGACTGACACAAACCGGGCGCTCGCAGGCGCGTGGCAGCGCCTGCGCAGCGGACTCAGCGCAAAGTTGATCGTGGTTCTCACTACGGCGCTGATTTGTGTTTTTTCTCTGCTTGCCGCACTCACGGTCCGCCTGCATCGCAAGCACCTGGAAGCGTCCGCCCTCATCAGCGCTGAGCGCGTCAGCGATGTCATCAAGCGCTCCACCAGCTACTACATGATGCGCAACGACCGTGAGGGCCTCTATCACACCATGGGCACCATGGCGAACGAGCCCGGCATGGATAAAGTCCGCATTTTCGATCGCGACGGACGCATCACCTATTCCTCTGTGCCGCTTGAGACCAGCCGCGTCGTCGACAAGGACGGCGAGGCTTGTTACGGGTGTCACGCTCAGGCTCAACCGCTCACCAAGCTCAATCGTTCCGATCGCTTTCGTATTTATCGAAAGAACGACGGGGAGCGGGTCTTGGCTGTCATCACTCCCATTGAGAACCAGCAGTCTTGCTCGTCAGCGGAGTGTCATGCGCATCCAGCAAGCCAGCAGATACTCGGTGTGCTCGATACGCACATTTCCCTGTCCCGAGCCGATGTACAGGTCGCGGAAGGCAGCAAGCTCATGCTGGTCTACGACGCAATCGCCATGCTCGGGATCGCGCTTCTCACCGGACTCTTCGTTTGGCGTTTCGTGAACCAGCCTTTGAAAAAGCTCCAGGCCGGGACAGAGAAACTGGCGGGCGGTGATCTCGGCTATCAAATTCAGGCGCCTTCAGACGACGAACTCGGGCAACTCGCAAAGTCGTTCAACGCCATGAGCCTCCAATTGCGCGCAGCCAATGAAGAGATTGTTGCTTGGGCGCATACGCTCGAAGACCGCGTAGAGGAAAAATCGCGCGAGCTCCGCAAAGCTCACGACGAAGTGCTGCACGTGGAGACCATGGCATCTCTCGGGAAACTGGCCGCGGTTGTCGCACACGAAATCAATAACCCCCTGGCCGGCATCCTCACGTATTCAAAACTTCTCCGCAAGTGGATCGATCGCGATCAGATCACCGCTGAAAAGAAGCAGGAAGCGCTGCAATGCCTTGATCTGATCTCAAACGAAAGCCTGCGATGCGGCGCTCTTTGCAAGAACCTGCTTAGCTTTTCGCGCACCGCGCCCATGAATGTCGAGAGTACGGACATCAATGCCGTCATTGAGCAGTGTCTGATGCTGGTCCGCCACAATCTGGAACTCGCTGGTATTCAGCTGCAACGAGATCTTGCCGACGGCCTTCCCCGCCTGCACTGCGATCCAACCCAGATTGAACAAGTTCTCCTGGCGCTCATCATGAACGCCATCGACGCCATGTCACATGGCGGCATCCTGAACGTATTCACTCGTCTCACCGACGAAGCCGGCCGAGTCCAGATCGGGGTCCGCGATAACGGCACGGGGATCTCTCCCGAACTGCTGCCCAAAATTTTCGAACCCTTTGTCACCACCAAGGACAGAACGCACGGCACAGGCCTTGGCCTCGCCGTCAGCCGTAGCATCATCGAGCGGCACAGCGGAAAGATTTCCGTTCAGTCCGAGCTGGGCAAAGGCACGACCTTCACCATCACTCTTCCGGTGGTTCCCACGCCCCAGCCAATGGCCGTGGCCGGTTCCACTGCTACGACGGTTCTAGCGAGGTGATTCCATTGACTGCACAAGGAAAGCTGCTCATTGTCGACGACGAATTGAGCGTTCGTGATTCGCTCGCAAAGTGGTTTCACGAGGAAGGCTATGACGTCGGCACCGCCGAGAACGCTAGCGACGCGCTGACCCGCCTTGCCGAGCATTCCTGGGACGTGGCACTCCTCGACATCAAAATGCGGGGCACTGACGGTATCGAACTCCTCGGACGTATTCGCGAGATCGATCCTAATCTCGTTGTAATCATGATGACTGGCTATGCGTCGGTAGAAACCGCGGTGACGGCGCTCAAGATTGGCGCATACGACTACGTGACCAAGCCCCTCGATCCGGACGAGATCGCTCACCTGGTCAAAAAAGCGATCGCGCACAAGCGCACGGAGCAGGAAAACGTTCGCCTGCGCGAAACCGTCGCCGAAGTTTCTCGTCCCGAAGAAATCGTTGGGCAGAGCTCCGCCATGAACCGCGTGTTCGAGGCAATTGAAACCGTCGGCCCGACAGATGCCACAGTGCTGATCACAGGCGAGAGCGGCACGGGCAAAGAACTGGTGGCGCGTGCCATCCATCACGCCAGCCCCCGCCGCTTCCATCCACTAGTCGTCATCCACTGCGGCGCTCTAACAGAAACTCTTCTTGAAAGCGAACTGTTCGGACACGAAAAGGGTGCGTTCACCGGAGCGCAATATCGCAAGAAGGGTAAATTTGAAATCGCCGAGGGCGGCACGGTGTTTCTCGACGAGATTGGCGACATCAACCTGAAAACACAAACGGATTTGCTCCGCGTCCTTCAGGAGCATGAAATCGTTCGCGTTGGCAGCAACCAACCGATCAAGGTTGATTTTCGGTGCGTCGCGGCAACCAACAAGAATCTCGAGCAGCTCATCGAAGAAGGCAAGTTCCGTCCCGACTTGTATTATCGCCTGAATGTCTTTCACATCGAGCTACCTGCACTGCGCGAGCGTCGCGACGACATACCAGCGCTCGTGAATCACTTTGTCCACAAGTTTTCACAACAGATGAACAAGCGCATTACGCGCGTCGCCCCAGCTGCTATGAACTTGCTGCAACAACAGCCATGGACCGGCAATATTCGCGAGCTGGAGAACGCCGTCGAGCGCGCCATGGTCGTTGCTCAGGAACCGGAGCTACGCGAGCAGGATTTTGTTTTCAAGGCCGCGGCTGTCAACGGAAACTCCAACGCTGGCTCGACTACTCTGGAAGAGATCGAGAAAAATCACATCCTTCACGTTCTCGAACAAACGAACTGGAACCAGACACGCGCAGCGGAGATTCTCGATATTGATCGAGTTACGCTGCATCACAAGCTCAAGAAGTACGGATGGAGTAAGCCACTCGCCGAAGTCCGATGAAGGTTCTTGAACTGCTTCCGATCGGGAACTTCGACGACGAGCTGCTCCTCGATCTTGCCCCAGCACTCGCCGAAGTCCTCCGTGTGCCTTGCGAAATTATCCCCGGACGCATGGATCCCACCTTCGCGTTCCACCGCGAGCGCCAGCAGTATCACTCCTCAGAAATCCTGCACGCCATGCAAGATATCGTCACGCCTCACACGTGGCGCATTCTTGGTGTTGCGTCAGTCGATCTCTATATCCCCATTCTCACGTTTGTCTTCGGCGAGGCGCAGATGGGTGGCCCATGTTCCGTTGTCTCGTTCCATCGCTTGCGGCAGGAGTTCTACGGTTTGCCTGACGATCCGGAGCTGTTGCGCCATCGCCTGAGAAAAGAGGCGTTACATGAGGTCGGACACACGCTCGATCTCACCCACTGCGAGGACTATCAGTGCGCCATGTCGCCTTCGCATGCCGTCGAGTGGATTGATCTGAAAGACGATGCCCTCTGCGGATGCTGTCAGGAGCGTGTGTTACAACACACGTATCAGATTTAAGTTATTAGGCGCATTTCAAAGTGAGGTGTGAGGCGTAAAATAAACGTAATTGGGGTGTTCCTTCCGTCCTGACGGAACCTCGGAAAGAAGTTGTCATGTCCCTCCCTACCGTGCTCACCCGCCTCTTCGACCCTCTCAAACAGCAATCTCGTATCGGCGTACGCAAAGCCCGCACCTATTTCGGAATTGTGCAGCACTCAACTGCTGCCGTTCTGCCACAAGTGATCCAGCCTGATCCGCAAGAGATTTACATCACACTAACGGCTGACTGTAACTTGCGCTGCCAGGGTTGTCGCTACGGACGTGACTTCATGGCAGGTTCTCAACTTCCATGGGAAACAGTTCGCGACCTGCTCGATGATTGCAAGAGCCTGGGCATTCGCAACATCCGGCTTTATGGCGGTGAGCCGCTGTTGCACCGCGATATCATTCGCATCGTTGAACATTCTTCTTCGCTCGGACTGCACACGTGGCTCACAACGAACGGCATACTCCTTAAGAAAAAAGCCGATGCCCTATACGACGCTGGCTTGCGCAGGATCAGTATCGGCTTTTACGGAACGAACGAGGGCTACGACGCTTACGTGCAGAAGAAGGACATGTTTCCGCGTCTTGAGGAAGGCATCGCATATCTTCGCAAGCAATTCGGCAATTCTGTCGCGATGACACTCGGATGGGTCCTGATGCATCAGAACTGCACGATCGAAGAAGTACATGGTGTATGGGATTTCGCAGAGCGGTATAACGCCCCCATCGGAGTCAGCCTGATTCACTATTCCTTGCCTTATTTCACTGAGGGGCCGGAACGCGAATTGCAATTTCGTCCCGAGGATCGCCCCGCGCTTGAACTTGTTCAAGCGGAGCTGTTGCGGTTGAAACATCAGAGGCCCGACCTCATTCAACAATCCGAGATGTCGCTGCGTTCAATCGTCGACTGGGCTATGCTCGGCCCTAAGATGGAGATACCCTGCGACCGCTACAAGCTCATTTGGATTGGCGCTGATGGCACCGTGCAGATGTGTTACGTGACATTTAAGTTGGGCAATCTGCACGAAAAACGCTTGCGTGATCTGCTGTTCACGCCCGCACACCACAAAGCTGCAATGCATGCTTATGAATTGAAATGCCCGCGCTGCCATTGCAGCTATCACACGCGCATCGAACGGCATCTGCCTAGCCGAACCAAGTACTCCCGGCCGTTGCCGTCCGAATGCACAAAAGCAGCGTGATTCATCCACGGACATGACGCCTGCGGCCAACGCACACCTGCCAAATTTCTTCCTGGTCGGAGTGCCGAAGGCGGCCACCACGTCCATGCACGCATGGCTGGGCCAGCATCCGGATATTTTCATGTCGCGTATGAAGGAGCCGCAGTTTTTCGCGGAGGATGTGCTCGGCCATCAGCGGAACATCACGGTGCTTGAAGACTACCTGGGTCGCTTCGCGGCTGCTGATGGCAAGCGCGTCATTGGAGAATCCTCGACTTCGTACATGGTCTCTCGCACCGCTGCGCGCAGAATCAAGGATTTCAATCCGAACGCGCGCATCCTCGTCATGCTTCGCCATCCGGTGGACGTGATGTACGCGCTGCATAGTGAGCGCGTGTACTCCGGGATGGAGCACATCAGGGATTTCTCCGCTGCAATCGACTCTTCAGAGACCAGAGTCTGGCAACGGGGACGCTGGAAAGGAGAGGCGATCATTCGCCCTTCGTATCGCGATGTTGCAACGTTAGCGCCGCAACTGAAACGCTACTTCGACGTTTTCAATCGCGAACAAATTCACGTCATTCTGCACAGTAATCTTTTTGAAAGGCCGGCAGAAACCTGGAACGCGCTGCAAGCTTTTTTATGTGTGTCTCCATTGGATGAAGGCAGGCTCCCCCATGAGAACGCCAATCGACGCGTGCGCCACATGCACTTGCAGAATTGGCTTCGCCTTCCTCCGTCGCCAATTCGGGCCTTCGCCCACACCGTGCTGCCCATTCAGAGAAGGCGCAAGCTCGGAGAGTGGCTGCGCGGCCTGAACACAATTCCAGAACCTCGCGTTCCGTTAGACGAACGCTTAAGAGAGAAACTGATACAGGAATGCGCCTCTGACATTGCGGACGTGAGTCGACTCATTGAACAGGATCTGAGCGCATGGCTGGTGCGCTCAGAGGCTAGCGGCTATTCGAGCTACAGCTTTATGCATACTAGTAAGTCTAGACAATTGTGACCTATGGTCGATTTTCGCATTAGGGCCCCGTAGGGCTCGATATAGGCTTGGAATGACGTTTGGGGCTCACCACCCTCCCACATGGGCTTAAATCGCCTTGCAACGCAAATGAGGGCTATTCTAGAAATGTTGCGGAAGCATTTTCTCAGAAGAAACGGGACGTCGAACGTGAAATCAATAACTTAGCATATGGCTATTACGAATTTCATGGTGCTATCCTGAAAAGAAATAGGCGGAGTCGCCACTTTAACTTCGTCGACTCCGCCCAGAGATTGTTTACCGAACCAGAACGCGTTCAATTCTCTCGACTGCCCATCCGACTTCCTCCCGGTTGATAACCAGCGCAGGAGCGATGCGTATAACCCTTTCGTGGGTTTCCTTGCACAGGATGCCATGCTCTTTAAGAGCTTCGCAGAATGGACGTGCTGCCGTGTTGAGCTCGATGCCAATCCATAATCCGATCCCACGGACTTCTTTGATGTGTGGGCTGCGGATTGTTTTCAGGCGCTCGAGAAAGTACGCGCCTAACTCTGCTGACCGTTCAACCATCCGTTCTTCCACCAGAACCCGAAGTGCCGTACGCGCGACTGCACACGCCAGCGGGTTGCCCCCGAACGTTGAGCCGTGGTCTCCGGGGTTGAACACGCCCAGCACTTCCTTCGACGCTAGCACTGCCGAAACTGGGTAAAAGCCGCCGGATAGTGCTTTGCCGATGATGACGGCGTCCGGGCGGATCTCCTCGTGCATAAAGGCAAAGAGTTTCCCGGTCCGTCCCAGCCCCGATTGAATTTCATCCGCGATCAAGAGCACGCGGTTTTGTTGGCAGATCTCGGCCGCCTCTTTCAGAAATCCTTTTGGAGGAATGATGATTCCCGCTTCGCCCTGGATGGGTTCGACCAGGAATGCGCAGGTGTTTGGAGTGATTGCCGCACGCAGCGCTTTCGCGTCGCCATAGGGAATGATCTTGAATCCAGGCGTGAATGGACCGAAGCCGTCGCGGTATTGCTCATCGGTCGAGAAGCTAATGATTGTGACGGTGCGCCCATGGAAATTGTTCGCACAAACGATGATCTCAGCTTTGCCATCCGGAATGCCTTTGACCTTGTGACCCCATTTGCGCGCTGCCTTTACAGCAGTCTCAACGGCCTCGGCGCCCGAATTCATCGGCAAAGCCATATCGAAGCCGGTCAGGTCATGAAGCTGCTGATAGAGAAGGGCCAGCTGATCATTGCGGAACGCACGAGACGTGAGCGTCACCTTGCTGGCCTGCTCGATCAATGCAGCCAGAATTCGCGGATGGCAGTGACCCTGGTTGACTGCCGAGTAGGCAGCCAAGCAGTCCAGGTAACGCTTGCCTTCCACGTCATACACCCACACGCCTTCCGCCTTTTCGAGAACGACATCGAGCGGATGATAGTTGTGAGCGCCGTAGTTGTCTTCGAGTTGGATGAAGTCTTGTGTGCGTAGTTTTTCAGTAGTGGCAAGCATCTGGTGTCCTTTTAAGTTGAGTAGTCCGTAGTCCGCAGCCAGTAGTCGGCAACCCCCACTTCCCGCGGCCTTCCTGGCTACCGACTACTGGCTACTTATTCCAGCAACATTGTCAGCAAGGCCATCCGTACATACAGTCCGTTCGTGGCCTGGCGGAAATACAGAGCACGCGGATCGCTGTCGACTGTTTTATCGAGTTCGACCGTGCGCGGCAGTGGATGCAGGATCATCGCGTCTGACTTCATACGCGACAGAACTGACGAATCAATCGCGTAACGTCGCAAAATCGGTAAATTCGCCACGCGTTCGGGACGAATTCGCGTCTGGTACACCACATCGACTTCGCCAATCACTTTGTCCAAGTCCGATTCGAGTTCGTAGCGGACATCGTGACGATCGAGATAGTCGAGGATATCGGGCTTCATCTGCAATTCGGGTGTCGACACGAAGAAGATCTTGATGCGTTCGAACTTGGCGAGCAGGTAAGCGAGTGAGCGCGTCGTGCGTCCACGATCAAGTTCGCCGATGAAGGCGACGCTCAGGCCATCGATCGGACGCGTGCGGTAGATCGTGTACAGATCAAGCAGGGCCTGCGTTGGATGTTGGCCCCCATCGCCATCGCCAGCATTGATGATAGGCACCGCTGAGACTTCCGCCGCGCGACGGGCCCCGCCTTCTTCATGATGCCGTACGACTATCACGTCGGAGTATCCGCCGATGATGCGGATGGTGTCTTCCACCTGTTCGCCTTCGATCTCCGAGGAGAAAGCTCGCGCATGCTCGGTGGATAGAACGCGACCACCAAGTCGGTGCATAGCCGCTTCGAACGAAAAACGAGTCCGGGTCGACGGTGTATAGAAGAGCGTAGCCAGGATCCGATTTTGGTAGTCGAGAGATCCACCGCGGGCCACGACTCGTTCCATGCCACGCGAACGAGCAAACAGCTCCATCAGCAACGGCACGGTGAATTGCTGTGACTCCACCACATGGCGCAGCTTCATGGAGCCGATGCCGGTCGTCTCCTTAGGAAGGTGCGGTTCGAGAACCGGATGCGTCATGACTCTATCGCGCAAGGGCCACTTCCCTTCTCTTTGTTGAACCCTCGAGGTCCGTTGAGCTGGCCGTGATCCGCGTGCCAGCCTGTCCATTTACCGCATCTCGCAGATGCTCGTAAGACGTGATGATGACTTGTCTGCCACCTTTTTCTAGGAAGCGGAGGGCCGACTCAACCTTCGGACCCATGTTTCCAGGCGGGAAATGCCCAGCTTTGTAGTGTTCGAGCATTTCGGCGGCTGAAGCTACTTCGATGCGATGCTGTGTGGGTTTCTTGTAATCGAGGTAGACGTAATCGGTATCGGTAGAGATCGCAAAGATATCGACGCCGAGTTGAGACGCGAGCAGTGCAGACGCGCGGTCTTTGTCAATGACGGCTTCTACGCCGTGAAGAGATCCGCTGGAGCGAACTACCGGGATACCGCCGCCGCCACACGCGATTACGAGCGCGCCGTCTTCGACCAGATCGCGAATCACTTCAAGTTCTACGATTTCAATGGGCTCAGGCGATGGAACAACACGGCGGTAACCGCGGGCGGCATCTTCAACAATTTCCCATCCGAGCGTGCGTTTGCGCTCCTCGGCCTGAGCGCGCGAATAGAAGGGTCCAATGGGTTTGGTGGGATGCGCCATCGCCGGGTCATCCGCTGAGACGACAGTTTGCGTAACGACGCTAACGACGGGCACGTGCAACCCAGCTGCTGCAAGTTCGTCCTGCAAGGATTGGGAGAGCAGATAACCAATTTCACCCTGGCTGGCAGCACCGCAGACGTCGAGAGTTTGCCCGGGCACCTGATCGGAAGCGCGTTCGGAACGAAGCAACTGAGCGCCGACTTGCGGGCCATTGCCGTGCGTAATGACGAGTCGATAGCCGTCGCGGATCAGCCCAGTGATAGCGGTGGCCGTGCGGCGAGCATTGGCAAATTGCTCGGCAATGGTACCCTTCTCACCCGCTCGGATGAGGGAGTTACCACCAACGGCAAGGAGGATGCTCTTCATACGGTAGCTAGTAGCTGGTAGCTAGTCACTAGTGTTCTGCCAACCCCGAAGAAGACCAACTGCGTAGACCTGTAAGCATGCGACCGAGTTCGGCAACACGGGTCAGCAGATTTGACGCAGATGGTTCTCTCATGTAGCCCAAGTCCTTTGCGATTTCGATCTGTGTTTCCACTTCCGCTAATGATCCTCGAGCGGTTCCGATGAAGTGATGAAATTCCTTTCTCGAATTTCGAGAAGCTCCTTCGGCTAAGTTGCTGGGGACAGACACTGCCGCTCGTCGAAGCTGGCCGGATAATCCGTAAAGCTCGTGCGTCGGAAACTGCTCGGTGGAACGGTAGATGTCTCTGACGAGTTGCATCGCTTTTTGCCATGCGATGAGGTCTCGATGTCCAGGCATAACTGTCCTCACTTGCTACCAGCTACTGACTACTAACTACCCCGTGCAGGGTTTCATGCATCACAATGTGGCGCAGGCCGTCTGCGACTTCGTGTTTCATGAGTTCGAGCATGATGGCTTTTTGAGCGTGCAGACGATTCTCGGCCTCCTGGAACACGACTGAGTTGGGAGAATCAATCACTTCGGAAGTCACTTCCTCACCGCGATGAGCCGGCAGGCAATGCATGAATAGAGCGTCAGGCTTAGCAAAACGGAACAGAGCACGGTTGACCTGGTAGGGGCGGAATATGCGAGCACGCGATTCTTTTTCCGTTTCCTGCCCCATGCTGGCCCACACATCGGTGTAGATGACGTCCGCGTCGCGGGCAGCTTCCTGCGGATTGTTGGTAACAGTGCAGCTTCCGCCGGTTTGACGTGCGCGTTCATTTGCCCAATGGATGGCATCGGACTTGGGCTCATAATCGCATGGCGTCGCAACCCAAACGTCCGCTCCAAGTTGCGCGCCGGTGAACATTAGGGAGTGAGCCACGTTGTTCCCGTCGCCGATGAATGCGACCTTCAGACCTGCGATGTCCCCTTTGTGCTCGAGAATCGTCAGGTAGTCGGCCATTGCCTGACACGGATGGCTGTAGTCGGTGAGACCGTTGATGATAGGGATATTGGAGTATTCGGCCATCTGCTCAACGATCTCGTGAGCAAACGTGCGGATCATGATGCCCTGGACCATGCGCTCAAGATTCTTCGCCACGTCGTACACGGACTCGCGCTTTCCAAGGTTGATCTCGGCGGGCGAGAGATAGATTGAAAATCCGCCGAGCTGCTGAATGCCTACGTCGAAGCTGACACGAGTGCGCAAAGACGGTTTTTCAAAAATGAGGGCGAGAGTCTTGCCTTTCAACGATTCAGAGAAAAGTTCCGGGTTTGATTTGATCAGCCGTGCCAATTCGAGGAATTCGCGGATTTCTCCCGGCGTGAAATCGCGAATCGATAAGAAGTCTGATGCAATCATGAGTGCCCCTTTTCACGCCACCTGCTGCCACGTGAGCTGCGGGCGTAGCACGCTACGCCCCCAGCGAGAAATTTCTTTCAATGAACCAACGCCGGTGCGTGAGCACGGCGATGTTCGTTCTTTTTCGAAAATTCCAGCAGTAACTCGGTCAATCCTGGACGGCGGACTTCTTCTGCCTCATACGACACCCGAATCGATGGCTTGTTGATCTTGAGAATCAGACCAAGGTCAACCGGAGTAGCGACGACAACGACGTCGCATGGAGTCGCATTGATTGTGTCTTCCAGCTCTTTTCGTTGCAGAGCGCTGTATCCCATCGCAGGGAGCAGGTCATGCAAGTGCCGATAGTGCTGGAAGGTTGAGCGGATCGATCCAACGGCGTAGGGACGTGGATCGATCAATTCGGCGGCGCCAGCTTGCCGCGCCGCCACCACGCCAGCGCCGTAAGGCATTTCGCCATGAGTGAGTGTCGGACCATCTTCGATTACGAGAACACGTTTGCCGCGGATGAGCTCGGGCGATTTCACCGAGACGCGGCACGCCATGTCAATGATTTGCGCGGTCGGGTTATTGGCGCGGACATTCGTGCGAACGGTCTCGATGTCTTCGGGTTTGGCCGTATCCACCTTGTTGATGACAACGACCGGCGCGCGCCGCATGTTGACTTCACCCGGGTAGTACGCCAATTCATGGCCGGGACGGTGTGGATCTGCCACCACGATTTCAAGATCGGGAGCATAGAAAGGTGTGTCGTTGTTTCCGCCGTCCCAGAGAATTACGTCGGCTTCCTGCTCAGCGCGGCGGAGAATTCGTTCGTAGTCCACGCCCGCGTATACGACCGTTCCCTTCTCAATATGGGGTTCGTATTCTTCCCGCTCTTCGATCGTGCATTCGTTGAGTTCGAGATCTTTTATGGTGGCAAAGCGTTGGACGGCCTGGGCCGCAAGATCTCCGTATGGCATCGGGTGCCGAATAACGACGGGCTTCCAGCCCTCGCGGCGAAGTTCTTCAGCCACAAGGCGCGAGATTGGGCTTTTGCCGCAACCGGTCCGAACAGCACAGATGGAAATGACTGGAACAGCAGATTTGACCTGAGTACGATCCGCACCAAGGAGCCAAAAGTCAGCTCCGGCAGCCACCGCACGCGACGCGAGATGCATCAGCGTCGAATGCGAAACATCGCTATAGGAAAAGACAACAACATCCACGCCGCGATCGTGAATGAGCGACTCCATGTTCTTTTCATCCGTGATGAGAATGCCCTGCGGATAGCGCGGTCCGGCGAGTTCCGCGGGATAGCGGCGTCCCGCAATGTCTGGGATCTGAGTGGCAGTAAATGCTACGACGTTGAAATTGGGATTATTGCGAAATACCACGTTGAAGTTATGAAAGTCCCGGCCTGCTGCGCCCAGGATCAGCACATTTTTCATGGGATTAGGCTCCTCGCACACCGCATCGGTTACGCCACATGGTCGCCTTTGTATGTGCCTGCGGGCTGTGAGGCCAGTCACGCGGAGGTGTGAGGTGCGGCACGCGAATTGTCTCTGAACGGAACGCGAACCAATCTGCCGGAGAGCGGGCAACAGCACTGAAATCCGGCACTTACGTATCGGAGTTGCACGAGCATTGGGGAGAAATCATCGTACAAGTGGTTTGCTTACACAGCCGTTGTGCAAACCGGTTCAGAGCGGTAATCGGTCATTGGAATGCAATCTGGCACGCCAAGTCTTTCGCCTATCGGCGTTGAGAAGGAGTTCGATGCTTCATAAGTGCGCCAACCCTGCATGCACCGCAATATTCCGCTATCTGCGCGAAGGCAAAATGTTCTATGTGGAGACGGAAATGTTTGGCACGAACGATCCGGATGTCGAACGGCGCAGAAAAGGCTCGCGCAGGCTGGAGCATTACTGGCTTTGTGAGGAATGCTCTTCGCACGTAACGCTGGCATTCGACAAGCACAAAGGACTGCTGACGGTCCCCTTGCCGGACGGAATGGGCAAGAAGACGATTCGCATGATGGCGCCGGAACGAATCCTGGCTTGAGAGGTAGAACTATGTTGGAACATGAGCAGCTACTGGAGTGCTTCACCCGTCCGTTTGCATGTGCTGTTTGCGGAGAAGAAGATGTGCGACCGGTGAACTGGTATTTATTGGCCGAGAATAGCTGGATGAATCGGGTGAAGATCCTGCTATGGAGCGATGCCTTAGCGTGCCAGCCAGGCGTTTTGCCGGTTTGCTGCGCAGAGCATGTTCAAGAGTTGGTGGCGCACTGGATGGCAGTCGGCTCTCTGAATTATCCCTTTGCGCGAGTTCCGGGGCAGCGTCCGGCAAAGAGGCTTGCCACAGTGCCGGTAGAACCAGACACGCGGCAAGGGACGCTGGTTGGTGAACTTGCAATTCACCGCGAGAGTTTGACGCGCTTGCTGGCGGACAACCCACAAGCGCTTTCTGGGATGCTCGATGCGCTGGTGAGTGCCTTATCGAAGAAAATGCCTGGATCGGTGCGACTTGAAGAGGCGACCGAAGAACTGGCGATGTGCTGAGTTGAATTGAGAAATCCCAAGAGCCTTCCCCCGCTAAAAAGCCCACGGCACTTGCCGTGGGCTTCGCATTCTGGAGCAGAGAGGGTTTGGTCAGTACGTGAAATGTTCTGCGTTTTTTTCGATGAACTCCTTCTTGTCTTCTGGTACGTCATCCAGCGAGAAGAGTGAATCGGACGTACAAACCGGGACACAGGCGCCGCAATCGATGCAGCCAGCTGGGTCTACATACATTTGTGTGGCGGCTTCGAAATCTGGCTCTTCTTTCTTGGGATGAATGCAGTCGGTCGGACAGACGTCCACGCATAGGGCGTCTTTGATACAGGTGTCAGTAATTACATACGCCATCGAGAGAGCTCCGGGAATGAAAAGAAATTGGATTTCGAGATGAGGGTAGCTGCGACGGAGGTGGGACAGCAGTGACAGTGGTCACAGGAAGTGCTGGTGAGAGAGTCACAAATGAGCGTGATCTAGATCACAGCGGGGGTGCAGGAGCAAACTGTAAAAGTATGGCAACTGAGAAACACGAACGACCCCAGAAGATTGCCCGGCCCAACCCCAATTACCCACTGAGCCGCTGCCCCAGCGGCGGGCCGGGCACTCGCTAAGATATACAGATCAAAGACATCACGTCGAATCTTGCGCGAAAACCACTGTCACTGCTCGTCGACCGCGTCCTTCTCAAACAACACTGAGAACAGGCGGAAGGCGGTAATTGGAATCACGACCAGGCACCCGACCATTCCAAGAACAAAGAAGATGGTCATCGTGTGAGCGAATAGGTCGAGGAAGAAATTTGGTCCGCTCATATGAGTTTCTCTTGATTGAGGTTGCGGCCACGAGCCCGAAAAGTCAAGCAATCGGAAGTAAGTGATTGAATTTTTTACACCGCGACGTGTACCTTTCTGTGCTTCGCAACTACATTCGTTGGCGATAACTGCTACCGGCCCCAGCTGAATTTCTGGAGCGCAGGCGAGGAGAACTCATGCGATCTACATCGACGTCCTGTTTACGGCTCGCGGCAATTTTGTCGCTGATGTACTCCCTCATTGGCTGGCAGTTCGCAACCGCGCAGAAAGCGGACAACATTATGCAGAAAGCTCCGCCCAGGGCGGAAGGCGAAGGACCATTCCCTCACCTGATTCTGCGCGGTGTGACGCTCATTGATGGAACCGGAGCACCGCCGGTTGGCCCCGTCGACATTGTCATCGAGAAAAACCGGATTGCGAAGATCGTGAACGTTGGCGTGCCGGGTCTGCCATTGACCGACAAGATCGCCGGCTCCGACCAGGGTCGTCCTAAGGCTCAGACCGGCGACAAAGAGATCGATTTGACCGGCATGTATGTTTTGCCTGGATTCATCAATGCGCACGTTCATATCGGCCCAATTCACTCGACCGGCGCCGAATACATTTACAAGCTCTGGCTTGGACACGGGATTACGACCATCCGCGAGGTGTGGGGTGAAAGCGGCATCAAGTGGATAATCGATGAGCGGGAGAAGAGCGCACGCAGCGAGATCACGGCTCCCCGAATCAAAGCCTACATCGCGTTTGGTATGGACCTAAAGGGCGACAGCAACGAGATCACGCAGCCGGCATCGGCCGATGCCGCTCGCAAGTGGGTTGATGGACTCGCGGATGCGGGTGCCGATGGGATCAAGTTCATTGGTGCACCTCCGGAAGTGTTCCAAGCGGCTCTAGATGAAGCTAAGAAACGACATCTTGGGACGTGTGCACATTTATCGCAGACCTTTGTCGCGCGCGCGAATACTCTCGATGCGGCACGTTGGGGATTGAACTCTATGGAGCACTGGTACGGTTTGCCCGAAGCTCTGTTCGATGACCGCACCGTGCAGAATTTCCCTCTGAATTACAACTATGCGAACGAGCAGGATCGGTTCGGCAATGCGGGCAGGTTATGGATGCAGGCTGCTGAGCCGGGCAGTCCGAAGTGGAATGAAGTCCGGGATGAGCTGGTGAAACTCGATTTCACGATTGATCCAACTTTCACCATTTACGAAGCAAGCCGCGATCTGATGCGCGCGCGCCGTGCGGAGTGGCACGAGCAGTACACGATGCCGGATCTCTGGAAACATTACACGCCCAGCCGCACCGACCATGGCTCGTACTGGTTCTACTGGACAACAGAAGATGAAGTGGCCTGGAAACACAATTATCAACGCTGGATGGAATTCATCAATGACTTCAAGAACCATGGAGGCAGGGTGACCACTGGCGAGGATGCGGGTTTCATCTACAGCTTGTACGGATTCGGGTATATCCGCGAGTTGGAACTGCTGCGCGAGGCTGGCTTTCATCCCCTGGAGGTCTTTCGCTCGGCAACATTGAATGGCGCGCATTTGCTGGGCATCGCAGACCAGTTAGGCACGGTCGAGGTTGGGAAACTGGCGGACTTGGTCGTCGTGCCCGTCAATCCGCTCGAGAACATCTCGGCTTTGTATGGAACGGGGGCTATCAAGCTGGACGAGAATAATGTCGTTAGCCGCGTCGGCGGAGTGCGGTACACGATCAAAGATGGCATCGTGTACGACGCGCCGAAACTGTTGGCGGATGTGCGGAAAATGGTGGAGCAGGCGAAGCAGAAGGAAAAGTTTGAGATCAAGCAACCGGGCATCCAATAGAAGCTAAAGCTAGGTTCTGCATAAGCATTTCAACCTTTTAGGTGGCTCCAGATGACGGGCGTAGCATGGTCGCTGCCGTACCCAAATCCAGGCAATTTAAACCAAGGCAACGATCGGACATAACTCACCACATCCTCAGCTTTTGGCGCTAGTCACAAAGAAGTCACAAGCCAGTCACATCCGGGTGCTTGCAATCATTTGCGAGCCGCTGCAAAATCCGCGGGAACAATCGGGGTCTCGGAAGATACAAGTGGGATCAAGGAGAAGCTATGAAAAGGTTCGGCGTAAAACTTGCCGTGGTCACGTTGATCGTGACGGTTGCTACTACTCTAACTTCAGCTCGAACACCGACTGGCTATTCGGCCATTAAGGGAACATGGGTCGATGCGAGCTCTGGAGCTCTCGTGAAAGTCGTGATTGGGACTGACAGCACAGGACGGCTATTTATTCATCCGTACGGGGCATGCTCTCCGACGCCCTGCGATTGGGGCATCGCGTACCCGGCTGTCTTTAGCGGTACGGTCGGATCGACCACTGTAAAGGCCTTGACCGTGACGTACGGTTCCTCTGCTCCAATCAGTCGCGTACTCACAGCGAGTCTGGTCTCCGTAAATGGCATTTCGCAATTGCGCGTAAGCCTATTCTCACATTTCGCCGAAAGAGGGGATCCGCGATACGACTACTCGATAACGGAAATGATGTCGAAGTAGTGCAGCGTCCTAAAGATTTTCGGTGAGAGGTAACGGCATGGAGGCCCCGGGCGGAGTCGAACCGCCGACCAACGGTTTAGGAAACCGCTGCTCTATCCATCTGAGCTACGGGGCCGCTTTCTTTCCGCGCGTCTTATTTTCAGTTTACAACGATCGCGTCAGTCACCGACATTCGTGATTACAATCACCGCATCGGTAAGTAAACCTGACATACTCTACTTTCGTCGCTCGCTCTTCCCCCAAGGCGACGGCCTCAACAGTGCAAGACATACCTTCCCGTTTGAGGCCGGCACCCCGGCAATCAAGAAAACCAAGTGATTTTGAACTGAAAGGATCTTGCGATGAAGATGATTACGCGCAATATCGTGTGCGTCGCGTTAATGTTTGCTGCAAGCATCTGCTTCGCACAGATGTACACGGTTACGGACCTTGGCGGACTCGGGGGAGCATTTGGACAGAGCTATCCAAGGGCAGGTATCAACATGTCCGGGCAAGTGGCTGGCTACTCCGACGTCAGTATCGACCCGTATCGTTACCATGCTTTTCGAACGGCGCCCAATAGTCCGATCGATCCGGCGACTGACGACCTCGGCACATTGGGAGGTGAGAACAGCTATGCCGGTAACATCAATACCATTGGCCAAGTAGTGGGTTTCGCTTCCACCCCTGACGCGCAAACACATGCATTCCGCACCGCTCCAAACAAAGCCATCAATCCCATAACAGATGACCTCGGAACCCTTGGGGGCACGTGGAGCCAAGCCCTAGGCGTAAACGATATCGGTCAGGTGGTCGGTGCATCCAACATCGGTCAAACCGCTATCTATCGTGCCTTCCGGACGGCGGCGAACAGTCCTATCGATTCTAGAACCGATGATCTAGGAACCCTTGGGGGTACGTACAGTACTGCATGGAGAATCAATCAATTCGGTCAGGTAGTGGGTTACGCAGCAATCGCGGGCGATACCGCTGTGCACGCCTTTCGAACCGCGCCAAATAGTCCCATCAATCCGGCGACTGACGACTTGGGAACACTCGGGGGCTCGTACAGCGAGGCCGTCGATGTCAACGCCTTCGGTCAAGTAGTCGGTTCCGCAGCAATCGCGGGTGACATAACCAGGCATGCCTTTCGAACAGCGCCGAATAGTCTGATCAATCCGGCCACTGACGACCTTGGAACGCTAGGCCCAGGGTTCAATTTTAGTGAGGCCCTCGATATCGACGACTACGGCCAAGTCGTAGGATGGCCCGCATTTCTCTATAGCAACGGCGTAATGCACAACCTCAACGATTTCATTCCGGCCGCATCTGGTTGGGAAATCTCCTTCGCAACTGGGATCAACAACACGGGTCAGATTGTTGCTCAAGGGAGATTGAATAATTCCGGAGAGTCACGCGCACTACTACTCACTCCTATCTACAAAGCATTCGTGCAGAAACCAATCAATGCTGATGGTAGCAGAGTATTCTCGGCGAAAAGAGGTGTGATTCCTGTGAAGTTCCGTCTGATGCAGTATAACGAGCCGACTTGCCCGCTGTTGCCTGCGACATTAGCGATCACGAAGGCTAGCGGGGGAACACTTGCAGAAGTCGATGAGAGCGTCTATTCGACGCATGCGGACAGCGGGTCAACTTTCCGAATTGATACGACCGCTTGCCAGTACGTCTACAGCCTTGCAGCTTCCGCATTGGGGAGGGGGACTTACCGGGTCGATATCAGCATCAACGGGATTATGGTTGGGCATGCGGTGTTCGCACTGAGATAGCAGTAGGAGACACTTAGATCTGTTTTAGATTTTCGGGAAGTAGGTACGTATCCAAGAGTAAACCCCAGCAGGTTCTTCAGCGGCTACGGTTAGCACTCGCTTTGCCGGGGTCTTCCCTGTTTTCGTTTTTCATCCCGTACAGATTCAGCTGGTGCCGGGAAGTGCGTTCTTATGCGGCTCGACGGAAGTCTGTAGTGTTCCGATCTCTCACGTCTTCTCTCCGATTGCGCCCCGCCAAACCACCGAGGCCGGCTAAGCCAAGAAGTCCAATCCACCCCCAATCAGTTCGATGATCGCTCGGAGCATCATTGGTCGTGCGAGCCATGCTCTGATCTCCAGCTCTATTCGGGTCGTTGGTGGTTTGAGTGGTGTTTTGTGCAGCAAGTAAAGAGATGCTCACTATGAGTGTCGCAAGTATCCCAAATATGGTTCTCATTAAATATCCCTCCTTCAGGGACCAGTTCATCATCTTTTGCGATCTACTCACACTCCATACCCGGAAACCTCGGAGTGAGCAACTAGACTCACGCACAGGTGATGCAGCTCAGGCTGTATTTTGGCAGTTTGGTAGCTTGCGCACCGAACTCAGGCTTGCATAACGAGGCACGATTCTTAGCGGTGAGCGAATGTTTGAAGCGCAGAAAAGTACGCAATCGTGAAAATCATGAGGGCAGTCATGCGGTATCGCCAGGTAAAGAATTGTCGGCGGTGATGCACTCTCAGGGCTTGCAGGTACCAGCGCCAGCCAATCGTAACGTAGTACAAAGCCCAACCAGCTGTGAAAAGGAAAACAATCACGAGTGCGATCGAAACGGCCTCGAATAGAAGTTTTAGCATTGTGACACCGGCTTCGGGTTAGAACAGCACTAATGAACTGATGGGGCGCATTCTATATTGCAAAAAGGCTTGACCAGTGCGGATCTCGCGATTTTTGATCAAAAATTGAAAGTGGGCTCCAACGTAACAATCTCGTTTCTTGCTAGGCAGCTTTATCCAGTGCTTTGGTCTGCTCAAGCTCTTGAATTAATTCGTTTATTTTTGCCCGACGCCGATCGAATTCGTTTTCTTCTTCCATTGCACATTCGTGCCGGATGGATTTCTGGATTGCGCTGAATTGGCGCATCAGGAGCTCGGAGATTTCGCGCGTGATTTTTGATTGTCGCCCTGAGCTTTCAAATTCCATCGAGTCCTCCTGAATTGCCACTATGGAAGGTTGAATGAGATTGAAAGAGTGGATCACGGATGGCGCCAGTTGGTCGATCCAGTGCAAGCTGTAGGTCTTCTAAGCTGTCTCACTGGCGCTAGGAGAGAAGGCCGGGTTCAGAATTCATTCCTGAAGTGCCTCGGCCGAATTTCAAGCCACGTCCCTTCTTTTAGGCGCAGGGAATGCTAGCTTGCTTTTATTTCTCGCTTCCAGCGCCTGGATATGGGAGATGGTGCCCGTGGCCCTGGAACGGGTAGCGCCAATGAATTCTCTCAGGGCAGATTGCAGGTCCGCTATTAAGAGGTGCAAGGTGTGTTCATCTGTTTCTTCGATGACACGCTCGCAAAGTTCCCGGATACGATCTTCAGAAGGCACGGCTACACACAGAAACATTAACGTTGCCTCAATACGAGGCCGTGCGTCTATACAGTAGATTACGGACTTCTGCGCCCTTCTGTCTTTTCTCACGCCCGCGAGGAAAAGTTTTCGTAGTACCTAGGTAATCATGCTTCCCCTAAGTTGCTGAATGTAACCTGAGTACAGGCGTGGAAGTCAGGTTGCACTTAGATTGTTGGCGGTGGGCTTCTCAAGGGAGACGAAGATGATCAGATTGGTGGCAGTGCTTATGTTGGGTTTAGGCCTGAGCATTGGCGCGCCAATGGCGCGCGCAGATCACGGCCAAGGGAAAGAGCACGGGAGTCCGCACGGAAATGGACCGGGCAAATCTCACGGCAATAAGCATTATGACGAGGACGATCGCAATTGGGACCGGCGCGACGGCTACGAATACCGGGTTTATCACAATCGAGGTGAAATGCCCGTCGCGTGGGAACGCGGAAAGAAAACAGGTTGGGGAAATTGCGGAATGCCTCCGGGACAGGCGAAGAAGTACGGCTGCCGTTCCTACGTGTACCAGGGGCGGACGCATTACTACTATGAAGATGATCGCGGGCAGATCATCGTTCGACGGCCGACGATTGCGGTGCATGGAAGCGTGGATGTCGTGCGGTAACGAATCAGAGACGTGAAGATGGTCGAAGCCCAACATCCTGGTGTTGGGCTTTTTGCTGTTCGCTGCAAGGGTAATTTCTTGTCACATCCTCGTGAGACAGGCGCACTTGTGCGCGGACAGCAGGTATGCGTAGCTGAGATCGTAAGCGGAGGAGGTGCGGCATGCTCCCCGTCATCGTTCTAAGCGCCCTAGGCCTCGCAATCGTTATCAACTATTTCATCTACGTGCACGAGCACCACGGCCAGCACCGTTAATTGCTCTTCATCGAGGCGATCAAAGATAACGCGAAATCCTCTGATGCTCGTGAACTCGGACGGCAACTAACCGCGACGAACATCTGCGCGAAGCTCTTCAACGATTTCGTTGGAGGCCCGCAAGGCTTCGTCGTGACGTGAAACATCGAATGAGATAGCGCCAACTCGCGCGTGCCCGCCGCCGCCGTAGCGTTCACACACGCGTGCCAAGTTGACGCGAGGTTCCTCGTGCGACCACGGGTTTGAGCCAACGGAAACTTTCACACGAAAACTGCTCTTGCTCAAGCCTACGCTGTAGATCGAATGCGGATGCAAGTAGTAAGGAATGAACTTGTTGTAGCCTTCGAGATCCTGGTCGGTGATGTCGAAAAAGATAGTCCCATCTTTTTCTTCGGTTCGTTCACGCAAAACTCCGATGGAGCGTTCGTGACGCGCCAGAAGCGGTGGTAATACTTCGTTAACGAAGGGCTCGTTAAGAATGTTTGCCAGAGGCTTTTCGGTGAGTAACGGGATCAGCTTGCGTACGAAATCCGGATCAGGAGCCGCTTCGATGGCCATCGTGAGTTTCATTGCTGGAGCCTTCATCTCGACCGCCGACCGCGCATCATCGTAGAGAGCACCGTCAACGATGTCTGTCCAGTGAACAAGTTCAGCGACCGGCCGGGGATCAAATCCGAATCGTTGCTCGGCAATCATTGCGATAAAGCTTGTGCAAGATTTGAAGTCGGGATCGTAAAACTTGCGATTGCTCTGGTCTTGCTTAAAATGAGCAGCATCGGCCGGAGTGAGAAAAGCACTCTCGTGATGGTCGAACCACCACGTGATCTGTGGTGACGAGGAGTACTTGAAATCGACGATGGCATTCTCGTCGCCGTCGAAATCGGCTTCGTTGAAAAGGGCGCCCGCGCGATGCAATAGTCCGCTGTACTGAAACTCAACGCCATTGCGAATGCGTTCCCGATAAAAACGCGAGAACAGTGCGGCGGAAGCAGCTCCGTCGAAACACTTATCGTGGTAGAAGACCCGAACTCGCACGCCACCATCCTTCCCAAAGACGATCACCTGACCGGAACGGTGAAGGTCAAACGCCAAAAACAGATAGAGTGGCGACTCGGATGGGGGTCTGTCAAGCGGCACGGGAGCGAAAGATCGCTCCCGTGGTCTGTGCTTGCGAAAGCTTAAACGGCGTCAGCCTGTTTCTCAGCCATGTCCCCGATGACGGGCAGTTTGAATTTTTGTCCCTGGTAGGCGCGAACCATGCACAGGATGACCATGATCAGTATTCCGATCCAGACGATTGGAGCGAGAAACAGCACCATCAAGTTGACTACTGGAATGAAGCCAATGATCGACAGTGCAATGCCAAGAATGAATCCAGTGGCTGCAATGAACAAACATTGGAACGCGTGAAAGCGCACGAACCGGTTGCGGTTAAAAGGTTCAATCACTAGGAAGATGATCGCAGGGATGATGGTAAGGTACGCCAACAGGCCGGCCACGTTATCGGCAAGACCTCCTGCGGGAGCGGTAGCTGCACCAGCAGCAGGACGAGCACCTATCGGCTTGCCGCAAGACGTACAGAACTGGACACCATCGGCCACTTGCGTACCGCATTCGCTGCAAAATGCCATAAGTACCTCCTGAGAGTGACGTACTTCGCCTGAGACTGTCGCATGTTGAGGCGACAACAACTCGATCGCTGTTCGAGGGGGGCTGGCGCGCGAAGTTATCAGAAAGAAATCCGGAAGGCAAATCAAAACATTAAGGCACGGGATCACTCGATCCGAGGGGAACGCTGGCGCGGCAACGCCAAAGGCGAGTGGTTGTGAGACGCAGACCGCGTATCAAACCGAATCTCCGAACAGCGTCTACGGAATATTCTGAACAGGTAGGTGAGTAACGGCATTGCACGACGCGAGAGATGACCGGACTGGCGCGCTGCTGATAAGTCCGGATGAGGCGAACGTAAGCCGCAGCTGAGATCTGTTGCTCAGCAGGGCGGAGGGCGTCTGCAACGAGTATAACGAAGCACAGCGCCACAATCAGAAGGTAGAAGCCGGGCTGTTTGAAGCGTTCCCGCAGTGTGGGCATTTCGCGCTTATGGGTAGCCTTCCATTTGAACAATTAGGACAGCGCACCAGAGTACCTTGCGGACGAACAAGGATGTAGATCACGAAACCGATGATGCCAGTGACCATGACAAGGATCATCCACAAAACAGGGTTGTCCATGCCACGGTTCTTAGCGTCCTTGGCGACCCAGACCAGGAGCAAGATGTTAAGGGCCAGGGTTGCTACGATCACGAGGCCGATGAAACCAAAGCACCCGCAAGCGGCTGCACCGCTGGCAGCGTCGTCTCGTTGAAAGTAGGTCGTAAGAGCTAACAGTGCGGCTGTGTACTGTCCAGCAAATCCCATCGATCCCCCTGGATATATGTCAATGGTATTTGGCCAAAATCATCTGATCGGAGCACCAATCAGTGGGGAGAGACTGCGCGCACTGTAACAGACAGAATAGTCACGTCAAAGTGATTTGCGAGTGTCCTAAAAGATTCCGCGCGTCGCGCGCTTGGCTGCCTGTTGCCCTACGAAAGGCAGCTCGAACTGCATCCCTTGCGCGGCCTTAATTGAGAGGACAAGCCAGAGAAAAAACAAAGCAACAAAAAACAAAACACCGAACATAAGCCAGGCCACGGTCCACCCGAGGTTGGCAAAAAGTGCGCCGAGGAGAATCAAAACGAGGGCTGTCCCACCCACAATAGTACTTTGCAGAGCATGGAATCGAATGAAAGCACTGTCGCGGAAAGGTTTTAGAAGAAGAAATGCGATTGCTGGAAGCGGAGTGAGATAACACGCGACCGCAACTAGTCTCTCGCGCGTATCGTGGGTTACGGGCTGGGGATAGCAGCGAGGACATTGAGTTGCACCGGCGGGTAATTCCGAACCGCAATCTGGACACGAGGCTGGCATGTTCATACGAGGGAAAAATCCTATGCTGGACGTCGCGTGCCGTTCTTTTTGTTGCAGGCCTCGCAAACGCCATAAATCTGAAATGTGTGACGGGTGGTCTGGTAGTGGTACTTGTGGCCGATCTCGCGCTCAAGCTCGTCGAGATCCGAGGAGAAGAACTCCACTGAACTGCCGCACTCCGTGCAGACCATATGATGATGGCTGCGACGATTGTACTGGTGTTCGTAGCGGGCTATCCCGTCGTGGAATGCCACCACGCTAGCAAGCCCACACTCGGCGAGTAGCTTGAGCGTTCGATAAACGGTCGTATAGCCAATCCGCGGGTCTTTCTTTTTGACCAAGCGATGCAGTTCATCCGTGGACAAATGTTCCCGGGTTTCGAGAAAACTCCGCAAGATCGTGTTGCGCTGTTCGGTCTGCTTGAGCCCAACCCTTTTCAAATGCTGGCGCAGGATGTCCTCGGCCTCGCGAACCATGGCTCGCGAGATCGTGGGCTGATCGTCGATACGTTTTTGGAGCATAAGTAGAGAAGGATGGTACGACGAGAACAACAGAATGATACTGGTGATCGGTGTAACTGCAAAACTATCGGCCGATCAGGGCTTGTTTGGTTAATTGTGCCGATCTGAAAGCACCCATAGAATCGGAGAAAGATGGCCACTGTAATTTCGGGACCTGTTTTGGGCGAGCGCCGCCGCTGGTGGCGCCATGTCTTTCTCTATCTAGCTGTCATTTTGCTTCTTGCCTTACTCGGGACGGTTGGATCGATCTACCACATGGTTCGCGCTCCCCTGCCCCAACTGGACGGCACGATCCGCGTTCCTGGTTTGTCGGCGGATGTGCGCGTCATCCGCGATGGACACGGTATCCCTACGATCGAAGCGGCGAATCTGGATGATCTGTTTTTTGCGCAAGGGTACGTGACGGCACAGGACCGGCTCTGGCAGATGGACATTATGAAGCGCTTTGCCGCCGGTGAGATCGCAGAAATCCTTGGGCCAGACTTGCTGAAACACGATCGGGAACAGAGAATTCTGGGCCTTCGAGCAGCAGCTAAAAATGCACTCGAAAAACTGCCCGCGCGGGAACTGCATTTTCTCGATGCATATGCCAAGGGCGTTAATGCCTACATGAACTCGAGTCGGGACCATCTGCCAATCGAGTTCCGGATCTTGAAGTACACTCCGCAACCCTGGTCGGCAGAGGATTCACTGATCATGCATGCCCGCATGGTGCAGGATTTAAATCATGGGCAATATCGGGCTGCGCTTCAACACGAAAAGATCCTCGCCAAGCTAGGCCCTCAACTCACAGCCGAGTTGTATGTGAATTCTTCGTGGCGCGATCGTCCGCCTTCGTCTGCCTCGCTTCGAATGGAAGAAGATCAGAGAAATGGAAATAACGACCAGGATGAAGAAGAGGAAGAGCCGATGTCCGATTCGCCCCAAGCGATCACGCGACTCTTGTCAGGGCACAAAGAAGCGGCAGGCCGGAGCGAATGGGCAGATGAGGTCAAGCTAATCGCTGGATCAAACAACTGGGTTGTGGGAGGTGGACACACCATCACTGGCAAGCCCCTGCTCTCCAACGATATGCACCTTGGCCATCAGATGCCAAACCTCTGGTATGAGGCGCATTTGCGTTGTGGAGATTACGACGTAGCAGGAGTGACCTTGCCCGGCGTGCCGTTCGTGATCGTCGGGCACAACCAGCGGATCGCATGGGGGTTCACGAATGTCGGACCGACCGTCGAAGACGTTTACGTCGAAAACTTCAACGAGCAAGGACAATATCAAACGCCGGCCGGTTGGAAGGACGCCGTGCATCGCACGGAAACGATCCGCGTAAAAGGCAGGCCGGACGTGACGGTGGATGTTACCGTGACCCGGCACGGTCCCATCATCACGGACTTAGTTCCGGGAGAGTCGCGCAAGATTGCATTGAAATGGACTCTTTATGATGCGCTGAACAATCCATTTTTTGATCTGAATTCGGCTAAGAACTGGGAGGAGTTCCGCAAAGCTCTTTCGATCTGGGATGCACCGTCCCAAAACACTGTTTACGCCGACGTGGACGGACATATCGGTTACCAAGCAACAGGACACATTCCGGTTCGCCAAAGCGGAGACGGCGGACTACCGGTGAATGGTGCCGACGATGCTCACGAGTGGAAAAATTACGTTCCTTTTGACGATCTACCGCGTGTATATGATCCGCCGTCGGGAATCATTGCAACCGCTAATGGTCGAATTACTCCGGATGGCTACAAATACAGCCTCAGTTCCGAATGGGGTTCTCCGTGGCGTACTGAACGCATTCTGCGGGTGTTGAACTCGGGAAAAAAATTCGGCCCAGCAGATATGCTGTCGCTGCAAACTGACATCATGTCAGCATTTGACCGCTATTGTGCGGAACGGTTTGTTTATTCCCTCGATCACGTAAACCATGTTTCCGATCGTGCCCAGCAAGCGCGCGAGATTTTGCGCGATTGGACCGGTCAGATGGCGGCGGACTCGAGTGCCCCCACAATTGAAACGGTGGCGCGAGGCGAACTGTTGCGCCTCATCCTTGAGCCGAAGCTGGGAGTGGCAAGCAAAGAAGAATCGTCCGGGACGTTAAGTTGGAAAGATTATCGTTGGGGGATGTCCTCGATCTGGCTCGAAAACGTGCTGATCAAACAACCAGCTCGATGGCTGCCCCCGGGCTACACGAACTATGACGAACTGCTGGCGGCGGCAGTCGAAGCAGCTGTGAAGCATCCCGACGCGCCGAAAGATCTTAAGAACTGGGCATGGGGCAGTTTTTCACCGATCGATATTGAACATCCTATTCTTAGCCGAATTCCTGTTCTGGGGCGCTGGACGGGCCCAGGATTACACCCGCAATCCGGCGGGGGCTATACGGTCAAACAGGTTGGGAAGACGTTCGGGCCTTCGGAGCGGCTAACTGTAAACCTCGCGGCCCTCGACCAATCGACGTTAAATACCGTTATGGGGCAGAGCGGAAATTTGTCGAGCCCTTACTATATGGATCAATGGAACACGTGGTACGAGGGAACGACGTTGCTGTTCCCTTTCTCAATAGAAGCAATTCAGCGAACCAAGTCTCACGAACTCGTGTTGAAGTCGCCGAAATAAAGTTCGGCTAGAAGTCAACGAGCTTTACGTCCGATGCAAAGCCGAAGATGTCTACCTGTTGTGTCTGAAGAGCATCGGTAGTGGTGTCATAGATCTTCAACTCGCCGCCCTGCGCCACGTACACCACGTGCCGGTTTGTGATCGGCTCAATTCCGGTGACATCACCGTTAAAGGATGGAATCGTCACTGCGGAAGTGGTCGTATTGAAAATTGATAAGCAACCACGAGTTTCTGTCGCGGGCGGAAGAACCTGAGAACAAGTCCGGGCACCGATGAAGAGCTGACCATCCGCACCCATCCCGATTCGATTGTGATAACCGTCGGTGATTTCTGCGCTAGCGAGCACGGCTCCGCCGGAGACATCGACGACGGTGATCGCGCCACACGAGGATGCACCACCGGTGGTGCAAGGAGTGGCGGGAGGACTACCGGCTACATACAGTGTCGTGCCATTGAGGAGGCCTATGGTGGCCGCGGGAACTGGGATCGGCAATCCAACTAACGCAGGAGGAGTGGTGGTCATGTCCACCGTCTGGATGCTGGCGGAAGTGCCGCCGCACTCAGCACCGCAGTTCAGAACGTAGGCGAGGCGGTCATCAGAGCTGTACAAAGCGCCAACGGGTCGGTCGAATCCACCGATAAAGGTCAGTGGATCGATTGTAGTTCCGATGTTGGCTGGGATAACCACGCCAATGCTGTCGGAATTGTCGCTGAAGGCTAAGATGCGGTTGCCATCATGGCTTTCAGAGAGGAATCGGACAGCTGGGATTGGCACCGTGCTGGTCGCAACGCCGTTCCCTAGGCTGATGACCTGCAATGCTCCCGGCGGATGACCATTCACCGGAGCGGTGGGAATCGCCACATAGGCGGATGCGTTATCACTGGAGATCGTGAAGCTTTCAGTCGGTCCCGACAAGGTAACAGAACCACTGACCTGCTCCGTGGAGTTGTTGACCAAGGCGAAAAGATTGTCGCCAGAGCTATAGACAAGCGTCAGGTTTTTATTCGGACTCACGTCCATCAGGACCGGACTTCTGCCAACGCCCGCAGTAGCTGCACCAATACCGGCTACGCGCGCCAGAACATCTTTCGATGCGTCCACAATAATCAAGCTGGACGCACTCAAGCCGGAAGAGACGCTCTGTGCTACAAAAGCTCTGAATTTCAGTCCGCTTGTCGTCCCACCGGAACCGGGAGAGCTGTTGTTGTATCCACAGGAGACAAAAAACCCCGCCAGCACAATCCACAAGAAGGCTCTTTTCAACCTGGAACTCCTAAGAGCATGAAGGATAAACGGTTGGATGCGAATTGGGGATTATAGCAGAGCCCTTCCCGAACAATTTTTCGCGACGCATGGTGGGTTTGCGTTTCTCTGCCGGATCGACCTCTTCCGGGAACAGCATCACAGCCTTTGTCGCACTCACAGTTGTTCTTGTATTCTCAAGCACAATGACCGGCGATCTGATTGCCCGACTTAAAAAAGCGCCCATTCTCTGCGACGGCGCGATGGGTACGCTTTTGTATTCCAAGGGCGTCTTTATCAATCGTTGTTATGACGAACTAAATCTGTCCCAGCCGGATCTGATCCGGGGAATTCACCACGAGTATTTGCAAGCAGGTGCCGAGATCATTGAAACCAACACTTTCGGGGGAAACGCAGTCCGTCTTGCACGACACGGACTGGCAGACCGCGTCGGAGAGATCAGTGAGGCAGGGGCTCGCATAGCGAAGGATGCGGCTAAAAGTTTCGATGTGTGGGTTGCGGGATCCGTTGGGCCGATGGGAATTCGCATCGAGCCACTTGGGAAGATGTCCCGCGAGGAAGCAAGAGACATTTTCCGCCAGCAGATCACTGCGCTCGTGCGGGGCGGAGTTGATCTGATCATGCTCGAAACGTTCGGATATCTCGAAGAGCTGCACCAGGCGGTATTAGCGTGTCGCGAAGTGGATCCGAAATTACCCGTTGTAGCGCAGGTGACTATCGACGAGGACGGCAATTGCCTGGACGGATCCGACACCGAAACATTCACGCAACGGATCACGGATTGGGGTGTCGAGGTGATTGGTTGTAATTGCAGCGTCGGACCTGTGGCCATGCTCGACGCAGTGGAGCGCGTCCGATCCAGCACTTCCCTGCCGCTATCAGCGCAACCTAACGCAGGAGTTCCACGCTCGGTCGAAGGACGCAATATCTACTTGTGCTCTCCCGAATACATGGCGAGTTATGCACGGAAATTCGTCGCAGCGGGCGTGAGATTGATTGGAGGTTGTTGCGGAACAACACCTGAACACATCCGCGCCATGAAGTCTGCCTTGCGGGTCGGAGAGGCGCGTGTCAAGACAAGCCAACCAGCATCGACACACGTCGCTTCAGTTCGTACTTCGGATCCTGAGCTGCCGCTGGCACGACGTTCGAATCTGGGGGCAAAGTTAGCCACCGGCGAGTTCGTAACCATGGTCGAGATCGTGCCGCCTAAGGGCATTGAGATTGGTAAGGAGGTCGAAGGCGCACGCTTCCTGAAGTCTGTTGGGGTGGATGCGATCAACATACCTGATAGCCCTCGTGCTTCCGCGAGAATGAGCAACCAAGCGCTCTCCTTGCTCGTTCAACAGCAGGTTGGAATCGAAGCGATCCTGCACTACACGTGTCGAGATCGGAATGTACTCGGCATCCAATCTGATCTACTAGGCGCCGCTGCGACCGGAATTCGAAACCTGATCTGCATCACGGGTGATCCGCCGAAAATAGGAAACTACCCTGACGCGACGGCAGTGTTCGATGTTGACGCAATCGGATTGGTGAACATCGTGAACAATCTGAATCGGGGCTTGGACATTGGCGGCAACCCGTTAGGCCATGGGACGTCTTTTGTTATCGGAGTGGGCGCCAATCCAGGGCTGCCGAACCTGGATGAGGAGATCCGCCGGTTTGAATACAAGGTCGAGGCTGGCGCAGAGTACGCAGTCACCCAGCCAGTATTCGATCTCTCACTATTGCAGAAGTTTCTCAAGAGGATCGAACACTGTCGCATCCCCGTGATTGCTGGGATCTGGCCGCTCTTGAGTCTGCGGAATGCTGAATTCATGCGAAACGAATTGCGAGTATCCGTGCCTGACGAAGTACTTGATCGTATGTCGCGCGCATCGACTCCTGAGGCAGCTCGGGAGGAAGGTATCTCCATTGCGAGAGAGATGCTTTCGGCGGTAAAGAATCTAGTGCAAGGCGCCCAGATCAGCGCTCCGATGGGACGCTATTCGACGGCCGTCGATGTACTGGAGGCACTTGGCAGCAACCGTCCTGCCGCAACGACTGGATAACTTGTCCGGTGCCGGCACGTTCGAATTACACGACAATTGAAGTAAAATACACACAGGAGTTCTTCCCCTTTGGCAAAGTTTGAGGAGTGTCTCGAGAGACTCGAGAAGATTGTCCAGGAACTCGAAAAAGGGGATGTGCCACTCGAGCAATCGTTGAAGCTGTTCGAGGAAGGCATGCAGCTCTCGGCGTCCTGTCGTAAGGAATTGGAGGAAGCTGAGGGGAAAGTTGAGATTCTTCTCAAGAAGAACGGAAAACTGCAAGCTGAACCGTTTGAGCCCCCGGCCGATAAAGCGCGCCGCTGATTACTCGGCTATCGTCGCTCGTCGATGTAACGTCTGCGGATAAGCGTCTGACCGCAGCCCAGTCCGTCTTTGACGACGGTTCTCCCAGGGGGAAGTATGAGGCCATCCAGTGTTGTGGTACTTGAACAGGATGCCAGTATCGCCGGCGTGCTGGTTCCTTCCCTGAAAAACCATTTCGAAACGGTGGGCGTTGCGAACTCGCCATCCGATCTGCGTGTCGAGGTGGCCAAGCGGCGAGCAACGCTCGTTATCCTTGATCTTGAAAACGCGGGAGTCGCAGAAGTGCGTGAACTTCGCGAAAATTTCCCGCAGACTTCCATCGTTTGCACGCACAGGCTCGCCGATGAACAGATGTGGGCCGAAGTCTTGGCTGCTGGAGCCGCGGATCTTTGCGACGCCTCTGATTTTGCTTCCATCATCCGCTCTGCGGTGATCCAGTCGAAGTTCGTCCAGTCAGCTGCTGCCTGATTTCGCCTCAACGGGATCACGCACATTCCGGTGCGTCTCCCTTGCTATACTCACGCCACATGCTCAAAAACACTCTCGAAGAAGGCAGGATCGCTGCCGATCGTGCGCTCGATCGACTCATACCTGCCGAGAACCAGTACCCTGTCTCGATCCATAAAGCCATGCGCCATAGCGTCTTTGCGGGAGGAAAACGTTTGCGTCCGATGCTTTCTATGGAAGCTGGACGCATGGTGGCCGGAAGAATACCGGATGGAATCGACGAACTGGGAGCAGCGCTCGAGATGTTGCACACGTATTCGTTGATCCACGATGATCTGCCAGCGCTCGATAACGATGACCTGAGACGAGGACGACCTACATGCCATGTAGCTTTCGGTGAGGCAACTGCAATCCTCGCCGGCGACGCTCTGCAGACGCAGGCTTATGAAGTTCTCGCACATCTGAAGTGTTTTGCTGCAGCCACGGTGCGGATCATTTCTGAGATTGCGCACGGAACCGGAACGATCGATGGCATGATCGGGGGGCAAGTCGTAGACCTTGAAGCCGAACACACGAAGCCCGACTTGAAAACACTCGAGTACATTCATCGCTCTAAAACTGCGGCACTGATTACCGCAAGCCTAGTTAGTGGAGGTATCTACGCCGGCGGAAACGATGAACAGATCAAGAGACTTCGAACTTTTGGTCAATCGATCGGATTAGCGTTTCAGATCGTCGATGATGTGCTCGATTTAACGCAGACCTCTGAACAGCTGGGCAAAACCGCTGGCAAAGATATGAACGCCGAGAAGACCACATATCCCGCGCTATTCGGCATCGATGAGTCTATAAAAAAAGCAGATTCTTTAGTGAATTCTGGCTGCGCAGAACTTGATAATTTTGGCGCACGTGCGGACACGTTGAAGGCGCTGGCGCATTTCCTAATCGAGCGGAAGAAGTGAAACTGCCGTGAGTGCTTGCCAATGCGTCGAAGCAACGTCTATTGTCATGTGGCTCTTTCTCGGTTTCTCCTGGCACTCGTTGTTTTCCTAAATTTTCCTCACTTTTCGAGTCCAGGCGCGACTTCCATTAGCGGTGAGCTCCAACCCTGGAAATACGACCTTCGCACAGGCGATCACCTGATCTACAAGTATGCGCTCGAACGGATCTATCGCGGAGAAGAAGGTGAAAGCCACACGCGCACCCGCTTTATCAGCCACGTACTGATTGCCGGTACAAACCAAGACAGGATCAGCGTGGGCTTCGAGCGGACTCGTGAATCCGCAGATCTGCTTTCGCACAAAGAGAACGGACGAGACAAACTTAAAGACGAGTTGCCAAAATTTGAAGCCCGGATGGCGAAGCGTCCCACTCATTTTTCAGAAGCGATGGAATTCACGAAATCGGGCGAACCGCAGGCTTATTGGGAAGTCGTACGAGAATCGCCCAGCAAACTGCTATTCGGCGTTCACGAGATCGAAGCGCTACCCGCGACTTCCCCTACGATCGGAGATTCCTGGAAGAGTGTGAATGTATTGGGACTTCGATTTCGTTACGCAGCGCGTGAAGCAATCAATGGACACGACTGTGAGCGCATCGAAGGCGAAGATTCCGGTAATTCGATCCATCTGCGCTATTGGTGGTGCGCAGGGTCTGGCGTTCTCGAGAAGATCGACTTCGAGGCCACGTACAGCGTCCCTGGTGGAACGGTCCACGAGACTGCACACTTCGCACTTGCGGAAAGGCGACGCGGCGAAGATCCAGCCGCCTGGTTGAACGACGAGAAGCTCCGTGATGGACTCTTGCGGGCCATGATCCTATCTCCCTCGGTCGCGATCCCTAGCCGAGATCTGAATGTTTCCCTGCAAGAACCAGATGCTCACACGCAAACTCTTGCTTTGACTTATCTCATCCAGAACAACAAACACGATTATGACTCAGCGATCGTTCGACGGCTCCGCGAAAGTCCCGATGTATCGGTAAAGCTGCTTGTGCAACGCTTACTCCAGGTTGACATCAGCGCAGGAGAAACATCCTCCGCAGCATGCAAAAGTGCCCCTCGGAAATATTTACAACAGCAGTTCGGTACAACGCTGCGACTCATGCAAGACGGCCACCCCTACATGATGCGGGTTCCCGGGACGTATCGTCCCACCCAGAAAACTCCACTGCTGATTTACCTGAGCGGAGGCGGCGGACTCGCCATCGACGGAGTGAACACAGCCGAGGAGACTGTGTCGAAGACAGACTACCTCGTCCTTTATCCCCACGCGGGTGATTACTGGTGGAAGCCTGAAATCCGGAGCCGCGTCGACTCTCTGATCAAAGAGGTCTTAAATGACTTCAACGTTGATACAGATCGAATCTATCTTGCGGGTTTTAGTAATGGTGGTACGGGCGCTCTTGACTACGCGGAATCATGGCCTCAGCGCTTTGCTGGAGTTGTGTCGCTGATGGGCGCTGCCCAATGCAATGAAGAAGTTGCCGCTGGGCTGAAAAATCTTCAGATCCTGCCGATGCTTTTGGTCCATGGCGACCAGGATCCGCGTATTCCATCATCATGCTCGCGGGACACGGTCGAGAGTCTAGGCCGTCTGAATTTGAAAACCGCACCTGTGCTGCGAATTCTAGAAAAACGCGAACATGATGTCACTTTGAACACGGACGACGAGCTAACACTAACGTTCCTGGAAAACAAATCTAGAACGGCTTATCCGACAAAGTTCACGGCAAGTTGGCGAGACCTGAGTTTCCCTCGACGGTATTGGATCGAGGTGCTGGAGAAAGCTGGCGGAACAGCGGAAGTGTCCGCGGAAATCAAGCAGAACCGAATCGAGATCGCGACGCGATCGGTAAAGCGTCTGCGTTTGTTGCTTAGACGAGATGTCTTCGATCCAGCAAAACCCTTAACCGTGTTCGTAAATCGGAAGACAGTGTTCGAAGGGGCACTCAAGCCTTATTGCCGCATCTTCCAAGAGAGCACATCCAGTCTCAACGACCCAGGACTTGGGTTCGATCAGGCCTTAATTTTGGACGTTCCGAAATAAGTTCTCATTGCCCCCGTATAAGCGCTGCGCTAGAGTTTGAATGCTCTCGCGAATCTCCCTTCCTTCCTTTTTCCTCATCCAAATTGTGGGCAATTGCTGCAATGTCTATCCAGAATCAAGCGGTTGCGGGATGAGGCACACTATATATGGTGTTTTCATGCTTGACCCCCGCTCCATTGCTGGTTAGAGTAACTATCAATTGTGCGGATCCACGTGCGTCTGTGGACCGTACCCTGATCCGGCAAACCGGTTCGGGAACCCGGGTAGTTAACAGTTCAGCCGAACTGTTCCACCTTTGCAGCGCGCCCCAGCCAGCGCAAGAAGCGCGAACGCCTTGCGTCCGACAGTATCGGTCGCAGGCCACAAGGAGTTGAGAATTGCTCAAACTGAAACGGCTGCAGATCCTGGGTTTCAAGTCATTTTGTGATCGCACAGAACTGAAGTTTCACGGTGAGGGCGTGGCCGCCATCATCGGGCCGAACGGCTGCGGAAAATCGAACATTGCCGATGCCATCTCGTGGGTCTTGGGCGAGCAATCCGCCAAGACACTGCGCGGTTCGCGTATGGAAGACGTCATCTTCGCCGGCACACGGGATCGAAAGCCAACAGGAATGGCAGAAGTATCGCTGACATTGATTGACCCAGAGGTCTACGACGGTGCCGATGCCAAGGAGCCTACCGAGATTGAAATCCAGGATGACATGCCGCCCGGCAGCGAAGACTGGGACGAAGCTGAATTACGCGCGAAGGCACACGAAGAAGCAGAACGGCTGACGCAAGAAGCCCAACCTGGCGTGGTCGAAGATGGCGAAGAGACAGCACCGACGGTCCCGGAACAAGCGGTTGTGACTGCCGTAGACGTGCCGCAAACTCCGCAGGTAGTTCTTAAGATCCGCAGGAGGAAATTCAATCAGCAACAGTATCGCGCGGGAGAGATCCATGTGACGCGCCGGTTGTTCCGCTCCGGTGAAAGCGAATATCTGCTGAACGGGAAACTTTGCCGCTTGCGCGACATCCAGGAACTCTTCATGGGCACCGGACTTGGACCGGAGTCGTACGCCCTGATTGAACAGGGACGCATCGGTCAGATCTTGAGCAGCCGTCCAACAGATCGGCGAGCCATCATCGAAGAAGCGGCTGGCATCACAAAGTTCAAGACAAAAAAGCGACTGGCTGAGGCCCGCCTGGAAGATGCGAAACAGAATCTCTCGCGCATAAACGACATCTTTGAAGAAGTCACTCGCCAGATGAATTCACTGAAGCGTCAAGCTTCGAAGGCCGAGCGCTATGCGCGCCTTCGCGAGGAAATGCGCGGGAAGTTGCGGATCGTTCTGGCCAGCAAGTTTACCGATGCCGAACGGGAAGCTACAGAACTGGATAATCAGCTAAATCGGATTGCGGAAGAGATCCGCAACCAGACTGATTCGGTTCAGCAACTGGAAAGCGAGCACGGAGAACGCACGCAGCGGGGATATGCGATCGAAGTTGAGCTGCGCACGAACCGTGAACGTTTAAGCACGATCACGATCGAGATCGATCGGGCCCATGCCCGCCAAAGAACAAACGAGGAGCGATGTTCCGAACTTGTGGCGCGTTCGGCCGCATCAGATGTCGAACTGGGCCAAGCGCACTTTCGACTCGCGTCGGTAGAAGAAGAACTGGCTGGAAACCGGCAGATTCTCGAGTCTGCTGCGGCAGAACTGGCTTTGGCTCAGAATGAACTCGCTCTGAGTCAGCAGGACGCAGCAGCGGCGGCAGCGACATCATCCGCCCTTGAAGCCGAACAAGAGGATTGTCGTGGAGCAGTGATGGAGGCGGTAGCTTCAGCCTCGGCCCTTCGGAACCACCTCACTCAAGCGGATGAACGCCTGGCCAGTATCGATCGAGAGGGGCAACGACTCGACAAGGAAATTTCGAGTAGCCGCATGCAGATCGATACATTTGGAGGGCAGCGCGGGCAGCTCGCGCTTGAATTCGAGACTTTTTCACAACGGCTTGCTGGACTGGATTCTGAGTTGGTCTATGCACGCCAGACGCTCGAAAGCAAGCGGCACGAGGAAAGCACTGCCAAGGCGCGACTGGATAGCCTGCGCGCTGAGTTTGCGTCCGCACTGGGACGGAAGGGATCTCTCGAAGCCGTCATTGCCGAGCACGGATACTCCACCGAATCGGTTCGCCGTCTCTTTCAGTCCGGCACGTTGCAGGGTGGGTTGGCCCCGGTCGGCGTTTTGGCAGATTTCCTTGAAGTCGAAGGCCGCTACGAAGGCGTCGTTGAAGATTTTCTACGGGATGAACTCAATTACATCGTTGTAAAGTCTTGGGACGCTGCCGATGAGGGGCTGCGTTTGCTGCGCACCGACGTCGATGGCCGCGCAACGTTTCTTGTCCATCCAGAAGACGCACAAGCAAAGTTCTCGTTTGTCGTGGATGAGTCGAACCGACAGCCTGCCGCCGCACATTCTATCCTTCCCCTGAAAAATACGATTCGCGTACTGGATGGATTCGGAAAGTCGCTGGAAGTGATCCTTCCGAAGCTTCGAGATGGATACATCGTTCCTGATCCGGCCGTCGCGCGCGATTTTGCACTCAGCAATCCCGATGCATTTTTCCTGTCACAAACAGGAGAGTGCTTCCACAACGTGACTGTTACGGGTGGAAAGCAGCGTAGCGAAGGACCATTGTCTTTAAAACGTGAATTACGTGAGGTTCAACGTTCGCTAGAAGACCTCGAACAGCAGCTTCGACTCGAAGAAACGCACGTGTTGACTCTCAATCATGAGATCCGTGATCTCACTTCCCTGCTTGATCGCCTGGAAGCCGAAAAACGCGAGGCTGACAAGCAGGCGATGACGTCCGGACATATGCTGCAACAGCTCGATATGGAAATGCAGCGTTCAGGGCAACGACTGGAGACCGCAAGGCTTGAGCTGCAGCGCCTTAGCGTTGAGCGCACGGAGATTGAGACAACGATTCAAGACCGGAAATCGAACCTGGTTGCTGCAGAGGATCGCCGCATGGCGCTCGAGCAACAAATCGTTCTCACGCAAGATCGCCTGAGCGCCCTGCGTTCAGCTCGCGACACAGCGTCGCAAACTACTTCCCAGAAAATAGCTCGAGCCGCTGCACTTGAAGAGCGCCATCGATCAGCATCGTCGGGGTTGCAAAGGATCGAGTCCCTTGTCGCCGAAATGCGTGAACGGGTGCATGTGTTGCAGTCACAAATTGAGTCCTCGGCATCCGAGAAGTTGCAGCGCGAGGTTGAGAACCAACAATTAGGAGAGCAAGTCGGCTCTCTGGAGAACGAGAGGAATGCCGGGGAGGCGCGGGAAGGTTTGCTGCAATTTGAGTCGGATCAGGTTCGTGCCCGCCTACTTGAAATCGACGAAACGCTTCGCAATTCCCGACAATTGCTCGATCAAGCACGCGATCGCCGTGGAGAACTCTCGGCCAGTGCCGCGAAATTACAGTCTGATCTGCAATATATGTCTGAAAGCTGTCTTAACGAGCTTGGCGTGGAGAGCCAGGTTTTGATGGCAGACACGACGATTCCGATTGCAGCCGGTGAGCAACTAATGCTGGAAGATCAGGCCTATCGCGAGATGCGGTCCAAGCTAGATGGCATGGGACCTGTAAACATGATGGCCCTTGAGGAATACAAAGAAACCGCGGAGCGTCACGAATTCCTTGAGACTCAGCGGAAAGACTTAATTGAGTCCATCGAAAATACGCAAGCCACAATCAAAGAGATCGACATCGTCTCGCGCCAGAAGTTCGAAGAGGCATTCCACAAGATCAACGATAATTTTCAGGCGACGTTCAAAAAGCTATTCGGGGGTGGAAATGCGTTCATGCGCCTGACTGACGAAGAGAACAGCGCAGAAAGCGGAATCGATGTAGTTGCTTCGCCTCCGGGCAAGAAGTTGCAGAATGTTCTCCTACTCTCAGGCGGAGAAAAAGCGCTGACGGCTCTCTCTCTGCTGGTCGGAATTTTCCAATACCAGCCGAGTCCATTCTGCATACTGGACGAAGTTGACGCGCCGCTTGATGAAGCGAACATTGGACGTTTCACGGAACTGGTACGCGAGATGAGCGTGCAGACTCAGTTTGTTCTGATCACGCACAGCAAGAAGACCATGAGCATCGCACCGGTGTTGTATGGCGTAACGATGCAGGAGCCTGGAGTATCGAAACTCGTTTCTGTGAAGTTCGGGGCGACTGCGTAGCATCAACTCCGCTCACTGAAAGTGAGTACGAAAACATTTGCGGCTTTTGGAGTAGATGGACGGGATTTCCAACGTTCTCCTCAGTTTTTCCACACTCTGTGAATGCAATCTGCTGGATCGCGTGTCGGTTTCCCCACCTTCGATCGCGGCAAGGCCTTTCTCTTCATCACCTAGATTGGCATCATCTCCGCTTGTGACGTAAGTCGTTGACAAAAAATTTAGCCACGCTAGAATACGCCACGATTTTTGCCTGTAAAATTTCTTACATGAGCCCCGAACTTCTTGATACCGTCCTTCTACATACAGAATTCCCAGACCTCGAACTTCACGCCAGTGGTAAGGTACGCGACGTTTACAACCTCGATAGCGAACGGCTCCTGTTTGTAGCGACGGACCGTATCTCGGCTTTCGATTATGTGCTCGCGACCGGCATTCCACACAAAGGGCGGGTGCTCACGCAACTTTCACTGTTCTGGTTCGAATTCCTGAAAGACATCGTCCCAAATCATTTACTCACTGCTGATGTTGATACATATCCGTCCAAAGCCCGGAAATACGCGGACCAATTGCGCGGCCGGTCGATGGTGGTGGCGCGGGCAAATATGTTCCCGGTGGAGTGCGTTGTTCGTGGCTATATCTCTGGCTCAGCGTGGAAGGAATACAAGGCGAGCGGCAGCGTCTGCGGCATCACGCTTCCGAAAGGCTTGCGCGAGTCGGACCAACTCCCGGAGCCAATTTTTACGCCGGCGATGAAAGCCACGACTGGTCATGATGAAAACATCTCGTTCGAGCAGATGATCAAGGTTGTAGGGACAGAAGCGGCGGAGGAGCTGCGCGACCTCACTCTGCGCATTTATCAGAAAGCATCGCAGTATGCGCGCGAGCGCGGCATTATCATCGCGGATACCAAGTTCGAGTTCGGGCGTACCGCTCACGGAACCACGTTGGCGGATGAAGTATTGACACCAGATTCCTCGCGCTTCTGGCCGGCGGACAAGTTCCAACCAGGCCAGGCGCAGGAGTCGTATGACAAGCAGTATGTAAGAGATTACCTGGAAGAAATTCGCTGGAACAAACAGCCCCCTGCTCCTGCCCTCCCTCCCGAGGTGGCTCGCCGAACCAGTGAAAAGTACATCGAGGCGTACCGTCAGCTCACCGGACGCGAGTTGCAGGTTTAGTTCGCCGCGAGAGCATCATGAACGCGGCTGACTGGATCATCCTTGCCGTTATAGCCGTATCTGTTGCGCAAGCCACGATGGAAGGCTTTTTCCACCAAGCCTTCGGACTAGCGGGCCTTGTGTTCGGGTACATCTTGGCGGCTTGGCGATATCGCGCGGTTTCTGATTGGCTCGCTCCTCATGTGAAGTCGGCGTGGCTGAGTGACATCGCAGGATTTCTGTCCATTTTTATCGGCGTGATCATTCTTGCCGGGATCCTGGGCCGCTTTGCCCGCTGGATAGTGAAGGAAGCTGGCCTCAGTTTTTTTGATCGTGTGCTCGGTGGCGCCCTCGGGGCAATCCGAGGAGCCCTGATGGTCGCGATTGTGATCGTGGGTATGACCGCTTTCACGCCCACGTCAAAACTGCTGGAAGGATCTTCGCTAACCCCCTACTTCCAGGTGGTCGGACGCGCGGCAACGTGGATCGCACCTTCCGAACTGCGAGCCCGCTTTTATCAAGGACTGGATTTACTTCGACGTGAACGTAATGCCGCTGAAGCTTCGGACAACAAAAAGTCAGCGCCGTAACCCCCCAAGATAACGAGAGACGAGGACCACCGTGAAAGATCAGCTCGAAGCACTCATTCTTCAAATGTATCGAAGCAATATCCTTTACTCCGAAGCTGTTCGCGAATTCAAGAAAAGATTCATTCTCACGGTGCTGCAAGAAAACCAAGGGAACCAGTGTCGCGCGGCCCGGCAACTGGGGATGCATAGAAACACACTGAGCCGCACGATGGCGGAGCTAAAGATAGATGTCCGTTCCATTCGGGAAGGCAAGCGTCCACCTCGCAGCGCTCGACCGTTGCCACTGGAACGAAAAGCTGTGCGGTAACGAAGGCAGCGAATAATCTGAGTTGCAAATCAAAAATAAAAGGCAGCCGCGACGGCTGCCTTTTCCGCTCTCTGCGAAACCGGGTTACTGGGCCGCAGGTTTCTTGCGTGCCGGTGCTTTCTTGGCTCCCGCCGGTGCAGCTTTCGTCAGCAATGATCCCTTCTCCATTACCATCATGAATGGTTTTGGAGTGTAAGAGACAGGCGTGCCTTCGACCGTAATTTCCGCGCCTTCTTTTGGCATCAGCCTCGCCGGTATTGCAGCGTTCATCGTAAGTTCGACATCCGCGATTTTCTTTTGGATGTCGTCAACACTCGCTGCCAGCGAAAGCTTGGTAGGAGTGACGCTGATGACCTGAGCAACAAATTGAAGCGCCTTGCCTTTGATCGCAGTCCACACGACGTCCACATCTTCGGGCTTGCCTTCTGAGAGCACGAGTTCCCATTCCGCGAAGTCCATTGTTTCCGGCTTCTTCTGCTTCACAATATCGGCAGCCTGTTCAGCTGGTGTTGGCGGAACGTACTGAGTAATGGTGAACCCGGCAGGAGGCAGCGGCGTCGTCGCGGTCTGCGCGAGCAGTTCGTTCCAGCCGTCCTCTTTTCCGTGGAACTTTACATAGCGGCTATGTCCGAATTTAATGACGTCTGCTTTTCCTTTCGGATCGGCGATCAGGTTGGCCGCACGAGCGATGAAGAAGAGCCCATTGACGTCATCGGAAGGGGTTGCCGAGAGATAGGCAAGAGCGAGAGGGTAGACGTTTTCGACATTTTTCGGATCGGCTTCAACAGCAGCACGCAGATTCTTTTGCGCCGCCGGATAATCTTTCAATTGCAGAGCTGACAGTCCCGCCACGCTGCTCAGCAGGCCAGCAAACTGCGCTTTTTGTTTATCGAAATCGGTCTGCTGGACGCCTTCCGGCTTTGTCCAGTTCGGCAGGGCTTGCAGTCCGCGCTCTGCGTGTTGCTTCGCGTCCGCCCACTTTTGACCGGCGCGGTCATAGTAGGCGAGTAGAACGAGCGCTTTAACGTTGTTCGGATTGATTGTCAGAAGCTTATTGGCCGTTTCCTGCACTTTCGCTTGATTGTTTGCCTGCTGATAGGTCGCCATCAACAAATCGAGCGCGTCTTCTTTCATCACGCTGTTTGGATATTGCGTGAGAAAAGCTTCAAGGCCGCTAATCTTCGCTGTCGGGTCCTGTTGTTGAACTGCACCGACATAAGCGTTGTATTCGGCTGGATCTTTGATTTCTTTTTTCTGCTGCGGCGCTGCTGCTGGTGCCGCGCCTTGCGGCGTTGCCGCCTGGCCGGGCTGAGCAGTTTGCCCAGGTTGGGCGGGCTGTGCGGGCTGCGCGGGTTGACCAGATTGCGCAGGCTGAGTGGTTTGCGCAGGCTGCGCCTGTGGACTTGTCGACTGTGGTGTTGCCGTTTGTGCGGCAGCAGCCGCCGTCAACACAAGCGCGACGAAAAGGTTCTTCATTCCTATGGCTCCTTAGAATCTTCGGGAAAACGACGAAAGTCTCCTGCCTGGCGACCCAAGCGCAATGCCAAGCTTTCGAACACGACCGCGAATGCCGGCCACTGACAGGCCCGAAATACCGCCGTCAGCCGTAAACTCTTTGGCGACAACACCGTATTCCGGTGAGCGGATTATAAGGATGCGCCCCTTCCATGGCAAGCACACGCTCGACAATGACTTAACCCTCTTCACTCAGATGCCAACATTGCCAGCGAGGGATGGATTCGCGATCGGCGCTCAAATCATCAAAACGCCAACACAGGAGCGTTATAAATGCAAAAAAGTGAAGTCTTAGCTGGACAAACGGCGGTGGTCACCGGCGCAGGACGCGGTATCGGCGCCGCCATCGCCGTGCATCTGGCGGAACTTGGGGCCGTGGTCATGCTCTGCGGAAGAACTGCAAAACCTCTGGAGGAAACAGCGACTCGAATCGCGAAGAGTGGAGGTCAGGCCGAGGCTGTGTCGTGCGATGTCGGAAACTTAGAGTCTGTGTCACGGTTGGCGCAGAGATTTGAGAAAAATGACTTGAACATTCTTGTCAACAATGCGGGCATCGGTGACTTCAGCGGGCCGCTTCATGAACTTCCACCCGAAACATGGGACCGCATTCTTAGAACAAACTTGACCGGCGTTTATCACATGATTCATCAACTCACACCCGTCATGATTCGCAGTGGCGGTGGCCATATTGTGAACATTTCCTCTCTAGCCAGTAAGAATGCGTTGCCGAATGGTGCGGCTTACGCGGCATCCAAGTGGGGATTGAATGGACTGACGGTTTCGGTTGCGGAGGAATTGCGGGGCAAGAACATTCGGGTCTCGGTTGTTTGTCCGGGTTCAGTGCACACGGACTTCAGTCCGCATGCCGGCAAGGATTCGAAGAAGATGCTGCAACCAGATGACATCGCCCACGTGGTAGGTATGCTAGTGACGCAATCGCCCCAATCGTTCGCCAGCGAAGTTCTTATAAGGCCCACAATGAAACCTTAAGCCGCTCTTCAGTCAAGAGTTCGGGCGGAGTGATCTACTTCTTGAAGAGATTCTCGAAGGCTGCACGCGCGTCATTCGGTCGCGAGATGCTCTGGCTGGAAGTCTCTTTTTCAAACATCACTCGAATGGAAAACAATTCGCAGACATTCAAAGCGTCTTTGCGGGCCACGCGCTCGGCCACGGCTTGACCACATTCAAAGCGCGCGGTTGGCTCAAAGTAGGCGCACTGCTTGCACGAGTGGAGTTCAAATCCACATTTTGGGCAGGTCCCGAGCGGATTGCTCAAGGATTGAAGAAGAATCCCACACTGAGCGCAGCGCGAGACCGAGCGTGTACCGGGCATGTTCAGCGGCCTAGGCCCAAAAGTCGTGTCGCGCTTCGGCCCGGGATCGGAGCGTTTTACTTGCGGCTTGTCCGGGCTGTCCTGGTATCCGCGCTGACGATATTTACGATCAGACACTAACTACCTCCTGGCGATCTTCATTGTGCGCTAGATCATTGCCCTAAACCAATACCTGAGTTTTTCCGTGTAGGTAAGGTATCGCCGAATTGTATTTCGGAAAAGCGGGTGCTACCATCGACATCAATTTCAGCGGAGGGGTAAATATGTCCGATCGTGACAGCAACAGTTTCCTATGGTTCCTCGCCGGCCTAGGCGTGGGAGCTCTGGTCGGCGTTTTGTACGCGCCCTACTCAGGTGAGGAGACGCGCGAGGTTTTACGGTCTAAAGCAGATGAAGGACGCGATTATCTGCGCGAGCGCGCCAAGCGTGCGAAAGAGCAGGCCTCTGATTGGGCCGACCGCGGCCGAGATGTGGTCAACCAGCAGAAAGAGCAGTTCCGAGCCGCTTACGAAGCCGGACGCCAAGCTTACAAGGAATCGACCAGCGACACTGGTGTGGCAAAGAATTTGTAACCTGCGCGACCGATCCAGTCGGAAGGTGTGACACACGAATGGAGACTTACTTACCTGCTTTCGTCGGTGTGACTGCTGGAGCAGTGCTGCTTCAGGCATTGATTCTCGTCGCGCTTTATCTTTCTGTGCGTAAGACTACGTCACGCCTTGAGGCGCTAGCAGAAGAAGTAAAGACCAAGGCTCTTCCAACCATCGAGCAAGCCAATTCGCTAATGGTTGACCTCAAACCAAAAATTGAGACCGTTGCTGCAAACATCACCGACACTAGCAACACCGTGAAAGCGCAATTGACGCGAATCGATGCAACAGTAGGCGATGTGCTCGATCGAACTCGGCTTCAGGTGATTCGAGCGGATGAACTACTCAGCCGGACGATGGATCGCGTAGAAGAAACGAGCGAAATGGTGCATCGCACTGTGATCTCGCCGGTACGTCAGGTATCAGGATTGGTTCAAGGCTTGAGCGCGGGAGTAGAGTACTTCTTTGGACAACGCCGTCGTCGCGACAACGTGGGTGTGCCGCAAGACGAGCTGTTCATCTAGTCCAAACTTCACGAAAGTAATGGGCAGCGCGAAAACGCTGCCCATTCTTGTTGTGCAAAAGGTCTAGTGGCGTCCGTGCAGAACCCGTTCTCGCTCGACTTCCGCTGACGCCGCTCCCTCCAGAGTATGTGCCTTCTTCCCGTGAAAAAAAATCAAGTGCGCGATGAACATCAGGATCAATACTGCTCCGAAAGTGCACACGATGGTCGCGCCAGTTGGCAGATCAAGCAGGACCGAGAAATAGACTCCCAACGCTGAGACCAGCGTTCCCATCGTCCAACCGATCGCGAGGCGTGGACCAACACGGTCTGCAAACAGCATCGCGCCCACAGACGGCACGATGAGATAGCAAAAAACAAGCAACACACCTGCGATGGAAACCGAGGACGTAACAACAAATCCGAAGGAAGCGTAGAAGAGGAAGTCCCAGAACCGGATGCTCATTCCTTGCGCTTCGGCGCCAGAGGGATTAGTCGAGATCAACAGGAATTTTCGACGAAAGATGTAATGGAAGAGCCCGATAACTCCGTAGAGTATCGCCGTTTTCCCAACCTCCGGCTTTGAGACCGCGAGGATGTTGCCGACCAGCATGTCTTTCAAGTGTTCAGTTTCGCCGGTAGCCTTGCTCATCGCCACAATCGCTGCCGCCGATGCAACTGCATAGGCGATTCCGATAAAGGCTTCTTGTGGGATGTGTCCGCGTCGCGTGCGAGCAAGGGAAAAGATTGCCGCTCCCAGGAACGTGAAAGCTAGGCTTAAGAAGTAGGCGCTCCGCCCATGCGGATCCATGCCGATCAGAATGGCGATGGTCGCGCCGAGTGCGGCAATCTGAGCCAGAGCCAAGTCGACGAAAATCACGCCTCGTTCCACGACGTGCACCCCGAGGTAGGCGTGGATTCCGGTCAAGATCAGGCTAGCCAAAAATGGCCAAAATAAAAAAGGTAATATCTCCATTTGTCCCTGCTCTCCTTACTGCGGATAGGATTGGAAGGCCTTCATCAGCAGTCCAATGTCATAGTCAAAAAGCTTAAAATAATCCGTGACATCTTTTTCGCCTCCGACCGACGGCAAGTATTCGACGACTGCACCTCCCGTTTCGCGAGCAATCGAATCCGGAGTTTTTCGATCGAAGTACGGCTCGACCATGATGATTTTGCAATTTTCTCGTTTCATCTGGCCGATCAACTCGATCGTGTGACTGGGCGTCGGCGGAATGCCCGGACGCGGTTCCACATATCCAATCACATTCAGTCCAAAGTGATGCGCGAAGTTCGGCAAGGAGTTGTGGTATGTAACCACTTTGCGGCCTTTAAACGGTTTCATCGCCGCATCCCATTTTTGCTCCGCCGCGCTTAGCCGTTTGTCGAAATCCTGAAAACGTTGTTGGTAGTAAGAGGCATTCGGCGGATCCATTTCTGCGAACTTGCTGGCAATTCCCTTCGCGATCCGGCGGCCATTAGCAGGATCGAGCCAATAATGCGGATTGCCTAGTGGATGCACATCTCCCATGGCCCTCGTTACGGGCCCGGTAGGTACGTCCAGGATCTCGGCGAATTGAGAGGCATCGAGGTATCCAGCAGCGCCAGCTTGCACTTTGGGATTGCCGCTCTGAGTGATGAGTGGGGGCAGCCAACCGATTTCGAGTTGCAAGCCGACCACGATCAACAGATCGGCTTGGCGCAGTCTCAAAAGAAAACTGGGCTTCGCCTCTACGAAGTGCGGGTCCTGGTAGCCACGTGCTATCGATTCAACCGACACGTTGTCGCCGCCGACTTCCTGTGCCAATGCCGCCATATCGGTGGTTGATGTGACGACGCTGAGTTTCTTCGCGTATGCGGGCAGTCCGGCCAAGCACAGGACCAGTGCCAGCATGATCAGTGCTTGGCAGAATCTTTTTGATGGAATCGAAAACTTTTTCAAGTGATTCTCCTAAAAGGGGTGCGCCCCATGCGCTCCCAGAGAGAACAGAATCTGGAAGAGCAGTTCGTTCGTCTTGATGTCATTGGCATAGTTCGTGAAACGATATTGTCCGCGAATCTGGCTAAATTCGCTCGGCCAATACGTGAGAATAATCGAGCCGCCTTTGTCTGTAAGCGAAGCGTCACGGGCCCTGTCGGACCAGTCGAAGCGACCACCCATGAACCAGCGGCGTGCCAACTGGTACTCGCCGGACGTATAGAAGCCGAATGCCCTTTGTTCGGTTGGAAGCTGCTGCCGCTGACTCCAGATGAACTCGTTGCGCGAAACGAACGAGTGATAGATCGATCGGCGCAATGGTTTCCATCGCAGAGTGGCATCGATCCCGTATAAGCTTGTGATTAGATTTGGACCGGCATCGTTGTGTCCACGTCCATAGGACAACCCAATATCGAGATTTGTGGACTCCGAAATGTCTTTGTAGGCGCGCAGATGAGCAACTGTGCTCACGTCACTCTTGCGTTCCGCTTGAAAGACGTTTTGATCACCTTCGCCTGAATCGCCATGGAACACCTGCCCCGTCAAATTGAGATAGATTCCCTTCGGCGCTGGTATGACGTGATCAATAGAAAAACCGGCATCGTCGATACCGTCTTCGCCAGCCACCAGGCTGTTGGTGACAAGTGGCCGATCAACAAACGGCAAAACGTGATTGTGCATCGCATTCATCTTGCCGAAGGCGGCACGCATCTTCCCTGCCCTTGCAACAAAACCGGCCGGTAAAGACGTAAACGTGATATATCCCTCTTCCAGGTTCACGCCTTGTTCCCCAAAACTCAGGAAGAAGTCCCCGCGTGCGTAGGGATCGATAATCGCCTGAAGTCCAATCTCCGATTCATGCATTTGGAGAGATGGCGACGGCTGAACCGTGTTGCGGCCTGCAATGCCAATAAAATCTCCAATCACGCTTATGTCTGGATTCAAAACCTTGGCTGCGGAAGCGCCCGCGCCACCAATAACCCCACCTGACGAAGGGGTGACACTCGCCGTCTGAGGCACTTCAGTAGCAGGTGCCGCTGCGGGTTGATTTGCCGCAGCTTCCTGTGCAGGTGCTGGAGCAGTTGCTCCTGACGGAGCTGGCGCAGCACCGCCTTGCGCTGCTTGTTCTTTCAGGATTCGCACTTGCCCTTCGAGCGCGATAATGCGGTCCTCAAGATCGCGAATCTTTTGTTCCATTGCGGACGAATCTGAACCGCTGCCTTGCGATGCCGGTTCTTGGGCTAGAGCCAGCCCGGCACAGCTGAGCAAAAATAAGCCAATAAAAAGCTGCTTCATAACTCACTCCTAAACCGAGGTCGCGCGTGTTAATGGAAAGCGACACGCCGTACAAAGAATGCTTGGGTTAAAGGGAGTGCAGGGCCGGAGGCGGACGGAGGTAGAAACCGAAGCGGCGGGGCGCATGAATCGGAGATCTCTCGCCAGTAACTGGATACTCAGGAGCGATCGTTAGACCGCTGAAAAGAAGCATCAAACTCAACACTGCGATCGAGCAGCCGATGATGCAGGTCATACAGACCGGACTCAATGAAGAAGAAACTGCCGTTTCTCCAGCATGGGCTAACGCTGTTCCGCAGTTATGCAAGGGGATTAATACAGTCACTGTAAGCAGCAGAATGACGGTCGCAGTTGCGATACCGACCCGGCTCCAGTGAGTGTGAAGGCAATCAAACACGGTATTTCTTCTCTTTGATGCAAGAAGCCAGCATCAAGTGTTGCAATCTGGTGAACTGTTGATTTTAGCGATTTTACCATCAACTCCTCGGGTGACCCGATTACCAGAGTGCAGAGACGCCCAAGGGATAGGTAAGGGCTCTCGATACTTTAGAGGCCAACGTCTTCAGCCTTTACCGTTCTTCATGAGGAGCGACCGAGCCGTTTCCAGTTCTTTCCGTTTCTCCTTTTCGACCTTTGGATAATCCAGCTTCAGGCTCCCCAGGGCATCGATGATTGCGCCCGCGATGACCACTCTGGAGTACCACTTGTGATCGGCCGGCACGACGTACCACGGTGCATGCGGCTTCGCAGTGTGACGGATCATATCTTCGTAAGCACTCATGTAGTCATTCCATAAAGCTCTTTCCTTGACGTCGGAGGCGGAAAATTTCCAATTCTTTTCCGGCTCGTCCAGCCTGGAAAGGAACCGTCTTTTCTGTTCTTTTTTAGAAAGATTGAGGAAGAACTTGAGAATCAAAAATCCCTGTCGATGGAAGTATCTTTCTAGAGAACAAATGTCCTCATAACGGTCTTTCCAGATTTCCTTGGTGACAAATTGCTTCGGAATACGTTGGGTTGCAAGAAACTGCGGATGGACGCGAACCACAAGCACCTCTTCGTAGTAGGAACGATTGAAGATACCTATCCGACCACGTTCGGGTAGGCAGCGCGAAGTTCGCCAAAGGAAGTCGTGGTCGAGTTCTTCGACCGAAGGCTGCTTGAATGAATAAACCTGTACGCCTTGTGGATTCACTCCGGACATGACGTGCTTGATAGCGCCATCTTTTCCGGCGGCATCCATCGCTTGGAAAATAACCAGAACTCCCCACTGGTCCTGCGCATAAAGCTTATCTTGCAGCTCCGCGAGACGAAGCACGCCGTCTTTGAGAAGGTCGGAAGACTTGGAATCATGCTTTAATCCCCCGGTGTCAGCAGGGTCGTGATCTTTCAAACGAAACTTACCACCATCTTCAACGCGATGGGCCGCGATCGCTTTGTTCAGCTTCATTTTTTAAATCCTGAAATGGACTGGGACGCCAGCAAGTCTATAACACTGAGGACGTATGCCTTGATATAAAGCTAGAAAACAAACGATCGAAATCGAGATAACCCTTCTACTCCGTTGATAAGCGCGCCGACATCGCGTGGTACAGCGAATACCGTATTGAGAAGAAAAGTCCAAGGAGACTAAACTCCTTCGTTACTAAATGGTAAGCCCATCCCGCCTTGGGGAATTCCATTTGCAAAATTCAGATTAGTTAAAGGCCGTTTTGGAGCAAATGTCCTCAACTCGATTCACTGTTCTCTGCGTCGATGATGAGGATCTGCAATTGGAAGCTCGCAAGCTGCTTTTCGAAGACGAGGGTTTTCATTTCATTGGCGCTCGAAAGAGCGCTGAGGCACTTGAGCTATTTCGCTCGAGAGAGATTCATGCCGTGGTTCTTGATTATTGGATGTCGGGCAAGAATGGCTTGGTGCTAGCGGAGGAAATGAAGAGGGAGCGGCCTGACACTCCCATCATTATGCTTTCAGGGTTCGTTTCGCTTCCCGGAGAAGGTGTAGGAGTTGTGGATACCTGGCTTCAAAAGTCACGCGTTCGACCCGATGTCTTGGTTGAAAAAGTAAAGTCTCTAATCACTCGCAATCGAGCTAAAACCGGCGAATAACTTTGCCCCAGCAGCTGACCTGCGACAGCAAGCTGATCAAGATGACAAAGGCGTCCGGCCAAATCTACATCACGCTCCTCATAAAAATCATTGCTTTCACTTTATTTTTTTCGATTCACCCTCCAGCGATAGCCCACCCCAACACGACCGGTTCTGAAGAAGCTCAAAATCCATTCAAACAGATGACGCTCGAGCAGCTAGGTCAGATTGAAGTCACCACAGCCTCGCGCGGGCCCGAGCCTGTGTTAGATACTCCGGCAGCTGTTTACGTCATCACTCAGGAAGACATTCAGCGTTCCGGAGCAACCACCATCCCCGATGCGCTGCGTTTGGCTCCGGGGGTCGAAGTTGCCCAAGCTGACAGTCATACCTGGTCAGTGGGAATTCGTGGCTTTGGCACGAATCTCACACGCAACGTTCTTGTGCTCATCGACGGTCGCACCGTGTACACCACATTATTGGCAGGAACTTATTGGGAAGTGCAGAACGTCATGCTCGAAGACGTGGAACGCATTGAGGTAATCCGCGGGCCAGGCGCAACCATCTGGGGGCCAAATGCCGTCAACGGTGTGATCAACATCATCACGAAGAGCACCAAGGAAACTCACGGGGCTTTGGTGAGCTCGGGCGGCGGAAATCTGGAGCAGGGATTTCTGAATGCCCGTTATGGGGGGGGCAATAACGGGGGCTTCGATTACCGTATCTACGAACTCGGCTTTAATCGCGGACCGCAGTACCATTCTGACGATCACAACTTCGATCGCTGGCGCTCCATACAGGCCGGCTTCCGCGCCGACTGGGCAAAGAACTCTCGCGATACTTTCACATTTCAAGGAGACATTTACGACGAGGGCTCCGGTACTGGGGTAACCGCCGCGACATACACGGCCCCCTACTCCCAGACACTCTTTGGCACAGAACGCCTCTCGGGCGGAAACCTGCTTGCTCGATGGCAACGAGTTTTTCGAGAAGGTCAGGACTTTCAGCTACAGGTGTTCTATGACCGGACCAATCGCCACCAACCAAATTTTGCCGATTTGCGAGACACATTTGATATCGATTTCATCGATCGTTTTCGATTACCGGGGAGGCACCAGATCTCCTGGGGATTAGGTGCACGCTTTAGCCGAGGCGACAATCCCATCGTCATCACTGGATTGAGCTTTTTACCGAGCCCCAGAACCGATCGCTTGCTCACCGCATTCGTGCAAGACGAAATCACGGTGCTCGAGAAACGCCTCACGCTCAGTGTCGGCACAAAGTTCCTTGGGACGAATTACACCGGCTTGCAATTGCAACCGACTGGTCGACTGCTTTGGACTCCAACGGAGAAGCAAAGTCTCTGGTTCGCGTTCACCCATGCTGTTCGTACTCCGTCAGACGCGGAAAGAAATTTCACGCTGCTGGGGTTTACCGGTCAGGTCGTCGACGGATTGCCTTTCTTCGCTCGCTTCAACCCAAATCCAAACTTTCATTCCGAGCAACTTAACGGCTATGAGGCTGGTTACCGGCTTCTCTTGCACGAGAATCTGTACTTCGACGTCGCCGCGTTCTACAACCACTACGGAGATCTTTTCAGTCAGGACATCACCGGACCGCCATTCGTCGAAACCGATCCTGCCCCGACGCATTTGCTGCTTCCGGCACAGTTTGGAAACGGCCTCCTAGGCACAACAAAAGGCGTCGAGATCGCTCCCGAGTGGAGACCCTTGAAGTCTTGGCGTCTGCGGGCAGCTTATTCGTATCTGCAAATGAATATCGATAAGGCTCGTGGGTCACTCGATATCGGGACAGCTCCATTCATCGAAGGCTCCAGCCCGAAGCATCAGTTCTCGCTAGAGTCCGGATTGGATTTCGCGAAGATGTTTAGTTTCGATGTGACTTATCGTTATGTAGACGCCTTGCCGGCGCTAAACCTGCAGATCCCATCCTATTCGACAGCAGATGCCCGCTTCGACTGGCAAGTCAGTAAAGAGATCAAACTTTCCGCTGTAGGTCGAAATCTCCTCCAACCTCATCATTTCGAGTCCGGTGGTGTCGATCCCGGACCCCTGATTGGGATCAAGAGGAATGCGTACGGCCAGATTACATGGACACGGTGAGCACGGACCTAACTATTTCCGAGCTCCGTAGAGCATCTCTGTCCTGGATTCGCGGGTCGGACGATCCGAACCGCCCAGCTCGACGATGCTTAATCGTAGTCCTCACATGTCTTCTCGTCTTTCCCTTCGCTGATTCTGATGCCCAACAGAGTCCTTCCGAGTTTCAAGTTAAAGCGGCTTACCTCTTCAACTTCGGCAAATTTGTGAGATGGCAGAACGATCGAGCTGTGCGCATGAACTCGTTCGACATTTGTGTGCTCGGCAAAGACCCGTTCGGCACCGTACTCGATGCGACTGTGGCGGGCGAAACGATCGACGGAAAGTCGATCAAAGCAAGCAGGCTCTCCAGCGCGCAAGAGGCTGCTCATTGCAACGTCTTGTTCGTGGCATCTTCCGAGCAAGGCAGGTTGAGTGAAATTTTCTCCGTAACGCAGAGGCTGAACGTTCTCACGGTCAGCGACCTTCCGCATTTTGCCGAGCGTGGCGGAATGATTGGGCTTGTCCGGCAACAGGACCGGATCCGCTTCGAGGTCAATCGGACGGCGGCAGAGAAGGCGAACCTGGTGCTCAGCTCTGAGCTGCTAAAGCTAGCCACGAAAGTAATCGAGAAACCCTTGGCAGAAAATCGATGACGCAACAACGACAGAAACGCTCGATCTTGAAACGGCTCACGATGATGAACATGCTGGTGAGCGGCCTGGCGTTATTGTTGGCGTGCGCGGCATTATTTGTTTATGACCAGGTGACTTCTCGTCGAAACCTGGTGCACACTCTCTCGGCACAAGCGCAGATCATTGGATTCAACAGCATTTCTGCGATTTTATTCAACGACCCGCAAGCCGCTTCAGAAACTCTCTCTGCACTGAAAAGTTCCCCCAGTATTTCCTCCGCTGGGATACTGAAACTGGACCACAGCATGTTCGCTCAGTATTCCCGAGAAAGCGGGGATCAGATCTTAGAATTACCTTCTTTGAACCCGGGCCAACCGGAAGCACACGTATTCACCAGCAGCCATGTTGTTCTGGTTCGCAAAATACTTTCTGAGGGCCATCCCATTGGATTCGTGTACCTGAAAGCGGATCTGCGGGAGATCGATCAACGATTGAAACGTTACGCGACAATCGCCTTTTCAGTACTTATGTTGTCGCTCTTGGCGGCCATGCTGGTTTCATCGAACTTCCGCAAATCAGTGGCAAGTCCAATTGTTGAATTGGCGGAAACTGCCCAACGAGTATCCAAGGAGAAGAATTACCAAATACGGGCAGCCCAGACTGGCGGACAGGACGAACTCTCGGTTTTAGTGGAGTCGTTCAATGAGATGTTGGAACAGATTCAAGAGCGTGACAACGCGCTTCAACGGGCTCGCGACGAGCTTGAGCAACGCGTCTCCGATCGCACTCATGACCTCACGGTAGCGAATCAGCAACTGTCGGAGCGCACACACGAATTGATGTCTGCGAACCGGGAGCTGGAAGCGTTCTCATACTCGGTCTCCCACGACCTGCGCGGTCCGCTTGAGGCGCTGAATGGCTTTACCTATGTGCTTCTGAAAAAATATGGGCCGAGCTTCGACAGCCAGACCCGCGAGTTGATCGAACACATTCGTAACAGCGGACGACGCATGTCCGAATTAATCGACGACTTGCTGAATCTTTCGCGCGTGACCACAAGTGTCTTACACAGAGAACAAATTGACCTGAGTTCCCTGTCTCGCTCGATTATGGACGATTTGTGCCGGCGAGAACCCGGCCGTCAAGTTGAATTCGTCGCACCTAAGACCGCAGATGCGTTGGCGGACGTCAGCCTTATGCGCATCGTGCTCGAGAACTTACTGGGGAATGCCTGGAAATACACATCACAACACGGCCACGCGCGAATCGAATTTGGAGAGGCGCAGAAGAACGGGCAAACTGCATTTTTCGTAAAAGACGATGGGACCGGTTTCGATCCACAGTCCGCCAATCGGCTATTCCAACCTTTTCAGCGCCTTCATTCGATGGCTGAGTTTCCGGGCAGCGGCATCGGATTGGCGACTGTCAAACGTATCATCCAACGACACGGAGGACAGGTCTGGGCTGAAGGTGCCACCGGACAAGGCGCCACCTTCTTTTTTACGGTCGGACCAGCAAAAGACGCGGCTGCATAGGTGCCCCAAAAGGGTACCGGGAGGGGACTTGAACTTGAGCCGTTTCACGGCGTGAGGAGCGAAAGCGACGGGAGTTGTGAGACGAAATCCCGAGCGGCAGCAAGGGACCCTACTCTCATCTTGGTGCCGGGAGGGGGACTTGAACCCCCACAACCCTTTTGAGGTCTGCGGATTTTAAGTCCGCTGCGTCTGCCAATTTCGCCATCCCGGCATAAATGTATTCTAGCCCACACACCAGCCGTTGCCTGTGATCGGCGTTTCGCTTTTGCAATGAACCCGCATGTAAATCGCTGGAGGCCGTGGTCTACTGCACCGTCGATTACGGTTCGTTGCTTGGAATCCCCTTTCGGTGTGCCATGGTGACACTTCAGAGGCATCTCAGCTACAAATTCATCAGCATGGCTGATTTCCGATAAAATAGAAGGAATCGTTCCCGTCTCTAAACGCATATCTTTGGTGGGGATCAATGCGCACTCGATGTAGGTGCGCGAACGGAGAATACGCCGGATGGCAGTTCCAATTTCGCAGATGTGGACGGTAGCTACTTACGTCCTAAAACAGAAGTTCCTGGGGCGCAAACGCTACCCGCTCGTGCTCATGCTCGAGCCTTTGTTTCGCTGCAATTTGGCTTGTGCAGGCTGCGGCAAAATTCAGTATCCCGCCCATATCTTGAAAACTGATCTTAGCCCCGAAGAGTGTTTCCGCGCGCTAGAAGAGTGCGGCGCGCCCACGGTTGCAATTCCCGGCGGAGAGCCTTTGATGCACCCCCAGATCGATCAGATCGTGGAGGGCCTGGTCGCCCGCAAGAAATACATCTATCTCTGCACGAACGCCTTGCTTTTAAAAGAGAAAATCCACCTCTTTAAGCCAACAAAATATCTGACCTTTTCAGTTCACCTAGATGGCCAGCGCGAGCATCATGATTTTTCGGTTTGCCGCGAAGGCGGGTACGAGGCGGCCGCTGAAGGTGTGAAGGAAGCCTTAGCGCGCGGCTTTCGTGTAACTACGAACACCACGTTGTTTGATGGAGCAGATCCGAAGAGCGTACGCGCATTCTTCGACGAGATGATGGCGCTTGGCGTCGAGGGCATGATGCTTTCTCCGGGTTACTCCTATGACAAAGCTCCCGATCAGCAGCATTTCCTCGGGCGCGCTCGTACACGAAGGCTGTTCCGTGGAATTCTGTCGAATCGGAAGAAAGAGTGGCGCTTTAACATGTCGCCCCTTTTTCTCGAGTTCCTGATGGGCAAGCGCGACTACGCCTGCACACCGTGGGGCATGCCTACGTACAACATCTTTGGATGGCAAAAGCCCTGCTACCTGCTTCAGGATGGATACACTGAGACGTTCGAAGAGTTGATGGCTGATACCGCATGGGAGAAATATGGGACCGAGTCAGGTAATCCGAAGTGCGCGAATTGCATGGTGCACAGCGGCTACGAAGCCTCGGCGGTAAATGACACGTTTGGTTCGTTAAGAGGATTGTGGCACACGGTGCGTGCCATGATGTTCAATCGCTACCCCGATCGCGGCGCTCTGGACCTGTTAGCTCAACCGATCCAGCCTGTCCACTCGCAAAATCCCTTGGTGCAGATAAGCGCCTCGAATGATCAGTTGGAAGAGACACACGCGTGAGCAATCCCGAACACATTTCCCGAACCGCATCCGATCCTGATTCACTCGAAGTTGTGGCCGGTACAGCTCGCACCGAGGTCGAAGGCTGGGTCCCAGAGTTAGCTGATGAGACCGCCTTGCGCAATGCCTTGGAAAAGGCATTCGATTATCGGGGTGATATCACCATCACGAAGAAAGATGGAACACGTATCGAGGGCTATCTCTTCGATCGTAGTAGCGGTCAGACGCTTCAATCCTCTTTCGTCCGGCTTATTCCGAAGACTGAGCATACAAAGGTTTCGATTTCCTACTCAGATATCGCAGCTCTGGCCTTCAGTGGACGCGACACTGCGGCTGGAAAGAGTTGGGAAGCTTGGGTAAAAAAGTACTGGGAAAAGAAATCGAAGGGCGAGCAGAACATCGGACTAGAACCAGAGCTTATCGAGTAACCGCGTCTACCGCATTAAATATCCAAAATCACTTCCGTTGAATCACTGGGTTGATTGCGCTGCTTCCGCAGATCGCGCATAAATGACTCGATGGGGACATTCGCTTTGATTCGGAACAGTTCAAGCAAGGGATCGGCCGATTCTGTATTGGGCGACATGTCCGGAATATCTGGATCTAGCCCATCAGGTTCGACTAGAAATTCGGCTGAAGCATCCTGATTATCACGTAAGGCCTGGATGAAATTTTCGACCTGCGAGCGCTGCTCGGCAGTTCCCTGTGTAAATTCCACGCCCATCCCAGCATCCGGATGAACTACTCGCACGATGCCGTCGGCCCTGACTTCTGACATACGCGTTTTCATTGTCAGAATAACTCGCGTCCTGACTGGAAACGGCGCGACGACCTCCAAGTAGCACCCTCCCAAGCTAAGGTCGGTGACGCGGCAGCGAACAGGAGGATCATCTTTGTCAGAGTCTGCGCAGTTCTGGTTTACCCATGTCTTCAATAAATGTTTGAGATCCGGACCAATCTTAATGAATCGAACTCCGAGTATGTTGTTAGGGCTCTCCCAAGCAACCTCGCCTTCGGCACTGATGCTGTCCGAGATACCCGGTAGGTTCATGACACAGCGAAGTGACCCTGTTTCGCGCACTTTCTGCTTGAACTGGACCGCCATGCCCCCTTCGCTAAAGTCGACGGTCATACCTTGGTAAATCGATGAGAGCGCCGTCCCGGTAGCAGAAACGGGGATTTGTAAGGGCAAGCGGGAATTGCGCCGGCGCTCACGCTTCATTAGTGCTCGTGCTGCCCGGAAACTGGCCTTGGCCCGCTCCATCGAAATAGGTTTGTACAAAGCGAAGTGCGCGCCCAGGTCGAAGGCGGTTCGAATGCCAGTCGTACCGTCGATGATGGCAACGGCCACCGCCCGCTTGTTGCAAGGGGCGGTTCGTGCACTTTTGAGAACCAGAGCGGCAGTTGCCTGATCGGCGCAATCGACGATCACAGCTTCGAATCGCTGCCGAGTCAGCTTCAAGGTGGCCTGGTCTGCATCCGAGCAGTGGTCGATGGCGATTTCCAAGTCGCTTAAAACACGGCGCAGGACGCGAAGGATCTTCTCGTCCGAGCAAAGTACAAGTGTGCGAAGCGTCATAAATGCGTGTACCTGGGAACGAAACTGTGTCTAGAGCCGCCCAGCCGATGCTCCCATGACCTCATCGTCTTCCGAGTCCAACAGATGGGCAACGCTTCTTAGCTGTTCGGCGGCCTGTTGCAGGGCTTCAATTTGTTTTCCAAGCTGGGCCAGTTGGCCCTGCTTTTTGCGCAGAACCTCATAGATATCCTTCACGATCCCCTCCTTGAGGCACTCTATGAGCAGAGTCCGCGAGGGTCAATCGCTCAGGTGGTCGCTGTGTTACGGAAGTAATATCAATGTAATCAGTTACATACAATGGAAGATTTGACGAATTTTCGATTGAATATCAATGATTCGAGATTCTCCTTTTGTTCTCTTTCTTCTCACTCAACACGTTAACGTGCGGTTCTGCCTCCCAGCGCGGAGAAACGTATTGACTTCCGAGCTAAGTCGCCATAGAATCATGAGTTTCCGGAGACCAGCAGAATCCTTACTGTAGTCGTACCGTTGTTCTTCGTTCGGTGAATCCCGGGCGTCTTACTGCGAATCTAACGGAACAAGGCTTTTGTACAGGCAGCAAATCATCGGAAAAGGATGGAAAGATAAGCATTCATGGCTAAGCGACGCGGAAATCCCAACTGGGGCAAGCCTGAACCAATCGGCCCGATCGTCCCCACCGTGACCGAGTTCGAGCAGGTCGTTCGCGAGTACAAGTTAGCTCCCGACCAATACCTGCGTTCCACCCGTTTGCGGGAATGGGCACGGCGGAATAAGAACTCGAAGTACATCCCCGAGCCACTGCTAGAAGCTTGGGGCTTTGAGATCGAATCGACCCTGTAAACCAACGGGGTGAATACAACAGGCCGCCTTATGGGCGGCCTGTTCTTTTGTGATCCAAGTGTAATGAACCGCAAGGCGACAGGAGAACAGCTCTGGCCATCGCTCCACAGGAATTATTGGGTTTGTTGGTGGCCGTGAGCTTTGCTGCCGGCCTTAACGTGTATGCCGCCGTCGCCACACTGGGCTTACTTTCTCACGCTGGCGTTGTTTCCCTGCCCCCATCCTTACAGACGCTTTGCAGTTGGTGGATCATCGGAGCCAGTTGCATCCTCTTTACAATCGAGTTCTTTGCCGACAAGGTTCCTGCTTTCGATCTCGTTTGGAATGCTTTTCACACATTCGTTCGGGTGCCGGTTGCGGCCCTCCTGAGTTATGGCGCAACGTCTCAACTATCCCCGCAGAAGCAACTATTGGCCACTCTTGTCGGGGGCCTGATTGCGTTCGCGGCGCACGGCGGAAAGACAGCCATCCGGGCGGCGGTCACATCCTCGCCAGAACCTGTATCGAATTTCGTCTTGAGCATTGGTGAGGATGCTCTGGCGGTCTTTCTAATTTGGTTTGCCACAAAACACCCGTATGTGACTACAGCGATCGTAGCTGTTCTTTTAGTCACCATCGTGTTGCTTGTCCGTCTCGTGATCCGCGCTTTGCGGAATCTATTCCGTAGAGCCGAGAGAGAGTTGGCACGATAGTGCAATGCTAGAATCACACTGAAATGGCTGACCACAGCCCATTTACGGATGTACCGACGGCGATCGAGGAATTTCGCGCCGGGCGCATGATTGTCATCGTCGATGACGAAGACCGCGAGAACGAAGGCGATCTCACGCTAGCGGCAGAAAAAGTCACTCCAGAAGCCATCAATTTCATGGCTATCCATGGCCGGGGCTTAATCTGCCTGACGATGACCGAAGACAGGCTTGATCATCTTCGGATCGGCCCGATGACGACCGAAAACACCTCTCAATACGGAACTGCGTTCTGTGAAGCGATCGACGCTCGGGAGGGCGTTACCACGGGCATCTCGGCTTACGATCGGGCTCGCACCATTCGCGTCGCCATCGATCCAGCAAGTCGCGCTTCGGATTTAGCTCGTCCGGGCCATGTCTTCCCTCTCCGAGCGCGCAAAGGGGGCGTCCTGGTGCGCGCGGGCCAAACGGAAGCTTCTGTTGATCTGGCTCGTCTGGCTGGAATGGTTCCGGCTGGAATCATTTGCGAGATCATGAAAGACGACGGCACGATGGCACGCGTGCCTGATCTCATCGAGTTCTGCCAAGCCCACGCCATGAAGATGCTCACCGTGGCCGAACTCATTCGGTATCGGATGGCCAACGAACGATATGTGCACCGGGTCGGTGAGGCTATGGTCGAAACCAAGCACGGTGAATTCCAACTAATTGCTTACGAAAGCGAGGTTGGAGTTGGAGAATCGCATCTGGCCCTAGTTCGAGGTGACATTGCCCACGGCACAGAACCGGTTCTCGTGCGAATGCATTCCCATTGCGTAATGGGCGATGTCTTCGGGGCAACCGGTTGTGATTGCCACGCCACGATGGAAGGATCGCTACAAGCCATAGCTGCTGAAGGACGTGGGGCCTTGATCTATCTCCACCAGACGTCAAAAGGATTCGCGGTTGAGCAGGTAGCGAACCGTTCCTTTCTGACTTTTCATCGCGAACGCACACTTCCCGCTCTTCCTGAGAGCGAACGCAAAACGCAAAGAGAGATTGGCCTCGGCGCGCAGATTCTTTCAGACCTGGGCCTCCGCAGAATTCGCCTGCTGACAAACCACCCCCGAAAGGTGGCTGGACTTGAAGGTTTTGGAATTGAAATTGTCGAGCAGATTCCGATTCAACTCGACGCAAAGGCGGGCAACAAAGTTCTGTGAAGATCCCCTTGGATCAGCTCAGCAAGGCTTACGCGGAATGATCTCGCTGTCATAAATAAAGAACTGCGCGGAACACTGTTCTGACCCGCAGATCACCGGTAACACGCCGGCAATCTGTTTCCTTGTGATCAGTCCCAAGGTCCCGCAAGTCGGGCAGGAGAGAACGGCCCAGTACGGGTCTTCCTTCTCGCCAACCTGGCCAGCATTCTCGAGCACGAAGATTGTTCCCGGTTCCATCTGTTCGGGGATCCACTCGCTCAGAACACTTAGTTCTCCGATCATTTTGCCTCCTGGAACGTTTTATCTACAAATTCAGACTGCTCGACGACTGAATCTGGTCGTCCGTGCAACGGAAACATTGCCCTTCTTGCCGGTCCGGAGTTCGGCGCGAACTCGGCGAAGCGCGTCGTTCAGGCAGATGGCTAGCATCGGCTGACGCGCGTTCTTAAGGATGTTCACGATCTGTTCTGGAGAGGTCTCCAGATAGAGATCCGTTCCATCGGTCAGCAGGTGGTATTCCGAAGATCCGGATACTGTTTCCGCCAGACTTCTTCCAAATTCATGCTGCAGAAAGCGGATCACCTTGCGCATCCGCTGCAATGAAAACCCGCGTTCGCGCAGGTCACAGATCACAGCCATCGTCACCACGTCGTCCCATGAATACATGCGACGATGACCGGAGCGCGTGGGCACCACGATCTTCTTCTCGTCCCACCATTGCAACTGGCGGGCGCTGATGCCCGTCAGCGCCATCACTTCATTGGATGTAAAACTCTTCTGCATAAAATGTTTAAAACATTATGACGATAAAATGTTTGAAACATTTTAGAGCGAGATTGCGGTGTGTCAATGACGAGTCTTGCACAGGAGTGTTAATCAAAAGTATTCGGGAGTACGTTTCTCGAGAATTCTTAGCGTGTGCCGCTCACCTGGTCTGGCGTTTCCCGTCGAAAACAGGATGGCGCTACAATCCAACCCTGCTATGCGATCGCAATCACACATTCACTTCGTAGTTTCGTTGCTTCTAGTTCTGGTCTGCTTTGGAATTGTCCTGCAATCACAAGAAAAGACAGCCCGCGACCTTTACGCTTCTGAGCGCCAGAAGACACGCGAGGCCTTTAAGCAAAAAGATGACAAGGGACTGCGGGACGCCTTGCTGCAATTACAGAAAGACTTCCCCGGGCGCAGCGCAATTCCAGAAGAGTTGGCGGACGTTGAGGCTCGTCTTGGCAATACCGGACAGGCGCTCGAATGGTTGAAGGCGTCCGTCGCCATGGGGCTTATACCGAAACTGGACGATAGGAGCTTTGACGCCTTGCGCAAGGCTGGAAAACTGGACGACATCGTCCAACAGATCGAGCAAAACCGCTCCTCCGTTTCTCTCTCAAAGTCGGTGTTCCGGATTGAACCACCGGATTTGATCATCGAAGACATTGCTTACGATAAGGAAGGTCGACGTTTTCTTCTGAGTAGTGTTCACCAGCGCAAGATCATTACCTGCGGACAGGATGGCCAATGTGCGGACTTCATCACGAGTGCCGACTCCGATTTTCAGCCTTTGTGGGGAGTACTAGCACTCAGAGTTGACCCTTCCGGAAAATATTTGTGGGCGACAACCGAGAGCCTGCCTTTCGAGATTGTGCACAACAAAGCGGAGGAAGGCCGGTGCGCCTTACTGAAAATCGACTTGAAAGCGCGGGCTCTGATTCAGCGTTACGATTGCGACCCCGGCGGACAACATGAAATGGGCGACATGACGACCGCTTCCAATGGCGATGTTTATGTTTCGGATGGCAGCTCGGGTGATCTGTTCGTTCTGCGTCACGATCACGATAAATTGGAAAAGCTCGTTCCGAGTGGAACGTTCGTATCTCCTCAAACACCGGCGCTGAGTTCCGACGAGAAACTGCTCTATGTTCCCGATTACGTGGCCGGAATCGCTGCAATATCGCTTACGGATCACAGCATACGGTGGTTGACGTCCACCTCTCCCGCCGCCCTCGACGGCATCGACGGCCTGTATACAACGAAGAATGGGCTGATCGGAATTCAGAACGGAACCGCACCCGAACGCGTTGCGGAATTCCGGCTGGAAGCCCCCGTCAAGGTAGCGAGTTGGACTGTTCTGGAAGCGAACTGGATCGGACTAGGAGATCCCACTCACGGTGTGATCGTGGGCGACGATTTCTACTTCATCACCAATAGTGGCTGGGATCGCGTCGATCAAGGTGGCAGTATTGCGCCGGGAAAAGGAGCCGAAATCCGTAAAATGGCCCTTTTGCATTAGTGTTGCGGCTGCTTCGGAGCGGGTTCCTTGATGCCGGCAACAATCTTCTTCATCTTCTGGAAATCACCTGTTTGGTAGCCATACCGCTGCCCTGGCATCCGATGAATTTCATCATCGATTGCGCGCTCGCGATTGTCCGGGTTCGGATGGGACGACAAAAACTGGAATGATCGACTTCCTCCAGTCTCAGCACCGAGCTTGTTGAAGAATCGGGCCATCTCTTCGGGGTTATAGCCTCCTTCGGCCATGATGTGAGATCCCATCAAGTCGGCTTGGCTCTCTGCGGAACGCGAGAACTTCAGCAACACACTGTTTGCTCCAAGGCCGATTCCCAGCTGGGCCAACTGCCCTGCCATCGAGCCGCCAGCCACTTGGGCACCCAAAAGCGCAGGCAACTTGATCAAATTTTGTTTCGATGCTTGATTGGTCCCGTGCCGCAGGATCACGTGCGACATCTCGTGTCCCATCACTCCGGCGAGTTCTGCCTCGTTGTCAACAGCTTTAAGCAAGCCGGTATTGATGAACATAGGCCCACCCGGCAATGCAAAGGCATTGATCGAAGGATCGGCTACAACCTCGAACGTGAACGGGAATCCGCTCTCCTGCGCCTCTTGCGAATTCGCCAACCTCTTGCCGATCCGGTTTACGTACTCATTCAGGAATGGGTCTGAAACCATGGGCATCTGCTTACGCACCTGCGCAGCGTTTTCCTGTCCGAGTTGGACATCCTGTTCTTTCGAAAACAGGTTAAAACCCGGGCGGAAACGCGAGGGACCCTGCGCCAGCAACAAACCTGTAAGCACCAGAAGAGACAGGAGGGTTCGAGCGTGGTAATTCCGGGACATATTTGAACCTTTTTGGAGTGTTAGTTCCCCTTCACCCAAGAAAAGGATAGCAGGTTTTGGTCAACGATCTGTCGAGCCGCCGCCCACGAATTGGACGATTTCCAGGTGATCGCCTTCATGCAGGGAAACTTCCGACCAGCTCGACCGTGGCGCGATCTCTCGGTTTAGTTCAATGGCAACGCGATCCGGTTTCATCCCGAGCTGTTCCACTAGGCCAGCAAGAGTCAAGCGAGCATCGAATTCGCGCGGTTCCCCGTTGATCTGGATTTTCATGGGGTGGTCACGCTTCGATTTTGCGCAGGCGAAATTTTCGAGTGGCACTGCGACCGGCATGTGCTGCTTGCACCAGAACGGAAGAATCGGGGAGACCTGACTCGTCCACCTCAACGCGCAGCTCGGCTTTTCCGCCGGCGTCTGTGATTACCTGCGTATAGAAAGGAGCCGCGTCGTTACGTGCAAACCGAAACGTCAACCTTGCACCAGGGACTGCGGTGCCGCCTTCCGTAACTCGAAATTGCATGAGCAGGCTGCGATCGTTGTATACAGAGTTAGCGTTTAGCCATTCCACATCCAACTCTTTGATGGTGGCGAGAGTTTCGGGAGTGTCGCGCTTGTCGAGAATGCCGTCCACTTTTCCATCGCGGATCGCATCCAGCACCGTGCGATGCTGGTCGCGCAACATCTGCTCTTTCTTTTGATCGTTGAATCCTTCTTCGGCTCGCTTGTCCGCGTAGGAAACTGCACGTTTCCCGATACAGCGCCCGCGCACAAACACCTGGGTCTGCAGTGTGAGCTCGTTTTCGCGAGCTTCGCTTTGCACGTGATAGACGGTGTCTCCGTGCTTGATGTCAGTGTTAAACCCGAAGATCATGAAGGTCCGACGTGTTCAATGTGGAAAAAATCTGATCCGAAAATTACACACGCGTAAAACTCCGTGCGTTGCTTGACACTACCGAATGTGAACTCTAATCTAGAATGTTTACGCTGTACTTGGCGCGATTATATATAGCTCTCATCATGCCCGACAATTACTTCGCCCGTTACCTGCCGCTTCTGATTCACCTCATTGTAGTGGGTGTGGTGGCCGGGGCTATTGTCACTCTTTCTTGGATTATCGGTTATCGCCGCCCCACACGAGCAAAGCTTTCTCCATATGAATGCGGTATGACGCCCGTTGGCGATGCCCGCGAGCGCTTCTCTGTTAAGTTCTACATGGTCGCGATGCTTTTCATCCTTTTCGATGTCGAGGCAGTCTTCCTTTATCCCTGGGCCGTGATCCTCAAAGAACTCAAAATGTTTGGCTTTTGGGAGATGTTGGTCTATATCGCGATCGTCCTCGTCGGGTTCTTCTACGTCTGGAAAAAGGGCGTGCTCGATTGGAACCAGATTACGACCCGGCGAGGTGATGTCTGATGCCTCTGGCTCCAGCGATCACCGACATCCAAGAACTGAAATCTCATCCGGCGTTGGCTGCACTGCTGGCATGGAAAGAGTCTGCTGTCACGGCGGTAAAGTTTGACCGCGAGGAGCTAACTATTTGGGTGGATCGTGGTGCGATTCGCGACGCTTGTGCTGTCCTGCGCGATGACCCTCAGTGTCCCTTCAACTACCTGTCTGACGTCACCTGTGTCGATTGGTATCCGGCTGAACCCCGCTTTGAAGTCGTCTATCACCTCTTCTCGATCCGAGAAAAAGAACGTGTACGCCTGAAAGTTAAATTGAGTGGCGACAGTCCTAACGTCGAATCTGTGTTTTCCGTTTGGCCCGCCTCAAACAATTTTGAGCGTGAGATCTACGACTTATTCGGAGTGCGGTTTTCCGGCCATCCGAACCTCGAACGTCTTCTGATGCCCAACGATTGGGAGGGCTATCCGCTGCGCAAGGATTATCCGGTGGAGGGTTATCGTTAGGCCATGACGACTCTCCCCCCAACTCCAGTCGCCGAGCCCGATCAGGACAAAACTCTTGTCCTGAACATGGGTCCGCAGCATCCGTCCACGCATGGTGTATTACGGCTGCTGCTCGAAATTGACGGTGAGACTGTCATCCGCCTGCGGCCCGATATTGGATACCTCCATACCGGCATTGAGAAAACTTGCGAAGCCAAGTTTTACCAGCAGGTTGTTCCGCTAACGGATCGGATCGATTATCTCTGTCCGCTGATCGATAACCTCGCTTACTGCGAGGCGGTGGAGAAACTTCTCGGACTCGAAATACCACCCAAGGCACAATGGATTCGCGTTCTGCTTAGCGAACTAACGCGTATCAATTCGCACCTCGTCTGGCTCGGAACACATGCGCTTGATATTGGCGCCATGACTGTCTTCCTGTACTGCTTCCGCGAGCGGGAAGACGTTCTGCGTATTTTCGAAATGGTTTCCGGCCAGCGGATGATGACGTCTTATTTCCGCATCGGTGGACTTGCACTGGAACCTCCCCTAGGATTCTTCGACCGCGTGAAAAAATTTGTGGATATGTTCCCAGCGCGGGTGGATGAGTATGAAGATCTTTTGACCGGAAATCCCATCTGGGGCATGCGCACAAAAGGAGTCGCATACCTCAGCCCCGAAGACGCCGTCGCTCTTGGAGCAACCGGACCAACTCTACGCGGAAGCGGCGTCGACATTGACTTGCGTCGCGACGCCCCCTACAGCGGCTACGAGAACTTCAAATTCAAAGTGCCTGTCTCCAAGGACGGCGATGTGTTCGCTCGTTACATGTGCCGTGTACAGGAGCTTCGAGAATCGAATTCAATTGTTCAGCAAGCACTCGCTGGCATGCCTGAAGGGGCGATCAAAGCGGATGCTCCGAAGGTCGTGCTTCCTGATCGCGAAAAGATGAAGACGCAGATGGAAGCGCTCATCTATCACTTCAAAATCATAACTGAGGGGTTCACGGTTCCCCCCGGCGAGGTGTATCAAGCTGTTGAGTCACCTCGCGGAGAGATGGGCTACTACGTTGTTAGCGATGGCACCGCAAAACCGTATCGCGTTCATATGCGCGGACCGTCGTTCGCCAATTTGCAGGTCCTACAAAAGATGTGTGAGGGTCGGCTGATTGCAGACGTGGTCGCGGCCATTGGGAGCATTGATATCGTGCTGGGAGACATCGATCGCTAGATGAAATTTTCTGACGAGTTCGAAGCTCGCTTCGCCCAAATGTTGACGCATTATCCGACGAAGCGCTCTGTCCTTGTTCCGACATTGCTTTACGCCCAGGACGAGATCGGCTTCCTGAGCGATGACGTAATTCTTGAGATTGCCGGGCGGCTTGAACTCACCGAACTGGATGTACGCAACGTAATCAGTTACTACTCGATGCTAACCACCAAGCCTCGCGGAAAGTACAACGTACAGGTTTGCACAAACATCGCCTGCATGGTTCGAGGTGGTGGAGACATGCTCGAACACTGCAAGAAGAAATTAGGTGTAGGCCACAAGGGCACAACCGAGGACGGTTTCTTCTCGCTGGAAGAAGTGGAATGCATTGGCGCCTGCAGTTGGGCGCCCGCGATGCAGGTGAACTACGACTTCCACGAGAATTTAACGGTCGATAAGCTCGACAAGGTTTTGGACGACTACAAGAAAAAAGCAGCACAGTAGAAATGGCAGATCTGGTTTCCCATCCCGACGAAGTATGCGTTGTTTCGAAACGCTTCGGCAAAGGTGCGGCCAACATCGGCCGTTACCTTGAGCTTGATGGCTACAAGGCCATTCAGAAAGCGCTCTCGATGCAGCCGGATGCGATCATCAACGATGTGAAGAATTCCAATCTTCGCGGACGCGGCGGGGCTGGTTTTTCTACGGGAATGAAGTGGTCGTTTGTCCCCAAGCAGTCGAACAAGCCGAAGTATGTTCTTTGCAACGGCGATGAGAGCGAGCCGGGAACATGTAAAGACCGTTTGATCTTTGAACATGACCCACACGCCGTGATCGAGGGCGTGATGATTGCAGCGCTCGCGGTGGGTTCTCACACCGGTTACATCTATATCCGCGGGGAGTACCGCTACCTCTCTGTCATCATGCAGAAAGCGTTGGCAGATGCCTACGCGAAAGGGTTTCTCGGCAAGAACATCTTCGGCAGCGGATACGATCTTGATATTTACTGGCACGGGGGTGCCGGAGCTTACGAAGTTGGAGAAGAGTCCGCGCTTATGGAATCGCTTGAGGGAAAGCGCGGCATCCCTCGCATCCGCCCACCGTTCCCTGCAGTGGTCGGTCTATGGGGCGGACCGACTGTCATTAATAATGCTGAGACACTGGCGAGCGTTCCACACATCATTCTTGGGGGAGCAGAGTGGTACGCAAATCTGGGCCCTCCGAAGAATGGTGGTACGCGGCTATTCTGCCTGAGTGGAAACCTCAATAAACCAGGAGTTTACGAGCTTCCTCTCGGCTACAACTTGAAAAAGATGATCTACGATGTCGGCGGCGGTATCCCCAACGGCCGTGAACTGAAAGGTGTCGTACCTGGCGGTTCCTCAGTCCCAGTTCTTCTGCCGAATGAGATCGATCTCTCAATGGACTTCGATTCAGTGATGAAGGCCGGTTCGATGTTGGGCTCAGGCGGCGTAGTCGTTTTCGATGACACCACCTGCGTCGTAAAGTTCGCGCTACGTACCATCAAGTTTTATCAACATGAAAGTTGTGGATGGTGCATTCCCTGCCGTGAAGGAACCGATTGGTTGAAAAAAACTCTCACTCGCTTCCACGCCGGGGCGGGGCTGAAAAAAGATATCGATAACATTCAGTATCTTGCCGAGAACATGCTTGGCCGGACTTTCTGCCCGCTGGGCGATGCGGCTGCCATGCCGATCATTGCTTTTGTGAAAAAATTCCGCAAGGAATTTGAAGACCATCTGGAAGGACGGCCGTGTCCGTTTGAAAAAGCGGGTGGCGTTGAGCAGTTGCCCGTGTTAACGCAGTGAGTTTCTTATTGGGTAGTCGAAGACCAAATGATGATTTCTGATTTCCTATGCCTGATGTTTCTCTAACCATCGACGGAAAGAAAGTAACCGCACCAGCGGGGACTCTCCTCATTGAGGCCTGCAAAAAGGTCGGCATCGAAGTGCCGTCGTTTTGTTATTACCCCAACCTGTCATTGCAGGGCGCTTGCCGCATGTGCCTTGTGAAGGTGGAGAAAATGCCTAAGTTGCAGACCGCATGCACAACTGTGATCAGCGAGGGAATGGCCGTTACCACTGACAGTGATGAAATACGCCAGGCTCGTAAGTCGATGGTCGAGTTACTTCTCGGCAATCACCCACTGGATTGTCCAGTCTGCGATGCCGGCGGCGAGTGCGAACTTCAAGACATGACGTTTTCTTATGGTGCGGCCGAATCGAAGTTCATGGAGGCCAAGAACCATAAAGAAGAACAGCAGTGGTCCCCGGTTGTTTACTTCGACCGTCCACGTTGCATTCTCTGTTATCGCTGCGTTCGGATCTGCGGGGAGGGCATGGACGTCTGGGCCCTCGGCGTCCAGAATCGAGGCGTCTCTTCGATCATCGCGCCAAATCAGGACGACCATCTCGAATGCGAAGAATGCGGAATGTGTATCGACATCTGTCCGGTCGGTGCGTTGACCTCCGGCGCATACCGCTACAAAACGCGACCTTGGGAGATGAATCACGTCGGCACTGTCTGCACACATTGCGGCGATGGCTGCAAGACCACGCTCGGCGTTCGGCGATCCGAAACCGGCATGGAAATTGTTCGCGGTGACAACCGCGATAAGAGCGGCATCAACGATGACTTCCTTTGCATTAAGGGGCGCTACGCGTTCGACTTTGCCCACAATGACGAACGTCTCACTCAGCCGTTGATTCGTAAAGCTGGCAAGCTGACCCCCTCAACTTGGGAAGAAGCCTTCGAACTCATTGGACGTCGTTTTGCCGAGGTTCGCGATAAAGACGGCGGTGCATCGATCGGCGTCATAGGTTCCAACCGCACAACCAACGAAGAGAACTATCTGCTTTCTAAGTTCGCGCGTACCGTCCTAAAGACGAACAACGTCGATCACCATCGCACGGCGGACTTCCCTGCCCTTGCGACGGCGCTGCGCGGAAAGCCAGACATTACGGCCAGCATGCGCGAAGTGGCCTCGGCCCCTGCGATCTTGCTGATCGGCAACGATCCGACTGAACGACATCCCTTGCTCGCATGGCAGATCCGGAATAACGTTCGCCTTCATCGGGCTCGGCTTTATGTGATCAACTCGGAGCCCATCAAGCTACGCCGCCAAGCAACGAGCTTTACGCAAGCTCCGGCCAATCTCGCGAACCAGATTCTTGCTTATTTTGCAGGCAATGATTCCGCTCTCGATTCAGCGGGCGGGGTCGCCGAGACGTGGCAGCCGCTCCGTGAAAAGCTTCGCGCAGAACAAGGGCTCGTCATCGTTGTTGGTAGTGAAGTAAATGGTGAAGGCCTCGCCTCGCTGGTTCAATTCGCTTCATCATTGCCCGGCGCGAAGGTAGTTCATCTCGCTGACTACGCAAATTCACGTGGTGCAGCTGACATGGGCGTGTTCCCGGATCTTTTGCCCGGCTACCACGGCGTCGCTGGCTCCAGCACATTCCACAGTGAGTGGGGTGAGATCCCAACGCAAGCTGGAATGTCTACGCCCGAAATGGTTGAAGCCGGAAAGGGTGGAAAGATCAGAGCGCTTTACGTCGTCGGATCGAATCCGATTGGCCGAATGGGAATCGATCCTTTCGTGTTTTCCAAAGCCTTTGTCGTCGTTCAGGACATGTTCCTGACCGAAACAGCGCAGATGGCTGACGTGGTTTTGCCTGCGGCCAACGCCTACGAAAAGGCTGGCACATTTACGAACACATGCGGCGACGTTCAGTTGCTCAAAATGGCAGGCGAGGTAACCGGCACCAAGTCAGACTTCGAGATGATTGTTCGTATTGCGGACGCCATGGGTTTCGACGTTCACAAACTCGTGCCATTTGGTGGGCCTGGAACTCGCGCGGACATGGGGCAGTCGCGTGGTGCGCAGTCGGGTGAAGCAGATCGCCACGCTGTTTGGCTGGATGCTCACAACCTTGAACCCAAAATGAGCCCGTTCGATCCGATTGCAATCCTCGATGAAATTCAGCGGCTCGTGCCTGGCTATGATGTTTCCAGAGTAAACCTGCTTTCTGGGAATGATCAGCACACGAATCTAACGAACAGCGGCGCGAGCGTGCAGCACAAACCAGAACTGATTATGCCTGCCAACGATACACTTTTCAGTTCCGGCACCCTTGGACGCTACTCGAATACTCTCAATTCTGTTATGGAAAGCAGAAAACCGGCGCCTTCGGAAGTGGCAGCCGACTAAAGAATCAGCGGTACGTTCGACCAACAGGACAAGCGACTTTGCTGAGTATCGAAACATACCTGATAGCGTCTGTGATCAAAATCGTGATCACGGTCTTCGTGCTGTTGACCGCCGTCGCCTACACTGTCTGGTTAGAGCGTAAAGTCGTTGGTCACATCCAGAACCGCTGGGGTCCTACCCGCGTTGGCCCATTCGGCCTGCTTCAGCCACTCGCCGATGGAATCAAGTTCATCTTCAAAGAAGACTTAACGCCGCCGCACGTTTACAAGCCTTTGTATATCGCGGCCCCGATCATTGCCGTCGTCTGCGCGTTGACTTCCATCTCAGTCATACCGATTGGTAACTCCGTCCGTATCTTCGGGAATGAGATTCCGCTCCAGATTACAGATCTAAACATCGGCCTACTTCTCATTCTGGGAGTGACCAGTATCGGCGTGTACGGCGTTGCGCTCGCGGGCTGGTCTTCGAACAGCAAGTATTCGCTATTGGGCGGACTCCGCGCCAGCGCACAAATGGTGAGCTACGAGATCTCATTAGGACTGTCGCTGATTGGAGTGCTCATTCTTTCCGGTAGCTTCAGTTTGCGGGAAATCGTCGATGCCCAAGCGGGATCGTGGTGGCACATTATTCCGCGTTGGAACATCTTTCAGGGCCAAATCGTCGCATTCTTCATTTATCTAACTTCGGCCTACGCCGAGACAAATCGGATTCCGTTCGACTTGCCAGAAGCGGAAACCGAGCTTGTCGCTGGATACCACACCGAGTACAGCGCGATGAAGTTCGCCATGTTTTTCATGGCTGAGTACGCGAACATGATTACGGTCGCGTGCCTCGCTACCTTGCTCTTCCTCGGGGGATGGCACGGCCCGATTGGTGGACCTCCTTTATTACAGGCTGTGTTACCAGTTTTCTGGTTTGTCGCGAAGGTTGTTGCGTTTCTTTTTATTTACATCTGGGTGCGAGGCACATTGCCCCGTTTCCGTTATGACCAGTTGATGGCTTTTGGTTGGAAGTTTTTGTTACCGCTGGCGATTGCAAATCTAATCGTAACGGCGCTAGTGGTCGCATTGACATCATAGTTCTGTTTATTGAAGTAAACGCATGGCACGTAGCTCGTAACGCAGTCACTGAATATGCTTCATCTGACCTTATTTCTTATCTTCGGTGCGGTCTGCGTCGCAGGAGCAGTCAATTTGCTCGTCCAACGTCATCCGATTAACAGCGCTTTATCCTTGATCGCCGTCATGGCGGCCCTCGCTGTTGAATATCTTTTGCTCGGCGCCGAATTCGTGGCCGCCGTACAGGTCATCATCTACGCCGGCGCGATCATGGTTTTATTTGTTTTTGTCATCATGCTTTTGAATGCCGGCGAGGAAGAGCGTACAGGCGGAAGTCGCGTGGCCATTCTCCTGGGTGTGCCCGGGATGCTCCTCGGAAGCACGATCGTCGCATGGGTCCTGCTGAAGCGCTCCGGCACGGAGAGCGTGGCGATCGGATCTTTGCATGGCGATCCTAAGACGATTGGTCAACTCTTGTTCCACGACTTCCTGCTTCCCTTTGAAGTCACTTCTGTTCTGATCCTGATCGCCATCATGGGTGCTGTCGTGCTTGCCGGTCGCGCCGACTATCATTCGGAGAAGGAGCGCTGATGGTACCTCTCTCGTATTACCTCGTACTCAGCGGCATCCTGTTCGCGTGCGGAATTCTGGGATTTCTGATCAAGCGCAACATTATTACGATTTTTATGTCGATCGAGCTGATGCTAAATGGCGTCAATCTCTCGTTCGTTGCCTTCGCCGCACACTGGCAACACCTGAGCGGGCAGGTGTTTGTGTTCTTCGTAATGGTCGTTGCCGCTGCGGAGGCGGCCGTTGGTTTGGCCATCATCATCGCTGTGTATCGCACCCGTGAAACATTGAATGTGGACCAGGTGAATCTGCTCAAACTATGACGCCGAACCCTTATCTCTGGCTGATTCCGGTTCTCCCGTTGGCGGGAGCGGCGATCAATGGATTCTTTGGCCGACGCTCGTCGAAAAAAGCCATCGTGACTGTGGCTCTTGGCTTTTGCGGTGCAGCGTTTTTGATGGCACTCGTTGTCGCACTCAAGTTCTCGTCTACTGCGGCCCCGTACTACTTCGATCTTGCTCATTGGATCCGCGTCAGTGGCTTTCAGGTCGACTTCTCGTTTTATCTCGATCAACTCTCCCTGGTGATGATTCTGGTCGTCACCGGTGTCGGCTTCCTGATCCATATTTATTCCGTCGGCTACATGTGGGAAGACGACGGGTTCTATCGCTTCATGTCTTACCTGAACCTGTTCATGTTCTTCATGCTGACGCTTGTTCTCGCGAAGAACTACCTCCTGATGTTTATCGGATGGGAGGGCGTTGGCCTCGCGTCTTATCTTCTGATTGGATTCTGGTTCACGAAAGATTCTGCGGCATCCGCTGGCAAGAAAGCTTTCATCGTCAACCGCATCGGCGACTTCGGGTTCCTGGTTGCTCTCTTCCTTCTCATCAAGCACTTCGGAACTCTCGACTACGCCACATTGTTTTCAAAGATTGAGCCAATCGCAAGCGAAACAACTGGTGCTGGCCTGCTGACCTCGATTGGTCTCTTGTTGATGCTGGGTGCTGCCGGAAAATCCGCGCAGATTCCACTCTATGTCTGGCTGCCTGATGCGATGGAAGGTCCGACACCCGTTTCGGCTCTCATCCACGCCGCCACAATGGTAACCGCCGGCGTGTACATGGTCGCCCGCTCTCACGTGATCTTTGACAGGGCGCCGTCAGCACTCATGGTTGTCGCGATCATCGGTACGCTGACGGCCCTGTTTGCTGCCACCATCGGCATTGCACAAACGGACATCAAGAAAGTACTCGCCTACTCGACTGTCTCCCAACTCGGATACATGTTCATGGCCTGCGGCGTTGCCGCGTACTCTGCAGGCATCTTCCATTTGATGACCCATGCCTTTTTCAAGGGCCTCCTCTTTCTGGCCGCAGGATCGGTGATTCACGGCATCGGCGGCGAACAGGACATGCGCAAGATGGGTGGCCTCCGCCAGTACATGCCAATCACGTTTATTGTGATGGGAATTGCCACACTAGCCATTGCTGGAATCCCAGGTTTTGCAGGCTTCTTCTCCAAGGATGAGATTCTTTGGCAAGCCTATTCGAGCACTCATGGTGGGAATTGGGTGTATTGGCTGATCGGCGTCATCACCGCTTTCATCACTTCCTTCTACATGTTCCGACTGATGTTTCTCACTTTCGGAGGCGAATACCGGGGCGGCCCGGCTGCGCATGACGTGAAACATCAATCGGCTGACGCTCACGCGATGCACGACAAATCGAGCCACGGGGGACATGGGCATGGCGAACCCCATGAGAGCCCATGGGTCATGCTTGCGCCTCTTTGCGTCCTGGCGCTGCTTTCTGTGATTGGTGGATACATTGGCATTGGTGGACGCTTCGAGCATTTCCTCGCTCCTGTATTCCAGTCCAGCGCGGCTGCGGATCTCGCGCGAGAAACCGCTGCCGAAAGCACCAGCAAAAGCACAGAACACGTCCTGATGGGTATTTCGATTCTGGCGGCCTTCGGTGGCTGGTATCTCGCGTTTCTTCTCTACAGCCGTCGACCCGAGCTTCCTGCTCGCATTGCCGCAAGTCTTGGTGGAATGTACAAAGCCGTCGTGAACAAGTATTACGTCGACGAACTTTACGCCACGCTCTTCGTGAAGCCGCTCGTGGATGGCTCAAGCGCGATTCTCTGGCGCGGAATCGATCAAGGCATCATCGATGATTCGATCAATGATGCTGCCGACGGCACACGGCATGCCTCGGACGCCGTCCGTCACATGCAATCCGGCAACCTGCGCTCATATGCAGGATGGGTCGCGATCGGCGCGGCCGCTGTTATCGCTTACATGATTTGGATGGGAGTCCGATGAGTAAAGAATTCATTCACGGCATCATCCTCACGCTTGTCACATTTATGCCACTGGCAGGAGCTCTCTTACTGCTCCTATTCCCACGCCGTGATCGCGATATCCGCGTTTTTGCACTCGTCATTTCCCTGCTGACCTTCGGCCTGTCCCTGCACCTTCCGGTTTATTTCCAGCGCTCGGCTCACGGCTTTCAGTATGAAATCGACAAATCGTGGATCGCCAGTCCGAACATTCATTACCACATGGGTGTGGACGGATTTTCCATGTGGCTTGTAGTGTTGACCACTTTCCTGACGCCTTTATGCGTCCTCATTTCATGGACTTCAATCCACGATCGCGTTAAAGAGTTCTTCATACTGCTGCTGGTTCTCGAAACGGCTCTCATCGGAGTATTCACAGCGCTTGACCTGTTCCTCTTTTACTTTTTCTGGGAATCGACGTTGATTCCGATGGCCTTGCTCATCGGCATGTACGGCCACGGACGCAGGGTCTATGCGGCGGTGAAGTTCTTCCTCTACACGATGGTTGCTTCAGTATTCATGCTTGCCGCTATTCTTTGGCTGTATGCCAAGACCGGTAGCTTCGACTTCGTTGTTATCCAGAATGCCATTCGAGATGGCAAGGTGGAGAATTTCCTTGCCGCCTCGCCTTGGCTCTTCCTCGCCTTTTTCGTCGCCTTCGCCGTGAAAGTTCCGCTCTTCCCTGTGCACACGTGGCTTCCGGACGCACACGTGGAAGCGCCCACAGCCGGGTCGGTGCTGCTCGCAGGCGTGCTCCTCAAGATGGGAACGTACGGCATGCTCCGATTCAACCTCGGACTCTTCCCGGACCAATCCCATCGGAACGCGCCCTGGATCATGGTTCTAGCTCTGATTGGAATCGTATATGGCGCACTCGTGGCCATGGTTCAGCCGAACATGAAGAAACTGATCGCGTATTCCTCGATCAGCCACCTCGGCTTCGTCGTGTTGGGAATTTTTAGTTTCACGTCTGCAGGAGTCGCGGGTGCCGAATTCGTCATGCTGGCGCACGGTGTTTCCACCGGAGCCCTGTTCATGCTCGCTGGCATCATCTACGAACGAAAGCACACATATGAGATTAGTGACTTCGGCGGGCTTGCGGCTCCGATGCCGAGATACGCGTCCTTCTTCCTGTTCGTCGTCCTGGCATCTGTTGGCTTGCCGATGCTGAATGGTTTCATTGGCGAATTCCTCACTCTGTCGGGCGCGTTCCAAGCCCGACCGTGGTACGGCATTGTTGGTGCAACCGGAGTGATCTGGAGCGCGTGTTATCTGTTCTGGATGTATCAGCGAGTTTTCTTCGGCCAAATAACGCACTCAGAAAATAATTCTCTGCCCGACATTTCCGCTCGTGAGCAATGGGCATTGTGGCCAACGGCAGTGGCCGCCCTTATCATGGGAGTCGCCCCGCTGATCTGGCTCAATATCATCAACCCCGCCGTGGATACGCTGCTTCCTGCTTCGCAAATCGCAACCAAGGTGGTCGGCCAATGATGCTTGCCGCTGAGGTCGCAACCCAGATGACACCACAGGGCGCGGACTATATCCGCATTCTCCCCGAGATCGTTCTCGCGATTTTCGGTATGGCGATCATGTTATTGGATCCGCTTCTCGATGACCGCGCAAGTCAGAAGACTTTAGGCATCGTCGGATTGGTCGGCTCACTCATCGCTCTAGCATCCACAGCTTACATGGCGAAGGCTCCCGGACTCGCATTCTGGGAAATGATTCGAGTCGACAATTTCAGCATCTTTTTCCATTTTGTCGTTATCAGTGTCGCAACTGTGGTCATTCTGACCTCTTATGAATACATGGCGGTACAGCGGATCCGTGCGGGTGAGTACTATGGCTTGATTCTCTTCGGCACACTCGGCATGGCGTTGATGTCGTCCGCGGTCGAGCTTGTCCTGATCTTTATCGCTCTCGAGATTTCGTCGATATCCACATACATCCTCGCTGGATTCCGTCGTCGCGCAGCGACCAGCAGCGAGTCTTCCCTCAAATACTTTTTACTCGGCTCTTTCGCGACCGCGTTCTTCCTTTACGGTGTTGCGCTTATGTTTGGTGCTACAGGATCCACCAACATCGCTTTTATCGCTCATTTCTTGCAGGCGAATTCCGTCCCAACGCTGGCGTACGTTGCTGCCGCCCTGATGTTTGTGGGAATCGGATTCAAGGTGGCCGCAGCTCCATTCCACGTCTGGACGCCTGACGTTTACGAAGGAGCTCCAGCACCCGTTGTGGCCTTAATGTCCACGGGGCCCAAAGCTGCTGCCTTTGCGGTTCTGCTGCGCATCGTGTTCGAAGCGAATGTTCCCGGCAAGTTCTGGCTGATCTGGGTTTCAGCCGCGCTCTCGATGACTCTCGGCAACATCTGCGCTCTTGTGCAGGACAACGTAAAGCGCCTGCTGGCTTATTCGTCCATAGCCCACGCTGGCTATCTCTTAGTCGCCTTTGCCACACAGCCCGACGTGGGGACGTCCGCTGCCATGTTCTACACCGCTTCCTATGCTGCGATGAACGTCGGTGCGTTCGCTGTCGTGAGCCATTTCGCCAGCCGTGGCGAACGGTATGTCACGTTGGAAGACTATGCTGGACTCGGCTATCGCTCGCCCCTACTGGCTGGCACGCTCACGGTTTTCCTTTTGTCCCTTATCGGAATTCCTGCCACCGGAGGTTTTTTCGCGAAGTTCTACGTTTTCAGTGCCGCCCTGCGCGCGAACTTAATCGGACTCACCATCATCGCCGTCCTCAACAGCGCGGTCGGAGCCTACTACTACCTGCGCATTATTGTGATGATGTACATGAAGGAACCGCGCGGAGAAATCACGGTTGCGCGAGTACCAGTCAGCCTGGCCGTTGCGTTGTCCATCAGTGTAGCTGCCACACTCTATTTAGGAATCTTGCCGGGCCGTATTCTCGACTTCGCATCTCGCGGAGCAATTGATCTTTTGCACATCAACGAAACCGCGAGCACCACATCATCTACTCCGGCGCCGCCCAGCCCCTAAGAGTCAATCGACAGAAACCGCGATATCCCTTTCTCGGAAGATCCAGGAGGCGATCAGCCAGAGCGCCAACATGTCGCCGAACGCAATCGTCAACACTGGCCAGTTCGGCTGCACTCGATCGTGAAAGCCTGCGTTAAGCATTCGTTCCAGCAAGGGATAAACCGGAATCCCATATGCCCACCTTCCTCCCGTTTGAATGGTGAGCAATGCGGGCACTCCGATCAACAAACCGGTAGCTAATGTCGCAAACAACGGCGGCAGGAAAGTGGAAAACATTACCGCCAGGCAGGCAGATAGCAGGCATGCTGCCATGCAACATAGGATCAGATACCAGAGCCATGCAACCGGAAATCCCGCTTGGCCTAGCACCCAACTCCCCGTGAATCCCATGCTGAAGCCAAACAGCCCCACCGCCAGCGCTATGCCAGTGAGCAATCCGAGCAGGTATTGTCGTCGTCCGACTGCTTTCGACAGCACTGCCAAAATCCGGCGGGAGCGCCGGTCGTTATGAATCGCAGATCCACCGAAAAAAACTGCGAATGCGACTCCATAAATCGAAAGCTGCTTGAAGATCATTAATACATCTTCTCGATCGCTCGGACGGCGCAAATCCACTGCCAATCCAACGGCAGCCAACAGCACCACCCACATGAGCAGCACAAAGATCGGCCACCGCTGTTCCCGCACAAAGGTAACGGCGATCAACATCACATTCCTCATGCCGCAGACCCCTTGTCATCTGGCAGTGTTGTTAACTCTAGAAACAGCTGCTCCAGCGACTTACGCACCGGATTGATACTCACGATCTCGCCACCGGCCAGCCAGATGCGCTCAACGATGGCTCGCTGTTCGACCATCGGCACTGCAATCCTGACGTCGCCGTTGGCTAATGTGACACCACCAAAAACATCCGCCGCCACCCCTCGGGCAATGACTTCGCTCTCATGACTCGACTCCAGCAAACTCGCAGTTGTTCCCAGCCGCACCATGCGACCGCGGTTCAGGATGGCAACCCTGTCGCAGACCAGTTCCACTTCCGACAATAAATGCGAACTCAGGAAGATCGTCCTACCTTGATTCCTGAAATCCATCAACAACTCGCGCACAATCACTCGCGCCCTGGGATCGAGCGCCGACGTCGGCTCATCGAGAATAAGCAGTTCTGGATCGTTTACGATTGCCTGGGCAAGACCCACACGTTGCAACATCCCGCGCGAGAATCCCTTCACGTTGCGGCGAGCCTCCCCGCCGAGACCAACCTCCCCCAACACCTCAATCGTCTTCTTCTTCAAGGCCGTACCATTTAAACCATTCAAAGCACCATAAAACCGGACGAGGGAGTCAGCCGGACGTTGATACAACGAGACGTTTTCTGCCAGAAAGCCTACCCTTCGACGTGTTCTGGCGTGCCCGAACGGTTTATCTAGCATGCGGCCAGATCCCTTCGTCGGGCGCATAAAGCCCATGGCCAAGTGGATTGCCGTGCTCTTGCCGGCTCCATTAGGACCCAGGAATCCAAAGATCTCTCCCGGCTGAACTTGGAGTGAAAAGTCTTGTAAAGCAAGTACACGTCGCGATCTTAGGAGCGAGCGGTACTCTTTCGTGACGCCCTCGTACTCGAGCACCGGAGACATGGCCGCTATTCTAACTGTGTTCGCACGTCATCGTACGACGGCCATCTTAGGGCTTTACACCAGCGATGAAGCGACGATTCTGATTGACCTGCTTCGGTAGACGGCTTTAGTATCCCTCGTACCAAGATGACTCGATTTACCAGCTTCGCCTTTACGTTTGGCCGCTACTGGTTTAGCGGCGCGGTCCCGGCGAAGCTTGCGGGTTAATTAACACATCCCAAGTTTAGAAGCCGAGGAGCCGCGATCTATATCGCGGCTTTCGTTTTTTGTCCGAGCCAAGGAGGATTAACGTGATCGTCAATATGTCGGAGCAAGCAACCGAACAGGAAATTGAACACATCATCCAGCGGGTGGTTGAAGCTGGATTTCAGCCCCATGTCACTCGTGGCGCTTCGCGCACCATCGTCGCCGTGGTGGGGAATGCAGGTCGCCGTCACGAAATCGAGGCACTCCGGGTAGCTCCCGGCGTTGAGGATGTTGTCCCCATCGCTCAGCCTTTTAAGCTTGTCAGCCGGCAAACCCGTCCGGAGAGGACTGTCGTCGATGTGGGTGGAGTCAAGATTGGCGGCCCGGAGGTTGTCGTGATTGCCGGACCTTGCTCCGTTGAATCGCGGGAGCAAATGCTGTCAACTGCGCACGCGGTCAAGGCGGCAGGAGCAAGCATGATTCGGGGTGGCGCCTACAAACCGCGCACTTCGCCTTACGAATTCCAGGGATTGGGACTGGAAGCATTGAAGATTCTTAGCGAAGCCCGTGCTGAAACAGGCTGTCCGATTGTCACCGAGGTCATGGGCACCGAGGATGTGGATCTTATCTGCGAGCATGCCGACATGTTGCAAGTGGGGGCCCGCAACATGCAGAACTTCAATCTGCTCCGACGTCTCGCCACGATCGACAAGCCAATACTCCTGAAGCGAGGCCCCTCGGCCACTGTTAAAGAGTGGTTACTTGCTGCGGAATACCTTCTTGCCGGCGGCAATCGCAAGGTTGTTCTGTGCGAGCGAGGCATCAAAACCTTTGAAACCGAAACCCGCAACACCATGGACCTCGCCGCGGTGGCCCTGGCTAAGGAACTCTCCCATTTGCCGGTGATCGCCGATCCTTCGCACGGCACAGGAAAGCAAAACCTGATTCCGCCTATGGCCAAAGCTGCCGTCGCGGTCGGTGCAGACGGCTTGATCATCGAAGTGCACCCGTGCCCCGAACGAGCGCTTTCCGACGGTCCACAGTCACTTGATTTCGCTGCTTTCGAAAAAGTTATGCGTAGCTTGAGCGAACCCCTACGAAGAGTTGCGCATAACACTGAGCCGCGGCGTGCTTCGGCCTAATGAACTCGTACCGAGAACTTGGTCTCAGCGTAGGTTTTCGGATCATCAGGATTGCTAGCGACGGTCCAAGCGCGCACGTGGATCGTAGAGGTTTTGAGACGAGCACCCGGGTTCACGTTCGCGGCAGCCAGCTTCGATAATCGGATTTCTGTCGGCACCGATGATTTGTTCGTAAAATTCACCACTGTGTCATTTAGCTCATCACCTGTGCTGATGGAACACGCGAGCCCGGGCTCATCACTCGAACAAGATATGTACATCCGTCCGCTTCCAGGACTCGCCGATATCTTCAGCGGAATTTTCAACTCATCCTCACCATTCCAGCGAATTGCGTCTTTGGGAAGCGATAGCTTGGGCGGCTTGATCCGTTCTGCCTTGTAGACTCGAACGTAATCCACGAACATGCGAGCCGGATTGGGTGTTGCAGAATCCGGTGGTCCGGGCCAACTGTCAGTTCCGCCGACCGCTAAGTTCAGCAGGAGGAAGAATGGATGCTCAAACACCCATTGTTTTCCTTTTGGGAGGTCTTGAGGCGTCAAGACGAAAAACACCTCCGCCGCATCATCCACGTAGAACTGAATCATGAATGGAGACCAGATCGCTCCATAGGTGTGGAACTCAGTCACGGGTGCTGATAAATTGCGATCCTTGCCAATTCCCTCACCGCCGGAGTAATCCGGTCCGTGAATCGTCGACTTCACGACCAGTGGCCCTAGATGCCCGACCAATGGGACATTCTCCATGTAGTCCATTTCACCGCAGGTCGGCCAATTCACCTGGTCAATATTCGTTCCTAGCGACCAGAATGCGGGCCAGATCCCGGCCCCTACAGGCAATTGCATACGCGATTCGATGCGGCCATATAGGAAGCTCGCCAGCTTGTTGGACGTGTTGAGTCGGGCCGAAGTCCACGCCTTGCTGCTCGGCGCGATCGCGTCGCTGATGCGGCGGGCCTGAATCAGGAGATGACCCCGGCCATCGATAGACGCATTCGGATTGCCTGGATCGCACGGCGTTCCATCGCTAGGCGCACAATAAAATTCGAGTTCGTTATTAACCTTCAGATCGCCCCGTTCGAACTGCCACTTCTTGGAGTCGATCGCAGTACCAGTGGCTCCATTGAACTCGTCACTCCATGTGAGTTTCCAGCTCTGGCCCGCGGCCACAGAAGGCAGCAGCGCACATGCCAACAATGGCATAAAGATATGGATAAGTTGCCCCAGCGCAGAACGAAGGTGGGCCCAACGCATGTTCATAAAGATCTCAGGTGGTTTATCAGAAATAGTTCTATGACGGCAAGCGCGCTGCTCTAATACCTATTTGGCGCCGGCGCCTTGCTTATCGTTGAGAGTTTCGCGAAGACTAGCCGCCTTGGCTGGTTCATGGAGGTTATCATAGATCTCGACGAGGTCTTGTCGTCCTTTTTGTATCCAACTCATCGATGGATTGCTCTGCTTTGAGAGGATATTCAACCCAGTTTGCGTTTCCGTTTCCGCCTCTCGGTAACGTCCTTCGCGAAGCAGTGCTCGTCCGAGTTTCACTCGCGTGATCCCGAAATTAACGTGACCAGCAGGTAAAGTCTGTTCGAAGATGGTTAAGGCTTCTCCGAGATAGCGTTCCGCAATCGCAAATCGCTTGCGCTCTGTTTCAACGCTTCCCAGATTCGATAACGCAACTCCAATTAAGTAGTGCTTGCCCGAATAGACCTTCCGATAAATTTCTCCCATCCGCTGGAACTCTGCCTCTGCCTCGTCGTATTTGCCCGACTGCATGGCAACTTTCCCAAGTTCATTAAGGGCAGATGCCACGCGTGGATGAACCTCTCCGTAGACATGTTCTTGAATGCGAAGTGCATCCTTTAGCAAACCAGATGCTTCATCTAGCTTATTTTGCGAAACCAATGCTCTGGCCAGCATCGTCTGTGCGGAGGCTGTTTCCTGATTGTCCTTGCCATAGAACCCGCCGATGATCTCCAGAGCCTGCCGATAGTAGCGTTCCGCTTCCGAGTAGTACCCTCGTTCAAACTGGGTAGCCCCCAGGTTGATTAGGTCGTTCGCGACGTTCGGATGCCGTTCTCCATAGAGCTTTCGATCAATTTCGATCACTCGCCAATTCAAGGCATCAGAAACGTCATAATGGCCTGCATAAAAGTTGCAGTTTGCCAGTTCAGTTAGGCTGGACCCGAGTTCCGCCTGCGATGCCGCCGGTCCGGATTGCAAGCGTACCGCTTCATCTAACGTGGAGATCGCCTTGTCGTACTCTCCCTTGTCCTCAAGCACCCGGCCCAGAGTACTGGTCGCTTTTGCTATCGCAGGATGACTCACTGGCAGATGACGCTTGCTCATCTCTAAACCCTGTCTAACCAGCTGTTCAGCTTCGTCATACCGCGCCTGCGCATCTCTGAGAACGCCTAAACTAACCAAGCCCTCCGCGACGACCGGATGATCGGCGCCGAACAACTTCTTCCGTTGCTCAAGCGATTGCTGGAGTAATTTTTCCGCTTGATCCAGCTTTCCCAGATTTTGATAGATTCCACCGAGCGTTTGATACATCTCAGCTTGAATCTGCGGTTCGCTATCGAGCGCATGAGCTTCCAGAACACCGCGATCCAACAGGGTTACAACCCGCAGCTCATCCGAAGGCCCGACCGATTCGTCTCCTCCTTGGAAAAGGTTCAATGTGAATCGCTGAATTCGTTGTGCTCTGGTCGCTTCCGCAACGGCTTCGTTCCGCGCGCGTGCCAGCCTTACTGTATAAAATGCGACGAGGCCAATGATGAGCGCTATAACTGCAGCACTTACGGCTACCGCCTTTCGTTGCCGCCGGACGAACTTCCCGACACGATAGCTCCAGGTGTCGGCTCGAGCTTCAAGAGGTTCGCGCTTGAGGTAGTGCTCGATGTCGCGGATGAGAGCTTCCACCGACTGGTACCGCCGCTGTGGCTCCTTCCGCATCGCTGTCAGGCACAGCACATCAAGATCTGCCCACTCGGCTTTACTCGCCTTAATCTCAGGCGCTTTCTTTAATTGGGCCGACTCCGTCCAGATGAGCGATGGCCGAGCCGGTTCTTGTTGCGTGATAAGTTGTTCGGCCTCACCGGGCGTTTTCGTGGAAAGGTCAAAAGAAAGTTGACCGCTCATTAATTCATAGAGGATCACGCCCAGCGAATAGACATCGGTTTGGATTCCAACGCGCTCGCCACGTATCTGCTCAGGCGCAGCATAGGCTGGAGTCATCAGGCGCAGGCCTGTCATCGTGTGGGTCGGATTGTCAAGCGTTTCCAGCTGCTTCGCGATGCCGAAGTCAAGAAGCCTAATCGTCCCATCTGCTCTGACAAGAATATTCGAGGGCTTTAGATCCCGGTGGATAACCGCATTCTGGTGCGCGTATCGCACGGCGTCGCAAACCAACAGCGTCAATCGCAAGCGCTCATCCACCGAGCTGTTGTGTTCTTTGCAATAGGAGGTTAGAGGAACACCTTCTACATACTCCATTGCGAACCAAGGAGTGCCGTCGTCCGAAGTGTCTGCGTCGTACAAACGAGCAATCGCGGGATGGTTCAACTGAGCCAGTGTTCTTTGTTCACTCGCGAACCGGTCGCGCCGGGCTGGTGAAAGCCATGCATCGCGCAAAACTTTGATCGCGACCAGATGTCCGAGGTCCGGCCGTTCAGCGAGGTAAACAATCCCCATACCACCTTCGCCCAACGGCCTTTTTAACTTGAAAGGCCCAAAATTCTGCCTGGGAAGAGATGCGTTCACAGGCTCACGAAGAATTTCGTGCGCCACCTCTGCCATTTGGCGATCTAGCAATGAATTGCCGCGGGCATCCTCCGCCAGCATCGCTTTCACATCATTTACCAGTGAAATGTCTTTGCACGCGCGCTGCAGGTATGGCAGCTGTTCTTCTTGAGGCAGGTCGGCCGCCCCATGAAACAGGTTTTGAATTTTTTCCCAGCGCTCCGGATCCATAAGTCTCAGGTGAGTTCCTGGTCGACCGTTTATGCTCGGCTTAGCTCGTGGGCCAGCCATGCTTTCGCGGCCCGCCAATCTCGGAGCAATGTCGCCTCTGACACTTCCAGCATGGAAGAAATCTCTTGCATTTCAAGTCCCCCGAAGAAGCGGCCCTCGACCATCATCGCTTGACGGGGCTGTAAACGCGCCAATTCGTCGAGTGCAGCATCCAGCGCGAGCAGATCTTTTTCATACGCGGGCGCTCGCATAAGCGACTCGTCGAAGGTTACCGTCATGGACTCGATTCCGCCGCGCTTGTTTGCCTTGCGACGTCTTGCAGCCTCAATTAGAACCTGACGCATCGCCCGGGCTGCGATCCTTTTGAAATGAAGTCGCGACGTCGCCGCAAAATTGGGCGAACTGGCGAGCTTAAGCCATGCCTCATTCACTAAAGCCGTTGGATTCAAAGTTGCGCTCGGATCGCTTCGTTTCACACTGGATGCCAACCGGCGCAATTCTTCGTACGTAACACTGAAGAGTTGATCCAGCGAATCCCCTGAGAGCTCAGTAAAACTCTCAGGTCGCTCCGACCCCGACTGAGGGCGGAAATTCCTAGCCTCCATGACGCTTTTCCTCAACTATCTGCGCAATTATGGGTGGAACTAGCTTGGGGAGGGGCTCGAACTTGCTCGTTCGAGTCGCAAAATCCTAGCACTCCAACACACGCTCTACAACTGTCTTTTCATACATAACCGATTCCGGCCCAGCCGCAGAGAATGGGTCGTCAAAACTCGGCCAAGTGAACGTAGATTCAAATTAAGTTTTGGAAAAGGCTAAACCTTCCCTGCATTGTGCTACTGACATGACCTGACATTTTGTGATACTCATCTCAGATAAGGCAAAAGATGTATCCGTGTCAAGACACGAGGTAGCCACATGATCGTTTCCAAGTTAGTCAAAGCAATGTTCGCAATTGCAATCATATTCCTGATCGCTATTCCGTCGTCCAATGTGATGGCTGATGAGAGCTTCAGGCCCGAAGAATTGCTGCAGAAACATCTAGATTCGATCGGCACGACTGAAGCTCGGAGCGCGGTGAAATCACGGGTCTTGCAGGGAACAGCTACCTACCGGCTGATTACGGGTGGCTCTGGCGAATTTATCGGGAAATCTGTAATGGTATCGGAAGCCGACAAGTTTCAATTACTGCTCAAAGTGAACGCGATCAAGTATCGCGGTGAGAAATTCGTTCGCAACGGTTCTAAGACCTTTGTATATGGAACGTACGATGACGCGACTCGATCGGAGTTTGGTGAATTCCTTCGCAGCCAGGATTTTCCTCTGCGCGAGGGCCTGCTCGGTGGAGTGCTATCGAGTGGATGGCCTCTGTTGGATCTAGGCGGACACGGCGCCAAGTTGCATTTCGACGGACGAAAGAAAGTCAATGGCGTCGAGATGCTTGCCGTGTCATATCACCCCAAAAAAGGCATCGATCTCGACGTGACCTTGTACTTAGACCCGACCACATTCCGACATGTCATGACACTCTACACAGCTACTCGGATAAGCGGTATAGGTCTCGGCGGTGAGCAGGAAAGTGCGCGCAGAAATGAAGCTCGCTACCGAATCGAAGAGCGATTCAGCGACTTCAAAACCGTCGATGGAATTACACTGCCATTCCGCTATGATCTCCGCTATCAGCAGGAACTGCAGACTGGGTTCACGAAACTCGTAGAGTGGGATGTGAGCGCTGACAACATCCAGAACAATATCTCTCTTGATCCAAGGAACTTTGAAACTCACTGAGTGTTCGAAGGAAAAGCTAGTCCATGCAACCTAGTTCCGCGGGCTCTACAATCGCGCACTGATTAGCGCTTAGTATCTCCACGAGGTCAGGTCTGCCCCTGCGGGAGCCGTCTTTTGCATTCGATCCAATATCTTTTCCAGATACATCGTGTGGTAATGCAAACGCGAAAGATAATTCGGCAAATTGGGGTCTCCGTTCCAGCAATGCTCCGCACGCTCCCCGTATTTCACCTCTCCGTCGTAGGGTGGATTTTTCGTTGTCTTCAGAAAGTCCTCAAGATAGTAGACCGCGTTCGTGAGGAAATAGGTGTCCGCGCTGCCCACATAAACGTGGAGCTTGCCTTGCAACTTAGGTCCTAACGTAGCCCAATCGCGCTGCAGGATCGCGCTCAGGTCGTACTTCTCTTTCCAATAAGCCGCAACCGACTTATCAATGACTCCGGTTTCCTTGTCAAAGATCGGCTTTGGATACCCATCGTCTCCCGCCGGTCCGAACACTGCCTGCCATATGTCAAATTGCTCTCCCGATCTCGCATGCGATCCGAGGGCCAACTCATATTGATTGACTCCCTGCATAGTTATGAACGTCCGTCCCAGGTAGTCACGCATGGCGGGTTGCGGAATTCGAGCGTGGGCCCCCTCCATAAAAAATGCATTCTTGTCGTCGTAAAGATTGGCTGTCACATAAGAACGAAAATCGACCGGATCCGGGCACGCGATAAACGCCCCGTTATAGTGGTCGGGATAGAACATTTGCACAGCCATGGCTTCCCAGCCGCCCGTGGATCCTCCGTAAGCAAAGCGCGCCCATCCCTGCCCGATACCGCGAAATTCTTTCTCGATGGCCGGAATCAGTTCCGTCTCGATCGCATCGCCATATGGACCCAAGTTAGCCGAATTAACCGCATACGAGTCGTCATAGTAGGGATTCGCATGATTGATCTCCGCGATGAGTATTCGGGGAAACTTCGCGGAAATCCATTGCTGATAGAACTTGTACGCTTCTTGTTGCTGAATCCTGTTGTAGCCGGCTATGTGGAAGCGCTCGCTGTAATCCGGCTTGAGGTCTGGATCTGGAGGTTCTGTCCGGAAACCACCGAAATCGTAGTTGAAGTGGTCCTCTGCGATGATCAGCGGGAACCGCACGTTCGGATGCGCGTCAAATCCCTCTGGCACGAGCACGTTCGCGCTCAGATACATCGGACGGCCCCAAAACTTTGTTAACAATTCACTTTTGATCTTCAGATGACGAACATACTTTGTATCCTTCGGATCAGGTATCGCCGGGATCTCCTGGTCCAACACGACATCAATTGCATTTCCGGCTTTCGTTAACGAAATCTTTTTGGGTTTTGAGTACAGATTTCCAGGGGCAAGATTCCAATGTTGCCCTTCTCCGCGGTCCATGGGGAGTTTTACAACATGCCCATCCGCGCGATGAAAAGTTTCATAACGATGCAAGACGACCTGCACGTAGTACTCTCCATCGGGCACGTCATGCAAATAGCGCACGGGGAATCCGAATGCGCGGTCATCGACCGTAATCGTCGCATCGGGCTTCATACCATCTACGTCGACTCCGAAGATCATTTGTGTCTTCGGCGTATCGTTTACTTGCATGCGCGGTTCATCGGATGGATCACTCGAGAGCACTAGCAGTAGGCGACCATCAATCGGCTGGGCGCTTCTTGAACTCGGAAAGGCAACAGAGAATCGCGGACCCGTGTTCTGTGCGGCCACTGCAGAAACCAAAACTACGATGGCAAAAACGGCGCCAGCCACAATTCTTAATGCTACGGGCTTACGAGTCGACAGTTGCATTCCGGACTCCTTGCATGAGCTTTGATGAACAGCGAATTTTACCTAAATCGCTGTCCACTCGCGACTCAGCTTCGGAGTCCAAAGCTCGACCTTCAAGGGAACTGTCCAACCGAAGAGTCGAACCGATATCCAAAACCGCGGAGCGTTTTTATATAACGGGGCTGGTTCTCATCTTCTTCGATCTTCTCGCGTATCCGTCGCACATATACATCAATCGAACGCTGTGTGACGAATGCAGTGTCCTTCCAAACGGCGTCGAGCAACTGCTGTCGACTGAACACGCGGCCTGGGTGATTCGCGAGATATTCCAGCAATCTGAATTCCTTGACCGTGCAGGCCACGGCCTCTCCCTTCAACCGTATCGTCATCGAAGACGAATCAATTTCCAGTTCGCCCACCTTGATGACATCGTTTTCACTCGGGGTGGTCGATCTTAAGAGTGCCCGCACACGCGCCACCAATTCGCGAGGACTGAAGGGTTTCACGATGTAGTCGTCCCCGCCGAGCTCCAGACCTCGAATGCGGTCTTCTTCGGAAGCCCGGGCTGTCAGGAAGATCACAGGCGTACTTGAGAACTCAGGCATGTGGCGAATACGGCGGCACAGATCGAAACCGGTGTCCTCTCCCGGGAGCATCACGTCGAGCAGAAACAGTGACGGATGCTCTAGCAAAGCGGCAGAAATAACGGCTTGTGACGACGCGAAAGCTTGTGTTTTAAACCCGGCTGTCCCGAGATTGTGTTCGATGAGACGAGAAATCTCAAGATCGTCTTCGACGATAGAGATCGAATTCGAATGGCGAGACGCGCTCGGCTCCAGATTCATGACGGCTGAGAATTGCGTCCTGACCGGGTCTGCGCAGGATTGCGAACAAATAAGACACAGTGGCGCACGTGTAGACTCTATGCCACACGTATTTCAGAAGTGTTGCGGTTTTGTTAACGTCGCGTGAAAAGTCGCCGGCCTTGACCAACTCTAAAGGGTCAGTGATTTTTTCGAGGCGTGTCTTAGACTTCTGCCTTCGCTTGAACTAATCAGCTCTTCTGCCAAATTCTTGGCATGATCCCCCGCCCGCTCGAAAGCTTGCGCAACCAGCATCACCTCAAACACGTGGGGGATGCTTGTTTACTGGCGAGATGTCGCTGGAATAAGGCGCGACAGCTCGCATCCACTCGGGCATCGGTCAACAAGACTTTTCTCCCGCACTCAGGATTGTTAGTTGCGAAGCCGAGATGCACTACCTCCAGCATCTCGCAAAGTATCGACGCCATCTCCATCAATTCCTGCCGGTCCGTTTTGCTGACCACTGCAGTCCGATGATGCAGCATGACGAGGTCACCGACTCTCTCTAGGTCGGTAATAAATTTAAGGCAGGCTAGCAACCGACGAGCCTTTTTTTCTCCAGCCCGCGTGATTGCGCCGGCAATCTTCTAGTCGATCTCTCTTTCGATCTTATCGAGTTCTCGTTCACAGTCCCGAATAGCAGGAAAAGCAATACGAGACGAATTCTCGAGCAGGTCTTTCACATTGAATACCGCGTCTCGAGCAATGAGGCAGGCTTTTCGAACCAGGGGTGTCAGTTCGTCTTGAGAGTATGACTGTCCCGTTCCCACTTCGAGTTCGGCGGACATTTGGATCGCACCCGTCACTAGAGTACCTGCCTATATTCTAGAGTTGTTGTGAAAGAAATGTTAAAGATCTCTCTTCTTCGCATGCTCATCGCACCCGCACATACTATTTAGTTTTCAGGCGTCCTTCTCCCAGGTCGAGTTCCCTCTCGATTTCCCGTAACAGGTCGTCGCCGATACGGCCACGATTTCGCAGCTGGATTGCGGTTTGTCGTTCTACTCCAAGCAGTTCACGTGATAATTCAGTGTACCGATCGTGGAAATGCGGATCGAAATCTGAGTCACTGTCGTCAGGATTTTCAGCCAGTGCCGCGAGCCGACTACGATAGTGCTGCGCCACATCGATGTAGATCTCTGGGAATGCAACTTCATCCTTCTCTCTGGCTTGTTCCAGATGATTGAGTGCAGCCTGCAGAATGATCTTTCGTGCCTCTTGCTCTTCCGAACGCTCGTCCGAACCCGCAACTCCGAGCGCGCGGATGAGGGATGGTAGGGTCAGGCCTTGTAGGACTAGCGTCACGAGGATGACGCTGAATGCCAGAAAGATAATCAGATTCCGTTGAACAAATGGACTACCATCTGCAAGAGTCTGCGGTAGCGCGATCGCGGCTGCGAGTGAAACGACCCCGCGCATTCCCGTCCACCCCACGACGAAAATGCTTCGAGCGGAAGGCATTGGCTCGTGCTGGTGTAGAAGGCTCCTCCGGATCACATTGGCCAGATATGCACCCGGAAACATCCAGATCAAGCGAAGCAGGATAAGAAAACCACTGAAGCTTAGGCCATAAACAAACAAGGTGCGCAGATTATGGTCTTGAATGGCTCCCATCACGAAATGCAACTGCAGACCGATAAGAACAAAAACCAAACCGTTAAGGACGAACGTTAAAGAATCCCATACAGCCCATGCTTGAAGTCGGACGGTCGGCGAGAAAAAGTGCGAGCTTTTGCGGCTGAGATAAAGACCACAAGTCACGACTGATAAAACACCTGAGGCATGGATGAAATCTGCCGCAAGGTATGCGATGTAACAAGTCAGAATGCTTAGGACAATCTCAATTGGCGCATCATCCAATTGATGCTCAATGCGATGTACAATTTGGCCGATCAGCAGGCCCACCCCGATTCCCACCAGTGTCAAGTAGCACAAACGAGTGAAGCCCTCGGCGAACGTCGGCACATGTCCTTGCATAAGCAAACCGATTCCGAATTCCAGTGCAAGAAGGGCCGTCGCATCGTTCAGTAGGCTCTCCCCTTCGAGAATGTCCACCATCCTCCTTGGCAAACCAAGTCGCTTGGCAATGGACGTGGCCGCAATCGCATCGGTGGGAGCCACAATCGCTCCCAGCACAAGTCCGATTCTCCAATCGAATGCTGGAAAGAGCCACTGGCCAGCCTGCGTGACTCCGATGGTGGTGAATGTCACAAGACCGAAGGCCAGCAAGAATATGCTTACCAGGTTGTACTTGAACTCGCGCCATGAAGTTGTCCATGCCGCGCTGTAAAGAAGAGGCGGCAGAATCACAAAGAAAACAAGGTCCGAATTGAGCGTGATCATCGGAATTCCCGGCACAAAGCTCAGGAATAGCCCACCAATGACCATTACGATTGGATAAGGAATCTGCAGCCTTCTGGCCAAAACTCCGAACACCACCACGAACAGCAGAAGCAACAGAAAAACTATTTCGATTTGATGAATGCCACTTCCGAGCATGTACTCACCTGGAACTTCCCACCACAGCTTGCCCCAAATCCTACGCTCAACTGCGTGGTCGTTTGTTCATAAATCGCATCATGCTGTTTAACGCTGATTGTCCTGTCTTTGATTATCTACATGGTTTTGACAATGTTTTTACAATCTTCGAAATATCCGCGCTCATCGAACCTGCATATCTCATGAGCTGTTCGAATAGGCTCCGCAAAAGATAACAATTCAAGCAGGCTGAAGATGACGCGGTATTCGAGTTTGTCTTTGAAAGACATCGTCTGTTTATGCGCCGGACCTTGCGATCAGGCAGCCTGGGAGGAATTCGTGTCGCGGGTCGGAAGGTCAATCAGCCTTACCATTATCCGCACGGCCTCGGCGTGGGGAGAACCCGGCCGATCACTGGTTGAGGACCTCGTTCAATGTACCTACATGCGGCTGTGGGAAGACGGTTGCCGGCTGCTCCGAGACTTCGCGATTCAGCATCCCGAATCAATTTTGGGATATCTGAAAAAAGTGGCGGCCAACATCACCCACGACCATTTCAAACATCTGCACAGCCAATCATGCGGGCGGAGTAATCCCCACGTGTCTACCGCCGAGGTCGACGTCGAAGCTCAACAAGGCGCTCACGGGAGTGAAGAATGCATCGCCTTCGCACTTTTCCTCGGGGAGATAGACGATAACCTGAATCGATGCCTCTCAGGCCCCGATCAAGAGCGTGATCGCACGATTTTCTGGCTCTACTTCCGCCAAGGCATGAGTACAAAGGAGATCGCCTCCCTGCCCACGATCGGCTTGGGCTCAAAAGGAGTCGGAAGTGTCATTGAGCGGCTAAAACGTGGCATTCGCGAGCAACTCCTCCTTCATGCCAGCGACGGTCTACACGGACAAACGTCCTCAAAAGCAAATCTCCTGGCCGTGTCGTATTAGAAGATTGGGGTACTACCACTTGGAACGTTCGCCGGGGCAACATCTCGACCAGCGGGAACTGCAGGCTCTGGTTCAACCATTGTCGCGCACAGCCTCCGAGACTGATTCCCTTCTTTCAGGAACAATTCGAGTAGCCGAAGAACACTTGCTCACTTGCGAGTCTTGCCAGGAAGCTGTTTCGCGCTACCGGCAGCTTCTCCGTATTCGCTCTTCTATGGATCCGCGCAACGCTGCGAGCGGGCCACAGTGCCTTACGGGAGAGGGCATCGACTGGAATGAAGTAGCTGCGGGTCTGTGGCCCGAGCAGCGAGCTAAACAGTTAATCATGCACGCTGCCGTATGCGACCAGTGTGGTCCATTGCTTCGCGCCGCAACACTTGGCGATGACGATGCCAATACCGATGAAGAACGCCTGCTCGCATCTTTGAAGCCACCGTCACGGCCTGACCTTACTATTGCAATTCACCAGAGATTCTCTGCCTGGTTTATGAAGTGGCCGGTTCCCGCGGTCGCGGCTGTCTTGCTTGTCGTCGTCGTGATCGCAAAGCCCCCATCCTCCTCAACGTCCGTTTCCGGGCAACAATTGTCGGAGTTCGCGGTGCAAACTCACCAGCAGGCGCAAGGCCGCCTCGCGCTCGACTTTCGTACCGACTCGCCCGAGGCTTTGAACACTTGGTTTCGAGAAAAAGCATCGTTCCCTCTCGTATTACCGACGTCGCCCATACCACCAGACCAAGCACCCGTCCCATATCATCTTGAAGGTGCGCAGCTGGTTCGCCTCGGCCGGGGTAGTGCCGCTTACATCGCATACAAGATGCAGACTGGGCCTGTCGGGCTGATGGTGGCGCCTGCTTCGCTTGTCGTCGCTTCTGGTGGCAAGCAGGTAAACATTAATCAGTTGGCTTTTCACTACAGTGTGGTCGAGCAATATCGAGTCGTTAGCTGGTCGGTACACGGACTGACCTATGCCCTCGTATCGCAAGAACCGAACAACATGCAATCATCGTGCATGGTGTGCCATTCCGCCCTCAGGGATCGAGACCTAACTCACACTCCACCCCCTCTGGTCTCGGAGACGAACCCGCTCGAGCCTCTGCTCCAGTAATCTTCCTGTTCTAGCCGGCACTTATCCATCTACACCTGCGTTCGAAGCAGTTCCGACTAACTCGGCTGTCGCTTCTTTCAAAGTGAGCAGTCACTAAAAAAAGCAAACCTTCTCTGGATCTCGTTACGTCTTGTGAGGCGGTTGATCAACGCCGAACAGATACTAAGGAGAATCAATCATGAAAGGGTTGTCATCGGCCTCCCGCGACTCGGGAAATCATTCAGTTCGTCCAGCGCAACGCATCGCTGCGCTGCTTGTACTGCTCGCATTCGTATCTATCTATAGTTCTGCTCAGTACGGCGGCAACGGAGGTGGAAGTTATGGCTCAAAAGGAGCCGCCATCGGCGGTGCGATTGCCGGCGGTGCCGTGGGTGCTGGCTTGCTCTATTTGAAATTTCACCACCGTACAACATTGCAGGGCTGCGTTACTGGCTCCGGAGGCGAGCTTGTCAACGAAAACGATCGTCAAACCTACAAACTCACGAGTAAGCATTTGAACATGCTGAAAGTTGGTGAACGGGTGGAACTGTCGGGGAAAAAGTCTACTCATGATTCTCAGACCGCGACATTCGACGTTTCCAAGGTGAAGAATCTCGGGCAATGCACGCTCACCACCGCGGAACAGCGCTGAACGTACTCACTAAATTCACGTCATCACAAGCACAACGGGATCTATAGCAACTTGAACGAGATTAACCTACTTGGAGGAAGTTATGACACGTAGTTTCTTTGCAGTAACACTGCTCGCGCTTGGCTTTGCGGCAGTCAGTCCGCTCTCGAGAGCAGCCGCGAACGACAGCACCAGCTTCAACCTCGTCAAATCGGCTGGGGCCGCGTCCTGTTTGAAATCAACTGCGCGTGGACGCGTTTCAATAAGCGATCTCGGTCAGGTTCAGAACATGCACGTCGAAGTGTTCTCCTTGCCGAGCAACACGCAGTTCACATTGTTCGTTACCAACACTCCCAATGCTCCTTTTACGCCTGCCTTCTATGAAGGCGACCTCACGACAGACAGTCGTGGAAATGGAGTAGTTGACGTCACCGGAATTTTCAGCGACGAAACCTTCATCTTGAATCCCGGTACGCCGGCAGTTCCCACTGGACTTCAACACCTCGGACTATGGTTTGCCGATCCAACCCAGGCCGGAAACGTCGGATGCCCGGATAATGCGACGCCATTCGATGGCGATCACCAGGCAGGAATTCAAGTGTTGAATACAAGCAATTTCCCTGATGACAAGGGCCCGTTGGGGCGAATTAAGTAGAGCTCAGACGTTAGCCGGGGTTTGGCAGACCCAAACCCCACTTTTTAAGCCCTTATTCCCAATCCGGCTAATTTGGGCTAAGTTATTCAAACTCTTTCTCCGGTCTACGCTCCCGGACCGTGTCAACACAAGCACGTTACAGAGAGGAACACCTTGACCACCAAAACGAAAACAACACTCTCTACGCTACTTCTCGTACTGGCATCCACCACAGCGGTGCTGGCCCAGCACGCTTCCACACGGGGTCGAGTGATTGCGCCCCAATCAAATCTCGAGCGCACTGCGGACATCGGAGTTCGCGCTCACACAAACGTTGAGTTACTGATTCCAAGTGGTAGTGGCCCCAGTGCCTCTGCCTCTGCTCTCGGGGCCGCAACGCCCGCAAATACTCCTGCACCCGGATTCGTCGCAGAGACACCTGCATCCTTGGGATGCGTCTACTTTCTTGTATCCACGCGTATAGCGGGCTGCAAGCCAACAACCGCAACCGTCAATCCAACGGGCGGCAGCAAGGCAATCGCTATCGTGGATGCCTTCGATGCCCCCACCGCCGCAGCTGACCTGGTGACGTTTTCTGCTCAATTCGGATTACCGGTGCCGAACTTCACTAAGGTATTTGCAACCGGAGTAAAACCACCGCAGGATCCAAGTGGCGGTTGGGAGCTCGAAGCATCTCTTGACATCGAGTGGGCCCATGCGATGGCGCCCAATGCCAAGATCATCCTGGTCGAAGCAGCGTCAAATAGTTTCAATGATTTGCTGGCCGCTGAAACTGTCGCTGCCAATCAAGTAGCCGCAGCTGGCGGTGGACAAGTTTCGAACAGTTGGGGTGGCGGAGAGTTCTCCGTCGAAACAACTTTCGATTCGAAGTTCATCAAATCGGGCGTCGTGTTCTTTGCTTCCACAGGGGACTCTCCCGGAACCGAATGGCCAGCCGTTTCCCCAAATGTCGTGGCAGTCGGCGGGACGACTATCAGCCGTAACCCCTCGACCTTAGCTTTTACGATTGAGCGTCCATGGGCTGATGCTGGCGGCGGCAAGAGCATCTTCGAATCGATCCCTACCTATCAAACTCCGATCGCCGCCATCGTCGGAAGCTCACGCGGTGTTCCCGACGTTTCCCTCGATGCCAATCCGGATACCGGCGCCTGGGTCTTCGATTCCACTCCAGTCGGTGGCTCGACCAGCGGCTGTTGCGGCGTCTCCGGATGGTGGATCGTTGGAGGCACGAGTCTCTCCGCGCCGGCGCTGGCAGGCATCGTTAACTCTGCCGGCAATTTTGCCACCTCCAGCGATAACGAGCTGACTACCATCTACAGCAATCTCGGCAATACTGCGGCCTTCCACGACGTTGCGAACGATTACTGCGGTCCATTCGCCGGTCTCACAGGAAAAGCTGGTTGGGATTTCTGCACAGGAGTCGGAAGCGTCCACACCAAAGTGGGCAAATGATAGAAAGCGCGAGCGCGGCTGAAAGAACTTTTCCTGCCGCTCTCGCGCATTTCTCCCGCTATTTTTGTTGCTTGAGCATGGCAATATTCGCCAACGCCCTGCAGCCGAGTTTGGACTCTCGCTTTTTGAGAGTGCAAAGAGCGTTGCTATCACACCTCTTGCGTTGCTGGCAATTTTGGGGGCTGTCTGCCAGATTCGGGTTCTAAAAAATTTGTAGGATCGACCACAAGCCACGCGACGGCACCACACGCGCAGAGCAATGCAGCGAAATAGAAGGACACGTTCCACCCAAAACGCTGGGCAATCCACGGAGTAAGTGAGGCGGTCAACGCCCCTCCGATTTGTGCTCCCATATTCATAAATCCTGAAACAGAGCCCGACGACGTGCCGGCAATAGCGGTCGTAACCGACCAGAACGAACTCTGCGCGAGATACAGAGCGGCTGCACCGCCGGCCAAGACGACGCTTGCCAAACGAGCGCTTTCAACGCGCGATCCCAGCGCGAGAAAACCAGCAGCAACCAGGAGTACCGCGCATGCGAGCAGACAACGCCCGTAACGAGGCCCCTTCCACTTGGTCAGATGGTCGCTCGCCAATCCACCGATGACGCTGCCGAAAGCCATTGCGAGCGGCGGCAGCATGGCATAAAAAGCACTGGCTTTTAGATTCAACCCACGCACGCGCGCCAGGTAAATAAAAAACCAGCTAAAGAAGATCCAGGCGACGTAGCCGAACGAAAAGTAACTGAAGGTGATTGCGAGCACTTCCTTACTCTTGAGAACGGTGTTCCAGCTTACAAGTCGCGTCTCGCCTGATGATGCTGGCTGATTCGCTTTGAGTCCGGCCTGAATGTATGCAAGTTCTTCGACGGATACTCCTGAGTGTTCTGCGGGAGTGTCGCGAGCGACCACGTACCAGACCGCTCCTGCCGTCAAGCCCAATAGTGCGCACGCATAAAACGAAAATCGCCATCCGTGGTTCAGCATCAAGTATGTGATGAGTGGGGGAGAAAGGCCAGCACCGACCCCAACACCTGCAAAAATCCAGCCGTTCGCAATTCCTTGCTCATTCGCGGGAATCCATCTCGCAACGAACTGATTCGATGCCGGATAAACCAGCGCTTCTCCCGCACCTAGAAGAAATCGAACGACCATGAACAGAATCAGTGCATTCCCGACGTTGGCCGGTATCAAAGCTGTCGCGGCAGTGAAAATACCCCACCATATGACTCCAAGCGCCAGGATGCGCCTTGGCCCAAAGCGATCCGCCAGTCTCCCGCCGGGCGCTTGAAACAGGGCATAGCCGACCAAAAGCGCGCTGAAGATGTATCCAAGCTGAACATTGTTCAAGTGATACGTATCTGCAATGGAACCGCCCGCAATCGAGATGTTCACGCGATCGAGAAACGCGATCACGCTTAGGATGAACATCCAGAACACGAGTATCCAGCGAACGCGACTTGCTTTTGGAACTGTCACTTTATCTTCCGTAGCCAACGATCAACTGTCGTGACGATTCGTCCTCCATCTTTTCGCGTCACTTGAGCGTTACAGCCGCAATGCAGTTGATCTCAATCATGGAGTTACCCGGCAAGCCTGCTACAGCGACCGTAGTCCGAGCGGGGCCACCATGCGGAAAATATGTTTTGAAGATCTTGTTCATGGCTTCGTAATGAGTAAGGTCGCTTAGGAACACGGTGAGTTGCAGAATACTATCCATGGTCCCACCCCCGACCTCGACAAGCTGTTTCACGTTCTCCATCACTTTTGTGGTGTGGCTGTCGATATCATCCTTGCCAACGGGTCCATTGGAATTTGCGCCTTGGCCGGCAATATAGATCAACCCGTTATGGATGATCAGCGGAGTAATCATCTGCGTCCCATCAGCTGGCTTGCCATCGCGGTTCAATTTCTGTACTGATTCGTTCTTTTTTGCGAAGGCTCTTTCCGAGAACAAGCTGGTAATACCCACAATTGAGAACAGGCCAGCTACGCTGCCCATCACACTTCGACGATTGGGAAAAGCTGCTTTCATAAGTCTCCTATCGAATCCAGTTTTCGAGATCATCAGCTATGGAAGAGTAAAACTAAAAATGCTGTCGCCGGCGGCGATTGCGACATATTGTTTACCCTCTACTGCGTAACTCATTGGTGAGGCATTAAATGTCTGTCCGGTATTGAAGTGCCACAACGCTCTTCCAGTAATCGCATCCACGGCCTCAAAAGACTCGGCGTCATCGCCAAAGAAGACAAGCGAACCAGCCGTGGTCATAGTCCCTCCTGAGGAATGCGCACCTCCGACCTGCGGATACTTCCACGCAAGCGTCAATGTTCGGAGGTCGAAGGCGATCAAAACCTTCGTTGACTGTTCTCCAGGGATACGCTTCGAGCCTGTCGAATAATAGGACACTCCTTCCGCAAATTGTTGCGGCTTCCGAAAGAACGTTTCGCACTCTTCAAGAGCAAGGAAGTATACGAGATGTGTCCGTTCATTGTAGGACGGCGAAAACCAGTTCGTGGCGCCGGCAATGCCCGGACAGATGCGGGTTCCGTTCTCAGACGGTATGAGGCCTGTAAGAATTGGTCTGCCCTTTGCGTCGATCCCCGAAGCCCAACTCAACTTATCGACAAACCTTCGAGCGGAGAGGAACTCTCCAGTAGTGCGATCAAGAACGTAAAGAAAACCGTTGCGGTTCGCCTGTACGAGTAGCTTCCTCGGCACCCCATTGTAAGGAGCATCGATGAGCATGGGAGTTTCGTTCGCATCAAAATCGAAAAGATCGTGCGGCGTAAATTGGAAATACCACTTGAGTTGCCCATTATCAGGATTGAGAGCGAGCACGCAGGCCGTGTACAGATCGTCGCCCGGACGCACGCTGCCGTCAAAATCGGGAGCAGCATTGCTGGTCGTCCAATAAAGGATGTTGGTCTCAGCGTCGTAGGTGCCTGGCATCCACGTCGTGCCGCCGCCCCGCAGGTATGAATTTCCTGGCCAGCTGTCTGAACCAAATTCTCCTGGGCCAGGAATTGTCCAGAATCGCCAAAGAAACTTTCCATCGCGCGGGTCATATGCCGCGACGAAGCCTCTCACGCCGTCATCGCCCCCCGAAGTGCCTACGATCACTTTATCGTTAACAATCAGAGGAGCGCTGGTCGCACCGTAGTTACGATTCCAGTCCGCAAACGGAATATCCCAGAGAAGTTGGCCGGAGCGCGCGTCCAGACAAAGCAGGTGCGCATTATCCGTGAACCGATAGAGACGCGAGTGCCACAACGCAACTCCTCGGCTCAGGTGACGCGACGCATCATCGATCAATCCCTCGGACGGACGACGCCGATTTTCCCAGATCTTTCGTCCCGTGCGGGCGTCTAGCGCGAACGTATCGTTGGCGGAGGTGACGAACATCATCCCGTTAAAAACTAATGGGGTCACTTCCAGTCGGTCGGAAGTGGGTGCGTGGAAGACCCATTCCGCGCGAAGCTGCGCAACGTTCGAGACGTTGATCTGCTCAAGTGCACTGAACCGTCGGCCTGTGTAATCGCCATTGTAGGAAACCCAGTTCTCTTCTGGGGTTCGCACCAGCAGATCAGAAGAGCGAACGTCAAAGACATCGGGAGCAGCGATAGCAGCCTGCCTGAGGGCTCCAAGCAATAGCAATGGGAGAGCGGCCCTTAGGATCGCTTTCATCTTCTCTCTCCAATGACTCACGTTGAACGAATCCATTACCATGGCTGTTCCGAACCCCAAAAAACTCCCATGAACATTACCAATCACAGGTGATTTTTCACAACCGGCCAAACTTCTTCACTGCCTCAACGATTGACTTGTACTTCTCGATGTAGGCATACATGGAATGTTCTTTGAAATCCATATCCTGAGCGAGTGCCAACACGTCTTTCGCTCTGTTCTTGGGCACGACCACCACGCCGTCACTGTCCGCGACGATGATGTCTCCCGGGTTGACAGGAACTCCGTCGCAGCTCACCGGAACGTTTGCACCCGCAAATCTGTAATGATGGACCGATGTGGACGGAACTATTCCGGTTGCAAAGACTGGGAAACCTATTTTTCGGAGATGCGCGACGTCGCGAACACCCCCGTCAATCACAGCCCCTGAATAATTGCGAGCAGCCATGGCTGTTCCCATGAGTCCTCCCATCCCGGCGATGTCAGCACCGTCCTCCACCACCATGACCCATACGGAGTTGGTGGATCCCGAATCAATCGTCGCCAACATGCCGCTCAATGCTTGCGGATCGGTGTTGCCTTCGTCCTTCTTAAGGATCACCGTTACGGCATAGCCAACGAATTTGCTGGTGAAGATCGCCTGCATACGATGGCTCATGTACATCTTTTTGCCTACGAGTTGCTCGATCGCGTCAGACACCGATGCGACCTCAGTGTGACGAAAACCTTCCAGCAAATTGCCTTCTTCAGACGTGATGGCCTGAGTCGTTTGGGCAAACCCATCTTTCATGAGTTCACGGCCGGACAGCAGCAAGGTGATGAAAAAAACAGCCCCGAGAAGCCATCGGCTCCTAAGAGAAGATTTGTCCACGAAGTCCTCCACGATATATATATGTGCGCGGACTCTAGCATTGATGACGTGCTGATGTGAAGTGTGCCCAGATCTGCCGTGGCGGGAACACATCCTAAAACCGAGACTGGTAACTTCCGCTATAAGGATGACATGTGACTGATTTCTTTCGATTTTTGCGCAAAATGTCATGGTGGATCGCATCGTGCTTTGTCGCTATCTCCATCGGCTTGAATGCCCAGCGATCCGGACCGCCTGAACATGATGCTCAAGCGCGCCAGGACTTTGCGGCCAGTTGTGCTGGATGCCATGGGCTCGATGGAAGAGGCGGTGAACGGGCCCCTAACATCGCTAGCCGAAAAGAAGTACTACGTCTCTCGGACGATAATTTGTTCGGCATCATCCAGAACGGAATCGTTGGAACGGGCATGCCTGCTTTTCGCCAATTAAAAAAGGCCCGGATCAATGCGATTGTTGGTTATCTCCGATTACTTCAGGGAAAAACAGCAAGCGCAAAATTGCCTGGCAACCCTGAATCGGGCAAAAAATTGTTTTTTGGGACAGCGCAATGCTCGCGTTGCCATACCATTCAGGGAGACGGAGGCCTCATCGGTTCTGATTTGTTCGCGTACGCGGGAAATCTTTCGTCGGATGAACTTCGAGAAGCAATTATCGATGCCGGAACGGCAGGGACTCGTTCGCACAAACTGGTCGCGGTAAAGCTGAATGAAGGGCAGCGGCTTGAAGGAGTCATCCGTAATGAAGACAATTTTTCGGCACAACTACAAACTCTAGACGGAGCGTTCCATTCTCTGAAGAAGTCATCCTCAGTCATTCCCCCAGCCTCGCTCCAGATCACTTTGTTAACCGACTATACAGGCTCGCTGAATGCCTCAGAACTCAATGACATCATCAGCTATCTGATGATTCTTGCGCCAAAGGCCGAGGAGGGTTCAGTCGGATCAAACTCTTCAGTCCAACAATCCGGCCCAACGGATAACCAGTGACTACAGGCTCGAAATGCAACTTCAAACTCCTATCGCTCGCAATTGTGCTTACTTCCTTTGGACTATCGTTCGCACACACATCACAGAAATTTGAGTTGCAGGCCGAGCGATCGGAATTTTGGAATCTCGTCGACAAAAACGAACAGATGACTCGCGTCGCTACTGGTTTTGGCTTTACGGAGGGCCCGGTGTGGGACGAGTCGGGATTTCTTTATGTGAGCGACGAAGTCCAGAACAAGATTTATCGGGTGTACTTGGACAGACACAAGGAAGACTATATCGCGCTCGGTAATCCTGACGGCAACACGTTCGACCGTCAGAAGCGCCTGATCGATTGCGCCAGTGTGCTGCGCGCAATTCTCCAAATCACCCCAGATGGGAAATATAAAGTCCTAACCAACCAATACCAGGGTAAGAAACTGAATACTCCAAACGATGTTGTGGTCGGACCGGATGGAGCAATTTACTTCACGGATCCGAACATGGATCTGGAGAAGGGTGCGAAGCAGGAACTTCCGTTTCAGGGCGTATATCGGTTGGATGAGAATGGTGAACTGCGTCTGCTCACGAAAGACTTGGCCCAACCGAACGGCCTTGCCTTTTCACCTGACGGCAAACATTTTTAGGTCGACGACAGTGAGCAACGCAACATTCGCATTTATGACGTATCGAAAGACGGCACGCTCTCGAACGGGAAAATCTTCGGCGAGGAGCCTGGCGGCCCAAAGGATGGTGTGCCCGACGGAATAAAGGTCGACACAGATGGAAATTTGTATGTCACCGGTCCGAAAGGAATTTGGGTGTGGAATGCGCAAGGCAAACACCTGGGCACAATCGTCGTACCCGAGCAACCCGCAAACCTGACTTGGGGTGACAACGACTATCGAACGCTGTACATCACTGCAACTACCTCCGTGTACCGCCTACGGATGAAGGCGAAAGGCTTCGTTCCCTATCTAGTTCATTGAACGTTTAGTGATTAGCCGGACGAACGGCAATCAGCGATACCTGCTCCAGATCTGGGTAGTGGTCGTCTTTATCGGGCACACGCTTTGTTGGCGCAATCTGTGCAACAGTAGTTCGCGCCGGCAGCATTCGATTGAAGTATTGAACGTAAACGCTGTCGAATTCTTCTAGGTCCGATAGATCATCGAGATACACGTTTGTGGACACCACATCATCGAAAGTCAGCCCTGCCTCTTCCAGATTATCCAGAAGATTTCTCATGGTTTGACGCAGCTGGTGCGGCGTGTTCGTCGCATAGACGCCGCCGTGTGGTCCGGGGATAAATCCACTCTTCGCTGAGCAAAACAAAGTGTCCCCTGCAAACACGCAAGGGCTCGCGGTTGGACTGGGCGCCATGTTCTTCGGTCGAATCGCCTGCCGTTTATTCAGATCGCGGACGGCAACTCCCGTGTATTCGATATGGGCACCGTTAGGAAGACTTGAAACTTCTATCGTCGCGCGGCCCGGCGTATTGCCAAACTCAAAACGCCGCGCATAACGCTCGTTCATGACCTTCGTCGGAATGCTTGCCGTTAGATATGGATTTACGAACACCATGTTGTGCAGATCGAGGCCCGCTGCTTCAACAACTGCTCTCAAGCGATCGAGTGCGAAATCGACCTCGGCTCCAGAATCGCTAGGGATTTGGCCCGAAGCTGGATCCATCCCCAATACTCCGGAAACAAAGAGTCGGTCGTGTGTCAGCATGCCAGGTGAGACAGGCTCATCGGACTTGAAGCCGACCGGCCGCACAGCTTTCTTATCAGCAACGTTGCGCACAGCAACTGCGTTGATCTCAATCGAGGGCTCGGGAAGTTTAGCCACTCCCAACACGGCTCGCGCTGGAGGATTTCTGCCAAAGACCTCGCCAAAAACCTCGTTCATCTCTCCATACTTGCCCATATCGTCGAGGTAGACCTGCACGTAGACCACGTTCTCGAGCGTCAGGCCGGCTGCTTGAACGATTGCCTTCACATTGTCGAGTGCCTGGCGAACCTGCGCTCTGAAACTTGCAGGCAATGTTCCGTCCGGAAGCCGCGGTCCCTGACCGGAAACGTAAAGGTAATCGCCTGCATCGACACCAACAGACGCTGTACGATTCGCAGAGGCAGGCATGTTCGCGGGCATAACAGGCCGTACTTGTGCCTGAACGACGGGAATCCACAACATCAGAAATCCAACAAACAGCGATCGCATCGTTTGCTCCGCGAAAATGTGCAACTGTGCTCTCAGGCTGCGGGCTTCTGTTTTTGTGCAGAACTCAGAATCGACCGGAGCGCCTGCCCCACGATCATTTCTTCTCCCGGTTGTATGGTCATCGAAACTAGTTCGATGTGGTCAGCCTCTTTTTGAACTTTGCTGTTCGGATTCCCCTCGCGAACCGCCTTTACCAGACTGGGGTTATCGGTACTCAGCACCTCGATCGACGGATCGTGGTCTCGTAATTTCTGGACGCAAGCTGGAACGCTCAGGCCCAATGCTTGCTGGTCCCAAGAAACTTTGAGGGTTGGAAATCGATTTCCGTCGTCCGGGATGTGAACATCCGTTTTCACAGTTGGGACAGTTTCCACCAGTTTTCGAATGCGGTCGATCCGGTCATTCCATTCGCTATACAGCTTCTTCTCGTCGATTTTTAGCCAAGTTTCAAGTGCAGTCAGACACCCGATAATCTCTTCCTTCCCGACTTTCATGGGCCGACACACCGAACCCTCGCGCGGGCTGCTGTTCATCAAAGCCGCTTCGATCAAGTCCTTCCGACCAAGCAGCAGGCCGCTGCACTGCGGGCCACGCAGTCCTTTGCCTCCTGAGAACGCATACATGTCAATGTTCATCCGTGCATAGAGCTTCGCATTGTCGGCCGGGGGTATCCCTGCCGCATCGTCAAGCAGCATTGGCACCTTGCGGTCCTTCGATACTGCCAGTTCTTTCTGTAATTTTTCGCCGAGATCAGTCGTATAGATCATGGCCGTTTTGTCATTCACAGCATTGGCTAGTTCCTCCGGTGTGTACACGAGGACCAGCTTTGCGCCCGTCAATCGGATGGCGTTATCAAACGCGCTGCGACCACCGACCATGAGCACTTCATTCTTCAAATCCGTCGTGTCTGGAAGCTGCCAAACGTATTTGTCATTGGTGCCAGCCATACACCCCGCTGTTGCCGCCGCCATTGCTCCGGCAGCGCCGGAAGTCACAATGCCGGATTCTGCGCCTGTCAATTCCGCCAATCGACGGCCCACCGCGCGCTGCAGTTGGATAACGTCCACGAAATGCTGGGCCGCCTGGGCTTGGGCTTCCCGAACCTCCGGGAACTCCAGCGACCCGCTGAGGTAAGTCCAAGTTCCCCTGCAGTTAATAACTGTCTTCACGCCGAGACGGGTATACACATTTTGGCGAGGATCCTTGCCGACAGCCGCTGCCGCCTGCGCATACAGATTCTGCGCAGCAATCTGTCCGAGCAGGGGTGCCGCTGCGAACCACTTCATGAAAGAGCGTCGATCCGAAAGGTGATTAGGCATTATTTTTTGGCTTTCGTTGAGAGTCGACCCGATCAATTCTTTGGACACGCCGAGTCGCACACGGTATACCACAGAATAATCCTTGACGGATATCAATCTATTTCGTTTCATTGAGATTTCTTTCGTTCGGTGGGTCGGCGCGGCACCGTGCTCCATGCTGTTTGCGACGCAGTAGCCTGAGATCGCAACGCGTCCGGGAGTGGAGAACATAAAACTAATGCGACGAGCAATGGCGTTCTTGATCGAACAGGGTGTTCGAATCATGATTCTATGTATGTCGATACAGGGTATCGCTCTTGCTCAATCGGCGACCGCGTCGACTGCAAACAATTCAGCGATCCCGTGTCGTGTCGAAATCACCGACTATAAAGGGTGGAAGGCCCAACAGCTATCCAATCGCTGGGTCAGACTGATTATTGTTCCGCAGAATGGCGGACGCTTGATGCAGGTGATCTTTGCGGGTCATCCGTTTCTGTTTGTTAATCCCATCTACGAGGGGAAATATGTTCCCCCGAACCCCAGCAAATGGTTCAACTATGGCGGAGACAAACTCTGGCTGTTGCCTGAGGGGACTGAGGATGAACAGCATTGGGCAGGTGGTTCCGACATAATTGACGACGGACCGTACACTTTTCGAAAGCTTTCGGAAGGCGAATCTTGCGAGATCGAACTTGAGAGTCCGGCTGACCCAAGAACAGGTATCCAATTTCGCCGCGCAATACGCCTGGATTCAGATTCGCCTCGGATTCGCTTCCACGCAACTATGCAAAACACCTCCGAGCATACCGTGGAATGGTCTATGCAGTCCGTTTCTCAATACGATACTGGCAACCCAGGCGCTCCCCCGCGGATCAATCGCGATTTCCATGCGTTTGCCGCGGCAAATTTCAATAGTGCATATCTCAATCGATACCACGTTCGCTTCGGCCCAGCCGAGAACCCTTCTGCCTCGATTCGGCCAGACGGAATTTTTACGTTGCACTACGTGCACATGGCGGCTGAGTTGTGGCTTGATTCCACCGCTGGTTGGCTCGCAGTGGTCGACGGAGCGAACCACTATGGCATGGTGGAGCGCTTTCATTACGACGAATCGCGGCCCTACCCGAGCAAAGCCTCGGTGATTTTCTGGACAAATGGTCCGGAGTTGAAGCTGAACCATGAAGGCGAGCCGACGCTCACTTCGGGTGAGGACGGTTCCCCCTATTACATGGAAGCGGAGCTGAACTCACCGCTGTGTAAGCTGCGCCCCGGTGAAGCTTGTGACTTGGAAACGGAATGGTTTCCTACCCGAGCAGAAAGTGACCTGCATAGCGTGACAGAGAGTGGTGTTATCGTTCGCCCACTGAAGGTCACTCGTATCGAGAATGGAAAAATTCGACTTTCCGGCACGTTCGGCGTGTTCTTCCCCGGACGCTTAGTGGCGCACTTCTACAACGAACATGGTAGAGAGTTGGAAGCCTCACCACTCACACAGGTCGATCCGTCAGAACTCGTCGTGCTCGAATCCGAAATCTCCCTCCACGAAACTCCTGCTCGGCTCTCGCTTCATCTCGAGGATGAGAAAGGATTGGATCGAGGATCTCTCCAGGAGATCCCACTAAGCTCATCAGAAGCCGTGAAATAGTAACGCTGACTCGCGCGCGTCCGAACTGCGACCAGAGAAAGGCGTCTCACGCGCAAGCGGTTGTACTAATCGGGACGCCGATAGACAAATTTCGAAACAAATTCGGAAAGAGTCTCTCTCAATCGCAGAAGTTATTGAAACGAATGGCGGGGACGACGGGACTCGAACCCGCGGCCTCTGCCGTGATGGTCTATGGTTCAGAGGTAACTGTTTGAAATCTAACGGCGGCGATCGCCAGTTGTGGCGCCCAGAGTAAGGATTGGAAAGTTTTATTGCACCCTAATTGCACATTGAAAATGAAATCTATTTTTGTTTGTGTAACTTTACTAAACGGCGTGGCCTGATACGGTTTTGTTCCAGAGATT
>DATAPD010000009.1:0-123534 GCA_036265385.1 Terriglobales bacterium
GTTTAGGGCTAGGACTACCAGGGTATCTAATCCTGTTTGCTCCCCTAGCTTTCGCGCCTCAGCGTCAGTTGTGGTCCAGTGCGCCGCTTTCGCCACAGGTGTTCCTCCCGATATCTACGCATTTCACCGCTACACCGGGAATTCCACGCACCTCTCCCACACTCAAGCACGGCAGTTTCGCCTGCAGGCTCTGAGTTAAGCCCAGAGGTTTCACAGGTGACTTACCGCACCGCCTACGCGCCCTTTACGCCCAATAATTCCGAACAACGCTTGCACCCTCTGTATTACCGCGGCTGCTGGCACAGAGTTAGCCGGTGCTTCTTCATCCGGTACCGTCATAATCGTCCCGATCGAAAGGAGTTTACGCCCCAAAGGGCTTCATCCTCCACGCGGCGTTGCTGCGTCAGGGTTTCCCCCATTGCGCAAAATTCCCCACTGCTGCCTCCCGTAGGAGTCTGGACCGTGTTTCAGTTCCAGTGTGGCCGTGCGCCCTCTCAGGCCGGCTACCGATCTTCGCCTTGGTGAGCCGTTACCTCACCAACTAGCTAATCAGCCGCGACCCCCTCTTCAAGCGTCTTACCCCTTTGGTCCCATGGGAATTGCACCCTTAGGATCTTATGCGGTATTAGCCCCGGTTTCCCGAGGTTATCCCCCACTCGAAGGCAGGTTAGTCACGTGTTACTCACCCGTTCGCCACTGTACTCATGGATTGCTCCACTTTCTCGTTCGACTTGCATGTGTTAGGCACGCCGCCAGCGTTGATTCTGAGCCAGGATCAAACTCTCGTTTGAAACCTGATGTCTGCCGACGGAAGTAGGCAGACTTGCCACCATCGCGCTCGAAAGGCGTGGTGGCTGATTTTGTGAGATTCACTCGAACTTACGCCCGAGCATTCTTCTCACGACTGGCACGTTCAACCTAGTTGTCAAAGACCGAATCGCCTTCCGCCTGAGCGGCGCGTCTTCAGTCCAGAACAGAGACACACGGATGCGGCTCTGTCTGTCCTCGAAACCTTACAAAGTTACCGTGTGTTGCTGGCCAGCGTCAACTCCAAGGAATCACAGAACTTCCACAAGATTTGCACACATTGCGGAAGAACAGCCTGGACTCAACCGGGGAGGAGCTTCTGAGCTCTTTTGCGCACGACAGACAGCCACTTCCGCCTGGAAAGCGCGACATTTCGGCACGAGCCGAGGCGGAAGTCGGTAACTTGAAAAAAGATCGCTTGGAGGTCTTGCGAATACCGCGAAAACCCTTCGAGGAACTCTGTCCCCGAATTCAAACCCCGTGGCCGAGGTCAATTTCTTAGATCTTATTGATTCTAAGATCTAGATGCTGGACGCGCTCCGAGAGTTGCAGAAAATCGCCCAGCCAGCCACACACACTGCTCTCGATGGATATTTTATAGCACGCGGATGGAATCGATTGCAAGGGGACGGGGTAAAGAATTTGGTTCCGGGCTGAAAATCATCGGCGCGACCCCTGCATTCATTGCGGGAACTCGAGGGTGATGAATTTTGCCGGCTGCTTTGCGGAGTTGGTGAGAGTGTGTGTGTACCCGCCGGGCAGCCACTTCACGTCCCCGGATTTTAGTTTAGTCACGCTTGGGCTCTGGCCTTCGCTGACGCTGCGGAGCTCGAGATCGCTGACGGCAACCAGCAAGTGCGGCCCCTTGTGCTGGTGGCTTGGGATCATGCCGCCCGCCTGCATGTCGAACTCACTCACTCGAACGCCGTCCTGAACAAACAAGATGTGCTGCGTGGCGCCGTTGAAGACATTTAGCCCGCGCTCTTCGTCCCATTTGAATGGAGGATTTTTGCGAGCCTGCTCGTCTTTGAGAAGTTCGATGGTTACGTTGCGGAAAGGCTTGTTGGAGAGATTCTCGGCAATATGCGCGAAATTCCCGGTCACGAAACGAGTGTCACCGTCGACGAAATTGAGTTCGATCGCATCGCGATCTTTGATCTTGTTGGACACATGAGCATCGCCCAACGTAATGAAAAGATAATCGTGGCGATGCCAGTGCATGAGCGTCGACTTGTGAGGGGCGACCTCGACTTTGAAGACGCGAACCTGATCGTTCTCAAGAGCTGGATGATGGGAAGGTTCGGAGGTGATTTCAACTTCTGACGTCGCTTGGGCAAGTGCGAGACATGCCGCAAGGAAAATGAACGTAATACGAGCCGGGAGCATGCCGCGAATTGTAAACCAGAGGGGGAACCGAGCCGGTTCACGAGTAGACTTTCTACATGGCGGATCTTGGGAAAATGCTGATGGTGGTCGGGGGATTGGTCTTTGTCGCGGGATTAGTGTTCATTGTGCTTTCCCGTAGCGGCATTCCTCTCGGCAAACTGCCTGGGGACATCGTTTATCGGGGCAAGAATACGACAGTTTACTTTCCGATCGTCACATCCATCGTTTTGAGCGTCGTGCTCTCGATTGTGTTGTACCTGGTTGGCAGGATACGGCAGTAGCAAGCCCGTCTACTTCTTTTCTTCTGGCATGAGAGTTTCGTGGCCCGCCACCGCTTGCCAGCGTCCATCTCGATACACGAAAACATCCGTGAAGCGGACGCGAGCGATTTCTTTTCCGGATGCGTCGAGCACACGGTTTAAGCCACGGACGTAAGCGGCCTCTCCGAAGATGTGCGCGTGCATGTCCTCAAGACGGTTCTCTCCTGGGCGGCGATTGGGGATCTTTTTGAGAGCTGCCGCGCGATCGCTCAATTCGCCTTCGACACCCGCGTCCTGAAATTCATCTGCCAGAAAACATGCAATAGTGGTGCCATCGTGCCGAGAAAGAGCATGGGCCCATGCGCGTTCCAGATCGAGAAGCGCGGCTTCGGTTTTAGGCTGAGGTAGACACGCAGCCAAGGCAGCGTCCGATGCAATGATCGTGAACAGCAAAAGAAAGATCACTCTGTGCATGAATGTCTCCATTGATTTCGGTGAATGACTTTGTATGGAGAGATCAACATAACACTCTGGCGCGGGCGAGTCGTTGACCTCGACGAAATTCGCACCTACAATCCGACGTTCACACCGTAAGTCTCTTCCTGCCGAGGTTTCATGAAAGTCAATCGTTTCGCGATACATTCCCTGCGAGTTGCTGTCGCAGTGTGGCTCGTTGCGCTTGGTGGTTGGGCGCAGACCGCGCCGACAGCAAAGTCCGCAAATGTGGTGATCAAAAATGCCATCGTGATGACCGTAACTCACGGCAATATCAAAAATGGCAGCGTTTACGTAAAAGACGGGAAGATCGCGGCGGTGGGCGAGACAGTCAATGCGCCGTCAGACGTCCCAGTTGTAGATGCAGGCGGGAAGTATGTCACGCCCGGGATCATCGATTCCCATTCGCACATTGCTCTCGATGACGACGTGAATGAAGCGACGAGTCCAATCACGCCACACATGATGATGATGGATGCCTTCGATTACCAGGACAAGGCCATCTATCGTGGACTGGCAGGCGGCGTGACGACATCTCTCCTGCTGCACGGTTCAGCGAACATGATTGGCGGGCAGGCTGTGGTGATCAAGCACAAGTATGGCTTGGGCCGAGACGCGATGCTGTTTCCGGGCGCGCCACGGTCGATAAAGTTTGCGAGCGGTGAAAATCCGAAACGCGTGTACGGTTCGCGCGATCAACTGCCATCGACGCGCATGGGCAATTTTGCCGTTCAGCGTGAAGCGCTCGTGCAGGCGCAGGACTACATGAAGGAGTGGGACAACTACAACGCTAAAGTGCAGAAGGGTGATAGAGACGCGACCCCTCCCAAGCACGACCTGAAACTCGAGGCGCTAGCGGACATATTGCGTGGCAAGTTGATGGTGCAGATTCATTGCTACCGCGCAGACGAATTCCTGAACGAGATGGCGATGGCCAAGGAGTTTGGCTACAAAATCCGCGCGTTTCATCACGCGCTTGAGGCGTACAAGGTGGCCGATAAGATCGCGGCGGAGAACGTGGGCATCGCGACGTTCGCAGATTGGTGGGGCTTCAAACAAGAAGCGTGGGACGCAATCCCGTGGAATGCGGTGATGTCGATGCGCAAGGGTGTGAGAGTTGCGATCAAGAGTGATTCAGACGACTTTGCACGGCGCTTGAACCAGGAGGCAGGCAAGACCATGCGTTATGGTGGCGCAACCGAGGAAGAGGCGCTGAAAATGATCACGTTGAATGCGGCATGGATTGTTGGCGTAGATGACAAAGTGGGATCGATTGACGTGGGGAAGGATGCGGACCTGGTGATCTGGGACGGGTATCCGCTGTCGAGTTACGGTGTACCGAACAAAGTTTTCATCGATGGAGATGTGTACTTCGATCGATCACTCCCGGGATTTGGTATGCCGCACTATCAGGAGGGCCAATGAGAAGCAACATCGGTCGTTGGTCGTCGATCGTCCGTAACAATCACGCGGTCCGCTGTCCGTCGTCGGTCGTCCGCGAAAACCACGCTGTTCCTCGTCGGTTGTCGATTGTCCGCAAAATCGAAATGGCATTTGCATTATGTGCAGTCCTCGCGTGCGGCACTGTCTCCGCACAAACAAGGTCGATCGCTCTCAAAGGTGGAAAACTTCTAACGATCACACATGGAGTGATTGAAAACGGCGTGGTTGTCATTGAAGGCGGAAAAATTACTGCAGTCGGAGCGGTGGCGTCGACGAAAATTTCCGCCAACGCGCAGGTCATCGATGTAACGGGAATGACGGTCTATCCCGGGCTGATCGATTCGGAGACGAATTTAGGGCTCACAGAAATTTCCGCAGAGAACATGACGAACGATTTGGTCGAGCCGAGCGACGAGATCATGCCGCACATGCATACTGCGGATGCTTTTCACGCCGAGTCCGCGTTGATTCCAGTGGCTCGCATCAATGGCGTGACGAATGCAATTGTTGCGCCGACCAGCACGGACACTTTGCCGGGGCAGGATTCATTCATTCAGTTGGACGGGAAATCAGCCGATGAGATGTTGATCGGCCGGGACGTCGCCATGCCGTTGAACTTTACCGGAGGCGAGCGGCGTAACGAGAGCTGGGAGAAACGTAAATTTCCGTCCACGAGGATGGGGTTGGCCGCGCAACTTCGTCAAGCATTCATCGATGCGCAGGATTATGAAGCGAAGTTGGCGGAATATGACCGCAAGAAAGAAGCTGCAGCGAAGGACAACAAGCCAGCGCCGAGCCCTGTGAAGCGGGACTTAAAGCTGGAGGCGCTGCTTCCGTACCTGCACGGCAAAAAACAAATCGTTCTGGCGGCAGAAGGTCCAAGTGATCTTGAGACAGCTGTGCGCCTTGCAAATGAGTTCAAGCTCAAGTTCATTCTCAACCATGTGAGCCACTCGCAGCCCGCGCTCGACTTCATCGCTCAACTGAAGGTTCCCGTAATTGTGGGGCCAATCTATCAATCACCAAAGCCCGAAGAACGCTATGACGCGGTCTACTCGTTGCCGGCGGAGTTGGCGAAGCGAGGCGTAAAGATCGCGTTCGCGACGTATGACGCACACAACGCGCGCAATCTCCCGTATCAAGCTGGATTCGCAAGCGCGTTCGGACTCCCCTATGACGAGGCGCTAAAGGCGATCACGATCAATCCGGCAGAGATCTGGGGTGTGGCAGATAAGCTCGGGTCCCTGGATGTTGGGAAGGTAGCGAACGTAGTTGTCGCGAATGGCGATCCTCTCGACGTCAGAACTGACGTGAAGCATGTGTTCATCGAGGGCAACGAAGTGCCACTTACGAGCCGACAGACGCAGTTGAGAGATCAATATTCGAAGTAGACAAAGCTATGGCTCTCAGGTTTCGTCAGCTTGCAGGTTCGTATCTCGTATGCCGCCTGGCTCCGGATGCAGGACTGCCTGCGTGGATTCCCTCTGGGTCCATCGTCTCGATCACTCGCACGCAGGATGAACTTTCCATCGTGTGCCAGGAGCCTCCGGCGCTTCCGTCCGAAACGTGTGAGAGCGGATGGGCTTGCATGAAGCTCGAAGGTCCATTTCCGTTTTCGTTGACGGGAGTTCTCTCGTCCTTTCTTGCGCCCCTTTCTAAGAACAAGATTCCAATTTTTGCCATGTCGACGTTCGACACGGATTACGTCCTGGTGAAGAGAGAGAATCTGGCGCGGGCCGTCACTGCGTTGCAGGCGGCAGGACACGAAATGGTTTGACGTTCTCGGTTCTCAGTTCTCAGTTTGGGGTTGCGTATCCGGTTTGGATTGCGCTTTTTCCATTCGACGTGTGTTTTCCCCCGAACAATGTCGGCAATTGGGCGTGGGCCGAGAGCTGTGGTCTAATAATTGAACACCATGCCTTCCACCGCAGTACGTCTGCGCCGCAAATTGAAAGCGGCAGTACGGGAGTTCCGGGGAGCCCGGGAAGTGGCGCGCGCGCTGGCGTCGAGCGACCATCCCTTGCTGGCGCACATCATTCCGATTCGGCGCTGCAACCTGGCTTGCGAGTATTGCAACGAATTCGACGATTTTTCGAAGCCCGTGCCCACGGAAGTGATGTTTCGTCGCGTGGACAAGCTGGCTGAGCTGGGCACATCCGTCATCACGATCAGCGGGGGCGAGCCGCTGCTGCATCCTGAATTGGACGACATCATTGGGCGCATGCGGCACCACGGCATCGTTTCCGGACTGATCACAAATGGATATCTGCTGGTTCCGGAGAGGATTGAGCGGTTGAATCGGGCTGGTCTCGAGTGGCTGCAGATTTCGATCGATAACGTCACACCCGATGACGTCTCGAAGAAGAGCCTGAAGGTCCTCGACAAAAAGCTGCAATTGCTGGCGGAATATGCCGATTTCCACGTGAACATCAATTCCGTAGTGGGCGGAGGCGTTAGTAATCCGCAGGATGCACTTACGATCGGACGGCGTGCGATGGAGCTTGGGTTCAGCTCAACCGTCGGCATCATTCATGACGGACAGGGACAGCTGCAGCCGCTGGCAGATGAAGAGCGGCGCGTCTATCACGAAATGAAGTCGCTCGAGAAACGCAGCTTCACGCGCATCAATTCCTTCCAGGACAACATCGCGCTTGGACGCCCGAACCAGTGGAGATGCCGCGCTGGCGCGCGCTACCTCTATATCTGCGAAGACGGGTTAGTGCACTATTGCTCGCAGCAGCGCGGCTACCCCGGGATTCCGCTTGAGAAGTACACGATTGCGGACATCCGCCGCGAATACCTGACGGAGAAACCCTGCGCCCCGCACTGCACAGTGTCGTGCGTGCATCAGGTGTCAGTGCTCGATGCGTGGCGCGCTCCGCAACATCCTCCGGAAGAGACAGTCACGTCGAACGCGGGCGGATTAGTGCAGATACAATAGGGTGAGCAATTCTCCTTTCGACACCAAAACGTAGGTATAAACTCCCTTCGAACACTTAGCGTTCGTCTGCCTTGACAATTGAACCCGAGATAGCCGACACCGGCGCGCCCCGAAGGGAAGGCGATCAGCTGAGCAAACGCGGCAGAGCCGCAGTAGTCCTCTTCGCGATGCTCGGACTTAGCACGTTTTTTGTGCCGCTAATCAAATTAGATCCGCCTGTCGACGGCCGGGATCACTGGTCTTTATCACGAATCGTTTTTCGCCAGCCAGCCAAGTTGGATAACCGGACGGCGAAGCCACTCAATTTTTGGAAATTCTCCTTCGCGATTCGCTACACAGCAATTCTATTGGACGTGATTTGGGTGTTTTTCCGTCCGTCACGACGAGCACTCGTCACAATAAGCTTGTTCGGCCTATTCCTCTCTGGCCGCAGATTTTGGTATGTGGACAACAGTGACTTGAGCCTTGTCATATACGGACAAACTCACAGCCTACTTCATGGACAAGGCGCGAATGCCACCCTGATTTACTTCGTTTTATCTTTCATTTTGCTGCTATTGATCGTTGCAACCGTTCTTGATCCAGGTAACTAGAATATTCCCGACAAACGCTTGTAGAGCTAGGTGCGAATGAGTTTCGGTTGCGGGCGCAAGTGCAGATTCCTCATCGTCCTCGCCTGCGGCTCCGGACGGCTCGGATGACAAATGGATGGGTTTTCCGAGGCTAAGCCATGCAGTTCGTTTTCGGGATGGCAAATGCATGGAATTATTTTCAAGGCTGCAACATGCAGTTCCTTCTAAGAGCGGCAAAAAAATCCCGCCCAAGTACGACTTGGACGGGGCACCCTGACTAGAAGCAGTAGCGGATTCGCTTAGGCTGCTTTCGCGGTCTGCGAGCGCATTTGTTTCATGAACTCGCGCATCGCCGCGAGTTGGCCGGGAGAACGAGTCTCCATCCACTTCTCGTAGCGCTGAGCAGCTTTCTCAATGTTCGAGCAGAATGTCTTGGCAACGAAACGCTCCCGGAAGGCAGGGACAACTGGTTTAATACTTTCCCAGACTCCGAAGAACTCTCCGCTGGTTTCAAAGAACAAGTCTTCGTGAAGTAACTCGTAATTCAGCAGGGCACAGGCTTGTTCCCAGTAACTAATGACCATGCTGACGAACGTTCCATTTTCGGAACCCATGGGAGCGATGCGCATGGCATCCTCAACGCTGGTCACGTGATAGTTCTTGAAGAACCAATCGCGGGCCTGGCGCAGCCGGGCTTCACGACGCTGCTCGTACACCTGAAGGTGAAGTTGTGCTTGTTCGTAGGTCGGGTTGGCACTCATAGGTATCTATCTCCTTTTGAGCTTTTGGTTTTATGAATTGAAAGTCAGACGCGGCAAAAAACCGTGGCACACGTCCAGCAGTTTCTGTAAGTGAGACGAATGGGCTCGGCCGAGATCGACATTCTCTCAAAAAAATTTGTGCAAAAGGTTAAAGCGAGATGAAGAGGACGCAAGTGCACCTTCCACAATGGGAGCGGAAGGTGCACAAGAGACTAGGTTTGGTTAGTAGCTACTTGCTTTGCGGATTATTTCTTTTGGGCGGTAGGCGGCAATATACCGTTTAGCCTCAAGTACATAGCTGCGGCCCCATAATGGTCGGCCAGGCTGCTGGCAATGGCGATGAACGCCCAAGCCCGCGGTTCTTTCTTGCCGCCGAACGCTTCGATGGTGTCAGACAGTTTCGAGTCATCCGTTTTGGCGAGTGAAGTGGTGCAGAAATCGAAGGAAGACTTCACTGCCGCGACCAACTTGTCCTTACCGTCAGTCTCTTTGACCTCCGTTTTCGGTTCGGCGACGTCGGCAGCTTTCGCGCAGAAAAGGTTGTTGGCCTCGACGATATGCGCGGCGAGATGACCGAACGTCATCTGGTCGGCGGTTGGTTTGTAACTGAACTTATCGGCCGGCATGGCCTCGATAGCAGCAACGATATTCTTTTGCCGATTCGCAAGAATTTCTTTCACCGTATCGCTGACGGGATTTTTGCCCTGTGCGAACGAAGCAGAGATGCACCCCAACACGACTACTGCGACCGCAATCATTCCTTTCACGTGAAAACCCTCCGGAGCGAAAGGATACTCCGGAGGAGGCAGAAGAGGGAATCAGGGACAATGATTTTTGATTTCGGATTGATGATTTCAGGTTGTTGATTGTTGATTGTTCCAGACTTAGTGAGCCCCAGCGCCGTCAACTCGTATTTCACCGCTGTGGCCGGGTGCCCTCAATAAACATTCAACAATCAATTTCCGATAATTAGCGTCTCTTACTTGCCTGCTGCGCCGGCCTTTTCCCTCCTCATCTGTGCCGCCAGCTCTTTGATTTCGGTCAAGTCTCTCTGCATCTCGCTCCATCCATACCACAGGGCATAGTCAGGGCTGCCATGAAAGGTACCTTGGAATGTGCGCATGCGATGCTCCAGATACATCACGAATAGTTTTTGCTCGATGACTGTCGGGGCATCATGGAACGTAAGCAGGTTCGGAAATGCGTAGGTGTAGTTTTTCGGTTTGGCGAGAGTTCCGTCTTTGTATAAGCCGGCAATAATCTGGATTCCTTCCGCCATCAGGTGATCGGCGTTTTTGATCATGTCGTCGCCCAGTTGTAGCTGCTGCTTGGCAAAATTGGCGGAGTGACACTGATTGCACGTCTTCAGCATCTTGTCGCGCTCGGCTTGCCAATCTTCCTGAGTGAGGCGAGCGACATCTGCGGCTTTGACAACGTCAACGAGGCTGGTTGGCTTGCCATCAGGATCGAGAACACCCAGCGCCTGCAGGATCGTCGCGCGATCAGAAGCCCACTGCTTGTCCTCGGGAAGTGGAAGGCGCACGGCTAAAAAGCCCCATGCGGTGCGAACGCCGTGATCACCGTTCTGCATATGACACGTCTGGCAGGTGGGGGCTGCGGCATCTGCGGGAATCAGTTTGCGTTGTTTGAGGTCACTTCGAACGCCGTGCTTGGACGAGGAATACATCTCCCACTGCGGATGGTCGAAACCCATGTGGCACGTCTGGCAGGCTTGTGGCTGCTTGGCTTCCTCGACGGAGAAAGTGTGGCGCGTGTGGCAAGAATCGCACGATGCTGACCCGAACTCGCTGCCCTGCTTTTTCAGAGCTTCAATCTCCGCCGGCGATTTCACGCCTACTTTATGGCAGCCGCCGCAACCTTTTTGGCCCTCGATCAATGCCATAGGCTGCCAGTGGATGGTGGGCATGGCATTCATCGCCGCCCATCCCTTGGAGTGTTTCCCTTTCATGTACTGCTCGACCTGAGTAGCGTGGCATTGCTTGCAAGTGTCGGGCGTTGGGATCTTCACCTTCGACACGTCGGCTGCGGATGTATGTTCGGAGCCGTGGCAAGTGGCGCAGGTGACGTCCAGCTGGCTATGTTTGCTCAGCTTCCAATCGGAAACGATGTTCGGGGTAGTCTTCGAGTGGCAATCCACGCACTGCGACGAGGCATCCGCCGCGCTGGAATTTGAAATGTGAAATAAGACAATGAGAAAAGAGAGGAGCAAGCAAGTCCGCGCCATCATGGAACCTCCGAAATCAAGAGATTCTGAAAGGGGAAAGTTTTGGGAGTCAGTGACTTGTATCACGCAGTCACTGTGCCAAGCAATGTTCTTTTCGGCCACCCAGACTCAGGCGCGGATTTCCGGCGTGGCTGAGATCAAGCTTTGCGTGTAAGGATGCTCTGGATGTTCGGTGATCTGGTCGGCGGGGCCAAGTTCGACGACTTTTCCGCGACGCATGACGGCAATACGCGTCGCGAGGTAACGCACCACGGGCATCGAGTGCGAGATGAAAAGGTAGGTGAGGCCGAACTCACGTTGCAATTGCGCAAGCAGGTTCACAATCTGCGCGCCGACACTTACATCGAGAGCGGAGACTGGTTCATCGGCGACGATGAACTTAGGACGCAGGGCAAGGGCCCGCGCGATACCGATACGCTGACGCTGTCCGCCGCTGAATTCGTGCGGGAAGCGCTTCATCGCGGATTCCTCGAGACCGACGGCGCGAAGCAATTCGCGAACTCTTTCCTGACGTGCGGGCTGACTCAAACGTTCGTGAATGATGAGCGGTTCGGCAATGACGTCTTCTACGCGAAAGCGGGGATCAAGCGATCCAAATGGATCCTGGAAGATGATTTGCATGTCGCGACGGAAATGGCGTAATTGGGAACCGGATGCGGTGAGCAGGTCCTTTCCTTGAAAGAGCACACTGCCGGACGTCGGCTCAATAAGACGCAGTATCAGGCGCCCCAATGTACTCTTGCCGGAGCCGGATTCACCAACGACCCCGAGGGTTTCACCTGCTTCGATACTCAGCGTGATGTCGTCGACGGCACGCACCTCGCCCTTCAGCGGCGTTCCAAAGACCGACTCACCGAGCGGGAACGCCTTGACGAGATTACGAACTTCAACGAGCGCCACGAATGTTTACCCTCTACAGCGGAGCTTCAGCCCGCGATGATCGGCACCGCCGCAAGAGCGGCCAACATACCAATGAGTTTCCAGCGTGTGAAATGTTCGCGCAAGATTAATCGAGCTAGGAGCACAGTAACAGCCGGATAAAGCGAACTCACGACAACGGCCTCATCAAGTCTTCCGGCCTGGCTCGCTCGGATGAAAACCGCGGTACCGGTGACGTCTAGAAAACCCGAACAGAAGGCCAGTCCGATCGAACGGCGATCCAATGGATTTCGGAAGTACCCCAATGCCAGAACAATCGCACTCGTGATGAACAAGGATGCCGCACGAGAGATGGTGGCCGTCCAAACCGCGGCTCCGTCTCCAGCCTGACGGATGCAGATGTAGAAACTGGCGAAGCCGATTCCCGCCAACACCGCCAATCCAAGCCCTTGCGGGCGACTGACACCGTCCTCGGAGCGAGAGATGAGCCAGACACCTGCCCCTGCCAGCAAAAAGCCGAACACATGCCCGTAGCCAGGAAACCCTTCAGTTGTGATGCTGAAGAGAGTTGGAATTCCGGCGCCGAGGACTGCCGAGACAGGAGCAATCAATCCCATATTCCCGGAAGAGAGCGCTTTATAGAAGAGTGCCAGTGAAACTCCGCCAGTGGCTCCAGCGAGGAGAGACCACCAAACTTGGGGTGTCGTTGGAAACTCGGCTCGTGTGAGCGCCGCGATCAGCACCATCGACACCATGCCGCACAAGTGCGTTACCGCCGTGTAGAGAAATGCGTTGGCACGACGTGTCGCGTATCCTCCAACAAAGTCGCTAGCTCCCCATGCGAAGATCGAACCGATGGCGAAAAAGACAGCTGCAGACTGTGGATTGTGCCCCATTTTGAGAGTTCCTGAGAGTAGCACGGGGCACTCTCGCGCTAGCAGTTGAAGCGGTTAACGTCGGTACTTGACGTGTTAGACTTTACGCAAGCAAAGAAAATATTTGGCTCCTGGATCTCCAAGGTTTGATTGAACTCGCACCTTCGATTCTTTCGGCAGATTTCGCGCATTTAGCCGAGCACGTCCGCGCTGCGACTGAAGGCGGAGCCACGCTTATCCATGTGGACATCATGGATGGTCACTTCGTGCCAAACATCACGATTGGACCACCCGTGGTGAAGTCGCTGAGGAAGGCGACGCAACTTCCGCTCGATTGTCACTTGATGATCGAGAATCCCGATGACTACATCACGGCCTTCGCTGATGCTGGAGCGGATTGGATCTCGGTGCATCAGGAAGTCTGCCCACATCTGGATCGGGTGCTGCATCACATAAAGGAACATGATTGCCTTGCCGGGGTAGTTATCAATCCGGCAACTCCGGTCGAAACATTGACGGAAGTCCTGGAAATCGTGGATTACGTGCTGGTTATGTCAGTGAATCCCGGGTTTGGCGGACAACAATTCATTCCGGCTGCTCTCCATAAAATCCGGCGCCTCACTGAGTTGCGGGCAGCCCGACGAGCGAGTTTTCGAATCGAAGTAGATGGCGGGGTAGCACTCGATACGGTTGCGGATGTGGTCCGGGCTGGGGCAGAAGTCCTGGTTGCGGGCAATGCCGTGTTTGGTAACGGCGATCCGAAAGAAAATGCTCAAACTTTGCTGAAGGCAGCCAATCAAGCGCTGTTGCAGCGAGTCTGATATCCGGCAGAACGAGCGCCGGCGAACAAATTTCCCGAGGTTCTTGCATGGTACGACGTTTTTCAGCGTTGCTTCTTTTCAGTCTGGTTCTCTCCCTCAGCATCGGCTGCACCAACAAAAAGGTGAGCAATCCGCTGGCGAACCTCGGTTCGAAGCAGCCGGATAAGGTTCTGTTCGACCGAGCCATGGATCAGTTGAAGCACAACCGCTATGACCAGGCACGAATGATCCTGCAGACGCTCATCAATACTTATTCGGATTCGGAATTCATTGCGCGCGCCAAGTTAGCGGTTGCGGACTCCTGGTATGCCGAGGGCGGTTCGACCGCGATGACGCAGGCGGAGATTGAATACAAGGATTTCATCACCTTCTTCCCGAACATGCCGGAAGCAGCTGAGGCGCAGCTGAAGATTGCCAATATCCATTACAACGAGATGGAGAAGCCGGATCGCGATTACACACACGCGCGGCGAGCAGAGGATGAATACCGCAACCTGATTTTGCAATTTCCGGATAGCAAGCTGGTACCCGAGGCGAAAATCCGCTTGATGGAAGTTCAGGAGGTGCTTGCGGAGCGCGAGTACCGTATCGGTCAGTTCTATTACCTGAGGCAGTCCTATCCTGCCGCAATTGCGCGATTGAAGTCCGTCATCGATCGTTATCCGCTCTACAGCCGCGCCGACGAAGCGCTTTATGCTTTGGGCCAGTCGTATGAGGGTGAGATTGCGATGCTGCGCAATCGCAAGATGGATGAGTCCGCCAAGGCGCGCTTGATGGAGCAATTCAAGAAAGACGCTTCCGCGGCGTACTCGAAGATCATCACCCGATATCCGCTGCAGGATCGTTCGGAAGATGCCGAGAAGCGCTTGCAAGCGCTCGAAATGCCGGTGCCACGTCCTACCAAGGCCGCGGTAGCACAAAACAAAAAAGAAATTGAAAGCCGCGAAGAGAGCGGCATGATGAACCAGATGCTCGGCAGTTTCCGGAAACACCCGGATGTTGCGCAGGCGACACGTGTGGGAGAGCCTCCTCTCGTCAATCCAAAAGAGACCAGCGCCACGGAAGTTGTCCAAGCCGCCACTAAAGCAATGATCGGCGGGGGAGCGGGCGGGAATAACACGGTGACGGTTGAGACAGTCGGGAAGGGCGCACCGCCGCCGAGCGAAGCGGCACCTCGCTCCGACTCTTCACCGGAAACACAGCCGGCGGCCACTCCAACTGCGAGCGCTGATACACAGCCTGCCACGGGTCCAGCTGCAGATAATCCGGCGACGCCAACAACAAGCGCGGGTGAGCTGGTTCCTAACACGCAACCAGCCGATCCGAATGAACTGAAACCGAATACTGAGTTAAAACCAAATGCGGATCCAGGGACGAACCTGCCTCCGCCCCAACAGGTCAATGAGCTGAACACCAATGCACCGGCGGCATCCGTCAGTTCATCGAGCGGAAGCGAGCTGGCGTCTCCAGAAGAGGTCTCCTCCTCTAAGAAAAAGAAGAAAAAAGGGATCAAGAAAGTGGTTCCGTTTTAGGCTTACCCATGGCGGGTGTTGGAGATCCCGATACCCGTTTGACGTTGAACAGTCGTAACCTCGTTACTCCCTTACGTTCATTGACTTGCCAGTTGTGATCACGGTAACTTCGGCATATCTCCCCCTGACTCAAAGGACATCCTTTGGCGCGGAAAATACTGCTCGCGGACGATAGTGTGACCGCCCAGAATATGGGGCGAAAGATCCTCACGGATGCTGGTTACGAAGTAGTAACGGTCAACAATGGGTCCGCAGCCCTCAAAAAAATCGCTGAACACCATCCGGACCTGATTGTCCTGGACGTCTACATGCCCGGCTACAGTGGCCTGGAAGTGTGTCAGCGTCTAAAAGAGAACAGGGAAACGAACAGGATTCCAATCCTGTTGACGGTTGGGAAGCTCGAACCTTTCAAGCCCGACGAAGCGCGCCGTGTCCGTGCCGACGCATATGTCATCAAGCCGTTTGAAGCAAGCGAACTGCTCACGGCTTTAACGAAACTCGAAGACAAGATCGTTCCGCAGGCGTCGTCTGACAGCAACAAGCCTGGCCGTTTTGCGCAAGCCATCGCCAATTTCGAAGAGTCAAACACAGATACGGGCGAAAAATTTGGCGATAGCGAGTCGGGTTGGAAGAACCGCATTCGTATCCCAGGAAAGAAGAAAAAGGACGAGCAGGAAATCGAAGCAGCGCCAGAATCGAAGAGTGCACCGCAAGTCGAGGGCTTGCCAATTACAGCGCCGGCTTCCAAAGTTGCACCTGAGATGGAGGTCACGCCCGGCCTTCCGTCTGACATAACCCCAGAGGAAATCGCAGCGATCACGGCAGCGGCTGCACAGCTGAGCGGAAGCGCGGCACCCGTCGCCGAGACGAAACCGGCTGAGAGGTCGACGGCTATAACGGCTGAACTTGGTCAACCTGCTGAGCCGGCCCTAGAAGCGAAAGCCGTCTCTGGCGAAATAACCGCAGAGAACGCGACTCAAGCGACTGCGGCGTCTGCCGAAGCAGAAGCTCCGGATCAAGAGTCGTCACCCGTTACGTTCGCATCGGCCACAGTTGCCGCAGAGGCCACGTCTGCTCCTAGCGAAGTCGGCAAAGATGCGTTGGCTGTCGCGGACTCAACTCCGGCGGAAACGGTTGAACCAGCTGCTACTGAAATTGCGCAGTCCAACAATGCAGAAGTATCCGAAGAAAAGAAACCCGCCCCTGAGCCAGACTCAGATGTAATCGCAGCGCTTCAGGCACTCACGCCCGTAAGCGAAACACTCGTTGAAGAGAAGTCTCCTGTTGAAGCAGTTGCTGAGATGGCGTTAACGGCAGCCGGGCAACAGCAAGGACCGCGCTGGATTGCGGAGACGATGCCAGTGGATGCGGGCGAGGCCAATACTCCACTTGAAGCTGAGATGCAAAAGGCATTCGCGGCGTATGCCGCTGCGGATGTGGGCCGCGTTAGTCTTCCAGCCGCGGCAATCGCTGGATCGTATGTAGTTCCAGCACCTTCTGTTGAAGAGCCAACGGCCATTGCTGAGCCACAACAACCCACGCCCACTCTCGAGACTGCCATAGCGGCAGTTGCAGCGAGTGGATCGTCGAGTGTTTCATCCGTAGCTGAAGGCGATGGCGCGATGAAAGTTGCGGAGAGCACATCGGGCGGGACGCCTTCACAATCTGAGGTTGCGAAAGCAGAATACTCGTCGTCCGAATCACACGCGGATCCGTTGCGTGCAGCCGCTTGGGCGAACTGGAGCCAGATCCGAGATTCAATTATCGGTGCGACAGCTTCCGCCGAACAGGTAACAGAACCCAAGACCAACACGCCACCAAGCGCCGAGCAGACCCCGAAGCCCGAACCGCCTGGCTCCGTTACAAATCAAGTTGCGCCAACTGAAAGTCCGACAGCTTCTGCCGAAGCGGGAGCAATCGCAAGCATTGTCGAGAGCGTGCTTGCTGAACTTCGTCCGAAGATTGTCGAAGAGATCACGAAGAAACTCGGCGCCGATAAGAAATAGGCAGCCGACCGATCCCTCCGATTTCATCTTCCATCGTCCTTCAATTAGCTCACGAGCCTGAGTCACGCCACTCATCACACTCCTGATAAGATTAAAGATTCCCCTGAGCTAGCAAGCGGTATCTGAGCGCTACGCTCCTGATTTTTCATAACGATGCCACACGAACTACCAAAAACTTACGAGCCAGGCGCGATCGAATCGCGCTGGGCGAACTTTTGGATCCAGGAAAAGCTTTTTCACGTTCCAACGCCTCCGGCAGACGACAAGCGCCCTGTCTTCACTTTGCTGCTTCCGCCGCCAAATGTAACTGGCCGGTTGCACATGGGACACATGCTGAACCAGACGCAGATGGACATCATCGTGCGCTGGCACCGGATGCGTGGGTTCATCACGCTCTGGCTGCCCGGAACCGATCATGCGGGAATCGCTACGCAGATGATGGTGGATCGTCAATTGCGAAGTGAAGGCAAGTCACGCCTTGAAATGGGTCGTGAGAAGTTCATTGAGCGCGTGTGGGAATGGAAGCAGCTCTACGGCGGTGCCATTCTCGACCAAATGAAGCGGTTGGGCGCGTCAGTCGATTGGGGACGCGAATATTTCACCATGGACGAGAACCTGTCCCGCGCCGTGCGTGAGGTTTTCGTCCGATTGTATGAGCAAGGCCTGATTTATCGCGGCAAGTACATTGTGAACTGGTGCGCCGATTGTGGAACGGCGATCTCCGATCTCGAAGTGAAGCACGAGGATTTCGCAGGGAAGCTTTACGAGATCCGCTATCCGGTTGTCGGGTCGAACGATTCGATCACAGTGGCGACGACGAGACCTGAATCCATGCTGGGCGATTCCGCGGTGGCGGTAAATGCAGCGGACGAACGGTACACGCATCTCCATGGCAAAAAAGTTCTGCTGCCACTGATGAATCGGGAAATTCCGATTATCACGGATGAACTCGCGCAGCCCGAGTTCGGGACAGGAGCGGTCAAAGTCACTCCGGCTCACGATGCCAATGACTTTGAGGCAGGGCGTCGTCACGATTTGCCGCAGATTGAGGTGATCGACGAGCACAACAAGATGAACGCGAACGCCGGGCCATATGCCGGACTCGATCGCTTCGAAGCGCGAAAGAAGGTCGTGGAAGATCTTACGGCACAAGGGTTCCTGGTAGGCACGAAGGATTACACCGTCGCCCTCGGATTATGCGACCGCTCGGGAACTATCGTTGAGCCCCGTCTGTCGACGCAGTGGTTCGTGAAGATTCAGCCGCTTGCAGATAAGGCAATCGCAGCGGTCGAGACGAATGAGATCACGATCGTTCCTGAGAATTATCGCCAGATCTATTTGAACTGGATGCACGACATCCACGACTGGTGTATTTCCCGCCAGCTGTGGTGGGGACACAGGATTCCGGCATGGTGGTGTTCTTGTGGAGAATTGATCGTCGCCCGTGAAGCGCCAGCCAAATGCCCGAAGTGTGGGGGCACGCAACTGAAGCAGGACACGGACGTGCTCGATACGTGGTTTTCATCCGGTCTGCTTCCTTTCACTACTCTGGGTTGGCCGGAGAAGACACGCGATCAGCAGGTGTTTTATCCGACGACACTGCTGGTGACCGCCTACGAAATCCTGTTCTTTTGGGTGGCCCGCATGATCATGTTCGGCTGTCACTTTATGGAGGGACACGAACAGGACAAGAAGATCAAGCAACTCAGCGGCTGGGCCGAGAAGAAAGATGATAGCGTGCCGTTCCGCCAAGTCTACATTCACTCGCTTGTGCGAGACGCACACGGCGAAAAAATGTCCAAGGTGAAAGGCAACGTCATCAACCCGTTGGAAGTCATCGATAGGTACGGAACCGACGCGACCCGCTTCACGCTTGCCGCGATGGCCGCGCCAGGTACGGACATCGCATTCAACCCAAGCCGGACAGAGGGGTATCGCAATTTCGCGAACAAGATTTGGAATGCCGCCCGTTTCATGTTCATGAACATGGATCGAATCGGTGTCGCGGCTGAGTCGTCCATCACTCCGCCGAATGCAAAAGGCGTTCTGAATTTCGAGCCCTCGACCCTCGAGGACCGCTGGATTTTGTCGCGCTTCAACCGAATCACCAAAGATGTGAACGAGGCGTTGGAGGCGTTCCGCTTTCACGAAGCCGCCAATCGTATTTACGACTTCTTCTGGGGTGAATTCTGCGATTGGTATATCGAGCTCATCAAGGCACGGTTGAATTCAGAGGATAGCAACACGTCCAAGGCGGCATGTACGAATCTCGTGAGTCTGTTCGAAGCCTCACTTCGTTTGCTCCATCCAGTGATGCCTTTCATCACAGAAGAAATCTGGCAGGCCGTATACGACGGGAAGCCTCCTTTGAAATCGATCGCACTCGCTGCCTTTCCGAAGGCAGACGAGAAGCAGATTGATCTCTCATCCGAAACCAGCATGGCTGTTTTACAGGACCTGATCGTCAGCGTTCGCAACATCCGCGCGGAACTAAAGGTCGAGACCAAAGCGAAAGTGCCTATCGACGTTTTCGCGCATGAACCGACTGTTCGCGCACTGGTCGAAGAAAACCGTACGGCGCTCGAGCGGCTGGCCAATGTCGAAAGCATCAAGTTCGTGGATGGTTCTCTTGCCAAGCTTCCTGGGGCGCGAGCCACTGCGCGTTTCGACGTGCACGTCATTTATGAAAGGAAGATTGACGTGGCTGCGGAATGTGAGCGCCTGAAGAAAGAACTGGAAAAAGCGGAGAAAGAAAAAGCCAATAATCAACGCCAGTTATCGAACGAAAACTTCCTGGCCAAAGCTCCCGCCCATGTTGTCGATGGCCTGCGTAGACGAGCGGGGGAATTGGATATCCTGCTTTCCAAGCTGAACAGCCAGCTTGAACAATTGCAGTGCGGCAAGTGAGGGAGAGGCGAGTTAGACTTCGTATTTCGGTTTTGAAAATGAATCACGGTTTCACTTCCTGTAATCTACTAGCCGTTAGTCTTTGACAACTGGTTTTTATGGACTGGGACTCTCGACGGCTTACCGCAATCATCGAAAATGCGCTGTTGGAAGATCGTGCCACGCGTGACGCGACAAGCTATGCGTGCATCGATCCGGGCCAACTCGCAACAGGGACAATCCTTGCAAAACAGGATTGCATTCTCTCCGGTATTGGTGCGATCGATCGAATTCTCGATGTCTACGCGGGCCTGGATGGTGCTGTCACCGCGCACCATGAGGTGACCACGCATCCTGAAATCTTCGATGGCGTACGGCTGCATAAAGGTCAATCGGTGGCAGTCATTCGCCACAATGCCCGAGTCCTGCTGTCCTGCGAACGCGTGATTCTCAATTTTTTGCAAAGGATGAGTGGGATCGCGACACTCACACGACAGTTCGTGGACCAGGTAAGCGGGACAAAAGTGCGCATCCTCGATACGCGCAAAACTGTTCCCGGACTACGAACGATCGACAAATATGCCGTTCGTTGCGGCGGCGGACAGAATCATAGACTCGATCTTTCCGATGGCGTGCTCCTTAAGCACAACCACATTGCTCTAGCTGGCGGGATCGTCGCAGCACTTGAGCGGGCGATCCGCAACCGACGCGGTGAGCAGATCATTGAAATCGAGATACGAACGGTCGATGAATTGAAAACTGCTCTGGATCATGGAGCGGAAGCCATTCTGCTGGACCATATGACATCTGAAGATGTCCGACGCTCGGTAGAAATGTGCGCCGCCACCAAACGGCGTATTCCGACCGAATGCTCTGGCGGCATCTCCCTGGAAAATGTGCGCGCGTATGCGGAAACGGGCGTGGATTTCATTTCCGTGGGAGCTCTTACGCAATCTGCGAAAGCCACCGATATGAGCTTACGTATGGTGCCGGTCTAAATCGCACAGTCAGCCGAACAAGGTCGGACTTAACTGGCTGCTGCCAAGACTAGACACGGCGGGTATAATCGCCGCCAACCATGCCTTTGACCTCTGGCACGAAACTGGGTCCATACGAAATTCAATCTTCGATAGGCGCTGGCGGAATGGGAGAGGTTTATCGCGCCCGCGACGGCCGACTGAATCGTGTGGTCGCAATCAAGGTTCTACCTACCTCGTTTTCTGCCGACGGCGATCGTCTTCAGCGCTTCGAGCAGGAAGCGCGCTCGGCTGCGGCGCTGAATCACCCGAATATCCTTTCTATTTTTGACATCGGAGACGACGATCGTGGCGCGCCCTATGTAGTTTCCGAGTTACTCGAAGGGGAGACTCTTCGGGACCGACTTCGCAGTGGGCCGTTGTCTGCACGTAAGACGATTGACTACGCGTTGCAAGTGGCGCGCGGGTTAGCAGCAGCCCATGAGAAAGGCATCGTTCACCGCGATCTAAAGCCAGAGAATCTCTTCATCACGAATGATGGGCGAGTCAAAATTCTCGATTTTGGGCTCGCGAAGCTCACAAGGCCCGAGCCCTCTCCTAATGGTCATGATGCGCCCACAGTCCAGCCTGGAACTGAACCAGGTCTCATCATGGGAACGGTTGGCTACATGTCTCCTGAACAGGTGCGAGGCAAGCCGGCCGATGCGCGGTCCGATATCTTCGCCTTTGGAGCCATCCTTTACGAAATGATTTCCGGCAAGCGCGCCTTTCACGGCGAAACTCCAGCCGACACAATGAGCGCGATTCTCAAGGAAGAAGTACCTGAGCTATCGGAAACGGCGCGCAACGTTCCACCTGGTCTTGAGCGCATTGTTCGGCATTGCCTGGAGAAGAATCCGGCGCAGCGATTCCACTCGGCGAACGATTTAGCTTTCGACCTTGAAGCATTAACCGAGGTCTCCGCAACTACTCCGAAATCTGGATCTCAGGCCATCGTCACGGAAGCACCTGATCCGAGTCAGCGGCGAAAACTGGCCATTGCCGCAGGAGTTATCGCGCTGGCCGCGATTGCGGCTGGTGTTGGATGGTGGTTTGGACGAGCTGGCGCCGCCGCACCTCTTCCCGAATATCAACAGGTGACCTTTCGAACCGGCTTCATCGGCAATGCGCGCTTCACCCCGGATGGGAGCGTCGTGTATGACGCCTCATGGGATGGAGGACCGAACCAGTTCTACTTGTCGCGTACGGATGAGAATGGAGCACGCGAACTTGGTTTGAAAGACGCGGATTTGCTCTCGATCTCGAAGAGCGGAGAGCTGGCGATCCGTCTGAACGCAGTAGGCTTGGGCGGATATGCCAAAGCTGGCACATTGGCCCGGGTTCCGTTGAGCGGTGGCACTCCCCGCGAGGTTCTGGACAACGTCCAAGATGCAGTTTGGTCCTCGAGTGGCGACCTTGCGGTTGTTCGCTTCATTCCGGAAAACGGGCACTGGCGTCTGGAATATCCAATCGGCAAAGTGCTGCTTGACGGCATTGGCTGGATCAGCCATCCGGCAGTGTCATCGGATGGAAAGACAGTAGCGTTCCTCGACCACGAAACGCCGGGCGGCGATGACCACGGTTCAGTGGCGGTCATCAACTCGGATGGCAAAGAGAAGAAACTTGCGTCAGGATTCGTTTCGTTAGAGGGCGTGGTCTGGGCGCCCTCAGGCGACAGGCTTTGGTTCACGGGTACACGCACGGGCAGCGCCGAAAATTTGCGAGAAGTGACGCTGGATGGAAAAGAACGACCGATCACGAATGTCCCTGGGGGTATGTGGCTGCAGGATATCCGCAATGGCGTCGCGTTGATGATCACTCACCAGATCCGCATTGGAATCCGTGGGTTGGCACCGGGCGGCAAAGAAGAAAAGGAACTGGGCTGGTTTGGCTGGTCCATCCCACGTGATCTAAGCCATGATGGTAGAAAAGTTTTGTTTGAAGAAGAAGGAGATGGTGGTGGCCCCGAATACACCGTCTTCCTGCGCGACACAGACGGATCTCCTCCGGTTCGTATCGGAAGTGGACTGGGCCTAGCTATTTCGCCGGATCAAAAGTGGGTCATTACAAAACCTGCGAAAGAAACCGCATTAAGTTTGGTACCGACCGGTGCTGGACAAGCACGTCAACTCACGCACGACAACATCAGCTTCACCGCAGTCCGTTATCTACCAGACGGCAAACATTTGCTTGGCAGTGGCATTGAGCCGGGCCACGGATCGCGTAACTACATCATCGATCTGGCGACGGGGAATACGAAGCCGGTGACTCCGGAGGGAGTTTCTGGAACAGCACTATCGCTGGATGGAAAGCGGGCCGCGGTCGTAGGGCCGGATGGAAAATGGGCAGTTTGGCCTCTTGATGGCGGAGACCTGCAGCCAATCCCAGGACTCGATTCGAAATACTACGTCACTGGGTGGACGCCGGACGGCACATCGTTGTATGCGCTTTCTGGTCACAGCAACGATCGCACCGCGACCGTTTATCGGGTGAATGTAACGACCGGGAAAATGGAGCTGTGGAAGACGTTCGGCGAGGGCTCGAAAGTTGGCGTGACTGGCGTTGGTGGACCTCGCTTCTCCGATGATGGAAAAGCCTATACTTATGTCTATTCGCAAGCGCTGTCCGTGGCATATGTGGTGAAAGGTCTCAAGTAGCACTCAATCGACTTTTCAATTCCCGTCCCTCATAATTCCGGCATCGTCAAATCGCGTCCAATTCGGGGTGTAACTCCCGCGTCTCATACGACCGATGCTCGCCTTGGGCGCATCGTTCGCTTGCTCACCGACCATGCGACTGTCATCGTGAGCGGGACCAAGCTTGCCGATGAAATCGGAACCACACGTTCGGAAGTGTGGCGACTCATCCAGCAACTCCGACAGCTGGGAGTCGATGTTGCCGGACACCCCGCGACCGGCTACCAACTACGCGCTGTTCCCGATTTGCTGCTGCCCGATGTGATCGCTCCGCTCATCCAAGGCACACTGTTTGCGAAACACATCCATCACTATTACAAGATCGACTCCACCAATACCGCTGCGATGGAAGCGGCGGCGGCGGGCGCTCCGGAAGGAACCGTTCTTTTCGCGGAAGAACAGGTCGCCGGGCGCGGTCGAGGTTCGAACGCCTGGGCATCTGCAAGGTCGACAGGCATCTACTGCTCCGTTGTTCTGCGACCGGCGCTCCCACCTGCGGAAGTCCTGATTCTTTCGCTAGCGATTGGGCTCGCCGTACATTCTGCCGTTCGCGAAATCAACCCTGGCGTTTCACCCGATCTCAAGTGGCCAAACGATGTGCTGCTCGATGGGAAGAAGGTCTGCGGCATCTTGACGGAGATGAACGCAGAGCCGACACGTGTTCGGCACATTGTTGTGGGGATCGGGATCAATGTGAACCAGACAAGTTTCGCCGCTGACCTTCGTGATCGGGCGACATCTCTCAAGATCGCAACGGGGACCGAATGGTCGCGGGTCGAACTAGCTGCGGCTTTGTTAAAATTTCTGGATCGCGAATACCGAGCACTACTGCAAGCTCCGCGTGCTGCGGAGCCCATCTTGAGACGGTTCTCGCAGAACTCAAGCTGGGTCCGCGGGCGCGAGGTCACCATTGAAGAGAATGGTGATTTCACCGGCACAACGGATGGTCTCGATGAACGTGGGTTTCTCCGCATTCGGACCGGTTCGGGAGTGCGCACAGTTTTGAGCGGCACGGTTCGCGCCACATAGCTATGCTTCTCGTCCTCGATGTCGGTAATACCAATACGGTGTTAGGAGTGTTCGCTCGCGTGGCGAAGGTCCAGCCTGGCGAGCATGCCGCGGACGGCGAGCCGCATTACAAGCTGCTGGTCGCCCAGTGGCGCGTGGGAACGAGCTACACGCAAACAGTAGATGAATATGGCGTTCTGTTTCGAAACCTGTTTGCGATGGCAAACCTTGAAGCTTCAGGGATTCACGGCATCGTGATTTCGTCGGTGGTTCCACCGCTCGACTCTACCCTGCGCGATGTGTGCGAGCGATACTTCAGTATGAAGCCGCTGTTTATCGAGCCGGGCGTGAAAACCGGAATGCCCGTGTTGTACGACAATCCCGCTGAAGTTGGAGCCGATCGGATTGTGAATTCCGTTGCGGCCTTCGAAAGATATGGTGGGCCTATCATTTCGGTAGACTTTGGCACGGCGACCACGTTCGATTGTGTGTCCGCGAAGGGAGAATATACCGGCGGAGTTATCTGCCCAGGCATTGGCATATCGGCCGAGGCACTGTTCGGGAGGACGGCTCGACTGCCGCGCGTGGAGATCCGCCGACCCGCTCGCGTAATCGGGACCAACACTGTGAGCAGCATGCAGTCCGGGCTGTTTTATGGATATCTGGGCATGGTCGACGGAATCCTGGAGCGGCTGCTCGGAGAAATGGGCAAGGACGCGAAGATCATCGCGACTGGCGGATTGGCGCTGATGATCAGCGAGAGTTCTCGCTACATCAAGCAAGTGGACGAACAGCTAACGCTCGAAGGCTTGCGCATCATCTGGGAGCGCAACTGCCGTGAGCGGACCCGCGACAAGCAAGTGAAAGCGAACAAGAGCAAGGACCTAACTGAAGCCGATCCAATCGCCAGACCAGCCGGCAAGCCCCGAGCCGCGCGTTGAACGCTGTCGTGGAAAATTACTTTAATTACTTCACAGAAATCGAAGAGCATTATCATCGGCGCCGCGGAGCGACGCTTCTGCTTTCAACACTGGATTGGGCCCTCATCGAAACATGGAAAGATGCCGGTGTCCCGCTGCAGGCTGTGTTGCGCGGTATCGATGATGCCTTCGATAAGTATGAGCAAAGGCCAACGCGATCGCAGAAGATCAACAGTCTTGCCTATTGTGCGCAAGCAGTACTCGCGGCTACTGAAGAAATGAAAGAAGCGGCTGTTGGCGCCAGTCGTGAAGAGTCGGAGACACGCGGTATCGAGACTACTGGATTCGAACCAGCTACGGTCGCATCTTTTCTGCGCAAGAATGTTGCCATTCTGAAAGCTGCCAACCTGCCGGAACGCACCGGGATCTCTGCTGGATCGGTCGCGAAAGACATTGCGGAAACGCTCGAGCGGCTCTCGAAACAACTGGAAGGGATGACGAGCGAAACTGAAGCAAAAATTCCGCCCAAAAGCATGCGAATGGAAGATCTCGAGCGCCAGTTAACCCTGCTGGAAGAAAAGCTATTTTCAATACTGTCCGCAGTTGCGCCTGATAGCGAAGTGCTATCAGTGCGGACACAAGCTGATCGTGAACTCGCACCCTATCGCAGCAAGATGCCCGCCGCACAGCTCGAACAACTGCTTAAACAATACACCTACAAACGGCTGCTGGAACGATATGGGTTACCCAGGCTCAGCTTGTTTTATATGTGAATGCTTCGATTGGCGATCTATGCCGGCTTCTTCTCAGGAAGGCGAAACTCGATGACTCTTCCAACCTGCGGTGGGGGCGGCGCGCTGGCCTTTCTTCGAAAATTAATTGGAATATAGAACTCAATTACTTTAGCCACTTCATCCCTCACCGCGATCAATATCGCTCTCGGAGATGGTGCAAATTGTTATTCAATCGTTTCCGAGAAGTTTGTATTCCTGGTCTGACTCTGACTGAAGACTTCGATATCTTCTAGAATCACTTCTTGCGACTAAGCATCGACAAGCTGATTTATGGCGGCGACGGGCTTGCGCGTTTGCCTTCGGACGAGCAGGGACGCGGCAAGGCTGTGTTTGTTCCGTTTACCGTTCCGGGTGATGTCGTAGAGGCGACACTCACCGAGCAGAAGCCGGGCTTCGCCAGAGCAACGATAGACAATGTAATCACCGCTGCCACAGCCCGTATCAATCCCGATTGCGAATACTTCACCCGGTGCGGCGGATGCCACTACCAGCACATTTCTTACGAATCGCAGATAGCCCTCAAAGCTGAAATACTGCGGGAAAATTTTCTGAGGCTTGCAAAGGTCGATTTACCCCGCGAAATAGCGGTTCACGGCTCGCCGCCCTGGGAATATCGGAACCGCTCCCGCTTTCAAATCCGTAGTAAGGGTGAAGTCACGATCGGGTACTACCGTCTGGCCACACATGATGTGTTGGACATCGAGCGATGCCCCATCAGCTCGCCATTGATCAACCGTGCTTTGTCTGACCTGCGCTTGTTCTGTAAGGAAAACCCGATACCGACGGGAATCACCGAAGCTGAATTTTTTGCGAATGCGGAGGATGACCGGCTCCTGATCGAACTCACCTGCACTGCAGATACGGATCAAAAAGCAGCTCAAGCATGCACTGAAAAATTGCATGCGGCCATACCGGGAACGATGGGAGTGGTCGCGTTTCCGCGTCGCGGGCTCGATGGAAGCAGCTATGACGGAGCTTCGAAACCTCTATTCTCGGTGGGAAACGACCGTTTTGCGTATCAGGCTGGAAAAAATTCTTATCGCATAAGCGCAGGGGCTTTCTTCCAGATCAATCGCTATCAAATCGATGAATTGTTGAAGATTGTCACGCATAATCGCACGGGCGACACTGCGATCGATCTCTATGCCGGCGTAGGCCTTTTCACCGTGCCGCTCGCACGTTCATTCCGTCACATTCGCGCCGTTGAGTCGTCACCGATTTCTCACGGTGACCTCCTCCACAATGCTCCTGAGAACGTAAAAACAGTGCGCTCGACGACAGAGCGGTTTCTAGAACAGGCCGTGCGAAAAGCTCCTCCGGAGTTGATCATCGTAGACCCGCCGCGAAACGGATTGGGATGGAAAGTATCGCAACAACTGGCACAATGGCGATCACCCCGCATCACATATGTTTCGTGCGATCCCTCGACGCTTGCGAGAGACCTGCTTCCGATGATTGCTGCCGGATACCGAATCGAGGAAGCTCATCTCGTCGATCTCTTTCCGCAGACCTATCACATCGAGACCGTGTTGCACCTTGTCCAGTGATTCTGGACGTTCGCTGTTGCGCTGTTGAGTTCTCTTGAGATACCACGCCGGTGCCCGCTCCTCTCACACCAGCAACCTATGACAAAGTCCAGCATCCGCGTTCGCCAATGTTGTATTGTGCCGCGGCATTTGCCTTGGGTATCGCGATCAGTTCCTATGTCTGGCGTCCAGCATCGTGGTGGATACTTGCGGCAAGCGTGTTCGCAGCGGCTGGCCTTTATCTAGGCATATCTCGAGTCTGGCTTCCGAGAACGATCGCGCTTTTCGCAATCGCGTTTCTTGGCGTGTTGAACATCCAGCTGCGCCCCCCGGACATTCCAGACTGCTCAATTTTGGCGTACGCCGACGGCCGTGAACTGGAACTAACTGCTCACGTGGTTGATCCAGGAAAATTCAGCGCTGCCATAAGTTCGAGTGTCAGCCAAGATGAGAGATTGCTGGTGCTCGAAACCGAGACAGTGCGAAACGGTGACACCGTTCGCCAGATTCAATCGCGAATCAGATTGAATCTCTATACAACGACGAGCAGCGGACCGCACCTGGAGTATGGGACGCACCTTCGCGTCACGGCCAAGCTTCATCCTCCTCACAACTTCCGCAACCCGGGCGCCTTCGACTTTGAAGGGTATCTGCACTCAGAGGGCATAGTCGCACTTGGTGCGGCGAAGGCAGATAGTGTCGAGATCTTGCCGGGATTTGCCGGGAGCAGGATTGAGAGGCTTCGGATCCGCACCCGGTTTAGCGTGTTGGAACATGTGCACCAACTCTGGCCGCCACCTCAAGCCGCATTGATCGACGCCATGATCATCGGCGAAGACGCTTTCATTGATCCAGAGACTCGCGTCGACTTTCAGCGTTCTGGCACGTATCACATCCTGGTTGTCTCGGGAATGAATCTCGGCATTCTGGTGGCCACAATCTTTTGGGGATTGCGGCGTCTTCGAGTGCAAGAGTTGACAATCAATGCCGTAGCGATTCTGGTCGCAGTAGCTTATGCATTCTTGACCGATGCCGGAGCGCCAATATGGCGCGCAACACTAATGCTTGTGTTGTATTTAGCAGCTCGATTCTTTTATCGCGAACGCAGCGTGCTGAATGCAATCGGGGTGGCAGGTTTCGGCTTGCTCGTCATTGATCCCGCTGCCCTCTTTTCACCGAGCTTTCAACTAACGTTTCTCGCAGTTTTGATTATCGCTGGGATCGGTATTCCTACGATCGAACGCAGCTCGCAACCTTTTGCACGTGGACTTCGGGCACTCGAAGCAGTGCGTTACGATGCGCAACTTCCGCCTAGAGTCGCGCAACTGCGCTTAGATCTTCGGCTGATCGCTTCGCGTTTCCGAACAAGGCCCAGTGGCCGTTATGCGCTACCCAGCCTGGTTTGGGCCCTTCGCGCCAGCCTAATGGCCGCGGAGTTGTTCTTCATTTCCGCACTCATGCAAGCAGGGCTGGCTCTTCCGATGGCCTTGTATTTCCATCGGGCAACTTCAATGGGACTGCCCGCAAACATGGCGGTTATTCCACTCACAAGCGTTCTCACCCCTTTCGCGGCTGTCGCTATCGGATTGAGTTACATCTCGGCACACGTGGCGCAACCCTTTGCATGGATCGCCGGCGCGGCACTTCGCGGCATTATCGGTTCGGTAACTCTGCTGGGCGGGACACACCTGACGGATGTTCGCGTCGCCACTCCCCCGCAGTGTCGTGGTGTTCGGCGAGTGTCTTGCGATTGTTGTCGCTGCCTGGACGGCTCGAAGAAGCAAGTGGCAGGCGGCAATCGGACTCCTGGCGCTCGTTACCTCAGCGCTCGCGATTACTCTCATTCCTCCGCGGCCCGATTTGCGTCAAGGGTTTCTCGAAGTCACTGCCATCGACGTTGGGCAAGGTGATGCCACTCTGATCGTTTCGCCGGAAGGCAAAACGCTGCTGATCGATGCCGGAGGATTGCCTCACTGGATGCATTCGTCGTTCGACATTGGAGAGCAAGTTGTCTCGGCTTACCTATGGTCCAGACACATTCATCAGCTTGATGCAGTGGCGATTACACATGCTCATGCCGATCACATCGGAGGCATGATCGCGATCCTTCAGAATTTCAAGCCTCGCGAACTTTGGCTCGGCATTGATACAGGGAGCAATGATCTTCGAGAACTTCTCGAGATCGCCCATAAATTGAAAATGCAGATCATCCTTCGCACTGCCGGAGATGAATTCCAGTTCGGGTCGCGTACACGGGTTCGAATTTTTGCCCCGCAACGCGATGCTGCAACGCATTCGTGGCGCGCAAATGATGATTCACTGGTAATGAGGCTCTCGATCGGCGATACCTCAATTCTGATGGAAGGAGATGCCGAACATCAGGTGGAACAGCGCATCGCTCTGGAAGATGCCAGGGCATCAGTCTTGAAAGTAGCTCACCACGGCAGTGCCAGTTCCACGATCCCCGAATTACTCAAAGCAGTACAGCCCCAATATGCATTTATTTCGGCGGGGTTTCGGAATACTTACGGGCATCCTAGAAGGGAGGTGCTCGCGCGACTGGCGGCATCGCACGTGATCACTTATCGAACGGACCTTACGGGCACTCTGACCTTTTACCTTGACGGGCAAAGCATCCTTACATCGTTCCCGGCTCTCCACTGATCTCGGCGGTCTCGTCGTCAATGGGCGCGTTCCGATTGGCTTCGATGATGCGTTGAGCCTCAGCAGCGTCCTCTTCTCGGACGAGAAGTACCGTTCCCCCCACACCTGGAAACAGGTCCTGAACGGCATCAACGGAGGTCATGTCGGATTCAATCCCAGCAGACTCCAGCAAGCCCTTTACGACCATCACTTCAGTTTCCTGCTCCGAGTCGAAAACCTTCACCAGCTTTTCGTTCGGATTCGGTGTATTGGCCTGCTCAGGCATGATCTCCTCCGGATAAGGTGGGAGCAAAAGCGGCGCTCCACTTTCTTGTTCCAACTTGATTGTAAACCCGCTGGGCTGAGGCCCGCAGTTGCATGGACCTGGATGTCCTCCGCGGAGTTGGTAGGAAGTATAACGAGTAGCCATTGTCCTGCCGGTAGTTGCCCAAGCATCGTATTGGAAGCAGAATGCCAAGATCACAAGCGCAACGTGCACCGCGCTTAGGTCATCTAATTGGCACGTGATCGCCGAGTGGCGTCGGGGATCCAGGAGGCCGCATGGGGTTATCGGGATGGGCGGACCAGAATCAGGCGTCGCCAAACGAACGCGAATCGCATGGTCAGATCGGCGAGAGACAAGAACGAAGTGAGATCAGCGAAAGAGAAGAGGAAGCACGTAAGATTCGCCGCCTGCAAATGATGATGAGCATGGTGATGTCGGTCATCAGCCAGGATCCCGACCTCACAGTTGAAGAAGCATCAGAGATGGCCGCGAACGCGAAGAGAGCTGCCTTGACCATGTTCCCTGACAAGGAACTTGCTTACGATCTCATTTACAAACCTCGGCTGCAGCGATTGATGAACGAACGCTTTCGATTGCAATGAGCGGGAGTTCCGGCCTAGAAAACATCTAGTGGTGTTTCAACCAACGTACTCGCATTTCTTGTGTGATAATCGGGTACACTGCTGGGAGGCGTTCGTCGAAAACGCCCTTAGTTCATTCCAACAAAAGGTCCGTTCATGGCACAAGACATTCGGGTGTCTGGAAACAATCGTGAGTCGGTGGATAAGAAATCCAAGAAGCCCTACCACAAGCCGGAATTCCGCCACGAACGAGTTTTCGAAACTTCAGCGCTTGCGTGCGGGAAAATCCAGACGGGCCCGAGCTGCGCAACCAACAAAAAGAGTTCTTGATTCGGCGCGACGCAAAGCAACTGAGCTAATCCATCGTTCGTTCCTACCTCTTCTTCCAAACGCGTTTGACCGCACATTGTCGCGGGCACTAGACTTTCCGGCGGGTAAACCTCTATGAAAAATCTGGCATTGCTCTTGTTGCTGGCGTTCGTTTGTCTGCGGATATCTCCCTTCGCGCTTGCTGACGAGGGCCATCATCACGAAGAATTGACAGCCGAACAGCTGGGGAGCGTGCACTTCCCAGTGTCCTGTGAAGCCACCTCTCAAAAATCATTCGAAAAGGGAGTGGCACTGCTTCATTCGTTCTGGTACGAGGAAGCGCGAAAAGCTTTCGAAGAGATCGAGAAAGCTGACCCCAAGTGTGCCATGGCCTACTGGGGACACGCGATGAGCCTTTGGCACCAACTTTGGGACACTCCAAAAGCAGCCACGCTGAAACAGGGCGCAGAAGATATCGCGAAGGCGAAGTCGCTCAAGCCAGCGACAAGACGCGAGCAGGATTATGTAACGGCTCTGGGGGACTTTTACGAGAGCCCGAGCAAGTCTCACGAGCAGCGCACGCGCGCTTATTCAGAAGCAATGGAGAAGGTTTACGCTCAGTATCGAGACGACCATGAGGCGGCTGCTTTCTATGGATTGTCCTTGCTCGCTGCAGAACCAGAAAACGATACAACGTTCGCCGACCGGAAGAAGGCCGCGGCAGTACTCGAAAAGGTGTTCGCAGCAGAGCCGAATCATCCTGGCATTGCGCATTATTTGATTCACAGTTACGACAAGCCACAACTTGCTCAGATGGGATTACCGGCCGCGCGCCGTTACGCGCAGATTGCACCTGCAGCACCGCATGCGCTCCATATGCCTTCCCACATCTTTGCCCGAGTGGGTCTTTGGCCTGACGATATCAATTCAAACCTGGCCTCCATCGCCGCAACCCGCAAGACCGCTGCCATGCACATGGGCGGTGAAGGCCACCAGTTTCACGCGATGGATTACCTGGTCTATGCCTACTTGCAGAGCGGGAAAGAAGGAGAGGCTCTCAAGGTAATGGAAGAAGTGAAAACAATGCCGTCCATGAAAATGGAAGGTGCGGACAACGATCTGCATGCGTTCGCCTTGGCGAAGTATCCCGCGATGTACGCCATGGAGATGCATCATTGGGAAGATGCGGCTTCATTGAAGCCTGTCGAAGGCGCAGGAAAAGCAGACAATGCGATCACCTATTGGGCACGGGCAATTGGAGCCGCACGGACGGGCAAGCTTGATCAAGCCAAATCGGACATTGGGGAACTGAAGAAGATCGAGAGTGGCTTCAAGTCCGATGGCAAGAAATATGCCGGCGACTGGATCGCGATGATCCGCGGCGAAGCCGAAGCGTGGTTGGCCCATGCGGAAGGTAAACATGATGAAGCGACCGCGCAAATGCGCAAGATTGCGGACGAAGAGGATGCGATGGGCGCCGAGCAAACGTCAATGCCAGCACGCGAAATGCTGGCCGACATGATGATGGATGCGAAGCAGCCAAAGGCGGCCCTGGTTGAATACGAACTCGCGTTGGAATTCAATCCGAATCGTTTTGACGGCTTGTATGGAGCGGCACAGGCTGCCGAAGCGTCAGGAGATAGCACGCAGGCAAATTCGTTTTATGCGCAGCTCCTGAAATCGTGCGAAGGATCAGCGTCGACCCGACCCGAACTAAGCCACGCGAAAGATTTGCTGGCGAAGAAATAGGAACGAGCACGGCTAACGATTAATCAGCCACATTTTGGCAATCAAGGCCGCGAGCATGCCGAGGATTCCGAGTACAGCATTGTATTCCCGGTGCTTTTGATAGAGCACCCAGGAAAAACTGTCTTCGGGAGATCGCGCTTCTGGGCGTGGAATGCGATACGGAATCAGGCGCGGCACGCGTCGCGCATAGTCATCGAATTCCGCGAACTGCGACCGCAAGAACGCTTCCTCGGAGAGAATCACCGGAAAGTAAATCGCGGCAATAAAAAGGACCATCACGATGCCGACCCAGACACTGCGCGCAGCAACTGCAAACCCGAGCGCGAGGATAAACGATCCCAGGTAAAGCGGATTTCGCGTGTATGCATAGGGCCCGGACGTCGTGAGTTCCTCGTTTTTTTTGACGTGACCGGATGCCAAAGCGCGTATGAGAAGCCCTGGAATCGCTACACAGAGACCAATGCCAAGTGAAGTCCACGTCGGCTTGGCCATCCAGAAGTAAAAGACCGCGAACAAAAAGCCAAGAGGAACACGGATACGACGCGCAATCTGAGCCCACCCGGTAGGCGCGGAAGTGGTGATCGCGCTAGCCACGACTGTTCTCCAAGAGTTCCAGCGCTGCCTCCACAACTTGCGCTGGCTGAATCGCTAATAAACCCTCATCCGGCTGTGTATGACGACGATGTGTCGTGACACTTTCTGGACTGCGCAGAATTATGCTGGGAGTTCTGAACGGACCATTCCGCGCAGGATTGGTCGGTCCAAAAATACCCACCACCGGGATCCGCAATGCCGCTGCGAGATGCATCGGACCAGTATCACCGCCGATGAAGAGGCTTGCGCGTCGAGTGAGGGCAATCAGTTCCGCAATCGAACAGCACACCGTCTTGGCGGTTCCTCGACTCGAAGACTCCGCTGCATGCGCCAGAGTTTCCTCGCCAGGTCCAAAGTTAATGAATGACATCACTCCTTGTGTCGCGAGCGCCATCGCCACTTCGCCATACCGCTCTGGAGGCCATTGCTTAGCGCCCCAACCCGCTCCCGGGTTGAGGATCGCAAAAGTGGAAGCGTTTGCGGAATGTAGTAATTGATCTATGTGCGCCTCGGCTGTTTGGTCACGCGGAAATTCAACGGCGGGAAGGTCAAGATAAGTCCGTACGACGGCTTCCACCATCGACATGTTCTGCTCGATGACGTGCGTTCCGTTGACGATCACTTGGCGCGAATACCAGATGCTGGCCGCGTTCTCTCGAGGCTGTGCTTCTCCGTAGACGACGTCGGCTTTGGACAATATCGCCATTATGGCGCTTCGAACTGCGCCTTGGAGATCGATTGCAACCTCATAACGCGGAGCGCGCAATTGGCTCACTCCGACGAGGATGTGACCGATTGTATTTGCCGAAAGCGGAGAAGAACGCCAGCTCTTTGTGTCGACAGCGTGAACGCGGTCCACCAGCGGGCGTTCAACCGAACGCGGGCCGGAACGAGGTGTTCGGAGCGTGCAGAGAAGTTCGGACCAGCGTTCTTCAATCAGCCATCCGATCGTGGCATCGGGGTAGGTATTGCGGAGGGCAGTCACCGCCGGTAGCGCATGAATGATATCGCCCATGGCGCTCAGTCGTACGATCAATATCCGCTCTAGCGTGGGTATGGATTTGGACTGAGTTGACAAGGTGGCGGTCGCGCTGCTCATGACTTCCGTGAATTGAGATTGTGGATGATTTCAGTTGCAGAATGGTCTTTTTGATCGCCCACGATTGCGACGCGTCCTCCGTAGCTAATAACGACGTCTCTTTCTGGTACGGACTCCGGAGTGTAATCAGTCCCTTTCGCCTGAATATCCGGCCGAACTTCATTCAGTAACGCCCGGACATCCGGTTCGGAAAAAATCACCACTGAATCGACTGGCTCGAGAGCAGCGAGAATTTCTGCCCGTTCGTGATCCGGCATGACCGGCCGACCGTCTCCCTTAAGGGCTCGGACGCTCGCATCGGAATTCACGGCGACAATGAGTTTTCCACCCAGCTGTTTCGCAGCTTGCAGGTAGCGAACGTGCCCGACATGCAACAGGTCGAAGCAGCCGTTCGCCAAAATTATACGGTTGTCCCCTTTCCGCCATTCTTCTACACGAGCGCGCAACTGATCGCGCGTGACAATTTTATTCAGGGTATCGTTCAATGAGATCTCGTGGATGGCGGAGCTTTATCGAGCGCTTCCAGTAACTCGGGCTGACTTACAGTTGCCGTGCCGCGCTTCATAACCACGATACCACCAGCATAGTTGGCGAGATGCGCAGCCTCTTCCGTGCTGGCTCCGCAAGCGAGCGCAGCCGTAAAGGTGGCGATCACTGTGTCTCCGGCACCGGTTACGTCAGCTACCTCGTCAGAGCCGAAGATGGGTATGTCGACCGGGCGATGGCGACGTGAAAACGCTACCATTCCATCTTTTCCACGAGTGATGAGTAGCGACTGCAGCTTCATTCGTGCCATAAGTTGATCGCCGGCTGCGACCAGTCTGTTCCAGTCATTTCCGATACGCATACCGAGAATCGATTCCACCTCGGGTTCGTTAGGGGTCGCGGCGGTCGCGCCCGAAAAATGCAGCATGCGGTATCGAGAGTCAAGCGTGACGGGTATGCGGGAAAGGCGGCCTTTGTCTCGAAGTGCGTTCAGAATTACGGGAGTCGCCGAACCATAACTATAGTCAGAGACGAGCAGCGCATCTGAAGCGCGCACGTACTGTCGCGCTGCAAGAATCAGTTCGCGCGTCAGATGACGATTTGGCTCGCTTTCAGGCTCCCGGTCAACCCGGACCACCTGTTGACGGGAGGTGTGTGTCATCCCGGCCAGGATGCGAGTCTTGGTTACCGTGGAATAGTTTCGATCCTTCAGCACTCCACTCACTGGAATGTGCTTGTGACGAAATGTTTTGATGAGGAATCTGCCTGCCTCATCGTCTCCCACAGCACCGACTGGAAGGACATTCACCCCGAGATCTGCGAGATTGCAAACTGCGTTAGCCCCGCCTCCGGGCACCATCGTGCGATCCCGGTGTTTCAGGATAAGAACAGGCGCCTCACGCGACACACGCGAGATCTCGCCGAAAACAAATTCGTCCACGACGAGGTCCCCCAACATAGTAATTGTGACTTTTGGGAACGACTCCACTAACTTGCGCAGACGATCGTTTTGCTTGAGGTGCTTGGTCATAGGGACAGGAAATCCTAACAGGTTGCACGAGCACCGTCAGTGGCAGAACTCTGAACTTAGAGGTTCGCGGGAGAGTGATTCGTGTCAGGGCTTCAGCTGCGTGGGGCTGACGATCGTATCGGTTTGTCCGAAGCCGTAACGCAATAGCCACACGCTTGCCACATCATGACCATTTGCCTGAGGCGGCGTGAACTTCCATTGACGCGACGCTTCGGAGGCGAGTCGTGCGAAGTACTTGCTGGGCCCAGGGGATTCCAGGCTCACGTCTGTGACGTTCCCTTTTGCGTCGACAGAGATTCTTACGGTAACTCGAACTCTGCCCGTTATGGTGTTGCGTGCTGACCTCGGCACGTCTGGAAGCACCTGGTGCGCGACGGCGCCTTTCGTAGACGTTCCCTGGGCGGGTGCAGCATTCGCTGGGGGCGGCGTTGTTCGCGTAGTCGATGGGGTCGCTGCCGGGGCTGTTTCGGGCTGCGGTTCCGGCAACGTTCTGGGCGTTTGAGCTTTCGCCGCCTGTGCTGGGGAGACAGCGTGAGTCTCGGTTTTCGCCGGTGGCTTCGGAATGTCCTTCTGCGGAGATGAGGCATTCGCCAGTCCTGGCGCAACAGAAGTTGCCTGGGGTTGAGGAGCCCGCGACGAAAGTTTCGTCCAGCCGATAAGTGCAACCAATACGACTGCAGCAGTAATACCGATTACGAGTCCACGTCTGGAGCCCAATGGCTCTTGGGGGGGCACAACCGGTTGACCCGGTTTACGGGGTGACGGTGCGAGGAGATCTTGAATTTCCGCGACCGACGGACGGCGCTGCGGATTTCGGTGAAGCGCTCGCCGCGCAATTTCGCGAAAGGGCTCAGGCAATTTTTCGCGCAGCAACGGTTCACCGTGAGCAGTTTCCTCCCATGCTGCGCGCCGTTGCGTAAGAACTTCCACCAAGGTTGCTCCAAGGGACCAAACGTCAGCAGCTTTCGATATTCCGGCGCGCTCGCCTTCGGGTAATTCGTTAGTGGCCGAATTAGTCGCCCCACCGACAGGGCTGACCGTATCGCTGGAGAGCTTCAGCTGATCACGCACTGCCATGATGTTCGCGGGGACGATGTGACCGTGAGCGTAACCATTCTGGTGAAGGTAGGAGAGTGCGCTCAGCAAAGGGCGCAACATATCTCCCGCTTCTTTCGGCGTTAAGGCCCGCTGGGGAACAATCTGGGAGAGGCTCTCATCCGCCAATTCGCTGACCACGTACAAAAAAGACGAATTCCCAAGTTGAGATCGGCCACTGCCGAGAAATTTCAAAAGATTCGGGTGACTCAGTTTTGAAGCTTGATCATATCGAGCGTGGTCTCGCTTGGCGGTGGCCGGATGCGCAGGGATAAATTTCAGAGCGACACGTTCGTTGTTCGAGGTACGCTCCGCGACAAACACGGCACTGTGGTCGGAACCGCCAAGGAATTGGCGCAGCCGATACTGTCCATCGATGATTTCCCCGTGCCACTGTTCCCAGGCCTCGGCCATAGGAACCTCCGCCTGTCTAGAAAGTAGGGTCATTTTAAGCGAGAGCTTGCATTGAGATTACACCGGAAGGGCAGGCTGCGGGGGGCAGGACAGAGCAAAAATTTTAGAGATCCCGGGGCCGGATGTCGGACAGCAAACGTTCAGGAAAGGGACTTACGCCAGGCCCCCGCCATCGACAACAAGGTGGGTTCCCGTGACCCACTTTGCCATATCGCTGGCAAAAAACAGGACGGCATTCGCGATATCTTCAGGTGAGCCGACCCGATTCAGCGGGCGTTGGGCCGCCTCCTTCATGAATTGAGAGGAATCGGCACCAAGTTGCTGGCACTCGCTGGCAAGCATAGGGGTATCCACATCTCCGGGGCATACACAATTCACGCGAATGTTGCTTTTCCCGTAGTCGATCGCCATTGCCCGCGTGAGATTTAGCAAGCCAGCCTTTGCGGCGCAGTAAGCTGCAGCTTTCTCGCCGCCTTTCAGCGACCATCCGGAACCGGTGTTGATGATGACTCCACTTTTTTGACGAATCATGTGTGGTATGACCTCATGCGACATCAGATAAGCACTTTTCAACGTCACATCGATCACCACATCCCACTCCGCTTCTTCCAGCGATGCCACATCCTTACGCACGACGATACCCGCGTTGTTACAAAGAATATCGACCGTTCCGAACTTCTCGATGACCTGCGTAACAGCTCTCTTGCACTCGGAGCTCGAACGCAGATCACAAGGAACAGCGATCCCGATCCCTCCAGATCGGGTGATCTTTTCGACGGTCTGAATGGCACCGTCGGCGTTTTTGTCTAACACCGCCACACGCGCACCAACTTCAGCCAAGCGTACTGCGATCTCCCGCCCGATGCCGGAAGCTGCTCCCGTTACGATCGCAACTTTTGTCTCTAGTGAAAGCAGTTGCTCCGTGAAGTGCGCAATGTTCTTTGGCGTCATCCGTCGGATCTCACAGAAAAGAGAGTCTAATCCATGTTATCCAGAACACGTTCCATTGCGATCAGTGTTGCAGAAACATCATCGGCAGTGTGGGCCGTTGTGACAATGGAGTGCAGAGTTGCGGCCGGGCTCATATAGATGCCGCGCTCGAAAAGCTGTAGAGCAAATCGCTGATATTTCTTACGATCCACGTACTGACAGTACTCCCGATAATCCCGGATGCCATTCTTTTCCGTGAACATGATCTGGAACATCGGGCCGACCCTTTGCACGATCGCGGCAATTCCCTTTCTTTGGAAGATCTCGGAGATTCCAGACGCCAGCAATTCGGAAAGCTCCCAGATATGGCGAAAGGCGATGCCATCGTTGGCCGTGAGTTTGCGCAGGCTGGCTCGCGCGGCGTGAAGCCCGATACGTGAGGCGTTGTGTGTCCCGTAATGCAGCACGCCTCCACTACTCAGCGCAGACATGACGGCCTCGCGCCCCGCGAACGCAGCTACCGGCAGACCGCACCCGAGTGCTTTACCAAATGAGACGAGATCGGGAGCAAGACCGTAGTATTCCTGGCATCCGCCTGGAGCAATTCGAAAACCGGTTACAGTTTCATCGAGTACGAACAGGATTCCGTTCTGGCGAGCAAGTCTCTCCAGAGCAGCCAGATAACCTTCTTCCGGTGGAATGACTCCCATGTTGGCCATCACCCCTTCGGTGATGATGGCTGCAATCTGACCGGGATGATTTTGAACAGCGCGTTCGAGCGATGGGAAATCATTCCATGGCACAACGATGGTGTCATCAAGTGCGTGGCGATTGAGGCCCGAGCTATCGGCCATCGGCACCGGATCGCTCCGCAGACCAATCGCACCTGGCAACGTGGGATTCGACGCGACTAAAACGTCGTCGTACCACCCGTGATAGTGCCCTTCGAATTTCAAGATCTTTGGTCGACCGGTGTACCCTCGGCATAGCCGAATGAGAGCCATGATGGCTTCCGTCCCTGTATTCGCGAAACGGACGACTTCGGCATTTGGAACTACCTCCTGCAGCATCTGGGCCACTTCGATTTCGATCTCGGTAGCCGTCGCGAAATGGGCGCCGGTGGACGCTCCTTCAGCGATTGCCGCAGCAACGTCGGGGTCCGCGTGTCCAAGAGGAAGTGCTCCGAATGCCATCATCCAATCGATGTATTCGTTCCCATCGACGTCATAAAGTCGAGATCCCTTACCGCGTTGCATGAATATGGGATATTCGCCATAGTTCGCAGGGCCCCGCGAGGGCGAACTTCCTCCTTCGATAAGGACGCCTTTTGTCCTCTCATAAAGCCGCTTTGATTCTGTTTTGCAGAAAGCCGTAGTGGAACTCACGGTCGCCCTCCAGTGCAATCCTTCTCAGACTGAATACTTGGGAAGCGGCGAATCGACAACCCGCCCTTATCAGGCGAGAGTTTAGCACTGGGAACTCGATTGGATTAGCAAAGTAGTAAAGCGATTTTGTTGAGTGTTGGCGCTTGCGGTCTTGATTCGAAACGCTCCCCGCAAACCGTTGACACCGAAAGTTCGGAGTCGCTACCATTCCACCTCAGCAACGCAATAGATGAGGGGAAAAACCTTACGAATTCAGCCCTTCACGGGTTTTCGACACGCTCCAGAAAGTTTTTAGACCGTCCCGATGGCCATTAACTCTCGTATTACCGCCACCAAGACCATTCTCGTTCTAGCCTTGAGTGCGGTCCTCATTGGTGTCGGCTTACTGGCTACACAAAAAGGGCGTTCGATGCTCTCCTGGTCATCGCATCAGCGTATCGATTTCAGTCGTGATATTCGTCCGATCCTGAACGCGAACTGCACATCTTGCCACGGTGGGGTGCGGCAGAAGAGTGACGTTTCCTTCATCTTCAGGGAAGAGGCTCTCGGTAAAGGAAAGTCTGGCAAGTCAACGATCGTGCCAGGAGATCCTGGTGCCTCTGAGTTGATTGCGCGCGTTAGCTCAAAAGACCCAGATGTGCGTATGCCATATCATGCGCCGCCGCTGCAGCCCCAGCAGATTGAACTTCTTCGGCAGTGGATCAAGGAGGGAGCGCAGTGGTCGGACCATTGGGCATTTGTCCCACCGAAATCCCAGGCGCTTCCAGTAGTAAAAAATGCAGACTGGGTAAAGCAGCCGCTCGATCGTTTTGTTCTCGCGAGATTAGAGCGCGACTCCTTGCAGCCTTCTCGCGAGGCCGACAGAAACGAGTTGTTGCGGCGGGTGTCGTTTGATCTTACCGGACTCCCACCCACTGCCGAGGAACAGGCGGCGTTTCTCGCAGATAACTCTCCCAACGCGTATGAAAAGCAAGTTGACCGATTACTGGCGTCGCCAGCTTATGGTGAGCGATGGGCTTCAATGTGGCTCGATCTGGCTCGATATGCGGATTCCTACGGGTACGAAGCGGACAATCTTCGATTGGGAGTTTGGGCTTACCGCGACTGGGTGATCGATACGTTCAACCGCAACATTCCCTATGACCAGTTCGTCACCACGCAGCTTGCGGGAGATCTGTTGCCGAATCCAACGTTTGAAGACCGGATCGCAACGTCCTTCCATCGACAGACGCCGAATAACCAAGAAGGCGGCACGGATGATGAAGAGTTCCGACTGGTCGCCGTCATGGATCGCGTGGCGACCACCTGGTCCGTTTTGAACGGCGTGACGATGAACTGTGTGCAATGTCATGCGCATCCGTACGATCCGATTCGGCACGCGGACTATTACAAGTCGCTCGCGTTCTTCAACACTTCGCGTGATGCGGACAGGGACGACGATTTCCCCAATCTTCGTGTTCCGAAAAACAAGGCTCAGTATGCAGAAGCTGCACAGATGCAACAAGAAGCGACCGGTCTCTTGCGCTCGGTGATAGCTGCCGATCGAGAGGTGGTTGTACGCGCCGAATGGAAGAAAGCGCCGATCCAGACGGCAGCCGCCAACGATGCCCCGGCGCTCGAGCAACGATTGCCCGCCGACTATGAATATCTTCGGAGCTTGCGGAAGGGTAAGGGCACCCCGGCAGAAAAAGCCGAGGCTGTCTCGAATCAACTGGAGACGATCAATGGCGTAAAGCGAAGATTGGCCATCGCCAGAGCGCGTGGCGGGCCAGCCAAAACTTTTCGCATCGCGGACGGCGAAGCATTCGCGGAACCAAACACTCCTCCCCAGTCTTACTATGAGTTAGTAGCCAGCAGCGATCTGTCCACGATTAGCGCAATTCGCGTGGAGGTGCCCCCGGTAAATGCAGAAAAGGCGAGGCACACTCCAGAAGATGGGTTCGTGGTTGAAAAGGTGCAGGCCTGGCTACTCGAGCCCGATGGCCGCAAGGAAAGAATCGCCCTTCGTTCGTTTATTCACGACTCGGAAGAAAATCTCGAGAGATCCGTGTCGCCGCCTTTCGATTCGAAGCACAAAACGGTAGCGAAGAAAGAAGTCGTGGATGGATTTGCTGCCAATCCAAAGCTGTTTTCGACCCGATGGACGGTTGCTGTTCTTGCTCAGCCGCTAAAACTTGCGAAAGGTCAGCGGATTCAAGTTGATCTTAAGCAGGTGCGAGAAATCGATTACAAGCCGGTGCCGATCAAACGTGTGCGGTTGTCACTCAGCGAGGATGGCCAACTCGACTCGCGCCTTGCAGATCCAAGCCGGGGAAAGGCAATCAAGCAGCTCACGGACATCGAAGCGCATTTATCGAAGATACAGAGCGTCAATGTTCCGGTGATGTCCGAAGAAGAGTCGTTCGAGCGGCGAACGACGCTGGAGTTTGAGCGTGGGAACTTCCTTAACAAGATCGGCCCTGATCTCGAGCCCGATGTGCCCGCGATCTTTCCGAAGATACCGGATGGCGCTCCGCGAAATCGGCTCACGTTGGCCAAGTGGTTCTTTGCGCCCGGCCAGCCACTGACCGCTCGCGTTGCGGTGAACCGGTACTGGGAGCAGTTATTCGGAACTGGCATTGTCGAGACACTCGAGAATTTCGGCAGCGTCGGTGAGGGGCCCAGCCACCCTGAGCTTCTCGATTGGCTCTCTTTGCATTTCCAAAATGATTTGCATTGGGACATGAAGGCGCTTTTGCGCGAACTCGTAACCAGTGCGACTTATCGCCAGACTGCCGCGAGTACGCCAGAACTCATCTCAAAGGATCCCCGCAATCGTTTATTGGTACGCGGTCCACAGCAGAGATTGACGGCCGAGATGGTGCGCGATCAAGCGCTGGTGGCGGGCGGCTTGCTGAATCGTACGATGGGCGGTCCTCCCGTCATGCCTCCACAACCCCCGGGCATCTGGAATTCGGTGTACAACGGGGACAAGTGGATTGATGCGACTGGCCCGAATCGCTATCGAAGAGCGATCTATACGTTTGTGAAACGGACCAGCGGCTATCCGAGTTTTCTAATTTTCGATGCGTCAGACCGCGCCACCAGCCTTCCACGACGAATTCCGACGAACACACCATTGCAGGCCCTCGTTACTTTGAACGATGTCGTTTACGAGGAAGCGGCAGAAGCGCTGGCCGTCCGCACGCTGAAGGATGCGGGGTCCAAACAGGACGCAGGGTACGGTTCCGCTGGGTTGGATGACTATCTTCGTTACGAAGGACGATTGGTGTTGTCGCGTGACCTGACTCCGGGAGAATTGACGGTGTTGCGCCAACTGTTTGAAAGGGTCGCAAAAACTTCGGACCATCCAGCGACATTAAAATTGGCGAGTATGAAGAGCGGAGATGCGTCTGGCACGACCTCTTTTAATTCAGTAAACAATTTGAAGGCTTTGAAGGCGGTAGGAAACGCTCTGCTGAATCTGGACGCTGCATTAACTCGTTAATCATGGCCGATAAGAACAATCCATATCGTGGGCTCCGTGCTGAGCAAACATTCGCGCAGTTGCAGTCCCAAACGCGACGCCACTTCCTGCAAACGCTCGGTGGCGGTCTCGGTTCGATGTTCCTTGGCTCGATGGTGTCATTCCAGCCTGCCACCGCAGCGAATGTCGAGCGCGATATCGATGGAGAACCGCGGCTTGATTTCAGGCGCGATCCAAGAAGTCCACTCTCGGCTTTACCACCACAATTTGCCGCGCGCGCCAAGCGGGTTATCTACCTGCACATGGCCGGAGCTCCCAGCCAGCTGGAGCTTTTCGAATACAAGCCCGAGTTGGTTAAGCTGGATGGTCAGGATTGTCCGCAGTCTTTGCTCGCTGGGAAGCGTTTTGCTTTCATTACCGGCGTGCCGAAGCTGATGGGGCCGCAGTATCCGTTTCACCAAACCGGTGAGAGCGGGCATTGGATCTCCGATCGTCTGCCTCATCTTGAGAAGCATCTGGACGAATTGTGCTTCATCAAGTCCATGCGAACGGACCAGTTCAACCATGCGCCGGCGCAATTGCTGGTGCAAACGGGTAATGCACGTTTGGGTTATCCATCACTGGGTTCTTGGGTTGTGTACGGATTGGGAACCGAAAACCAAAATCTGCCAGGATTCATCGTGCTGATTTCTGGCGGCAATATTCCGGATGGCGGCAAGCAATTGTGGGGAACGGGATTTCTTCCCAGCGTTTACCAGGGAGTGCAATGCCGCTCGCATGGTGAGCCTGTGTTGTACCTGAAAAGTCCGAAGGGCGTGAGTGTCTCAGAGCGTCGCAATGTTCTGAACGCGATCGATGAACTTAATCAGCAGCATTATGCCGAATTCGGCAATCCCGAAACGGTGACGCGCATCGCTCAGTATGAGATGTCTTTCCGCATGCAGATGGATGCGACTGATGCGATGGATATCCACAAAGAACCGGAAGCGGTCCGGGCAAGATATGGGTCGAAAGTAGGCGAAGGAAGTTTCGCGAACAATTGCCTTGTCGCTCGACGATTGGCTGAGCGTGGTGTGAGGTTCATTCAGCTTTATCACTGGGGGTGGGACAGTCACGGATCGAACGCTGGCGATTCTCTCAATTTCGGATTTGTGAAGCGTTGCGCGGAAGTTGATCAACCAATCGCCGCATTGCTGTCCGATCTGAAAGAGCGCGGCATGCTCGATGACACGCTCATCGTGTGGGGCGGCGAATTCGGCCGCACGTCCATGCGTGAGAATCGAAGTGGGCAGGTCACCAAATTCACGGGTCGAGACCACCATCCGGGTGCGTTCACGATCTGGATGGCCGGAGGGGGCGTGAAGCCCGGGATGACCCATGGCCAAACCGACGATCTGGGCTACGAAATCGTAAAAGATCCAGTCGAAGTTCGAGACCTTCACGCAACCATGCTTTATCTGCTGGGCTTTGATCATCGCAGGCTGAACTATTCGTTTCAAGGACTCGATCAGAAACTCACAAGTGTCAAACCGGCGCGCGTTGTCGCGGAGGTCGTGGCGTGAGCTTTCGACAACTCCGTTCGAGGCGGAGAACCCTCCTCACATGATCGAGCTCGTTCGCGGCGCTTCGGGCCGCTCGCGCTTTGGGCTAATCGCGCTCATTTCAATCTTGGTGCTATTTGCCCTTTTGCTCTTCGCCCCGCCGGACGGAAATGAGCGAGCGCAACTATGGCAATTTGTCGGGCGTTTCCATCCTTTATCTGTTCACCTCCCAATCGCGCTTCTGATCATCGTTCCACTGTTCGAATTTGCTGGCCGGAATCGTTTCTCATATCTGTTGCCAGCAGTCGATTTTTTGTTGGGGCTCGCAGTCTGCGCTGCCATAGCCGCCGCCTACCTCGGATGGTCTCTTGGGCGCAGTGGAGCGTATTCGGGTCCCCTAATTACCCAACACATGTGGGGTGGAGCTTTCGTTGCGTGCGCTGCCTGGGCGTGCTGGTTTCTTCGCGAGCACCCCAACCCTCAAGTTCGGCGGTCTTACTTATTCGTGCTAGTCGCTTCTGTGGCGCTCGTATCATTCACAGGCTACCGAGGGGGACAACTTTCCCAGGGAGAAGCTCACCTAACGGAATTCATGCCTGAACCTCTGGCTGGAATTCTTGGTGTTGGAGCTTCAGGTGATCCGCCGGCAAACTCTCCCAATGGCGGCCCGAACACTTTTTATGGTGCTCGCGTTCAACCCGTCTTTTCACGGCAATGTGTCACGTGCCATGGACGGAGTAAGCACAAATCCAATCTCAGGCTGGACAGTTACGAAGCCGCCCTGCGAGGTGGTAAGCACGGCGCCGTGATTAAAGCTGGAGATCCGAAGACGAGCGAGCTCTTTCATCGCATTACCCTCCCCTCCTCCGATGATGACTTCATGCCAGCGGACAAGAAGCGGCCAGTCTCCGCGGCCGATGTGAAGTTGATTGAAATGTGGATCGCTTCCGGTGCATCCGGAACAATCGCAGCGGACGCGATCAAAGATGTACCGACGACATCAACGCCAGTCGTTGCGGAAGTGACGTTCAAGGAAATCGATCTGGACGCGGTTGCTAAGGAACGGGGCAGCCTGGCCCAACAGGTGGCGGAAATTCAGAAGCGTTTTCCGAACGTGCTCGATTATGAATCGCGAGGATCAGCAGACCTGGTAGTCAATGCAGCATGGATGGGACCGAAATTCGGAGATGCAGAATTAGCGGCACTGGCCCCAGTAAATGAGCGGATCGTGCTGGCTGATTTTTCGAGTACTGGGATCACCGACAAATCCGCCAATGCTATCGCCGCCATGAAGCATGTACGGACGCTGCGTCTCATGCACACCAAAATCTCCGACTCAACTCTGCAAGCAATCCGCTCGCTCGATCAGCTCGAGACTGTCAGTCTCTTTGGCACGAACATCACTCCGACCGGTTTAGCCAATCTGACTCAACTGCACAAATTACAACGAATCTATGCGGGTGGGCAGAAAGTCGCCGCGACTTCACCTGTGCCAGCAGAACTCAAAGATAAGCTGGTTTTCTGAAGTGGGCTCCGGCGATTCTCATTCAATGAGGAAGGATGTCCGCCCGTCATCCAAGTTCGCGAACGGCCTCGCCAGCTCCGCTCAAATTTGGCAGTCTCATTTCTGAATACTTTCGTGAGAGGATAAGACCCGGCGCACCCGCCCGGAATGCAGCTTGGACCGCATGTTTCACACTTTGTGGCGTGCACTTGCTGGCGTTTTTCGTTTCCGTCGGAATGTCGATATCGATGCCGGGCCAGATCAACGTCTTCGTTCCGGCCACTCCGTCGAGCGCGCGCTTCGTCTCCCGATATACGTAATCCGATGAAAGTCCCGTGTGAGGTATCTGTTCGTAGCTGCCTTCCTTGAAATTCATGACCTCGTAGTCGAAATCCAGAAGGCTCTGCTTAGAGAGATCCCCGCAGAGCGTCGATCCAATGTTGTTGACGTAAAGTGACATTCGCTCGCCGCCGCAATTGTTGTACATCACGATTTTAATGAAGTCCGAGTAGTTCGAGAGCTCGTGTAGGTCCTGCTCAGCGCGATAAATAGGGTTAAAAGAGTTGTTATGCCAGATGTGCCATCCCACTGGAACATTTGGATTGGCTGCCTTCACTGTCTTGTAGATAGCCGCATACGTTTCACGAAGGCTGTCCGTCCAGAGCATTTCCCACGCTGCAAGTTCCGGGTACCGCAACAGGATTCGCCAGAATTGCACGTAGTAGCCATCGACTGGTCGCTTTCCATTTCGCGACGCTCGCACAAACTTTTCTAGCTCCAAAAAGCCTTCCCGAGCTCGTTCCACGTTGATGCCGCGCTGCTTGGCTTTGCTCTGGCAGAATTCACAGAAGCACGTTACCTCGCCCGGATCGACCGGCGGTGTGTCGTGGGTTGCTCCCAGGCTGTCGCAAAGCGCACCCTGACGTTCCGATCCCCACATGATTCCGTCCACTTCATACGAGCGGGTATAGTCTTCGACGAGACCAGTCAGGAAATTTCGATACTCGGGGTTGTTGACACACAGCGTCTCAGCATTCCGCCCGTGTAAGTCACGTTCCTGCAATTTCTGAATGTTGGGCAGATCGCTACGAAACACGTCCTCGAGCCAGCAGATTACTTTCATGTTGCGCTTCTTCGCGGCTGGTAGAACCTCGGCGAGAATGTCTAGATTTCCATGATCTGGCGCGCGCGTCTCTTTCAGGACCGTGTTCTTGTAAAACTCTGGATGCGGCATCGCGAAATTTCCGCCATGAAAATTCAAGTCGTACTCTTGTTTTCCATGGTCAGGCAACGGCTGGCCCGGAATTTGCCGGCCCGCAATGCCACGACCGTACGTAAAGACCGCAAGAAAGAGCGTATTCACAGAGGCCCGCTCCTGCAAGATGTCCAGCACTTTCTCTGTGCCTTCATCCACAAAGGAAACAGCGCCTATTTGAATTCCGACCGTCTTTGAGGAGACAGCACTCTGGTTGGTTGACGCCTCTGCGGTTGTGGGTATCGCGAATGCGGCTCCTGCGCCAGCCGCAACTTTCAGAAATTCACGCCGATTGACATCCGATTTCTGCATGAGGTCACTCCTCCCGCTTACGCGCTTGCTTTCGGATCCTTTGATCCCATTCGCGCTCATACCAACGGCTGGTCCGGGTTGTAGTTATGCCGTAAGGTGAGCGACCCGTCTGGGTTGGTTTTCTGCCTGCACGCCCAACGAACTGGGTAGCGCACGCCTTTTACTTCCAGTTCGGCTTTCAGTCGCAAGCCTTCCAACTGAGTTCCCGCAGGCAGCATCAACATCGCCTGATGAATGCCCGTCGGCTTGGGATAGCCGGCGTCAACGCATCCTGAAGCGCAAGTCTTGTCGCCATTGCCGAGAACACTCAAGCGCAGCACCCCCGGCACGCCGGCGATGCCATCGTTGGCGAGACCAACAATCAAGCCGGGGGCTCCGTCACGTTTGAAAGCCCATAGGAAGGACGGGCGGACGCGGTAGCCGATCTGACGTGCTATCTGATCAATCGGCTCTGGATATTTATCGTAGTAACTCAGAATATTTCCGGCAGACTGACTATGCCAGCTCCACAGGGATAGATAGTTCACTCCCACATCTTTCGCGTGCAAAATGATTTGCTCGTTGTAGGTGATGCCATCTTCATCGGTACGGAGTTGTTTGGGATCGCCCGTGCTGAAACCAACCTCGCAGATTGCCGCGGTCCAAGGAGGCCGATTGCTGAGCGCTTCTATCTGCGTGTTCTCAATGAAAATCGTGTCGGTCCGGATCCAGTTCCAGCTGCGGATGGTGCGATCCAGTAGTTCCGCGTTGCCAACAGAACTGAAGTCGGGCTGGGTGTTGGTCGCTAATGGAGTCTTCGTCCATTGTTGCAACTGCAGTTCGAACATCGCGGCCCATGTCTGCTCCGCCGCTAAATTACTTGGAAATGGATTGCCCTCAAACGGCCAAGTGTGTCCTTCGCCCCAGAAGCCGTACATAATCGTGTCCACAAATTCGACTTGCGGGTGACCGTTCAGCTCTGCCGCAAGAAGCTCATTTAACTCACGGAATGCAGCCTGATACGCCGGGTGGTCGTAACGTGGCACGCGATTGTCCTTCCGATAGCGCATCTGGGCTTGGTCGCCTTTCCACTCGCCCTTAAGCTTTACGTAAGGAACCTTTTCGAGCAGGAAGTCCGGCATGCCTGGCTCAGGCGTGTCGGGATTCTCTAACATGACCCGAAAGCCAATCCGCTTGTCATAACGGCGCGCCAGATCGAAGGTGATCTTCCACCACTCCGGGAATTCAAGCCGGCCCGGCTTCTTCTGCACGTCGCGCCAATTTGGACGAATGTAGATCTTTTGCGCGAACGGCAGCTTGATCAAATCTTCTAGCGTTTGTTCAGTAGTCTGCCCCTGCACGCGAAGCAGGCCAGTGTCGTCGGACGCATAGACAATGAGTCCCATCCCATAGTTATTGACGATGTCTTTGGAAGGTGTCGTCACCATCCAGACGTCGCTCTCCGGTACGACTGGATTCGAGCCATATTGCGGAAATGGCCCCTGATACAGCCGATCACGAACGACAGGTCCCGCTCCCCAGTCGAAGTTTTCCCAGTTGTGTTCGGGAGTGGGCGACTGAGCCGTCGCCTTGTCAAATCCAAGAGTCAGTCCTGTTGCAGTGGCGAGCTTGAGTAAGGTGCGTCGATTCATGAGAGCTCCGGCATGAAAAGATTTGAGTCCTTCGACGTCCAGCTTCCGCGCCATCATACATCAACACGAAAGAGAACGAATGAAAGCGAAATCATTCGCAATCTATTTCATTTTGCTATTCGGTCGGATTTGGTTTGGGCCAAGATTTCGGAGCGGCGGTCGTTTTCCAGAAACTGCATCTCAGCATTTTTGCGAAATGGTCTGTCGAAATGCCCCCTGTCCACACGTCATACGTTTAGGTGGTGTGCAAAACTGATTCTTAAAGGAGCACGTGATGCAATTCGCACTTTTGATCTACGAATCGCAAGAGGCCTTCGCTTCCCGGAAGAGTGATGATTCCTACACGGGCGCCTGGCGTGCCTATCACAAGGCCATCGTAGAGGCGGGCATTTTCGTAGGCGGCGATCCACTCGAACTGCCCGAAACCGGAACCACGATCAGGATCCGCGACGGAAACCGGCGCGTGCAGGATGGCCCTTATGCCGACGCCAAAGAACAGCTGGGAGGTTTTACCATTCTTGAATTGCCTTCCCTGGACGAAGCATTGCAGTGGGCAGCCCGTTGTCCGGCAGCCTCGTACGGCGCGGTCGAAGTGCGGCCGCTTGCCCCAAAAACCAAGCAGCGGATCGTGGAATGAGCGAAGTTGAAGATGACGTTAGTCGCACGGTCGAGAGGGTCGCGCGCGAATCTTATGGGCGGCTGGTCGCCTATCTTTCGGTGCACACTCGCGATTTGGCGGGCGCCGAAGACGCCTTGAGTGAAGCATTAGTGAAAGCATTGACCACCTGGCCACGCGATGGCATGCCGCAGAATCCGGAAGCTTGGTTACTCACTACTGCACGACATTCGCTCATCGACTTTTTTCGTCATCAGGATGTAGCGTCAGCTAGCGAATCTGACCTCCTGCTCTTTGGGCGAAAGACATCGGAAACACCAATGGAAACAGACTATCCGGACGAACGCCTGAAACTGCTATTCGTCTGCGCGCATCCCTCAATCGATCCGACTATGCACACGCCGCTCATGCTGCAAGCTGTCCTGGGACTCGATGCAGTTCGCATTGGCGGCGCTTTCCTCGTGTCACCCAAGACTATGGGACAGCGTCTGGTGCGTGCAAAGACCAAGATTCGGGATGGAGGCATTCGGTTTGAAGTGCCGGAAAAAAGCCAGCTGCCGCAAAGGCTGGATGCGGTGCTCGAAGCGATTTATGCGACTTTCGGAATTGGCTGGGACGATTTAGTTGGCGCCGATCAACGCGGACGCGGCCTCGCCGAAGAAGCTATCTGGCTTGCCCGAGTACTTCTCCAACTCATGCCTAACGAACCAGAGATTCAAGGGCTGTTGGCTCTCATGCTGCACTGTGAAGCGCGACGGCCCGCCCGGCGCGCCCCGGACGGACGTTATATTCCTCTTTCCGAGCAGGATCCGCGGCTTTGGTCGTCTTCTTTGATGGAAGAGGCGGAACAACTTCTTGCGGAGGCGTCCACGCACAAAAAACCCGGACGCTTTCAACTGGAAGCTGCGATTCAGTCCGTACATGCTGAGCGGCGACACACAGGCCGAATTGAATGGACGGTGATCTCGCAGTTCTACGAACAACTGAGCCGCATGGGCCCGAATATCGGATGCCGAACCGCCTATGCCGCTGCTCTCGGGGAGTCAGATCAAGTGGAACATGGATTGGAAGTTCTCAATGCAATAGACATGAAGGAGGTCGTTTCTTACCAACCGTATTGGGCTGTCCGCGCTCACCTGTTACAGCGCATAGGAAGAACTGCTGACGCGTCAAAGGCTTACGACCAGGCAATTGGCCTTTCGGAAGATCCGTCGATACGAGCATTTCTCCTCAAAAAGAAGGAATAAGTTTTTTTGGTCCTTGTCGAAATCAACCCAGCCCACACGTCATCTCTATAGAAGCGCAAATACAACTTCGTACTTAGGGGTGAACGATGTGCCCATTCTGTTTCGGAACTCTAGGAGTGGTCCTGGTGAGCACGGTTTCAACCGGCGGGGTGGCCGCTCTTGCTGTGAAAATCTATCGCACTAGGGATCACCCTGCGGAAACGATTTCAAACGCAAATCAAAAGGCTAAGAGGAAGTAACAGCCGGACGCATCAGTCGTTCGGAGCGACTAATCTCAATCTGTTCTCAAAAAATGCATAAGGAGAGTGACATGGCAAACAAAGAAAAAGAAGCGACGATGAAGACACCCTCGATCGTCTCCGAGCAGGAATGGAAGGCCGCACGAGAGCAGTTCCTCGTGAAGGAGAAGGCTTTCACCCGGTCCCGTGATGCGTTAGCTGCTGAGCGTCGACGAATGCCGTGGATGGCAGTTGAAAAGAAATATGAATTCGAAGGTCCCAATGGGAAGGTGGGCTTGCTCGACCTCTTTGAGGGCCGGAGGCAATTGATTGTTTATCGCGCCTTCTTCGAGCCTGAAGTATTCGGCTGGCCCGATCACGCATGCCGTGGCTGCTCGTTGGGAGCCGATCAAGTCTCCCACTTATCTCATTTGAACGCTCGCGAAACCACCCTTGCGTATGCCTCACGCGCGCCGCAGTCGGACATCGTGCGCTTGAAGAAACGGATGGAGTGGGAAATGCCCTGGTACACAATTTTGGACAGCTTCGATAAAGACTTTGGCGTGGATGAGTGGCATGGTCACAACGTGTTCTTCCGCGACGGCGACCGCGTATTCCGCACATACTTCATCAACAATCGCGGCGATGAAGCGATGGGAACAATCTGGAGCTATCTCGACATCACCCCGCTCGGACGTCAGGAGACTTGGGAAGACTCACCCGAGGGATACCCACAGAGTCAGCCATATAAATGGTGGAATTGGCACGACAACTACAATGCGGAGCCCTCGCCTAATCCGAAGTGGGTCGATATCATCACTGACCCTCAAGCAGCTGCTCTCCGACGGCGGGACGAGGAGGCGAAAGCAAGCTAAGACCAAGCGCCCACTTCGTCATTTCGTGTGCACATCTTGTGTGTTCCAAATAAGCTTCCGACAATTTCTGGGTTGGATCGGGACCGACAGAGCGCTGAGGTTCAAGCTATCTCATTGTTTCTTGATCATCGCCTCTTCGTAATGGCTCTTCCCTGTCAGAGTGCCATCCTTCGCATAGAGCTCTTCGTCTAGAACGAGACGGACCGGGCAGCCTTGCGAAGTTACCCACACCGATCCTTTTTCGGATCCACCCGGGCCAAGAACGCTTTTATACAACGCCTGCTCGGTCGGACTACCACGGCCCGTGTCGATCGAGTATCTGACCGTGTTGTAGCTGTTAACTCCGGGTTCCGAACCCTCATTCACCACGGCCGACGTATTGCGAACGATAGCGAAAAGACTGGCCATTCGCCCAATCGCCATCAAATTAGACGAGACTTCCCGAGGCGGGCCATCGAAATGTTGCGGCGTGGGCAATGACTTGTTTGAGAAGCTGCCCGCGATCCGCTGAGGTGTAACGTCCGCTTCTTCTTCCCAAGGGTTGTCCGATGCTGCTTTAAACGAGTATTGGAAAGATTCCGGCGGATTCTGAATGTGGTCGATGACACAGTTGAGGTCAATATCTGGGCCGACGTTGTTCTTCGCGACAGCAGCAGTCTTTCTTGGCGATTCAGCACCCAAATCCATTTTTTTGGCAGGAGAGTTACAGGCCAGCATCGGGAGGAATGCCAAAAATCCGAAGACACAACTCTTAACTCGACTTTGCGCACACCTGAGCTGATTCATTTGTGTTCTCCGTCACGCACGGACTTACGTAGGTAAGCTGAGCACTCACTTTTGAGCCGTTGCAATTTCCACCCGACGATTCAGGGCCCTGCCATTCGCAGTGGCGTTGTCAGCGACAGGTCGACTCGCACCGAAACCTTGGGGAACCAGGCGATTTACATCCACGCCTTTCGCCTTCAACCATGCGATGACTGAGGCAGCTCGACTCTGCGAGAGCGTTTGGTTGTGCTCGCGGTTTCCCTGGTCGTCAGTGTGGCCAGCAATCACCCAACGGGATCCCGAATGGTTGTTGATGAGACCGAGCACAGCTTCCAGCGCTGGCGTACTATCCGGCCTCAGCTTCGCGGAATCGCTGTCGAAATGGATTCCGTAAATGGCGGCCGATCCAGTTTGTGCAATCGCCTTTTCAAGTGCGGATGTCCCTTCCTCATGCCGGTGTAACTGAATTTCGGCATGTCCGCTCTGCCCGGCCACAATGTCTGCCGTGGCCGAGTTGGCATCGTAGCCTGGTGCTGCCGCAGTGGCGACGACGAGCCCCGCGGGCACTCCGTTTAACTCGCAGTTCCCGTTGGCATCAGTGGAAGCAGTCTGCAGCGCGGCGGTCACGGTCGCGCTTGAGATAGGAGTGTTCTTGTCCCAATCTTTAACTGTAACTGCCACTGAAACCATGTACTGGAATTTGTGTGGGTTCACGAGAATACGCACGAAATCGACAGCATAGCCATCCTGTGCGTGGGTAACCGGATCATCAATCAGAAGCTTCACCGTGCCAGACCGGAGCAAAGGGAAATATTCCGGGAGCAGATTGACGGAGATGAGTTTCCCGATCGGGCCCGTCTGTTCAAGCGCGTTCAGCACTTGCTCAATGCTTGGGATGCGAGTGCCATTCAAACTTGCCTGGAAATGCGAGTGGAATGATGTGGCCTGGAAGTCATCGACAAAAATCTGGATGAGCACAGCATTAACAGTTGCCGGCAGAGCACCTACTGAGAGCACGATCGGCTGGGGCTGAGCGTCTTCGCGGTTCTTGCATGGCGAGCTCGTCGGCGATCCCTGGCACGGACGCAGAATGGTGCTCGTGTAGCCATCACCAGCAAACGGATGCTCGTTGAAATCCGACGGAGTGACGGCAGAACCCAGAAGAATTTGATCTGTGCCTGCGGGTGCACCTGCTTTCGGAGGCCATGGGAACGGGTGCGCCGGGGTGGACTTTCCGGAAAACGGATCGTAAATCTTAGGCCAACCGAATCCCAAGTTGTTTATGTCTCCCGTGCGCACCACCAGATCTGCTTCCGGACCACCTTCCGTTCGCTCATAGTGCAGGGGCCAGTCATGCGCTGGATCACCGGTGGATGCTATGGGCACCGCCGGATCACCCAAGTTGGCCGGCACTTTGTTCGCACTGGTGGCTGCTGCCGAATTAGGCGATGCGTTGTCGAACGGCGCAGAAATGGAATCCCCCACTGCGGAATGCGGCTCGCTCGAAGGAGTGGTGGTAGAACGATTCGTTGCGGTCGGGGGACTCTTGCGCTGGCGCTGGGCCACGATTTCTTTGGCCTTCCGTTTCGCTTTGAACGCGATGTACATGCAGCTTCCCATCGCCATCACAAGAGAGAGCACGATCAAAGCGGCGGCGATAATCGCCACTTTTACGATTTTGTTAGTCGCTGCAGAGGGCGCTGAAGAACTGGCCAAAGAACCTGCTGCATCGCTTCGATTATTTGTCTCCGCAGGCATTGATGTCAGGCTCCCTTGTGACGAATTCCTTTTTTGCGAATACAACTTCCTTGTCGAATCCCTTCATGCCAAGCAAATAGGTATCCGCGCCACCTTTGAACTCGAGCAAGAGGCGCGTGAGTTTGCACGGGACCATGGAAAGTGATCCCGCGGCTGTCATGGTTCCTACGGCCACCGTTTGGACTGAGGCTGAAGCGTCGGTTTTAAAGCTGGGATCGATCTGCTTCTTCGCCCATTTCCCGGCTGCAGTCTTAGCAAGGAAATCTGCCATGGTGTCTGCCATCTGCGACGGAAAAGCTTCCCGAAGCACATCGACAGCAGATCCGGGACCGAGACTGAGCGTGATTTTCGGAGCCGCCATTCCGATCAGAATGGCGTGTGGCGCCAGCGACGCCGTCGTAATGTGGCCGAAGCTCCCACTGCCACTGATTGACCCGCTCGACTGACCATTCCCTGCTTTAACCTGGAATCCTTCGTCCCCGCTATACGTGAAACGAAATGATCCGCTGGCTGCTTCTTTCTTCGCTCCGAAGCCCGGCTTGAGAATGAGGTTGGCGTTGATCGTGAGCATGAAGGGGATGCCGGCAATTGGCATCGGAATTTTCGCGAGCGGCGGTAGTTTTATGTTGGGCTTATCGATTCCGGCAGCGTCGCCATCTCCACGCGTGGCTGCATACTCGACATTCATTTCCCCATTCAGGTTCTTGGCTTCATAGGAGAAGCTGTCGAGGTTCCCCGGCGAGACGTGGACGTCTGCCGAACTCACAAAATCTTTTACAAATCCTTTCGAATTCACCATTACGCTCATGCCCTCGTAACTGCGGGATACCTTGAAATTTATTTCGAGCCGGTTCGCACCCGGAGCAACGCCGATCGTCGTATCCCACCCGTCCACGTTTCCCGAATATGAAAGCTGGGTGCCTGCTGCGTGGACAGTGCTCGAAGGGATCCACCAAGCGACAAGCTCCGGATAAACAGCTGGCTGCGGCTCGCTCGCCTTGGCAAACACCGAAGCAAATTGGATGGGTGCATCCCACTTCAGGTGCCCTTGCTGAATGAAATCAGGCAACGACGCATAATCAGTGCCGACAATAATGAGTTTGTCTTTCCTCACGACAGCCAGTACCTTCTGCACCGCGATGTTTTCGAGGAACAGGACCTGACCTTCCTGCAGGTTCTGGATGCGCGGGTCGGAATCGTCGAAAACGAAGATGTTTCCATCCGAGCCGAGACTCTTCAGAATGCGCCGCGTCGTCTTCTCATCAATGCGTACGGTGTTGCTGGTCAGACTAAAATCCGCGATCGTTCCTGGCAGTTCTCGAAGATCGTGGAAAGATCGCGCGACAGGAATGGCGGTCTCGTTGGGTCGAGAGCTTTTTTTCGAGCAGGCGACGAGCCCAACGAGTACGAGTAGACAGCACGAAAGTCGTCGTTTCATGGGCCTCACTTTTTTGCAATCACGAACGCACGCTTGAATAACGCGAGCGCCCGCAAGGGGTCAAAGGAAACGCGACTTAAATGGAAGTGACTCGCTAAGTGTGGCGGTATCAATGGGTTGTAAAGGATAGATGACACGCGAAACCGGCAAGCTATGGGGTCAGCGGCTTTGAGCAACTACGGTCGCGGCAGACATCGCGCTTTCAGCTTGGCGGGCAACGAGTTCAAGACCGCGGCTATGAGCTTCGTTCGCCAGAGCCTTAAGATTTCTGTGAGCCGTGGGAGAACCGTTCTTCAATTCCAATTCACCGAGCACAAGCCGCGCCTCGCACTCAAGCTTGTAATAACCCAACCGATTGGCAGTCGCGATCGCCGACTGCAGACGTCTGATCGCTGCGGCGAGATCGACCCGCCCCTTTTCTGGACTTGCAATCTCGAAACGCGCCTGCTGAATTTCCGCCGGGAGTTTCAATGCGGGATCTGAACTGGTCAGACTGAGTTCCGTACCGCGCTTGGCGGCTGCGCGAGCCTCATTGAGTTTTCCCTGCATCAACAGAGCCCGGCTTAGCAGGGTATAAGCGCTACTCGCATCGGGGTCACTCTTTTCTTTTTCGAATAGTCCGAGCGCACCACGAAGCAAAGCTTCTGCTCGTTCGGGGTGTCCTTCTTCCATAGCTAGCCGCGCAAGTTCTTCTTGGCTCTCGGCGGCATTAACCGAGGCTCCAATTTTTTGGGAGGTCGCGAGAGACTGCTCGAATTGCGATCGCGCTCCCGAGAGATCCCCTTGCGTTTCCAGGACTTCACCAAGCTCGAGCATCGCGGTGCTGAGGTACTGATAGGATCCTTGAATCGCCTGGTAACCATCGATAGATTGTTGGGCCAATTGCCGGGCATCTTGCACACGGCCACGATTCAGATCCAGATCCGCAAGTCGATACAATAGATAAGGTTCATTACTATCGACCGCGGCTGCGGCCTGTAGCGCCTCCCGATAAAGTTTGTCCGCCCCAGGCAAATTACCGCGAAGATAATAGATGTCAGCTATGTTTCCCGTTGCCGTGATCTGATTTTCGACGTCTCCCGTTTTTTCAAACTCAATTCTTGCGGCATGATAGAGCTGTTCGGCTCGACCTAGGTTCCCCATATTCTCAAAGCCAATGGCCATGTTATTGAAGACAGCGCCGATCTTATTGTGTTCTCCGAGTCCTTGCAGCAGGTTCAACGCTCGATCGTAGGTTTCAATTGCTTGCTGATACTTTCCCAATGTGCCCAGCGTGTCGCCAGTGTTGCGGAGCGCATCTGCTGCAGCTGATTTGTTTCCCGCAGCCAGGAAAACTTCGTAAGCGTCTTGACAAGAAGGTAACGCCTGGTTGGGATGCTCGCTGTAGTTCAGAATCGTGCATTCTTCTTTCCTCGCTAGCGCGTAAAGGAGCTTCTGACCTCGCTCGGATGATTTGCGAATCGCGCTTCGCACCAAGGCCAATTCCGTCGGAATGTTGGACTTCATCGCCCGTTTTTCCGCTAAATCAATACGGGGATCTTCTGAAGACGGAGGAGGCAGTTTTCGAAGCTGATGGATCACTTCCATTGCTTGGCTGCCATGGCCAGACAAGCTTTGGGCCGATACTAGCCTTAAACCGTACTCAATGTTGTCGGGGAATAGCTCAAAGAGCGCATGATAAATCGAGGCAGCTTGTTCCTGTTTTCCGAGGCTTTCGTAATACTCGCCTTCAACGAGCATGCGATGAGGACGTGGTAAGTCGATCGCGAGGTCGAGAGCCTTTTTTGCCCCTTCACGACGTTTCTGCTCATATCCGAGCTCCGCCCATGCTCGAGCGAGCATGCTGTGTACGAGAGAAAATTTCGGGTCCGCCTGCGCAGCTTGCTCCAGAAGATCCTTAGCGGCAAGTGCGTCAAACTCCCTCAATTTGGCGACCCCCAGCGCATAGAACCGCGCGGCTTCCGGATCCAGCGGCAACGAAGCCAACACTCCCGCCTGTTCGGTACTCTGCAATCCCTGAACCCCCAATCGTTCCCGCAGCTTCGTGCCGATGCGAGATACGAGCTGAAAGAGTTCCTGCCTGCTGCCAACTTGCGCGACCTCGGTCAGGATTTCGCCCGTTTTTCCATCCTGCATGCGCACATCGAGACGCAATTGGCTGTGATCACTCGGCCCGACGGTCGAGTAGGAGCCGAGAACCACCACGTCGCTGTTCAACGCCGCTCCGATTCTCGCTGTAGTGCTTGGAACCAGTGTGTCGGTCTGAGACCACGGTGAGGAAAGCCGGAGATTGGCAACTTCTTCGCCCGAAATGAGGCGAAGCTTTTCTCCGCCGGACAATTCCGTACTCAACATCTCTGATAGCGCTGGGGCTAGCCAAGCATCTTCATTGCGTCCGGAGAGATTCCGAAACCCAAGCACCGCGACGGATTTCCTTATCTGTACCGGCGCATTCTGTGCGGACTGCCGATTGCCCAACCACCGCCCGGACCATGTGAACCCAGCGATCGCGAGGACCGCAGTTGCTACTCCGGCATAAACGAGCGGTTTAGCCCACTTTCGCCTTGGGATTTGTGGGGCGGTTACCGGGGCAGACTCCAATTGATTCGGATAGACCTGTTCTGAAGATAACTGCGTTGCGGGAACTACATGGACGGGCGCTATATCTTTCTCTGCCGCTTTCGTGATGAGAGAGACTGGCGCAATAAAGCGATAACCGCGCCTCGGGATCGTTTCAATAAAACGCGGGTTCTCTGGATCGTCGTCAATGGCAGCACGGAGCCTCTTAAGGATTACGTTCAAACTCCCGTCAAAATCAACGTGGGTTCCTTCTGGCCAGAGTCTTTGCCGTAATTCCTCGCGAGACACGATTTCCCCTGGCTGCTCAAGGAGCAACAAGAGAAGTCGAAAAGGTTGTTCCTGGATTTTGACTTGCGTACCACTGCGGCTTAGCGCACCATCAGCAGGGTTCGCTTCGAACAATCCGAAGCGGAATCGAATATCGGGCTTTGCCGAGCTTCCTTGACCCGTCCCCACAAAAGTGGCTGGCATCATAGCATTGCTCCCAAAAGCGTGTCAGCAGGTTTCGTAAGCACTTCATTGCGAGTGGTTTGTTGTGTCAGCCAGATTTAACCCACATTTCCTTTGAACTTTATCTCTTCTAAACGCATCCTCGGCGACATGGAAGACGGAATCCGCAATCACTCAGGGTGGTGTGCGACGTCCGCGCCCAATCTCACGGAGGCAAGAATGAAATTTTCTCTCAAGCGAATAGTCGTGGTCGCCAGCATCATCGCCGCAAGTAGTTGCGCACTTCCTGTTTGTTGGGGACAAACCCAGAAGTCGACGAAGGAAATGCGGCCATCCACTGAGGTGCAGCCGGCCGCCAAGCTGCAGCCGCTAAATATCAAACCTGGCCTTTGGGAGAGCACGCGGACCATACAAAGAGCCGGGGAGATGGGAATTCCGCCTGAAATGTTGAACCGACTTACGCCCGAGCAACGCGCGAGGATGGAGGAGAGAATGAAGGCCAAATCGGCCACACGCTCGAACACCGTCACGGAAAAACACTGCGTAACAAAAGAGGATTTGGAAAAAGACAGACTCAAGTTGGCCGAAACGAGAGAATGCACCACGACTGTCCTCAATTCGACCAGTACCTCTGTAAAGGCAAGCCTCGTCTGTGACACGGAAGGTATGCACGCAACGGGCACTCTTGACCTAGTAGCAGCGGATCCAGAACACCTGAGCGGCTCCTCCCATTCTTCGATCGATGCAAATGGCCATACGATGAATGTAGACGGCACTTGGACTTCTACATGGCTAAGCTCCAGTTGCGGCGAGGTGAAATAGCGCGGCGTTGTTCAGGCTGTACGCGACTGGAGCGTTCGAGGGCAGCAGAGTCACACCTTTCGATGTGCGCGGACATGTCGCCGTCTCGGAAGCCGGATAGCGTCATGTGCTGGCCGGCTTCTTCGACGCTGCAAGGCTAGACTTTTAGCAAGCCGCGAAAACCTCTGGCGGCGTAATAAGATTCTGCGCCGTTGTGGTACACGAACACAGTGTTGTATCGCCGATCACAGAAGAGCGCGCCGCCGAGGTCTCTGATTTCAGCCGGAGTTTTCACCCAGCTCGACGTCTTGGCGTCGAACTTACCGAGTTGCTGCAACTCTCGATATTGTTCTTCTGTTAGAAGCTCGACACCTATGGCAGATGCCATTTCGCTGGCACTACCTTTTGGCTTATTTTCCTTTCGTGACTCGAGCGCTGCGCCGTCATAGCAAAGACTTCTGCGTCCGTTGGGGCTTTCCGCTGAACAATCATTAAAAATGTATTCGCCCGTTTTCTTGTCGTAGGCGATAACGTCAGGCTCACCGCCTGTGTTTTCCATTTGCTGAAGTGACCAGAGCTTTTCAGTATTCGATGTCAGCTTCGCCTGAATCTCAGCCCATGCAAGACCTCTATGACGGTCCATATGTTTTTCGAAACGGACTCTCAATGTGTTGAGCAGTTCCCCGGCTTGGGCAGGGGACAAGTTCTTACGATCAGGGTTTAACATCCTGGTTGCTGTCATACTCGTCGGTCACCGTGTTCATGAATTTTGTTTCGCCGCGCTGCACCAGATTTTTTTCGGCGAGTCTTCGCGTTCTTATCAACTCGCAATTTCCACGCTGTTCGGAGTGCTCCAGACAACACGTCTTTGTTCGCCAGCGCTAGCCGGATGTGTGTGTGCCCCATCCTGCCCCACCCTCCCGGAATCGGCAGGAAAACATCGGGTGCTTCCTCCACAAACGCCGCCTGCTGCTCCAGCGTAAGCATTAGATTTCCATACCCCTGTACTTGAGAGGCCAGGGAGGCGAACTTTCGACCTCCCACACGAAAGGCGGGCGATCCAGCATGGGAATACTCTTCCACTCCCTCCAGGCTTAATGCCATTCGGCGAAAGTCTGCTGCAGTCATCACGTAACCTCTAGCTCAGTGATCAACTGCCATCATAGGCGAGTAATCGCCCTAATAGCTTGATCGGCTGTATCAACGTTCTTAAGATCGCGGGCTTTATGCGGCGCGCCATCCCTCCAGGAACATTGCGCATCAGAGAGGCGCGGATTGAGAGGCTCAGTTGGCAACCTTGGCCAAAAGTGTTCCGAAAAAAAAGAGCGTGGATCGCGAGAGTGTCTTTGCAGCGGAATTTGAGAGACACAAGGCGCTCCGGGTCATTGCTGTGATCTCGATCCTGGCTCTCACGATCATGATCCTTGTGGGGCTCTTCGCACCAGGACTGGACTACTCGCTCGTGCAAGCCCCCACACTCCCGGTTGACTCTGCCGCATTCGTGGATGAGTTGGAACCGCTCGTCAATTCAAAAATAACGAAGAACAATCAGATTGAGGTGATAAAGAACGGCAGCAACTTTTACGAAGCAGAGTTGCAGGCGATGCGGGAGGCGCGCCATAGCATAAACATCGAGGCATACATCTTCCACAAGGGTCGCGTGACTGACGACGTACTCCGCGTGCTGCTTGAACGCGCGAAAGCTGGTGTGCGGATCAACCTTGTTGTGGACGCATTGGGTAGTCTTTCGACTCGTAAGCGCTATTTCAAACAGCTAAAAGAGGCAGGAGGCCACGTCGAGTGGTATCACCCTCTGCGTCTTCATAAGTGGTTCGTGAGTAATAACCGTACCCACCGGGAAATAACCATTGTGGATGGCACCACGGCTTTTGTAGGCGGCGCTGGTTATGCCGATTGGTGGCGTTATGCCTCGAAGGACGAACCTGCCTGGCGGGACACGATGGTGCGACTGCAGGGAGATGCCGTTCGAGGTCTACAAGGCGCATTCGTAGAAAATTGGCTGGAATCTTCCGGAGAGATCCTTGATGGGTCAGACTACTTCCCGCCTCTCGCAGCCCATCCGGGCAGTTCGACCGCATTAGTCGTGACAAGTACTCCGTCCTCTGGAGGGTCGACGAGGGCGCGAGTGCTGTTTCAAACCTTGATCGCCGCGGCCAAAAAAAATATCGACATCACGACGCCTTATTTTTTGCCGGACCGCAGCATGCGTGATGAACTCATTCGGGCAGTGAAGCGCGGTGTCTCCGTCAGGATCATTGTTCCTGGCAAGCACAGTGACCACGCTGTAACACGCAGTTCAGGCCGCAGCGCCTATGGCGACTTGCTGCGGGCAGGAGCCAACATCTTCGAATACGACGCCTCGATGATCCATGCCAAGATTATGATCGTCGATCGAGCCTGGGGTGTTGTGGGTTCTACAAACCTCGACAGCCGGTCCTTCGGAATCAATGACGAAGTGAATGTGGCCGTGCTTGACCCTCAACTCGCCAACAGGCTGGATGAGGATTTCACTGACGATCTTCAACGTGCCGCACACATAACACTCGAGGATTGGCAGAAACGTTCTGCCTTGGAACGCGCATTCGAATGGGTGGGCTGGGTTATCGAACGTCAGCAATGAAGTTTTAAACGTAGGACCGTCGCAGCATTTCAGCAGCGCTTTCGTCGAGCAACTCGGCGCGACGGACCTCTTCGAAGCGCGCCAGCAGATCATCCACGCGAATTCGTCTCTTCTCTGCTCCCCGGAAGTCCTGGATGATCTGACCTCGGTGCATCATGATCAAACGATCACCGATGTTAGTCGCTTGCTGCATGGAGTGCGTCACCATCAGTGTCGTCAGCTTATCTCGACGAACGATAGTGTCCGTCAAGGCAATTACCTGATCAGCACTCTTTGGATCGAGCGCGGCGGTGTGCTCATCAAGGAGCAGAAGTTCCGGACGAAGCCAAGTCGCCATAAGAAGGGTCAGCGCTTGACGCTGGCCCCCCGAAAGCGAGCCAATTGGGTTCTTGAGCCGGTCCTCCAGTCGCATGTTCAATTGGCTAACGCGATCGCGAAATTGGCGAACGAGATTGGGCCGCAATAGCCAATCCAACTTCCGAGGCTTCCCTCGATGCGCAGCCAGGGCCAAGTTCTCCGCAATAGACATGTTGGCAGCTGTGCCTGTAAATGGGTTTTGGAAAACGCGCCCAATGAATTTCCCTCGGCGGTGCTCAGGCCATCGAGTGACATCGGAGCCCGCAAGAGAAATCGAGCCGGAATCAACATAGAACGATCCCGCGACGGCATTCAGCAGGGTAGATTTTCCTGAACCATTCGTGCCGATGATGATCACGAACGATCCGTCGTCGACCGTCAAGCTAACGTTCTGTAGCGCTCGCAATTCGTTAGGCGTGCCGGAATTGAACGTCTTGTTGATCGAGCTGACTTCAAGCATGAACTGATCCCGGCTTTCGAATTTTTAGTTTCTTGAGCAGCCCCGGAGTTATGAGCGCGAGGAACACGAACACTGCGGTTACAAGCTTCAAGTCATTCGGATCTAATCCCAGGCGCAGGGCAATGGCGACCAGAAGCCGGAAGAGCACTGACCCCATCACAGCGCCAGTGATGCTGAGTCCGAGCTGCCGTGTGACCACCAGCGCTTCACCGATAATGACACTGGCCAGTCCCCAGACCACCATACCAATGCCCATCTGCACGTCTGCAAAACCTTGATACTGTGCAAGCAAGGCTCCGCCCAAAGCGATCAAACCATTCGAAACCGCTAGTCCGAGAATGATCATGTTCTCGTCATTCACTCCGAGGGCTCGAATCATGTCATTGTTGTCGCCAGTGGCGCGCATGGCAGTACCGAGGTTTGTCTGAAAGAACACATACATGACACAGCCCGCTAAGACTACGAGCAGTAATGAAGCTACGAGCAGCGAGCCTTCAAGTGCGGTGATTTCCCATCCCATCAAATGAATGGGACGGCCATGTGTGACTGCGGTGCCGATGCGGTCCGCATAAGTTGAGAGAGTGGACGATCCTAATAGTGAAATATTGCTCCGTCCCATGACATGAAGGTTGACGGAGTAAAGGCCAGTCATCACCAGAATCCCAGCGAGCAATGCATTGATTTTGAATTTCGTGGCGAGCGTTCCAGTCAAAATTCCTGCCACAAAGCCGCCTGCAAAAGCCGCGGCCGTCGCAAGAAGGGGATTAACACTACGGACCAGAAACATGGCGGCTAAAGCCGCGCCAAGCGTACTGGAACCATCGGCCGTAATATCCGGAAAATCAAAGATTCGGAAGCTGATGTAAACGCCTAGCGCAATAAAGGAAAAAATGAACCCCAGCGTGAGTGCACCTAACAGAAGACTCATGCTGACCTTTCCTGCGTAGGACCGGAGATCGGTGCCATCCAGCACGCCCCACGGATGAATGCGCTCTCTCCAGCACCGGATATTGCGCGGTCATCTGTCAGTAAGTGAAGAATTCCTTCCAGCGATTGCCCTTCAAAGAGCGACTTGATGGATGCTTTCAGCTCGATGACTCCACGCTGCACTGGACGATAAGAGAACGCAGCAGCATGAAAGTGCCCAGCCAATGGAACGCCACCCGGTGTGTTAAATGGACGGATGAAAGACGTCAGCGTCTGCGATCCTCCGCGTAGAACGACTCCTGCAACGAGAGCCACCCGATTCGCGTAAGCAGGCTCCGCGGTAAACGTCAGCCAGTCCCGAATTCCTGGGAATCCAAAAGGTTCTTGCTTACCGTTTGCAGTAAATGGTGAGCGACGCAGCGCAGCTCCGATCAAACCAGCTGTCTCGGCGATTATGACCACACCGATCTGTTCGCTGTGGGCAAGCTCCAGACAGGATCCTAGAAGAGCCGTTAAAGGAATGGGCACGCCGTCCTTTGCCTCAAAACGTATGAGGCTACTGAACGGCTGCGAATTACTACCGTGGCAAGCTAGGCCGTAGCAAACTTGAACTTCTGGAGCTTGGCCTCCCTGGGCGAGCAGAAAATCCGGCACATTGGTTCCATCAGTGGGCAAATATGCGACCGCTCCGCCAGCGTTAATGAATTCGCCGACACGGCGCTTGCAATCTTCGAAGTCGTCGCCAATCGCCCCCAAACCAATTGCAAACGTGGAGTTAGCAAACTGTAAAGTTTGGCAGTTCTGTGCACCAGAGCCATACATTGTTGATGCCGCATCGCCGATCGGCTGACATTGCAGCGTCGCGTCGGGTGCCAGCGGATACACCTCGTATATAGCTTCTGGACGTTCAATCTTGCTCACGGCAGCCGGCGACTCAATTCGCCTCACATCTACCGTCGAAGAGACATCTGCAACCTTGCCGACCAGAACATCTTCGAGTTTGGAAAGCTGGAGAACTTTCAGGACGTAGCGCGAGCAGTTTGATATTACGAACGATCCTTGAATGCCCTTCAACTCTTTGTACAGCCGGACCAGCGTTCCGATCCCTGCGGAACTCAAGAAGCCGACTTGTGAGAGATCCAATTCGATATGGTGATGGCCCTGACGTATCTCGCGGTCCACTGCGGCCGAAAGATGATCCGACCAATAGCCATCGACTCGCCCCTGGACCTTAAGCTCGAGCGCCTCTCCTCGCATTTGTCTCGTGATTTCCATGTTTCAATTCGTGCCAGTCGTCTTCGAATCGGCTGGAGTGCGCTTGTGAATTCCTGACTTATCCACGACAACGTTCGCCCGGCGAAGGATTTCCGCCGGAACGGACCACCGCTGTCGTAAGCCCTTCGTAGCAGTGGTATTCACAACGAAATTGACCGGGATTTCGTTTCGAATTGGAATCTTGGTCGGATCAGCTCCTCGCAAGATTTGCGCCGCCAAATCTCCCGTTTGTTTACCAATCTCGTAAAAATCAGCACCGTAATCAAAGAGTGTTCCACGATCCGGCGCTCCCGGAGTGATGCTAAAAACCGGAATGCCCGCTCTTCGCGCGACAGCAATGACAGACTCTGTCGCTACATTGACGGTGACGTCTCCTCCGATCCATAGAGCTTCGGCACCCCGCGCAACCAGTGAATCTTCTGCCTCGAGCACGCCGTTTGAATTTTCGACATTGGCTTCGAGCAGCTCGATTCCTGTCTGCTGGCAAGTCTCGCGTGCACTTTCAACAAAAGCGCGCGAGTTGGCCTCGGCCGGATTCCATGCCACTCCTACCTTCGTCAGACCCGGAAACATTTCTCGTGCAACATGAAAAGCATCGTGCACCGGAATGAAGCTGCCAATGCCGACCAAGTTGCGCGGATGTTTCAATGGATCACTGCGGTTGACTCCAACACCCGCAACGACCGGATCGGCAACCAATCCGAACACCTGAACCGTACTGGTGCCGCGATTTGCATTTGCGACTGCTTGTAACGACAGGGTGCTCATGGTAAGCAGCAAGTCATAACGAGAATTCACCATTTGCTTCGCTATGGAATTCCCGACGGTGATATCGCCGTGCGAGTTGAACTTATCGATAACGACACTCTTGCCTTCAACGAATCCATTCTCGGCCAATGCGTCGATCGCACCACGAGTTCCGTCGTCGAGTAGCAATGTCGAAGCGTGCTGCAAAAGTCCAATGTGCGGCATACTGCGGGCAGTCGCGGTCCTGCGTCCACGGTCCGACAAAAGCAGCACTGCGGACGCCAAAACAATCAGGACAACTCCCAGTGCAAGACGTTTGACCACAAAGCGCATGTGTACCCGCAAAGAGAACGGCGATGATGGGCGTAGAGTTTATCACCCCGAGGAGGTGCGGAAGCCAAGTTCCGAGTTGCAGAATCGCGCAGTCGAGATCCACAGTGCAGAGAGCAATATAAGTAGATTTTCTGAACTTTTTCGATCGATTCCAAAGCTCGGTGTTTGTCTATTTGACAAAGGACAAACCATGCGGAATGGCATGCGGAAAAACATAGGCGTACAACATGACGATGATCGCAACGATGGATCCAAGAGCAATCGAGTGCCACATTACAAAGCGGAAGATCATTCCTTCATTGCCAACTTGTGCCGTCGCGGCGGTAGCAATTGTGATTGACTGGGCGTCGACCATCTTGCCCATGACTCCGCCGGCGCTATTTGCTGCGCACATGAGGACTGGGTCAATGCCAAGCTCATGAGATGTGATCCGCTGCAAACTTCCAAACAAGGCGTTGGATGATGTGTCGCTGCCGGTTAGCGCCACTCCGAGCCATCCGAGAAACGTGCCGAAGAATGGGTACAGCCAGCCTGTGCGGGTGAATGCCAGTCCGAGTACCGCATCTAACCCTGAGTATCGTGTGACGTAACCCAGCCCCAACATAAAAGAGATGGCAACTATGGCTAACCGCATGCGCACCAGCGTTCGCCAGAAAATCTTCATCAACCGAATTGGAGACACTCCGAGCAGTAATCCCGAAACAACGGCTGCAAGAAAACAACTGGTGCCAGTTGCTGAGAGCCAGTTGAAGTCGAATCGGGCAGGCTCGGGAGTGAGCTTGCTCACCACGGGTTGCGATCGATAAACCGCATTGTGAAGATAGGGCACATCCCAACCCGGAGGGCCGGGACGGATTTTGCCATCTGGAAGATAGACCGTGAAGGCGGGAGTGGTGGCCTGGTTTATTGCCAGCTTGATGCGTGGAAGCCCGAAAATGAGCACGACAAGAGACAGGATTGCGAACGGCATCCACGCTCTAACAATCTGTCCAGCAGAATATCTGTGGGCAACGACACCCTGGTCCGCCTGCTCTTGAATCTCGCCGCTTCCCGATTCGCTCTGGAGATTTGAGGGTACAAGGGGAGACGTTTCTGGCGTGACGTCGTAGTCAAAGCGCCAGACCTTTTTAGGCTTCCAAACGCGAAGAAAAGCCAAGGTAGCGGCAATCGAGATGACACCGGAGACGATGTCGACCAAATTGCTGTCTACAAAATTGGACCAAAAGAATTGAGTGAGTGCGAAAGAAACGCCGACCACCAGAATCGCAGGCAGCACTTCTAAGGTGCCTTTCCAGCCAACCATGGCGCGAACGAGCCAAAAGGGAACAAGCACGGCCGTAAAAGGAAGGATACGGCCGATCATCGCGTTGAGGTCGGATTCCGGGAGAGCGCTGACGGCCGCAAGCGTGTGAACAGGCGTGCCGATCGCGCCCCACGCGACCGGCGCGGTATTTGCGATCAGATTCAACGCGGCTGCATGAAATGGACGAAACCCCAGCCCAATCATGAAAGCGCCCGCGATAGCGACTGGCGCACCAAACCCTGCAGCACCTTCGATAAATGCGCCAAAGCAAAATGCCACGAGCAAGACTTGTAACCGACGATCAGGCGTGATGGCCGCGACTGATTCCTTCATGATCTCGAATTGACCAGTTTCAACCGAGATGTCATAGAGAAACACCGCTGCCAACACAATCCACGCGATTTTCAGAATCCCGAAAGCGACTCCGTAGCCAAAACTCGCCACAGCCAAAATGACGGGCATTCTGAAAACAAGAATCGCCACGATAATGGCGGTGAGGGCACCTGCGATTGCGCACCAGTGAGGCTTAATTCTTAAGCCCGCGAGCAGTCCGAACAACACGATGATTGGAAGAGAGGCAACCAGTGTGGAAGCCCACCAGTGGCCGAGCGGGTCGTAGACCTGAGTCCATTGCATGCTTGTCTGTAAGAAAAGAGCCGAAGCTGGAATCACGCCAGACTACCAGTTTGATGGAACGTTCACATACGTGCGATCGAGTTCCGCAACCGACGGGCAACCGAGCAATCTTAATGTGCGCTCAAGGTCCGCTCGCAGAATTTCAAGTGCTCGAGTTACACCAGCTTCTCCAGCCGCCGCGAGGCCATAAGCATAAGCGCGCCCACACAGGACAGACCGGGCGCCAAGGCAGATAGCTTTGACGATGTCACTGCCACGACGAATACCGCCGTCCATCAGCACTTCGACTTGTCCATTCACCGCGGCAACTACTTCCGGCAATGCACGTAGTGAAGCAGGTACGCAATCGAGCTGGCGGCCCCCATGATTGGAAACGACAACTGCTGCTGCGCCTTCGTCAATCGCTCTGCGTGCATCGTCTCCGGTGAGAACTCCTTTTATCACGACCGGACCCGGCCAAAGTTCGCGTATCCACCGCAAGTCCTTCCAAGTCACTGTCGAGCTTGCCAGAGCCGCATTGACGTCCAGCAGGGGCATCGGGCCCTGGCCGGGGACCTCAACATTCGGGAGCGGAGGCAATCCGCCATCGAGTAGAAAACTGAGCAGCCAACCCGGGCGCGATAATACCTGTGGCAGAAACGGAATCTTTTCGAGCAGTCCGCCACTGATCAGCTCTTTCATGCCATTCCGAAGGTCACGCTCCCGCATCCCTGAGACTGGCGTATCGATAGTGACGAACAGAGCCGAAAATCCTGCAGCGCGGGCTCGTCCAATTGCCGCTTCAGCGGCTTCGCGACCCCCTAACAAATAGAGTTGATAAAACACGGGGCCTGAAGAAGCAGCCTTCACATCTTCTAGACGGTGTCCTGAGATCGTCGAGAGAATGTATGCGGTACCCCCGTTACCTGCAGCTCGAGCCGCTGCTGCCTCCCCGCCCGGATGCATCAAGCGGCTATAACCCACAGGGGCAAGCAACGCAGGAAGGTTCAAATCGAACCCCAACACACGCACACCAAGATTGCAATTCGGTATCTCAACTGCATGTCGCGGCCGGAAGGTGATCTCCTGGAAGGCACGACAGTTCTCGCGCAAAGTTACTTCACCTTCTGCACCGCCGTCGAGATAGTCGAAAACAGCTCTTGGAAGCCTGCGTTGTGCTAAGGGACGGAAATCTTCGATGCTGACGACGTGCGGAGAAGCTACGCGACGGATTGCGCTATTCCGTTTCTGCATGAATTCGGCGCCAAATTATAGCGCCGCCCTTATGGTTTCAATGTGATCGTCGTCCGTTATGGGTTATCGAGGCGAGTGTTCTCGAGTGTCGTCAGGGCCCTACTTGCAAGCCAAAGAACCCGAGGACAATACTAATTCCTATTTGGTGATTAGAAGCTGTTGCGGCCTCAATGGCTGGTCTCCAGAAAATAGAGAATCAGTTCTGATTCCTTTGTGAAAGGTGGAAGTCCCAAGTCATACTTTCCGCCGATATCTGCTACTTTCACATCCTTACCTGCGAGCGTCGCTCGCTGCAGCCGGTGATCGGACTGCACTCTAAGGTGCGGCGTCCCCTGAGTCGGCGCTGCGAGACGTAATGTCAGCCTATCCTTCTGTTCATTCGCCGCGAGTATCGGTAGGTTTGCACGCGTGAGATGAAATCCGGAAGTTGATACTTTCACCAATTCGACCCGCCGATTCGAGCGCACATATCCTTTGATATGCCCAGAGCCCTCGTCCCACTCTTGCCAGTCGGCATTTAATATCACGGCCGGCTCTACGCCCGCGAACGCAAATTTAGCTTTTGTTTTGGCATTTACCTTAAATGCAAGTCCTGCAGCCGTCGCACTCGCCTCGGTCATTTGCTTAGACACGTAGCTCAAATGAGCCTCGTTTGCACGCTGGGGACCCAGCTTGATCACGATGGAGTGCTTCTTCCCCGCGGAAAGATTCGGCAGAATCAACAAACGGTCATCAAATGCGGGATGCACGTGTCCATCAATCAGAACCGACTGAACGAAGTTTCGACTGTTCTCAATACGAATGCCCATGCCGCCAAGCGATTCCGCAGTATCGTCCCGGCGCAGACCCGAGAAATCGAGCGTCATCTCGATGGCACCGTTCGATGCTTTCCACGAATAATTCCATTGCGCCATCGCTCGCAGTTTTTGCGCGAGTTCCTGCGGTTCCGGACAATAAATCGGAAGCGTGGCAAACTTTGTTTTCATTGCCTCGTAGAACGGAAAGTTGTTCTCATTCGTGATGCGCTTGTCCTTGCCCTCATGGACGGGCGCGGATGAGATCGAGTAGTCGTGCCACATCTCGTTGAAGATCACCCCACGCCCGACATTGTTAAACATGTGATCGACGATAGCTTCTTCATTCGCGGTAATCTGAGCCGTCGTATAGCTCCATGTGGGGTCATAAAACCACTGGTAGTCGGGATGGGGAGAATTTTCGAGCACTACGAAGTCTTTGTTCGCGCCGGTAAACCACGTCATATTGCCAAAACCCAGTGGCACACTCTGCTCCAGGCCATGGGTCATGTAAAAGGAGAAGCGCCGACCGACTTCACCGTAGTCTTCCATCGGAATCGTGTCACCTGGGTTGATCATGGACTGAATCTTGTGAATGGGATAACCCTGCGTGCGCATGTTCTGCTCAATTTCCTCGATTGAGCCATCGAGTTCCTCTTGCCAACGATCTGGAGTCATCTTGCGGTCGATCTCATGGAACTTGCTATGAGTTCCAATCTCGCCGCCAAGGTCCTCAAGGCCTTTTCCGAGCGGCGCCAACTTGTCCCACCCTGCCTTTTTCACAAAGCTGGATACCCAGGTGTAAAGCGGCACCACTCCAGTGTCCTGCGCGACGTCAGTCAGAAAATGCAGTGTCTTGAGTTGGTAATTCAGGTCGCCGCTGTTGTCTCCATCAAAGCGCACAACTGCAGTCAACTTGGCGTTGGAAATCTGCGGAGCAGGAAACGGTACCTCGACATCCCCGTAGGTAGCCCAATCGACTACGCGGAACATCGCGTTCCAGAGTTGATTTGCATAGGCGACTTGGGGCGGATCGTTGCGAAAAAAAGTTCCCGCGCCTGCAGAGGTTCCAAAATCGCTCACCAGGACAATGCGGCTGCTCCCCTGCATTGCGCAGGAAAGGTAAGGATAACTGTGCTCGCCATCGGTCGAGACAAGCAATACCGATCCACCTGTCTTCGGCTGCAGCACATTCGTCGCGGACGCCAGCACCGGCGTCAAGAACTGCGACACCTCGAATCCGCGCGTCACATAGTGATCACTCGCAGTGACTCGAATCCGATATTCGGTTCCACCAAGCAGTCCTTTGTATTCCAGTCCAAGCAAATCATCGAGCGCGTGGTGATCGCGCTCTTTTTCGGTTTCGTCTTTTGTCGCGAGCGGTCCGTCGAGGATCACGCTGTGGTTACCGGCCAGATATGCTCTGAGGTGAAGAACGATCTGCTCATATGTCGCATCATCCACTAGCGTCGCCTGGGCAAATATAAGGGTCGAGTACTTCGACAGTTTTTGTTCGCCGGGCATTTCCTCTACAAACAGCGTGTCGTAGGGAATACCTGCCAACGTCGTGATGCCGACCCAGCCGTGTCCGGCAAGCTGACTGGTTTCCCACGCATGGTGATAACTGGTTTTACTCAGAAAGATCGCCACCCGGGGATTCGTAAACGAAGTAGTCGAAGCAAGCGCCATTCCGCACAGAAGCAGTACGACGGACCCGAACCGCAATTTTTTCATCGTCAACTCCTCGGGCAGTATTATCCGCCAGGCACTGACTGAGGCCGTACCTCCAAAAGCAGGCTGTCTCAACTCCAGCTTCGATAAGAGATTGTCATTCTCTGCGGTGCTAACTTAGCAGGCTAGTTGAAGAAACGGGGCAAATTCTAGGATTTCATCGTTGGAGAGGCGAGATTCTCTGCTTTGCAGAACTATATGGCGGAGAGGGGGGATTCTATGAGGCTCTATTTCCTCTATCCCTCGGTGATACCTACGGATAGCGATTCTAGTCAGTGTTTACGAGGGTATCAAGCACATTCTCTACTTCAGGTATCACCCGCTACAGTTTCCTCAATTGCAGCCAAAAGCCCTGAAAACGGTATCACTGGTATCACCCCAGCGGGGCATATCCGGGCCAGGGTACCTACCTTGACACCACAGAGAACAGTGATATTGTAGACATAGTTTGCGAGTCCGGCTTGGACTCGTCCGCTGGTAGGTCTGACAGACGTAACCTACTCGGGGCAACTAAGGCCCTGTTTCCGGCGCAACGGCTGGGGAAACGAACCTAAGAACTTCTACTAGGTGACGTTTCTATGGCCGCGCAATCCATCGCAGATCAGATTGAGAACCACAGGGGTGCCTATACCGCTGAGGAACTCGCACGCCTTCTGAATCTATCCAAGCCCACTATTTACCGCCGTATTCCCGGAGTACGTGTGGGCGTTTGTATCAGGTATTCGCCCAGAGTTGTTGCCCGCTGGTTAAGAGAAAGAGGAGAGATATGAGTTTGCAAACCATCACACCCGAACTACCACACCGCCCGCTCGCTTACCTAGATCGTGTAGGCACGCACATAACCAAGAGTGAGTGGGATGAGATGCCACTTACGTGGAAGCTTATGCCGGAAACTTGGCTAACAGCATTCGACTTTGATGCGCTGATGCTGGAGGCAGACGCACGCCCGCTCAAACCGATGTTGGAGATTGGGTCATCCGGCCATGGTCTGACTCACGTACACGAAATAGTCGGCCTGCACAGTGCGGCTGAAAACTTCAAAACGAACTTGTGTCTCCAGCTTATGCAGTCACTCGTTACAGGCAGGCACTTCCTGGGGACGTACAAGCCTGCTCGCAAGTATCGCGTGTTCTTCTTAGAAACGGAGATGTCAGTCAGCGCGTTATCCAAGCGCGTGGCAACGATGTTTCGCGGGATGAAGGCCCCTGAGGGCATTTTCTTCGCTTCGGAATCTGATCTCCGCGCATTCAAGCGTGCTTTCGATCTGGAAGCGAAGTTTCGCCATCTCAAGGATCTGCTCCGAGACACCCGCGTTGATGTGCTGATTATTGACACGGCCAACCCCTTCTTTCGTGGCAAAGAATCACCAAATGACGAATTGAATGCTGGCAAGTTCTTCGATCTGCTGGAAAGCATGCCAGCCAAGCTGAAGATATTTGTCCGCCATGACCATAAGCCCAGAGAGCTAGATACGCCCAATGATCCTGACCCATCCATGATCAGGGGCTCCGGGCAATTTGCAGACGTACCTGATTTGCTCCTTTCAATTCGCAGGAAAGACAAACGCACCCATGAAGCATCTTTCTACATCACCAAATTCCGCCATGGCTCAAAGCCTGACCCTCTGACGGTTTGGTTCGATGCTGTGGACTTCAGACTGATCCCCTATCCGCCAGTAATCCATGTGCTGCACCGTAACCCGCTGACCAGAGATGAGCTGCTGATAGAGCTTAAGAGACGCTTCAACGTAGGCGCCACAAAGGCTGATACAGAGTTAATCGAAGGAGTTAGGCACTACCTAACCGAATACCAGAACGGCCATAAGAAGGTATTTGCCATCAATGATCTGGCTTGTAAGTCGGCAGAATGGTATTCGGCTTACTTCAATGAGACCAATGGCTTATAGGCACTAGGGGGAAGTTTCGAAAAGTTAGGGAGTGGGGTAGAGAGAGGGAAAGAGTTATGAAACCTTTCAAAACTACTCCCGTCACCCTACTACTTGAGAAAAAGCTCCTCTTAGCGGTAATTAGTACTAGTACCAGTACTGAAAGGCTGGATATGGATCCACTTAAACTTAGGGCCGATATCACAAAGGTACGCCCAGGTCGTAAGCGTAGAACGTTGAACTATGACTATAAACCTCCATTCACACCCTCCAAGATGGTTAAGAATGCAGTCAGGCATCGGGAGGATTGGAATTTTGATGGCTCTTTACACGCAGAGGTTCATGACGCGGTAGCAGGCATAGAGAAGCGCATAGATCTTGAGGCTGAAGATTGGCATCCAGCTCTGGAGAACGTCACTAGCGAATCCAAGATTGACTGGACACAGGCTGAGCGCAAGCTTGCGAAGCAGAACCGCTTACGGGAGAGACATGGTCTAGATCCCTTGAGAATCCGTATATCCGATGGGATCACATATAGCGGATCACTCCAGGGCTTTCTTGCGACCGACTACAAGAGGAAGCCCAATCGCCATTACCTGCGCCGTATGAGCAAAGCTCAGCGAGCACGCTATTACAAGTGGGCCCAGATACTAGCAATGCTGGATGCAGGCCTGACACGAGCTGATATTCAGGCTGAACTGGGGTGCTCACGGAAAGAGTTAGACGCAGAGCTAGGAAAGATAGGCAATATGCCCGGTGTCGGCTGGGCATGGCTAAGAAGTCTTGGCGCATCAAAGCGATACGCAAAAGACCGCTCCAAACTGGGGTATAAGTAGAGAGGTACCTTGAGTATTCTAACTACTCCCACCACATTAACCATAGCCCACATGACAAGGGCTGAATTAGACAGCCTTCCAGTCTTTAACTTCCCAATCCCACTGTTCTACAGCCCCGCAGGCGACACAATCCCCACTAAGAGAACCAAATGCCCACCAGCAATGACGGAAGCCTCAACGAGTTAGTAGCAAGAATTAGACAGAAACATCCAGGCGCCTATGATGACATGGATGACGCCACATTAACCAAGGCTGTTCTAAGGAAATATCCTGAATATTCCGATCTTGCTGCACCCAAAATGCAGCGAGTGCCTGATGTAGTCAAAACGTCAAACGAAATCGCCAATGATCGAAATACAGCATCAGGTGGAGATTCTCTCACTGGCTATGACACCTCTGCAGGCTCGCCAGACGTACCGCAAGGCTTAGGTAATGCGCTCAAATATGGCGCGGGCTCAGCTCTAGCCGTAGGTGGTGGCGCTGCTGTTGCTGCTGAAGCTCCTGCTATTGCTGGGGCAGCTGGCAGCAAGATTGTCGACGCATGGCAGAGCGCTCCTGGGTACGCCAAGCTCTACATCGGCGCGGAACTTCTCAAGCAACTAGGCCTGTCCAATCATTACAGCAAGCTCAAGAAACTTTTAGGTGAATAGTAACTCCGTTCATTGAACGTTAAACAGGATGTTTTGTATGTCTGAAAAACCAATCACCATTACTCCCTCTCAGCTACAAGAGCTTATTGCAGCTGTGAAAGCACCTTCACAGGCCGAACTCGACAAGCAAGCTCAGGTGCAGCGTGAACAGCAGGAAGTTCGCAGGATTACTGCAGAAACAGTCAAGCGAGAGGAACAAGCAAATGAAGTACGTCAGTCAACTTGTAGGCACAAGCAGGGCTCTCGCTTTACAGAGCGCGGACTGACTCAAGGTGAGAGTAACGATAGCGCGATCGTTATCAACTATGTTCGCGAGGCTCCAGAAAAGAGCTTCGCGATCTGCCAGCACTGCCAGAAGGTCTGGTACTACAACGATCCGAAGTGGGCTGCGATTATGCGGGAGGCTTACTAACCATGCCAGATCTATCTGAAATGTTAAAACGTCAGGCCTCGCAAAATGCCGAGGATCAACGCAGGGCCCGTGAAAGTCGCATCGCACGCGGTGAAGTGTGGGAGGACGATATGCAAACCCAACTTCGTCTCGCTGAGCAAGACCGCCTCGCAAATATCGAACGCGCTAATGCTGAAGCCGCAGAAGCTGAGCGACAGCGCATTGAGTCTGAGCGGGAGATTGAGATCGACAGACGAGCCGAACGCCATCAACAGCAACTTGAGGGGCTTACCAAGCAGATGGAACAACTGGTTTGGGCTACGAAGCTTCAACATCCCAAGATTCCAATGGGGCCAGGTGTTAAGGATGTCCTTATAAACGAACTCGAGTCTATGCGAGTGCCAGAAATCAGCATGGGCTCAATTATGGCTGCTTACGAGAATCTATTTGCGCGTGGGACGTTAGTGCCCGACTACTCGCGGTCAGCACGAGCCAACGCAATCGAGTTAGCGGAAAAGGCGAGACGCAATGGCTTGGAGATTGATTTCTCGTTCGAGAAAGATCCCTCAGAGATGAGCGCTGAGGAGGCTCAAGCCTTGATGCGTAAATTGCCGTCAGTAAACGTAGGCACGATGAAAGCACTCTCGGAACAACTTGAGGACTATCACACCTACAAAGAGCGCAAGAAGTCTCCTGCGGGAAAGGGAACGCGCAGAGCTAGTGGATTATGACACGCAAGCAAAACCGACGCCAAAAAATGAAAGCCCGCGAGGCATTCCGGCGATTGATTAAGAGCAAGCGGTCGCGTAAGAAGCCACGTATTAAGTGGCATGAATGGACACTTGCACCAACATATCTAGAAACGATTACCAAACAGGAGCAACAATGAAATTCGCACGTTCCAAATCCGCATTGAATGAGTCCATACCCAACCCAGACAATCCCTCAACGAACATTAAAAACCCGCTTAACGTTTCAACAGACGATATTAATAGGACAGCAGACGTTCTAGAGAAGGCTACCGAGATGCCTGAGCTCGCAAATGGGGAGCACTCCCGCGCTGACCTGCATGAGCACTTAAAGAGTTATGGCCAATGGCATCTGAATGGAGGTGAAGGCCGTGGCTAAAAAACCTAAACATCTAATCGCAGGCACAAAGGAAGCTCGTGCCAATATGGCCTACTTGCGCTCATTACGAAGCCCTATTCGTGGGATCAATCAGCCAGGTCATCACACGGTCTCCTTCGATCATACTCACACCGCTCGCCCTCCTAGGAAAAGGTCATGAATCAACCTAGCAATCATCCGTGGAATTGCGATTGCCAATATTGCAGATTAGCTCGAGGGATGCGGTTTATTGATGGTCGATGGTATGAGGAGGGCTGCGGCCCTCCGCTTCCTAAACGCTTCAGAGTAGCAGGAACAGGCGAGGGTCAATCACCTTTAACTTGGTCTATGCTTATATGGGGCAGAAATGGTCAGGGAACTACCTGCACTTCTGACACTGCCGAGGAAGCTGTTAACGACCTGCTGAATCCCTCAGCGCCTGACGTGGATCTAGCCACTCGCGAGGACGGCTATTATTAAACTCATGTTAGTACCAGTACTGTACTAGTATTGGTACTAACTTAGTAAAGTAATCACCGACAGCACTCAGGTAACTTCCGTTGATTACAAAGGGCTAATTGACAGCTTCTACCGTTCTGCTACTCTGTGCCTGTTGGTAGGCCGAATAGGAGGAAGTTATGAGTAAGTTAACTAGAGCAGCTAGGGCACAGAAGAAGTCGATCAGAGATCATGCGAAGCGGTATAACGAGGATTCAGGCAAGCTGTTTGATGCCGCTATCAGCGCACTAAACAAGCTGGCGTATCAGTGTGCGAATGACAAGTTCGCAACGTGCGATATGCGGGCCTCAGTGTACGGGCATTTCGCTGATACCCTGCAGGCTTACCGCGAGGAAGCGGGCGTCTAGCGCTCGACAGCCCCTCCCCATACATTTCGAGAGGAGTAGAATAACGACACAATGGACAAACAATTTATCCATCTGGCAACCGATAATGGGGAGCTGCTCCTCAACCTCTATCAGATCGTCCGTATCAGCTCCATCACGGATGAGAGCATCACTATCCACATGAGCGATGGCGAGCCAATCACCCTTCACGGCAAAGAAGAGATTGACTGGATCATGGAGTTATTCCACGCAGTCACCATGACTATTGATGGCAGAGATTTCTTTACTGCTGTTGAAGAAATAGCGAAGCAGCAGACACTAGGCCCTCAGCGTGTTCAGAGCATTTACACCACGCCGCCAGATCAGTTGAAAAAGCCCGACGAGAACAAGTGATCCCTGAGCCTAGGTCTAAGCGCACCCAGCTCTAACTATGCGCTGTAGGGCCTCTATTACGTGTAGAAAGGGCATTATAAGTGAGCTCTAACTAAAGCCGACCAGATCATTTCTTTTTCTCGCACAGTTGCACACCTCTGCTGGTATTTGTAATCCCCCCACAGATCTAATAAGCCCCATCCCAGGCTCGCGAGGATAGCCCACCTAACACGAGCGACGCTAACTTACTCCAGCTAGGCCAGTTAGGATTCCTAGAATTGGCTGATAGGCCCCGGGTGAGGGCCCCCAAACCTCCTACAGGCAAGCGGTACGGCCAAAGGTTAGAGGTTTCAAATCAGGTTTCACCCAGGTTTCAGGTTTCGCTGTTTTCATCCATAGGAGAACCATGCCAACAGTCCCGACACTACGAGAACAGGCCTTTTTTGAGCTTATAAACAAGGGCCAGAGCCGCGTCCAAGCTGCCAGAGCGGTGTTTGACGTCTCGAGCGATGCCTCAGCCCGAGCCCTAGCCTCGAAGGTTCTGAGGAAGTTCCGAGGCCAGTCCTTTGCCCAGTTAGCGAGTGGCAAGGGAGTCCTTATGCCGGATCTTAACAAGATCAAGCTGGAGGGCTGTGCAGTCTGCAGGCAGGAGCTCACTAGCGAGTATTTCTGTGCTGACCCACGCTGTCAGGCTCTCTGGGCTGAGTTCCCCAAGGAGAACGAGTCTAGCCTGCCATGGATTACCGCATGGCGGGATCTGATGGGCCAGAAGGAGAAGGAAGCCAAAGAAGCTAGACGCTAAGAGTGTTTGCTCGAGCAAGCCCCAGGGTAAGGCCAACCAGCCTGCTCTGGGGTTCTTTTGTGCGAACCTGTGACCAAAAAAAATCGCTTCTCGCCCTCGAGCAGAGGGATTGGAGAAGCGATTTTTGCCGAGTGATCCGACCGCGATGTGAATAAGAGAGGTAGCCGGATCAGCCCTTCACTCAGAAAATAGCCCTCCGGGAAGCCGCTCAGCAATCGGGTAGATTCCCTAAGGGGCAAAAAAATCGCCTCCCAATACCTGTTTGGGAAGCGATTTCCCTTTCGGAGTGACCCCGCCTTGCCTTTTGCTTGCAATAGAAAGGGTCGGCTCGGATCACTCTTGGCCTTGCATTTTGGTCTACTAAGGGGAGATACGATATCGGGTTGATCCCTTACGGAAGCTGGGGAGATGAAGAATAAAAAACCCTCCTGGTGCTCTATTCAGGAGGGGAAGCGTCAAATGGGGAGAAATGTTGGTGGTTGTTCTCAAATTCATCCTGACATGGAAAGGGAGTAAGAGTCTATCCGGTGAAACTTGTACGAAAAAAATCGCCCCTCAAATCACGCATAGGCTGAGGGGCGATCTTGCGATCAGACTGGTGCCCAAAGGAGAAGCGAGTGCGAGATATCGCTTACCAGTCCGCTCACGATGAACTTTAAATAAGCCGTTCTATCGCTTCCATCCGGTAATGAGGGTACGACGCCTTTTTCAAAACTTGACGCTTTTTGGCACTTTGTAGCCCTTGAAACGAACCAGAGTTTGTAGTATCCAATGGCTGCTCTCCTCCCAGGAGCAGAATATGATGCAAGGGCCAACCCGAGAGCGTTGGGAAGAGCTGTGCGCCCAAGCCGCAGACGAGCAGGACTCACAGAAGCTGCTTGAACTCGTTAAGGAAATCAACCGTCTCCTCGAAGAAAAAGAACAACGGTTGATCAGGCAGCGTAAGCAACAAGCCGCCGATGCAGCCTGAAGCCCACGAAGAATTAATCCTCCTCATCAGTCACCGAATGTCTGATTGACTGCTTCCCTGATACCTTTCCCGCGAGCTGGTTTCAGATAGCGCATCGTGCTCTCCAGATCCTTGTGTCCTAGCCACAGCTGTACTGTGCGGAGATCCACCCCAGCTTGCAGGTGCCAAGTGGCAAACGTAGAACGGAACTTGTGCAGCCAAAAATGGTCTGGCTTTAGCTTGGCTCTTTTCGCTACTACCTTCAGACAATCGAGAAAGTCTAGCTTTGGTAGGCAGCCCGAGGTAGGGAATACCAGAGCACATTCTCCAGCATTCTTGGCGTGTTTCCTCAGACTGCGAATGAGCTTATCGGGAATGGGAATCTCTCGCTCCTTATAAGCCTTGGGAGTCCAGCCTCGATCTGGCTTGTGTGTCACTCGTACGGTGTGGGCATCCAGGTTGATGTCTCTCCAGTAGCAATACATCACTTCTTGTTCTCGCATTCCGGTCATTAGGAAGAACTCAAACCAGAGCCGTTCCTCCTGATCACAGGCGGCGAACATCTTGTCTAATTCGGGCTGCTCGTAGACTTCTGGCTCCTCCTCGACGTACCTGGGCCAGTCATTCTTACCAGCCAGCCCCCGGATGCCCTGAGCCTTCAGGAAGCTCATCACGTTCTCAAACTTGTTGTAGACGGAACGCGGTGCTTGTTCCTTCTCATCTCTGAGGAAGGCGGAGAACTTGAGCAGATCGCGGCGTTCAATGTCCTCAACATTGGCCTTGTGGCAAGACTCAAGGAAGTATGCGAGTGAGGTTTTATAGGCCGCGTAGGTCTTGGGCTTTTTCGTGAGCTTTGTTTCATCAAGGAAGTCTGTCACGGCAACAGAGAGCGAACGATAACCGTTCTTCGCCTGCTCAGCTATCGCTACACCATTGTTCCGGGCATTTAGCTCTGCTTCCTTACGCTGCCTGAGAGCAGCTGCTTCCTGGGCATCAGTTCCCACAGAGAGCCGAATGCGTTTAGTTCCTTCGCGCCAGTCCAGGTAGTAGGCGCCCTCGCTATGCTTCTCCTCTTTATCACCGATGAGAACAACATCAGGCTTTACGCGGCCATTGGCGGACAGGACTACGCGGCAGAACCGCAGTCCTAGCGGTGTTTGAACTCTTTTGGTGAGGTTTACTTCTCGATTGGGCATCGGTGATCCCGTCCTGATTTGGTATCAGTCTAGGTATCACCAGCTCGCAAGTGCTAGATAACTAAAGTACTGGCGGAGAGGGGGGGATTCGAACCCCCGATACAGCTTTTGACCGTATAACGGTTTAGCAAACCGCCGCCTTCAGCCACTCGGCCACCTCTCCGGCGGGCAGGTCTAAAGTTTACCATGCGTTAGCGGCAGGCGAGCATGCCTCTATGGCGTCGTCTCAGCTCGCCTTCACAGGAACAGATTTCTACGCGCTTGCCTTTTTCGCCCGAATGACTCGCGCCCGCGCCGCGCTGGCCAACTCCACACGGTTTCGACCGTCCGCTTTCGCCCGATACAGAGCTTTGTCCGCTGCCTGGATCACCTGATCAACTTCGCGCAAACGTGTGCTCGGCTCTGCGACTCCGATACTGACTGTCACGGAAAGATCGGTGCTGGCCCGCGTCAACCCCAAAGCAGAGTGCGCTTTCGGTGTCCGAGCGATGGGTTTCCGTCTATCGGAGTCGTCCGGTCTCGGCATTTTGCGGCGCTCAATTACTTCCCGGACACGGAATCGCGAGCTCTCGATCACCCGGCGCAGCAATTCAAGATCTTCAAGCGCATCTTTGGCGGATCGTCCTTCGAACAAAATGGCGAACTCCTCTCCGCCACAACGGAATGCCTTCCCGCCTCCGGTCACGCGCGCCAAGCGGGACGCCACCATGCGCAGAACTTCGTCACCGGTGTCGTGGCCGTAGGTATCATTGAAACTCTTGAAGTGATCGATATCAACGATTGCGATTGCGTAGGGACCCTCGAACGACGCGAGGGTTTCGTTGAACGCGCGGCGACCGGGTAGAGTCGTGAGCTCATCGTGGTACGCCATTACATAAGAGGTTTCGACCACTGATGCGACGAGCGTCAGTCCTGCAGCCGCCATATACCCATCGGCCAGGCGTCCAATTCCGCCATAGTGAAATGAGAGAAATACGGCAACCAGTGTCCAAAGAAAGCCCGTCTCGACAGGTTTGCCAGTGCGTACAAAGCGAACCGCAAAGTATGCAGCCACAACTAACATTGCGACGATGGCCAAGTGCGGAATTCGGGCCCAATGGAATGCTGATCGTCCGAAGATCGCCACGCCAAGAATTCCAGGCGCATCAGGAATGCTTGGACGGCACACTAGCGTGACGATAACTGCCTGCACCAAGATAATCCCTAGTCGGGGCCCCAATGCTGGCACCTTCCAGCCTCGCTCTCTCATGCGCGAAAACACGACAAGGTTCAAAGGAACTAAGAATGACAGATATTCAAACGCCGTTCGCCCGGGACCCAGCGCCGTTGTTCCTTCAGCGAAGAACTCCAGCGCCCGATGCGCGAGCACCAATATAAGTAGAGAGAAAAAAACACGCGTTGATCGGAAGCGAGCCGCAAGAAGCAGTCCTGCCAGGAATACCGCATAGTAGGCCGAAGCGATTGCGCCCGCAGAAATCGAGAGCATCTCCGAATGCAGCAACAACGCTGACACAGCCAGCACGGCGCCTGCTGGAAAGACAATCGGTTTCCAATTGTCGCGATTGAGCAAGGCTTCACCTTGCGCCTCACAACGAACGAACCAGCGCAACTTTGATTATCTGCCCCGCGCGAGCCTTTGTTATTGCCGTTCCGGGTACTCTGGACTTTGGTAATTAAGCGTCGGAATTCGCAAAACCGCTCAAACGGCCGCTACAACCAGAGGTGTTATGGTTAGTGTGCCGCATAGTATGGCTGCACTCTCCGACAGCACGGTCCTTCGCAAGATTGAGCGCCAGCCCAAGAGCACAGCCAGCTACAAACAACTCGTTCGCGAGTTAGGCTTGCATGGTGACGAGCGAAAACAACTATCCAGCCTGCTCGATTCTCTCGTTCGCCAAGGCGCCTTGCAGGAACTTCAGTCTGGCCGCTACGCGTTGCCTCAAGCTAATACCGGTAAGAACGCGCTAGTGGGACGCCTCAGCATGCATCGTGATGGTTTCGGATTCGTAACGCCGGATGCTAAACCTCTGTCGCCGACCCTTAAATCGCGTGTCACCGGTGACGTTTTCATCCCGCCTCCATTCATTGGCGCAGCCATGCATGGCGACCGCGTGTTAGTCGAAGTTACTTCCGTTCGCGATGATGGCCGCGCGGAAGGCCGGATCGTACGACCGATGACTCGCGCGCACCCAACAGTGGTTGGCATCTTCCACTATGGCAGTCGTAGGAACTACGTCACGCCCTTCGATCAGAAAATTGCGCAGGAGATCACCATTCCGCTCGGAATGGAAATGCCCGATTCAGAACCACTCGATACAAAAGCTTCCGGATCTCGAAAGCCACAGCATCGCGTGTTGGGCGAAGAAGTCGCGCGCCGACGTGAATGGCGCGATCTGGAAGGGCTTGTTGTAGACGTTGAGATTACCGATTGGCCAACGGCTACCCAGAATCCACGCGGCCGCGTGATCGAAATCCTTGGCGATGAGAACGACTTCGGTGTTGACGTCGAGATCGTGATCCGCAAGTTTCATCTCCCGCACCGGTTTCCGGCCGAGGTCATTGAGCAAGCTCAGGATGTTTCGTCGACCATCGATGCGGACGAACTACGAGCACGACGCGATTACCGCGATCTCCCGATTGTCACTATCGACGGTGAAACCGCGCGCGACTTCGACGACGCCGTTCTGGTTCGTACCCTCGCCAACGGCAACTACGAGCTGCAGGTCCACATTGCTGACGTCGCTCACTATGTAACAGAGGACTCTCCCATCGACGAGGAAGCTCGTCTGCGCGGCACGAGCGTCTACTTCCCGGATCGCGCTGTGCCGATGCTGCCTCTCGAACTCTCGACTGACATTTGCAGTTTGCGCCCTCATGTAGACCGTCTTGTGCTTTCCTGCACCATGGAAATCGACCGTCGCGGGGAGAATCTTGGCTATGAAATTAATGAGGGCGTGATCCGCTCGGCCGAGCGAATGACTTACACGGCGGTAAACGCGATTGTCGAAGGCGACCCCGCGATCTGCCAACGCTATGCGCCACTCGTAGAGAACTTCGAGCGCATGCGAGACTTGGCGATCATCCTTAACCGCAAGCGCGAGCGACGCGGCTCGATTGATTTCGATTTACCTGAACCGGTGATCGAATTTGACGAACATGGACTCGTCAAGAACATCACGCGCTCGGAACGCAACATCGCGCATCGGTTAATAGAAGAGTTCATGCTTTCGGCAAACGAGACCGTCGCACACTACCTTGAGAATAAGCGAATCGCATCGCTTTTCCGTATTCACGAGAAACCGGATGCCAAACGTGTTTACGACTTCGAAACAATCGCCGCGCGGTTTGGATACTCACTGGGTGTAGGCTCCTTGCCGGTTCACCGCGTGCAAACGAAAGCCGATCGCCGTGCGAGCTACGGGACGGGGAAACGCGCCCGTACGATCGAAGTCCCGGAAGAAGTTCACATCACGCCGCGCATGTATCAGAAATTGACGGAGAAGATTGCCGGCAAGCCCGAGGAAAGGATCCTTTCGTTCTTGATGCTGCGCTCTCTCAAGCAGGCGCGGTATTCAGAAGAGAATCTCGGACACTTTGCCCTCGCCGCGTCAACGTACACTCACTTCACTTCACCGATTCGGCGTTATCCAGACCTCATTGTTCACCGGATATTGAAAGATGTTTTGCATCAATCCGCAGAAAAAACGGAGAGTGCTGTCCCGGTCGGTACTGCGTCAATTTCAACTCAGCAGCAACCGCCGTCCCCATGGTCGAAACGACGTGATCGCGAAGGGCACCGGGATGCACTCGTTCCCGTCGCCGGCCCCATCCCGCTTACAGAACTGCATGCGATCGCGGAAGAATCGTCTCAATCCGAACGTCGCGCCGATGAAGCCGAGCGCGCCCTGATGGAATGGAAAAAAGTGAAGTTCATGCAAGATCGCATCGGCGAGGATTTCGATGGTCTGATCATCAGCGTCACCAAGTTCGGTTTTTTCGTCGAATTGACCGACCTCTTCATCGAAGGACTCGTCCCACTGGCGTCGCTGTCCGGTGACCATTTCACATTCCATGAGAACACTCGCGAAATCATCGGGCAGCGAACACGGAAAACGTATCGTCTAGGAGAGCGCATTCGCGTGTTAGCAGATCGGATCGATCCGGTAGAAAGAAAGATTCAATTCGCGGTGTTCGAAGAAGCTCCGCCTCTGAAACCGAAAAAGAAAAAGCGGTGACAGTGGACTCCTGTCCGTGCGGGGTGACCTGCTCTGCGTATGGTGTAAAATTGTTAGTCAGACCCCATCGCGGCGCTCAAGTGCTGCGATTCCTTCCGTCGGGACGTGGCTCAGCCTGGTAGAGCACTCGCTTGGGGTGCGAGGGGTCGGCAGTTCAAATCTGCCCGTCCCGACCAATTTCTTGGCCCTACGTTTTCATGAGCTTGGAACGACATCCATCCACCCTTTGGAACCGCGCCTCCAATACCTGTGCGAATTGCCGCCCGTTATCAGAAATCGTCCTCGACGGTTTCCGGCACTGATATGCTCCACAAATGGTGGACGGGGAACAAAGGACACAAACAACGCGTCAAGCCAGGCTCCGCAACTCAACGACGGTCTTTCTGGTCGGAAACATCGAGCCCACAATGGAGTGGTACAAGCAACTCGGGTTCGAATGTGACTACTATCCGCCCGGATTTGCGATATTGCGTCGCGATGGCATCGAGATATTCCTTCAGCAACAGCCCGGATATGTGCCGCCGGAGGATCCGGGACGGAGCAAGCGTCATGCCTGGAACGTGTACATCGTCACCGATGACGTGAAGGCGCTGTACGCAGAGTACTCGGCACTGCCGGGAGTGAAGATCTCGCGTCAGCTTTGCCCGCAGGAGTACGGGATGATGGAGTTCGACGTGATGGATCTGAACGGACATCGGCTAGTGTTCGCGCAACCGATCCGGTAAACATGGTTGCGCATGCATCCGGCCGTCGGGATCAGAAAAGTTCGGAAATCGTCTGCTAGAGCCGACGAATCGTCCCATAACACTAAATGAAGATGGATCCATCTAGGATCTGCCTGCCGGAACATCTCTTAGCAGCGGCCCGCGGGACTTTAGAGAGTCTCGCCTAACTTGATCAACAGTTTCTTCAACTCAACGGCCTTTGCTTTCAGTTCCTCGGCGTCTGCGTCGGACACTGGAGGCCTCGATTTATAACGCTGGAACGAATCGTACGCCTTTCGTGCATTGAGTTGATTTCGCCGGATCTTATCTTCGTTGTTGGCCGAAAGAGCCACTTTGGCAAACGTCATGCCCGTTTCCAATTCGGTACGCAGAAAATCAAGCGAGACCGCTTGCGTGATATCGAATTGGTCACTCATGTGGAAAAGGCTACGCCCTTAGGCGCGCTACGACCATACAGAGGAACGAGTATGAAATGCCTCCCCGAAAACTGCAACTTATTGACGAGACGTGCTCTGCAGATCAGCGAATTTCAAGTACCAAAGCGCAATTCAAGTTCGAGATGGAGCAGGAACAATCCCGAAGATTGCGTTCATGCCGTACGGTTCGAGATCGATCTCGGAAACGCATTTCCGATCAGCGATGTCGTAAAGCGCGATGTGCGTCGGCTTCATGACTCGTCCCTCATTCAGAATCGTTTTCACCCAGCGCACGTTTTCCTTATATTGCGTCTTACGTATACGCGTGAAGCCGACCCAGAATTTATCTCCGCCCAACGGAAGCAGTCCCCGACACCAGGCGGGAAGGATTTGCCTCGCGCCGTCAGAGATTTCTCGGAGATCGACGATTCGATCAAGAGCCAGAGTGTGGCGGTTCACGATGATGATTTTGCCATCGACTGTCGTGAAGTAAATCGAATCCCCTTGCAAGATGCCGTCATGTGGCTTTTCAGTGGCGATGTCAATGCGCGCACGGGAACCGTTCATCGAAATCGCATCACGCTGATTGAAGCGTGTAACCCATAGCTCACCGTTCAAGTCGAATACGAAATTGGGATGTGAGCCGTGCGGTTTTGTCGTTTCGACTCTCCGATAATCAATGTCTTTGGAAAACCGCGCCCATGGATGTTCGCCAAGGACGTTGAATTCCTGCAGTACTTCGCCTGTCGGAGTGCACTTGACCACCATGTCCAGACCAGTGCTTACAACCAGCAAATTACCATCGGGCGAGGGCGCGACGTGGTGTACGTCATTAAAGCTAGGAAGAGAGATATATCCCACTTGTTCAAATTCCGGCACTCGATAAATCAAAACCTCGGTTCCGGTACACGTATAAAGAGTGTTACCAACCAGAGTTGGCGCATGGAAATTTATGGATGCTTTTTCATTGGCTCTGGCTTCAGGAGGCGTTGTGTATTCCACCCGGGTTAGAACGCTCCCGGTCTCGGTATCAACTTCGAGGATCAATGCACTTTCGTACCAGTGCCATTCTTCGGTCGGATTCTTCAAAAACGATTTTCGCTGTTTGCCGCCGAGAACGTACAAACTGGCCATGTGTTGTTCCAAGATCACGCGGCTTTCCGAGTTTTTCGGACCGGTTCGTGAAGGTTATGCTGGCCGGCACGAGCTACCCGGCGTGCTTCAACAATCCTACCCATCGCACGGTATGTGGAAAGCTTGCGTTGAAACCGGCGTTTTGAATTAAGAGTGAGCATCCACGACGAAAGATTTCTTACGACTCCCCAGTACATCCAGCGCGGGACACCTAAGAAGCAGGTGGTACCGTTCGACCACCCGAAAGCGCGAATCGCAGACCTCCCGTCGTTGTAATACCAGGTTCTAAGAAAATCCTTCGTTGTGCGGTGAGGGTAGACGGGGTGGTGCACAATAGCATTCGGTGAATAGACGACTTTTTCCCCTCCGAGAATCAGCCTTTTGCCAAACTCAGTATCTTCGCAAGTAATTCCGCGCTGCCCACCTGAAAGGCCCAGATCAGTCCTAAACTTTCCATAGGTAGAGAAGACCTTTTTGCGAAATGAGAAATTCGCGCCCAAGGGTGGTATTTCAATTTCTTTCCACTCGTCTCCTAAATCGAAATGAACGACGGCTTGCTGGTCTTGCATTTCCAACCAATCCGGCTTCGGCTGAAGCCAGTCCGGGATTACCCGGCCCGCCAGCGCAGCGCAATGGTATTCATCGAAGCCCCGCTTCACGTTCGCCAACCATTCGGGATCCACAATGACGTCGTCATCCGTGAATGCCACGATGTCGCCTTTTGCCGCCGTAATGCCGGCGTTCCGCGCCCACGAGAGGCCCTGCCGTTCCTCGAACACGTAGCGCACTGCGAAAGGGGAGGTACGCGCGAACTCCTCCACAATCGCTCGTGTGTTGTCAGTCGAATGGTTATCGACAATGATCAGTTCCCAGCTCACGCCAGGTGGAAGTACAAGTTCCGTGAAACTTAAGAGCGTTTTGCCCAGAGATGCAGCTCGATTGAAGGTGCAGAGCACCACACTAATTTGAGGGCTATTCACTGCAGAAGTCAGCACATCGCACGCCCGAATCGGGAGCCCATGCACTGAGCGATTGGACCCCATAGAGGCCTGAAGGTGCATGGTTCCTTTGAACTGGCCCGAGTTTAGCCCATCGAAAACCTTCCTGCAATCGGGTGAAATCCCGTGTCCAACATGGGCGCAACTTGATATTCAGAACCGCCAGAGAACGAATCATGTCTGGAGAAGGCTCTTTTGTTTCTTTTCCTTGCGTGCTTGGCGAAAGCGTTGTGCTGCCCCAACAAATGCCATCACGCGAGCCCTGTGTCCCAGGTAGACCGTACCGCAGTATGCGATGGCTCCGACTGCAACTTCGAGAATCAATCGAGCTATCAACGGAATGGTATGGGGAACGGCCACCTTGATAGCGACGACTAGCAAAACCATGGCAATTGTTCCGTCCAATGCCGGCCGCAAAGCCTGAAAATATTCGCGGAATGTCATCCCAATCGTTTTGAACGTCTTTATGCAAAGCGGTATCGCCACGAATGGGTAACCCACTACCCACCCATAGGCAATTCCAGTCACTCCCCAACGGCTGCCGATGTAGAACGCCACAGGCAGAAAGCAGAGAGCGGCGAGATCGTTCCACATCACAAAGCGCGGGTTGCCGATGGCGGTCAGGACTCGGCTCAAAACCGGAACAATAGAACGGATCGCTACGAATATCGAGAGCACTTCCAAAGGCGCGATTACGCCGACCCACTTCTTTCCGAGGGCCAAGGGAATCAGTTCGCGTGCCACCAAACCAAGCCCAATAGTTGTGGGGAAAGTCGCCAGCGCTAAGCCTTCTGTCAATGTCCGAACATAACGGCGCAGGGCAACGAAATCGTGCTGCAGGGCCGCAAAATAAGACGGCAAAACAATTGTCACAAGAGACGTGACCTTTTCCAGCGGAACATAAGCAAGATTCCAAGCCATCGCGTAGATACCCAACGCGGATCTACCTAGAACTCTTCCCGCAGTGACGTTATCCAAGCGCTCGTAAGAGTTAAGCGCCACGATCGACACAAGAACGTGCCATCCAAATTTCAGGGGCTCCCGGATGTCATTGAGAACCGGCTTGGCAAAATGAACGGGTTGTCGCCGGATAACCAGAGCACATCGGACAGCCGTCCCTATGACATTTCCCCAGACCAGCGCCCAATATCCATAACCCATGTAAGCCATGGCCAAGGTGACGATCGCGGCCACAATGGAACGAGTCGCTTCGTACAAGGCCAACACCGGGAATTGCATGTCCCTGGCAAGGAGACCATCCGACACAGCGCGCATTCCCTGCGGCAAGACTGCGATACAACTGACGATCACTACCGGAGCAAGGCCCGGAGAGCGGAAAAACAATTCGACGGGTTTTGCGAGCAGGCACGCGAGACCAAAACAGACCAGGCTCAGGATTGCCGTGACGGACTGGAGTTGCGCCAGTTGATTCTCTGTCAAATCCCGCAACGTCACGACGGTTCTTGGAATGCCGAAGTCGGTAATAAAACGAAGGTAGGGAACGAGAACGACCGCCATCCCGACGATGCCAAAGTCAGCTGGAGTCAGCAGTCTGACAACGATGAGCAGCGACGCCCAAGTCAGGATTTGGCTGGTCCAATCCGCAGCCGCGCGCCAAGCCAAACTCCGGGCCAACGAATGGTCCATTTTCCGCAGCGTTTGGTAGTCAGTTTTCGGAGCCGCCACTGGGTTTTCAGGGGGGGCGGATTGCTGCGGATCCAATATGCTTCCTTTCGCTGTTCTTAGTTAGGAATTGGATAATTCGAGTTCGAACGAGGGAAACAAATCTCTCCGACCTGGAGAGCTGTCTCGTCTTTAGTCGCGAACAAAGCCCGACATCGGGACTTGTTCTCCTAGCCTAGACATAATCGCATTTTCTTGGCGCGACATCGATATCGGTGTCATTGCGCTCATAATACAGTGAAGACCTGAGGATGTGTCGTTATTGCGTGTGCAATCCCCTGCACATCTGGCGGCTGAAAAGCATTGGCCAACACCTGTCCGCGAAATCTCCGTAAAAAGGGATCTCTCGATATTCGAAGTCGAGGTACAATCCCGGCGGGGCGTGTTCATGAGGGAAAGTTCCGCAGATTTCCTTCGAGAGAAGCTATTCGTGTTTGTCGGTGGCCTACACCGAAGTGGCACGTCTCTCATCCACGAGTGCCTGCGCGATCACCCAGAAATTAGCGGCTTCAGCGGAACAGGTGTGTGGGAAGACGAAGGTCAACATCTGCAAACCGTCTTTCAACCCGCACTGAATTTCGGCGGGCCAGGTAAATTCGGATTCGACGCACGTGCTTTCATGGATGAAACGCACGAACTGGTGAGCGACTTCAGTCGAGACCGATTGTTTGCAGATTGGAAAAGATATTGGAATCTTGAACGCCAGATTCTCATCGAGAAATCTCCCCCGAATTTAGTTCGAACGAGATTCCTTCAGGCTCTGTTTCCGAACTGCAAGTTCGTCATAGTTCTTCGTCACCCAGTCGCGGTCGCGTATGCCACTAGGAAATGGTCCCGCACCAGCATCCCTTCGCTGATCGAGCACTCTCTTCTGTGCTACGAACAATTTCTAAGAGATCTCCCGTATCTTAAGAGTGTTTATATCCTGCGTTACGAAGAATTTGTTGCCTCACCGCAGCTGGCACTGAATCAGATCACTAATTTCGTTGGTGTCGATAGCATTAACCTGCGCCGAGAAATCAAAGAGAGCATCAACGAGAAATATTTCGGCAGGTTGGTAAGCGACTGCAGTAAGCCCGTGGTCGGTTGGCACCTGGCACGGCACCTCGCGCGCCGGGAAAGGCGCGCAAACAATTTTGGTTATAGTCTCACTAAGCGAGAGGTCCTTCGCAGCGCAGGAATTGATGGCTGGCATCGAAGAGTGTTGGCAACTTAAGAGCGCAACTCGCTGAGTTCCTACCTAAAGACAAACTGTTCTTTATCCTGCGACTCAGCCAAGCGTTGATTGCAATAAGGACTGAGCTAGCGCAGCATCAATGGTGCACGAACTTGCGAACAGCAACAAAGATGACTGCGAAGATCAGCAAGGCGGCGAGTCGGTACCGTCGGGAAAAGAAGCTTGTTTGCTTTTCATTAACGGAACGTGAATACCATCGCCATCCGACCGTTACGTAGTACCAGCACCAGCCGAGGGTGAAGACCAAAACACCGGTGAGCCCACTCAATAAAGCTTGAATTGTCAATCTGACCATAAGCCACTCGCTTCAGGTCTGGAACGGCCGTACAGCAAGCAACTGCATCTTGACAAGAAAATCATACACCCGATGCTTCATTTTTAGTGCAGTTTGAAATGGTTTGTTAACTTTCTTGTTACATATCGCAGGCGAGTTCAGGCAGGCCTGTCGACAAGTGAGGCCGTTGCCATCTTTGGGACGGCCGACGAATCAGAGGATTACGGCTGGTTTTGTGATTCAGGTTTCAAAATGATACGAAGAACCAAGTCCGGAATGCGGATACGCGATGGCGTCGTTCCCGTCTGCACTAGAGTCTGATTTCCATTTCGTTCGAGACTTCAAAACCTAGGGATTCGTAAAGAGGTCGGCCTTCGTCGCTAGCGTGGAGTCCAACCTTAGGAAAGCCTTCGCGGCGGACCCAGTCCATCATGACGAGCATGAGTTGCCGGGCAATGCCGCGGCGGCGGAATTCTTTTTCTGTGTACATGTTGAGGATCATGGCTCGACGCGGATGAAGTCCGCCGGGGTGTGCGGGCCAATGGCTGATCACGATGCCACCGCCGGCGACGACCTTGCGATCCGATGTTTCAGCGAGGAATCCTCGGTAGGACCCGTCTACGATGGCAGAGCGGAAGTACTTCTCAGAGGTAACCTCCATGATGTCGAGCGCCCGGGTGTCCCGTTTACCCATGTCCTCATACATCGAGCGGCGATGGTGGAGGATGGTGCGAATGTCGTCGAGCGTGGCAGGGCGAATATGAATTGTGGCCAATGATGTTTGAGAGCCCGTCATGGCAGGATGATCGTACCTCAGCACGTGGCGGAAGTGGCCACGGAGAGTTCGCGAAAAAGCGATAAAATAAGCGATTAGGTATTGGACTCGGTGCTGGCTGTGTGATCGCCGGACGAGGCGAGGGAAGGGTGTACGAAGTCACCGTAGACGATACATTCGCAGCCGGACACTATCTGCGTAATTACAAGGGAAAGTGTGAGAACCCACACGGCCACAATTACAAGGTAAGAGTCACGCTGGCTGGGCGCGAACTGGATAGAGCCGGGCTGTTGCTGGATTTCAAAGACCTGCGGGAAGTCATGAAGCATGTCATTGATCGGCTTGATCACCAAATGATTAATGACGTCGAGCCGTTTAAAGTATTGAATCCCTCCGCCGAGAATCTTGCGAAGTACTTCTTCGATGAGACCAATGTGCGTTTGAAGAGTGTCACCAATGGGCGAGTCTTCGTGAAAGACGTCACGATTTACGAAACGGACACGACTACTGCGAAATATTCGGAAGAACAGTAGTCGCGAACCAGTGGTCAGCAATAAGAACTTCTTCCGGAATGACTGCTGACTACGAGTCACTAATCACTAGTCATTGAATCATGCAGATTACGGAAATTTATAAATCGCTGCAGGGCGAATCGACGCATGCGGGGCTGCCTTGCGTGTTCGTGCGGCTGACGGGCTGTAATCTGCGATGCTCCTGGTGCGACACCGAATATAGCTTCTATGGCGGAAAGAAGTTGAGCGCTGAGGAAGTCTTCCGTGAGGTAGAGAAACTGAGTCCAAATGGTGGACTCGTGGAGATTACCGGCGGAGAACCGATGCTGCAGGAACGAGATCTGGTTCCGTTCATGGAACGATTGATTGCTGCAGGGTACACGGTTCTTATGGAGACAAGCGGAGAGCGGCCGTTGGCGCGTGTTCCGAAACCCGTAATCAAGATCGTGGACGTGAAATGTCCGGATTCCGGCGAGCCGGATACGTTCGACATAGAAAATTTAGAAACGCTGGAACCCCACGACGAAGTAAAGTTCGTGGTGAGTGATCGTGTGGACTACGAGTTCGCGCGGGATTTCATTCGCCGCCACCAGCTGAATCAGATTGTCGGAGCCGTTCTTTTGTCGCCCGCGTTCCGGAAGGAAGCGTCAGGCGCACGGGACGCGTCCCAGTGTCTGCTCGATCCGCAAGAGTTGGCCGAATGGATGCTCGCGGACAACGTCCCGGCGCGGTTAGGGCTGCAGTTGCACAAGTTCATTTGGGATCCAGCGGTAAAAGGGGTGTAGCAGTATTTGGCAGTTAGCATTTAGCGAGCACCCAGCAATCAGCATTCAGTCGTTTGGGCCGAAGGAAGAATTCTAAGTGCGAAATGCTAAACGCTAATTGCTAAGTGCCTGATCTGCGCGGCAATAGCGTTTTCGAGTTCCTGCATTTGTTGTGCATCTAACCCCTGTATGAATTCCAATCCTCAACGCGCGGTTGTTCTCCTAAGTGGAGGGATGGATTCGTGCGTGTGTGCCGCGTTAGCGGCGCGGGATTATGACGCAGCGGCCGTCCACGTGAGCTACGGCCAGCGTACGGAAGACCGCGAGCGGAACTCCTCCGTTGCGATCTGCGATCGACTAGGCATTCGGGATCGGCTCCTGGTCAAGAACGATGCTTTGCGAGCAATTGGAGGGTCGGCCCTCACAGACTGGAACATCGCCGTGCCGGAGTCGCACGAAGTTGGCCGGAACATTCCTGTAACGTATGTTCCCTTCCGCAATGCGCATTTTTTGGCAGTGGCTGTGAGTTGGGCCGAAGTGTTAGGGGCGAGCAAGGTCTTTATCGGAGCCGTCGAACCCGACAGCAGTGGCTACCCGGATTGCCGTCCAGCCTACTATCGCGCCTTTAATGATGTTGTCCGAACTGGCACAAAAGACGGTCAGATCGAAATCGTGACTCCGCTGATTGCAATGCATAAAGCGGAGATTGTGAGGCTTGGCCTTGAATTGGGCGCTCCGTTCGATTTAACGTGGTCATGCTACAGCCGAGATGATCGAGCCTGTGGTGTTTGCGACAGCTGTCAGCTGCGGTTACGGGCATTCGCCGATGCTGGAGTGAAAGACCCAATTCAGTATGAAGCGCATCCGGTGAGTGCGACGTGATTGGTGATTCTTGATGGTTGATTTGCTTCGAAAGAAAATCAGCCATCAAAAATCGGCAATCATAATTTTAAGCAGTGTGCCGGGAGGCAAAAAGATGAAACAACGTGTCGCGGTATTCGTGCTTTGCGCGCTGGTTGCAACCTTGTGTGCGGTGCCAGCGTTTGCGCAGGCGACGGGTAGCGTAAAGGGTGTTTGCAAGGACATGGAAGGCAATCCCATTGCGGACGCTCAAGTGGAATGGATGAGCACCGAGACGGGGCGTAAGTACAACCTCAAGACCAATAAAAAGGGCGAATACTTCTCGCTCGGAATTGCTCCCGGCAAATACAAAGTCACTCTCACCAAAGAAGGCAAGATGCTTTACAACTTCAATGGTGTCTCGGTGGGTGCCGATGAATTGGTGCTCGACTTCGATCTGAAGAAGGAACAGGCGTCGCAGGCCCAGGGACAAGGACTGACGCCGGAGCAAATCAAGCAGCAGCAGGAAGCTCAAGCCAAAGCCACGAAAGAACAGACCACGGTTAAGTCGCTGAACGAAAAGCTAAACGCCGCGAATCAAGCGTCGCAAGCCGGCGATTACGATACGGCGATCGCAACGCTGACCGAGGCGACCCAGATTGATGCCACCCGCGACCTGCTTTGGTTCAAATTAGCTGACGCGCAACGCATGTCGGCTCCGAAGCAAACCGATCCTGCGGAGAAGACGAAGCGCTTCGAAGCGGCCGTCCAGAGTTATCAGAAGGCTATCGAGCTGAAGGAACATCCACCGGAGGGAATGAAGCCGGATCCAGATGCGAACGTGAAACTCGCGGCCTACTACAACAACCTTGCAGAAGCGTATGCGAAATCCGGCAAGGTTGATGATTCGGTCAAGACCTATAGCAAGGCGGCGGAGCTGGACCCTACCAAGGCCGGGCAGTATCAGTTCAACGTGGGAGCAGTCTTAACCAACGCTGGCCGCGTCGATGATGCGATTGCCGCCTTCGACAAAGTGATCGCGGCCGATCCGAATAAAGCCGACGCCTATTACTGGAAAGGCGTAAACATGATAGGGAAAGCCACACTGAAAGGCGAAAAGATGGTAGCGCCAGACGGCACGGCAGAGCAGTTCCAGAAGTATCTGGAGCTGGCGCCGACGGGAAACTATGCTGAGCCAGCGAAGCAGATGTTGGCGAGCATCGGTGGAACCGTCGAGACGCAGTTCGGGAAGAAGAAGGCTACGAAGAAGTAGCTAAAGTTCAGCAGTCAGCTATCAGCCTTCAGCAATAGAAGGACAGCGCACCGGCTGTCCTTTATTTTTGACGCGCACGGCAGAACCGCGACTGTGAAAAAGTCAGCGTCAAACTGCTGCCCGTCTTCGAGTGAAGAAGTGGTAGATGGCGAGCAGAATGATGGCTCCTATCACGGACATGATGAAGCCAGCAGATTGCCCTTCCTGATAAAGCCCAACCGCACGTCCGATCCATGTTCCGACGAGTGATCCGGCAATACCAAGCAGGATGGTGATGATGAAACCGCTCGGATCTTTACCGGGCATGATGAGCTTGGCGACAGCCCCGATGATGAGGCCGATCAGAATTACCCAGAGCCAGTGCATAGTGTCCTCTCCAATTGCGGAAAGCATAAGACCGCGCTTGGCCAGGAGTACATACAGTGTTTTCTGGCTAAATGCTGCGGACTTCGGCACGGCCAAACTCCACGAGGAGAAGTCCTTTTAGCACAGCAGGTTACCAAGGTCGCTGCACTCAATGACTCTCGCCGGTTGCCGATAGAAACAGTAAAGTCTGTACTAGGAATCAAGGTTTTTGGTCTGTCTCCCGTCTGTGGCCAAACTGAGAGTTGGAGTGTGTGCGTATGGCGTCCGCGGGCCATGCCCCGATCAAAGTTGATCTGGAAGGTAAAGGCGGACGTCCGCAGACCCACGACTTGTTGGCTGCGATGCTGAACGCATCTGAGCGCGTCAGCGATCTGATCTTTTCGCCAGGGCGGCCGCCCCAAGTCGAAATTCATGGACAGTTGGTGCCCGCGCAGGGTGTAGCTCCGATGACGGCCGACGATACTCGGCGCATTGCCGCCGACCTCATCGGGGACAACAAACAAGCATTAACGACATTACGCGAGCAGGGCTCCTGCGATATCTCATACGGACTGCCGGGAGTTGCAAGATTTCGGGTGAACCTGTTTATCCAGCGGGGCAGCTGCGCGATCGTCATGCGCGTGATTCCGACCGTGATTCCGGATCTTGCAAAGCTGAAATTGCCATCGCAAATCGCCGACGTGGCGCACGTCCGAAATGGGATCGTTCTTGTCACCGGAGGAACAAGCAGCGGGAAGTCATCAACCTTGGCGGCGTTGCTGGACCGGATCAACAGTGAGTACTGCTATCACATCGTGACGGTCGAAGATCCGATTGAGTTTCTGCACAATCACAAGAAATCGACGGTGCACCAGCGGGAACTGCACAGCGATGCTCCAAATTTCGCTTTGGCATTGCGGGCAGCGTTGCGACAGGCGCCGCGGGTGATCCTGGTGGGTGAAGTGCGCGACCGCGAGACATTTGAAATCGTGCTTGAGGCAGCGGAAAACGGTCACTTGGTGCTTTCGACGATGAACACGGTCGACGCATCGAAAACGATCGAGCGAATTGTGAATGCCTGCGCAGTTACAGAACAAGCGAGCATTCGCGATCGCCTGGCGAAAACGCTGCGCTACATCATCTCGCAAAGATTAGTACCGCGGGCCGATCAAAATGGCAGAGTAGCGGTAGTCGAGATCATGAAGTCCAACGCGCGCACTCGCGAGTGCATTGAGCACGGAGACAAGCCCGGCAGAGCAATGCTGGATGCGTTGAAGGCGGGCGAAGGTGAAGGAATGCAATACTTCGATGGCGAGATTGCGAAGCTCGTGCGGGCAGGTACCGTCGATCTCGAAACGGGACTCTTCTACGCATCCAATGCGACGGTGCTCGGGCAAGAACTGGCCCGCTAGCCTCCACGACCAACCCGAATTCCTGGACTTCTTCTATTATCGTTGGACATGCCCGACGGAATACTTTCGTTCGAAGACGCTCGCCACGCGGTGGAGAAGCACTGCGCGACGGTGTCCCCCGGGAAGATCGAATTGGTTGAACTGACGGAAGCCGGGGGAAGAGTGCTGGCCGAACAACTGAAGGCTGATCGGGATTTTCCGCCTTTCCCACGTGCGACTCGAGATGGTTACGCCCTGAGAGCTGAGGACGTAAATAGCGATACGACCAAACTGCACTTGATAGGAGAAATTCGCGCGGGATCGGCAGAATCAAACTGCCCGGTGAGCAGCGGCGAAGCCGTGCGCATCATGACGGGGGCGCCCGTCCCGGCAGGCGCGAACGCAGTGGTCATGGTGGAGTACACGGAAGAGTCGGGGAATTCCGTGGTAGTACGGCGTAGAGTTGCAGCTGGTGAGAATCTCGTACCGACCGGATCTGAGGCGAAGCGCGGAGACGTGCTGATCGAGCCCGGCGACCGTCTTGACGAGGCAGGGATCGCGATCGCAGCTTCGATTGGGGCGACTCGTTTGAAGGTTTATTCGCGGCCCACGGTCGCGGTACTTGCAACAGGAGACGAAATCGTCGACGTAGCGGCCACTCCTGCGGAAAACCAGATTCGCAACTCAAATACCTATTCGCTGGCAGCACAGATAAAAATGGCTGGAGCGGATCCAGTGTTGCTGCCGATTGCTCCCGATGAGCCACGCCGATTACGAGAACTGATCGAGGAAGGCTTGCGGGCAGATCTGCTGCTGCTGGCGGGCGGCGTTTCGATGGGTAAGTACGACCTGGTGGAGCAGGTTCTCAATGATCTCGGGGCAGAATTCATTTTTACTGGCGCCAAGATCCAGCCGGGCAAACCAATCGTGTTCGGGAAGGTCCGTGACAAATATTTCTTTGGGCTACCGGGAAATCCCGTTTCAACGATGGTCACCTTCGAATTGTTTGCACGGCCAATGATCGAGGCTCTCAGCGGGGAAAAACTATGTAAGCTGATCTTCTCGCAGGCTCGATTGCGTTCGGACATTCGAGTGAAGACTGGATTGAAGCGTTTTCTGCCGGGCGTTCTTTCCGGGGAGTTCGAGCAGGTGGAAGTGGAACTTGCGGCTTGGCAGGGTTCGGGAGACATCGCGGCTACGGTTCGGGCAAATTGCTTCGTCGTAATTCCATCGGATCGAGAGCGGCTCGGGGCCGGGGAATGGGTGGCGGTGTTAAGGAAAAACAATTCCTGATTTTCACGGTTTCAAAGTTTCAGATCTCTAATTTCGAGGAAGCAAACCGAGAAGGATTGGATCTGTGGCGAAAAAATTGTCGCATTACGACAAGAGTGGAAAAGCCCGAATGGTCGATGTTAGCGGTAAGGCGACCACAGCACGAGAGGCCGAAGCGAGTGCGTTTATAAGAATGAAGCCGGCGGTAATGAAGGCACTTGCCAAGAATCCGAAAGGCGATCCGCTAGAGGTGGCGCGTCTGGCTGGAATTATGGCCGCGAAGCGCACTCCGGAATGGATTCCGATGTGCCATGCGCTGCCTCTCTCGCTCGTTGATGTCGATATACGCGTGTGCGAGAATGGCGTGGCTGTTGCCTCAAAAGTAAAGACAACAGCCGGCACGGGTGTTGAGATGGAAGCGATGGTGGCGGCGAGTGCTGCCGCGTTGACCATCTACGATATGTGTAAGGCCCTCGACAAGGGAATCGAGATTGAACGCGTAGTGCTGGAGCGGAAAACAGGCGGCAAGAGCGGCGATTATATCCGCCAGAAGTGATCTCATGGCGACCAACGTCAAAATCCTGTTGGTGGATGACAATCCGATGGTGCTTGCCATGCTTCGCCAAGCATTGACGGCTCTCGCCAATGTGACTACCGCAACGGATGCCGCCGATGCATTGCTCAAGGCCGTGGATGAAGTTCCCGACCTACTGGTTTGCGATTATCGATTGCCTGGCATGGATGGACGGCAACTGGTCGAAAAACTGAAAAGTCGTCCCACGACTGCTGGGATCGCGACGATTCTGCTCGCGAGTAAGGCCGATATCACCGAACGTCTCTCGGGCCAGGACCTGATCGACGAATATGTCGAAAAGCCCTTTTTTCTGAGAGAAGCCACGCAGCGGATCAAAAGAGTGATCGATCGACTGGCGCTCGAGAAGATGGCAAAGGCGGCTCCGTCCGATGGGGTATTGCGGGGCAGTCTCTCCCAGATGAATGTGATCGACCTGGTGCAGTCGCTCGAAATGGGACGCAAGAGCTGCCTGCTTACGCTGACTAACGCCGATGACAAGTGCGAACTGTACTTCAACCAGGGGCAGGTTCAGCACGCTGTTTACGGAAAATTGACCGGCGATGAAGCCGTATTTAAAGTGCTTCGCTGGACCGACGGGAGTTTCCAAGTAGATTTCGAGCGCAAAACCAGCGAGCAAACTACACAGCTCAATACCCAGGGCCTGCTCATGGAGGGTCTGCGGTTGTTGGATGAATCTCAACGTGACGCCGGGGAGGCCGAAGAAGATGTCCTCCTCGACACGTGAGCCTTTCACAGTTGCCGTCCTGACAGTCAGCGACTCGTGCGCTCGCGGTGAGAAGCAAGATCTGTCAGGTCCAGCCGTCGCCGCCGCGATTCAAGGGAACAATCTCAAAGTGGTCGCTCAACGCATTGTTGCGGACGAGCAAGCCGATATCGAAAAAACACTGACCGATTTGTGCGAGAACTCGCGGTTGATACTTACGACTGGAGGGACCGGCATCGCTCCGCGAGATGTGACCCCCGAAGCGACACGCGCGATTTGCGATCGGCTCGTTGATGGAATTCCTGAGTTGATGCGCAAGGATGGAATAAGCAAAACCCGGTACGCTGCGCTGAGCCGAGCACTGTGCGGTGTTCGCGGTCGAACACTCATTCTGAATTTGCCCGGTAGCCCGAAAGGCGCCGTCGAGTCCCTGAATGCGGTAGCAGATCTGCTGCCGCACATGCTGGACTTGCTCGACGGGAAAACCGGCCACTAGCGCCGGGAAGCCGATCCCAAGATCGCCTCTCCCGGATACTTCCCTTCAACCAATTTTCCACCATCGATTACGACCACGCCATTCACCACAAGGAACTGCACGCCCGTGCTCTGTTCAGACGGTTTGGCATAGGTGGATCGATCCTGGATGGTCGTCGGATCGAAGACAACGATGTCAGCATCCGCACCTTCCTGCATGCGCCCTTTGCCTCGCGCTGCAGGCGTGGAGCGTTCCAGCATTTGAGCGGGCATCAGGCTCATCTTGCGTAGAGCATCCATCAAGGTGAGAGCGCCTTGCTTGCGGACATACTCTGCGACGATGCGGGAATAGGTGCCGGCATTTCGGGGATGCCCCGGCGCACCATCACTCGCAATCATCACCAAAGGATTTCGGATCACGGTATCGACAGCCGGCTGGGTGTTGCTGAACAAGATCACGAGGCGTTGTTGTTTCGCATTGTGAAGTTCTTCGAAGCGCTCTTTCGTGAGGCGTTCCCCCGTGTCGGGCAACATCAGATCGCCATAGCTAACATGAAATTTTTCCTGCCACCCGGGATTAAAAAGTGCCGAAGTAATCGAGGTCATACCTGCGATGTACGGATAGGCTTCGGTGGTCACGTCAATTCCGCGTGCGCGTGCACCCGCGATTAACGATAAGCATTCGGTTCCATCGGAGCCGCAAGAACTGTTGATATGAACAATGTGCAGACTGGCTCCGCTGATGGTCGAAGCGGCGATGACTTCACTGACGGACTCGATGCTTGAACCCGGCTCCTGAGTTCCGGCACTGCGAATGTGAGTGTAGACAGGCAATCCATACTGTGCGGCGAGTCGGAAGGTGTCGATGATTTCCAGCCGCGTGGCACCGGGAGAATATTGGATTCCCATGCCGATGCCGAGCGCGCCGGCAGAGATCTGATCGCGCAGTCGTGAAAAAAGCTTTTCGAGTTGGTCGGGTGTGGCCGATTGGTTTGTCGCTGGCCCCGTACTCGGGAGGATGTCACCGGGGGGCATGGAAACGCCGAAAGCGGTGCCGCGAGCAGCGAGATGGCTCGCGGTGGTTCCATAGTGGATGAGCGAGTGTCCTTTCATGGAAGAAAGGAACTGGGCTACGTCGGGGGCGCCGACCTCCATCTCAAGCGCGGTGGTCACGCCGTCGAATGCTTTCAGGCGCTGGCTGGTGGGATCTTGCCCGTGCTGGTGAAGGTCGATGAATCCGGCAGTGACGACGAGGCCTTTGGCATCAATGCTGCGCGAGGCGGTTAGTGGTTTGTCGCTAATAACCGCGATCTTTCCATTTTTGATTCCGACGTTGCGGCTGCCATCGAGGCCGGTCTCAGGATCCATCACGCGGCCATTGTTTATGACTAGGTCGTACTGTTGCGCGCCGGCGCAAAGTCCAAGGATGGTGAGGATCGAGATCGTCTGCAGTGCGGTTTTTGCGAACTTCAAAAGCAGGCTCATAAATCGCTCGCTTTCAACGTGACGAAGTTGACCTTGCGTTGATTGGAGAAAACTCACGTGTCTTCTCGTTGAAGGCGGCAGTGTAAAGAAAACAGAGGATGATGGCCAGCCGTTTCCGCTGGACTGGGGCAACTCAGACCGAAGTTACTTTCGAACGACCTCCGACTCGGACCCTTCGTGCCTAACGGTGAATACCTTGGCCCAACTACGATCAGAGAAATCGTTTTGGGGGTATCTATGTATCGACGTTCTGCACTACTCGTGTCTCTACTTTCCCTACTGTGGCTGACCGTTGCCTGCTCCAACGCACCGTCGGCAGCGGACGGAACCGAATCCTCATCTTCTCTGTTCAGCAAGGTTACTGGCTCGAAGGAGCTCGTATTGCCGGCAGGGTCCGTCGTCACAGTTCGCTTAGCGAAAGCTGTGGGATCGAAAATTAGTTCCAGTGGTGACCAATTCAGCGCGACAGTAGCAAAGCCAGTTGAGGTCGGAGGCTCGGTTGTCGTGCCCGAAGGCGCTGAAGCTTCTGGCAAGGTTGTCGAAGCTGTGCCTCAAGGCCGATTCAAAGGAGGCGCGGTCCTTCGTCTCGTACTCACTTCGATCACAGTTCATGGCGACGCTCAGAGCGTGAAGACAAGCTCCGTGAGTCAAACTCTCAAAGGCAAGGGCAAGCGGACCGCAACACTGATTGGTGGCGGAGCAGGTGCGGGAGCCCTCATTGGAGGTCTCGCAGGCGGAGGCAAAGGAGCTCTGATCGGAGCAGCAGCGGGAGCGGGAGCGGGAACGGCTGGAGCGGCCTACACCGGGAACAAAGAAATCGTATTGCCTGCCGAATCCGTACTGAGTTTCAAGTTGGCTGAGGCTGTGACAATCAAGATGTAGGGTGGCTTCATGCGGCACCAGCTCTGGAGCGGTGAGTCAATCAGCGCTTCAGAGTTTTGGACAAACTCTTAAGGAACGAGTCGCCAGTCCCATTGAGCTTCGATTCGAGACGCGCCGTGCAATCGCAATCACCACATGCCCACGGCTCACTACCGTTCCAGTCGCGGCATTTGCGCCGATCGTGCGCGTCTTGCACTTTCACCAATTCGAAGAACTCCTGCCAGTAAGGTTTCTCTTCCTCAAGAGGTGTGGGGCAGTAACAGACTTCCACCCAGCGGATTTCTTCATCAGGCAATTGCCGGGCCTCGCTCATGTTCCTGAGATATTCGCCCTCGGCGACCGAGCCTTGTCCCAGAGTTCCCCGTTCGATTGCGTTCAGCAAATGCTCTTTGCGGTCTGGTTTAACACGCGCTCTTACTAGATAACGCATGCCTCGTTGATGCTATGTCAGCCCTTGGCGATTCAATATGCGAGCCGTGCATCTGCTCCGTCGCATTCGTTACGAACGTTTCTAGTATCTGTCTCTACTGCGTGTTTCTGCTGCGTGGCTCGCCTTATCAGTGGGCGACGTTTCGCGTACACTATCCATCCTTGAACACGATCAAACGAATATTTGAGCGCTACACGAAATGGATTGGCGCCATTCTCGCTCCTCTCGGGCCATGGGGAGTATTTGCCATTGCGGCAATAGATTCGGCATTTGTAGGTTTGCCCCTTGACGCGGTCGTTGCGGGCTACGTTTATAAAAACCCTTCCAAATTCTTTTTATACGTGATCCTGGCGGCAGCCGGATCTGCCGTGGGCAGCATCGTTCTCTACATCATTGGCTATACGGGCGGCGAGGTGCTGTTAAGAAAGCGCTTGCCAGCCGAGAAATTCGAAAAGATCCACGCGTCGTTCGATAAGCATGAGTTCTGGGCACTAATGTTTCCGGCGATGCTGCCACCGCCGACGCCATTCAAATTATTCGTCCTGGCAGCAGCTGGGTTCGAAATGCGGTTCACGCATTTTCTGGGCGCCATTTTTGCGGGAAGATTTATCCGTTTTTTGATTCTGTCTTTGCTGACCTTGAAATTCGGCCCGCAGTTTGTGGAGTTGACGGGCAATCTCTTCCGGCATCATCTCAAACTGGTGGCGGGAATAGCCGTCCTTGTGGTGCTAGGCTGGTTATGGTGGTGGAAACGGAAGAAGCCGGCGTCCGGCATTCCAAGCATGGCCCCAAATGATTAAAGCGCCCGTTTCCGGGCGCTCGATGCCTTCAATCGTAACAAAATCAAGCAGCGGTCGGCTGATGAGATTCGGCCAGCGCTTTGGCTACTGTGCGGACCAGCAGCGGCGCGCCGAACATCGCGATGGTGAACAGCACGTCTCCTTCAAGTGCGCGGCGGAAGAACGGCACGGCCATTTCATAACAAACCATCAGGCCGCCAAAATTCTTTGGATACATGTCATACACCGCCCAGACGGCAAAATTGCTGATCAGAAAAAACGAAACTGAACTAGCCAAGGCGGTTCCCAGCACGCGCAAGGCCCCAGCATTATTCTTCAAAGTCGTGCCCAGCCAGATCACCGCGGCGTACCACGCCCACGTGATGTATTGATCGGCGGCGAGCGGGTAGGCGTATACGAATTTGTTCAGCAACAGGTCCGAAGCAATCAAGAGCGCAACCGGGATCCACATCTGCTTGCGAGAGCCACGCGCTCCGAAAAACAGCAGGCTTGCAATGACTGGGGTGAAGCTAAATTGATGAGGCAGGAAACGGAATAGAACCGCGAAGATTACAAAAAGATAAGGCAGCATAATCACCTCGAACCCGAATAAAGATTGTGGCGCGTGAGGAACGAACCGTCAAGTTGAAGGCGGTTGCGGTAGAACGCCTGATCTCCAGAACGTGAGGGCGGCATCTCCTTGTTTCAGGGTTCTGAATTGCTCAAGGCTGCCGACCTGACTCGGCGCGGTGAACGTTTTGAGGTGTTCAGCAATAACGATTGCTCCCTCACCAAGGAGTTTTGAGGACGAAAGGGCATCGAGAGTGCGCGTGTACTCCGATTCCAGGCGGTAAGGCGGGTCCAGGAAGAAAATGTCGCCATGAATTCCACGTGCGTCCAGCTTGTGAATCGCAGGCACAACTTCCGATCGCAGCACCTCACAAGGAGAACTGATACTTAGTGCGCGCAAGTTTTGCTGTATCAGATCACAAGCCTGTTTTGAGGACTCGACGAAGTACACCATGGAAGCGCCACGGCTGACCGCCTCTATTCCGACCGCCCCGGTCCCGGCGTAAAGGTCGACGAAAACCTTGCCTGCTAGAGATGCCGCCCCTGCCGCCAAAACGTTGAAGAGGGTTTCGCGCAGGCGATCCGACGTGGGACGGATGTCCATCCCAGGAAGCGACTTTAAACGGCGGCTACGAAATGTACCGGCAATGATGCGCATGAAAGGTGGAGGCTTTGTTACTCCCGGTCGGGTTCGTGCACCTTCAGCGTGCCCGGCCGCGTCTAAACTATATAGAATCTAATCAGATCAACATGCGTAACTGGTCTATCCCCGCAGGTCGTTTGTTTGGTATCGAAATCCGCATTCACCTCACATTTCTTTTCCTACTGATTTTTGTAGCGTTCACAGAAGGCACAACAAAGGGACCCGAGAGCGCAATGCGGGCCCTGGCACTGGTAGGAATTGTGTTTGGCAGTGTCGTACTGCACGAACTGGGACATGCTTTGATCGCGCTGCACGCTGGTGTGCCGGCAAAAGGCATCGTCCTATTGCCAATCGGCGGGATCACGTTGCTGGACGAGTCTCAGCAGAATGCGGATGGGAATACTGCGGCGGATGCATGGAAACGGGAGATTCGGATCGCGCTAGCTGGACCGTTGGTAAATCTGTTAATTGCGCTCGTTCTGGGCAGTGCGCTGGTTGCTGTCGCTCCGGAGATTCGGATTTGGAGCAAGCCGTGGATGGACTCCCACTACTTGTGGCGCTCTTTGTTTTGGGCAAATCTCTCGATCGGATTGTTCAATCTTCTACCTGCGTACCCGATGGACGGTGGGCGCATTCTGCGAGCTGTATTCTCGCGGAGGATGGACCCGGTCGCGGCAACTCGACGCGCAGTCACCATCGGTCAAACTTTCGCAACACTCTTCATGCTCGTTGGCCTTCTCACCAACCCCTGGCTCACGCTTGTTGGCTTCTTCCTATTCGCCGGCGCACAACTGGAAGAGCGTTCGGCAATCTTCCAATCCGTGCTACAAACCGTGCACCTGGAAGACGTGATGCTCACTGATTTTTCGACTCTTTCCCCCGCGGACACTCTGGAAGACGCGCTCGACAAAGCCGTCCATACGTTGCAGGACGATTTTCCCGTCGTGCGCGGCGGAGACATGGTCGGTGTGATCTCCAAGCAGAAGATTCTCGATGCTTTGAAGGTGGATGGAAACAATTACGTACAGTCCGCAATGAACAGAATCTTCGAAGTCGCCACACGGCAAGAGTCGCTGGCGTCGGCGTTCCGCAAACTTACCGCGAATCGCCTGAGTATCATTCCCGTTGTCGATGAAGAAAGACTTGTGGGGATTGTGACATTACAGAACCTGATGCATTCGATGGCGTTGCTGGCTGAGAGCCGAAAATTGCGCAATGCCGCAGAAGACTAATTTTTGGTGTTAGAAGGTACTTAGCCGACCCTCTGAACCGCCTGCCCCTCCGGCAATTCCGCAAGTAACTGAGCTACTGTCTTATGACGTAGGGGGTGAACTGCGTCAGGAGCGATCTCGTTCAAGGGCGCGAGCACAAAACGCCGCGAGTGCATCGCTGTGTGTGGAACAGTGAGATCTGCCGTATCGATCACGGAATCGCCATAGAGCAAGATGTCTAAGTCGATGATTCGTGCGCTCTTCGGTATTGAGCGGATGCGTCCCATTGCTTGCTCGATGGACAGTAGGTTTGAGAGTAATTCGGAAGCGGCCAACTCCGTATCCAGCGCAATCACACAGTTCAAGAACCACGGCTGGGAAGTAACGTCGACAGGTTCAGTTTCGTAGATCGAGGAATGAGCTACGATTCGGCCCAGCGAAGCCAATTTTCCAATCGCATGCTCCAGATTGGACGCGCGATCGCCCAGATTCGATCCGAGCGATATGTACGCGAGCCTTAGCACTTCGTTAGTCTGCAGTGTTTGTGCCTGCCAGCCTAGAAAAAACTGAGAACCGAAAGTTTCTTGCCGTCAACATCCGCAAAAGTGCGGAGTACCTTGGTCACTTTCGCCTCGTCGGGAAGCACGGCTACCATAGGCAGAGCATGACCCTGGAAGCGCTATTAATCAGCCGAGACCCCGAGGTTTCGACGGTGCTGGAGCCTGTCCTTGCCAACATGGCGGTCACGCTCGACGTGTGTGTGGCAGCGACCGCGGGCGGCCAGACGCTCCTGTCACGCAAATTCGATGCGGTTATCTTCGACTGCGACGACCTTCCAGGCGGAATCGAAATTCTGCAGGCACTCCGCAAAACGCGTAGTAACCAGAGCTCGGTAGCCTTCGCTATTCTGAACGGGGCAACGACAACTCAGAAAGCTTTCGAACTGGGCGCAAATTTCGTTCTGCAGAAGCCGCTGACCACGCTGAATGCGACCCGTTGTTTCAATGCGGCTCTGTCATTCATGACACGCGAGCGTCGGCGCTATTTCCGCCATCCTATCGAAATGCCCGTGAAGGTGACGTTTGTAGACGGGAAGGAATTCCTGGCGACAACGACCAACGTCAGCGAGGGCGGAATGTCTGTGCGCTGTCGCGGTAAGCTTCCGAAAGCAACAAGCGTGACATTGGAATTCATGCTTCCGGGCACAAACGTCGGTCTTGAACTGGGCGGCGAAGTGGCTTGGATCGACGACCTTGGACGAGCTGGGATTCGGTTCACAGAAGTACCGCAAAGCTCTCAGTACCAAATCGAAAAGTGGCTTACCGACCAGTTGGAGAAACAACTCCCATCTGTTCTAAAACCCCACCTTACAAGCCGTTAGGCGCCCGGTATTCCTCCGCTTTCATTCAGTCTTCCTGAAATCAGGCAATCACGGGTACCTAGACTGCGACTTCACGGTCTTCGTTCGAAGATGGCAGTCTAGTTGGATTCGGACGAATACCATGATTACCCTTCAAGAAAAGATTGATCGCACCCTAAGAATGCTTAATCGGATGGAGCAGGACATGCCACTGCTGGCCATCCGGGTGGCCCCCCTCGGGAAAGAGCAGCGAGAGTCAGCCAGGAAGTTTGCCGAGCAAGTAATGCTCGACACTCGCGCGGAACTCGACCGGTTGCTGGATCAGCGGATTGGGCAGACCGACCTCGGAATTCCTGAAGCCGCCGACTAGGTCTGAGCACGCTAGGAGATGGGCTGAGTGGCCTGCTCCGCTCTTACGGATGACGAGCGCGAGCCAGTTTCCTCTTCAAGGCTCGTTTCTTCCCACAAGGATGTGTCTCTGAGCAGGCGTGAAACCAGTGCAGTATGCATCGCGTGTCCCGCACGATCCGCTACAACATTGCCCAGAATCTGTTTTCCAAGCAGAGCCAGATCGCCAATCAAGTCTAGAACCTTGTGCCGGACGAATTCATCGTTGAATCGCAGCGGTGGGTTCATGATTCCGTCCTGCGTCAGCACAATGGCATTCTCGGTTGAAGCACCACGGATGAGACCCTGCTGGCGGAGCACGGCGGCTTCATGCACAAAACCGAAGGTGCGAGCCGGGGCAATCTCTCGGAGATAAGCGCCATCCGATAAGTTCACCCTGTACTCTTCACGGCCAATCATTGGGTGCGGGAAGTTGATGGTGTAGGAAACTGAATAGGTGTCGGCAGGATATACAGCTATGAACTTGTTACCTTCGCGAAGCTCGAACTCCCGGCGAATGCGAAGATAAGTTCGCGCACGTCGCTGCTTCCGAATACCCGCCTGGTGAATCATCTCGACAAAGGGCCGGGCACTCCCGTCGAGAATCGGGAGCTCAAGGTTATCGAGTTCCACGATGGCATTATCGATTCCTGTGCCGATGAATGCAGAAAGCAGGTGCTCTGTGGTTGAGATCAGAACACCTTTCTTCATCAAGCTTGTGGCATAGCTCACCCGGGCCACATTTCGGCTGCTAGCTTCGATTTCGAAATCGTCGAGGTCGGTGCGGCGAAAGAGAATTCCACTGCCCGCGGGCGCGGGAAGAATTCGCAGATGAACAGAAGTGCCGCTATGAAGCCCGATACCCGTGCATTCCACAGCAGACCGAATTGTCTGTTCGTGCTTCAAGCGGGAAGGCTATGTATTTGTGCTTACATAGGTTACCGCCATTCCCGAGATCTAGACTGTGGTAAAACAGCCACAGTACGTCGTCAGAATGGGACGTCGCAACTATCCATCGGGGCTGTTTCCCAGCCAGTTGGTCGCTTTCTCAGCGTTTAAGCGGCTTTTTGGGGTCGTACGTTATGCTTGCTTCGAACAAGTTATCAGCGAGGTTCTGGTTGTAGCTGACCGTGTTAATGAACCGCTGGTTTGACATGTCACCGTTCAGGTAACGCGTGACGGAATGTGGCGTCATGACGCCTTGCACGGGCTTGTAATTGTCATACACCTCATCTTCGACGTTCCGAAGCTTGTCTGATGGATCGCGCCACGAATAACTTTTCTTGATCGGAAGGAAGGTGTGCTCGTCTACCCAGAGGTCGACAGCATCGTTCTGTGCGTTCATCACAGTAACCTGCTGCGCTGGCTTTCCCTCAACGACAGTTGGTCCTGCGTAAAACAACGCTACGCCGGGCGCATGGAGCCATTCGCGTAGCACCATCGGAAGTGAGTGAGTACGGCGACGAAGATAGTTAGCCGTATCAGCGGGCTCCTCCGCTGCAGTTCCCTTGTAGGTGATTTCGTAACCCTTGTTGCCATTGTGGATCAGAACGATGTCGGCTTTGTCTTTTGCAGGCACGTTGCCGACAGTCCACCAGAGGATGTGGTAGTTACGCAGCTTGAGAACTTCAAAGCGGTCTTTGTCAGGGAATTTTGTTAACAGGCCGTACGGAATGCCGACGCTATTGCTCTGCCCATGGAAGAAGCTGTAGAAGCGGCCGTCCTGGGTCATGTCCTGTGCGCTCAGGTAGGCTGATCCTCCTAAAGCTTGAATCGTCTTATCAATGACGTCCTTGGCTTTCCTCGCATTCTCCTGGTCAACCGGAGCATTTTGGGTTGGCGAGGCCGGACCAGGCATCTGGGCGTGAATTGGCATGAAGCACGTGAAGAGTACGAAAGTGAGTAATCGCCGCATAGGACCTATGGAATTAGAAGCCAAACCACGCATTCTAGCTGCTTGGGGACAAGAGGCTCAGCCAACCAAAACAGCCCCGCCATTCACGTTAAACACTTCTCCAGTAATGAATCCGGAGTAGGGAGAACATAAGAAAAGAATCGGTCCAGCAATCTCATCGGGCGTTCCCACGCGACCGAGAGGGATTTTACTGAAGATGCCATCGCGGGTTTTTGGGTCGTTTAAAGCTGGTGCGGACATATCGGTGTCAACCCAGCCCGGGGCAATGCAGTTCACGTAAATTCCCGACGCGGCCAGTTCCGTGGAAAGACCCTTCACCATGCTGATGAGAGCGCCTTTCGTGGCTGCGTAGTCGCAATGGAACGCTTCTCCGCGTTGCCCTGCAGTGGAACTTACGAGCACGATGTGGCCGGTTGTCTGTCCGGTTGCAGGCTGGGATTTCATCTGGTTGACGGCGTGTTTTATGAGGCCGAACACGCTGTCAAGGTTGATGGAAACGGTCGAGCGCCATTGCGCGTCGGACATTTTTTCAATCGGGGCATCTTCGGGCGGCCAGACACCATGATTCGCAACCAGAATGTCGAGTCTTCCATACTTTCGTACTGCAGAGTTTACGAGTTCGCGGGCAGAATCGATCGAACTGAGGTCGCTCGCAACTGCAGCGCACCGCTCGGAGCCGCACTCCTGGACCAACTTTTCGGCTTGCTCTTTTGCTTTCTGATAATTGAAAACCACGCGAGCGTCTGCGCCCACAAACATGCGGACAACGGCGGCCCCAATTCCGCGAGATCCACCCGTGATAAGCGCGACCTTACCTTCGAGCGAGAGGGGTATGGGCATGGGGAATAGTTTCCAAGTTTGTGGGTGCGGATGCAAGGACGCGCAGCTACGTTAACGATCGGGGCCGAAACTTGAGGCCTTTTCGGCTTTTAACTGGCGCGCGAGGATCCGAACGAGCATGCCGTCATAGCGCGTGCCGCTCATTTTTTCGAGCTCCTGCAATGCCTGTTCGCTCGTTTTAGCGGGAGCAAAGCTGCGATCGGCCGTCATATTCGCGAAGGCGTCTGCAACTGCCAGGATCCGAGACCAGAGGGGAATTTCTTCACCGCGCAACCCGTCGGGATAGCCCGAACCGTCGAAGGTTTCATGGTGATGTTCGACCGCCGCCCGCAGTACATCACTGTTCGGAAGAGAATTGACCACTTCGGCGCCCGTGGCAGCGTGGGTCTTCACCAAACGGAATTCGTCTTCAGTCAGTGCGCCGGGTTTATTGAGAATCCGATCGGGAACAAAGATCTTACCGACGTCGTGGACACGTGCGGCAAAAACAAGATCAGTGAGTTCCTCAGACGCCATGCCGAGCGCTTTACCGATAAGTTCGGCGTAGCGACCGGCCTGCTCCCCGTGTTTGGACGCATTTACTTCCCGCAGTTCCGCCGCTCGGGTGAGGGCTTCGATGGAGTCGCGCAGGACCTGAATGCTATTCGCGTCTTCGTTGTTGGAAAGCTTACGCAGAGTGGCAACAAGTTCTTCAAGGTGTTCCGGGCCGGCGTGTTCTCTCTGAAGAAATCCCTCAATGTATCCGGCGATCAGCTGCCGCTGCATCATCACGCCTTCGCTTTCGCCGTCTTCTTCGGCAGTCGATACGCGATTGCCTCCAGCATGCTTAGACACATACATGCCCTCATCGGCGACGCGGATAATGTCTTCCACTGAGAAGCCGTGTGCAGGGAAACTGGCAACACCAAAGCTGCCCGTAATGTGATGCTCGGCAAGCATCTGGTCAGTTGCGATCCATACGCGCAAACGCTCGGCAAGAACTTGGGATTGCTCAACGCCTGTTTCCGGCATCAGGATGATGAACTCATCGCCACCGTAGCGGGCCACAACGTTCGATTGTCGGCATTTTTGTTCGAGTAGCCGTCCTACACGCGCGAGGACGAGGTCGCCTTCGAGGTGTCCGAGCGTATCGTTCACATCTTTAAATTTGTCCAAGTCGATCAGGACGACGGAGAACGGCCGGCCGGAGCGCGACGCGCGCTTCCATTCTCCCGTGAGAGCCTCCCAGAAGAAACGTCGGGTCTTGATGCCGGTGAGGCCATCGGTGATGGACTGCTGCTGCAATTTCTGGAATACGAATGAATTATGGAGAGCAGTCGCCAGCAAGTCGGCCAGCGTGTTGAGAATAAGCTCGTCTTCCTTGGAGAACGCGTTGTCGCGCAGGCTCTCGATGTCAAGGACTCCGAGGAGTGTTTCTCCGTAGCAGATCGGAATGCAGAGCACAGAACGCGCTTGCGGCAAAACGCCGCCCAGATTGCCGTTCGGGTCATGCATGCGCTGGGCGCTGCCGGAGCGCGCAACGCGTCCGAGAATGCCATTTCCTAGCGTGAAGCGGCGACCGAGTGCGCCCGGGTTGTTGCCGGCTTCTGCTTTGATTTCGATGTCTTTTGTCGCGTAGTCGAGAATGCCCACACCGATGTGGTCGAATCGAAAAGTCTTCTCAATCTCGCGGACAATTTCCACGAGCATCTGTTCGGCATCTCCGCTAGAGATTGCTACCTTGGAAATATTGTTCAAGAAGGCGAGTTGTTTGGACCGGCGTTGCTCGTCAGCGAAGAGTCGCGCATTTTCGACCGCGACGGACACCTGACCGGCAGCGGTCCGCATGATTTCGAGGTCTCTCGCTTCGTAAACGTACTCGCGTTCATAGCTCATCGCAGCCATGACCCCAGCTGGCTTTCCACCTAAAAAAATGGGCGCGGCGCAGAACGATTTCGCTGGCCGTGGTGGACGGAAGCTCAGGCCAAGTTTTTCGCGAGTGATTTCAAGATCGGAGCGGATCAGCAGTGGTTGACCGGTTCGAACGATATATTCGGTCAATCCACTAGCGACCGGGCGAGAACGCTTGGGCGTGATCTGACCGTTTTCAACTTCCAATTCGAAACGAATCTCGTCGCCTTCCTGAAAAGCGATATAGAACTCGCGTGTAGGGAAAATTCTTCCGAGTTCAACCTGGATCGTGCGGAGAATTTCATCCTGATCAAGGTGGGAACTGGTGGCCTGCCCGATCTGTGTCAGCAATTCAAACTCTCGGGTGCGACGCTGCGCGTCATGCATGATTGCGTAGTTTTCAAGCGTCAGGCCGATCTGCAGGCACAGCGCGATCATCAGTCGCAGGTTGGAAGGTCCGATGGTTTTGTGTTCCGCGCGAGGCAAGAGAACGAATCCAAAATTGTGCTCACGGGTTTGCAGGCTGACGACCGTAACATCAGTGATGTTCTGCGCCGCCATTGCGGCCTTGAACTGCTCGTAGCGTCCACCCGGAGAGGCCGGTAAAGGCTCTTGCATTTCGGGGATGTTGCGGAATGTGTAGAAACCGCCTCGACGAAACACTAAGTCTGACAGGTATTCACCCGCGCCAGTTCGCTCGAGCGACGCGAGGAACTCGGGTGAGAAATCCCGTTGCACCGATGGCAACACGCCGCGCCAGCGCTCCGCGACGTAAAGCACCGCGGCACTGGATGGGAGTGGTGCAACCAAGCGGTCAAGAACTCCCTGCATCCGGGGTGTGATTTCTTCGATGGAGAGAAGCCGAGTGGAATCGATTCCAAGGGTGGAGAAGGCAAGCGCATTCTCTTGCACGGAGTTGCGCTCGTTCTCAAACATCACCATTACCATCGCGATGCCGAGCAGCATCTGCGGGATGGGTCCAAGCGAAAAGTGCCCAGCATCGCCGAGCAAATCGAGGAAGGGGTTACGGAATTGGCTGAATCCGAGCAGGACTGCCCAAAGCGCCAAGGCAAAAGCCAAGACCTGAAAAGCCAGAGAATTCCGTCGATGTCCGTACAGGTAATAGTGGCCCGAGCAATACAGAAGAATGAGCGCCAACCCGATCTCGAGACGGAATGGCGTGTGCAGGGGCGAGTCGGGAAGAAAAGCTCCATTCACGAAATGCAGTCGGGTGTTCCAGATGGCGAGCGCGAAACCGACAACGCCGATGGCAATCTCATACCAGCGGAACCGGAAGCGATCCCGCATGAGGCGCGTCGAAACAAAAATGCAAAGCGCCATCAGCACCATCAAGCCAAGACTTGTGAAAAAGAGAAGCGCTGAAGGCTTGTGGTAGTAGTTCCAGGCGTCGGCGGCGTAGTGCAAAACATACGCGCCCCAACCGACTTGCCACGCTCGAAAATAGGGTTGACGCCGTTGTTCGAAGAGGTAAGAGAACAGCAGGAAGATGAGCAGGGCTACAGCGCCCGGAACAACCACCATACTAAGAACAACACTCTCCATGGCGCTAGAGACCCTCGGCTGGGTTCAAAGGATTCGCTGGCTCATGGTGGCATACCGGGCACATTCACACAACAGTTCTTCCGTACCGAGTGGAAGGATTAGCAATAGTCAATCGTCACCATCGCCAGAGTACGGGTGGGTTTGGCTATCACACCTTGACGCAATTTTTAAAGCGCCCGTAACATTAAGTCGGTTACTCCTTTCATGTCCACTTCAAATGCCACTAGCCCGTCGTCTGCGCCGAATCCGCAGTTAAGAGTCCGCTTTGCTCCTTCCCCCACTGGTTTCCTGCACGTGGGCAGCGCCCGCACGTTTATTTTCAACTGGTTGTACGCGCGCCGGAATGCCGGGACGATGATCCTCCGGCTGGACGACACCGACGTAGAACGCAACACGGAAGCCTCGGTCAATTCGATCTTCGAAGGTTTGAAGTGGTTGGGGCTCGGCTGGGATGAGGAATACAGACAATCGGAACGCCTCGACCTGCACCGCAAAACTGCACTCGCGATTTTTGAGAAAGGCCTCGCGTACCGGGATTTCACTCCAGCCCACGTTGGCGACACGGAAAGATCAGGCGCGGCTGGGACCTGGTTGTTCAATCCTGGTATGCGGGATTTGTCCAAAGAAGAAAGTGATCGACGGGCTGCTGCGGGCGAGCCGTTCGCGTTGCGGTTCCGCGTACCTCGCGGATCGGGCGCCATGGTGCGCTTCAATGACGCTGTTTATGGTGAACAGGTGAAGGCCTCTGATGATATCGAGGACTTTGCGCTGCTCAGATCCGATGAGATGCCGACGTACCATTTGGCATCGTGTGCTGATGACGCCGACTTGCGGATCAGCCACATCATTCGAGGACAAGACCATCTCTCAAATACCTACAAGCACGTTTTGATCTTCGAAGCGGCGGGCTATACCCCTCCCCAGTTCGCCCATTTGCCGTTACTTGTTGCGCCGGATGGCACCAAGCTCTCAAAGCGGAGGCATGGGCCAGTTGTCAGCGTTACGACATATCGCGATGCGGGCTTCCTGCCTGAGGCATTCATCAATTTCCTATGCCTGCTGGGATGGTCGCCCAAGAACGATCGCGAGCAGATGTCCTTAGCGGAATTGACGGAAGCATTCTCGCTGGAAGGGATTAATCGTGCGAATGCGGTTGTCAATTTCAAAGAGCCGGCGGCCACTCCAGAGGAGACGTTCGATTCGAAGGCGCTCTGGCTCAATGCAGAGCACATTCGATCTCTGCCGGTAGATCAGCTAAGTGCTCGATTGTTGCCGATTGTGCGTGAGGCAGGTTTCGATGTTTCCGAAGAAAAAATGCTGCGAATTACGCCGCTGATCCGGGAGCGCATCAAGTTGTTAAGTGACGTGCTGACCGCTGCGGACTTCTTTTTTGTCGAGCAACTGCCACCTTATGAGTCGGCGGAACTGATTCCGCAAAAAGGTGATGCCGCCATGGCTGAAAAAGTTTTGGCACGTGCCCGCGAAGTACTAGCCAAGACAGACTTCACTCATGACGCGCTCGATCAGTCTTTGCGGGCCTCAGCGCAGGAACTCGGGGTCAAGGCGGGGCAAATGTTTCAGCCAATCCGTGTTGCTGTATGCGGACGAAAAAATGCGCCTCCGTTGTTTGAGACTCTCGAAGTGCTTGGAAAAGAGACGGTGCTCACGCGGGTGGAGCAGGCGCTCGAGAAACTTCGCTGAGCTCATCCCCAAGAACGATAGCGGACGTTTATGATGGTGAGAAGCCAACCAGCTCTGATCACCGCATATGACCATTTCAAACTCTTCAGCCGAAACCGAAATGACGCAGCCGGCCGAGCCGCGTCCTTCGAACTTTATTCGCGACATCATTCTCGAAGATTTGAAGACGAATAAGTACGAAGGCCGTGTGCAGACGCGGTTTCCACCGGAGCCAAACGGCTATCTCCATATTGGGCACGCCAAAGCAATTTGCCTCGATTTCGGCCTCGCTGACGAATTCAAGGGCCACACGAACCTGCGGTTCGACGACACCAACCCTGAGAAGGAAGAGACCGAGTACGTCGAATCGATCATGGAAGATGTGAAGTGGCTCGGCTTTCAGTGGGATGGTTTGTACTACGCGTCTGACTACTTCGACCAGCTATACGAATGGGCGATCAAGCTGATCAGAGATGGGAAAGCATACGTCGACGATCTTTCGGCCGATGAAATTCGTAAATATCGCGGAACACTGACTGAGCCGGGAAAAGACAGTCCATATCGCAATCGAAAAGTCGAAGAAAATCTCGATCTGTTCGAGCGCATGCGCAAAGGTGAGTTCGCCGACGGCTCGCGAGTTTTGCGCGCAAAGGTCGACATGGCATCGCCGAACCTGAACATGCGCGATCCGGTGATGTATCGAATCGTGCATGCAGACCATCACCGCACAGGCGACAAGTGGTGTATCTATCCGATGTACGATTACGCCCACGGACAGTCGGACTCGCTCGAACGGGTGACGCATTCGATGTGCACGCTCGAGTTCGAGGACCATCGGCCGCTCTACAACTGGTTTATTCAGCAGTTAGGAATTTTCCCCTCGCAGCAGATTGAATTCGACCGCCTGAACCTGACCTACACACTGCTGAGCAAGCGCAAGCTTCTGCAGTTGGTGCAGGAGAAACGTGTCAGCGGATGGGACGACCCCCGGATGCCGACGCTTTCGGGCATTCGGAGACGCGGGTACACGCCTGAAGCGATCCGGACTTTTTGCAACTCGATTGGGGTCTCGAAGACCAACGGTTCGATCGAACTGGCGATGCTCGAGCACTTCGTTCGTGAAGACCTTAACAAGCGAGCGTTGCGAGTGATGTCGGTTCTACGACCTTTGAAGGTGATCATCGACAACTATCCCGATGGACAGGTCGAAGAAATGGACGCCATCAATAATCCGGAAGATCCCAACGCCGGGTCGCGCAAGGTGCCATTTTCGCGGGTGCTCTACATCGAGCAGGACGATTTTCGAGAAGAACCGCCGAAGGGATACTTCCGGCTCTCGCCTGGACGCGAGGTGCGCTTGCGATATGCGTACTTCATCACTTGCACGAACGTGGTCAAGAACGCGAATGGCGAAGTGATTGAAGTGCACTGCACGTACGATCCGGCATCACGAGGCGGCAACTCGCCGGATGGCCGGAAAGTGAAATCAACGATTCACTGGGTATCCGCGGAGCACGCCGTGGAAGGCGAAGTGCGCATCTACGAGAACCTGTTTGCGAAGGAAAACCCGGGCGACGTTGAAGAGGGACAGGATTTCTTGTCGAATCTGAATCCACACTCATTAGACGTAATCCCCGACGCAAAGATGGAACCGTCACTTGCGAACGCCAAGCCTGGCGATCGGTATCAGTTCGAACGCATTGGTTATTTCTGCGTCGACCCCGACTCGAAGCTGGGCAAGCCTGTGTTCAACCGGACTGTCGCGCTCAAAGACACGTGGGCCAAGGTCGAGAAAAAACAAGGCGGCCAGAAGTAGCGTTTACTTGTGGATGTGGGGACTTTGCTTCGGATTTCCGCGCGAAGATGCGGGCGGTCCCTTGATGACTTTCACTTCGAAATTGACGGGCAGCTCTTTCGGCGGATAGCACGCAGCGTTATCGCAGGCCTGGTAACGCAACTTTCCATGAAAGGCATAGTTTCCCGCCTGAACAGTCCTAAGCGGACGGACGGAAACATCGAGGTTGAAGTCTCCGCTATAGACATTCAACTTCTCCTGAGGCGCAAACGCGAAGCTCATATCCTGTCCAGCGGGATACTCCACTTTCGCCATGAAATCCGTCAAAGCATCAAGCTTCAAGGTTGTCGGTATCAGGAACTCCGATTTAGGCGTGTTCGAATTGATGTGATATCCCGTCGCCACGCGCAACTGCAGGGGAACGGTCCCATTTTTCCCGCGCGTGATTGTGATTTTGGGCGGAGGCGCCAGCGAAACCGAGGGCGCTCTCGTACCTGGCGAGCCTTGCGCGAGAGCGGCGCCAACGAGAAGCAACAGCGCAACTGGAATTTTGGCAATGGTGCTCATCGGACGATACTGTAGGCCTCTCGAACCATTTCGGCCAGTTACTTTCGCGCCTGTACAGCGCTTCCTTCGTTCAACGCTTTTTTGATCGATGCCTCGATTTCGGCCTTGCCCTTTAGACCATAGACTTTGTCGACAACTTTTCCGTCCCGTCCGATATAGAACGTGGTTGGCAGAAATGGAATCCCGCCGTATGCCTCGCCGGTTCCTTCCTTCCCGAGCAGAATGGGATAGTTCACGCCAAGGTCTTTCGCAAACTTGGCGATATCCGCCTCACTCGCGTCGTCCATTGCGATACCCAGGATCTGCAATCCCTCTGGTCCGTACTTGTTCTGCAGATCGACAAACCAAGGCATTTCGATCTTGCAGGGCTGACAGTAGGTAGCCCAGAAATTCAAGAGGACGGCCTTACCTTTGAAGTCCGCCAATTGAATGGTCTTACCATCCAGCGCCGCGAGGCTGAATTCGGGCGCTGGTCGTCCCTTAATGTCGGGAGGCGCAGGCCCTTTCGCGGTGCGGGCCATGTGCAGGCCGAAGAAGAGCATGCCTGCTACCAGGACCGCGATCACTACGATGACCAGGGGATTACGTTGCACAAAGACTCCTTAAAGCGCGAATCGATTCAGGAACGACAAATAATTAGAGATTAAGGTGAAGCGTCCGAACACGAGCAAACCGCCAATCAGGATCAGCAACACGCCGCTGGCAACTTCGAGCGCATGCATATGCGAGCGAAAGCGACTATAGAATTTCAGGAACCGTTCGATCCCAAGGGAAGTAAGCAGAAATGGTACGGCCAGCCCGAGCGAGTAGATGGCGAGGAGTAACACGCCCTTCATCACCGAATCCTGCGCAGCAGCGAATCCGAGAATGACTGCAAGAATCGGTCCGACGCAGGGAGTCCATCCGAATGCGAAGGCGAAGCCAATGACGAACGCACCCCACGCGGTGCTACCACCCTTGAGCTGATGGAGCCGGGTATCAGCTAGCAAAGCCTTAATCTGAAAAATTCCGGTAAGGTGCAAGCCAAAGATGATGATTACAACACCAGAAATGACCGCGAGCCTGGCCTTGTACATCGCCAGCAATTGACCTACAGAAGTAGAAATCGCGCCCAGCGAAATGAAGACGATGCTGAATCCGATAATAAAAGCGATGGAGTTGAGCATCACTTTTTTAAGCAAGTCCGAATTCTGCTCCTGCAATTGCTCGACACCCGCGCCCGAAATCAGCGATACGTATCCGGGGACGAGTGGCAAGACGCACGGAGAGAGGAAGGAAATTACACCGGCGAAAAACGCCGCAATCGGTAACGGGAGACTAGACATAGAATGAAGTTATTGTATCCGGGCCGCTTGACCGCTTCAGCTTCTAAAGATGCGGCTGGGATGTGCAATGTTACATGGAGATTTCGTGAAAATGTAAGTAGCTGATTGGAAAGCTGCCGCTTCAGGCGTGAACCATTCGAATCAGGTGACCTTCGCATTACTTTTGAGCTTTGGACGGTTTGCGCGGTTTTGAAGGCCGCTCCTGTGGTGTCGGGCTTGGGACGGGTTCGGTAGCTGGCGGGAGCTCGAATATTTTGTGCAGAAATCCGGTTGGGACCGTCGCAGTAAGAACGGAACTGGATTCATGCTGCTCAACTTTTAAGCTTTGCAGAAAGGCATTGACGTCCACGTCCGTGCCATGAACAGTGACCGACGATTCTGCCGTGTGAAATAGGTTTAAAAATGCGCCGATCTTTTCAGTAACGTCTCGCGCATCATCAGGGGAAGCTGCGAAAGCCTCTGCCCTAAGATTGAGGGCACGAATGTAGCGTGCCGAAGCGACCACAACCGCAGGCTTGGAAAACAACAATGACATATTCCCAAGCACCGAGCTCGACACGCGCGTGGAAGGTTCCACGCGGGCTATTCCCCATGCGAGCGTGGTGAACGGGATCTCGTAGTTGATCGGGATCGTCTTGTAGTAGCGGCGCATGAACCAGGGCCCCGCGAAGGGAGACGCGAGCTTATGAGAGCGATCGATCATGCCGCGAATCACGGCCGGATCATCGAGGTTCGAAGCGGCAACCGTATCGACGGAAAGCAGCGAAACGCGCAACGTCCGGCCTTCGAGCGGAATGTCGTAAATGTCGTTGTCGCCGTACTTGTCGACCTTCGTGGAAAGCTTCCGCAGGTAAGCGGTCATGCGGTCGGTTTCGATCTTTCCTACAAAAACCTCTGAATAGCGTGCTTCTTTTGCTGAGTTTCCCGGGTGACCGGGATAGTGCACCGCAACCGCAGCCTCATTGAGGTCGCGCTCGAACTGGAAGCCGGTCTCGCTAATAAATTGCTCATATTCCGGCTCGTGCGAGACAGGAGGCAGTTGGTCGGTGGCGTTCAAGGCCCGCATCCAGCGGAGGTTCACATAAAAAAAGCCCTCCGCGCCTGGTAACAGCCGGGCTGGCTCCGGAGGAGCGTACTTGCGCAACTGAACCACAAAAATGATTGCGCCCGCGGTCAGCAGGACAATCAGAATCAGTGGAAGGGGACGCTTAATCCTCATGAAAGGGAGGTCAGGGTGGTCATCATAGCACCGGATTTGCGAAGACGTTAGAAGGCTGCCGGAAAGACGTACCGCTTTGATTGCACGTAGATAACCGTTATGGTACCTTAATAAATTGTCCCAGCAGTCTGATAGGGAACAAGGGATGACTGTGCCTGAAGGGTCAGCGCCCTGCAAGAAGTTTTGCTGGCGTAGCTCAGCTGGTAGAGCATCTGATTTGTAATCAGAGGGTCGGGGGTTCAAATCCCTTCGCCAGCTCCAGAATAGTTTTCCGGAAGTAGAGGCAATTGCGCGGACGCGCGCGGTACGAGCGCAAAAAAGTTTTTCCAACGCACTCCATCAAGAATTTTATCCGGCGAATCGAGCTTGTGGGCGTAGGTGTTCGCCCGTTCAGATTTCGACGATCTTCGTTTGTTGCGATGGGAAGGCCTTGTTGATCCGCAAACAGTAGCCCGGCAGTGCTCCGGTTGGCCGAGTTTCTCGGCATTCTGCACAGGTGGCCGAGCGGTTAATGGCAGCAGACTGTAAATCTGCCGCTCCTTGGAGCTACGGAGGTTCGAATCCTCCCCTGTGCACCATGTTCTTTGAGGGGCTGTGATGCGCGAAGAACCACAAGCGGCAGTGGGCGCGGGTTCGAGTCGCGATGATCCAAAGCGGTCGGGCTCAGAACTTGCCCGGCGATATCCGGCAGCTCTTCTGTTGTACGGCGTTTTGGCAGTGCTTTGTTGGTTTACCCTTGATGGAAAGGTTCCAGTCATGGGCAGACCGGTGGAATTGAGGCTGATTCCACTGCTTATCATTGGTGGGTTAGCGTTGCGCACGGTGTTGGCGATGCAGGCAGAAAAGATTCGCCGCGAAGATGATTGAAGACGGATATTCGTTCTGCGGTTTGTTATAGGGCTGATGTAGCTCAGTTGGTAGAGCACTCCCTTGGTAAGGGAGAGGTCACC
>DATAPD010000010.1:0-4299 GCA_036265385.1 Terriglobales bacterium
ATCGTCGTGCCGGGGAACACCCCACTCAAAATCGTGGTAAGGAACGGAAACATCACTCCGCGCCCAGCCACAACGGACGAGCTCTCGGCTGCCTACGCGCGCCATGCTGGCTACTGCAGCGACTTCGGATCAGAATGATTCTTGGGCGAGTACTTATTAAGTTCTGCGATCATGTCATGAGCCGCCGCCGGGGCGCTTGCCTTTCCATGGCGCAGGATATCTTTGACGCTGATGTCGCGACCATAGAGCTTTCGGGTGGCCCGGTTATCCGGTCGCAAAGTAGAGCCTTCGAGCGAGACGCCGGCAAACAGTCCGCGAGAACGGGAATAAGACAGCATTTCCGCGCGCATCACGACGTCGGTAGCGCCTTGCGCACTGCGGCCTTTCGGTCCAGCAGCCGCAGAGGCGTCGGCGCCTAATTTAACTTTGCTACCCATAAGCGATTCGGCGCCCCGCGGGTTCATGACCAAAATTACAAAGTCGGTCGCTTGCCCACCCAGTTGAAATCCGATATTGAAGCCTTCTAGGGCGTACATGGCAGGAGCACTCCAAGATCCTGTGTAATGCTCGCCGGAACGGCAGCTCATCACGCCGCGGCCATAGCTGCCGCCGATGCCGATCGCGCCCTTCTTCACAGACGGCAGCACGATGACGCATTCAGCCTTGTCGAAAAGATCCTTCGGAATGTTGTCGGGAATGTTGATGATCTCTTTTAAAGTTTGACCAGCCTCTTTGACGCGATCTTCCTCTTTTTCGTCCTTGGCAGCGGCGAAACTGAAAGTTGAAGCCATTGCGAGGAGAACAACCAAGGCGAGCGACTTGCGCATGAACACCTCCCGGTGAGGAGCATATTAACGCAAGTAGATGGGGAATTCGTCACGCTATGTACTTTCGAAACGTTGGGTGCAGCCGGGATAAGCGTCAGAGTTCAGGTAATTTAGACGAGCATGACCATCTGCGTGCTCCTTTTGTAACTTGGAACAATTCCGGTAGTCACCTACAGTCGGTCCGAGCAGTAAATCGGGAAACCACGTTGAGTTTTTCGGCCCTTCACGTGCATCTATATGAAGGGGCACGGCTAAACCTTGGACCGCACGACGTAAGACGCTGTAAAGAGTGAAAATATTGGACCTTTGGGGAATGAAGTACATAAGACATATCGGTTGCCTGCTGACCTTCATTTTCGGCGCTGCCCTGCTCACAGTTCACGGACAGGCGGCTTTCTCGGGCACCAATGGCAGCCCCAAATCTCCGGAGTCTTACAGCGGTTCCGCTTTCGGGGGGTCGCCCTCAACCGCCACGGCCGGCCCGTACGACGATGATCAATCTGTCCTCACCATTAAAAGGCGAGTTAACGAGGTCAATGTTCTGTTCATTGCCACGGATAAGCACGGCAAGTTCGTGCGCAATTTGAACGAGCGCGACTTCAATATTTTGGACGATCACAAACCTCCGGAGTCGATTCTTGCCTTTCGTCGCGAGACGGACCTGCCCATCCAAATGGGACTGCTGGTAGATGTCAGCGGGTCGGTCAACAGCCGTTTTGAATTCGAACAGGAAGCCGCAACCGGATTCTTGCAGCACGTGATTCGCCCAGGGTTCGATAAGGCCTTCGTCCTTGGATTCAATGGGCACAGCGAGTACGCTCAAGACTATACCGACAAAGCCTCGCTGCTTTCGGTGGGCGTGAAACGCTTGCAGAACGGAGGCGGCACTGCCCTCTATGACGCCGTGTACCGTGCCTGCAAAGAAAAGCTGCTGGGTGAGAAGTCGGAGCATCCTGTGCGCAAGGCGCTCGTAGTCATCAGCGACGGAGAAGACAACCAGAGCGAGACAAGCAGAGCCCAAGCGATTGAGATGGCGCAGCGGGCAGAAGTGATTATCTATACTATTTCAACCGACGACAGCGGTCTGATCTTGCGTGGCGACAAGGTCTTGCAGCAACTCGCCGATGCCACAGGCGGCCGGGCTTTCTATCCGTACAAGATGAAAGATATTTCTCACTCGTTTTCGGCGATTGAAGATGAATTGCGCAGCCAGTATGTGGTGTCCTACAAACCGTCGGATTTCGACGCCGATGGCCGCTATCGCAGCATCGAGATCACCGCTCTCAAGAAGGATCTGCAAGTCCGTGCACGACGCGGTTATTTCGCTCCCAAGCAGTAAATCTCCTCCAAGCTCACTCACCAGGCTTCCGTCCTCAGTCATTGCACGTGCATGCGCCGTGTGATACCGTCGCCCTGAATCCCACTTCTGCTGTGGAGACGCGCCATGTTCGGCATCATTCTCCTAGTCCTGCTTGTCATCATCGCCTTTGTCCTAATCGCGATGTACAACAGCCTGGTACAACTGCGGGTGCGTACCGATTCCGCATGGTCCGATATCGATGTGCAGCTGAAGCGCCGTCACGACTTGATCCCGAACCTGGTGGAAACGGTCAAAGGGTATGCCGCGCACGAGAAAGGAACGTTCGAAAACATCGCGAAGTTCCGCTCCCAAGCCATGCAGGCGAGTACCCCGGCCGATAAAGCAGTAGCTGAGAATCAGCTGAGTGGCGCATTGAAGAGCTTGTTTGCGGTAGCGGAAAATTATCCGCAATTGAAGGCCTCTGAAGAGTTCACGCAGCTGCAAGGCTCTCTAAGCCAAACTGAGGATTCCATCCAGAACTCGCGGCGCTACTACAACGCCGTGGTACGCGACCTTAATACGAAGATCCAGTCTTTCCCCACCAACATTCTGGCCGGCATGTTCGGATTCCAGCAGCGGCAATTCTTCGAGGTGGAAGCCGCCGACCGCGAACCAGTCGCTGTGAAATTTTAGCGATGCGGGAGGCAGGTCTTGCGTTTCGGTACGGGTTATCTGCTTCTTCTTTGCGCGTCGGTATTTCCCTCCCCTCTTCATGCCAAAAGCTGGCGCGTCACCGAATTCCAGGACAGCATCGCCATCGATCACGCCGGAGGCGCTCGAGTCCGCGAACGGCTGACGATTCAGTTTGAGGGCGAGTGGCACGGCATTCATCGAACGATTCCTATCGAGTACCCGGGTCCTCATGGAACGAACTTCACACTCTTGTTGAAGGTGTTATCTGTCGCCGACGGTACCGGCAATGAGCTTAAGTACGAGTCAAATACTTCGAAGGGCTTTCGCGATCTGAAGATCTATATCCCGGGAGCGACCGACACGACCAAGGTCGTGCAGATCGACTACGCGGTCAAAAATGGTATCCGGTACTTCGACAGCTACGACGAATTTTACTGGAATGTCACGGGGAACGACTGGCCTGTGCCTATCGACCATGCCTCAGCATTCGTTCGCTTTCCGGACGGCGCTGCCGGTTCGCTGCGGGCACAATCGTTCACTGGAGCGTATGGGTCGGCGGGACACGAAGCAACCGCTGAGGTCAATGGAGCAGACGCTACGTTCGAGACGACCGCGCCGCTGCCCATGCGCGGCGGGTTGACCATAGATGTCTACATCCCGAAAGGAATACTGAAGGAACCTGGCGCGCTCACCCGATTGATATGGTTCTTGCGCAGCAACCCCATTATCTTTCTTCCGTTTATGACCTTGGCTGCCATGTTCCTGGTGTGGCGTCAATGGGGACGCGACCCGGATCCGGGGATGTCAGTCGCTCCCATGTACGAGCCACCGAGAAACATTTCACCGGCAGAAGCCGGGACGCTCATCGACGACACAATTCATCCGCGCGATATAACCTCGACGCTGGTTGACCTGGCTGTGCGTGGTTATCTAAGAATCGAAGAGAAAGATGAAAAGGGCCTGCTCTTTCATCACAAAGACTACGTTTTCCACCTGCTGAAGCCGCGGGAACAATGGAAGGACCTTGCCCCGCACGAGCAGGTCATGTTGGAGAACATATACGCTGGTGGGGGGACCGAGACTCGACTGTCCGCTCTAAAGAACCACTTCTATACCGCTTTGCCCATCATCCGGACCGACATCATGTCCTCCCTCCGGAAGAAAGGGATGTATCTGCTCGATCCCGAGTCGGCGAACGGTTACAGCATCGTCGCGGCCATTGTGATCCTCATACCGTTCGCACTCGCGCAGTTTACGGGACGTGCAAACTTTTTCAGCTCCATTAGCTCTCTGATCGTGGCGCTGCTGATTTCCGCCGTGATCTGGTGGTTGTTTGCGCGGCAAATGACCGCGAAGACGATTCAGGGCGGACGCACTCGCGTGGAAATACTCGGGTTTCAGGAGTTCATGAACCGTGTAGAAGCTGACCGTCTCAAGCGAATGCCACCGGACACGTTCGAGAAGTTTCTCCCCTACGCC
>DATAPD010000011.1:0-9656 GCA_036265385.1 Terriglobales bacterium
ACGCTCCTTCATTGGTTAGCCGTGCGCTGGCACTACCGCTGGATGAAAGTGCGCGAGCGTGACCTACGTCAGATTTTGGCTCACATCGACGAACAATGCTGATGCAAAAGGGCAATGGGTTTCGCATACGCGCGCGATCCCTGTGCAAGCGCTTATTTCATTGCCTTCTCGGCCGGCTGGGAATTCGACGTCTCAGAGAGCATTCATTTTTTGAGACACTTCTCGCACGACCGGCGGCCGTAGCCGACTTTGGGGCGCACCGCGGAGAATTCTTTTCCGCTTTGAAAGCCGAATGTTCGATTGCTCGAGCACTTCTCATCGAGGCGAACCCCGCACTGGCGGGGTCTCTGAAACGAACATTCGGCGACGAGGCCGACGTCGTTCATGCTGCGCTTGTCGGAGAAAACAAAGGGCGGGCAATCACTTTTACACGCTCAATCGAGCCCGAGGCGTCGAGTATTTTCAGTGAGTGGGCAGGATTTTACGGCGTGGCCGACCAGGTGGACGTCCCTGCAATGGACTTCGCAGAGGCGTTTCGGTGCTTGGGTGGGCGCGTGGATGTGGCCAAGTTTGATATCGAAGGCGCTGAAGTGGGCGTGTTAGAAGCTGCGAATGCATCTGATCTCGCCAGTTGCGGCCAGTTGACGGTGGAATTTCACGACAAGAGGCCGCCGTTAACCCAACGCGATATTGATCGCGTCTGCGAGCGTATGCGTTCCGAGGGTTACGGCATTGTAAACGCAAACTGGCCGTACTTTAACGACATCTTGTTCGTGAACCTGAAAAGAATGCCCGCGGCCAAACGAATGGAATTTCGCTGCCGCATGGCGTTGGCTAATGCGTTGTTCATGGTGCGTCGAATAATCTTTGCGAGCGGTTATTCATAAAATTGTTCGATGGAACCAGTTGTTCTAGCTTTGGCCAGTAACGAATCCTATTTCCCGGGACTATATTGCGCGATTGCGAGCGCATTAGGTTACTTGGATCCCAAACGAGAAATCGATGTGAAGGTGCTCGACGGCGGTCTATCGCGGTCTTCGCTGGATACTCTTTCCAAGCTGGTTGGGCGCATGGGCAAACACACGCGCCTGGATTTTGTGACAGCAGATCCATCGATTTTTGGAAAGGCCACACTCGCACCCGGCCAATCGCATATGGCTTACTGCCGGTTATTGCTACCACACTTACTGGACGTTCCGCGTTTAATCTATCTCGACTGCGACGTTTTGGTGTTCCGCGATCTATCACAGCTTTATGATCTTCAATTGTCGGATGGTAAAGCGATTGCAGCAGTTCCTGATGCAGAAACATCGTGCCTCGCTGAAGACTCACCAGTTGTGGCAAGAGCCATGCAGCTTCCTCCCCAAGGCGCATACTTTAATTCCGGAGTGATGTTGATGAATCTCAATGAACTCAGGCGAGGGCACTTCTTTGAGCGCGCTGTCGAGTTCTTGAATAGTTGGAGTGGGAAGTACCGGTTTTATGACCAGTCAGCCATCAACTTTCTTCTCCATGGCCGGATCGAAGCGCTACCCGCAGAATGGAATCGGCCTGCGTGGCGCTTTGATGCACAGGAGAATAATGATCTGAACTGCGTTCTTCACTACACGAGTTCAGCGCCATGGCTCGGTGGAACAGCTGGTCCAGCCCAGGTGTTATTCGAACGATTCGCGGTGGAAGTGGGGTTGCCCGTGAATCGGCAAACCGCAGTTTTCAAGAAATCGCGGAGACAAAAATTCCTTCGCAATGCGCTTGCACCTTTTCGGGCAGTCGCTTTTCCGCTGGCATCCTTCTTTTACAAATTTGCCGGACAAAAAGAGAAATGTGCCGCCTATCAGAAAGTGGCGCGTTATTGGTTCTATTATGTTCTCAACGCGCGGCGCCGGCGTCGACTTCATCACAGGCGCGCCGAGCAAATTCAAAGCATGAAGTTCAAATTCGTCGCCTCCAAGTTCGCAGCATGAGAATATTGCATCTCAACACTCATGCGTCCGGTGGCAGTTACGAGCATGCGGCACTTCTTTGTACCGCATTGGCGGAGCAGGGAATTGAAAGCCGACTGCTCTCTGAAAGTTCGCAACCGCCCAAGGGTCCAAGACCGTTCTTCGATCGCGTCATCCGTCGATCATATGTTTCGTTATCCACTGAGCCGTGGCATGGAACGCGACGGCTACTGCCTCCGCCCGCAGGTGCGGAATTGGTTGGAATTGATGTGGTGCAGCTTCACATGGTGGCTGATTGGTTTGACGTTCCCCGTTGGTTGGAATCTCTGCCACGCAAAATAGGTGTCGTGATCAGTGTTCACGACATGTGGCATATCACCGGGGGCTGCTTTCTTTATCGTGGATGTGATAGATATGCGAAGGAGATCGCTCCGTGCAATTTATGTCCGATCCTCAGATGGCCGGCGAACCAACTGCTGGCGACGGCCGCGTATTCGCAGAAATTGCGTGCGTATCCGCGTCGTGGAGCACGCATCGTGGCAAATAGCCGTTGGCTGGCCGAGATCGCCGCCAGAAGCCGAATAGCGAAAGCATGCGGTGGCGTACGAGTGATTGTCCCTGGAATTGATACGACGATCTTTAAACTGCAGGACAAGCAGGTATGCCGGAAGCAATTGAGCCTGCCGGCAGACGCATTCGTTATCATAACAGGGGGCGCTTCCCTGAACGATACAAACAAGAATGTGCCATGGCTCTTCGAGCAGTTATCCAAATTGCCGGACCTCCGGAACGTGACCGTGTTGGCGTTCGGCGAGGGCCGCGTGCCAGTTCCACAGAGTTTGAACGTGAGGTTTACAGGCGGCATTCGCGAACGAGAGGATCTCGCAAGGTTCCTTGCAGCCGCGGATGTTTTTGTCAGTGCTTCCTTGATGGAAACCTACGGGCTTACCCTCGTGGAGGCGATGGCTTGTGGAACACCGGTGGTAGCCTTTCGAGCGGGCGGAATTCCGGAGGCAGCGCCTGATGGTCACGGCGCGATTCTGTGTGAACGACAAGATGCCGATGCATTACTTAAAGCTGTTAGCAACCTACGGGAGTCGCCTCAGCTTCGCCTGACGTTAGGCCGACTCGCGCACCAGACAGCGCAGAGTCGCAATGCGGCGACTACATTTGCGAGCGAATTCGCGCAGCTTTATCGAGAATGCGTTGGGGTCGAGCAAACGAATTGCGCAAACACGGCAGCCACAGTGACATGAAAGTGCGAGCCCCCTTTGGGTTTGTGACCGGCTGCCATGCCGGAGACAAGTTCATGGTTCAAGCGACGCTGGCGAGCATGAAGCGCTACTGCCCAGCGGTTCCCATTTGCTTGGTTGTCGACGGAGACGTCGATGTTTCGGATTTGGTGAACGATTACCGCCCCATCGTTTTGCGAGTCGGCGATTTGCCATCTGCAGAAATGCGAAAACTCATCGCAGGAAGTTTTCACGCCAAACATGCGGCCATGTGGGAAGGGCCATTTGAATTTTACGTCTGGATCGACTCGGACGCGATTGTTTGGGGCGATTTTACTCCCCAAATCCGCACGGACGTCGATTTCCAAATATTTTGGAGCGAGATTTCGATCCCAGCCGACGCGAGAGAAATCCCAAAATGGCTGCCGCATTTTTACTTTGACCCGTCCAAGTTGCCGCAGCTTGATCCCAAATTCGAGTGGCGCGGGCATGCTTATTTTAGCGCGGGAGTGTTCGGGTGCCGACGCAATGCCATACCTTTTGAACGGTATGTTGACCTCGAGGCGGTGGGTCGCCAGGTTCCGGGCCTGTTCGAATCCGGCCTAAATAGCTCCAAAGGAGACATGGGAATGCTGAACTACCTGGTCCACGCGATGGGACAGAGAGGGGAGCTCCAGACAACTGCGTCCGACTTGCAACACGTTCCGGCCCATCAGGGGAGAGCAGAGTTCGAGCAGGACTGCGCTGGTAATGGCTGGCGTTTCCCACAGCAAATCCGCCGTCCGCGTGTCGCTCATTTCTGCGGGCGCAAACCATTTCTGTTTGACCGGCAGGCTTATTCGCGACCTTTCACTATTGCTCGCTTGGAGCATCATCGCACGCATCACAGCGATTTAGGAGCTTGGTGGGCAGTGCTAAACGAAGAACGACATCTGTTGATCCGCAAACTTCAGCGCCGATTGCAACGGCTCAATGGCAAATCCGGCCAGCAAAGAACAGCCTCTCCACGATGAATCAGAGACCAAGAATTGTGTTCTTGATTCCAATCGCTTCCCGTCGGCGAGCAAAGGACTGGCAGCTTGCCTGCGCTTATTTCAAGCAAACGCTGTCATCCATATTTAACTCAACTCATCAAAACTATTGCGTGGCTGTCGCTGGCCATGAGCCTCCGGATTTTGAACTGCCACAAGATCCAAGGTTCGAATTCTTATCACTTGATCATCCTTTGCCATCGCTAGAAAACGGATATTACCGTGCGGCGGTTAAGGACAAGTTGATTAAGTTGGAATCGGCTTGGAATTACGCAAAATCTACGTGGAATCCCGAGTATCTGATGAAGCTTGATTGGGATGACTTGATTAGTTCCAGGCTGGTGGAGTGGTTGGAAAATGCTAGCGGGGAGGCTGGTTATCTTATACAACATGGGTGGGTTTGGCGCTCGGGATCACGTTATCTCATTCAACGCACAGAGTACTTCGACCGGCACTGTGGTTCCTCCCTGATTATCCGGAGAGACCTGGCGGATAAAACCGGCCCGTTTCTGAGCGAGATCGAAGGCGCGGTGCTGGATGGGGCGGGTTACCGGTTTGCTGCCAATGATCATTATTCACTCGTCCCCGGATCTGGAGCTACGACGCTGCTGCTGAACGATAGCCATCAACGTTATGCGGCCCAATTTGGCTATTTGGGGCACAAACTAGCGACAGTTCCGTTCAACGCCGCTGTTTGTCGCATCCATGAAAACAACGCCGGTGCCGACGAATCTCTCGGCAGGGAAACTCTGCGGATGTTTTTCGGACGCGTCCGGCGGACGCGCTTGATCACGCCGAGCTTGAAGAAAGAATTCATGCTTGGTTGACCGTGCTAAACGAAAATCGCCAAGTGCTTGCCAGCAAAGTCAATCGACGGCTTACGAACCTAGTTGCGCGATGAAGATGAATGTCAGACCTGTTGTGGTTTTCTTGATTCCATTTGCATCCCGAGAGATCAAGTCCAAGTGGGAGATCGCCTGCGCTCATCTCCGGCAGACGCTTAAATCTATACAAAATTCAACCAATGGTAGTTTTCGTGTCGTTGTAGCTGGCCATGAAGCGCCAGATTTCGATGTTCGATTTGATTCACGGTTCTGTTTCTTAACGGTCAATCAGCCCATTCCATCGCGTGAAAATTACCCCGTTGCTCTAAAGCTGGACAGACTAATGAAAATCGCAGTCGCCTGGGGGTACGCGAAGTCAACATGCAACCCGAGGTATGTGATGAAATTTGATGCCGACGATTTTTATCAGCTCCAGGCTGGTTGACTGGCTGGACAAGGCTGAAGGCGAGGCCGGCTATCTTATCAAACATGGATGGTTTTGGCGGTCGGATGCCCGTTACCTCATTCAATCTACCGAGTATCTGGACCGGGTGTGCGGTTCTTGCTGATCATCCGCAGCGACTTGGCGGATCAAACTGGACCGTTCTTGACCGAGGTAGAAGGCGTGGCACTTGATGCGGCAAGTTCGCGGTTCGCAGCCAGCGACCATTATTCGCTCGTTCCTGGATCTGGACCTAGCACGTTTCTTCTGAACGATAGCCACCAACGTTATGCGGCCCAATGCGCGTATTTGGGACATACTCTGTGCAGCGTGCCATTTAATGCAGTTGTTTATCGGACTGGCAATCCCGAGAGTAGCTCAAGCGTCGCCGGAATAAGGCGGCCGAGATACACTGTGCGAATGCTTGTTGGAAGGATCCGGAGAACGAGGCTCATCACCAAAAGCCTGAGAAAAGAATTCATGTTGGAATAAGCGGCTCATTCAAAGCACTCTTGCGATTTTGTCGCGGTTGTAATCCCGATCGTTCAAAACAAGCAAATAGAGATATGCGTCTTCTGTTTTGACCGAGAGAAATGAATTCCATGACGCTTTCCATCATGATCACCACCCGGAACCGAGTGGAGAATTTGCAGCGGACACTGAGAGTCTTAACCCAGCTTGATCCAGCGCCGGACGAGATACTAATTACGACCGACGGTTGCGTCGATGGAACTGAAGAGTTCGTTAGGTCAGAATTGCCGACCGCCAAATTGGTCGTGAACAATCGAGTCATCGGCTCGGTGGCGTCACGCGATCGGATGATGCGCGAGGCGCGAGGGGATTTGGTGCTGGCTCTGGATGATGACAGTTATCCGGAGGAGTTAGATTGTATATCGCGCATCGTGCCGTTTTTTGAGCAGCGGCCCAGACTGGCAGTGCTCAATTTTCCTCAGCGCACTGATGAGTATTTTGAAACACTTACGCAAACAAACTTTGGGTCCGAACATTTGACGCGGTCGTTTGCTAACTCGGGCGCGGCCCTGCGTCGGGCCACCTATCTTTTACTGGCCGGTTTTGAATCGCGTTTTTACCACATGTACGAAGAACCGGACTACGGGTTACAATGTGTGGCGGCAGGTTATGACGTGCTATGCTCTCCGGTTGTTACGATCCGTCATCACTACTCCGGGCAAGCGCGAGATGAGATTCGTATTCATCATCGTCATGCACGGAATGAGTTCTGGAGCACTTTGATACGGTGCCCTTTGCCCTTTGCAGTTGGGATGGTTGCGTGGCGCGTTTTTTCGCAATTTCGCTACGCGTGTAAGCGAGGGTGGTCGTGGGTGGTTCGCGAGCCGGTCTGGTGGTGCGAAGCCTTGGCCGGTATTCCGTATTGCGTTCGGAAACGAAGGCCTGTTCCGTGGGCAGGCTACAAACGCTGGCTTAGTTTGCCTTAGAACGGAATCCTTTCTCCGCGCTGTCATGTTGCACGAAGCGAAACATCCCTGGTTTATTTCCGTCGAGCGCGAGCGCTCCAATATTGCTCCGAAATGGAAGGCCTCGCCTCGCAAATTTCGTCCGCTGCGTTATAGCTTCGCTTTCTCAGAATGACAGTTTGAGATGGAATGAAGTGGATCTGTTGTCAGCTAGGCGCTCGAGAGCATTACGCGATTCCACGCGCATTATTATCTCGGGGATTGCTCGGTTGTCTCCTTACTGACGCATGGGTTCCGCCTTCCTCGTTCCTGGCGAAAATCTCCGCTGCCGGTCTCGCAGACCGGTTTCACAACGACCTGAGCGACGCGCGTGTAATAGCGTTCAATTTGTCCGTGATCTTTTTCGAAATGCGTGCACGCGCGCGCCGGCTTGCCGAATGGGAAAGAATCATCGCGCGCAATCAGTGGTTTCAACGGAAGGTCGTCGGCGCTCTCAACTCTCAACTCTCGACTCTCAGCTCTCAGGCTATTCTTTTGAGCTACAGCTACGCTGCGCTCGAACCATTTCGGTTCGCTAAATTGCATGGTTGGAAAACGCTGCTTCTCCAGATTGATCCTGGGCCTGAGGAAGAGAGGATTGTTGCAGAAGAGGTGGCGCGAGTGTCTGCGTCGGCAGGCGCATGGCAGGCTGCGCCGGTGGCTTACTGGGCTTCCTGGCGTCAAGAGTGCGACCTCGCCGACCGTATCATCGTTAATTCCGAATGGTCGCGAGAAGGTTTGATGCGCAGTGGGGTTCCGGATGGAAAATTAACATTGATACCCTTGGCATACGAAGCGTCAGAAGTCGGAGATCAGAAGACCGAAATCAGACAAGTCAGATCGTATCCTGCGCGCTTTACGCGAGACCGACCGATGCGCGTGCTTTTCCTCGGCCAAGTGAATTTGCGCAAAGGGGTCGCCAGATTACTGCAAGCGGCTCAAACTTTGCGCGATGAGCCAGTCGAATTTTGGATCGTTGGACCCGTTCGAATCGCAAACGCAGAGACAGCAGCAGACAACGCGCGCGTGAAATGGTTTGGTCCGGTGACGCGAAAGGAGACGGCTGAAAAGTACAGAGCTGCCGATGTATTCATTCTTCCAACACTCTCGGATGGGTTTGCGATTACCCAGCTCGAAGCGCAAGCGTACGGCTTGCCCGTCATTTCGTCCAAATGTTGTGGCGGCGTAGTCGAGAACGGCCGCAACGGGATTATTCTCGAGGAACCTAGCGCAGAGTGCATTGCAGCAGCGATTCGCGACTGCGTCGCCGATCCAAGGCGACTGCAAACACTGGCTGCCGCCTCGTACAGGCAGAATGAATTCACAACAGATGTGCTCGGCCAACGACTGCAAAATCTTGGCTCCAAGCTTTAGTGATGCACGTCAAATCAATGACGCCTTTTAGTTTCATGTTTGTGTTTTATACTGCGCGCGGCGCCTTCGTTCATGGTCACGAGTGAACTAACATTCTATCTTGCTGCCGCAGCGTTGCTCGTACTGACCGTGGAAAGCTGCGTAAAGCTGCTGAACCGAGATAGCTTTTCCATCACGCTCGCCGTTTATGTGACAGTGTTTGGATGGTATTTCGTCGATCCGTTTCTTAACCCGGAGCAGTACACCTATATTCCTTCGTTCTTAATCAGCCAAAGTTATGGGCAGGTGCTGCTCTTTTTGATCGGCTTTCGTTTTTTCATACCGGTTGCACGGCGTTGGATTGTCCGTCGGCGAAGTACCGGCGTGTTCCACGTGCAGAGGTTCACGCCCGAACAAGTCTTAATCGTCACGGGGGCGATCTGGCTTGTCCTCCTGTTGATTGGTATTGCTCGGATGGGTGGTGATGTGATCGGCGCGTTGTTTCCGATCGATTCACGCGCGGGCGCCACGATGTGGGGACGTAGTGCAGTAGCGACTTCGGCAACTGGATTTTTGATCGCGTCCGCTGGCTACATGTTCAATGCAATTACTGCGTTTCTCGGCGTATTGGTGTTCTTTCAGCGCAGCGCTTTCTGGCGTTGTCTTGCTGGAGCAATGTTTGTTATTTCGCTCCCCTATTTCCTTTTCGAAGGAGCGCGCAGCCACTTCCTTGCAGCGATTCTGCCTTTTATCGTCACGTATCTGTTCTATGGCCGTCACCCGCTCCTCATAAAAGTCGCGATGCTGGCCGTTGCCTTCTTCTGCCTTGATCATGGTTTCAAGCTTGTGACGGCATTTCGTGGCACCGGCTTTAGAGACCTGCTGGCTGCCGAGCACCCGTACGAGCTTGTCGATGAAGACTTGCGCCAGAGCGGCCTCAACATGATTCAGGAGCTTTGCTTCGCGAACGCTTACCTCGGCTCCGGCGCAGCGTCTCCGTCCTATGGTGGAGGATATTTGAACGAGCTGCTCAATGTCGTTCCGCGTGTGATTTGGCCCTCGAAGCCGTTAGTTGGAATTGATTACGCGAAATGGCGTGGCTTGGAGGATCCGCAAAGTGACCTCGGAGTTTCTGCTACGATTTCCACCGGAATGATAGGCGGTGGGATTTTGAACTTTGGCACATTTTTTGGCCCAGTGGCAGCGGGCATTATCATGGCGCTTTGGACTGGTCTGCTCATCCGCTGGTGGCAACAACGAGATTCGCTTTTGCGCCTTATGTTGTTCATGCTGGGGGCCGGTCTCACGTTCAACCTCGGTCGAGTCATTACTCTGCTGGTGCTTTGGCCTGTCGTG
>DATAPD010000012.1:0-1595 GCA_036265385.1 Terriglobales bacterium
CACTTCCGCGACCCTGACCTTGAGTCCTCACTTGGACACTGCATTCTTGTAGATCCTGCCATCCTTCATAATGATCAGAAAGTTTTTGTCGGGATCTTCGACGAGCTTGATATTTTCCAACGGATTGCCATCGACCAACAGCAGATCAGCAAGTGCGCCTTCTTCCACAACACCAAGCTTGCCCGGATAGGGATTGATAAATCCGGAGAGTGCCATTAACTCGCCATTGTCGGCCGTGGCCATTTTGAGCACTTCCGCTGGTGTGTACCACTGCACCATCACGGAGAGATCGGTTCCGTGTCGCCTGGCCGCACCGGGGTCGAACAAAATATCTGCGCCCCAAGCCGTCTTGATCTTGTACTTCTTCGCCAGTTTATAGGCGTTGTCCGTTCCGGCCCACACCTGCAGGGCCTTCTTCTGCGAAACTGGGCTCATTCGCTGAAATGCGCCTTCATCGTACCGCAACGGCTGCAAGCTCCACCAGATGCCCTTATCTGCCATCAACTTGGCCGTCGGCTCGTCGATTAAGTGGCCGTGTTCAATGCACTTTACGCCCGCAGCGATCCCTTGTCGGATCGAACGAGGCATATAAGCGTGGACGGTCACGTAAGTGCCCCAATTTTCGGCAGCCTCAACCGCCGCACGAATCTCCGGTTCAGTGAACTGAATTGATTCGATCGGATTGAGAGGCGAGCTGACGCCGCCACCGCCCATGAGTTTGATCTGACTCGCGCCTGCTCTCAACTGTTCTCTGGTTCGCAGGCGGACCTCATCGGGGCTGTCGGCAATGGCTGCGATGCCTTCAACCTCGGAGTTGCTCAATGGCCCACCTAGCTTTCGCGGAAGCTCGAAGAGAAACCGAAAATCTCCATGACCCGAAGTTTGCGAGATCATCGCCCCCGACGGATAGATGCGTGGACCAACCATCACACCTTCGTCAATGGCGCGTTTGAGGCCGAATACGGGTCCGCCCAAATCGCGCACAGTCGTGAAACCACTCATCAGCGTCGCTTCAGCTTGTCGCGCAGCCAGAAGATGGAGGTAGGATGGCTTCGAAGTCATGAGGACTAGCTGAGGTGTCGCTGCCATGAACGAATGCCAATGCGCGTCAATGAGGCCCGGCATTAAGACCCGCCCGTTTCCCGCAATGACTTGGACATTCGCATTCGCGTCGACTGTGATCGGGCTCGCAGATATTCGCTCGATAGTGTTACCTCTAATCAACACATTAGAAGGAGCCGACAGCGTGGGACGCGTACCGTCGAAGATCCGCACGTTCTGAAAAAGCGTTACCCCTTTTGGGATCGGAATGCTAGGAGGCTGGCCCGGCACTTCTATGTCATAGTCTTGCCCCAGGCTCACCTGGCAAAGCGCGATTAACAGTAATGCCAATACCGACGATGGGCACAGCACGAGTTTCAACTTCGCGCAATTATTTGACGAATTGTCTCGTGCTATTTTTCGATCTGGACAATCACTGCTCATCGTTTGCATCGAAAACGCGTTTATGAACGGCGTTTCGTTCTCCTTCCCTTTCGCTGTGGATTTGATGCGACAAAAAAATAGTCTGATACGTGCTATTGGGCGCCGGGTTC
>DATAPD010000013.1:0-8453 GCA_036265385.1 Terriglobales bacterium
GTCTTTTGCCAGATGACGCGAGTCGAGCCAGACTGCTAAAATCAATTATTTCGACCTATCAACGTGGGGCTATAGCTCAGCTGGGAGAGCGCCTCGTTCGCAACGAGGAGGTCGTCGGTTCGAGCCCGACTAGCTCCACCAATCTCTTCAACCACTTCCCGGATTTTTCTCGCGATCTACCCGTCAAACCTCCGTTTTTTGTGACAACAATGGGACAAACTCGCTGAATCAATGGGACCAGCTGGAGCTAGGATGTTTCATGGGCTCACCAATCAACTCGCTTGAATTATTCAGCTTCGAGCGGCAACTTGGGCGAGACGAGAGCCTTGGGCCGAAAAGCTTGGAATTCTCTTTTCATCATCTACGCGGGCCAGCATGTCTTCCGCACCAAATCCTACGCCGATTTTTCTCAGGAAGTCGTTCGGCGGAACGCCACCCGCAAAGACCCACACGAAGTCGTTCTTTATCTCTTCGGATCGTTGCTGCTGACTCAAGACCACGGAATTGACTTTAATCTCCACGACATTCGATTCAAATAGAACTCGAAGTTGCCCTTTTCGTATGAACTCGTCAATTCGCTTTGCATTTCGGTCCTTGATGCGACTCAAGGAAGCTTGCCGATAGGAGAGGGTCACGTTATTGCCGGGTTGGGAGGCTAAGCCCATCGCTGCCTCGACTGCGCTGTCACCGCCACCCACAACGAGAATATGTTTATTCACGTAGTGATCCGCCTCGATTAGGCGATACATCACCTTGGGCAAGTCTTCGCCGGGCACGTCCAGCTTACGAGGAGTTCCGGTGCGCCCCAACGCCAGGATCACGGCACGAGCACTGTAATGATTGCTCGCTGTCACAACGTCGAGGATTCCATCGCTCCCTCGGACAATGTTTTCTACCGCCTCTCCTGTGCGAACGTTGAAATCACTGCGATTCAAGACCATGTCCCAGAATGCCAACAGATGTTCCTTGGAAAGTTCAGTCTTCTTAAATTTCCCATAGAGTGGGAAGTCCACCGGGCTGGTCATCACAAGTTTCTGTCGCGGGTACTTGGCTACGGTCCCACCAACTTCATCGCGCTCAAGGGTCATATAGTTGAGCTGGCATTCAATAGCGCGCAACGATGCACTGATCCCTGCGGGACCGGCTCCGATGATGAGAACGTCGTAAATATCAGAACGCGATTCTGCAGACCGAGATTGCAAGCGCCGCACAATGGTATCCACGCACTCGCGACCTTGATTGACGGCGTTTTTAATCAGCGCCAGACCGCCAAGTTCGCCCACGATGAACAGATTGGGCACAGTCGTTTCAAACTCTGGCGAGAGACGGGGCATATCCGCACTCATTCCCGGCGCAGCCATAACCATGGTGATAGCGCCCACTGGGCAGGCTTCTGCGCATAAGCTGTGGCCGATGCATTTGTGAGCGTTGACGATGGCAGCTTTCCCTCCCAGCATTCCAAGAACATCCCCTTCTGGACACACCGACGTGCAACTTCCGCAGCCGATGCAGTTGGAAATGTCGATATGAGGGTGTTGCGCGCGCGGTCCGTGGGAATAAAGCTTGCCTTTTTCCGCGGCGGCCTTGGCGCGCGCTTCGCTGTCTCGAAGTCCCTTCATGTAATTCCAAAGAAAGAACGAGGAAATCAGAGCGGTAATGAGGATGGCTATGAGGGTGTCCATGGCTATCTAGAAGAATCCCATAGTAAGTACAAGTCCCACGTGAAACAGAGCAAGAAGTGCGAAGGTGTAGCTGAATGGCTTGTGCACCACGTGCCAGAGATGAAAAATCTGTTGAGATCGCGCAAGAAACAGGATTCGTTTCGAAAGCGAGGCTTCTTCCTGCGCAAGTGCGATGGCCTGTTCCAGGTTGCGATGACGTGTTGTCAGTAATCCACCACAGGTCGTGAGCTTCTCTGGAAACGGAATCACACTCCTGCGCAGACCGGCGATACGAAATGGGCGGAGAATGTCGAGACAGAACATGTAGATCAAAGCGATAACAGCAGGCAGGCGATCGACATCTTCCTGACTAGGTAAGCGGAGCGTTCTGTGGATGTCGGCCTGACGAAGCACGCTTTGGGCCGCCAACCGTTCGGACAACTGCTGACGAAAATCCTGCAATTCTTTGCGCGAGATTTCTGCCGCATTCAGTCGTCTCGGAATTTGGTTGTACAGGTAGCGGCCAACCACGCCACTAAGGGACACGGCGAGCATGATCCAAAACGCCATGCCGGCAATACCAGCGAACTTGAACGACGAATGCAGAGCAATGACGAAAGGAGCCGAAACACCAAGTAGCACGTGAAAGTCGAGCCAGTTCTTAGTTGTGCCGATTCGACTTAGCCAAGCCCATCGCTTGCGAAGCGGATAAAGAAAGATTACGGCGAACATTCCGAAGCCAAGAAAACCGAGCTTTACACCGATCTTTCCGCTCGGCTTTAAGAATCCATGTTGCTCCAGGAATGGCCGTTCGAGCGCATTCGCAGTGTAGTAGTGGAAGCCGTACCCGAAGATTCCGATGATCAGTGCGATCATCAGAACGTAACCCGCAACCAACAGCACGCGATGCCTCGAAATTCCTTGCCGCGCGTTCGGCATGAAACTGCTAGCGACAGTTGCCTGAGTGCTCATTTTTGTGCCACTTTCTCCTCGGTGCTGACCGAAAACAGCTTGTAATCGGTGAACCGGTGCGTATTGCGCCAATGCTGGCGTGGTGTTTCAACTTCAACATGAGCTTGTTCAGGGAACCAGATCGTCGTGCCCGAGTCTTTGAATGTTATGGGCACAAAGTTGACGTCGGAACGCATCCACTTCATGCCGATGTCGTCGAGCCCCTGTTCGACGCCCGCTGTAATCCGCGCCAGAGACCCTGTCTGGGGATCGATCCACGCCGTTCCGGTTAATTCCAGTGGATACTCGCGGCCGCGGAGAGCAAGTGCTGCCGGCGTTCTAAGACCACGCACATGTTCGAACTGGATTTTTTGCAAAAGGTGGCCGTCGATTGTCTCTTGCCCGAGATCGGTGAACCGAAAGGCGCCGGAGTAGTACGGGTGAAATACCAGGAACAGCGTCGCGAAACCGTTGCTGACCAATAGTGATACGTTCTTCTTTGGGGCCTTTGTTTCCTGCACCGGTAGGCGCGACTCATCGAGGCTTAGCTCGCCACCGGCATTGGTCAGGATCACGAGATAGTCATACGTGGATTGGGCTCGATATTCGATTTTTCCTTGTCCGGTCAACTTCTCCTGAACAACTTGTTCGGTGCACTTTGACTGAGAAAACTGTCCGAGAACACTGCTGAAGCGCGAGTAGCGAGCGTCAGCACGGATGCCAAGCCAGGGGAGCTTCCCAAAAGTGATTTTGTACATCTGGTTGAGAGATGTTGAAGCGTCGCCAGTCCGATTGCTGCGTCCAAGATCCGTGTAGAGCCAGATCTGTTTGAGGACTTCTACCCTTGCACCCGCGCTGAATCCCTGGAACAGATACTTGTCTAGCAGCCCAGTGCCAATGAGTGCCGGATCGAAGGTCGGCAGATCGCGGAAATATGTGTGGTTGAGACTGAACTCCACTCTCGGGTGAGGCTGTAGTCGTACTGTCGTAAAGCTGCGGCCGATACCAGGTCCAGGGGATGGCTGCTCGGGAGGATTTCCGCGCGGACTGTCAGCTTGCAACGACTGATAAATCGACAGGACGTGCTTATACGAGAAGCCATTTTCGAGAAAGAGAAATGGACGATCCAGGGTCCACTTGAGTGTACTGAGGCCAATACCTGACGTGCTCGTGTAATGCATGCCGTCATAATCGCCGCCTTCGAAGTTGATGAACGCTCCGCCAATGCGGCGATCCGGGTTGTAACTCCATGAGGTCGGATCGGGAGTCGATCCGGCGAAGATTCCAAGAGTGGTGCCTTCATGAATGCGACGGCCGAAGTATCCTCCGTCAATTGTGTCGAGACTGTTGGCCCAGGGAAGATAAAGCCGTCCGAATCCAGCGACCCACGCGGAGTTGGGATTGTCATATGTCATGCTGAGGTGATAGGTGCGATTGATCAGATCCTGCAAAGTTGGCTGCGAATTCGAAGTGCGAGAGTTCAATCGTCCGCGCCAGTAACCGCTCAAATTCCAGTACGTCCCGTTCAAACGAGTGATATCGGTACGCACGACAAGACCGAGGTTTGAATTTGCGGAGCCCGAGCCGTCATGCGTCATCATTCCCATGTAGTCGACGCCGATGCGTCCTCGGGCCCGATTTACCGAGGGAAGAGGAGGTTTCGGCACTTCTTCGCGAGCTTCATCGTCAAGCGTGTCGCCTTCTGAGAAGCTGATTACGGTGGGATATTTGCGCGTAGCGCTCAGTGCGTCGCGTTGGACCAGGGCTTCTTGATCTTGTGCAGAAAGATAAGCGAGGTCCCCTACCCTCACAGGGCGCTTCGGTTCAACGATGTTTGTTACGGAAGATGTTTCCGCGACTGAGATCACCTCTAGCTCGGCAATCCCATTCTCACCGAGGTTGTCGGCCGGAGTCGCGATTGCGTCACCGGCAGCACTCTCTCGAACCACGAGTTTCATTCCCTCTGATAGTCCTGCTGCGCGACCGCCTTCAAGGTAGGCGGTATCTTGTGTGACGTATTTCACGCGAAATGCTTTGCGGAGAACAGGCGTCGAAAGGGTGATGTCGGGCGACGCATTCGCAATCGCTGGAGCAGGCACGCCGTCATCCGTTGCGACAGCCATCGAGGGCGGTTGTGATGAGATGGGTGATGGCTTCTCGGATGCTTGCGGCGCTAGCGCATCAGTTTCGTTCCCTTGTTTGGGCCTCGCGATTGCGATAGTGCCCACACTTGGTTGAGGTTGCTGGTCAGCTTTGGCATTGATGGGGGCCGCCTGAGGCGTCCCATTCTTCTGCGGCAGCGAACTTACATCGGAAGGTGCGGCGTTCGGTGTCGTATGTGTTGCGATCGTGTTGGCAGTTGTTTCCGGTGATTGACTCTTGCCTCCGACTGGTTGCGGCACATTGCCGCTTCCGGGGGTTCCCATCGACGGGAAAACAGTTCCTTCGGCCAAGCTTCCATAATTCGGATGACGCGCACTCGGCTTGGCGGACGTACTCTGGGCAGCTACCTGTTTTTGATTCGCAGCCGTCTCGCTTGGGAAATTCAAAGGAGGCTGCGTTGGGGGAGGGGCTACCGAACTGTCTGCTTGATTTGTTTTGTCGGTACTCACCGGCGCAGACTGAGACTTCCGAAAAATACTCGTAATCGGCGCAGATGCGGCCGGCGCCGGGCCGTTGCGACGTTTTGACTCCAGCGGAGGGCTGACCTGCAGAGTCAAAACGATGGTGGTGCCTTCATTGGCGACGGTGTAAGGACAGTCGGATTGGAGATCAACCACTAAATGAGTCTCAGGCGGAGAAGATTGATTCAATGCATAGCGGACGGCTCGAACTCCATTTGCGTTAATTGAAAGTTTCTTGGGGCCATTGCGAACGGTCGTGCCGGGTAGAACCACGATCAGACGGCTGGGATTGTGAGCCTTCAAAATTTCAGGCGTTACATTTCTGGATAGCGAGATTTCCACCTTCGCTTCCGACCCTGCGGAGCGTATCACCTTCACTTGACGCAGTTCCGCCGTTTCCGCAGGCACAGCCTGTGCGCCAGCGTGAACGACATATAGAAACAAACCGCAAACTTGTAAAACTCGTTTCACTCTCTCCGTCACTCATGCCACTCGGCACCCTTTCGGAAATGCGAATTGCTAAGCACGATGTTTGCCATCCTTATCCCGCACGACCTGTCGGATGACACTGATAACAGTTCGGGCTGTTGTAAACGTAATTGCGCACGCCTTGATGCTGTTGGTCCGTCGTCGTCTTTCCGTGGCACACGGTGCACGAAAACACGGAATAGTCGCTCGCATTCGTGTGGCAATCACTGCAGACCTTAGCGCCACCATGCGTCTGCGGGAACCACGTGTGATTGAACGTCGCACCCGCCCAACTCGTCGTCGTATGGCATGTCGTGCAGGTCGTCGGGAATCCAGCCGCCGCATGGTTGGGATTCGTCGTGTTCTGGTAATCGGTCTTGTGACAGCCGTAGCAGTCCGTTGGCAGCGTCGTGTAGTTACTGTTCACGTGACAATCGATACATTGCCGCGGCGGTACGGTATGCGCACCCGTCAGTGGGAATGCGGTCGCGTTGTGATTGAAAGTTCCATTCGTCCACGCGACCGTGTCGTGGCACATCTGGCAAGTCGTCGGGAAACTTGCCTGGATGTGGTTCACGGGTGAGAGCGCATTGTTGTAGTCCTTCTGGTGGCAAGACACGCATGTGGCAGTCGCCAGGTTGTAATTGTTGTTGATGTGGCAATCGAGACATTGGCGAGGTGGCACGGTATGCGACCCCGTCAAGGCAAACCCAGTTGTCGAATGATCGAACTTTGCTCCATCCCAACTTGATGTCGAGTGACATGAATCGCAGGTCTGCGGAAATCCGCTCTGCGCGTGGTTCGGATTCGTTGTGCCCTGGTAATCCTTTAAGTGGCACGAGACGCAGGTGGAGGAAGTTAGCTTGTAATTGTTATTGACGTGGCAATCGACGCATTGTCGAGGCGGAACCGTGTGTGCTCCCGTCAAGACGAAACCTGTCGTCGAGTGATCGAATGTTGCTCCAGCCCAGGATGTTGTGTTGTGGCATTGCTGACAAGTCTGGGGGAATCCGCTCTGAACATGGTTGGGATTTGTCGTACCCTGATAGTCCTTCAAGTGGCACGAAACACAAGCAGAGGAAGTCAGGTTGTAGTTGTTATTCACGTGACAGTCGAGGCATTGCCGCGGGGGAACGGTGTGCGATCCCGTCAACGCGAAACCTGTCGTCGAGTGATCGAACGTTGCTCCTGCCCATGACGTTGTGCTGTGGCACTGCTGGCAGGTTTGCGGGAATCCTCCCTGAACGTGATTCGGGTTCGTCGTGCCCTGGTAGCCCTTCAAATGGCAAGACACGCAGGTTGTCACCGTGATGTTGTAGTTGTTGTTGACGTGGCAATCGACGCATTGTCTAGGCGGAACGGTGTGTGCTCCTGTAAGCGGGAACCCCGTCGCGGAGTGGTCAAATTTTGCACCCGTCCACGATGTGGTGTTGTGGCATTGCTCGCACGTTTGAGCAAAACCTCCTTGCACGTGGTTCGGGTTCGTGGTCGCTTGGAAATCTTTCAAGTGACAAGAGACGCAGGTAGTGACCGTGATGTTGTAGTTGTTATTGGCATGGCAATCGGCACATTGCCGCGGCGGCACGGTATGAGATCCAGTCAATGGGAAGCCGGACTTGGCATGATCGAAAGAAGCAGGCTGCCACGCCGAAGTCGTATGACACTGTTCACAAGTCTGCGGAAATCCACTCTTCACGTGGTTGGGGTTGACCGTGGACTGAAAATCTTTGAGGTGGCATGAGACGCAGCTTTTGCTGGTCAGGTTGAAGTTGTTGCTAACGTGGCAATCGACGCATTGCCGTGGCGGTACAGCGTGTGCGTTCGTGAGCGGGAATCCATAGGCTGCGTGATCGAATTTGGCATTGAGCCACGTGTCCATGCCGTGACATTGCTGGCATGTGGTCGAAAACTTACCCGCTACGTGGTTCGGATTCTTTGATTGCTGATAGTCATTGGCGTGGCAGCTATAACACTGCGTCGACAATCCTTGGAATTGACCCGTCGCGGCGCCTTTGTGACAGGATTCGCAGTCGACTGTCGCGTGTGCCCCAATCAATGGAAATCGGTTTTGATGTTCTCGAATCTGCTGAAGTGAAACTCTCCAGCCCTTTACGCTGTGACAGCTCTCGCAATTCGCGCCAAATTGTCGACGGTGAATATCTGCGTGGCAATCTGCGCATTTCGTCCCAACGTTGGTGAACACCAGTTTCGTGTGGCATTGCACACAAGGAACATCCTGGTGCATCCCTCGCAGAGGATAGGAAGTCTTGTTGTGATCGAATTCAGGCACGCCGCGGATTGGCTTCCATCCCGCTTGCGTATGACAGTTCTGGCAAGGGATCGTCAGAGGGCCGTGCGGACTTCGGCTAGTCGTTGCCTGTCCAGCAGAAGGATATGGCAACGCGAGCAGAATCCAGAGCGCCAAATGTGTAACAAAAGCCAATGCCGATCTAACCTCGCAGGCGCGAAGTCCACGCCAAAGACTTTGCTTACGGTCGACTAGCTACAGCGAACAGACGAATGGCGAGAGATAGCTCGCCTTCAAGCAATCAGAAGTCCAACCAGAGTACGTTTCGTTATTCGTCGGGAGAAAGTTACGCCGGTACACATCAGCCTTGCCCAGTCGACAATCAGCAATGTGTTACTCAGCGCATTTGCTCTGCCAACACCAAATGTAAGATCTGCGGCGACATACGCAGTTCTTACCGTTCAAAAAACGGAACGAAAACAGAGCGATAGCGTTCAAATT
>DATAPD010000014.1:0-5366 GCA_036265385.1 Terriglobales bacterium
CCTTCATGCGACGTCCGGAAATTTATAAAGAATCGATACCACAAAGAACGCCGCAGCTCGTAATGGTGCCAGTGCGTTTCGCCAAAACCGCTGATGTTTAGAGCGCTTAAACGCGGCGTTGCTCCGGTCAGCCGCCAAACCTGCATCCCATGCGCAAGCTGTTTCCCACTTGGACTTCATGTTTCGAGACGCGAATGGAATCAAGAAAGCCACAATAAGCATGTCATTCATCTTCATCGCCCAACCAAATTCCAAAGGTGTCGTTTGACTCTGCTGGCAAGCACTTGGCGGTTCTCGTTTAACACCTTCAACCAAGCATGAATTCTTTCTTGAGCCTCGGTGTGACCAGGCGTGTCCGCCGGATGCGCCCCAAGAGCATCCGCGCAGTTGGCGTTCGACAAAGTTGAGCGGCGGCGTTGTTTCCGTGGCCGATGCGATAAACGGCGGCGTTGAACGGAACCGTTGCCAACCGGTGCCCCAGGTAAGCAAATTGCGCATCGGCACGTATGTGGCTGTCGTTCAAAAGCAGGGTGCTGGTTCCGGCGCCAGGGACGAGCGAAAGTGCATCAATGGCTTCGATTTGTTGGCTCATGTTGTCAAATTTCGTGCCGTCACAAGAATGGAGAAACGGTCCCATTTTATCCGCCAAGTCGCTTCGGATGATCAGACACGAACCACAGACGCGATCGAACTGTTCCGTGTGTTGAACAAGATAACGCGATCGCGCGCGCCAGACCCACCCGTGTTTTATAAGGTAGCCAGCTTCATCTTCGGCCGAAACGAGCCAGTCCACCAGCCGGGAACTGACAAGATCATCCCAATCAAGTTTCATCACGTACTCAGGATTCCACGTCGATTTCGCGTACTCCCAAGCCGCCCCCAACTTAATTATTTTGTCTTTAATTGCCGCGAGGTAATACCCGTTTTCCAGAGGCGGCAAAGGATGCTCGAGCGATAAGAGTTTGAACTTTGAATCTTGCGGCAGTTCAAAATCCGGAGACTCGTGACCGGCCACTACCACGCAGTAGTCCCCGCCACTCGAGTTAGATATAGATGAGAGTGTTTGCTTAAAATAGGCGCAGGCAAGATGCCAGTCGCTTACTCTCCGTGGCGAAGCGATTGGAATTAAGAAACCAATTCTTGGTCTCTGGTTCATGGTAGAAGAACTCTGCTCCACAGCGCGCCTGAACCCAACCACTCATGAAACTCGAAGGCACCCTTCCACAATGCGGCAAGCTTGGCGCCAAAATTTGCGGAAATCAGCTGGCGCATTTCTGTCGAAGGCACCTCCGAAACACGCAAAATGATTAAATCGTATTCTTTCTTCAAATGCGAAATATCAAAATCGCCATCGACCGTAAGGCATATGGGCACGTAGGGGCAGTAATGCCTCATGCTGGCGAGCGTGGCCTGGACCATGAATTTGTCTAAGGCATGGCAACCGGTCACAAAGCCAAACGGAGCCTGCACTTTCACGTCACCGTGGCTGGAGTATGTGCGCGGCTCGTTCGCTCGAGACCCATGCTTTCTCGATAAAGCTGCGCAAACCTGCTCGCAAACAAACTCGCGGCGTTGCGGCTGTGCGCCGTCTCATGCCCAAGCTGGCCTAATGTTTCGCGAAGGTGCGGCGACTCGCGTAACTTGGCAATAGCCTCACGCAATGCCGCGGCATCTTGTGATGGACACAGGATCCCGCCCTGACCATCAGGCACAGCTTCAGGAATTCCGCCGACTCGAAACGCTACAACTGGTATTCCACACGCCATCGCCTCAACCAGCGTGAGCCCGTACGTCTCCATTAACGACGCGCTAACAAAGATATCTGCCGTGCCATAAAAGATCGCCCGCGCCGCAGGATCGGTAATGCCACCAATCATCCGCACATTGAGTCCAGCCGGTATATCGACTGCACCTTCTCCAGCGAGTAGCACTACCAGGTCTTGGAGCTCCGGTAGTCGTGTAAGTTGTTCCAATAACCAGCGAATGTTCTTATTCGCGTCGGCCAGCGAAGCGGCTCCAGCCGCGATCACAAAAGCGCTCTGCTGGATGCCGAGGCTCGCACGACACTGCGCCTTCTCTCGCGGCCTGAAAATCTCCGTGTCGATTCCGGGCGTAATCACTCGTAAACCGCCGGAAGCCCTAACAAGTGGACTTCGCTCAGCCAAATTCGCCAACCATTGACTGTTTGCGACAAACTGTATGCGGCGACTTTGATACGCCCGTAATTTTCGCCTGTGTTCGTCTTTGGCCAGCACTCGGTCCAAAGGTGGCTTCAAGATCGGGCAAGGTGTGCATGTATCACGGTATCGATCGCATCCACGGTAAAGAAAGCAGCCTCCACTGATGTGCCACATATCATGCAGACTGATCACAACGCCTATTCTGCGCGGCAGCGTCTCGAGCCAACGGGGAACGTCAAACCAATCAGCCACCGTGTGAAGGTGCACCACGTCAATTCCTCGCAGATCCTCGGCTGGCGGCGGAGACAATAATCGGCGCGTTCCGTGCCATGGGTCAGTGGATAAAGAAACATATAATCGACGAATGACGCGATCTAAGAGAGGTCTGCGGGTTTCTGCTAAGGCCAAATCCTTGCAGAGCACACGGCTTTCAATCCCCTGCTCCGCTAATGCGGTGGAAAAAAGCGCCGCATATTCATAGCTGCCGCCACCGCAGTGAGTGTTGAGCTGCAATACTTTCATTCTGCGGACTTAAAGGCGGCAAATTCAAACTCCGTACCTTGAACTTGCTCGGTACGCCTGTGGTTAAGCCGTCGCCGCCGCGGCGCCTCAAGAACATAGCGGAGCCAATAACGCCCCGCTTTCTGATAAGCCGCACATTTGTTTTTCTCTCCGATGATTTTGTAAAACAAGGATATCATCGGAAAAGCGAGTGCTCGAAAAGGTGCAAGCACATTTCGAAGGGATTGTTGTCGCTGCGATTTTTTGAAATCTGCGCTTTGCCGATTCACAGGCAAACCGGCCTCGGCTGCGAATCGTTCAAATAACACCTGGGCCGGACCAGCTGTTCCACCGAGCCATGGCGCTGAACTCGTATAGTGAAGGATACAGTCCAGACTATTGTCATCCTGCTCGTCAAAGCGCCAAGCTGCTCGATTCCAATGTTCGGGCAACTCCTCAATCTGCCCGTGCAGAAGAAGATTGATCGCCGATTGATCCCAAAACCGGTAGTCTCCCCTCCAGCTTGTAAAAAACTCGAGAGATTTCTCGGTGAAATTCTGTTTCTTGAGTTCGTCCAGATTCAATAGCATCACGCCCGCATTAAAGTAGCGGCCATCAGCCGAAAGATTCATCGCACCTGCTAGGACGTGAGAGTCATCGCCAAGCGTCAGAGTCTGCGAATCGGGAACAGCCGCGAGAATTTTGCCTGGAGACAATTCAAGATCAAAAAGCTCGGACAGATCGCGGAAAACTAATACGTCGCAGTCGAGATAGATCAAACGCGGCACATCGAGTAATTGTGGCAGCAGTGTGCGGCAATATGTCATGTGCGATTGGCCCGGCCCGAGCGTGGCGTTACCAAATATTGATGGGTTCACCGTCACAAACTCCAGTTGAACACGCCTCCCAAACCTTCCCACCAAATCCGAAAGAACTTTCCTAAATGTCTCGGAGATTCCGCCATCCAGCACCTTCAAATCCACTTTTCTCGTCGGATCCAAGTACCTCAGTGCGCTCGCGACCGCGCAATAGAGTCCCGGGAAGTAGCGTTCGTTACTGGCCAAGGTAAGGACAACTGGGTCCATCGGACTCTCTTTTAGCAGGGCAGCCCAAGGCGCGCTGGCGTAATTCGTAAATGTATAAGCTGATCAGATAAACACATCAGAGACCTGGTTTGTTGAAGCACCATCATAGCCTACGTTTTAGGGATGCGGAGTGTTAAAATTTTGGCGGACATGCTCGGCAAAATATCTCGCGCAGCATCCTTTCTCTTGCTTATCGTTAATCTCCGCTTTCACCGCGGAGCGCGTCAGATAGTTGATTTCATCTTGTCAAATCCTTCGATACGACCTTTACAAGTGCCTTCGGAATTGCACCGATTCGCGGAAATTGTTGCCTCGATCTGCCCGAAAAGAGTGTTAGAAATAGGCACATTTCAAGGAGGAACACTCTGTATGCTCGCCCGACTGTCTGCTCCGCGAGCCACCATCATTAGCATTGATCTTCCCGGCGGCGAATTTGGGGGAGGACAGAGCAACGTCCGCTCTCTCCTCTATCACACATTCGGCAAATCGTTTCAGCGTATGCACCTGATTCGTGGCAATTCTCACTCGGAAGCAGTTGCGGCCAGAGTTCGGCGCATCACGCAATCCCTCGACGTCCTTTTCATTGATGGCGATCATACTTACCAGGGAGTCAAACACGATTTTCTCTCTTATTCTCCGCTCATTCGCAGAGGTGGAATTGTGGCCTTTCATGATATAGCGGAACACCCCGAGAAAGCTGGTGGCGATGTGCCACGCTTCTGGAATGAACTGAAGGCGTCACATCACCATGAAGAAATCATTAAAAATCCGGAGCAGGGATGGGGGATTGGCGTTCTATATTTCTAGTTCAAAATAACTCAGGCGGGCCGCGCTAATCGTCGGAGGCGCACCTGGCCGCTAAACTCCACCACAACCGCTGGTCTTCCCCGCGATGTCCCGAAAAATCAATGATGTTTCAAGCGTCGAATTCCGAGCCGAACGAGACGAAAAAAGATGGCTTTAAACACAGATCGCGCGCGCATGCGAAACCCATTGCCCTTTTGCATCAGCATTGTTCGTCGATGTGAGCCAAAATCTCACGTAGGTCACGCTCGCGCACTTTCATCCAGCGGTAGTGCCAGCGCACGGCTAACCAATGAAGGAGCGTTATAGGATAGGTCTTTATCCAAACTCGATCACCGGAGAAAAGCGAGCCGATGAAAAGCTTAACTAGGCTTCGCAATCTCGCCCACCGGCCCTTGTGCATCGGGAACGTGGACCATTGCATCAGTAAGAGGTTTCTTAGTTCAAGAGAGTTCAGGCTGTCGTTCGAATCATGTGACCACGTGCCCTGATGTCGATGCCACACGACGCTGCGTGGCTCGTAAATGCAATGCCACCCCCGACGCCACGCACGAAAACAGAGGTCCACATCTTCACAGTATGCCGGCGCAAAGAGTCTGTTAAAACCTCCCAGCTTCACAAACTTGTTTCGATCAACAGCCATAAAGCCGCCCGAGGTAAACAGAGTGTAAGACGTCTTCTGGTGTTGAGTATCGAATTTCCAGCCATAAAAGCCGCTTTTGAAATTCAAACGGGCCGGGCCACTGGTAATTTCCGCTCCGTTCCAATCATAGCTGCGCGCCGAAACAGAAAAAAC
>DATAPD010000015.1:0-675375 GCA_036265385.1 Terriglobales bacterium
AGGCTGCTCAAGATTGCGGTTCAGCAGTGCAGCCAAGGTGACATCGGCGGCGCGCTGCGCTGCGGCAGTCGTCTCGTAGTCGGCAGTTGATCGCGCAAGCTCGACTTCCGCCTGTACGACTTCCAACTCCGCGACGTCTCCGACGTCGTAACGCTGTTGCACGAGATCACGAACGCGCGTCGAGAGATCGAGCGTGGTCTTTGCTTGTGCCGTTTGAGCGCGGGCCGCCAGCGACTTAAAAAACGCCTCGCGTGTACGACGCCGTATCTGCCGTCCCAGGATGGTCAGATCTACTTCGATCGACTTCTGTTCTTCACGAGCAACCGCCAGACGCTTGCTTCGCTTGCCACCGAGTTCCAAGGGCATGTCTAGACTCACCCCCTCATGAGGCGTGTCGCGGGCGACAGTGAAGGCAGCCACTGGGTTGGGTAATTGGCCCGCTGTGGTAATTCCGGCGAGGGCGATAGCACGTTGCTGCCGCGCTGCGCGCAACTCGAGATTTGCAGCTTCGGCAGTCGTCAGTGCACCGCGCAGATCGAGCGGTTGCTGCGCGTAGGCCGTCAACGACGCAAGCGTCAAGATCACCGCTAGTCTCGTGAACACGCATTTCGGCATGAGTAGTGGCTAGAACGGCTGGAAAAACAGTCCCCAAGTATATAGAACCAGAGTTGATGAAATTCGTTGTGTGCTTGGAAGGGGTACGAAACTGTGATTCAGAACCGCGAAATGAAGTCAGACTTCAGGACGACACGGACCGCAAACTGCTTTGCGTGAATTCGTGTCCCAAGTCCGTGGTAAACAGTCGTTCACATCGGAAATCTAAGTTGTTGAATTGATTTGGCGTCCCCGACGGGATTCGAACCCGTGTTACCGCCGTGAAAGGGCGATGTCCTAGGCCGGGCTAGACGACGGGGACGTTCCTATTTGGCAGGAGTGCGACTCATTGATATTAGCAAGCGGCTTTTCGCACTGTCAAAGCTCGAAAATCCTGCAGGTCCGGTATTCGCTTCTCGCCTGCTACTTGCGCACGCTTCTAATCGCGATCTCTGCTTTGCGCACCAACTTCATCCCAACGCTACAATAGTTCGTGCATCAAAGGTGAGTCTTCAAAATGCCCGATCCTCTCTACTTCAGCATCTGGTTCCCCAGTTTCGAACAGCAGGACATGCTGCCTCAAGCGGTAGCTGTTATGTCGCAGTTCCCTTTCTCGACCCATCGTCCCGGAATCACGTATCTTTCTGTCGATCCCATTTCTTGGAGCGAGCCTACGATCCTTGAGCGTCGCTTCACACCAGCCGTGTCGCCTGAAGAAGCCGCCGGGATCGCCCAAGATCTTTTGCACGACGATTATGCTTTCGTCTTTGAAGCCCATTGGGACTTATGGCTGCTTGATCCAAACCAGCGCCAATGGTCCTTGCAGTCCAGTCCTGTGAGGTTTCTTGTCCAGGGTCTCGAATTTGAAGATCACACCGCAGAAGAAACAGGGCACATTCAGATTGACTTTGGGCTGGACGCCCCATTCCTTCAAGAAGGTCGGTCGTTGACGATGGAAGGTGAGGATCGAATTCGTATGAACGTGCAGAAACTAGTCGAATTTACAGTCAAAGTCGAAAAGAACACTGGCGCTACGGGTCGACTGCTTTGGTCGGAGTCGGAAGAAAACTTGGCGCAGAAATTAATTGCCCGTCTGCAGAAAATCCAATAAATCACAAAGGACACGGGTCAGGGCAAGCAATTTGCGCCGTTCCGTGTCCTTCGTTTTGGATCAAGTCGCAACCAGCTACTTGGTTCTACCCGCTTCGCCTTTTAACTTCTCTCCAGCGGCTGCTTGCGCAGCAGCCAGACGCGCGGTCAAAACCCGGAATGGTGAGCATGAAACATAGTTCAGCCCCACCCGATGACAGAACTCTACTGAAGATGGTTCGCCCCCGTGCTCGCCGCAAATTCCGACTTTGAGGTTTGGACGAGTTTTGCGGCCGCGCTCGGTAGCCATTTTCACTAACTGGCCAACACCCTCCTGGTCGAGCACCGCAAATGGATCCTGCTTCAAGATGCCTTCCGCAATATACGTAGGCAGAACTTTGTTGACGTCATCGCGTGAGAAGCCAAATGTTGTTTGCGTGAGATCGTTCGTTCCAAAGGAGAAGAACTGCGCCTCCTTTGCGATATCGTCCGCCACCAACGCTGCGCGGGGCAACTCAATCATGGTCCCGACGAGATAGTCGATCTTAGTTCCCTTTTCTTTGAAGACTTCCTCGGCCATGCGATGCACAACGGCGGCCTGATTTGCCATTTCCTTTAATGTAGCCGTTAAAGGAATCATCACTTCGGGATGAACCTTGACTCCACCCTTGGCAACCTCTACAGCCGCCTCAAAGATGGCTCGTGCCTGCATCTCGGTGATCTCTGGATACGTGATTCCCAGCCGGCAGCCACGGTGTCCGAGCATCGGATTGAACTCATGCAGTTCCTCCACTCGGCGCAAGAGTGTGCGCAATTCCTTCAGCTTCGACGATTTGGGCTTCGTTGCTTCCAGAACAGCGATCTCAACCATGAGGTCTTCTCGCCGCGGTAGGAACTCGTGGAGCGGAGGATCCAAGGTACGAATCGTGACCGGAAAGCCATTCATCGCGCGAAATACGCCGACAAAGTCTGCTCGCTGCAAAGGCAGCAGCTTTTTCAGGGCCGCGCGGCGGTCTTTCTCATTGTTGGCCAGAATCATCGCCCGCATGTGCGGTAGTTTCTTTTCGCCGAAGAACATGTGCTCTGTACGGCAAAGTCCAATGCCTTCCGCGCCGAAAGAGCGGGCCTGCTCTGCATCGCGTGGAATGTCAGCATTCGCGCGAACTCCAATCTTGCGGAACGGCTCAGCCCACGTCATGAACGTCAGGAGTTCAGGATCGTCTGCCTTGGGCGGAATCGTTTCCAGCTTGCCTTTGATCACCCGCCCAGTCGTGCCGTCTAGCGAAATCCAATCGCCCGCCTTGAACACCTGCCCTTTGACGCGCATTACTTGCGACTTCTCGTCGACCTCGACGTCTCCAGCGCCTGCAACGCAGCACTTCCCCATTCCGCGCGTCACCACAGCAGCATGGCTCGTCATACCGCCCCGAGACGTAAGAATGCCTTTGGCGACTTCCATACCATGGATGTCTTCTGGCGTGGTTTCCGCGCGCACCAAGATCACGGGATTTTTCCCGCCATGCCCTGCCTTCGCAACAGCTTCGTCCGCGGTGAAGACAATCTGTCCTACAGCTGCTCCTGGTGACGCCGGCAGCCCCTTCGCGAGAACCTCGACTTTCACACCCTTTTCTTTCAGTCGCGGGACCAGAAAGTCGTACAACTGGTTGGGATCGACTCGAAAGATAGCTTCCTCTTTCGTGATAAGCCCTTCCTCGACCATTTGCAAAGCAACTCTGACGGCCGCTAGACCCGTGCGCTTTGCGTTCCGGGTTTGCAGCATGTAGAGCTTGCCGTCCTGGATTGTGAACTCAAAGTCCTGGACGTCGCGATAATGTTTCTCAAGGCGCGTCGTGATGTCGCGCAGCTGGTTGTACACATCCGGCATGATTCGTTCCAACTCCGTGATGTGAGCTGGCGTGCGTACACCTGAAACCACGTCCTCACCTTGTGCGTTCAACAGAAACTCGCCGTAAAAAACCTTCTCTCCGATAGCGGGATCGCGAGTAAATCCGACACCGGTACCGCTGGTATCTCCAAGATTGCCGAACACCATCGCTTGCACGTTGACCGCTGTTCCAAGATCATCGGAGATGTTATTGATGCGGCGATAATGCTTCGCGCGATCGTTCTGCCATGAGCGGAACACCGCATCACGCGCCATGACGAGTTGCTCTTTTGAATCTTGCGGGAAGTCCATTTTTGTGTGCTTCTTCACGATTTTCTTGTACTCGGCGATGACTTCCTGCAAGGTCTTCGCATCCAGATCCGTATCCAGCTTGGCTTTTTTCTGTTTCTTCTTCCCATCGAAAACGTGCTCGAACTCGCTCTTTTCGATCTCTAACACAACGTTGCCGAACATCTGAATCAACCGCCGATATGAGTCGTAAGCAAATCGAGGATTGTTCGTCCGCTTCGCAAGAGCTTCCACGCTTTTGTCGTTTAGCCCCAGGTTAAGAATCGTGTCCATCATGCCGGGCATTGAGAACTTTGCACCCGAGCGAACGCTCACCAATAAGGGATTTTCCCCGGCACCCAGCTTTTGTCCCTGCAAATCTTCAAGCCTTTTCAGCGCGTCTGCCGTTTGCTTGTCGACGTTGGATGACACACCACCCTTTCGCATGTATTCGCGACAAGCTTCAGTCTGAATCGTGAAGCCGGGAGGTACAGGAAGTCCGGCATTCGTCATCTCAGCCAAGCCGGCGCCTTTGCCGCCCAATTCATCTTTCATTTTGCCGTTCCCATCGGCCTTTCCTCCGCCGAAGGAGTAAACATACTTCACGCCATCAGATTTCTTTTCCATAACTTCCACATCGTTCTCTGCAAGAGTTTGCGTTGCCATATACGTATGAGTCCTTTTACCGATCTGAATTTCTTTACTTGCTTAGTAAAACTTCACTTCTAGTAAAACTTCACTTCGCTTCCGTTACGATCTCCGAGAAATCGGCCATCGTCGTAAATTCCTTCACGAGCGTATTCAGCAGTGCAAGCCGATTTGCGCGAACTCGATCGTCGTCCACCATGACCATCACCTTGTCGAAGAACTTGTCTACCAGCGGCCGCAGTTTCGCAATTTCCAGCAGTGCCGCTTCATAATCCCGTTCTTCCCTAAGTCTGCGGACGTTCTCGGCTGTCGGGTTTATCTGCAGCGCTAATTCTTTTTCCGACTCCTCAACAAGCGCACCTTGGTCCAAGGTGCTCGCGATACTCTTACCGGCCTCTTGCGCCTGTCGCAAAATGTTCTTCATTCGTTTGAAAGCGACTGAAATGGATTCGAAGTCTTCGGATGGGCGAACCTTACTGACAGCTTCCGCCCGTGCGATCGCATCCACCACGTTGTCAGAACCGGCGGCTAACACCGCATTCACAACATCATAGGCAAAGCCGCGAATCTCTTTCAGGTAGAACTCGAGGCGCTCGCGAAAGAATCCCCCTATCGTCTCCCTGAGATTCAGGTTGGCAATAAACTTCTTTTCCGCTTCTGAGCCGTCGTATCGCGCACGGGCATCCGACATCAACTCGCTTAGGTGAAAAGGCAAACCGTGTTCTGCAATCGTCTTAACGATTCCGTTTGCTTGTCGGCGTAACGCGAACGGATCTTTCGACCCGCTCGGAATCAATCCGAGGGCGAACATTCCTGCAATTGAATCAGCCTTATCTGCAATGGACAGAACCGCGCCCTCTACTGTTCGCGGAACCGAATCCTCCATTGATTCTGGCTTGTAATGATCGTATACGGCGACCGAGATTCCATGCCGCACATCATCATTCAAGTGATCGTCCAGCACCTGAACTCGCGCATACAATCCACCAACGATGCCCTGCAGCTCGGTAAACTCTTTCACCAGTTCAGTTGTAAGATCCGTTTTTGCCAGGCAAGCCGCCTTGTGAACAATGCCAGGCCGGATCGCCATTCCGTTCTGCTTCACGATTTCTGAAAGCCAACTCGCCAGTCGCTGCATGCGAATCGTTTTGTCGTAATAGCTGCCCAAATCCTTTTGAAACGTCACATGCCGCAGTAGTTCTAGGCGGTCGCGTAGAGGTTTTTTCTGATCCGTTTGCCAGAAAAACCGGGCATCGTTGAAACGCGCCCGCAACACGCGTTCGTTTCCGTGCCGAATAATGCCATCTCGATCGCTATCCGTGTTCAGAACAGCCAGGAAATGTGCCGCCAACTTGCCGTTCGCATCCTCAACGGCGAAATACTTTTGATGGTCGCGCATCACGGTGACCAGCACTTCTTCTGGGAGAGCTAGAAACTCAGGCTCGAAATTTCCCAGGATGGCTGACGGATACTCAGTCAGGTTCACAACGGTATCCAGCAATTCTTTATCTTCGCGCCAGCGCGCGCCTGGAACCGTCCGAGCCGAAGCATCGAGAGCTTTGCGAATCTGCTTTTCTCGAGCCTCTCGCCCCAGAACTTTCGCGGATTCGAGCGTGCTCACGTACGCCGTCCCGGCACTCGGAATCTTTACCTCTCCATCGTGGAGAATGCGATGTCCGCGCGAAAGATTGCCCGCCCGTATTCCGTCAAACTCGAGTGGCACAACTTGACCGTCCAGCATGGCCACAATCCAGCGTACGGGACGAACAAACTTTTCGTTCGGCTTGCGCCAATACATATTCTTCGGCCAATAAAGAGAGTTGATTTCTTTTGGTAACAACTCGGCAAGAATCTCGCTCGCCCCTCGCCCTTTCTTTGTCACGCCGGCGCTGAGGTATTCGCCTTTCGCGGTCGTAACACGCTCAAGTTGCGCAACATCAATACCCGCTTTCTTAGCGAACGCGTGCGCAGCTGGTGTTGGTTGCCCATCTTTGTAAGCGACGCTTGTGGAAGGCCCCGTAATTTTTTCGGTAATGTCGGCCTGCGCGGCGGCAAGTCCCGCTGCCATTACCGCCAGACGCCTGGGCGTATCCAACATCTTCACTGCGCCCGAGGCTAGGCGCTCGCGTTTCAGCAGATCGCTCACACGTTGTTGGAGATCGCGCGAGGCAGCATCTATCATTCGCGCGGGAATTTCTTCAGTACCAATTTCAAGCAGGAAATCTGACATTAAGCGATCTTATATTCTCAAAATAAATGCAGCGTGAATGTGAGCCTTGTCACAGCACAAAAAACTCCTGTCATCCTGAGCGAGCGGCTTTTGCGAGCGAAGGACATGCATTTCAGCTCAGCAATGAAAATCAAGCCTCACCCAACTGCCACCGGACCATTTTTCAATTTCTTTGTTGGAACAGGTTCACTCTCTTCTGCTTCCGGCAACTCTTCGCTCTTCTGCTGCGACACCCAGGCTTTGGCAATTCCAACCGCGAGCGCACGTACGCGCGCGATCACTCCCACGCGTTCCGTAACCGAAATCGCTCCGCGGGCATCCAGGATATTGAAGTAATGCGAGCATTTCAGGCACAAATCGTAGGCACCCAGAAGCGGAAATCTCGCCTTCTCGCGTTGCACACCATCGCCCTTAGTTTTATCTTTCGCCAGCGCGGCATATGCATCAATCAACGCTTTGCACTCGGATTCGCACAGCTCGAAATGCTTCCAGGTCTTTTCAACGTCAGCAGCTTCGAAGTCGTAAACGGAGAACTGCTGCTCGTCAGCAAAGCGAACATCTCCATATGTCGTTTTATTTCCGGTCAACGGGTCGCGCGCCCATACGATCTGGTAAATCGAGTCGACATCTTGCAAAAAGGCTGCAATTCGCTCCAACCCGTATGTCAATTCCGCTGCAATCGGATTCAGATCCACGCCACCGCACTGCTGAAAGTACGTGAATTGTGTGATCTCGAGGCCATCGAGCATCACCTGCCATCCGATACCCCAAGCTCCGAGCGTCGGCGACTCCCAGTTGTCTTCTTCAAACTTGATGTCGTGCTGCCGAAGATCAACTCCAATTGCCCCGAGCGATTCTAGATACAACTCCTGCACATTGTCTGGCGGCGGTTTCAAAATCACTTGCAGTTGCATGTGCTTGAACAGACGGTTCGGATTCTCCCCATACCTTCCATCCGCCGGGCGCCGTGACGGCTGCACATATGCAACTTTGTACGGATTCGGTCCGAGCACGCGGAGAAAGGTCTCCGGGGCCATCGTGCCTGCGCCGACCTCGACGTCATAGGGTTGCTGCAACACGCAACCACGCTCTGCCCAGAATGCCTGGAGTTTGAGAATTAGTTCCTGGTACGTCGGCGGATTGGACTTTATTGAGGTCACTTTACCCTTGTTGCTAAACCCACTCGAAGCTCGCAGCTCTAAATCTTTTCCATCATTCCCGCCGTCACTAGTTTCTTCTCAAGATGACGTTCAAGAATTTGGATCAGGAACTTCCTCAAATCCGAACCATTTCCCTTTTGCCATTCGAGTATCCCAAAACGCTCCACGGGAGCTCGAAACATCTGCGCCGCTATGGCCCGCGACTCAGCGGACAATTCCGATGAAGCCAGTCGCTTATCGTCCGCGCACATCAAGCCATCGGCAAGCACGTGAAAAAACGCGCGGCTCCCATTCAAAGAGCGGCCGCACACGATGCACTCACTCAATTCCGGGAGAAACCCCACCAGCCGCGTCATCCAAAGTTCAAAGTACGTAACCGGCAGCCAGATTCCCGAATCGCGCAAAACGCTCAATACCGAAAGCGATAAACGGAAGATTGCATCGTTCGCTTCGCGGTCCGGCAGCAATTCATCCAGCAATTCTGCGATATGCCCAAGTGCGACCGCTCGCGGATAGCTCACTTCCCTGGCAAGTGGCGACTCAAGTACTTCACAGGAATCCAGTCTTGCCAGCTCCTGACGTTCGCGGTCCTCGTAGTACGCCCGCACGTACGTCAGTGGCTCCAAGGCTCCGCCGAAGCGCCGCCGCGATTTCTTGGCTGACCGCGCTACTCCCTTAACCTTGCCTTCCAGCCGGGTAAACAGGGTTACCAGCAGGTCCGCTTCGCGCAGGGGATACGTCCGGAGGACAATTGCTTCCGACTCCTTCAGCGCCATGAGAAGCCGTCTGCCGCTCAACGGGCCTTCAGCGGCCTCGGCTTGCAGCAAGTAATCTTTGATTGTATCGAAGGGGTCGCCGGATGTCAGCCTCGCCCTGTGCAAAGGTACAGAACCAGTTAATTCAAGTTCTTCAATGCAAAACCAGCCTCAACACTTTCGTCTGCTATATTTTCGGGAGGCTTACACTTTCTCGCATCATTCATGGAACTGGAACTGATTTCGCCGTGGGAGATCGCTAAGGACAAGATCCAGGCGGTCCAGGATTACACCCTCCTGTCGATCCGAGCTCTCGGCAATCTCTTTGAGCGGCCAATTTACATCGCGGATACGATGCAGCAAGCCGATCTGATCGGCGTCGGGTCATTGCCAATCGTCGTACTGACAGGTCTTTCCATTGGTGCCCTGCTCGCGCTGAATTCAGCAAACACTCTACAGCGGTTCGGTGGGATCACCCTCATTGGCCAGCTGGTTTCGATCGGCATGGTCACCGAACTCGGCCCCCTTATCACCGGTCTAATGGTCGCCGGACGAAACGCATCCGGTATGGCCAGTGAGCTCGGGTCGATGATTGTTACCGAACAGATTGATGCCATGCGCGCTCTTGGCACCGATCCAACAAAAAAACTGGTTACACCTCGAGTGATCGCAACCGCCTTCATGTTGTTTTTCCTGACGATTATTGCGGACTTGCTCGGCCTCATCGGTGGAAACCTGGTCGCCTCCCTTCTCTTCGGTCTCGACGTCCGCCAATACTGGACGTCGGCTTGGCAGATTCTTGTGTTCCGCGACGTTTTTATGGGCCTCATCAAGCCCGTCCTGTTCGGATTTGTGATCTCCACGATCGGTTGCTACTACGGGATGTCTACTCGTGGTGGAACGCAGGGTGTCGGGCGTTCGACCACCCAGGCCGTGGTCGCCTCTTCTGTGTTGATCCTGGTGGTCGATTTCTTTGTGACCAAACTTATCTTCGCTGTCCTCGGATATCGCTGATGGCAACTTCGTCGATCGATCTGGACCGGCGGGCTGCGGTTCCTCCATTAGGCGATGCCATTCGCTTCGACCATGTTTCCATCGCATTCGAGGACAAATCTATTTTGGACAGCATCTCCTTCCGCCTTGCACATGGCGAAGCAAAAGCAATCTTCGGCGTGGCTGGATCGGGTAAAAGCACCATCCTCAAACTTGCGCTCGGATTAATCAAACCAGATTCTGGCGACATCACCGTGATGGGTCAGGACATCACCCACATGCGTGAAGAAGATTTGTTTGAGATTCGCAGCCAGATCGGAATGGTTTTTCAGGAAAGTGCTCTCTTCGATTCGCTGACTGTGCGCGACAACGTCGCATTCCGGCTCACTGAGGAGCACGACATTACTGACGAGGAGATCGACGCCCGAGTGACCGAAGCCCTTCGCTTCGTCGAACTTGAACACACGCTCGACAAATTCCCTTCGGAACTTTCCGGTGGTATGCGCCGACGAGTCGCCATCGCCCGCGCGATCATTACGGATCCCAAGGTCGTGCTCTACGATTCACCGACTGGAGGCCTGGATCCAGTGACCTCCAACACGATCATCGAATTGATCGTGAAGCAGCGAGACGTGCACAAGACGAGTTCTCTGTTGGTAACACACCGCCTGCAGGACGCCTTCACCATGGCCAATCACACATTCGACGTCCAGAAAAATGAAATGCGACGCCTGCCGCATGGCGTGCGAAACGATATTCCAATGACGTTTATGATTTTGAGGGATGGAAAAGCAATCTTCGACGGCGATATCGAAGAATTAATCGCGACCAAGGACGACTACATCCGCGAATACATTTCCTGAAGTAACTAAGGTCACTTTCGCAGCTAAGCGATAAAATGAATTCGGCGTCCCGAGGACTCGCGCTTTCTCCAGCGAGTCGAGGGATCTTGCGTGCAGCGCTCGCCGCCACTTTTTTGCAACGAACTGCGTTATTAACTACCGCGCATTTACGAACCCGCTGCCATCGCTTTTCGACGCGCTTCCACACGCGCCGAGATGAGCTTTAGACGTTCGCGTCCAGCCTTGTTCTCAGTAATCACGCGCTCGACATTCCCCATAAGTGTCGGCGAATTCATCTTCTGGCGCAGCTCTTTCAGCACCGGTTGCACCTTGGCATACATAAACATCATCTCGCCGCTGATGCCACCTTCGAGAAAAAGATCGGCATTAATCGCTCCGTGAAGCACCAGGGCTGCCGCCATATCCCAATAACCACCGACCTGGCGGAGCCACGCATTTTCCTGCGTGCCCAAGGCATTCGCAATTTTTACGAACTCGTCCACGCTGTTCGGCCAGAACTCGACAAGCATCCAGTTCCGCGCTTTGCGCATTTCCGGCTCACGTCGCAGATCGTAAAGTTTCAACACCAGTTCGGCTTCTGCGGCTGTTGCTTTCCTTGTCATCCTGACCTCCTTATTCTTTCCAACGCACTCTGTTAAGCAGTCTGTGCCTCAGCAGGCAACGGCCGTTCATAATCGCATTCCTTATTCGGACAAGCGATCACAGCTCCATCCTTTCGCTGACGCTCCACCAGGAAATCGTGGCCGCATTTAGGGCACTTCTCCTGGATCGGCTTACTGGCAGAGGTGAACTTGCACTTCGGATAATTGGAACACCCGTAGAACGTGTTCCCTTTCCGGGCGCGTTTCTCAACTAGTTCCCCGTCCTTGCAATCCGGACACTTCACTCCGATGAAGTTCTGCTTCACGTACTTGCAATCCGGATACCCGCTGCACGCGGTGAACTCGCCGTACCGGCCATGTCGGATCATCAAGTTTCGCCCGCATTTTGGGCATGGCTCATCCAGTGGAATGTCCGGCACTTTCTTCCCCTGATCCAACCGGCGCGTCGTCTTGCAATCCGGATACCCCGTGCAAGCCATGAACTGACCAAAACGTCCACGCTTCAACACCATCACGCGACCGCAGTTTTCGCAATATTCTTCCTGCGAGGTTTCCTGGACATCCGCGGAATCGAGATCCGGCAAGTTGATCGGATTCTCTTTCGTGAATGTGCAGGAATTCGGATCGTCCTTGTCATAAGTACTGCAAGCGTAAAAAGATCCGTGTTTGCCCCACTTAATCACCAGCGGCGCTCCACATCGTTCGCATTTCTCATCGGTGGGCTTTTCCATCCGCTTGATGTTTTCCATGTGCTTCTCGGCGTATTTCAGATCCTTGGCGAATTTTTTGTAGAAGTCGGCAAGGGCATCAGTCCACTTCTCTTTACCCTCTTCGATTTCGTCGAGCTCTTCTTCCAAACGCGCCGTGTATTGCACATCAAAAATGTCTTTGAAATTATCCACCAGCAAGTCTGTAACAACCATGCCGATCTCGGTCGGAACGAATTTGCCACCCAACTTTTGCGCGTACTGCCGCTCCTGGATTGTGCTCAGGATGGTTGCGTAAGTCGAAGGTCTCCCAATACCGCGCTCTTCCAGTTCTTTCACCAGAGAAGCCTCGTTATACCGAGGAGGTGGTTCAGTGAAGTGCTGCTCCGGTTTCAGTTCTCGCAGAGTCAGTTTTTGTCCTGCTTCGAGCGGCGGTAACTTATGCTTCAGTTCCTCGTCTTCCTCGTCCTTGCCTTCTTTGGATTCCTCGTAAACCTTCAGAAATCCGTCAAACTTCATAACAGAACCCGTCACGCGGAACCAGAACGTCTCCTTCGCAGTCTTCGCATCAATGTCGACAGTCGTCTGATCGAACACTGCTGGCATCATCTGCGAGGCAACGAAACGCTGCCAGATCAACTTGTAAACCTTGAATTCGTCTTCCTTGAGGTACTGCTTGATCTGGTCCGGATGCCGCACCGCTGAAGTCGGTCGAATTGCTTCGTGAGCGGCCTGCGCTTCCTTCTTCTCTTTATATGTGTTAGGAGACTCTGGGATGTAGGGCTGCCCGTATTCTTTCCCGATGTACTCGCGAACTTCAGCAATCGCGTCTGGCGCAACACGGGTTGAATCGGTTCGCATGTAGGTGATCAAGCCGACCAAGCCTTCTTCGCCCAGCTCTACGCCTTCATACAAGCGTTGCGCGATCATCATCGTGCGCTTCACACTGAAACGCAGTTTTCGTGAGGAATCCTGCTGCAGTTTGCTGGTCGTAAACGGAGGCGTCGCGTTCCGCCGACGCTCTTTCTTTTCCGCCGAGCGGACGGCCCAATCCGCTTTTTCCAGCGCAGCCCGGATCGCCTCAGCTTCCTCGGCATTATTGACTTCGACCTTCTCTTCGCCTTTGCCCAGAAACCGGGCATCAAATGCCGGCGGCTTACTGGCCGCTAGGTGCGCGTCGATCGTCCAGTATTCTTTTTTTTCGAACGCTTTGATTTCGCGTTCGCGCTCGACGATCAAACGCAACGCAACGGTCTGCACGCGTCCAGCAGAAAGGCCCCGACGCACCTTGTCCCACAGCAGCGGAGAAACTTGATAGCCGACTAGCCGATCGAGTACGCGCCGCGCCTGCTGCGCATCGACCAGATTTTTATCGATATCCCGCGGATGCTCGAATGCCGCCTGCACCGCACGCTTGGTGATTTCGTTGAATGTCACCCGGCGGATTCGTTCCGCCTCTTCTTCCTGCGCCTTCTTGCTCTTCTTCTTTTTACGTCCGTTTCCATCACCTAATTCGTCAGCGAGATGCGCTGCGATGGCTTCGCCTTCGCGATCCGGGTCAGGCGCCAAATAGATCGTATCTGCGGAAGACGCCAGCTTCTTGAGCTTGGCCAGAACTTTTTCTTTTCCGGGGATGACGATGTAATCAGTTTCGAAATCCTGATTGATATCCACGCCTAGCGTGCTCTTAGGCAGATCTTTCACGTGCCCGAGCGAAGCCTCGACCGTGAATCCGCTGCCGAGATACTTCTGGATCGTTTTCGCCTTCGCCGGCGATTCGACAATGACTAAACCTTTGGACAATGTTTCCTCTGTTCTATGGTTGGCTCGGGTTTGAAACTAGCACGAATTGGATGATGGCAACAACTCTAGAGGCCCAGACGCGCCACTCGCCTCCTGCTCCGAGTGTGAGATCATGCGCTGTGTTCCACACTCTGAGTTCCTTGAAGTCCATCAATTTCGCCTCGTTTCCCGCCACCACATCCCCGATTCGGTTGAATCGACTCACCAGTCGCTCGTTTGCAAGAGGCCAGTAGCCAGCAGCTAGTAGCTAAAAGCTCTTCACAAAATTCTTCCCCGGCATCTGTCGAATCTTACCCGCCAGCTCCAGTTCAAACAGCGCAGCAAAAACTTCGGACGCTGAAAGCTCCGGTTCCAGCCGATCCACCAACTCGTCGATATGGGTAGCTTCGTCAGCCTTTAAGAGCGCCAGAATGCGCTTTTCGTGAGGTCGTATTTCAGGCTCATTAAATAAAGATGCAGTTTCTGGAGTGCTGGATTCACCTTCGCCTGGAGCCAGCGCAAGTCGCACATCTTCAGGTAGTTCCTCCCATATATCTTCCCAGGTAGCTACCAGCTTCGCCCCTTGCTTGATCAACGTGTTCGGTCCCCAGGAGTTCTTGTTGGTGACGTTTCCGGGCACAGCAAACACGTCCCGATTCTGTTCAAGCGCGCATCTTGCCGTGATGCGCGTCCCGCTGTATTCCGCCGCTTCCACCACCAGCACGCCGATCGACATCCCGCTGATGACCCGGTTCCGGATGGGAAAATTCTGGGGTGCCGCGAAAGTTCCAATAGGAAACTCCGATACGAGCGCTCCGCCTAGACTCAGGATCTGCTCTGACAATCGCGTGTTCTCTTTTGGATAGATCACGTCGATTCCGGTTCCGAACACCGCCACGGTTTTTCCTTTCGCCGAAATCGCTCCGCGATGCGCGGCCGTGTCTACTCCTCGCGCCATCCCACTGAAGATCACTAACCCGTGCGCAGCCAAGTCACATGACAGCCGCTCTGACATTCCCGAGCCATACGGTGTCGGATGCCTCGTACCCACCACCGCAATACCCGACAAGGCGAGTGCTCTAACATCGCCTTTCACGTACAACGCCAAAGGCGGATCGTAAATTTGTTTCAAGTCTCTGGGATAAGCTTCTTCCTCGAGCGTGATGATCTGCACACCGGCAGCTGCCGCACGCGTGATCTCCTCGTTTGCGAGCTCGAGGGACTTGCCGGTAGCCAGGGATTGCGCTGACATCGCCTGAATCCCAGTAGCTTCCAGTTCCGTGAGCGATGCCCTAAGCACAGCACTCGAAGTTCCAAAAAACTCGACAAGCCGTCGCGCTTTCGTCGGCCCTAATCCAGGCGTGAGGGAGAGCGCTAACCATTCCAGCGCCAATGTTGAAGGGGAAACCACCGTCGAGGACACGTATGCCTCCTTTTCGACTCTAGGCAGCGCGAAAATTCAGTGTCAAGGAAGGCCGACACAGACGCTTTGTTAACATTGAACATGGCATGCGCCGCCTTAGAATTTCAGCCATTTCGTACCTAAATACCGCCCCTCTGATGTGGGATTTCGAGCACCAGGACGTGACCAGAGATTTCGAGATCTCCTACACAATCCCCTCAGGCTGCGCGCGCGCCTTGCAGGATGGCACTGCCGATATCGGCATCATCCCGGCTGCTGCATACACCACAATTCCCAACCTGGTGATCTTGCCCGTAATCGCGATCGCCGCAAAGAAAGCGGTTCGTTCCATTCTTCTCGTCAGCAAAGTTCCGTTAGAAGAAGCAAAGTCCGTTGCTCTCGATACCTCATCGATGACATCAGTTGCTCTCGCGAAAGTTGTTTTCGCCAAATGGCTCGGTGGCCCTCGCGACTACACACCTATGCCACCCGAACTCGATCGCATGCTCGCAACTTGCGATGCGGCTCTCCTCATCGGAGATCCCGCACTGCAACTTGATCGTTCGCGCTACGTTACCCTCGATCTCGCTGAGGAATGGAACAAGCGAACCGGCAAGTCATTCGTCTTCGCATTTTGGGCCGTTCGCCGCGATGCCATCCGCGACGATCAGCACGCCGCCGAACTCACCCGAATCTTTCGAAACTCCCGCGACAACGGATTACGTCCCCAGAATCTTGCCCAAATCGCGTTTGAATGGGCGCCGCGCCTTGCACTCACTGAACAAGAAGTTTTCGATTACCTGACCCGCAATATCCATTACGAACTCGACACTGATTGTCTCGAAGGTCTTCAGCTTTATTATCAATACGCATCTGAGATCGGCGCTCTGCCACGACCGCCCCAGCTTCAGTTCGCCTGTTCGTCTTCCAAAATCTCTGCTGATTGAAGCTCCGTAACCTACTTGATTCAAAAAAAATTAAAGACACGCTTTTCTTGTTTGGAACTCTAATAATCGAGAAGCGTAACGAACGTCGCTCAAGGAGCTCTCACGTGAATAGCCTGCTCGGATGGTCGGCCTCCGCCGTTTTCGCCGTGTCATATTTCATCCGTGATTCTGTTCGTCTCCGCATCGTTCAGAGCATCGCGGCCGTTCTCTGGACTCTGTACGGGATAGTCCTTCACGCTCCGCCCATCATTGTTGCCAACATCATCGTTGCGACCCTGGCGATCGCCTCCGCTTATCGAGAAAATCTTGCTCGAAATCCTTCCACCCAGCCAGACTGATATCCGCCAAGCTCGACCGTCCCCATTTACAGCGACCTGCCACCTGTCTCCGCGAACCCACTTTCACGTGCCCGCCTGACAAGCTAAAATCATGGCAGCCCCACTATGTCCCTCACGAAAGCACAAGCCCTTGAAATGTTCCAGTCCGATGATCTCATTGGTATCGGCATGGAAGCGGACGCAGTCCGCCGTCAGCTTCACCCGGACGGCATCGTCTCTTACATCATCGACCGCAACATCAATTACACGAACTTTTGCACGGAATACTGCACATTCTGCGCCTTTTATCGCCCGCTCAAAGGGCCCCAGGCGAAAGAGGGATACATCCTCGATTTCGATACGATTTACGACAAAATTCGCGAGACCGTCGAACTCGGCGGCACAGGCGTTCTCATGCAGGGAGGCCTTCACCCCGACCTCAAAATCGAGTGGCATGAGCAAATGCTTCGCGGTATCAAGGAGCGCTTTCCCAAAGTCCACCTGCACTGCTACTCGGCGTCAGAGATTTTGGCCATCGCCGAATACAGCAATCTCACACTCCGCGACACCATCTCGCGGCTAAGTGATGCCGGACTCGATTCCATACCTGGCGGCGGTGCCGAGATCCTCGACGACGAAGTCCGCTACAAGATCGCACGGCTCAAGTGCCTGACCGAAGACTGGATCAGCGTCCATCGCACGGCTCACCAGCTCGGCATGCGTACCACCGCTACCATGATGTTCGGCGTCGGAGAAAAGTTCGAGCATCGCGTTAACCATTTCCAGCGGCTCTATGACCTGCAGGAAGAAACCGGCGGCTTCACAGCTTTCATTCCGTGGAGCTTCCAGCCCGCCAACACGGCCCTTGGCGGACGCAAATGGGACGAGGCTACCGCCGTTGAATACCTCAAAGTCCTTGCCATTTCGCGGATTTATCTTTCGAATTTTCTGAACGTCCAGTCCAGTTGGGTAACACAGGGACTGAAAGTCTGCCAGATGGGCCTGCGCTTTGGAGGCAACGACGTCGGCTCCGTCATGCTCGAAGAAAACGTCGTCCGCGCCGCGGGCGTGACAAACTGCACAACGGAGGAAGAGCTCCGTCGCATCATCCGCGACGCGGGCTTCCGCCCGGCTCAGCGCGATTCACTCTATCGAACCTATTTTTTGAATTAGCTTCTGGAGCGATGCTTACATTTGTCTGAAACATTCGCCCCGAAATCCGGCATCACCTCGAAGCTTCGCTGGCTACAGAGCCGGCGTCATCCCGAACGCGCGCGTATTCTCCAGCGCGCAGAGGGATCTCGCGCGCAGTGCCTTAACTAACGCCTAATACGAACAGAACGGCTCTGCTGGCGGAATTTCGTAAGATAAAATCTCCGTGCGAGCTTTTTCCGCGTTATTCACAATGAGAGTCGCTGTAATTCTCGCTCTATCTCTCGTCGCCTTCGCTCAGGAGAAACCACCCAATCCGAAGCTCTGCACCGTCTCCGGCACTGTGGTCAAGGAACCCGGTAGCCAGCCGCTTAAAAAAGCAATCCTCACGCTGATCACGGACAAGCAAGGGGAGGCGCGTACTTACACGATTCAGACAAATGCGGACGGACGCTTCGCAATCGAGAACGTTCAACCCGGAAGCTATCAACTACTTATTGAAAAAACGGGTTTTGTCGTGATCAACAGCCGCAAGCACAAGCTGGAAACTCGCGCGTTGACTCTTGCTCCGGGGCAACATGTTGACGATCTCCGACTGACGATGCTGATGACATCCACAATCTTCGGAAAGGTTGTCGACGAGGATGGCGACCCGCTCGCAAATGCGCAAGTCAGCGCATTCCGGAAACGCTACGGAAAATCTCAGTGGGAGCAATCGAGTTCCGAGCGCACCAATGACCTCGGCGAATACCGCCTCTCCGGTCTATTTCCTGGCCGGTATTATCTATCCGCCACTCCCGCGCCGGATTACCGCTCATTCACACATGTCCAATCCACAGGAGCTGAAGAGAATGCCGATTCGGATCTCCGTCAAGTCACCACGTTTTACCCGAACACTCCCGATCGCAACCAAGCCTCGCCTATCGAACTTCGATCGGGCGATGAACTGCCCATAAACTTCACGATGGTGCCCAGCCATACCTACACCGTGCGTGGTGTCATCCTTTCGCTCTCGCCAGGTAACAAAGCCGCAGTTGTGCTGAACGCACCCGAATTCGAGCTCGTGTTCAGTGCAGCGGAAGCCGACAAGAATGGTCGATTTGAACTGAAGGGAGTCGCGCCGGGGTCTTACAATCTCACCGCTTTCACTACCGGTTCTGACGGTCCCCCAACGACGGCGCATCAGCACATCGATGTTGTTTCCGGTGACGTCAATGATGTCCGTCTGGCTCCCGCCAGACTCGGTAAGATTAGCGGACAGGTTTTAACTGACACTCACAAGAATCTTGCACAGTGCTTCGTCTGGCTTCGGCCTCTGGATAATGATGACCACCATCTCGATTACAAGCCGTTTGGCGAAGATTCCAATCCTGGCACCCGTGCTAACCCTGATGGCACTTTCGAACTTAAAGAACTCCTTCCGGGGAAATACCTGGTTGAGGTAACGTTTGAAGCAGATTCCCGCGCTTACTACGTCCACAGCGTCCGCTTCAACGGCTCTCCTGCTGATGCCGGTTTCATAATCAACGGAGCCGATGGCTCTTTACTCGTCACCCTGAGTCCTGACTCGGCTGAACTCAAGGGCTCGGCCCTTGACGAACACGACAAGCCAATTGCCGACGCAACTGTGGTTCTCGTTCCGGATGACCCATTCCGTAAGGCAGTCTCCCGATACGGCAAAGCACGTACCGACCAGACCGGGAGATTCACCATTCGTCGTATCACTCCCGGTTCATACACGCTCTACGCATGGCAGGATCTCGATGGTGAGCCCTACCTCGACCCAGACTTTCTCAAAACACAGCAGGACCACGGCGTAAACGTCAAGGTCAACCCGGGTACCGCCAATGCGGCCGTCATCCTGCACGCGTTTCCCATCCCCGAAGACGCCAACTAACGCCCCTCTCTTATCCTGCGAAACCCATCATTTACAATGTAGATCGCACTTTTTGCCCGGAAGGATGAGTCCACTGTCTCTGTGTTGCTCCCCCATTTAGCTCTTTTCGCGAGTCTCATCGGTTCTCGGGGTTTCACTCAATACATCCGCCAGCATTTTCTCGATACCACGTTCAAGGGCCTTTACCACGCGAATGCTTTCGACATGGGGTTGCTCATCCCCTACTTCATCGTGCTGTTTCTTCTCGCGTCTTATGGCGCACACCGCTACGTCCTCGTGTATCTCTATTACAAGAACAAGAAGAACCGTACGACTGATCCCCCGTCATACTTCGAAGACCTTCCACGCATCACCGTGCAGCTTCCCATCTTCAACGAACAGTACGTGGTCGACCGCCTTCTTGATTCGATCTGCAAGCTGCAGTACCCGCGCGAAAAACTCGACATCCAGCTACTCGATGACTCGACCGACGAAACGGTTGAAGTAGCAAGCAATCTAGTCGAACGCTATGCTGCGCTCGGCCATCCTGTCACCTACCATCACCGCACGAATCGCGAAGGTTTTAAAGCTGGCGCGCTCGCCGAAGGCCTGAAAACCGCCAAGGGCGAGTTCATCGCCATCTTCGACGCGGACTTTGTTCCGCCTGAAGACTTCCTGCTCAAAGTCATTCATCACTTTACGAACCCGAAGGTTGGCATGGTCCAGACTCGCTGGACCCACATCAACCGCAATTATTCCTTCCTCACCGAAGTTGAAGCCATCATGCTCGACGGACACTTCGTTCTTGAGCACTCCGGTCGCGCTCGCAGCGATGTCTTCTTCAATTTCAATGGGACTGCTGGCATGTGGCGCCGCCAGGCCATCGACGACGCCGGTGGCTGGCAGCACGATACGCTGACCGAAGACACGGACTTGTCATACCGAGCGCAACTCAAAGGTTGGAAATTTGTCTACCTGCAGGACGTCGAGTGCCCCGCGGAGCTTCCTGTTGAAATGACCGCTTTCAAAACTCAGCAAGCTCGCTGGGCTAAAGGATTGATCCAGACCAGCAAGAAAATTCTTCCAACGGTTCTGAAAAGCGACGTCCCTCGACACGTAAAGATCGAAGCCTGGTTTCACCTCACGTCGAACTTGAGCTATCCCTTGATGATCGTGCTTTCGGTGCTACTTCTGCCAGCGATGATCATTCGCTTTTACCAGGGATGGTTCCAGATGCTCTACATCGACCTTCCACTCTTCATGGCGTCAACGTTCTCGATCTCTAGCTTTTACCTGGTTTCACAGAAAGAACTTTTTCCGCGCACCTGGCCGCGTGCACTCCTTTATCTTCCCTTTCTGATGGCACTCGGGATTGGTCTCACCATTACCAATACTCGTGCGGTGCTTGAGGCACTTCTCGGAAAACAGACCGCCTTTGCTCGCACTCCCAAATACCGCGTCGAATCAAAAAAAGATCGTGTGGGCGCCAAAAAATATCGCAAGCGCCTCGGATGGGTTCCTTGGGCAGAACTCCTTATCGGGACCTACTTCGCTTCGACCGTCTATTACGCAGTCGTAAACGAAAACTACATCACGGTTCCCTTTCTGCTGTTGTTCGTCATCGGATACTGGGTCACAAGTCTCATGTCCCTGTTGCAAGGTCGGTTTGCCGGAGTCTCCCTTGGAGCCGAATCGCACACCAAGCCTTTCCCGGTCGGCGTTTGATCACACAACTCAAGCACTAGGCCCAAACGCGAAAGCTTTTCACCGAAAAAACCTGGCCTCATCCCGAGGCACCCGCGTTTTCTCCAGCGGGCCGAGGGATCTCGCGCGAAGTTCTCAATGCCTATCCCTTTGTTCGTCAGCAAACCACGGAGTACAATTCCCAACGCTTCAGCCGTCGGCTTCTTACCACGCCTAAAGGAGGATCCGATGCTCCGGAAAAACCTGTTCGCCGCTTTCGCAACTCTGATCGCGATCACGCCCATTCTTTCCTGCGGAACGGGTCATGATGCGGAAGAGAAATACATCCTTATCTCCGCCAACTTGAAGATTCCCTACTGGCAGACCGCTGGAGCGGGTTTTTCTCAGGGTGCCTCACAGTTGAAGGTGCGCAACGAGTTCGTTGGCCCCGACGATTACGATCCAAAGGCCGAAGCCGAGGCATTGAACCGCGCCATCTCGCAAAAGCCCACCGGCATTCTCATCTCCGCTGCCGATCCGAATTTGCTGAAGGACGGCGTCGATCACGCTATGTCCGCAGGGATCCCCGTCATCACGATGGATTCCGATATCCGCGGCAGTAAGCGGCTTTTCTTCATTGGTACAAATAACTATCAGGCAGGAATGACCGGTGGCCAGCGGCTCGCCACCGAACTCAAAGGCAAGGGCAACGTGGTCGTCTTCACAATCCCCGAGCAGACCAATATGGCCGAGCGCTTACGAGGCTATCGCGACGCCCTGGAGAGTCATCCTCAGATCAAGATTACCCAGGTGGTCGACATTAAAGGCGATTCCCGTGTTGCTTTCGATACCACCACGCAAATCATCGGGAAGCAGAAAGACAAGGTCGATGCCTTTGTTTGTCTGGAAGCCCTTGCTGGGAAAGAAGTCGCTACCGTTCTGAGTAGCAACAACGTCAAAGATAAAGTCGTAATCGCTATGGATACCGACCCCGACACGCTCGATTGGATTCGTAAAGGCGTGATCAACGCAACCATCAGCCAGAAGCCGTACACCATGGCGCTAGTCGGCCTGCGGATGCTCGATTCGCTCTACCACCACAAGCTTTCGCCGCTCGATAAGAACTGGGCCGATGACAGCTTCGCGCCAATCCCGGCTTTCGTCGATACCGGCTCCGCGCTGATTGACAAAACAAACGTCGAGGATTTCGCCCAAGCCAGCAAATCAGCAACACAGAAGTAAAGGATTGATTCGGCATTGCGTTGATGAATTTAGAATTGTTATTCCGAGCCGTTCATAGCCGCACGTGTGCGGCGAGAACGAGCGAGGAATCTGCAAATTCGTTTTCCGCTCCCATTTGCGCTGTGGTCTCAAGGCCACAACCACTGAAAGGACGTGAATGATCCGACGTCTTCTGGCTTTCTTCATCCTGGTTTCTACTCTCTCGCCTCTCCACGCTCTCGACCGTCAGCCCAACGCTGACTATCACGCGCGTCGACAAGCGCTCGCAGCCAAAATGGGTCCTGGCATCCTGCTCTTGTTCGCGCCGATGGAAGCCGAGGGCCCAAACGATCTCTACGGCTTCCGCCAGAACGACGACTTCTTTTACCTGACCGGCTGGATTGAGCCCGGTGCCGCCATCCTCGTAACCGCCGCTACCGACTCACATCCTTACACCGAAATCCTTTTTCTCCCCGCTCACAATCGCGTGCAGGAACGTTGGACCGGCCCAAAGCTAGGAGCTGAAAATCCCGATGCCGGCAAAATCACCGGCTTCGATAAAGTCGATACTCTCGACCACCTTCGCGACGTAGTGGTGCCCTTGCTTCCTCTTCCGCGCTCCACATTTTATTCAGATCTACCGGCTTACGGGGACATTTCTGCCTCGACTGGCCCACTTGATTGGCTAAAACGAGCGAACGCGTTTGCGGGATATGTATCGTTTGAAGACGTGAAGCCAACGCTCGCGGCCTTGCGCACTTTCAAGGATGCCGGCGAAATCGAACGCCTTCGGAAGGCGTCTGATGCATCCGTGGCCGCCCACTTTGCCGCATTGAAAGCCATGAAGCCCGGCGTTACCGAGCGCGAGATCTCGGCGCTTCTTCAGTATGAGTGGGGCAAGCGCGGATGCGAACGTCCCGCTTACGCTCCGATCGTCGGCTCTGGCTACAACTCGACGGTTCTGCATTACTCTGACGATTCTGCAACCATCAAAGATGGTGATCTCGTCGTTATCGACGCAGCTGGCGAGTACGCGATGTACGCTTCCGATATCACGCGCACCATGCCCGCAAATGGTAAATTCACCGCTCGTCAGCGGGAGATTTACGATGTTGTGTACGGCGCGCATCAGGCAGCAATCGCGGCATTCAAGTCCGGCAAATCGAATCTCAAGCGCGAGGGTCCTGATTCTCTCTACAAAATCGCATACGATTACATCAATACCCATGGCAAGGATAAGCATGGCCAGCCACTCGGCCAATACTTCATCCACGGTTTAAGCCACTACGTCGGACTCAACGTTCACGACGACAATGATTACAGCCTTCCGCTTGGGCCTGGCTCTGTTTTTACGATTGAACCGGGTATTTACATTCCGGAAGAGAGTCTTGGCGTGCGCATCGAAGATATTTTTTACGTCGATAAAGATGGCAAGCTGATTAACATGAGCGGCGCGCTTCCGCATAGCGCCGATGAAGTCGAACGCGCAATGGCCACTGGAAAGTGATCGAGGTCACATACGCAAAGGGGCTGGATGTCGCACAGTTTGAACCGCCGAACGACTGGCTACTAGCTGCTGGTGACTAGCTACCAGCTGCTGTTCTTTCTGCTATCCTAGCCAGTCGTGCGAATGTCTTGGTGGTTTCTGATTTCGGGCATCAGCGCGTTCGCGGTGATCTGGGTGGTTGTCTCCCTCTACGTCCGAGTTCGAGCTCAGATGAAGCGTTCGCGACTCTCCGAACCTGTTGCTCCAGACCAGGAACGCACCGAAGCAGACCTGCATTCATAATTACGGAGATTGATCATGTCGAATCCAGCGGTCATTTCCATTCCCCAGACTCGCGCACAGCAATGGGTACGCCAGGGCGCAATCGTAATCAGTGCCAGCTTGTTCGTTGCACTTTGCGCCAAAGTCACTCTGCCGCTGCCCTTTACTCCCGTACCGTTGACCCTGCAGAACTTTGGCGTACTCGCGGTTGGTCTGACTCTCGGCTGGCGACGCGGGTTGGCAGCCTTGCTCATATATCTTGTTGAAGGCGCCATGGGCTTACCTGTTTTCAGTCCCGCTGGTCCCGGTGGCATCGCGCAAATTCTTGGACCGACCGGCGGTTTCCTTATGGCCTATCCTCTAGTCGCTGCGCTCGCTGGATGGCTGATGGATCGCGGCAACCAAACTTTCATGCGTGCTGCTGTTGCAAGCTTTTTCGCCGAGATCCTCCTGTTCGTCGGAGGGCTGAGTTGGCTTGCATTCTGGACGGGTTCCATCGCCCAAGCTGTGAGGTTTGGACTGTATTGGTTTGTCTTTGCAGAAGTTATCAAAATCCTTTTGGCCGCCTCGACCAGCCTCCGCGCTCGCCGGTGGTTAAGAGCATAGGACTTCCCAAAACATGAGTGGATCATTCGCAGAAACTGAGAAATCCATCGCACGTCCTGGCAAAGACTTGCGCGAAATCACCGTCGCGCACAGTCCAGACTCGGATGACGCTTTCATGTTTTACGGTCTCGCGACCAACAAGGTCCGAGTGCCCGGCCTGCGCTTCACCCACACTCTCTGCGATATCGAAACGCTCAATCGGAAGGCAATGCAAGGCGTTTACGACCTCACCGCTATTTCATTTCATGCCTTTCCCTACATTCAGGATCATTACGCTTTGCTTTCGTCCGGAGGCAGCGTGGGCGAAGGCTATGGCCCCATGATCGTGGCAACACGCCCTTTCACGCAGTCGGAAATCAAGAAAATCAAGATTGCTGTTCCGGGAACGTTGACCACAGCATTCCTCGCGTTGAAGCTGTTTGCTCCCGGCGTTGAAACCGAAGTCGTTCCCTTCGACCAGATCATTCCTTCAATTGTCGAGGGCAAGTACGAAGCGGGCGTCATTATCCACGAAGGTCAGCTCACTTACGCGAAGGCAGGCTTGCAGCGCATTGTCGATCTCGGAAAGTGGTGGCAGAAAGTCACGGGCCTTCCGCTTCCGCTAGGCGGAAACGCGATCAAGCGCGATCTCGGTCCGGCGTTGATCAAGGATGTGGCTCGCGCACTTCACGACAGCATTCAATATGCTATCGATCATCGCGAGGAAGCGCTCGCTTATGCCATGCAGTTTGCGCGCGATCTCGATACGCCACTCGCCGACAAATTCGTAGGCATGTATGTGAACGAGCGCACTCTCGACTACGGCCCGGACGGCAAAGAAGCCATTCGTCGACTTCTCGACTTAGGCTATAAGGCGGGAATCATCCCACACGAACCACGCGTCGACTTTGCAGCTTGAACTTTCGGTTCTTTTACCTGCGTCATCCCGAACGCGCCTCTCCCCTCTCTCTGCAAGTCAACTCTCATACCCGACGTCATCCCGAGCGCACGCGTTTTCTCCCGATTTACTTAACTCCGAGAGGTCACACGCGCTTTCTCCCGATTCACCATTAACCCCGACGTCAACCCGAACGCACGCGTTTTCTCCCGATTCGCACTTAACCCCGGCGTCATCCCGAATGCGCGCGCTTTCTCCAGCGCGCGGAGGGATCTTGCGCGCAGCTCAAAATTGCACATGTTTGATTCAAAACGACTTGCAACCTCTTCTTATCACCCGTACCTGTGACGCCAGTCACAGTAATCTCGCACGCAGACCTTGTACTGTTTCAATATCCGATCGTTTGGGGTTTTCCCGACAATCAACGTTCCGCTGGTGCGGAGACCGGCATCGCTGACGAGCGAAGCGCGGCAACAAGCTTTTTGACAACTGGCGTTCTGAGAGACTCCACTTGGCGTCTGGCTCAGAACGAACAGAGATCCCGTGCGAGACTACACAAGCACACGGACTCTCAGAAAACTAGTCCGGTGCGGCTGCAACGCCTCACCCTCGCGGGGTAAGCAGCAGGGCCGCTCGAGAGCCTGCTCCGCGCAGGCGCACTGGGCATAGTCATCGAACTTTTGCAGGGAACGAAAACACCGGATCGATATCGACCGGCACGTTCGCAGTCGACTTCAGTGCAGTTTTCAGCGCCTCTGGCATTTCCGAGTATTTCTTGAACCAATTTTCGGCGCGTGCGCGATCTCCTGTCGCTTCAATCTCCAGCAGTTCCTTCGCAAGGCTGGCAATCGCGCCGGGCACTTTTGCGTAATCAATCGCATATCGTCCCGATGCATCGCGTGTAACGGCTCCTTGCTCCGACAGATAGTTGAATTCCATCATCTCTGCCTGGCCGTGTGCTTCGGCAACACCGAAGCGAACCGTGCGGAACATGCCGCCGACGTAAGACGCATAAAACTCTTCGAGTCGATCCTTCGGCACCGCACCATTGTCGATCAACCACTTAAGCCCATACATGCCGACAACATCGGCTTTCGCTTCTTCGAGTCCTGAAAACGTGGGACCGATTGCCTCGCGTATGCTGACCTTTCCATTGGCGGTTCGCGCGAACGCTGGACCTAGCCCGTGCGCAATTTCGTGCATGACGGTGCTCTGCAGGTATCCGGATGCGGAGACTTTTGCAGCCTGATCCGTTCGTAGCAACAACTTGGCGACCGGCAAAATCACATAGTTCACGCGTGCGTCCATGAAGTTTTTGAAGAATAGTTTTTTGCTTCCCTTCGCTTCATGTACACGTGGATCATTCGGAAGATTGTCTGCAACTGCCTGGTATCCGTGCGTGAGGTCGGCCGCGCGAAACGGCGTGTCCATCACTTCCATCGGCGATTCCAGTCCGCGCAGTGAAGGACGATCTTCCGGTGAAAGCGGCAAAGCATCTTGGATCTCTGGCACATACTTCTGAAACAACGCAAGCTTCTGCGTTTCTGCTTCGTTCCGAATCATCACAGCCGCGCCGTACGAAGCTTTCACGCCGAGCAGATCATCGAGATAGGTTTCGTAGGGAGCGAAAATGATGTCGAACTTCGGATTCTTCAGTTCAAGCCAAGCGATGTCGCTGGGATAGTAATCGTCGGAGAGCAGTGCATCGGCGCGAAGGTTTAAGAATTTCGCGAAGTCTTTATCGTCGCTAAGCTTGGCAGCGTCTCGTAAGGCGCGGGCTGCCGGCTCAAGGAACGAGCGATAAGCAATTCGATACGGCAGCACTTCGAAGTCGCTTCCCTGCTTCCGCACCACGGTGAGCGGATTGTAGATGTCGCTCTTCTTGTCAGGATGTTCTTTCACGTATTGTTCGATCTGGGGGCGCGTCGTGCCCACCGGAAAGTATCCGCGGCCTGGGAAGTACGGCTCTGTCCCCACGAACGGACGGTTATTGTTCAGCAGGTCGTAGCGCGAAGCATTGATCCACAGATAGCGCCGCAGCTTTATATCCCGCGAATTTTGGCTGCTGGCGAGCGATTGATACAACGTAAGCGCCTCTGGATCACTCTGCCGCCAGAAAATGTCCTCGAGGTACCCGCAAGCTTCGACAAGCTTTTGCACAAGCTGACGTTCTCGTGCGCTGAGATTCTTCCCGTCGAGCGGCATCTGCACGCGTTTGAATTTCGCCAACTGCGAATCCAGGTCGGGCGCAATCTTCAACGACGCTGAATGAGCGCCTCTCGCTGCTGAACCCGTCATAGTGCGTGCTTTTTTTGGAGTTGAGGGTGTTTGAGAAACGGCCAACACCGATGTGAGCAGGAGCAGAGAGATTCCACAAGTCTTGCGCATCGGAAAAAATTCTAGCAGAGCTTGCACAGCCGCGTGTTCCACAAGTTCTTCCCTCCACAAGACACGGTATGATGTTGAGAGTGAAGGGTGAGCAGACCAACGGTGCACGAACGCTTTTCATCGATGCTGACGATACGCTCTGGGAGAACAACGTCTACTTCGAGCGAGCTATCGCGAAATTTATCTCGTTCCTGAACCATCGCGAATACACACCGGCGCAGGTACGCGAAGTCTTAAACCAGGTGGAACGTGAAAGCATCGTGAAGCATGGCTATGGACTGCACAGCTTCGCGCATTCACTCGTAGATACCTTTGAGCGGTTATCCGTAGAGCCGATTACGCCTGAACTGCATGAAACCATCCACAGCTTCTGCCATGAGATTGCGGAACACCCGGTGGAGTTTCTGCCATCGGTGCCGGAAACTCTGCAGTATCTTTCCGCGCGACATCACCTGATTCTGATGACGAAGGGTGCGATGGCTGAGCAGTCCGGGAAAGTAGAGCGCTCCGGCTTGAAAGAATATTTCGACGCAATCGAAATTGTCGCTGAGAAGAATGCACAGATCTACGCGGAGATGATTTCAAAATATGCGCTCACGCCGCGCGAGACTTGGATGATTGGCAACAGTCCAAAATCCGACATTAACCCCGCGCTGGCCGCCGGATTAAACGCGGTCTTCGTTCCGCACGGCGATACTTGGATTCTCGAACACGAAGAAGTTGCAACAGCACAACCTCCTCAACAACTGCTGATTGTGAATCAATTTGCACAACTCCGGGAACACTTTTAGCTACTAGCGATGCGTTTCGAGCGGTTCTTCTGCGTGGTACTCTCAATTAGCCAGTAGCTTGCACCACTTCGATTGGCATTGCAGAGAGACAATTTCCGAAGGGTTCTGCGCACGGTTGAAGCCCTTTCCGATCTTGGCCCTGAACTGACGGAAGAGCGAGACTTCACGCAGACCGCATTAGTCATGCTGCAGACGCTGCGCGAAGCGGCGAGTGCGGCCGAAGGAGTGGTGTTCTCTTTTAGCGAACGGCCGGCACTCCTGACATCCATCGCCGCGCAAGGCTTCGCGCTTCTTCCGGAACCAACGATCATCCCCCTGCTTCCGAAACATGTTCATGCGCTTTCATCCACGCGCACACCCGTTCTGCTGAACAGTTCCACGACGGACGTATTCCTCAGCAGCAACGGAAATGTTGCGCCAGAACTGTTTCGTTGCTTGGCACCGCTGAGAGTCGGCACGAAGCTGGTCGGGATGGTTGCACTCGGTCGACGCGAAGGAGAGGCTGCGTACTCCGCGGAAGATCTCGACGGTGTGCAACTGCTCGCGCCCTATGTAGCTTTAGCAGTTCACAATCATGCGCTGTCACAGACGCTCACGCAGAAAGTTTCAGAGAACCTTCGACTGCTCGCTTCCCTGCACGGCTTTTACGACAACGCCCTTGAGGCATTTGCGACTGCGATCGACGTGAAACACGTCAACATTCACGGCCATTCCTTGCGAGTTGGACGCTTTGCTTCCGGGATTGCAGAAGCCATGGGAATGGACAGCAATGAAGTCACAGCAATCCGTTCCGCCGGTTATCTGCATGACATCGGCAAGGTTGCAGTCGACAAGCGATTATTCGGAAAACCTTCTGCTCTCGATCCACAAGAGTTCCAGGAAATGGCTGATCACACAACCGTGGGTCACCAGATTGTAAGCAACGTGCAATTTCCATGGCCGCGTATTCCTGAAATCGTTCGTTGGCATCACGAGCGCGGCGATGGCTCCGGTTATCCCGATGCATTGCACATGGATGAACTCCCGATGGCAGTACGCATCGTTGCGCTGGCTGACACGTTCGATGCCATGACGAGCGAACGTCCGTATCGAGAGCCGCTCTCGGTGGGTGGCACTTTGAGCGAACTAGTGCGCCTGACTCCAACAAAATACGATCCCGATGCGATGCAGGCACTCCTGATCCAGATCCGTCGCGATTCGGTGGGAAGCAACCGCACTCCGTTTCTTGCGGACAAGCATTCCGTCAACATCGCACCTGGCGACATCGACCACCTAGCTGCTTCCCTGCAGCATCGTGCGACGAATGGGCGACGATACTTAACCTAAATCGCTGACGGCTGACAGCAAACCCCTTCGTGTTCAAGAGTTCCGACGCCCAGGACACGTATTTTCTGGCCTCAGCGTTTCGACGTGTCAGGCTTACTCGATCTGAATGAGAACTTGTCCGTTTTCGATTTTGAGCGGATAGGATGCAACTCTGATCTCGGGATTGAAGCCCACCGATCCGGTCTTCGGATCGAACTCCCAACCGTGCCAGGGACACACCACTTTGCCATCATGCACGACTCCCTGTCCGAGCGGTCCACCGTGATGCAGGCAGACATTGTCGATGGCTGAGACAGCGCCATTCACATTGGCGATACAGATCATTTTGTCGCCGCAGGCGACTTCAGCCACTTCATTGTTGCCGGGCAGTTTGGATTCCGGGATGAGCGGAACGAAGGGCATGAAACGGTAGTCACTAGTCAGGAGTCAGTAGTCGTCCCACATTCTTGAACGAAGATGAATTTTGCTTGCTACTGACTACTAGCCACTGTTATTTGGGTTGCAGCGTCTGCGCGATCATGATCTGGCGCTTGAAGTTTTCCACCATGTTTTCTTCGAGTCTAACTTCGGTGGGCTTCTTAGCGATGGTCATGGTGTCGATCTTGTCCTGCAACTTTAGGAGCGCATAGAACAGATTCTCGGGGCGGGGCGGACATCCGATGACGTACACGTCAACAGGCACGATACGGTCCACGCCCTGCAGCACAGCATATGTGTTGAAAGGTCCGCCGACCGAGGAGCAAGCACCCATGGAGATGACCCACTTCGGATCGGGCATCTGGTCGTATATGCGCTTCACCACCGGGGCCATCTTCAAAGTCACGGTTCCCGAAACGATCATGAGATCGCTCTGTCGGGGGCTGGGGCGAAACACTTCCGAACCAAAGCGCGCGATGTCAAAGCGCGCCGTCGAAGACGCGATCATCTCGATCGCGCAGCACGCGAGGCCAAATGTCATTGGCCACAGCGCGGACTTGCGGGCCCAATTGAAAACGTAATCGACAGTGGTGGTAAGGAAGTTCTTCTCGAACTTGTTTTGCAGCCAGGACATGGATTCCTTTCGTGTCCAGAATGCCGGATACCGCCGTTTGCGAGCTGCTGACAAGGGCAGGCGGCAACTTCGGTTCAGTCTAGGAGGGAGTGCGAGGAGTGTCAACAGACAATGAAAGTCATTAGCCTTTAGCAATTAGCAGTACACAGTGTGTCCAGAACGTAGCGATAGTCCGGCAACGCTGCAGGCAACTACCTTATCGAGTTATCATTCTCACCCTAACAGGGGAGGATTGCTGTTCCTCCGCATCCTTCTCTGGCCCGCACTCGCCCACCCAATGGGAGGTCTGTATGCGCTTTTCCCGTTTTGTGCTCTCTAAGCAGATCCTTTGGAGTCGAGTCGAACTTATTGCACTGCTGACCTTTCTGTTTTCAGGTTGGACTTGCAGCGTGTTCTACCAGAGCTGCCAAGGCGTGGGGCAAGTCCGAATCAACGCCATCTCGCCGGATGCCATTTCCATTGATGCCGATTCCGTGGCCTTGACGGTGGAGGGCGATGGCTTCACTTCTGCATCGCAGATCATGTGGAACTCCAATGCGTTGCCAACAAGGCTGATCGATGCACACCATCTTCAAACAACCGTTACACAGGAGACGTTCATTGCGTTTGGCGGTGGCGTAGGGAATAACGTACAGATTTCGACACGTTCGCAAGGGAACATCGCAGGATGTTCGATCAACGGGAACTCAAACGTCGTGTTTCTGGTGATTAATTAGTCGTGAGCTTGGCGTATTCGTTCTTAGCCTGCTTGAGTAGCGGCAGATCGGGGTCGGCATCTTTCCAAAGCACGAGGAAATCTTGATAAACACTGCGGGCACCGGAATTATCTCCGGCGATCGCCAAAGCGCGAGCATGTTGCAAGCGTGCGATACAACGGCCGATCCAGGAGGGGGATCTTCCTTGGGTCTTAATGACCGATTGAAACTGCAGAGCAGCTTCGGGCGCCTTGTGTAAATCGAGCAGCGCGAGTCCCCGGATGAGCCTCGAAGTAACATCGTTCGTTTCGTAATTAGATTCTGGTCCAATTGTTTCGACGGCTGCAGCGGGATTGCCACGCTTGATTTCGATTGCCGCTTTTATCTGAGGCAACCAGAGTCTGTTTAACAGCGAATTTTTTGGGTGGCGGGTGCTTTGCTGCGCGACAACAGTTTGAGCGGTTGCCACGTCTCCGGCCAGCGCAGATCCGGAAGCCACGAAGGAAGCTTCGCTGTCGCTGTATTTTAGAGATTCGGCGCACTGTTGACGAGCTGTGGCGACATCGCCGATCCAGAGTTCGGCAAAGCAACGCACACCAGAGATGTTCCCCAGAGCATAGGTCAGATTGTTTTTACGGGCAGACACCTCAGCCTGGCGAGCAAAATCGCGCGACTTCTTCAACTGTCCTCGAAATGCTGCAGCTTCGGCCTGACCCATCAGGATGTCCCATTCTTCTGTTTTGCCCGTGGCCCAAGCGACCTGCCGTGCCATCTCCGCTTCGTCATTTTCCAGAAATGCCACGTCATAGCGACGGCGGTGAAGGAAGGTACTATCGAACTTACGGGAAACCGCCTGCGTGTAAATCGCTTTCGCTTCCTCGAATTGTCCGGCAACAAGATAAGCGGCGAAAGGCGTTCTGGTAAGGCAGAACGTCGTTCGGCTGCAACCGAAGGGTCTCGAGCGCTTCTGCAATCGCTTTCTGATTTTCGCCGATAGCGATATAGTCACCGATGATGTTGTTGTGTGCAGTCCAGTCTCGGGGATAGGTCTGGATCCATAGCTTGTAATTCTCGATCGACTTCTCGGTTTCTCCGGTGACGTCGCTGTAATAATGGGCGTTGATGTAAAGCTTCTTGCGTTCACTTGTTCGTTCACGCAGATCAAAGGCTTTGCGGGTATTTTCCTCGCTCAGCCGAAAATCGCCGATATTGCCATAGACAGCGCCCATGCGGGCATACGCCATTGCGAAGTTCGGGTCGAGTTCTGCAGCACGCTTATAGAACGGGAGTGCTTCCACATCGCCCTCCTTGGCGCGCTTCTCGTCTCCCATGGCGTAGGCCTTCATGGCCTCGAGTGACGATGTGGTTGCCTGTTCGATGGGAGCACTGAACTTCTCGATCGAGCCAACATTCTCGCCTAGTGGACCGCGCAACTCCTTGGCCGCCGTTCCGAGGACCGCTAAAACTTTTTCCTTGCTGGGCGCTTCGCCCTGACGTTGGGCAATCGTATCTCCAGTCCGACAATTCAGCGCCTCAAGAGCCACCACGTAAGAAGAACCGAGAGAGCTGACAGATCCAGTCAGAATTGCCTTAATGGCTTCACGCTGGCAAATGTCGCGCGCAATTGGCACAGTAAGACGATCGTCTGGGGAATGCCCCGCATATTGCAGGGCTTCTTTCACGCGCTCCTGCGGATAGACGTTCAGGAACGGAGACTGTTCGAGTTGTACGGCGAGGGCTTGCTTCAGAGTTCCGTCGAACACGGGATCGCCTGTCGTGTTCACGAAATCGGTGAGCAGCACATAATCTTTTTCGTTGAGTGCGACCGCTCGTCGCGAGTACAGAAACATAGCGAGGGCAGCGATCAAGACGAAAGCTGCGACCGCGGCAAATAACAGTTTCTTCTTAGGAGTTTGAACTTTCGCTGCAGCCGCTGATCCAGATTGTGAAATCGCCGCTGCGACGCTCGGGCCACTAGGAGCAACCGGAGCCTGTCCCGACGCAACGACCGGGTTCGACGAAGAAGGCGCCGGAGGAAGTTGATCTTCGGATAACACCGCTGAGCGATTCGAGTCCGTATCGCGCTTCAACCTTTGCAGTTCGGCCCGCAAATCGGCAGCATTCTGATAGCGCAAGTTCCGATCTTTCTCCAGAGCTCGATTGATGATCCGCTCGAGTTCCGTCGGAAGTTCGGGGTTCAACCGGACAGGAGAAGTCGGAGCGCGACTCAGAATGGCGTGGAAGATGACAGCGGAGGTTTCACCGCGGAAAGGCACTTCACCCGTCGCCATCTCATAAAGAACTGCACCAAAGGAAAACAAGTCCGTACGATTGTCGAGTTCCTTGCCGCGGGCCTGCTCGGGGGACATGTAAGCTACGGTTCCAAGAGCGGTACCTGGGCTGGTCAGATGTTCGATGTCGACCTGGGCAGTTTGCGCTGCCGTAGCGGCTGACGCATCGGGTTTCACACTGGACGAAGCAGTGACTTTCGCCAGTCCGAAATCGAGGATCTTGGCACGTCCGCGCTTGGTCACAAAGATATTCGCTGGCTTGATGTCACGATGAACAATGCCTTCGGAGTGCGCCGCATCGAGTGCGTCGGCAATTTCGATACCGAGGGATAGGAGGACTTCGATGTCCATTGGACGTCCCGCGATGCGATGCTTCAACGTGAGCCCATCGAGGTACTCCATCGCCAGAAACCATCGGTCATCGTGATTGGCGATTTCGTAAATGGTGCAGATATTGGGATGGTTCAGGGCTGATGCCGCGCGTGCCTCACGACGAAACCGTTCAAGGCTTTGCGGGTCTCTCGCAACGTCATCAGGCAAAAACTTAAGCGCAACGAAGCGACCGAGCATTGTATCTTCGGCTTTGTAAACGACACCCATCCCACCGCCACCGAGTTTTTCTACGATGCGGTAGTGAGAAATAGTCTGCCCGATCATGGGATAGATAGGAGTCGGGCCATGTTAGGTGGAGCGACCGAGGAAGTCAAAGAGTGTTGCAGATGCCGTCCCCACCTGCGGTCAGCGCTGGCTGCGATTCATGACTAGAATGACTCATGCCCGGTCGAGAGTGCTACCACTGCAAGCGATGGGTCAATGAAGGCGAAAAGCACGACTGCTGGACTACGACCGAGGCCGCTCTGACTCAGGACCTCTCGGATGATTTGTTGGAGGCATGGGAACGGCTGCGCGAGACGGCGGCGTCATTCGGAGATCAGCGAATCTATGCGTCACACAAATCAATCATGTTTTCACGGAGGTCGTGCTACTTCTTCGTGCGTCCGAAGAAGAGCTTTCTCGAGGTATGCGTGTTTCTGGGCCGCGTATTGAAAGCACCGCAAGTGCGCCGCGTGGACCGCGTTTCAAAATCCAAAGTCGTTCACATCTTTCCAATCAAACACCGCGACGAGGTGGAAGCTCCAATCACCGACTGGCTTCGGGAAGCGTTTGAATTATCTGGAGTATTGAACTCCAAAGTGCGTTCTACGCCAAGGCGAGAAACTAAATCTAAGAAGAAGTGAAGAGCGATCTGCGTTCGAGTCCAAGCTACTGCTGGGATCGGCTTCGAGAAGTTTTCATTGCTTTCGAAAAAGACTGCTTCTGAGTACCGGCTTTTTGCTTCCAGATGTAGAAAGACTTGTCATCAGAATAGGTTTCGCAGGCGATTCCCCGCGACTTGGTAGCGCGCGAAACGGCGGACCTTAGATTCGGAAGTGATACACCGCCGATGTCGTCCAGCGGGATGATCATGGCCGAGCCCTCGGCGAGGTTATCCAACTCCGCCAAAATTCCATTCACCAAATCGTGGTGCTTGCCGCGCCGGCCCATCCGGAGATCGGAAACCAGCATTGTCTGGTACTGCGGAGGCGCTTCGACGTTGTCCTGTTTCCCTTTAGCCATGCGTCATTAGTAGCACAATAGGTGCATATCATCAATAGTAACAAGACGATTAAGACCCTGTAACAGTGATTTGCCATTTATTCAACAATATTTTCTTGTTGACATTATAGGTTCGTTAGCGCTACGTTTATGCCTCGACAAGACTCCCCCTTAAACCTGGTTGGAAGGTGTCGTCATGAGCCTCGACAAACAAGATGGATTCGACCAAAAAAATTGGAGAGATATCGCCGAAGAGGTGCAAACGGAGAAAGATCCGTCCAGGATCATTGAGCTAGTTCAGCACTTGCTTTCGAAGCTGGATGAAGAGTATCCAAGCGCTACCGTGCTCAAGAGAAAAGAAACTAGCGCGGGCGCGGAGGAGTAGTGAGCAGGCGCCGAGTAGGTGCACGGCGCTTTTACAGATATTAGTTAAATAAGGAAGCCTTCCTGTTTAGGCGGCATGCGGAACGCCTCCGAGCTGAAGAAATGTTTCCAGCGAATCACGTAACAGGAGGTGGGTCCGATTGTCGACTTCGATCAGATCGGGCACCACACTGCTCAGGTCTACATAAAGTAGATTGCGCTGGACTAGATCACAGATGACACTGTGGAAAATACGCGTTTCTTGCAGAAGCATTCCGAGCGTGTATTGTTGCTTCCGTCTTGTCTCTCCGTGCTTTGCAGCAGCGTCACGGACTACCCGGCCCGCCTCACCCTGGAACCGCTCGGGCCGCATCAATTCATCCAATACTTCCGGTAAATGATCGATTCGACCTTCCTTGGTCAGTGGAATTTGACTCACCTCTGAATCCTTCTCGACACCCTCGTACCAGTTTTCAATGAGTTCCTGTCGATTTTCGGCAACGATTTGGTAGAGACGCTTGGCGAGGACCTGGCTGCTCTTTTTTGGGTGGGAAAGTCTTTGTCGAATAGACTGCACCAGCAGATCGGGGTCGGTACCTTTAATGAGAAAGTCATCCACTTGTTCGTGGATCGTACGCAAGGCAGCCTGGAAAGCGGGATAGCCAGTCAAGATGAGAGTTACAGCATGAGGTTGTGTACGTCGCATGGCGCTGACAACCGTGAAGCCGTCTCCGGGCTGTCCGAGATTCAAATCAGAGACGAGCACGTCGAACTTGCGTCCGGTGATGAGCTGCAGGGCCTCAGGAACGCTCGAAGCAACCTCGACTTCAAATCCTTCGCGGGAAAGAATGGCGGGCCAGAGAACGCGTAATTTCTCCTCGTCATCGACAAAAAGTACTCTAGTTGGTTGAGACAATATAAAACCTCCGACGGGCGAGTTGATCGGCTGTAGGTAGATGTCAGGTTTCCGAAAAGAGTCGTCTGGATTTTGCAGGAGAAATTGTGGTTTTCCTCAGGTAAAGAACGGTTGGAATACTACAGACGGCACTTGCCTATCTTCCGGCTCCTTCCAAGAGTTGGATAACGCGGCTGAGTTCCTCTAGTATTTGTCGGGGTGTGTTGATTGACATCTTCGTCTACCGCAAAGGAAACGCTGCAAAATTCTCCATCATCATCTCCGAAACTTAAAAGCCGTGAGCTGCGTCCCGGCCTTGCCCTACTATCTGTTTGTGCGGTGTTCTGCCTGACGCTGGAACTTCTCACGGTTCAGCAGCTCGATAGCATGCGAACGTACATGACGTCGCAGGAGATCATGCTCGATGCGGGGGTCGCCTTGCTGCTCGTGCTGGGGCTGGCATCTGCGTGGTGGCTGCTGGTCTTTATTATTGGAACGTTGTTGGGATTGCTTCCCATTACATCCCGCTTCGCAGGTCCCGTTGCATGGTTTTTTTGGGTTGCGCCGCCAGTTGGATATTTCGTGGCCCGACTCTCCGGCGCCGTGCGCATGGAAATTGCGCCATCAGGACACCTTAGTTCGATTCTAGAATCTCTTTACGTCATTGCTCTGCTGGTGGCTGCTGCTTGGACCATACGGACATTGCGTCTCTCCGGTCTCCAGAATTTTTTTCGGACTCGCATGGCTCCGGTCGCGTGGCTCCACTTCGGATTGGCCATCGTTTGTTTGGTCGTTTTATGGAGCAAAGGCGTTTACCTTTTCCGGAACTATCAGTTGCCGCCTCGCTCAGCGAGTGTCACCAACCTTCCTGACGTCTATCTGTTGACCTTCGACGCATTGAGGGCTGATGCCACGTCGCTTTACGGCTATGGCCAAGCAACCACTCCAAATCTTGATCGCTTTGCCACGCAAAGTTTTACGTTCGAGCAATTTTTTGCCAATTCGAACTTCACCACAGCGTCTACGGCCAGCATCGAGACCGGTAAATTCCCATGGACCCATCGTGTCTTCAGCTACGGCGGATTTCTTCAACACGATATTCGTGATGAAAATCTGGCGGCCATTCTCCATGAACATGGCTATTACACGACCATGATTTCCTCCAACTTTCGCGCGGCGCCGTTCCAGCATCGCACTCTTTCCAGCTACGATTCGGTCCAGTTTCCCGAACCGTCAGGCATTGCAGGACTTTGGCTCCGCTACACCAGCCTGGTTGGCACCAATAGCCAGTACACCCTTGCCTACTCGATTCTTCAGCGGATTTTCAAACCTTGCGAAGAACTCGACGCCAAACTTTGGCCCGGCCGCTATCCATCGCCTGCCGAAAATGTTTTCGCACACGCGCGTGCTCTTCTTGAGAGCCCCGGCATATCCCAGCCGCAATTCATGTGGACGCATATTTATCCACCTCACGATCCGTACTGGGCTCCCAGCAGTGGTGGTCCGTACGTTTCCTCCGAAAACTGCGAGCACGTCCGGATCATCAGTGCAAAAAAACTATCTTCCGGCGTGACCGTGACGAAATTGCGCTCCTGCTATGACCAAATCGTGCAGTATGCGGATCGCGCGGTAGGTGGATTTCTGGGCTGGCTGGAGCAAACAGGCCGCTTGCAGCGTTCGATCGTGATCATTTCTTCTGATCACGGAGAATCCTTCGAGGACAACTGGTTCGTGCATGGTGGGCCGCGTCTGCAGAATAACTTGATCCGAGTTCCCTTACTGATTCATCTTCCCGGACAAAAATCGGGCACACGCATCTCACAAACGGCAGAACAGGTGGATATTCTCCCGACCATTCTCGATGCGCTTGGTATCCCAATCCCGAACTGGGCCGAAGGCGTTTCTCTTCTGCCAGCGACACGAGGCCAAAAGCTTGCGGATCACTTTATTTTCAGTATGAATTTGGAAACTGAGCCCGCGCAGAAGCCGATCAAAGATGGCACTCTGGCGATCGTGGACAATGACTTCAAACTCGTGAGTTATCTGTCGACCGGCAAGCGAGCGCTGTACCGATACAGGACCGACTCCAGTGAGCAGCACGACGTTCTCGAGTCCGAACCTGATGTCGCTCAGCGGTTGGGTGGCGCCCTCGTCGACAAGTTGAAGAGCGTGAACGAAAGCTTTGCGCAACAACAGCACGGGCGGCAATGAAACGCGGACCTACCCGAAAATTCCGTTTACTGCTGGAGGCGTGGCGACCAATCATCCAAAAGGTTGATCCGACACGAAGCCGGATCAACTGGTTCGCTCGAGCATCGCACTGGCGGTCTGCTGCTGTTCATACGGCGTTGAACCGGATACAACGGAAGAGTCACGAACAAGCCATCGCAGATGCCGTCCCGTTGCCGCCGCTTTTCGTTGTTGGTTTTTGGCGCTCGGGAACAACATTTCTGCACGAGCTGCTCTGTAGTAATCCGCGGTTTGGATTTCCCAGCACGTATGCCTGCCTGAATGCGTCGAACTTCCTGCTCACAGAAAAAATGTCAGCTGGAGGCAAGCAGGTTGGAACGAAACGCGCAATGGATGAGGTGCGTTATACCTGGCATTCACCACAAGAAGATGAATTTGCGCTGCTATGCCTCGGAGCACCCTCTCCCTACGAGGCATTGCTTGTTCCGTCGCTGATGAAAGCGCCGGAAGCTTTGCTCGATCTACGCAGCCGCTCGGAGCAAGACCAGAAGTGCTGGAGTGGGACGCTTGCCTACTTCCTGAAACTTCTCACGATTCAGCAAGCTAAGCCGATGGTGCTCAAATCACCGACGCATGGCTTCAGATTGCCGATGCTCTCTATGCTGTACCCGCAGGCGCGTTTTGTAGTGATCGAGAGAAATCCGTATGAGGTGTTCGCCTCGAACCTGAAACTCTGGAAGACGCTGCTTGAGGAATACAGCCTGGAAGATTACGCAGATGTAGACATCGAGCTGTTCGTGTTGAATGCTTATGTACGACATGAAGCGATTTTGCGGCAGGCTTTGGGCCAATTGAGTAGGAAGGCAACGGTCCGGTATGAAGACCTGGTCGCAAAACCTCTCGATGAAACCGAGCGTGTCTATCGGGAGCTGCATTTGGGAGACTTCAGCGAGGTGCGGCAACATATCGAGAAATACCTCTCGCGGGTGGCAGGACATCGGCGAAATCAGTTTGAGATTTCTTCTGCTCAAAAACAAAGCGTGGATCGTTACTGGGGAGAGTTCATCCAGGACAAGGGATATGCGTTTCCGGGTGAGTACATGACGGTAATTTGAAACTTGTCAGTCAATGCCTATCAGGGCTCAGGGGTAGGAGATGGTTTCGTTCCTCGCATCTTGTGAATCAAATTGCTAACGCGTCGGCGCACACCGTTCGCGAAGATCATCCAAGCTCCCCAGGCGAGAGCAAGGATTGGCCCGAGGATTTGGAATATCGCTCCACCAGTTGGATCGCCGTAGGCGTATGCCGGAATCGGAAGGCAAATCAGCAAAATCAGGCCGAGCGTGACCCAATAACTTCGTGACGTTCTCGGCGAAGGATTCCTGAGTAGGCTTTGATTGGAATGAGGATCGCGATGCATCTCAGGGCCTCCAGCGAAGCGGACTTGCACTTGCTCGAAGGAGCGTTTCAGGGTTGAACCATGCTTTAGGCCGGGATATCGACCTGTGACCGCCCCACCTGTATTCAGTCTAGCAGGGACAAAATGCCTTTGATAGTCACGGGAAGCTCGGGTGTTATCCTGTGCCGCCATGGCCGACATTTCACTTTTTATTAAGTTTTTTGGGCTGGCGTTTAGCGCCCTCCTACCAGTTGTCAATCCGTTCGGCTCGGCCTTGATTTTTTTAGGAATCGTGGGAGATTTGCCGGCCTCGGACTTTCGCTCACTGGCATGGAAAATCGCGGTCAGCACCATCGTATTCCTCGTAGTAATCGAGGTGGTCGGAACGGTACTTCTAGCGTTTTTTGGAATTTCGTTAGGAGTGGTTCAGGTCGCGGGGGGACTGGTGCTTGCGGCAATGGGATGGAGCCTGCTCAATGAGCAGCAAGCGAGCCCGAAATCCGACGCGACTGATGTTCCTTCCACCAGGCTATCCGCTCTGTCGCAGCAAACGTTTTATCCGTTAACGTTCCCCGTGACGGCGGGACCCGGCTGCATCGTAGTGACATTGACCCTGAGCGCACATGCGTCCGCAAAATCCGTTCTGCCGAATTTAATGGGACACCTGGGAATTCTTATTGCAATCGTCGTCCAAAGCGCACTGGTTTACTTTTGCTATGCCTACGCGCCGAAGATCACGGAACGGGTTTCGCCACAGACGGCACATGGGATCCTGCGGGTGATCGCGTTCGTGCTGCTTTGTATCGGGGTGCAAATTACCTGGAATGGAGTCGAGTCGCTATTGAAGACCGTGATGAAAGTTTAGCGACTCGACTTGTGGGATCAGCTAGTTTTCGCGAATGAAAGTTGCTTTGCGGGCCTGGACTTTTTCCTGGCGGACGCGACGAGCGACTTCCCCAAGGGAGACGGGGTTGGTGGCCTTGGGCGCAAATTGCCAGAGTGGCAACACGCCCTGCGCGATCGTCGAGCCATTCGTTCCGAGTAAGTTGTGGGGTGAAGCTAGAGGCGTGGCCATTGCGACTTTCGGGTGGCTTGGAACCTCAATTGGGCGGGGCTCAGCGCTTATAGCACCTGCACCAGTTTGGGCGAAGGCGCCGGTGGCGATCAACAGGCATAAAACTGTGAACACGATCTTCATGGTCTCTCCTAAAACTGGCGCCTGAGAATCCGGGGTCGCGCCTCAACCTTTGATAAGGCAACCGCCGTGCCAAATTTAACTCTAGGAAATGAGCGCCTTTGGACTACCCTGCGAGTGAAAGCGGTAAGAGTTTGCACAAGAATGGCGCTAATCATGGGAAAGCAACGGCACCACTCTTGTTTGGATTACCTGGTAACCATCAGGCCATTACCTTCGGAAGGTTCCAGTGGCGCCAGACGCTCACCACTCGCAGCATGAAACAGACAAAAGCACCCACGAACGTAGCGCGCGTGCGCGACACACCGAGTCTACAAAATACAAGCATGATGACAGAACCAGCCAAGGCGGCGGTTGCGTAGATGTCCGAACGTAAGATCAATGGAATTTGGGCAAGAAACACGTCGCGGATTACTCCTCCACCAACGCCGGTGATAGTTCCCAAGCAAAGCCGCAATGAATGGGCCCACCCGGTAATTCATCGCCTTTTCAGTGCCTGCAACAGCGAATAGGGACAGTCCGGCGGCATCAGAGATAATCAGGTCACTAGCGGGAAACTCTAGAACAAATCGATGGAAGAAGAAGACGGAAGCCCCTCCCATAAATGCGGTGGTTGCATAGCGCCAATCACGCAATGACTGGGGAGGAGTTGCTCCGAGGAGCAGGTCGCGTACAACGCCGCCTCCCAACGCGGCTTCGAAGGAAAGCACCATCAATCCAAAAAATCGAGGTGTCCATTAACACCGGCCAGAGCTCCTTCGACCGCAAACACAAAGGTGCCGGTCAGGTCCAAACCGAGCAGTAACAGATCATTCCGAAGGGGTTGTAACTGGGGAGAATTCATTTAATGCTTGCTGACTGGTTTCAGAGCAAAAATATTACCCTCGCGCGTACGAAATAACATTAGCGAGTGAAATTGCCTATGCTATGCGAGCGCTAGATAGAATAGGCAATCTTGCGTATGATGTGACAAGTTTCGGGGGGACCAAACCTCACCTCATAGTGTGGGATGCTTACGGGGGTCGGAAGCATCGTTTCGGAACCATGAGGCACAGCGAAGGGTAGCGTCAAAACAATGCCAGGAAAGCCCTCAAAAGAGCGAGGGGCGAAGCCTCGTGCTAAGAAACATCCCAGTTCGAGCTTGCTCACGTCACAGATTTTGGAGATGGTTCCGGACGCGACGATTATCGTCGACCAGAGTGGCACCATCATCGCGGCCAACCAGCAGACCACAGTCCTATTCGGATATAAGAGCGAGGAATTGCTGGGCCAGAAAATTGAATTGCTGATTCCGGAACGTCATCTTGCCGCACATGAGCGGCATCGCGCGGAATATGTGTCGCAGCCGCGAGTACGCCAGATGGGCGCAGGGTTGGAGTTATTTGCCCGCCGGAAAGATCGCTCGGAATTCGCAGTTGAAATCAGTCTCAGTCCGGTGCACACCGCTGAGGGAATGGTAGTTCTGAGTGCGCTGCGGGATATTAGTGCGCGAAAAGAAGTTGAGCAGGAACTACGGCGGGCACATGCAGAATTAGGCGAGCGCTCGAATCGTCAAATCTACGAGTATCGCAGTCGTTTGGCTTCCATCATCGATTCGTCGGAAGATGCGATCATTGGAAAGACCCTCGATGGAATCATCACGTCATGGAACCGTGGCGCCGAGCACATCTACGGATACACCGAGCAAGAAATGGTTGGGAAACCCATTTCTGTGCTGACGCCTCCCGATCGCTCCGATGAAATTCCAGAAATTCTGCACAAGATCGGGCGAGGAGAGACTGTCAGTCATTTGGAATCGATACGCGTTACGAAGGATGGGCGACATCTAAACATTTCGTTAACTGTATCTCCGATCCGCGACGAGGTCGGCAACATCATCGGGGCATCCGCGATCGGGCGCGACGTTACGGCGCAAAAGCGAGCAGAGGATCAGCTTCGACAATCGCAGAAGATGGAAGCAATCGGCCGATTGGCTGGAGGAGTCGCACACGACTTCAACAATATTCTCGGGATTATTACGGCATGCACGGAACTACTTAGAGCTCGCTTCAGTCCCGACGGTTCGTCCCAATACATCGAAAACATTCGCAAAGCGGCGGAGCGTGGGGCAACTCTCACACGGCAACTGCTCGCTTTCAGCCGGCAGCAAGTGGTTCAACCCACGATTCTCGATTTGAACGAGCGACTGCGCGAGACCGGAAAGCTTTTGCGGCCACTGATGGGAGATGACATTGAGGTCGCGATTTTGCCGCAGACCAAAGCAGCACTGGTTGAGGCGGATCCGATGCAACTAGACCAAGTGGTGCTAAATCTAGCGGTCAACGCGCGCGATGCGATGCCCAAAGGTGGAAAGCTGATCCTTGAAACGTCGACCGTTATTTTCGATGATGTGCTGGCGAATCAACATGCGCCACTTAAGCCAGGCCGCTACATTACGCTTGCTGTCAGCGATACCGGGACGGGCATGGACCAAGCGACCAGCGCGCGCATTTTCGAACCTTTCTTCACAACGAAAGAAGTGGGAAAGGGTACAGGACTTGGGTTGTCGACGGTGTATGGCATCATCCGCCAGAGCGGTGGACATATTCTTGTTTACAGCGAACGTGGACGAGGGACGACCTTCAAGATCTATCTACCTTCGGCAGAGGAGAAGCTGAATGCAGCTGCTAGCATGGAACCGGAGTGCATTCCTGCCCGGCGACCCGGCCACACTGTTCTTTTGGTCGAAGACGACGAAATCATGCGTCTTCTAACCAAGGAGATGCTTGAAGAACATGGTTACAAGGTAATCGAAGCGGCAGATGGCAAATTTGCGCTTGAGGCAATGCGTGACAACCACCACAGAATCGACGTGCTTCTGACGGACGTAGTCATGCGACGTGTCAGCGGGCCGGAACTTGTCCGCCAATTGGGAGAATCCCACCCCGAGATGGCAGTCGTGTATATGTCTGGATATACCGGAGAACTGTTGGGAGAGCGTGAAGCTTTTCAGACCGGAACCCGTCTCCTTGAAAAACCTTTCACCCGTGCGACGCTGCTGAACACCGTTGAAGCTGCTATCCGACAGCACACTTAAAGCGCCAAAAATTGAAATAACGGTCACTTAGCGTGGTGATGGAGATCACCCAGAACTGTGGGAAAAGACCCAAAAGAGCCGGAAAATCGCCTCCGGAGGGGTTTTTAACGTAATGGCAGCAGTCATCATAAGTTGTTGATTCTAGATTATTTGAATGGGATCGCTGACGAGGCAACAGACTGTCCGCGATTGGCGTGGGAGATGCATGAGTGATATCGAACATCGAAAGGCGGCTCCTCATGGCCAGTGCATTCGCAACGATTACAACCCGTTCCTCACGCGTACCAATGGATAGCTTTGGGCAGTTGGAGAAAGAGAACGTTCCATACGGTTTGCCAGTCGTCGACCATTGCCAGCAATGCAAACTGCGGAATGAGGGATACTTTTGCGCGCTGTCCCAACCATCCTTGCAGGACCTGGATCGGGTTAAACACAGCACTTCCTATCCCGAAGGAGCTTTGGTGTTCATGGAAGGACAAGCGGCGAGGGGCGTTTATATCCTGTGCCAGGGTTCCGCGAAGCTTTTCACCACGAACAGCGATGGGAAGACGTTCATTCTGAAGATCGCCCGCGCCGGCGAAGTGCTCGGAGCGCACGCAGTCATCTCCAACACGGCCCACGAAGTTACAGTCGAAACGCTGCAGCCTTCCCAACTCGCTTTTATTCACGCACGCGACTTCCTAGCATTCATCAAGGAGCATGGTGATGCCTGCTTGCAGGCAGCGCAGCATCTGAGCCGTGAGTGTCAGTCCGCGTACGATGTGCTGCGTTCGATAGGTCTGTCTCACTCCGTGTCGGAGAAACTGGGCCGACTACTTCTCCAGTGGTCATCGGACGCGGTGCGGGCCGCAAACGGCAGTCTGCGTCTGAAGGTTACCCTGACCCACGAGGAGATTGCGCAGTTGCTTGGATCTTCTCGAGAAACGATCACGCGTTTGCTGGGAGACTTTAGAAAGCAAGGCGTGATTGAGCAGACTGGAGCGACCCTGGTGATACGCAACAAGGCAGCGCTCGAAAAACTGGCTGGCCAATAGAACACGGACTCAGCCATCGTATTGCTCGTGTGCGCCCGATCATATACAAGTGATCGGAGCGCATGACTGAGAGGCCTTTCGCCAACTGCTGGTCCCGCATTCGCACATCTTTTTTTTGGATGTTCGTGATCGCCTTCGGCCTTCGCATTCTTACCATCCTCGTTTTACATACCTACAAGTTCCGCACCAGTGAATCGAATTTCGGGTTCGGCTGGGAGATGGGGCGAATCGCGGAATCACTCGCGCGCGGATATGGATTTTCAAATCCCTTTCATAGTGTCACTGGGCCCACCGCCTGGGAGCCTCCTCTCACTCCTTTTCTGATCGCAGGCGTGTTCAAGCTCTTCGGAATCTACACTCGGTTCTCTGCGTTCACTCTGCTCACGATCAACAGTTTCTGGTCTGCGTTGACGTGTATTCCGATATTTCTGATCGCAAGGCGATGCTTTAGCGAGCGCGTTGCGGTTGGCTCCGCATGGACATGGGCGTTAATGCCCTACGTGATCTACTGGTGCACAAAATGGGTGTGGGAGACGAGCCTTTCGGCGCTTCTGATCGCAACGATTTTCTGGCTGGCGATCACTTTCGAAGAGCGAAAAGGGTGGAGGCCTTGGGCTGCGTTTGGACTGCTCTGGGGAGTTGCTGCGTTGAACAGTCCTGTGCTGCTGTCATTCCTGCCGGCTTCAGGACTCTATGCATGGTATCGGCGTTCTAAAGCAGGCAAGAAATCGCTCGCTGGGGTTGTGCTTGCTTCCCTGCTATTCTTTGCGTGCATCGCTCCTTGGCTGGTGCGCAACTACCACGTGTTCGGACGGCCTGTCTTCATCCGTTCCAACTTCGGTGCCGAACTGCGCATGGGGAATGGGCCCAACGCAAATGGGACATGGATGTTCTTCCTGCATCCGACCCAGAACACACTTGAAGCTGCGAAGTACGAACGAATGGGCGAACTTGCCTACGTGGAGTCAAGAAAGCAAGAAGCGTTAGCTTGGATCAAATCGCATCCAGGGCGGTTTTTGATCGTTTGCATGGAGCGGTTCACTTACTACTGGTACGGTGTTCCGAAATCATATGACAACCCATGGGTCGCGCCCTTCAAGGAAGCGCTGTTTTTTACAACGTCGATTTTAATGATCTGGGGAATCGGTCGCGCTTTGCGGCGACGTAAACCTCATGCTTGGCTCTTCTTGTGGCTCTTGCTCTGCTACCCGGCCGTTTACTACTTAGTCTTTCCACACGCGCGCTACCGACATCCAATCGATCCGGAAATCACGATCTTGGCGGTGTTTTTGATCAATGAGGCGGATAGAAAAGAAGTAGCTAGTAGATAGTGCCTGGTCGCTAGTAGGTACGCCTCAAGCTCGCTAAATTCCACTCACCAATTAACAACTGTTTCGTCTAAACCGCATTGGAGGCGTTATGCGGCGAGAGAGAAAAGAGATCTGGATGGGTTCCGTACTCGGTGCGATTTCTGCTTTGTTGCTTTTTGCTGGGACTGCACACGGATTTGAAGGCAAGCTCACGGAGGAATTCCATCAAACTTACCCACTCTCGGATAGAGGACGCATTGAACTTGAAAACATCAATGGCCCAGTGCACATCAGCGCGTGGGACCGCAACGAGGTAAAGGTTGACGCGGTGAAGAGCGCATGGAACAAGAAACGCCTCGACGAATCAAAAATCGAAGTCAATGCAAGCGCGAACTCCTTATCAATTCGTACGAAGTATCCGGAACACGACCATAACTTCACCAACGACGATCACGACAATCCGGCGAGCGTTGAGTACACGCTCACTGTACCGAAACAGGCGAGACTGGATGAAATCAGCCTAGTGAATGGCGCCCTCGATTTGCAAGGCATAGCGGGGGATGTAAAGGCTTCTTGTGTAAACGGTCTGCTCCAAGCCCGTGACCTTTCCGGTCGCGTTCAACTCAGCACTGTGAACGGACAACTGGATGCTAGTGTCGGGCAGGTGTCTTCTTCGCGCGTTGAACTGAGTGCCGTTAACGGCGGTTTGAAACTGACTCTGCCTTCGGACGCGAAGGCGCGTGTCGAGGCGTCCACAGTATCTGGAGGTATTTCAAACGACTTCGGATTGCCAGTCGCGAAGCACATGGTAGGACGGTCTCTCAATGGCGAACTTGGCGGGGGCGGAACCGAGATTCACTTATCGAATGTCAATGGACGGATTGAAATCCTGCACGCCAACGACAATCGGCCGATGAGTCCGGCAAAGAGCATTGACCGGAATGATCGGGATGGTGACCGCGACGACGACGATGACTCAATCTGATTGCAATTGTCGATTGCCAATTGCCGATTCAGGATCGGCGACGGGGGATGTTCACAGAACTCGCAGCCCGGTGATATCAACGCATTTTCGACGAAGTTATCGCATCAATAGATCGTGTAGCCCGGCGCCGGTGTGCGCAGGTCGGGTTTGGATGCCATCAAAAGCAGCGCGCCTGTTTTCTTGAACGCTCGCAGATCATCAAGGCTATTGAATGATTTTGTCTTGTAGTCGTCGGGTGTCGGCGTATCGTCGGGAATCAGCTTCCACTCTATCTTGTCAAACGCATGTGCTTTGAAAAGCTCAGCATATTCTGCCGCCGAGCGAACATGCACTGGCACTTTTAGCTTGTCGACCCACTGTAGCGAGTAAGGATTGTCTTTGAAGAGATTGATGAGAATGAACAGACGGCCTTTCGGAGCGAGAACACGGAAGAGTTCCAGAAGCGCGCGATCCTGGTCTGGGTAGTAGTAGAACGATTCGACGGAGAGCACCTTATCGAAAAAATTCTCTTCCCAAGGAATCTTCGACGCAGATCCCTGCACGAATAGGATGTTCTCGAAGTCTTTCGATGATGCGCGTGCAAGACGCACCATTTCGTCGGAAATGTCCAGACCAACAACCTGGCCAAATCCCTCGGGCCCATCGCCCACCAGTCGCGCCAGCAAGCGTGACGCCCAACCAGAGCCGCAGCCTAGATCGAGCACCCGTTCTCCCGGACGCAAATCCATCAGGCGCAGAGTCTTCATGGTGATGTCGAGATGGTGTTGCTCCATCTTCGGGCCTTCGCCAGCTTCGGCCCAGCGATTGAATTCGAGTTGCAGCGCTTCGTCGGGTGTCATGCGATCAGCAATCGATTTTAAACATCACCTTTTTTAACATGAACGCGCCTGCCACCGCAGACACGGCGGAAGGACCCGCGTATGCTACAGTCCTGTGTTTATGTCATCGGAGCCCAAGGGAGAAAAGCCCGAATCGCAGGTACTTTACTGCCCAACCTGCGCGGAAGAAGTGATGGACCCGTTGACGTGTGGTGATTGTGCGGCGGTCATTTGCAGGCGCTGCGGTACGCCGCTTGAATCTCCGGACGAACTCGGAATCGGATAACCCATGGACCCTTCCCCAGTTGCTGCACCTCCTACCCAGGATCAAACAAAATCATCGCAACCAAGCCTGATTCGTGGGCTCTCGTTGCTTGATTCCGTGTTGCTGCTGGTCAGCGGCGTGATTGGCTCCTCGATTTTCCTGACGGCGAAAGACATCGCGGGGCCGCTGCCGAATCCTGCGTTGTTTCTCGGCGTGTGGGTCGCTGGCGCAGTGGTATCGCTGTTCGCCTGCGCAGCGTTTGCAGAATTGGGGTCGATGTTCCCGCACTCGGGCGGTCAGTACGTGTATCTCCGAGAAGCGTACGGAGATCTGGTCGGATTTTTGTACGGCTGGATGCTGTTCAGTGTGGCGAATGGCGGAACGATCGCAGCGCTAGCAGTCGCGTCAGCCGCATACATGGGACAGATCGTCCCGGTGATTTCTCAAGAGCACGTCGTTACGACATTCATCGGCATTACGGTTACACGCGCACATCTCGTAGGACTACTGTTGATCGTCATTCTGACGCTGGTGAACGTCTTCGGATTGCGTTGGGGAGCGCTACTTCAGAACGTCTCCACGTGGACAAAATTTACGGCGATGGCGGCGTTCGTGCTGCTCGGATTCACAATTGGAAAAGGCAGTTGGTCGCATTTCAGTCTGGCAGGTACCGGTGGACTGAGCATGGGATTGAGTCCAGGTGCGTGGATTTCCGCCTTTGGTGTCGGGTTGATTGCAGTGTTTTGGGCGTATGACGGTTGGGTTTACATCACGTGGGTATCCGGCGAGGTGAAAAACCCTGAGCGGAATGTGCCACGCGCGATGGTGCTCGGCATCCTCGCCGTGGCTGCGATTTATATCGCAATGAATATGACTTACGTATATGCGATGCCGTTGTCCGAGATCGCTAGACACGAAACAATTGCTCACGCTGCGGCGGCGGCGCTGTTCTCTCCGCAGGCCGCATTCTGGTTATCGGCGATGATTGCGATTTCGTGCTTCAGCGCAGCGGCCACGTGCACGCTATCGGGCGCGCGCGTGTACATGGCAATGGCGCAGGATGGAGCCTTCTTCAGAAGCATGGCCAAGGTACATCCAAAGTGGCGCACGCCGGCGTTCAGTTTGATCGGCCAGGGGATATGGGCGGCAATCCTGACGATGAGTGGACGGTATGACCAGCTCTATACCTACGTAATTTTTGGAATGGTTCTGTCTTACACGATGACCGTGATCGGGCTATTCATCCTTCGACGGAAACATCCGGACATTGAGCGACCCGTACGGTGTGTGGGGTATCCGTGGATACCGGCCCTTTATGTTCTTGCTGGTGGCGCATGGACGCTAAACACGATCATCACGCGCCCGAAAGAGGCCTTGGCGGGCGCTGCGATCGTATTGCTGGGAATTCCGGGATATTTGTACTGGAAAGCTTCGGCAAAGAAGCGCCAAACAGCCGAATAACTTTTGGAGATTATTGAATGCCTAATCCTCTTTTGATTGCGCAAAGCGACGAACCTTTGTATCTCCTGCCCGGCATGGCGAACCGCCACGGCCTGATCGCCGGCGCAACTGGCACTGGCAAGACAGTCACTTTGCAGGTCATGGCTGAAGCATTCAGCCGTATCGGTGTTCCCGTTTTCGCTGCGGATGTGAAGGGGGATCTCTCGGGTATCAGCCAAGCGGGACAAGACAATCCGAAAATTGCGGAGCGCGTGAAGAAACTTAAGCTCGAAGATTTCGGATTTGTCGGAGCGCCGGCGACGTTCTGGGACGTTTTCGGCGAGCAGGGGCATCCGGTGCGGGCGACAGTGTCTGAAATGGGGCCGCTGTTATTCAGTCGGTTGCTGAATCTGAACGACACGCAATCTGGCGTGCTGACGCTGGTGTTCAAGATCGCAGACGACAGCGGGATGCTGCTGCTGGATTTGAAAGATCTACAAGCGATGTTGCAGCACGTCGGTGAGAATGCATCGCAATATCAGACTCAGTATGGAAACATTTCTGCGGCTTCGATTGGGGCAATTCAACGCGGATTGGTGGCGATCCAGCAGCAAGGGGGAGACAAGTTCTTCGCGGAACCGGCTCTCAATCTCGACGATCTGATGCAAACCGATTCGAACGGTAACGGCATAGTGAATATTCTGGCTGCGGATAAGCTGCTGCAATCACCGAAAGTGTATGCAACGCTTCTTCTGTGGATGTTGAGCGAGTTGTTCGAGAAGCTGCCTGAGGTAGGCGATCCGGAAAAACCAAAACTGGTGTTTTTCTTCGATGAAGCGCATTTGCTGTTTGATGATCTGCCGTCAATGCTGCAAGAAAAAGTTGAACAGGTCGTGCGGCTGATCCGTTCGAAGGGCGTGGGCGTTTATTTCGTCACGCAAAATCCGATGGATGTACCTGCGATCATCCTGGGACAACTGGGGAATCGTGTACAGCATGCGCTACGCGCCTTTACCCCGATGGACCAGAAAGCGGTGAAGGCAGCGGCGCAGACATTTCGAGTGAATCCGAAGCTGAACGTGGAGAAGGCCATCACAGAGCTCGGCGTTGGCGAAGCGCTTGTTTCATTCCTCGATGAAAAAGGTACTCCGGGAATCGTGCAACGAGCGCTGGTGTGTCCGCCACACAGCCAGATCGGCCCGATCACACCGCAACAACGGCAACAAATCATGGCGAACTCGAACGTCGCCGGCGTGTACGACAAAGTGGTCGATCGTGAGTCCGCATACGAACGATTGAAGTCGCGAGCGGAAGAGGCGCCGGCCGCTGCACAGAATCAAGGAACAGCAACATCATCGTCGGGCAGCTGGTTTCCGAACCTTGGATTTCCATCAGGAAGCGGAGGTGGCCGGCGTGGCGATACTCTCGTCGAAGCCATGATGAAGAGCACTGCAAGAGCAGTCGGCAGTTCCGTTGGTCGGCAGATTGTGCGAGGCGTGCTGGGGTCGTTGCTCGGAGGCAGAAGGTAGCTCATGGCCAGTAGCTAGTGCTAGCTGTATGCAGCTTGGTACATGTTGATTTCACTTGCTGGCCTGCCCTATGGCCAGTATCGTGACTGCTTCCGAGGCTCTGCCTCGATGACCCTGGGACACGGGCTTGGCCGATTCCACACCACGCGAGACTTCTACAGAAGAGATTAGGGTGCTCGGGCCGGGCGTTTCCATTGCGGAAGCGGAAGACCCGAATCGTCCGAAACGCGTACTAGGCTTTCGCGATCTGTTCTTGTTTTACGTCGTGACCGGCGTCAGCTTGCGCTGGATCGCCACGGCAGCCGCCGCCGGGCCGAGTTCGATTGTGATATGGATTGGTTCCTGGCTTCTCTTCTATACCCCACTTGCGCTCTCTGTCATTGAGCTTTCGTCGCGTTATCCGAACGAAGGCGGAATTTACGTCTGGACAAAAAAAGCCTTCGGCGATTTTTCCGGGTTCATGAGTGCCTGGACGTACTGGACTTGCAACCTGCCTTACTTCCCTGCCGTGCTGTACTTCGCCGCCAGCAATGCACTCTACATCCGACAGGATGCATGGGGACATCTCTCGACGAACACCACGTTCTACATTCTGTTTGCGTTGATAGCGCTCACGGTCGCGACGGTGCTTAACGTTTTTGGGCTGGATGTTGGCACCTGGTTGCACAACATCGGTGCGGTCGCGATGTGGATTCCCGCTTGCATCATTATCGCGATGGGAATATTCGCCTGGCGGATGTACGGTGCGGCAACGACATTCACTTTGCACTCGATGGTTCCGAGCACGCGGCTGAATGACATGATTTTTTGGTCGGTGCTGATCTATGCGTTCGCAGGATGCGAGACGGCATCGCTGATGGGTGATGAGATCAAGAATGCGCGGAGGGCAATTCCGCGCGCTCTGTTTTCTGCCGGCGTGACTGTGACAATCGTCTACATCGTGGGCACGATTAGCGTGATGTTGGCCTTGCCGCCGTCCGAAGTCAGCACGCTGGCAGGGCTGATGCAGGCAATTTCAGCGACGGCGCATCGGGTGGGATTTGAAAGTGTGATTCCGTTCGCAGCCTTCTTGATCGCGTTGAGCAACGTCGGTGCTGCCGGAGCATACCTCGCTGCCGTGGCGCGACTTCCGTTTGTGGCTGGCATTGATCGATACCTTCCGGCCGCGTTTGGGAAATTGCATCCGCGATGGAAGACCCCGTGGGTCGGATTGCTTACGCAGTGGGCGTTCGGTGTACTGTTTATTTTTCTAGGGCAAGCAGGAACGGGGATTAAGGGAGCTTACGACGTGCTGGTAAGCATGGGAGTGATTACGTATTTCATTCCTTATCTTTACCTGTTCGCTTCGATGTTCAAATTGCAGAACGAACCTGCCGGACCGGAAGTGATTCGCGTTCCCGGAGGAAAACCGGTGGCGCGAATGGTTGCGCTCGTGGGGTTGGGAACGACAGTATTCACGATTCTGTTATCGGTGCTGCCGCCGCCGGATGAACCGAACAAACTACTCGCAGTCGTGAAGATCGTCGGGCTGTCAGGGGTTTTGGTGGGGATCGGCGCGTGGCTGTATTGGGCGGGAAAGAGAAGAGCAGCCAAGAATTAAATACGCGATGGGATCCGTTGCACCAAAAGAAAAACCTCTAACCGCAAAGTGCGCAAAGAATTCGCCGAGAGCGCAAAGTGATCTTAACGATCCGGACAAGCCCAAAAGTATTTAGCGTCCGCGGATCCAACAAACGTCAGGATCCCCTACACCGGCGTTGCCGTTTTTCTCTTCGGATTGAAGAATGGTATCGGCACGACTGTGGCCGTGGTTTTCATCCGCTGGGCCTCAATCGTCAATTCCATTTGCAGTTTCGTGCCGACTTTCGAGTGCTCGGTGTTGACGCTTGCCAGGGCAATCAACTTCTTCAGCAGTGGAGAGAATGCGGTGGTCGTGGCTTTTCCAACCTGGCGATCGCCAGCATAAACGGGCACGGGAACACGAGAGGCTTGCGATGGCGCAGCAGGACTGAGTCCAAATTTGTCGTGCTGCTCTTCGACTTCGACCCAATCGACTTCGAGTCCGACCAGTTGCCGTGCGACGCCGTTCTTCGCGTCTTTCGCGAGCGCGGTCTTCCCGATGAAATTTTCTTTCTCAAGATGGACCATTTTGCCGAAGCCGAGTTCAAATGGAGAATACTTCTGCGAAGGAATCAAGGCTTTTTTCGAACTGGTGTAATCGACTTCGATCAGAAGCAGGCCTGCTTCGACGCGGGCGACATCAAGCGCAAGCATACCCGCAGCGTGGATATCGAACTGTCGGCCTTTTTCCATCAAGGCGTCCCAGACTTTGACGGCATCGTTCCACGGCATCCAGATTTCGTATCCGAGGTCGCCGGTGTATCCGGTGCGCGAAATGTCGACTGGAATGCCATTGATCTTGCCGCTGGTCTTGCGGAAATACTTCAGGTTCGTGATATCGGCGTCGGCAACGATCTTAAGCAGCTTGGCAGATGTGGGTCCTTGAAGCGCTAGTGCAGCGACCTGCTCGGAGATGTCTTCGACCTGGACATCCATGTTGAGGCCGTTTTGTCGAAACCAGCGAAGGCTCGGGTCCGCGGCGGTCCAGCGATAGGTGTTCTCTTCGAGGCGCGTGATAGTTCCGTCGTCGATGACTTTTCCCTGTTCATCGCACCAACAGCAGTAGATGACTTGTCCAACCTTCACTTTGTTGATGTCGCGCGTGATAACGCGGTTGACGAGCTTGGTGGCGTCCTTGCCGGTGATGAGGTACTTGTAAAGTGGCGAGATGTCGATGAGCGCGCACGCATTGCGAATAGCGTTGTACTCGTGCTCATGATGCATTTCATAAACGCTGACCGTGTAGTATCCGGACCACTCGCGGTAATTCAGGCTATGGCATAGCGCCAACGTTCTCTCGTGAAACGCAGTTCCAACTGGCAAGACAATACCTCGCGTGCAGTTCTGAAAATCTTGATGTACTTTGTTGTCCGTACCTTTGATCAAACTGCAACCATTCAGGACGAACGCCGATGTTCGCACAAAGTGGGCGAACGCGGATTATATTCACCCAGGGCATTTCCCGGCAACCGGATTCGATGTGATGACTTTCGGTCACAAAACGCGCAAATTAGCAGACAAAATCAGGAGTTCTGGATAGAATAGCGAGTCATTTTTCTCGGAATTTCCCTTCCGCATCAATCGATTTGAATTGGGGTGAAGAACGCCGTGCCGAACGAAAAGAAATACGACGTCATTGTCATTGGTGGAGGCCACAACGGCCTTGTTAACGCGGCTTACCTAGCAAAAGCCGGCAAGAAAGTTCTTGTGCTGGAGCGCAGACACGTCCTGGGCGGGGCGGCCGTTACGGAAGAGGTTTTCCCGGGATTCAAGTTTTCAGTGTGCTCCTACGTTGTTTCTTTGTTGCGACCGGAGATCATTCGCGACCTCGATCTACCGCGGCACGGACTTGAGATCCTTCCCCTCGATGGCACCTTCACTCCGATGCCGAACGGCGATTACCTTTGGCGCGTGAATGATCATGGAAAAACGCGTCGTGAGATTGCGCGGCATTCGAAGCTCGACGCAGAGGCGTACGAAGAATTCGGCAAAGCGATGCAGGCAATGTGCCGGTTCGTGAAGCCGATCCTCGGGATGGTGCCTCCCGATCCGGCGACACTCAATCCGCGGGAGCTCAGCAAACTTCTATTTCTCGGACGCCGTTTCCAGGGTTTGACGGGAGAGGACAAATACAACCAAGTGCAGCTCATGACCATGAGCGCGGTCGATTTCCTCGATCAGTGGTTTGAGACCGATGTGCTCAAGGCCACGATGTCAGCCTCCGGAATTATTGGAACATTCCTGGGTGTGCGGTCGCCGGGTACAGCCTACGTGCTCCTTCATCACTACATGGGTGAGATTGACGGCGCGTTCCGCGCGTGGGGATTCGCTCGAGGCGGCACAGGAGCGATCTCGAATGCAATCGGCGATGCAGCACGCGAGGCTGGCGCAGAGATTCGAACAAAGTCGGGTATTACGAAAATCCTGGTGAAGGGTGGCAGGGCCAAAGGCGTGGTTCTGCAGAGTGGTGAAGAGATTTACGCGGATGTGATCTCCTCGAGTGTTGATCCGCGACACACATTCATCGAGTTCATGGAGCCCGGCAATCTGTCGGATGAGTTCATCGAGTCGGTGAAGCGATACAAGTACCGTGGATCTTCGGGCAAAGTGAACATGGCGCTCGATGCACTGCCGAATTTCAAATGCATGCCCGGAGAGGGTGCGCATCTGCGGGGCGCGATGTCGATCTCGCCTAGCGTGGAATACATGGAACGCGCGTACGACGAGGCTAAGTATGGTCACTGGTCGACGCGGCCTTATATCGACATGGTCATTCCGTCATTAACGGATCCGTCAGTGGCGCCTCCAGGAAAGCATGTCTTGTCTTGCTTCGTGCAATATGCACCGTACAAGCTGGCACCCGGATTGGACTGGGACACGGAAAAAGAAAAGTTCGGGGATACGGTTGTCAACACCATTGCGGAGTACGCGCCGAACATCAAGGACATCATCCTGCATCGGCAAGTGGTCACGCCGCTCGATCTCGAACGCGAGTTTGGATTAAGCGAAGGCAACATCTTTCAAGGGGAGTTGTCGCTAGAGCAGTTGTTCTTCCTGCGTCCGGTGGCAGGTTGGGCACAGTTCCGCACGCCAATCAAAAACCTGTACATGTGTGGATCGGCGACGCATCCGGGTGGCGGCATCATGGGCGCGAATGGAAGGCTGGCTGCAATCGAAATTCTGAAAGATGTGAAGGGAGCCGCCTAGCCATGGCCGAGAAACGCGATGTAGTCATCATCGGTGGCGGCCACAACGGGCTTGTCACAGCCTTTTATCTAGCAAAGGCGGGGTTAAAGCCTCTGGTGCTGGAGCGTCGCCCTCAAGTCGGCGGCGCCGCAATTACAGAGGAATTCCATCCTGGGTTCCGTGGTCCAATTCTCTCGCATACTGCCGGCCCACTTCGTGCTGATGTCGTACGCGACATGCAACTTGAGAAGCATGGGCTCAAATTCACGAATCCAGAAGTTGCGGTGGCGTCCATAGCGCCGGATGGCAGGTCTTTGCTGCTGTATCACGACAGCAAACGCGCCGCAGAAGAGATCGCGAAGAACTCACAGAAAGATGCAAAGGGGTATCTCGACTTTGAGGCGTCGATTGGCAAAATCGGGAAGGTGATCGGGCAGGCGCTAGCGATGACGCCTCCGAATATTGATAAGCCCAGCACAGGCGATCTCTGGGGGATGCTGCAAACAGGCCGCGGCATCCGCAACCTTGGACGGAAAGACATGTACCGAGTCCTGCGCTGGGGGCCAATGGCCGTGGCGGACCTCGCATCGGAGTTCTTTGAATCGGAACTGCTGCGTGGAACGATTGCGGCGAGAGGAATATTCGGGACCTTTCTGGGTCCGTGGTCTGCAGGGAGTGCGCTGGTGTTGTTGATCCGTGCGGCGGCAGATTCTCATCCGGCCGGTTCCGCGCAGTTCGCGCAAGGGGGAGCAGGAGCGATCACCCAAGCAATGGCTGCTGCAGCCCGGCAGGCGGGTGCAGAGATCAATACAGGAGCGGATGTCGCTGAGATTAGGGTGAAAGATGGGATTGCGACCTCAGTAATTCTCGCGAACGGCGATGAGATTACGGCGCGTGCCATCATTTCGAATGCTGATCCCAAGCGAACATTGTTGAATTTGGTCGATCCCACTCATCTTTCGCCAGACTTCGTGCAGAAAGTGAAAAACTATCGCTCAATGGGCACCGTCGCCAAGGTGAACCTAGCGCTTTCTAGCTTGCCTGAGTTCCCTGCCCTGAAGGCCTCTGCGAACGGAAATGCACTGCAGGGACGAATTCAGATCGGTTATGAGATCGACTATCTCGAGCGCGCCTTCGATGAATCGAAATATGGGAATTTCTCACGAGCGCCGTATCTGGAAGCGACGATTCCAAGCTTGACGGATCCATCACTTGCGCCAACCGGCAAACACGTGATGTCCATTTACATGCAGTACGCACCGTACAAGCTCAAAGGTGCAGACTGGGATGCACAAAGAGCGGCGCTGGGAGAAACAGTGGTTCGAACACTGTCACAATATGCGCCTGGCCTTCCGCAGTTGATTGAGAGTCATCAGATCATTACGCCCAAGGATTTGGAGAATACATACGGGCTGACAGGCGGGCACATTTTCCATGGGGAATTGGCACTCGATCAGTTCTTCACCATGCGTCCGCTGCTGGACTGGGCACGCTACCGCACACCAATTCAGAACCTGTATATGTGTGGAAACGGGACGCATCCCGGATCGGGTTTGACCGGTGGCTCGGGAGCGAATGCAGCGAAAGAGATTCTGAAAGATGTGAAGAAATTGAAGTAAAGTGATCAGCCGTCAGATGGTTGGATTGGCCTGAATCGAGCATCGTCGTACACTCAATCGACGCGTACTGTTGGCACTAACTCGGCGACCCTAACACTCCCATGAAACCTTCTGCCATCTTGCTGGTTAGTTGTCCCGATCAAAAGGGAGTAGTTGCGTCGATCGCGGAGTTTGTCTATCGGCATAACGGCAATATCCTGCATGCGGATGAGCACGCGGACGAGGGATCCAATTTATTTCTAATGAGAGTTGAGTTTGATCCGAGCGAGTTTGATCTGGATCTCGCTGCGTTTGGCGTTCAGTTCAAACCGATTGCGGACAAGTTTGGGATGGAATGGCGGTTGGCTCGATCCGGTTATCGCCCGAAAATGGCGATCATGGTCTCGAAGTTTGATCACTGCCTGGTAGACCTGCTCTATCGGCACAAAATCGGCGAGATTGCGTGCGACATTCCGCTGATTATTTCGAATCATCCTGACAACAAACGTTTGGCTGATTTTTACGGAATACCTTACTTTCTCATCCCAGTAACAAAAGAGTCCAAGCGCCAAAATGAATTGGAGCAGCGATCTCTGCTCGAAAAATATCGGTGTGACTTCATTGTGCTAGCCCGATACATGCAAGTTTTATCGAATGAATTTATTGCCGCATTCGGGTCGCAAAAAATCATCAATATCCATCACTCCTTCCTACCCGCCTTCATCGGCGCGAAACCTTATCATCAGGCGTTCGCTCGCGGAGTGAAGCTGATCGGTGCAACCAGCCATTATGTAACCGAAGTTCTCGACGATGGTCCCATCATCGAACAGGACGTGGTGCGCATTTCTCACAAAGACTCCGTCGAGGATTTGGTTCAGAAGGGACGCGATCTGGAGAAGGTTGTTCTTTCCCGTGCCGTGCGCTGGCACGTCGAAAATCGTGTCCTTCTTTATGGGAACAAGACTGTTGTTTTCGATTGAATCCTTGCGTCATCTACAAACTAGTCATCCTTAGTTTTCTTTCTTTCCGTGTCGCCAGAATGATTCTTTTGTGAATCGTCGTCCGGAATTTCCTGTAGACCAGCCGATATGAGGCCTTTACTGCTGACGTTTGTACTCCGTATTCGCGCCTAACCTACATCATGAGCCGGCCTCGGTTTTCGTGTTTTCAAGAACTTGGAAGCTGGCAATAAGAATGCATTCTCCTCGGAGTGAACGCTACGATGAGGAACATCTCTATGAATGAAAACAAGCGTCGCGACTGGCGCGTTATTTGCGAAGAGGTGTTACAGGAAACTAATCCTGCGCGACTCAATATTTTGTTAGAAGAACTGCTCGCAGCTCTGGAGCGACGCGAACATTTTCAAACAAGCCCCACGTCCGACATGGTTAGGAATCGTTCTTGAAGAAAATGCTTGTAATTAGCGGCACTCGCCTCCAGATTTTTGCATGGCTTAGTTTTTGAACACCGAGACAAACGAGTAAAAGGAACAGAAGCGACAGGTGAGTAAGTTTTCCTGCAGTGTCACCGAATCGCGCCATCTTGAAATCAGGACGTTAGCAAGTCAACGCCGTCGCGTACTCGGATTTGAACATTCGAGGAGTCCACACTTTAGTAACCCTTGCACCCATGGCTGCACTCCTCACCCTGTGGCATAACTGATATTTTCCTTACAGGTAAAGGTGTGCCGCTGTGTGTCTTTGGTAGTGGGAGACCCTGGTGCCGGACGATCCGAAGTGGGAACTAGCGCTGTTGGCAACGGTCCAGAGCTTTTACCAAAAGCTCCTTAGCGACAATCTAGGCGCATTGGTACCGACCCCACGTACGTTGGAGCGGGAGTATGTCAGCAGCGAAACAGCTGATATACGACAAACGCTAGCGGAGATGCAGACATGGTTGAAGGTGCTCGACATGGCGGTAACCCCAGCCATGTTGCGCCAGGCACTCACCCCCGAAACCGATCCAGAGATCGCGGAAGCGCTCATTCGCTATTTCGTCCGCACACGAAATTTTTCAGAAAGTAATCGCGACAAGACGGATTTAGTGGGGACTTTCTTGTACCGGCATCCTCGCGTCCCCGGACAGTGGGAGACAAGCGGTTATGGACTGGATGGCGCACTTCCGTTGTCGCCTTTTGAAATCGCACTTCTGGAAATTTTGGCGGACTCTGAAACACCATCGCTTTCCGAAGAAGATATCCAACTATTGCGTGGATTCGGTCCCCTGCAGGAGGAGGCAGATTCCTTTCGCGACTTCAACGCTCTCATTGATTCAGGAATTATCGAGCGCGTGCGTAAGCTGAAAGCTGATTTTGGAGATTCCTTTTATCACCCAGGTGTTTTGGCCACAATCGCTCCGTATAACGCTACCTTCGGCGGCCGATTCGACGAACTTTTTCGTGGCGCAGCACAGGAAATCAAGGATTTTGCCAAGACCCTGGAAGGATTGGGCGGGACCATCTTGAGCACGGTTGATGGAGTTGAAGTTACAGTGGAACACGCTGCGGCGCTTGAGCCCAGCGAGTTGCTGAAGGTGGACTATGCGGCTGCACTCGAGAAGTTTCGCCGGGTCTCGAGACTCAAGAAAGAGCTGGAGCGCAGACCGCCGATCCGGCGATCTGCAATGACTGATAGTTTCGCGAGCAATCGCGGCGGAGTTCACGTAATCCCTATGCGTGGCAGCGGAGCGGCTGTGGCGGCGGCCCCTGCGCGCCAATATGTGGCGTCTGCCGTAAGTTCGCAGCAAATATCTCTTGAAGAGGCACGCCTCGCGCGAGTGATCGAGTCAATTCGGATTTTCGTCCGCGTTGCTGACGTGAAGGTGCGCAAAGTCGTGCCGATGCGCTATTTCAACCTGACGCTGAGCACGGCCGAAGTCGATGCCTACGGTGCGGATAGCGAGGATCGAAAAGATTCGCAGACGCTGGTGAATCGTACACTGATAAGAATCGTTGCAGTGCTCGCGAGGATGACTTCCGAGATGGAGGAGATGCGCCGGTCGCACGGCTCAGCTTCGCTCTGGAAGTTACGAGCAGATGCATTAGCAACCCTGCTCCAGATTGGCCGCACTCTGAATGAAGAATCAGGTCGCGTTATCGCATCCGCCCAAGCAGATGGGCTTGTTGAGCAGACAGCCTCCCTAAAGGCTTCTCTACAGAAGATGCGAGATCGCGCTGATCAAGCAGTAAATCTGCTAGCGCACCCGGGAAAACAATGATTCCGCATAGACTTCGCGCCACCGCCCAAAAAAACAAAAATAAAAAAGGCCAGGAATGCTCCTGGCCTAATCTTGTGAAACACAACCTCAGTTGATATCAAACTGTTCCTGGTGCACTGCAGGATCAGACTTCACGATAATTGTTCGCTTGGTAAGCTCTTCCATCTCGTTCAACCATTTCCCGTTGCTGGTCTTCAGTGCTTTTGCAACGTCAGGGTGGACACGCAACATCACGTCCTGATGCTCGAGGTGCTTGGCCATCTTTCGCATTTCGACGTAAATCTCGTTGCAAATCGTGTTGACAGCCTTCACGTAGCCAGTGGATTGGCAATACGGGCACGGTGAACCGATCGTACGCTCCAAGGATTGTTTGACTCGCTTGCGAGTGATCGCCACCAGGCCAAAATCATTAAATTGAAGTACCTTTGAAGGCGCCCGATCGGCTCGAAGAGCTTCTTCTAAGGCCTGCATGACTTTCTGCCGATTGCGGCGCTCGTCCATGTCGATGAAATCGATTACGATAATGCCGCCAAGATCACGCAACCGAATCTGGCGAACAATTTCCTTGATCGCATCAACGTTGGTTTTTACAATCGTGTCTTCCAGACGCGCAGTCTTACCCACATATTTCCCAGTGTTCACGTCGATCGCGACTAGCGCCTCGGTCTGGTTAATCACGATGTAGCCGCCACTTTTCAGCCACACTTTCGACTTCAGCGCTTTGTTGATCTCCTCGGATAAGCCGAACTGATCGTACAAAGGCGTTTCTTTGGTATAGAGCTTTACTCGACGCACTAGCCCGGGTTGAAAACGGTTCGCAAAGCGAAGAATTCGCTCATACTCCTGCTCGGTGTCGACCCAAATTGCAGAAAAGTCCGATGTTACCTGGTCGCGCAAGACCCGCTCGACAACGTTCAAATCGTGATAGATCAATGCAGGCGAATTGCTGTTTTCTGAACGAGTTTTGATTTCCGCCCAGAGGTTCTTCAAGAAGCGAATATCTGCCCGCAATTCTTCTTCGGAAGCTCCTGCCGCAGCGGTGCGCACGATAAATCCACCTTGTCCATTTTCGCGCTCGCTCATAATGATGCGCTTCAGGCGTAGCCGTTCTTCGTCGGAGGAAATTTTGCGCGACACACCCGTGTGATTTACCGTCGGCATGTACACGAGGAATCGTCCGGGCAAAGCGATGTGGCTCGTGATCCGTGCGCCCTTTTTACCAATAGGTTCCTTGGCGATCTGAATCAGCACTTCCTGACCTTCTTTGAGAAGATCGGAGATCTGCGGCACCACCGTGTTTTCGCGACGACGGAAGCGGCGTCCACCACGACGTCCGCGACGACGATCGAATGCCGGAGCTGATCTTTGCGCCCTTTGTGTATAACCTGCTGTTTCCGCCGGAGCCCGAAGTTCAGCGCGAACCTCGCCATCTCCAGACTCGGCTGCGACTAAAGCCTCAGCTTCGGCTTGAGCTTCTTCCAACTCGATCTCTTCGCTGTCGTCGTCCTCTGATTCTGTGGCAGATTCAAGCGGCGGCTCTGCGGTAGAGGCTGGCGTTTCGGAGCCCGAATCCTCGGAAGCAGCAATCTGAGAAAGCTGCTCGCGATGTTCTTCTGCGGCCCGGGTTTCTTCCTCTAGTTCCTCGAACGTGGCATCTTCTTCCAATTCCTCGACATAGGAGGCGATATCGGCTTCCTCCTCGTCGATCTCTTCCTCTTCAAGTGTGCCAACGGCAGCAATAGGAGGTCCGGGATCAATTGAAGTCAAAGGCTCTTCTACAAAAGGTTGCGCTGCCTCGTCAGCGATTTCTTGTTCCTCACTCTCTTCAGCGAGTTGCTCATCCACTGCGGGTTCGGCCTTCAGGATTTCAGGAATTGACTCTCTTTCGTCGTCGCCTTCCCATGAGGAAGTTTCTTCGAACTGCTCTTCAATTTCAGCTGTCACCGGTACATCGCCGTGAAGTTCTCGGAGAGGCTCCGACGACTGTGTAGCGAACAGCGGCTCATCGTCCGCAAAGACTGCTGATCGCTCTGTTTTATTCTGCTCAGGAACTTGTGCCTCAGCGCGGCGCCGATATTTTGATATCGACTCTCCAGGCAGCAAAATTGGCTCGTAATCGGGAGGTGGGGTGAAATCATCGCTGCGCGTTGAGTTATCCGCTGTGGCGACCTCAGACGAACGCGGACGACGGGAATCGAAGCTTCTGCCACGGCCTCGACGGCGACCGCCCCTTCCTCGCCAGCTTCCGCGATACTCTCGCGGGGATTGTTCATTTTGTGAGGGCTGAGCGCTTCCTTGTTCGGGCTCCGTTTGCGTGTCTGAGGCGATTAAGGACTCGCTTTGATCTTCTTCAACCGGCGCGCCGTTTGTTCGAGAGCCACTTTTTTGCTCGACGGTGCGGCCTGTGGGAATTACTTCATCGAGGTCATCGTCCTGCTGCTCAAGATCCATGAAATCGGACACATACAGGAAGGCGTCGCGCTCCAGTCCGATGTCAACGAAAGCTGACTGCATGCCCGGCAGAACTCGGGTAACTTTGCCTTTGTAAATAGAGCCTGCGAGCGTGTATTCGTTTTCTCGTTCCAGGTAGATTTCAGCTAGCTGATCGTCTTCCACCACACCGACTTTGGTTTCGTGAGGCGTGGAAGACACAAATAGTTCTTTGTTCATCTGTACTCCGATTCTGCCCCGAGGGGCAGACGTTTCCCGGGTCAGGAGCTACAGGAGAGTGGGAGGCTGTGGGATGGAGCTCTGCGATCAGATCCGCCTCGAATGGCAGACGGACTGGGTTCCGGTGGAACCGGTACCTGCATTTCGGCACAAGCTTGAAAAATCTTCTGCACTAGTCGCAATCTGCGCTCGATTGGGTTTGTGACCGCTCTCTCCACTGAGGGGGCCGTTACCCGCCCATCGGCGCCGCTTCAATCCTGCCCGGCTCTCAACGTTCCTTTGCCGGTGAAATGCCCTTCTTTTACGCTAGGGCGCTCGTAATCGAATTTATTGCGGTTCTAACCAGAACCGCATCACTGCAAATATCGTGTCAATTTACAAACCGGCGCATGCGGACATTCATGACCATCCCGAGCGCCAGGAATATAAAAAGTACGGAAGACCCTCCGTAACTCATTAACGGTAAAGGAATTCCCGTGACCGGCATAAAGCCGACCACCATGCCTACGTTGACTAGAATGTGGAAGCTAAGCACAGCCACCACACCCATAACCAGAAACGTCCCAGCGCGGTCGGGCGCTGTTTGTGCGTTCTGCGTCAAACGCATCAGCACTATGAAGTATAGCAGGAGCACCGCCAAAGCTCCTACAAAACCGTGTTCTTCGGCGAAAGCCGCAAAAATGAAGTCGGTTTGGGGCACTGGCAAGAAGGCGAGATGGGTTTGGGATCCCTCGGAACTGCCCCAGATTCCTCCGGAACCGACGGCAATCTTGGATTGATTGACCTGATACCCGGAGCCCTGCCTGTCCGCTTCCGGGTTCATGAAACTGGTTAGGCGCTCCTGCTGATAAGGCTTCAGGACCTTGAAGAACGCGATAGGCATGAGCGCGCCCGCAAGCAGGAGGACGGTGGTTGCTTGCTTCAACCTAAGACCGCCAAGGAAAAGACCCATAATGGCGATTGGCAAGTAGGTCAAAGCAGTACCAAGGTCAGGCTGGGCTAGCACCATGAGCATGGGAACGCCGACGATCATCCCTGCCTTGATGAAGTCGGACCAGGACAGATCGTTGCGATGGTGGAGGTCAGCGAAATACTTTGCGACTGCCAAGATCAAAACAAGCTTGACCCACTCCGAGGGTTGGAAATGAGCGCCGCCGGGCATTTTGATCCAACGGCGCGCTCCCAGGTACTTCTGCCCAAAGATGAGTACGCTGATCAGCGAAGCAACCGAGGCGATGTACATCCAATGCACCTTGTCCAAAAGAGCTTGATAGTTGAACAAGCTCATAATGAACATGGCCGCGATACCTCCCATCACCCAATAAATCTGCTTGATGTGAGCACCGGCGAACTTCGTGTGCATGGTAGCGCTGCGGATCTCCATCACGCCTACCCCACAAATAAGCAGGACGAAGATGAACAGAAACCAATCGAAATCGCGGAATGAAACGTAACGAGACATGAAAGTTCAGTTCTCAGTTCTCATTGACCAGTTCTCAGCAGCAAGTCCCCTCATTGCATACCTGGTGCGGCGGTCGCTAACGAGAGGCGCTTCTTCGGGAGATCTACGAAAAAGCGTCCACCTTGAAGGTGGTCTGCGCCTTCGGAATCTGGAGTGCTCCAAACAGCGCCGATTTCGGTTTTTGCGGGCGAACCTGCAACCTTAGTGGGTTGACGCCGCTGCTTCTCGACGTAGGCCTTAATCACCTGCGAGGCAACGCGGGCCGCCAGATATCCGTGCTCACCTTCTTCGAGCAGCGCGGCTACGACGATCTCAGGATTGCGCCGCGGAGTTACCCCGACGAACCACCCGTTATCCTTGAATTTGGACTTGCCGACCGCACCCATCTTGGCCTTCAGAGTATTGCTGATCGTCTGAGCACTACCGGTCTTTCCTGCAAAGTCAATGCCCTGCAAATGAGCGCTGTTCGCGGTGCCCAAGGGCGACACAACGTTAGCCATGGCGTCCGTGATGATTTCCCAATTCTTCGGATCAATGGAAATCTGGGTTTCGTCTCCAGGAGTCGAGGCGGGAATGATGTTGGCAGGCAAATCGCGCGGCGAGATCACATGCGGCCGCCGCATCGTGCCACCACTAGCGATTGCTCCAATCGCACGCGCGAGTTGGATAGGGGTTGTTGCTACGGCACCTTGCCCAATTCCAACGGAGATCGTTTCGCCCGCATACCACTTCTGTTTGAAGTTGCGGATCTTCCATTCCTCGGACGGCATCACGCCGGAAGCTTCCTGGGGCAGATCGATACCTGTTTTCTGTCCAAGGCCCAGCATCGTCGCGTACTGAGCAATACGCTGGATGCCCAGCTTTTCCGCCAGCGTGTAAAAGAAAACGTCACACGATTGATAAATGGCTTTGCTGATATCAACAGGACCGTGTACCCGGTGCTCTGCAAGTACCCAACACTTGAAGTAGCGACCATAGAACGTGGCGCCGCCACCGCAGTTCACGTGCATGTCTTCAGCAACGCCTTCCTGCATGCCCGCGGTCGCCATGATGATCTTGAAAACTGAACCTGGCGCAAGCTGCGCCTGTATTGCCTTATTCAGGAGAGGGTGATTTTCATCCGTGACCAACTTCACCCATTCCTCTTTGGAAATCTTGATCGCGAAGTGGTTGGGATCGAAAGTGGGGCGACTTACCATGGCGAGAATCTCGCCCGTGCGCGGGTCCATCGCAACAACCGCGCCATTTTTGCCTTCGAGTGCCTCTTCGGCTGCGACCTGCAGATCGATGTCAACCGTGAGTTTCAGTTGTCTTCCTGGCTCAGCCTTAGTCTCGTCGAGCCGGCCGACTTCACGCCCACGGCTATCAACAATCGCTCTGCGCGAACCATTCTTACCCATGAGCAGATTGTTGTATTGCTTTTCGACTCCCGAAACGCCGACGACATCTCCGGGATTGTAGAGCTCAAACTGAGGCTGATTGAGCATCTCGTCGGTTACCTCGCCGACATAGCCGATGAGGTGCGCCATAAATCCGTTTCGCGGATATAGGCGACGGTGCGCCATGATGGTGTCGAGCTCAGGCAGTTCGTTCCTGTGCGCCTCGATAAAGGCCAACTCATCAGGAGTGATGTCGTCTTTCAGGAAGATCGGCTGATACTGCGGCAGCGAATTGAATTTCCGAATTCTTTGACGCAATTCGGTCGCATCAAGGTGCAAGCCCTTGGCGATGAGATCTGCATCGGCATTCAAGTCGCGGGAGGAATCACGAAGCAGCAGCGCGGAGAAAGATGGATAGTTGTCGACGATGATCCGGCCTTCACGATCGTAGATTTTTCCTCGTGGGGCCAGGATTGGCACATTGCGAACGCGATTCTTTTCGGCCTGCAAAGTGTAAATGTCACTTTGCATCACCTGCAGCCGCCACAGACCGTAAGTCAAAATCAGGAAAATGCCGAGGATGACGTACTGAACCGCGGTGAGGCGGAATGAAGAGACTTTTTCGTCGCGGCCGAACATCAGTGGCTCGTTCTCAAGACAGGTTCTCTGGAATGACTCTATTGTAAACCGGCTGGCGCACCAACCGGGCTAACTTGTGGGGTGACGGAAGGACATAAACCCAGTCATCTCTGGCCGTTGCGAGGGCCGGGCACCTCGCTTGTACATGACCCAATGAGTCTTGCTGCAACTCCGAACGAAAAGCGAGAATCAAATTTGAATAAGCCAGTTTCCTCTCGACCGGTCAGGTTTCCCCTCCTAGGCCTGCCGCGAAAGACTGCCTGAAGTTCATGCGCTTCAAAACTCTCATCGTCGGATACGCGCTCGCTTTAGCGTTGCTGCTGTTTGCGCGTCAGCACCCGGACGAAGCGAAGCCGGAGTTCACTCGGGTGTTGGATCTTACGCATACCTTGAATGCCAAGGCCTTCGGCGACATAAAGCCGATTGAAACGGCAACAACACACATGGATGCTCCCTCCCATGCACTTGGGAGTTGGACGATAGATCAAATCCCTGCGGAGCGATTGATCGCGCCATTGGTCTTGATCGATGTGAGTTCCAAGGTGCGCTTGAACTCTGATTATCAGCTGGGAGTAAGTGACATTGCTCAATGGGAAGGCTCCCATGGACAAATACCCGCGGGAGCAGTTGTCATTGCAAGGACAGGCTGGGAGGCGCGCTGGAATTCAGGGAAGGATTATCGGAACGCAGATTCCACTGGAACCATGCATTTCCCCGGATTTTCGCTGGATGCTGCCAAGTTTCTGTTGGATGCGCGCTCTGTCGTCGGACTCGGTATCGACACGATGAGCATCGACTACGGACCATCTCAGAACTTCGAAGTTCATCAGTACACCTTAAGGCGCGGCGCCTATAGTCTGGAAAATGTGGCCAATCTCAGCACGCTTCCACAATCGGGGGGAATTGCTTTGGCTGCTCCTCTGAAAACGGCGGGGGGGTCCAGAGGGCCAGTTCGGATTCTCGCTCTGCTGCGCTAGGTCTTTCTCTCACTTTATTCAGGAAAGTTCAGCCCGAAAGGTTTGCGTCTTTCCTTCTGCGAATGACATCTTTGGATGCGAGTCCATTCCCGGTTTCAATTGAGGATTAAATGGCTGACTTGCGCTTTCCGATTGGAAAATTTGAGTTCCAAGGTCCGTTAACCTTCCAGCAGATTCAATCCCTTATCGACCAGATTGAAGAAGCTCCCATTAAGCTGCACGCAGCGATCGCTGGGTTATCCGATCAACAACTCGATACCCCATATCGTCCTGAGGGCTGGACGGTACGACAAGTGATTCATCACGTGCCGGACAGCCACGTGAATGCTTACATCAGGTTCAAACTCGCGCTGACGGAAGAAGAACCCACAATTCGACCTTACCGAGAGGAACGCTGGGCGGAGTTACCGGAGGCGAAATCAGCGCCGGTCGAGATGTCACTGGCATTTCTTGAAGCACTCCACAAGCGATGGGTGGTCGTATTGCGTGACTTGAAGGCGGAAGATTTCAAAAAGAAATTCCGACATCCAGAACTGGGCGAAGTGACGCTCGAGAGAAACACAGGCCTTTATGCTTGGCACGGACGGCATCACGTTGCACACATCACGTCACTCAGGGAAAGAATGGGCTGGTAATTGTTACGTCAGATGGAGTTTCCAGAGGAAATAACTGCTGGATTCGCGAAGAACCGCCAACATCCTTTGCCAAAGGCCGAGTGGACGTGAATCTGGACGCGGCGCGACATGGGTCACGATGCCCTCGTGCTCAAGAAGCTTCCGGATCCGAAAGACGTGATACTGATCGCTCACGGCCACACACGATTTCATGCGATTCGTCCGCAGGATTACGCCAACGCGTTCGGCCGAATGGGCAGTGTCCGAACCCTGGGTTTCAGCAATAAGATTCGTCTCCGGAACACCGCGCTTGAGCAGATAGTCACGGCCTACGCCACCTTCGCTGAAATCGGGATCCGCGCCGGAACCCCCAGTGGTGATTACGACTGGAGCAACACCTTCCTTGAACAATTGCAGCGCATGATCGAGCCTGGCACGAAAGACTGGGGACGGCTTACCGGCGTATTCAGCTGCACCGAAAACGACAATCGCATCAGCGTGACTCAACTCTTGCTTATGAGCGTCCCGGATGACTCGGATGAGCGTGATGCAATAGAAAACAATGACGGCGGCGCCGATGTAAATGACGATCCGAACAGGCCACGTTTTGAGTGTTCGCCGGGCAGCGATATCCGTCACCCCTGAGCGAAAAACTTCGAAATTTCCTCAGCCGGAATTGCGCCTTCGCGAATGATCCGCCATCCGATCGACTGATCACTTAGATCCAGAATCGTTGACGCGACGGAGCGCGGTGATTCACCGCCGTCCACGATGATTGGAATCCGATCCTGGAGTTGAGTACGGACTTGATCGGCGCTGGTACATTCCGTCGCGCCGCTAAGATTAGCGGAGGTTGCTGTAATGGGAATTGCGGCCGACTTGACCACTTCCAGCGGGATCTTGGCCGCCGGCACGCGCAAGGCAACATTGCCTGTATTTGCCGTCACCTTCAGCGGCAATCGGGAACCGGCACGAACAATGACTGTCAGGGGACCTGGCCAAAACTTGCGAGCGACCTCGAAGAAAGGCTGAGGCAGAGAATGGGCAAGTTCCTCGGCTTGATCAACGCTTTCGATCAGAAGTGATAGCGGTTTATGCCGTGAGCGAGATTTGATCTCATAAACACGGTCGACAGCCCGCAAATTGAACGGATCCGCTGCGAGTCCGTAGAACGTATCCGTAGGCATGCCGAGGACCTGGCCGGCACGGATCTGCTCGGCGGCATACTTTACTAACGACAACTCCGGATTATCGTTATTGATTTTTACGATTTCTGCACGCACGGCCATTCCTTCCTGCGCAGGATTTCAGATTTTGGAGGCAGAATAAACATATCACGGGAAGTCCACCAGCAGACTGGCTAAGTCGCGTATTATGCTGGTTTTGGATCGAATCGCAAAGGCACGCGTGAAGAAAACGGCCGAGAAACGCGCGGCAGGACAAGCTGGCCCGCCTCTACGTCGAATTGACGGAAGACACAACTTGCTGGTCAAGGAGCTACGGCGCGCATTTCGCCAGGGGGAACCAACTCCCGAGGGTTATTTTGCCATCGAGGGAGTGCGGATCATTGATGAAGCGATTCGTAGCGGATGCCGCTTCCGGGCGGTGTTCTTCAGCGAAGCTGCCGGCGAGCGGACAAGGCACATACTGCCCCAGCTGTCCAAAGAAGTCGAAGCGTTCTTGCTTCCCGATGCACTCTTCCAATCAGCGGCGCTTACCGAGGCTCCCCAAGGAGTCGCCGCTCTTGTACATCTGCCGAAGCATGGCGAATTGAACGCTGTAATCTCTCGTGACACAAGAGGGCCGATCGTGGTGGCTGCTGGAATTCAGGACCCGGGAAACCTCGGCACGATCCTTCGGTCTGCAGAGGCTTTCGGCGCGGGAGGGGTCTTGCTCACGGAAGGAACCGTGAGTGGATGGAACTCAAAGGTAGTGCGCGCTTCCGCTGGCTCGCTCTTTCGTCTTTTCACCGCACGCATCAAATTGAAAGAAGCTGTCGAAAATCTTCGGGCGGCGAATTGTCGGTTGATTGCCACGTCCTCGCACAATGGAACCCCAATCTCTAAGGCGAATCTCACTGGCCGGATCGCGTTGTTCATTGGCAACGAAGGCGCCGGGCTTCCACCTGCTGTCATGCGCGAACTAGACGAGGTCGTGTCGATTCCTCAGAAAACTCTGGTCGAATCGTTGAATGCGGGTGTTGCCGCAAGCGTCGTGCTTTACGAATGTCTTCGTCAATCACAGCAAAGGTGCCCGGAATGAGCTTGTTTCAAGCTATACCGAGTGGCGACAAAGGGAACGACGGCACTCGCCCTCTAGCGGATCGCATGCGTCCCCGGACACTCGAGGAATTCGTTGGTCAGGCTCACCTTGTTGGGCCGGGCAAGCCTCTGCGCGTTCAGATCGAACGTGATGACCACGGCTCGATGATTTTTTGGGGACCTCCGGGTACGGGAAAAACCACACTGGCGAAGATCATTGCTCGCATGACTCGAGCCGAGTTCGTTGAATTCTCGGCTGTACTCGCTGGAATAAAAGAAATCAAGCAGGTCATGTCCGAAGCCGAGAGAGCGCGGCAATACGGCACACGCACAATCGTGTTCATCGACGAAATTCATCGCTTCAACAAGGCTCAGCAGGACGCATTCCTACCGCACGTGGAAAAGGGCAATATCCGGCTGATCGGGGCAACTACAGAAAATCCATCCTTCGAAATAAATTCAGCTTTGCTGTCACGGGCAAGGGTCTATGTGCTTCAGGCCCTTACCGAAGACGAAATCGTGGCACTTCTGAAGAGAGCGCTCGTGGACGAGGAACGGGGGCTTGGCAAGCTCAAGTTGAAGGCTGCCGATGATGCACTGATCACAATTGCCAGCCTTTCAAGCGGCGATGGGCGTGGGGCATACAACATACTCGAAGTGGCTGCGAGTTTGGCTCAATCATCGAACTCGGAGATCACGCGCGAAATTGTCCAGGAAGCAGTGCAGAAACGGGTTCTGCTGTACGACAAAGCTGGAGAAGAACATTACAATCTCATCTCTGCGCTTCACAAGTCGGTCAGGAACAGCGACCCAGACGCCGCACTGTATTGGCTTGGCCGGATGCTGGAGGCCGGAGAGGATCCGCTCTACGTGGCACGCAGGGTGGTGCGAATGGCAGTCGAAGACATCGGGCTGGCCGATCCACAGGCTCTGTCACTCTGCATGGCCGCCCGCGATGCGGTCGATTTCATTGGTATGCCAGAAGGCAACCTCGCGCTCGCGGAGGCAGTTGTTTATCTTTCGGTAGCGCCGAAGTCCAATGCGCTGTATACCGCATATGGTGCTGTCCAACAGGACGTTGAGAATACGGCGGCGCAACCAGTGCCCTTACACCTTCGCAATGCGCCGACCCGCCTCATGAAGCACCTCGATTATGGTCGCGGATACCAGTATGCTCACGATTTGGAAGGCAAGGTCGCGAACATGCAATGCCTGCCAGATAATCTCCAAGGCCGGGTTTACTATCAGCCTACGACGGAAGGAATTGAGAAACGGATCGGTGAAAGGCTGGGAGAGATTAAACGGCGCCGCAGTCTGAAGCCGTCTGAAGAAGATCCGAAGTAGTGCGAGGAAATTGCGAATCTGAACTCTACTCGATCACATCTCAAGGGTAGCAACTAGTCTGCCGAGCAGGATGAAACGTATGGCGACTCTTCCCATTGCAAGTGAACAAGCTGTTGGGCTAGCAGCATTTCCTGCTGAAAACATACAAGATCTTCTTCGCTTGCAGAAGGCCGCCCAGCGCATCGCATCAGTGTTAGACCTCGATCAGTTGATCGATCGCGTTGCCGACGAGATATCAGACTCGTTAGGTTGCGTCGAAACGATCATCTACCTTCACGAGGAAGACAAGGCAGAGCTAGTGTTAGCCGGGGTCCACGGGTGCACGCTCCACGACAAAGGCCACCGGCTTAAGTTGGGGACTGAAGGAATGGTTGGCCACGTGGGAGCGACCCGACAGACGCGTTACGCGCCCGACGTGCGTCTCGATCCCTATTACATCGCGTGTGAGCCTGATACTAGGTCAGAAGCCGTATTCCCTTTGATCGTCGAACAAAGATTGGTAGGCGTGCTTTCGGCGTCACATAAGGAACTGAACGCCTTTTCCCCTAGCCAACTTCAGTTGCTGCAAGCCATGTGCGGGCATATTGCTGTAGCCGTACACAATGCTAAACGCTTCCAATGTGAGCGCGAACAACGGGAGCTTCTCGACCGCGAAGCGCAGGAGGCGCAGCACATTCAGCAAGCTTTGCTGCCAAAGCTCTCCCCTTTCATTCCCGGATTTTGTGTTTCGGGATTCAGCATACCGGCGGGCGCGGTTGGTGGAGACTGGTACGACTTTATCCCTCTAGATGACGGTCGATGGGGAATCGTATTGGCCGATGTTTCTGGCAAGGGAATGGCTGCCGCGTTACTCATGTCCGCAACACGGGGAATGCTTCGCTCTTTAGCAGAAGCGTGCTGCTCGCCCTCGGAAGTTCTCACCAGACTAAATCGCCTTCTTGTGCAGGATCTGCCGAGCGGCAAGTTTGTAACCCTTATTTACGCGGTTTTCGATCCCAAGACCGCACAACTCACATTCGCAAATGCAGGCCATCTACCGCCACTTGCTTTGACAAAGGCTGGACCGAAGTTTGTGGAGACCGAGGCAGGATTGCCTCTTGGACTCAGGTGTGGAGAGTTTTCGGAATCAACCGTTCAACTGGAGCCAGGTACACGCCTCGCGTTCTACAGCGACGGAATCACGGAGGCTACTGACCTGACAGGAGAAGAATTTGGAAGCCAAAGGTTGCTGGTTCATCTGCATGAGGAGAACGGGTCGCCGCAGAGCCTACTGGAAACAGTTCGGCGCTTCGCAAATGGTCGAGGATTGAGCGATGATGCCACGGTTGTAATGATTCGGGCTTCTTGATCACCTAGCGGAAACGACGATGGTGCTCCTGCAGTATGCAGCGATCCATCACTACGAAGATACCGGCTTCGCGCGCCTTCGCGGCTGCCGTCTCATTCACAACATCTTCCTGAAGCCATAGAGCTGGCACCTTTAGCACGATAGTCTGCTGCACGATCTCATCTACATATTCTGGCCGTCGAAACACATTTACCAAGTCAATTTTTTCCGGGATCTCCGAAAGTGAGCGACAGGCTGGCTCACCCAGCGATTCTTCAATGTGTGGATTTACCGGGATGATCCGATACCCCTGGGACTGCATGTACGCGGAAACTCCATAACTCGGGCGTAGCGGATTGTCAGAAAGACCGACGACCGCAATGGTTCGGATCCGGGACAGAAGTTCAGTGATTGGATCGACTTGGGATAAGGCGGACATAGACGAATTGCGATTTTACCGATCGCATTCCAAGGATACAAACTGTGTTTAATTGCGCTTACCGGAAGACTCGACCTTCTGTTTGAACATACGGAGTCCGAGCTTGCGCACAGTCTCAGAAACTTCTTTGTTACCGGAAAGATTTTTCAGGTCGTTTACGAGTAAGTTCTTGACCAGACCAAGTGAAACATCCAGCGGTGTGCGTGGATTGAACACGAGATTACGCACGATGGTGTACTGCTTTGCATAACGGCGTTTCATTGAGATCGCACGCAAAACGGCTTCGAGTACATTCTTTTGGCTGGCGAATTTCTCGACTTCTCCATCACTCACTTTCGGCGATTCAAGTACGGCCATTGCCACCAGCTTTGTTCCGTCGCGAATGAGCAACGAGCGCTCTTCTTTAGTTCCTTTGATCGCAAGCTGAATCCTGCCTTTCACATCAAGTTTGGCAATCTTCTGCAGCGTGCTGTCTCGCTTCTCGTCATGATGCGGATGCTGAACCTTGTGCGTGGTAACCGCCTTCGGAGCTGCAGCAGCAGCACCGGAAGCAGATGGCGCGGCAGCGACGGCAATAGGAGGCGTCGTATGTTCCTGTGGGGTTGAAACGGGGCTGGGCGTTGCAGCCCTAACTCCACCTGCCGACTCCAGCTCATCCTGTATGCCGCCAATCGGCTGGAATGGTTTGTGCCCTTCCGCAGCGATTTCTGCCGCGTGGTCGTTCAGGTATGTTTTTGCTTCTGTTTCGCCGGACTCATCTGCGCTGGAGGGCGTCGGGCTCGCAGCCGCCGATTGGGGATCTTTCAGACTCAACGATTCGGCTTCGGTCAAATGCGGATTTGACAACAACGCATCGGCTACATTTTGGAATGACCGAATCCGTTGAGCACCTAACAGAGCTTCAACAACTTCTCGGTTCCCATCTTTTGCGAGCACAAGCAGCAAATCCTCTCCGACCGAAAGATTATCGAGGAGTGAGGGCAAGAGCACAGGGCGAAGGTTATTCAGCGAACACAAGTATTCCAGAACCTCTCGAGAGGTCGTCGGATCGGAAGCGGCAGCCTTGGAAGCCTGCTCATCCCATCCAGCCAGGGTCAAACGCGCTTCAGGCCCAAACGTATGGTTATGTTTAGCGAGATGTACAAGAATTTCGATCATTTCGGCCGGCGGGACGGATAGAGCACCGCGGGCGGCCGCGTGCATGAGGTTCGAGGGAACCTCGGACTTTCGGATGAGATCGATCATCCGACTCATAGGTTTTACTTCGTCTCTCCGGAGCTGTTGTGCGTAAGTTGCTCTAAATCATTTACAACCAGATTGAGCTCACTGGCAATGTTACTGACGGGTGGTTTTTGGAATTCGTTCGCCAACGCCCGATAGTACCAGAGGGTCCCATCCCGACCACCATGAAAGCGTTGCCAAATTGAATCCCCGTCTTTTCGGAAATCTCGCAGAACAGAACGGGCATTATCGAGCTTATCGCAAGCAGAAACGAATCGCGTATTAGGGTCTTCCGTGCGAAGCCGTTCGAGATATTCATCTTTACGGGTTTCCCAGGGTCTCTTCGGCTCCTCGAAAGAGTCTGTACAACCCTCTACCATTCGAGCTACCCGAGGGCCGAACTCCTTTTCGATTTCCCGCAGGACCGGTCTGCCACCGCAGTCCTCAACCACGTCGTGGAGAAGTGCTGCAATTGCACAGTCTTCATCGCCATCAAACTCAAGTACGATCGCAGCTACACTCATCAGGTGGGCCAAATAAGGAACACTCTTCCCTTTTCGCGTTTGGGTCTTGTGCTTCTCGGCAGCAAAATGAAATGCAGCGTGAAAGCGCGGCCCTAGCTGGACGGAACCTTCCATCAGTGTTGTTTCTCTCCACGCCGCATCCGGAGATAAGCCTGGATAAATGGCCTGAGATTCCCATCGAGTACACGATCCACATCGCCTACTTCAACTTTCGTGCGGTGATCTTTGACGAGTCGATAGGGCTGAAGAACATAGGATCGAATCTGGGATCCGAAGTCGATATCAAGCTTGGAGTCTTCGATTTTCTTCGTAGCTTCTCGTTTCTTCTCCATCTCGAGTTCATACAACTTCGACCGAAGCATGCTCATCGCGCGTTCGCGGTTCTTGTGTTGAGAGCGTTCGTTTTGGCAGCTCGCTACGAGTCCTGTTGGGATGTGGGTGATGCGAACCGCCGAATCGGTAGTGTTTACGTGCTGTCCACCTTTGCCACTCGAACGGTAGGTGTCAACACGAAGATCTTCCGGCTTGATCACCACTTCAACGCTCTCATCGATTTCAGGGGATACATACACACTCGCGAAAGAAGTGTGCCGCCGTTTCGCCTGGTCAAATGGAGAGATTCGCACCAAACGATGCACACCAATTTCGCTGGTGAGTAGTCCGAACGCATATTGCCCATTCACGGTAAAAGTTGCTGATTTCAGACCGGCTTCCTCTCCCGGTTGGTAATCATTCAAAACAGTCTGAAAACCCTGCTGTTCAGCCCATCTCAAATACATACGCAACAGCATGTCAGCCCAGTCTTGCGATTCAGTTCCGCCCGCGCCGGGATGGATTGTCACGATTGCATTCAGCGCGTCGCTCTCGCCAGAGAGTAAAGTTTCTGTTTCGAGGCGATCGAGTACTCCCTGTAATTGAACGATCTCACGCTCCAGATCTGATGCCACTTCTTCGCCTTCGCGACCCAGCTCTAGATACGCGCGAATGTCTTCTTCGCGACGAGTCAGGTCCGCATCTGTGGACAACATGTCCTCGAGTCGCTTGCGCTCGCGCATGACCTGCTGTGACCGCTCGGGGTTCGACCAGAGGTTAGGATCGGAAGCTTGTTTTTCTACTTCGGTGAGTTTTGAGCGGAGTTGATCGGCGTCAAAGATACTCCCGCAGATCGTGCAGCTTGGTTTCGATATTTTTAAATTCCTGTTCCAGTTCGTCCAACATTCGTTGTGCTCGCTTTTGGCTTGGAGAATTGGGCGATCAAGATGGCCACTAATGAAATTATCACACACAAAAATGCGAACCAGTCTCCATGCCGCGTGTAGAAAGTAGTTTCTGCGCTGAGCATATAAGAGGCCACCAATACCGTACGCATTTTCCTTTCAGCACGCGCAGTGACACGTCCAAACGGATCGATAGAGGCTGTCACTCCTGTGTTTGTGGCGCTCAACAGCCAACGCGAATTCTCAACCGCACGCATCCGGGTCTGTTGCAGATGCTGAGCGTAGGCTCCGCTGTCTCCGTACCATCCGTCGTTTGAAGTGTTCACCAGTACCTGCGCACCATGGTTCGCGAACTGACGCACTTCATCCGGAAAAATCGATTCGTAGCAGATGAAAGTACCGATCTTCTCATCGCCTGCCTGAAAAGGTATTCGTGACTTGCCGCGTTCGAAATCTCCAACTTCCTTCGTCAACATGTCCATGAAGGGCAACATCCCACGAAATGGGACGTACTCGCCAAATGGCACGAGATGGACTTTGTCATAACGCGCGCCTACTTGGCCTTCGGGTGTTACAAGTAAGGCGGAGTTATAAGCTCGCGGTTCCTGTCCGGAGGTGGAGTGTTCACTATCGATACCGATCGCGCCGGAAATCATCCATGCATGAGTCTGTTGTGCAACCCCAGCCAGGGCGCGAAGGTAGAATGGATCGTTGGAAAAAAACGGAGCTGGCGATTCCGGCCAAACGATCAATCCAAACTTTTGATCGCTACTGACTACAGGCGGCTTCGTGCTGATCCAGGAAAGATCGCGCAATGTGCCTTCGAAATACTCCCGAGTCCACGGAGTACCGTGCGAGATTGGAATATTTTGTTGCACGAGGAGCGCATTGTGATCTGTCGCGGCGGGAGGGAGTGACAACCATCGTCCCGCCTGGAGTACGACCGCAGCTCCCAGAGATGCAATAAGCAGGAATTTGCGCTTTTCTTTTCGCACCACAAATGCCGCAGCCAGCGCGGTATTAACCAGCATGATCTCGAAGGACAGGCCATACACTCCGGCGATTGTCGCAACTCGAGTCAGGGGAACATTGTCCACTTGCACCGTTCCGAGGAGGTTCCATGGAAAACCAGTGATGCGCGTTCTAGCTAGCTCCACTGCAACCCACAGAAAAGGCGCAGCGGCGAGGGCCCTTAAACTCGAGGAACGTCCAACGGTGAGTGCGATGAGAAATCCAAAAATCCCGTGATACAACCCCACGTAGCAGCAGAACGCGAGCAGAACAACAAAGGCAACCAGATGGCTCAAGCCTCCGTATTGATGCATCGTTTCGAAAACCCAGTAGCACGTGCCGGCAAACCACAGGATCCCGCTCATGTAGCCAAGCAGAAATCCTTGCCAAGGCCGTGCCGGAAGAAGGTGTGGACTCGTTTTCAATTGCAGAGTTGGAGGAGTACGGGTTCGAAGTAGAGCAACGATCAGTGGTGCAAAGGCTAACCAACTCAGCCAATACAAGCCGGGTAGCGGGAAGATCAGGATCTGGAGTGCAGCCGAGAGTAAAACTAGAACCCAGGCACTGCGGTGTATGCCAGCCACATCCGAAGCATAGCAAATAGCTCTTTCCCGAGACGCAAATGGGATGCCTGGAGTGATAACCTGTCAGGGTTCGAGTGAATCAGATAACATAAGTAGCTTCGACACAGATGAGATGCAAAGGTGTCGACGTGACAGTCGAAGCTAAAGTCTCATAACCCCATTCATGTCCGCCCCCGGCCAATCCGGTTTTAATTCCGACCGCGTCAAAATTGTCGTAGCCACCTCCGTGATGCTGACGTTCATCAGCTATTGGCGGGCGGCGGCAATCGTTCTCAACGATTTAGCTTCTTCAGCCTTTTACGCATGCGGTATTGCCGAGCAGGCAATTGGCAAGTCAGCGCCGTGGTTCATCGTTGGGGTGATGTTGTTCTCGTTCGCCGTACGAGCGGTGTACGTAGAAAGTTGTTCGATGTTCGTGCGGGGCGGCGTGTACCGCGTTGTCAAGGAGGCCCTAGGAGGGACCCTCGCCAAAATCAGCGTCTCGGCCTTGATGTTCGACTATATCTTGACCGGGCCGATATCAGGTGTCTCCGCGGGGCAGTACATCGTTGGCCTTTTGAATGAGCTCTTTATCACTGCGGATGCTCATGGCTGGATTCCCCGTGCCGTTCATCAGATGTCCAATGGCACCCCCCAGCTGAACGTCAACTGGACATCGGCAGTGTTCGCGGTTTTGGTCACAATTTACTACTGGTGGCAGAACACGAAGGGAATTCACGAATCCAGTGAAAAGGCGCTTCGTGTCATGCAGATCACGACCGTGATGGTGGTACTCCTGCTCGCTTGGGCGGGAATTACACTCGCCAAGGGACAATTTCAGACGGTTCCCCTGCCGACACCCGACAATCTGAAATTCAGCCCGGAAGCCCTGGGATTTCTGAAACACAGTTTTGGCAGTCAGGATCTGGCCAAGATGTTTGGCGTCTTCGGCATCCTGATTGCCTTCGGCCACTCTGTTCTCGCAATGAGCGGAGAGGAATCGCTTGCTCAAGTAAATCGCGAACTTGCGCACCCGAAGCTGAAAAATCTAAAGCGAGCAGCAATCGTAATTGCAATCTACAGTTTCGTCTTCACCGGCCTCTCGGCTCTGCTCGCGGTCATGATTATCCCCGACGCCGTCCGTGTTCCCGTGTACAAGGACAACTTGATTGCGGGCCTGGCGATGTACATGTGGGGACCACAGTTCTTGAGGTTAGTTTTTCGTGCATTCGTCGTAGTGGTGGGCTTTCTAATTTTATCGGGCGCCGTGAATACTGCCATCATCGGCTCGAACGGCGTCCTCAACCGCGTCTCAGAAGACGGAGTGCTGACCGATTGGTTCCGGCATCCGCATCGCCGATTCGGAACAAGCTACCGCATCGTGAATTTGGTTGTCTTTCTTCAGCTCTTCACCATCATCGCGAGTCGTGGAAATGTGTACGTCCTAGGTGAAGCTTATGCATTTGGCGTCATTTGGAGTTTCACATTCAATAGCTTGGCGATGCTCGTGTTGCGCTTCAAGTACAAGGGTGAACGCGGATGGAAGGTCCCTCCAAATATCCGAATCGGGAACACCGAGATCCCGATGGGGCTTTTCTCAGTCTTTCTAGTTTTGCTCTCCACTGCTGTCGTGAACCTGTTTACAAAATCGGTTGCAACCGTCGCTGGGTTGGTGTTCACAGGTGTGTTCTTCGTCGTGTTCACCGTTTCAGAGCGCGTAAATCGGCGTAAACACGCACTCGCCGAGCAGCAAATGAAGGAACACTTTCAACTGCTGCAGAGCGACACTGTGGACCGTAGCGGACTCGGCATACGACCAGGCAATGTTCTGGTAGCCGTCCGCGATTACAACACTCTGAGTCATCTTAAGTGGGTTCTCGAACGCATTGATACGAAAGAGCAGGACGTGGTCGTGATGTCAGCCCGCGTCAGCCAGTTCGGAGCCGCAGCCTATGATCTGGCAACCGAACAGATCTTCAGTGATTACGAGCAACGGCTCTTCACTCGTACGGTATCCGTAGCAGAAAGCTTTGGCAAACATGTTTCCTTGCTGGTTGTGCCTGCTGGAGACGTGTGGGCAGCGATCGTACAGACTGCGTCAAACCTCGAATCTTCCGCAGTCGTTTCAGGTCTCTCCAGCAAAATGACTTCGCAAGAGCAGGCTTTCGCGCTTGGCCGCGCTTGGGAGTCTAGTCCGGAACCGAAGCGACAATTCGTGCTGCAAATTGTACATCCTGACATGCAGGTGGATACGTTCCGTATCGGACCGCATACACCATCGATGAAGACTGAAGATGTTCATCTGGTGCACCGTTTATGGCTCAATATCACCCGCGAGTACGGTCTCGATAAACTGCATCATCATGACATTCTGACAGAAGCACTGACACGTTTTGCCAGGGATTATGCCGGGCGTGATCGCGAAGAAATCCTCAAGGAATTACGAAAGACGATCGGGCGAACAATCACAACGCGGCAGATCAGTGTGGATACAATCCCTGAAGCCAATCGACAAGTAAATCCGCGACCTCCCGACAAGGATCAAGGCCCTCCGGGGCCGCCGGTGGTGAGTCCGTAGTTCAGTCGTGCCTGCCTGCTAGAATCGGCGCATGATACGCCGCTTCCTCATCGCCGCCGTCTTCGTTGCCGCACCTGTTCTCCTCTACGGTTCAGCCGCTACCATGCGAGTTGACTACTATCATTCAGGCAATGCCAAGCAGGAATATTTCAGTATCGATCGTGTGGTAATCGAGCCACTACCTTGGCCGGGCAATCCTGACAAGAGTGTTGATGACAGCGCGCTCGGTAACTACCTCTTCGAAGTTCACGACAAGGTTTCAGACCGACTGCTTTACTCCCGTGGATTTAGCACTATCTTCACGGAGTGGGCTTCGACCGAAGAGGCCGCGCGGGCGAATCGAACGTTTTCCGAGTCGTTTCGCTTTCCTAAACCGACCGCGCCGGTCCATATCGTGCTCAAAGAGCGACAAGAGGGTGCATTTCATGCGGTGTGGTCCACTGACGTCGATCCGGCATACAAGTTTGTGGATACGTCAAAATCTGCGTCTCCTGGACAGCTACTGGAGATATTGAAATCCGGTGATCCGTCCAAGAAAGTCGATCTGCTGGTATTGGGAGATGGCTACACCGCTGGTGAGCGTAGCAAGTTTGAAAAGGATGCACGGCGATTCTTCGAGACACTGTTCTCGACATCTCCATTCCGGGAACATCGCGGCGACTTCAACGTTTGGGGCCTGTGTCCTCCGGCGTTGGAATCCGGCATTTCGCGTCCATCTACTGGCGTACATCGGAGAACACCGCTTGGAACTACGTATGACACATTCGACTCAGAGCGCTATGTGCTCACGACGGATAACCGTACGTTGCGCGATGTAGCGTCATTTGCTCCATATGAGTTCATAGAGATTCTAGTGAACAACGACACATACGGGGGCGGCGGCATTTTCAACCTGTATGCGACGTTGGCGGCCGACAGTGAGTGGGCTCCCTACCTCGGCGTGCATGAGTTCGGCCACCACTTCGCTGGCCTAGCCGATGAGTACTACACATCGGATGTCGCGTACCAATCCACTGAGAAGAGACCAGAGCCATGGGAACCAAATGTTACTGCGCTACACGATCCAGCACAGTTGAAATGGAAAGATCTCGTCGAGGCTGGAACACCGGTCCCGACACCGTGGCGTAAGGAGGAGTTCGAGAAGTACTCTCATGCGATTCAGTCGCGACGCCGCCAGATCCGAGCTTCAGGACTGCCGGAAACGGAAATGAACAAACTTTTCCATGAAGAAAAGGAGCACGAGGACGCGGAGCTGGCGTCCGACAAATACGCGTCCAAGGTCGGCGCTTTTGAGGGAGCCAATTACGAAGCGAAGGGCTACTATCGATCGCAGATCAACTGCATCATGTTCACGCGGGAAACAAACTTTTGCCGCGTTTGCGCTCGCGCGATCGAACGCGTGATTGCGCTGTACACGTGATGGAGGCTCGATCACAATGTCTAAACCGAATCCCGAATCGCCAATCTTGTTCGCACAAATTCTATTAGTTTCTGCGGAACGTAATCAGGTGGGTTGATTACGAATGTGGGACGGGAAGCGACCGGTTGCAAAGAAACCTGTTTCCAGTCCACCGAGTTGCGTTCGTGCAAGACCACGATATCGGCACGATCCAAGAACTCCTGCGCAGTCGCTTTGAAGTCGACTGTTGTCGGGTCCAGGACGGTGATGTAAAGATCAGGACGGATGAACCTGATCACACTGTTGGATTCGAGAATGATATTCCGGCAACTCGCGATTCGCTCGCGAACACTGGACATTGCTTCCGCAAGTTTTCCCTGTTCTGTGCGCACCCACCAAACGGGACTCGCACCAGCCGCCAGAAAGCGTGATGTATCCGATTCTCCTGAACGATCCCGTTCTTCCGAGATTGCCCAGCTGTGATCTTCAGACGCGCAATGACATGGATGACCATCGGCGGCACAAACGCCATGACCATGCTGCGTGATCTTCATGGCGGCCCAATGGAATTCTGGAAGGGCGGCGATCAGACCTGCAACGACTGAGGTCTTGCCCACATTGCGCGAGTGTCCACCCACGACAACGACAGCCATTAGTCTTTTTTCGCCATTCTTGCGAGGACTGCGAGTTCTTTCAGATATTGGCGAATCGGGCGAGCTGGCGTTCCCCAAAACACAACGCCCTTACCACGGATCACCTTGTTGGATGGTATGCCGCTCTGTGCCCCAAGGATGGCGCCCTGTTCAATCCGAACGTGATCAGCAATGCCAACTTGTCCGCCGACGATAACATTGTCTTCGATCACTGCGCTCCCAGAGATCCCCGTCTGAGCAGCAATCACCACGTCTGCGCCTACGCGAACGTTATGGCCAACATGCACCAGGTTGTCAATTTTCGTGCCACGTCGAATTCGCGTTTCTTCGAGCGCACCCCGATCGACAGTAGCATTCGCACCGATCTCAACATCATTTTCGATCTCTAGCACTCCGACCTGCGGGAACTGCTCGTATTGGCCGGTCATCTCATCACGAACATAACCGAACCCATCGCTGCCCAGCACTGCTCCGGCATGGACAATCACTCGATCACCTAATCGCGTTCCAGGATAAATCGTGATGTTTGGATAGAGCTTGCAGCCACGACCAATCGAAGCACCACGGCCAATCACGCAACCCGCTCCGATTGAACTGAAGTCACCAATCTTGATGCCCTCCTGCAAAACTACTCGCTCTTCAATCACCACGCCTATTCCCATCTTGACCGTCGCATGGACGATGGCGGAAGGATCAATCCCCGACGTCTGTTCGCCGCTTACGCTCAGAAAGCGGGAAGCTCGAGCGAAAGTGAGCTTTGGGTGATCGGATATGAGCAGCGATTTCTCGCAACTTGCCGTTAGAGCGAATTTACCAGCGATGACAGCGGCCGCTTTGGAATCCAAAGCCTGCTGAAAATGCCTGCTCTCCTCTACGAATACCAGGTCTGTATCGATTGCGTTGGTGGAGCTTGCAACCCCAGTAATCAACGCCTCAGGATCACCGACCAGGTGCACACCAAGATGCTCTGCCACTTCTCGTAGCTTTCGGGCCATGCGCACTGGTATAGCAGCCTCGGCTTAGGAAGAAAAGCAGGTCTACAATGCGGCCATGGAACGCCGCATTTTCTGGATGGTATTCATCGTTCTGGGATTGCTCGCGGATATTGTGCTCCCGATCTGGTGGGCTCTGGGTGCGACCATTCCGATCATCGTCCTATCGTGGTGGATCGCCTACCGCAGCGACTGGTTCTGATGCGGGATAACTTCAGCTGGCGTCCAATATCCGCTCTGCTCTATGCTGTCCTCGTGCCAAATCAGCGTGCCCCGGAAGAAAAGGCGGTCTCGGAGCCAAGATGGTTTGCCATGACGGCGATGTTGTCTGCAGGGCTGCTTTATGCGGCTTTGCCAAATTATCTTTCGCTGGGGCCGGACTGGTTATTGCTATTTCTCATGCTAGTCGTCGTCATTTCCGCCTTTATTTCACATCGAGCTGGACAACATCGCATTGATAAGTTGCTTGGCTACGCAGCCAGCACGATCTTAACAATTGCTTTGGTCTGGTCCTTGAGCCTTTTGATTGATGCAATTTCGAAGCACAACATTGAGCCCAAGACACTGCTTCGTTCAGCAGGTGCTTTGTGGGTTACCAACATTTTGGTCTTTGCGCTTTGGTATTGGCGGCTAGATGCGGGAGGACCACACGCTCGTGACAAGCTTCTTTCCCACAAAGAAGGTGCTTTCCTCTTCCCGCAGATGAATTTCGAAGGGCCCACTCGCCGGAATTGGACACCGCATTTCGTGGATTACTTGTTTCTTGCCTTCAACACCAGCACGGCTCTTTCTCCTACCGACACCGCTGCTCTTTCACGCTGGGGCAAGGTTTTGATGATGGTTCAGGCCTCAATCTCGCTCACAATCCTTGTCTTGCTCGCAGCGAGAGCGGTGAACATTCTTTGAGGCTTTTCAGTAGAGCGGTGGCTGACCTTCGGGCCGTGTCTTCCATCGGCGATGAACCCACAGCCACTGGTCGGGATACCGGCGAACATACTCCTCGATGATTTGAGTAAATTTCGCGGTGTTCGTGACCACATCAGCCTCATCATCCCCTGTGCGGTCTAGCTCGACCGCCGCGTCGAACCGTAGACGGTACTTGCGAAGCGTCGAGTCCCAAACGGTGAATCCCGGTACGACAGCGGCATCCGTTCGCATTGCAATACGGGCTAATCCGCTTGCGGTACACGCTGGAATGCCAAAGAAATTGACGAACACGCCCTGAGGTGGCGTCATATTGGTGTCCATCAGGATGCCAACGGTCTGGCCCGCGCGCATCGCAGCCAGCAGACCCCGTACAAAATCCCCCTTGTCCATCGTCTTGTTGCCGTGCATGGTACGGTAACGCTCAATCAGCGAATTGACGTGTGGATTATCAAGAGAGCGCATCACAATCGACAGCGGATATCCAGCCAACGAGTGCGCAAATGCAGAAATCTCCCATGCACCTAAGTGACCGGTAAGGAAAAGTACTCCCTTGCCTCTTTTAAAGGCTCGCTCAAAATTTTCGAATCCGTCGTAAACGACGACCTGTCGCAGGTTTTCTTTCGTGTAAGAAGGGAAAAGGCACACTTCTGCCAGTTGTCGCCCTAGGGAGCTGAATTCCCCGCGCAAGATCTTCCGGTGTTCTCGCCGCGACTTCTCGGGCAGAGCCATCGCGAGATTGTGCATTCCGACCCGACGCAAGCGTCCGTGGATGAGATAGACGAACTGGCCGAGGGAAACCCCAACCGCTCGGGCGAAAGGACGCGGCAGAATGCCAATCCCTTTAACCACAAGCCACACGAGTGCGTACTCGAGTTTCTCGCGCATCTGGCGGAAGGAAAACTAACACGGAGAGCGTCCGGAACCAAGACAGGGTACGGGATGGCCGTACCCCTCGATGATCGGTTACTTCTTGGCTGCCGACTGAGCCCAATGGGCAAGCGTACTAAGGAACGGTCCGGACCCAGGGGGAGCTTCGATGTTTCCCGTCAATGACGTTCGGAAAGGGACCATACGACCGTAAAACTCACGTGTGCTGTCCTTATCCTGCTTGATAACAGCGCCGTTTAGTTCCAGACCAGCAAACAGGCCACGGGATCGGGAATAGGTGAGCACCTGTGCTTTCAACTTCCAGTCTGTGTCGGCAGACGCATGACGGCCGACTGGACCCGCAGCAGCGCTGGCATCGGCACCCAGCTTGAACTTACTGGAAAGCAAGTTCTTCATACCATCCTTATTCATGATCAGCATAACCAGGTCGACTGCTTGACCGCCAATCTGTAGACCGAAGCTGCCACCTCCAACCATGAAGAATGCCGGCGCGCTCCAACCTTTCTCAGTGCGACAGCTGGCGACGCCCCGCCCGTAACGGGCACCTACAATGAAACCGGCCTTAAGCATTGAGGGAACTACAGCAACGCATTCTGCCGACCCAAGCACTTCTTCCGGAATACCCTGGTCCGGCGCAGCTTGAATCTCATCGAGCACAGTTCCTGCTGCCTTAATACGATCCGCTGCTTTGCTTTCATCTTTAGCTTCATCCGCGGCAGGGGCTACCGCGCTCAAAGCCAGTACTGCCAACACCAAAATTAGTTTTTTCATTTACACCTCAGGTACTGGGAGTGGAAGAGTGATGATTTTAACGGAAGTTGGTGATTGGAGGCGGAAAGGACAAAAAAATCGGGGCTGACAGTGGCGACCCTAATCTCCACTCCCAACCCCGTCTCCCAGGTTCTGTGGTAGGTGAACGCAGTATGCGTCCGTGTCCAATTCCCAACAAGATTACGAGGGGACCATGTCCTCTGGTAATCCTACTCGAGTTACCCTACTTGGCGGTTACAAGCGAATGCGTGATGGCGTGTACGGAAAGCGCAATTCGATTCTGTACGCCAACTTTGCGCATCAATTTCGCAACGTGCGCTTTTACGGTGCGCTCCTCAATCCCAAGAGCCGCGCCAATCTCCTTGTTGGAACGACCAGCCACGAGCATCTCGAGAACCTCTTTTTCGCGGTCAGTAAACGTCACTCGACCGGCGGGGAAAATCCTGCCGGGAGACGCCGTCACGCGCTCGATGAAGAGAGACAGTACGCGCCGGGGAGCCCAGACCGAGCCTTGGTGGACGATTCGAATGGCCTGCACAAATTCCGCTGGTGTGGCCGCTTCATCGACGTAGCCCTTAGCGCCGGAAGCGATCGCTTTGAGAATAGTCTCTTCGTCCATGCCCGAGCCTGTGACGATAATTCGCAGATCCGGGCGGACCGCCTTAAGACTGGCCATAACGTCGAAAAGATTCTGGCCGCTCCGGTTGCCCAGCAGTATCAGGTCAGTTCCCTGCTGTGTACTGATATCGGGCAGTGAGGCCGAGATCAACTCGAAGTCGGATTCGGAATCGAACAGGGCGCGGAAGCCCACGAATCGTAAGGGGTCGCTTTCAACTACAGCAATCCGGATGACCGGCTTTTTCGCAGTTGCAGCTTTCATAAGTATCCTTGGTAGGATGTTCCTGGAAGCAAGCATAACGAGAACGGCCCTTGATGCAAAGGAAAGGTAACGATTGACCAATTACGCCAGTAACCCCCTTGTACATGAAGAGGTACGAACTAAAATGTTGAGAAATGGCCACCTGCGTGCTTTTTCGCTGATTGTTGCAGCCTTTCTGGCGTGCGGGATCCTTTTACCCGCTCAAACCCAACCCGCCTACCAGCCCAAGTTTCCGGGCGATCCCGCTCATTCTGATTCGGAGGCGCAAGCCTTAGGCTACATGCGAGTCGTGATCCGAGCCCAAAAGACCTACAAGAAACGGCACGACAAATACGCAGCTTCACTGGTTGAGCTTGGGGGAACGGAATCCTTTACCAAAAGGATGGCTCGTTCAACAGATCGCGGCGACTACACAATCGGATTCCGAAGTCATAAAGATGGGTACATCCTGACCGCTACTCCGAAGCAAATGGATGAGAATCATCGCTCGTTCTATGCGGAGGAGGATGGCATCATTCACGCCGATGATCAAAAAGCGGCAGATTCGAATTCACCGCGACTGAAGTGAGTGGTGAGGAGAAGAAAAAGGCGCATTTGGCAATGCGCCCTTCGAACCATCAAACTATTTGCAACTATCGCTGACCATAGTAAGGTCCGTAACTCTCAGATCGCCAGTTTCCTTCGACTTGCTATCAACACCCGTCTTCACAGCCTCTTTCACGCCATGAGCGGTTGCATTCGAAACTACGCCCGTGACCTTCACCGTGTGACCGACATGTTCCGCCAGCTTCACGTTGTCGCTCTTGAGATCCCATCTTGCTCCCTCTGCGGTCAAATGGAATTCATGAGCATCATCGCCTTGCGACAGGCAACCAGTAAGAGTCCGCGTCTTCGCCGCGGTTTTCGCATCATCCTGAGCAGCTAGCTGACCAACACCTACAAACAGCATGCAAAGAACCGCCAACAAAACTGCGAATTTCATGTTGAACCTCCGTCGGATAAACTCTAAATCCTGAGTAGAAGCTGGAGGATCAGGTAAAGACTCTAATTGCGCGGCTGGTTTCCTTTATGCTTCTGGCTTCACATCTGCCGCTTTTCCATTTCGATAAATTACGATAAGTGGCTTTCCGTCATTCGGGTATCGCACGGTTTTAGTGGCCGAATCCGTGGAAGTCTGCGGCATTCCCATGCCGATCGCAAAGTCGGCCTGCAGTTCGTTCATGCCTTGCTGCACTTCATGTCGCTCTATTGATTGCCAAACATCTGAAGTCCAGTGTTTATATAGTTCGTGAGGGTCCTGGATGTAGAAGATCTCGTCAGAATAAATTTGATAGTTATCGCCCTTAACGGACCCAATGGGCACCGCATACGTCTTTGCATTTTTTTCAAAGAGGGCCATCAATTGGCGCTGACCAGCAGCGCTAGGAGCAACATCCGTCACGACGTCTGTGATTTGAAGCTTTTCGATCGGCCCCAGAGTGCCGGCCTCGTGCGAGAAGTCAGTCCGCTTTCTGACTACGTCATACGGATAGAAGGAGTACTTATAACCCTCTTTCACCCATACGGGCTGGCTTGCTAATCCTTTTGCGGACTTTAAGTCATACGGTCGCAGTTTCCGAGGCGTGATGTAGTAATCAGCCATAAGCGGCGCATCCTGCTTCGGCTGAGCATTTTGCTTCTCCTCCGACCGTCGCTCATAAAATATGTAAGCGGCCCGCAATGCCGCGATTGCGATCGCGGCAGCGAGAAATAGCTGAATCTTCCTCTTGGTGTCACTCTCCATGCTGGTTGTCATGCCGCAGCAATGCAGCGGCTTCCCTTTCTCAGGTAAACTCAATTCAGCTCAAAAAAGCAGGCTAGGAGCTCGTATGCCGGTCACCGAACAAGAAATCCTGGACGCCCTTAAGCAATGTTACGATCCCGAGATTCCCGTCAATATTGTTGACCTCGGACTCATCTACGGCGTTCGACTGGAGCCTGCCGGCGACCAGCAAAATGTCGCCGTTGAGATGACCTTAACTGCCCAGGGTTGTCCCGAGCACGTTAACATCAGCGCCCAAGTGAAGAACAGATTGCAGCAACTTCCGGGGATACAAGATGTCACGGTTAACGTGGTCTGGAGTCCGCCTTGGACCCCGGATCGTTTGAGCCCAGATGCGAGGCGGCAATTAGGGATTGAGTGATCTACGTATAGAACTCATCGAGGATGTCCCGCCCCCGATTCTTCGTTTGAACCGCGAGGCGCTCTCCGACTTTCGAAGCAAGTTCGAACACGCGTGTGCCGCGCTCAAAGTAGTAGGGCAAGTCGTCTCGGATTTTGCGAAACACCTCAGGATATTCCGACGCGAGAACAGCCAGGCTGATTCCTGCTGCCAAAACGCTCGCCGAGTGTCTTTTCTTCATCAAGAAAATCACGGCGCTCGCCGTCGAAGCCGCCAGCACTCCACGTTTCCAGTTATCCATGCGTCGCCTCTAGCTAGTGTGCGAGAAATTGTAAACCAGCCGCGCTCTTTAAAGCGCATCAACTTGAGGCGTGCGCCTGTGTGCGGATTTCTTTAAGGAAGAGAGGTAGTCAGCTAGTGAATTCCGAGCCATTGTGCGAAATCGGCGCCCTGTTTCCCAATGATGAGGTAGACGGCACAAACACAAAATAAAAGAATCCATCCACCGGCTAAAACTAGTGAAGCCGTGCGCTGAAACGACGCGGTTCGGCTGCGATAGGGATACGGCATTAAGACTTACCTCGTGGCGCTTCCATGAATAGTGTTGGTCAGTTGTCTCCTAGTCACAATGGCACGACCGTCTGATTACTAAGCGTTACTTTTCGTGACTTGTTGTGTATGCCGACTACAGATCTGTTCGCGTGATCGCATTTCAGCGAAATTGATGGTTTATACTTCCCAACTTGCTTACAACGGAGACCGGATACATGCGCATGCTGCGTCTTGCAGTAGTTAGCCTGATCATCGCTGTCAGCACCGGACTTAACGCACAAACAAAGCCGCGAGCCCGCGATCTTGGCATTCCCTTCGATGGAAAAGCCGGACCTCTTAACGCGATCACAGACGTTAAGGGAGTGGAAGTGGGACACACGACGCTGATTTCTGGTCAGGGTAAGTTGGAGGTTGGGAAGGGCCCCGTGCGTACCGGCGTGACAGCAATCCTCCCTCGGGGAAGAAATTCGAATGATCCTGTTTTCGCGGCCTGGTTCACTCTGAATGGCAATGGAGAAATGACCGGTACTACATGGCTAGATGATTCGGGGTTTCTCGATGGCCCCGTGATGATTACGAACACACATAGCGTAGGCGTAGTCCGCGACGCAGTGATCGCCTGGCGCGTTAAGAAAGGCACACCAGATTCCGAAGGATATTGGTGGTCATTGCCCGTTGTCGCCGAGACTTGGGATGGTTACCTGAACGATATAAATGGCTTCCACGTAAAACCCGAACACGCATTTCGCGCCCTGGACACGGCTCACGGCGGCCCTGTGGAAGAGGGGAATGTTGGTGGCGGCACAGGCATGATCTGTAACGAGTTCAAAGGGGGTATTGGAACCTCATCGCGCGTGCTCGATCCAAAAGAAGGTGGATACACCGTGGGCGTGCTCGTGCAATGTAATTACGGGTCACGCGATGAGCTTCGCATTGCAGGTGTGCCCGTGGGGCGGGAAATTCAGGAGGGAAAGATCCGCGACGATGATGTTGGCTCAATCATCATTGTGGTAGCGACAGATGCGCCGCTGATTCCGACTCAGCTGAAACGCATCGCTAAAAAAATCTCTCTTGGTCTGGGACGCGATGGGAGCTACTCCGGCAACGGATCGGGCGATATCTTCATTGCTTTTTCGACGGCCAATCCAGGTGTCTCATCGTCGAAAGAAATTAAGAGTGTGACAATGTTCCCGAATGACCGTCTCGATCCGATATTCCTGGCGACCGTGCGCGCGACGGAGGAGGCTATTGTCAACGCCATGGTGGCAGCCGAAACAATGACCGGCGTGAACGATCGGAAGGTGATTGCTCTTCCCCACCAGAAATTGCGGGAAGTGCTGAAGAAATACAATCGCCTGGAGAAATAAACGAAGGTCACATTTCCACCAGGTCAGGACGAACTCAGGTTATTCCACTGCTCGATCAGTGATCTCCAGACCTTTATCGATGATCGCAAAAGCCTCGCTCAATTGCTGTTCATTTATGCAAAGCGGTGGGTTTGTGTAGAAAGTGTTCCAACGCACCAGCGTATAAAGCCCGTTTTCGCGGAAGAACTTTCCCAAGGCGACCATCTCGTCTGATGTTCCGTTGAAGGGCGCCATTGGCTGCTTCGTTTTGCGATCGCGGATAAGTTCCACAATTCCGAACAAGCCTATCGAACGAACTGCGCCTACGGACGGATGCTTCTTTTGGAGCTCTACGCCGAGTTCTTTCATGACGTCGCCCATCTTGCGGGCATTCTCGAGCAAGTTGTCATCTTCGTACACACGAATGGTTGCGAGTGCTGCTGCGCATCCCATGGGATGGGAGTTATAGGTCAATCCGCCGTAGAAAACCTTGTCCGCAAAATGCTTAGCGATGTGATGACGCATGCCAACCGCACCAAGTGGCAGATAACTGGAAGTCAATCCCTTCGCCATGCAAATGAGGTCGGGAACCACTTTCCAGTGGTCAATAGCAAACCACTCGCCTGTACGGCCAAAGCCTGCCATAACCTCATCGGCAATCATCAGAATGCCGTACTTGTCGCATAGAGCACGAACACCCTGCATATAACCACCGGGCGGAACAAGGATACCGTTCGTGCCTACTACGGACTCCAATATGAACGCGGCAATATTCTGCGGACCTTCGAGCTGCATGACTTCCTCGATCATCGCTAGTGAAGTCTCGGCTGACTCCCAGCCGCGCTCGATCCCGTGATAAGGGTCTAGAACTCGTACGACTCCGGGAATACCAGGTTCTGCAGCCCACCGCCGCGGATCACCAGTAAGGCTGATCGAACCTGCGGTCGCTCCGTGGTAGGAACGATAGCGAGCCATGATCTTGTGCCGACCCGTGAAAAAACGTGCGATCTTGATTGCGTTCTCATTCGCTTCGGCTCCGCCATTAGTGAAGAAAAATGTATCAATGTCACCGGGAGTAATTTCGGCAAGCTTTGCGCCGAGACGCGCGCGAGGCTCCGTCGCCATAAACGGGTTCGCGTAGCAGAGGGTCTGAGCCTGTTCGGCAATCGCATTGATAACCCTCTCATCACCATGGCCGATATTGACCGACATCAACTGACTATTGAAATCGATGAAGCGCTTCCCTTCCGGCGTCCAGAAATAAATACCCTTGGCGCGTGCGACTGGAATGGGATCAACCTTGGATTGCGCAGACCACTCGAATAAGGTGTGTTTGCGGGTAAGGTCAACGATCTCTTGGCCGGTCATCGTGGAAGTGTCGGTTGCGGTAGTCATGGGATCCTCTTCTTAACTGTCAGAACTTGCGCGAATGCTCTTTGGCCCAACGTTCGACGACAATTTTTTTCTCAGTGTAGAACTCGATGGCATCGCTGCCTTGGGCGTGCATGATGCCGAAAAAGCTGTCCTTCCATCCACTGAACGGAAAATATGCCATGGGCGCAGCCACTCCGATATTGATGCCTATGTTGCCTGCAGGCGCCTCATAGCGGAATCGTCGAGCAGCGGAGCCGCTCGAGGTAAAAAGTGAGGCTTGATTGCCATAGGCGCTACGGCTTAGAAAGGCTAGCGCTTCGTCGATGCTCTCTGCATGCACAAGGCTTAGAACCGGCCCGAAAATCTCGGTATCAACGAGATCGCTAGACGCGGGAAGGCCATCGAGAACTGTCGGCTTCACGAAGTTTCCAGTCTCATGCTTCTGGATCCGCGCTTGGCGGCCGTCCAGGAGAACTTTTGCACCCTGTTCTTGGCCAGTGCCGATCAGTTGCTCAATGCGGTTTTTGCTTTGAAAAGTGATGACCGGTCCCATCTGCACACCATCTTCAAGACCGTTCCCAACCCGGAGCTTGGACGCGGCATCAGCGATTGAATCCCGGAACGTCTTTTGCGCTTCACCTACCGTGACGGCAACAGACACCGCGAGGCATCTCTGCCCAGCGCAGCCGAAAGCGCTATCGGAGATGATCTGAGTCGCCATATCCATGTCGGCATCGGGTAATACGATGACATGGTTCTTGGCCCCACCTTGGCATTGGGCGCGCTTTCCATTCGCGCCAGCGCGCGCATAGATGTATTTCGCTACCGGTGTCGATCCCACGAAGCTGATGGCACGGACTTGCGGATGATCGAGGAGGGTATCGACAGCGGCCTTACTGCCATTCACAAGATTAACGACACCCTTGGGGATTCCTGCCTTCTCGAGCAACTCGAAGGCATACTTCATGGTAAGCGGGACGCGCTCTGAGGGTTTAATGATCAGCGTGTTTCCGCAAGCAATGGCATAAGGTAGAAACCAGAAAGGAATCATGCCCGGGAAATTGAAGGGCACAATGGCTGCCACGACTCCGAGCGGCTGGCGGATCATCATCTCATCGATGCCGCGGGCCACATCCTCAAGATTGTAGCCTTGCATCATCGTGGGAATCCCGCAGGCGACTTCCACGTTCTCGATGGCGCGGCGCATCTCGGCTTTCGCTTCGGTAAAGGTCTTTCCGTTTTCGACAGTGATGGTGCGTGCGATCTCGTCGAGGTGGTCTTCGAGTAGCTGCTTGAGCTTGAACAGAGGTTGAATTCTGTCTTCGGCTGGAGTGCGGCGCCATTCGGGATAAGCGGCCGCTGCTGCTTCAATCGCATGCGTCACTTCCGTGGGATTAGCCAGTGGGACACTGGCAAGCACTTCTCCCGTAGCGGGATTTACAACGTCTTGCCACTCGTTCGCATTGGACTCGACCCACTGCCCATTGATGAACTGAGGAACTTTGGTTGCGGTAGCTGCGGCGACAGTCATCCTGTTACCCTTCTTTCTGGCGAGGTCTTGTTACAGCCTGCGGCTGGGAGATCGAAATCCTCCGCACTGCATGTGGACGCTAGTGGGGCGATGCAAAAAGTCTGTGTTACACGGCTGCGAGCGCGCCTTTCTTTTCTGTAACGCTGGCAAGAGCGCCCTCGAGCACATCCAATGCTTCATCCATCTGGGCGTCTGTAACGACCAGCGGCATCAATAAGCGGATCACATTGCCGTAGGATCCTGCTGTGATCAGCACTAGTCCGTGCTCGTAACAGTATTGTGCCACTTGCTTGGTCTCATCATCGGCAGGCTCACGAGTTGTCCTGGAACGCACGAGTTCCATTGCTTGCATTGCGCCTAGGCCACGAACGTCTCCGACGAGTTCCCACTGCTCTTGCCATTTGTGGGCACGTTTGCGGAAACGTTCGCCCAAAGCATTGGCCCTGGCGTTGAGGTTGTCTTTCTCGATCGTGTCGAGTACCGCTAACGCTGCAGCACACGACGCTGGATTTCCGCTGAACGTGCCTCCCAGTTGTCCGGAAGCCGGAGTATCCATGATTTCGGCCCGTCCAGTCACCGCAGCCATTGGCAAGCCGCCAGTCAACGACTTCGCCATCGTGATGAGATCGGGTTCCAGCCCTAATTGTTCGCAAGCGAATAAAGTTCCCGTGCGGCAAAATCCGGTTTGTACTTCGTCTGCAATCACTAGGATGTTGTACTTCCGGCAGATCTCAGTGAGGATCGGGAAGAATTCAGGTGGCGGGGTGACAAAACCACCCTCGCCAAGAATCGGTTCGACGATTACTGCGGCAACCGTTTCAGCAGCCACTACCCGCTTGAAAGTATCTTCGATGTGGTGGGCGCAATATACCTCGCACGAAGGATAAGTTTTCGAATACGAGCACCGATAGCAGTATGCATAAGGAACGCGATACACCTCGGTGGGAAAGGGTTCGAAGCCAGCCTTGTACGGATGAGTCTTGCTCGTCATAGCCATGGCCATGTACGTCCGCCCATGGAATGCATCCTCAAACGAGATGACAGCGGGACGTTTGGTGTAGGCACGAGCAATCTTTATGGCATTCTCTGTGGCTTCAGCCCCCGTGTTGACGAGTAGAGTCTTCTTGCGGAACTTTCCCGGTGTGAGTGCATTGAGGCGCTCACAGACAGCGACATAACTCTCATAAGGCAAAACGTTGAAACTGGTGTGCAAAAACTGATCGAGCTGTCGACGAACCGCTTCCACCACGCTGGGAGCCCGATGTCCTGTGTTCAGGCAACCAATACCGCCGGAGAAGTCGAGCAGGCGGTTCCCGTCGACATCTTCAATCACAGCGCCCTCGCCCTTCGCAACGAAAACTGGCGTTGCGTGATACGCCGCGCGCACGACAGCTTTCTCGCGACGCTGCATCAAGGCTTGCGATCGAGGACCGGGAATAGACGTGCGGAGTTGGATTGATGACATAAGAGTCTAAGTTCTCATTTCTCAGTTCTTAGTGAGTTCTCAGTTTTGCCCGCGCTGCCGGGTTTTTGCTGAGAACCGACTACTAAGAACTGGGAACTGCTTTTTAGTACCAGCCAATCGGCGCTTCGTTCAGATTGATGTGCACCTGCTTTGTTTCCAGGTACTCTTCGATACCCCAAGGACCCAATTCACGGCCGAAACCGGACTGTTTATAGCCACCCCATGGCGCTTCCACGTAAGTGGGTTGCATGTGATTGACCCAGACGATGCCTGCTCGAAGCGACTTCACAGTGCGCATCGCTTTGAATATGTCCCGCGTCCAGACTGCCGCGGCCAACCCGTAAGGCGAGTCGTTGGCGATCTTGAGCGCGTCCTTCTCATCTTCGAATGGGATCACAGCGGCGACTGGGCCAAAAATTTCTTCGCGCGCAATTCGAGCGCTGTTGTCCACGTCATAAAAGATCGTGGGTTGCACGTAATAGCCTTTGGCAAATTTCTCGGCACGTCCACCACCAGAAGCGACTTTAGCCTCCTTTTTCCCGACATCTAAGTAGGAGAGCACGCGATCATATTGTTCTTTGCTGACGAGCGCTCCCATCTTCGTGTCGCGATCGAGTGGTGGCCCAAGATGAATTTTCTTGGCCTTCTCCGCCATGGCATCAACGAATTTCTTATAAATAGATTTTTGAACCAAAATTCTGCTTCCTGCCGAGCAGACCTCTCCCTGATTGATGAAAACGCCAAACAGAGCGCCATCGATCGCTGCTTCGAAATCGGCGTCCGCAAAAAAGATGTTGGGAGATTTCCCACCTAGTTCCAGCGTCACGCGCTTAATCGTGTCGGCCGCTTCTTTCACGATGATCTTCCCGACTGCGGCTGAGCCGGTGAAGGCCACTTTGCTTACATCAGGGTGCTTCACGATTGGAGAACCACAACTTTCGCCGAACCCTGTGACCACGTTCACAACGCCTTTCGGCAACCCCACTTCTTCGAACCAGCGTGCGACCTCAAGTAAAGTTAATGGAGTCTGTTCAGCGGGCTTAATGACGCATGTGCATCCCGCAGCGATCGCAGGCGCCAACTTCCATGCCGCCATAAGAAGGGGGTAGTTCCACGGAATGATCTGGCCGGCCACACCAACCGGTTCTTTCATTGAAAGGCTAAGAGCGTTATCCGGAACCGGGTTGACGTAACCCACCACCTTGTTGGCAAGGCCACCGTAATATTCGAAGCATGTCGCCGCATCGCCAATGTCGTATTCCGCTTCAACGATCGGCTTTCCCGAATTGCGGCATTCGATTTCCGCAAGCATAGGCTGGTTCTGTCGGATCTTGTCTGCAAGACGATTCAGTACACGTCCTCGCTCGACCGGTGTTGTCGTGGTCCATGGACCTTCTTCGAATGCGGCTTTCGCAGCCGCGACCGCACGATTTACGTCTTCCGCTTGGGCGTCTGGAACCTGCGCAATCACTTCCTCACTCGACGGATCGTAGACGTCGAACATTTTCTTGCCGGCACTCTCGACGAACTCGCCATTGATATACATTTGATAAGTGCGGACGTCGGTCTTAACTCCACCTGGCATAAGAGCCTCCAAGATCCTTATAAAGTCAATCTACGCTGAAAGAGCGCCTTAGGGTTGACCAAAGCTCCTAGAGCGATCTCGCAACTTCCACGTTAGCGTTCGCCTGCCGTGGATTCTTCAAACGGCCATACACAAAAAAGAAAAAAGCCGCCAACGCAATGAACACGATTGTGAACCCCACCATCTTGACTTCGTACTTCCACAGAGACGTGATCTGTTTCGCCGGGAAAAATGCTAAAGCAATACCCAAACTCGTTGTTAAGAATCCACTCACTCCAGCGAACATCAACACGCCTCTGCCGTAACGCCCCTGTCGAACGTGCTCTTTCCAAGCAAATTTCACCAACGCAGCAAATACGTACAGGAAGGGCACGAGCTGAAGCACGACAGCCAGCGACAACATCGTTTGGAACGCTTCTTGAACACCGCCCGAAGCGGTGAAATTGATCACGATCAAAACCAGGGATACGAATGCCTGCACGATGAGCGCAGCATAGGGAGTGGCGTACCTGGAGTGGATCTTCCCCAACCACGGCGGCATATAGGAATCGAGTCCAGCCACAAATGGGATTCGGGCAGAACCGCCCATCCAGGCAGAGCCTATACCAGCAATCGAAAGACTCAGCATCAGCGCGAATGGCGCTATAAGCCAGGTCACTCCGACTTCCTGTGCCATGTGACTGACTGCCTGCACGATGCCTTGCAAAACGCTGATGTCGTTCTTTCCAACCGCAATCAGGAGCGTTAGCGTCGCACCGATGTAAAGAGCGCCGGAAAGAATGCCGCCCCATGCGACTGCACCCGGAAGGGTGCGCGCCGGGTCGCGGATCTCATCGCCCATAATGGAGGCGAGTTCCAATCCCACGAGACCAAAACAAATCACTCCAAAAGAATTCAAGACGAAACGTGGATCGGCAGGGATCCGAAATTCGCTGGACGTGATCGTAGTTCCGAATCGTAGCCAGATGGTCAGGCCGAGCAAGATGAGCACTGCGGCCGCAACGAAAGTTCCAATCGCCCCCAGGTTATTGAGCCACTTCCCTACTCCGAGGCCAACAATGTTGAGCACCGTAAGGATGAGAAGGAGCCCGATGGACGTGCTCATGGCGAACAGCTTGTTATCCGCCAGCGCGGCGTGAGTCGACCCCATCGCAAACACGGACACGCCTACGAAATAAAGCATCACCGTCGGGACGTACAACATGTTGTTCGTCCAGTAGCACCATCCCGAGAGAAATCCGTGAAAGTCTCCGAATACTTCTTTGGCCCACAGATAGACCCCTCCCTCGCCAGGATATCTATGAGCGAGTTCGATAACGGCGATTCCCTGCGGCCAGAAGAAAAGCAGCAGCGACACAATCCACAGCCAGACAGTGACCCCACCATTGGCCGCAATCGAGGGCACGACGTTGAGATTAAAAACGGCGACTACAAAAAGAAGTACGAGGTCGAAGCGACCGAGAACGCGCTTCAGATGCGGAGCTTCGGGATTGTTACTAGTGGACAGGGCGACTCCGTGAACGACGGGTTACAAGATGAAAAGTCCGGAAGCGGATGATCCGCTTCCGGGTCGTTCCTTAATGCGCTACCAAGGCTGTTTTTCCGTGCTCCTGTTGCGCCTTTGCCAATGCCGGGGCTAAATCCTCGAGCGCCGACAAATGCTTGTCTATGTCTGCTTCGGTATGCTGCACCGACATGGTCCACTGCTCGTCCCACCAGTAGGGTTGTGCCATCACTCCGCGGTTCACCATCCCAAACCAGTAGTGCCGCCAAAGATCCGTATCAACCCCGAGCCAATCGCGGTAATTACGAATCTCGTTGGGGGCAAACATAAGCGCACCATTCGCACCAGCAAAAGCGACGTAACCCTGCAATCCGACTTTATCGATGATGCGTCGATAACCGTCGACGAGCTTCTTGCTCACTTTTTCTACGTGAGCATAGTTCTCGCGTGTGAGGACTTCGCGGAAAGTCGCTAGTCCGGCAGCCATGGAAAGTGGGTTCGTGTTGTAGGTGCCGCCATGAAACACTTTGTGATCCGAGATCAGGTCCATGACACGTTTATGCGTGCCAAATGCACCGAGAGGCAGTCCCCCGCCAATCGACTTGGCTAAGCAGATCATGTCAGGCTTAACCCCGAAATATTCGGAGGCGCCGCCCCAACAGAGCTTGGCTCCGGTTTTCACTTCGTCGAAGATCAGCAGAGCGCCGTACTTGTCGCAGAGATCACGCAGGCCCTGGATAAATCCAGGCTGCGGCATGCAGAGCCCTACGTTCATCATGATGGGCTCGAGAATGATCGCTGCAACCTCGTTCGGGTTCTCCTTAAATCTACGTTCTACTGTCTCGAGATCGTTGAACGTGGCAATCAGCACATTAGCAACGCCGGCTTTAGGAACTCCGACTCCTCCGGGCACTGGCTTCGGATTCTTGATGTCTCCGAAATCGTCCTTCGGCGGATGGGGTTTTACGCTGACAAGAGCAGCATCGTGCAGGCCGTGGTAGCCACCCTCAAATTTGATGATCTTGTCGCGTCCAGTAGCAGCGCGGGCTAACCGCACTGAATGCATGGTTGCTTCTGTACCGGAGGATGCGAAGCGGCACATTTCCACCGGAAAGCGCGTGCAGATTTCCTCCGCCAATTCCCATTCCATGTTGTGCGGCATGCCGTAGGCAGTACCCTTGGTCAATCGGTCCTGCACAGCCTTGACCACAGCAGGATGAGAGTGGCCGGCCATCAGCGTGCCAAAGCACAAGTTGTGGTCGATGTACTCGTTCCCGTCCAAATCACGGAATTTGCTGCCTGAGGCTTCGGCCACAAAAATCGGGTAGGGATCATATGCCCGATAGTTGCTGGCCACCCCCAGCGGCAAGCGTTTAAGGTTTTTCTTGTGAGCTTCGGCGGACTTCGGCGTACGACGCTCGAAAAGATCGAGCTCTTTCTGCAGTTCGGGATACATCTGGAATCTCCAGGAATACTCAGGCCGCGGAGGCCATTAGATTGATCCGGACGCCTCGCGTGAGACGTCCAGACCTTCAGCTAAAAGAAGAACTTCAATGCAAATTGTACTAGACGCGGGTCACGGACCTGCGTTACCTGCCCAAATTGCGTGCCATCGGAAGTATTTCCATCCGGCGTATAGAACTGAGCATGATTGAAGAGGTTGAAGAACTCAGCCCGGAAATCAATGCGCTTCGTTTCCGAGAACGCGATGGTTTTGAGGATCGCAAAGTCGGTGTTGCTGATGTGCGGTCCGCAACAGATTGTGCGCTTTGCATTACCGAGGCTGCCGAAGAGCGTCGGATCGTAGCAGTTGTACACTTTTTGATCCGTGCAGGCCGGTGCAGTGTTATCTGAAGCGTTCTCGGTGAAGCTGTTCGGATCGAAGAAGTAGTTACCATTATCCTGAGGCTTCATCGTTCGAAACGGCGCAATCTGGTTTGGTTCGCCGGGCAATTCGAAATCGAAGCTGTACATCAGTTCATTGTCTGCCAACGATTGAATACGAATTGGGAAACCGGTCTGGAAAGTCGTAATTCCAGAGAGCGCCCATCCATTCAACATTTTCCCTGCAAAGCCGTCGCGTTTGCGAAAGGGCAATTCCCAGTAGTAGCTCAAAACGATGCGATGCCGCGCGTCAAAGTTCGAAAGTGATCGGCTGATGCGAGGATCGATTGGATTCAGAATTCCTTCGAAACTCGAAGCCTGATCGAAGGATTTGCTGAACGTGTAAGCCGCAGTGAATTGCAAGCCATGCGCGAAACGCTTATCAAGAGAGGCCTGCAATGAGTTGTAGGCAGAATTGGCGATCGTGTCCTGTGCAAAGATGCTGCTGAAAACGGGGATGCCATCCGCCGGACAGCCAACCCCAGTCATCGGATCACATTGCGGGGATGAATATTTGCGCAATCCAACCAGCGTGATGCCATCCGGTCCTACCGTTGTGCCGGCCGGGATCACGGAATGATTCTGAGCATAAGGTAGGTGCAGATCTACTGGCAGCACTGTTCCGGGGTCAATGAAGAACACGCTGTCTGAAAAGTATTGTCCACAGCTTCCATCGCCAAGAATCGTATTCAGGTCAATACAAGTTTGAGCATTGCCGTAGTTGATATCGTGAGTTGCCAGAAGTCGGTGACCCTGCGATCCGACATAACCAACTTGTAGCTTAAGATCACGAGCTAGTTCGCGCTCAATGGTCAGGTTGTATTGAGCTGAATACTGGCTTCGCATTTTCGGCTGGAACTGACCGAAAAGAAGAATTGGCCGGAACATGCCCCAGTCCACGGGCTGTCCGCGCGGCGGGTTCAGAATTCCATTGTGACCCGAGAGTTCGGGTAAACCAAAAGGATTTGGGTAAGAGAATTCACCACTCTGATCGAGAAATGGTTCGTTGAGCAGCGTATTGAACGGGAACGTGCTTCCCCCGAACGGCGGCTCGGCACTGAACTGTTCCAAAACTAACTGTTCAATCGGATTGTAGAAAAGCCCCCACCCGGCTTTAATGCTGGTCTTACCGGAGCTACCTGGACTCCACGAGATTCCGACTCGTGGAGCAAATGCTTTGAAGTAGGTTTGGGTCAGCGCATTTGTTATGCCTTTGTCCCCCGGGACAACGAGTCCAACAGGAGTCATGGATGAGCAGTCGGTATTGACCGTGTCCAAACAAGGGAACACAGTGCTTACCTGCCCCGGTCGGAAGGTTTGAACGTGCTTGCTGATGTCCGCGATCGGAGTATTGAGTTCCCAGCGCAGTCCGTAATTCAGAGTCAGATTCGGCTTGACCTTCCAGCTGTCCTGCGCGAATAGATACAGGCCAGTGCTGCGCACATTTTCCACCTGTGCAGATCCTTGTCCATACGATCCGGGGAAACCCAGAAGATAATCAGAAAATACCGTGTCTCCAGCAGTGGTGTTCGTTGAAGTACCGTCGACGAAGAACTCACCGTTGACGTCAAAAAAAAGTGTCTGGTCAAAACGTTGACGTCGAACGTCAGCTCCGAACTTGAGAGAATGCTTGCCCACGATCTTGCTCAAGTTGTCGGACCATTGGAACGAATTTCCTACTTGAGGTAGTTCGCCTTCACCGTTGTTCCCAATCGTAAATCCACCGCTTACCTGTATGAACGGAAGACCTTCGTGCTGAGGACCAAGATTTGGGTGAATTCCGAGTGTATTTTCAGGAGTTCCATCTGAGAAACACGGAACCGGGCCCGTCACATCCGTGAGCCACGTCGGAGCAGGAGGACAAGAGTTTTGTACTGTCGTCGTGAATGTTGGATGCTGGAAAGTCCGCTGCGCTTCCCGGTTGTAATTGAATCGAAACTCATTCACTGTGCTGTTGCTGATCGTCCACGTGTGACTGATGTTGTACTGTTGGAAGCGTTCGTTGGTGATCGATCCAAATCCAGGTACGTTCGCACCGGCTGCCTGGAACTGAGCAAAAGGCGATACCACGTGGTGATCGTCAAAGTAGTAATAAAAGCTGAGATTTTGATGATCGTTGAGGCGGTGATCGAGCTTTATCGTGAACTGATCTCCGCGGTTTGGTTGGACAGGTGTTGTGACGATTACGCCGCTGCTATTCGATGGCAGTGGGACATACTGAAGCAAATCCACCGCTGTAGCGTCCAGACAAGCCAATGGAATGATGTTGCCTGGAAACAAGCTTCCGTAATCGATACCATCAGGTATTTGTCCACCAACCAAAACTGAACTTGGTACAGCAGCCGCGCAACCAGGGCGTTGATTTAACGCGTACGCACTGCTCAACGTTCCCCCGAATGGTGACTCAGCAGAAAAATCTGCAAAAGGTTGTGTTGCACTCGGCCGCTCCGCAGCGGTCGGCACAAACACCAATGGCGACGGGATCCCCTGACGAATTCGTCTGCCCTCATAAGAAGTGAAAAAGAATGTCTGATCTTTCTTGATCGGTCCGCCGAATGTTCCACCAAACTGGTTCTGATTAAATTTCGGCTTGTCACAGGGAACACCTTCGCTTGCCGAGAGACAATAGGGGTTCGCGTTCAGGACAGTGTTCCTGAAAAACTCGTACACATTGCCGTGAAGTTGGTTCGTACCCGACTTCGTGACCACGTTCACCACGGAGCCAGAGTTCCGTCCGTACTCCGCGTCGAACGTATTGGTCAGAACGCGAAATTCTTCAATGCTGTCAGGACTCGGCTGCACAGTGGGCAGGTTCACAAACTGATCGTTGGCGTCACCGCCGTTCACACTGAAGTTGTTGGCACGGCCTCGGCCGCCATTCACGGAAACAGCGCCCGCTCGATCATTGCCATACACGACAGAGTTACTCGAACCAACGGTGGACATCACACCCGGTTGCAGCTGCAGGAATTGATACGTGTCTCGAGCGTTCAGCGGCAATTGACTTACTGCGCGGTCATTGACCACCGCACCTAGCTGTGTGGTCGTGGTATCGACGAGCGGGGCTTCCGAGGTAACCTCTACCGTCTCTCGCGCTTCGCCGATTTGCATCGTCATGTTGAGAGTGATGACTTGGTTGAGGTCAAGAGTCACGTTCTTCCGAACATTCTTCTTGAATCCTGCAAGATCGAAAGTGAGCGTGTAGGTGCCGACCGGCAGTTCCAGAAAAACATAGTCACCGCTCTCATTGCTTTGAGAAGTGCGGCTCACCCCGGTCGCATCATTCGTCGCGGTGACGTTCGCGCGTGCTAGCACAGCACCAGAAGGATCGGAAACTCGACCGAGAATGCGTCCACCGGTGCTTTGGGCATAGATGAGCGTGGAACAGATGAGGCAGAGGAGGACGACGACCAGTCCGCGGGTCGCCGGGCGCCGCAACGACGAGAACATGGGAGCTCCAGTACGAGGAGAATTTTGAGCCATACGGAATCGGCTTGCAGGCCTCGCAAACCTTGCTATAATCGCGCAAGGTTAGAGAAGCATCCTGCCCCTGTCAAGGAGAAAATAGGCTCTCCTGAGGCCTGCACCAAGCGATTGCCGGTCTCTTTTCAGCATCATGCCGCAGCACGCCAAACTCTACCTCAAAATCGGAGATGTCGCTCGCATGGTGGGCGTTTCTCCATCGGCGATCCGTGCGTGGGAGAACCTTGGTCTCACTCGTCCTCAGCGAACTGAAAGCAAGTATCGTTTGTACTCAGCGGATGATGTAAAACTCCTCAAACGCGCACGCTATCTCCGCCGTGTGCGTGGACTCAACGCTCCCGCGATTGTGCAGTTGTTGAAGAGAGACGGACTTCTCAAATCTTCCCGAAGCAACGGTGCCGGTGCTCTCGGCGCTCGGTTGAGGAAATTACGTATCAAGGAAGGACTCGGCTTGGCTCCTGTTGCAAAAGCCACCGGGATCTCTGTTGGATTTCTCAGCGCCATCGAGCGATCTCAGATGAGCGCTTCGGTAGGAACGTTGCGAAAGCTCGCAAAGTTCTATCGAACAAATATTCTCGAATTCTTTGATGCTGCAGAGTCCAATAGTCCACTGGTGAGCCCCAATAAGCGAAAAGTACTGGAGGCTGGACCGGGAGTGCGAATGGAATTATTGGCCTCGGGTCACACCGTCATGGAACCGCATTTGTTTCGAATCGCACCGTCCTCCGGTAGTGGTGAGTCGTACACGCACGATGGCGAGGAATTTCTGTACATTTTGCGCGGCCGATTGAATATCGCGCTGGAGAAAACCGAATACCAGTTGAAAATTGGCGACGGCTTCTATTTTCAAAGCAACACTCCGCATCGCTGGAAAAACCCGGGAAAGACAGAGACCTGGGTCTTATGGATTAATACGCCTCCAACTTTCTGACACATTGATACACTCAAACGCCTGACGGGAGCCCTATGGAAAACAAGTCTTCGAAACAACTTCTGTGGACGGTGATCCTTTCCCTCGTAATGCTGCTGTTGTGTCCGACGCTGTTTGCTGAAACACCAGCTGATCTGCTCATAACAAATGCCCGCGTCTACACGGTCAACGCTAGGCAGCCCTGGGCGGAAGCGATCGCGATTCGCGATGACAAGGTCGTGGCGGTCGGCTCAGCAAGTGAATTGCAAAAATTGCATGGGACGTCGACGAAGACCATCGACGCGGGTGGGCGCCTAGTTCTGCCAGGGTTCACTGATTGTCACGTGCATTTCATGAGTGGCTCGCTTGGGCTGACGCACGTAGATCTGAACGGCGCGAACACGGTGCAGGAAATTCAGAAGCGGGTAAAGGAGTACGCCGCTTCTCATCCGAACGAAGCGTGGATTCAAGGCATGGGTTGGCAATATCCCGTTTTTGGTCCCACTGCTTTACCCAACAAGAAGCTTCTGGACGATGTCGTAGCCGAGAGACCTGTGTACATGGTGGCTTATGACGGACACAGTTCGTGGGCCAACAGCAAAGCATTAGCGATGGCAGGCATTGACAAGAACACCCCTGATCCGCCGAACGGAAAAATTGTTCGCGATGGAAATGGCGAGCCTACGGGCGCTTTGAAAGAGGCCGCCGGCGATCTAGTCGAAAAACTACTGCCAAAACCTACCCGCGAAGAGCGCATGGAAGCGTTGCGCAAGGGATTTCATGAGGCGAATCGTTTTGGAGTCGTGCGAGTTCACAGCGCTGGCGGTGACTTCGAGTACTTGGACCTGTATGACGAGTTGCGGAAAAAGGGAGAGCTCACGATCCGTACGTACATCGCTTACTTTCTGGATCCGCCGGAATTAAAGCCAGACCAGCTCGAAAAAATCGAGCAGGCTCGCAAGCAGTACAACGATGATTGGATCTCGGGTGGCGTCGTAAAAACGATGCTGGATGGTGTGATCGAAGCTCACACGGCCGCGGTTCTTGGCACGTATGCCGATGACACCAGCTTAACGGGTAAATTGTTTTGGGACCCTGACAAGTACAAACAAGCGATTTCCGAATTAGACAAACGCGGACTGCAGATCTTCACACATGCGATCGGGGACCTCGCGGTTCGAACTGCCTTTGATGCGTACGAAAACGCTCAAAAGCAAAATCACAACACCGATGATCGTCCGAGAATAGAACATATCGAAACGATCACAGCTCAGGATATCCCGCGCTTCGGCAAGCTTGGCGTGATCGCAAGTTTTCAACCACTGCACACGGACCCCAATGAAGACACTTTGAAAGTGTGGGCGGTAGCTGCAGGGCCGGATCGAGTGAGTCGAGCATGGCCTTGGAAGAGCGTAGAAAATACTGGCGGACGATTAGCATTCGGCAGCGACTGGCCGGTAGTCACAATCAGTCCGTGGCCGGGCGTGCAGAACGCGTTAACGCGGCAAACTGCTGAAGGAGAACCCGCGGGAGGATGGGTTCCGAAAGAACGAATCAGTCTGGAAGATACGATCAAAGCCTACACGCTCGGGGCGGCATACGCCGGTCGTCGGGAAAAGACGGAAGGTTCAATCGAACCAGGAAAATTGGCGGACATGATCATTCTTTCTCAGGATCTTTTTAAGATCGAACCCTCTGACATCATCAAAACTGAAGTGCTTACAACGATCGTTGGAGGCAAAGTCGTCTACGAATCTCCCAACTGGGCAACGCAGAAGACCACGGCGGAGAACTACAAATGATTCGGTCTCGAATCTGGCGAGTCGTTCTTGTCTGCGTGGTGATTGCGGGTTTGGGTTCTTGTCAGAAGAAAACGCCCACGCTCAATCTTTTGGTTTGGGAAGGATACGCAGATCCATCCTTTATTCAAGGATTCGAAGAACAATGCCGCTGCAAAGTATCGGCGTCCTACATGGGTTCGAGCGATGAGTTGGTGGCCAAGCTTCGAGGCGGCAGTGCGGGAACATATGACGTGATTTCGCCCTCGAGTGATGTTGCAACAATGATTTCGGAGGGCGGTTTAGCAGCGCCTCTCGATTTGTCGAAACTCCCCACCTACAACCAACTATCGCCACAGCTCACATCGATGCCACTGGTCAAAGCCAACGGGCAAGTTTATGGAGTTCCATTCACCTGGGGGCCCAATCCACTTATCTACGACACGACTGCATTTCCTCAACCCCCCGATTCCTGGTCCGCATTTTGGGATCCCAAGCTCAAGGGAAAGTTGTCGGTTTGGGATGAGCTTTCGACCGTGTATATGGCCGCGCAGGTTCTTGGCTATGACAAACCCGATCCATCGCACCTCTACAATCTTAGCGATCAAGAACTGGAAGCTGTAAAGAAAAAGCTGCTTGAACTAAAACCCAACATTCGAAAAATGTGGTCCACTGGCGGCGAACTCACCAATCTCTTCGAAAATCATGAGGTCACCGCTGCGATGGGTTGGCCTCTAATGACGAACCAACTTAAGAAGGCCAATTTCCCGGTAGGCGAAACGATACCAAAAGAGAACACAACTGGATGGATCGATCATCTGATGATTACCGCCGGCAGCGAAAACAAAGAACTCGCGTACAGATTTTTGGAATACATGATCCAGGACAAAACACAAAAATCGGTTAGCGATGTAACCGGTTACACTCCAGCAAATCCTCAATCTGCGAAGTACATGAATCCCGCCGAAGTAAAAGGCCTTCATCTTGACGACGTCGACAACTATCAAAAGCGAATTTATTTCTGGCAGAATGTGCCCCGTCGTGCAAAGTACAACGAAGTCTGGAATGAAGTGAAAGCAGCGCAATAGCGACTTGGCGTTTTTCACAGAGCCGTCCTCATTGTTTCCATGACTCTACCGACAAATGCGGTCGAACATGCGTCTTCGGGCGTGTTGCTTTCTATCCGTTCCGTCGCGAAAACATTTGGGAAAAATATCGTTTTACGCGACATCTCACTCGATGTTGCTGAGGGCGAATTCCTCACTATCCTCGGCGAAAGCGGTTCAGGAAAAACGACCCTCTTACGAATTATCGCTGGGTTTGAACAACCGACCTCGGGTTCGCTTGAGATGAGCGGCGAGCGTCTCGACTATCTACCACCGTACCGGCGTCCGGTGAACACAGTTTTTCAGCACTATGCGCTTTTTCCTCACCTCACCGTGGAGCAGAACGTCGGTTATGGTTTGACAGTCGCCAAGCGCTCCAAGGATGAAGTTGCTTCCAGAGTCGAGGAAGCACTAGCCATGGTCAAAATGAGCGCATATGCGAAATCCAAGCCTTCCAAAATCAGCGGTGGACAGCAGCAGCGAGTGGCTTTAGCGCGCGCGCTTGTGAACCATCCCAAAATGCTCCTGCTCGACGAGCCCCTCTCGGCCCTGGATGCAAATCTTCGCCGGCAAATGCAGATGGAGTTAAAGGCGATGCAGCGCAAAGTGGGAATAACCTTCATTTTTGTCACACACGATCAGGAAGAAGCCATGGTGATGTCGGATCGGATTGCGCTCTTGCGTTCCGGGGAACTCGAACAAGTCGCAAGTCCGCGCGAGATTTACAGCCACCCGGCGACGTCCTATGTGGCACAGTTCATCGGGCACACCAATCTCTTGCAAGCAGAGGTTTCAAATGGAATCGCCCGATGTGGCGCGCTATCTTGGCCAACCAGTGAGCGCGATGGAAAAGTATTGTTCTCCCTGAGGCCCGAAAACATACGACCGGCCGGCGCATCTTCGGACGTTTCTCGTTTCCTCGCACGCATCGCCGATCACGCTTTCCACGGCGCAACGGAGTTGTTACGACTCAAATGCGGAGACCAGATGCTCACCGCGCGTGGAACAACTGGCGCGTCATCTTCCGGTGAAATGAATTTCGAATTCAGCCCAGCGGATGCCGTTGCAGTGCGACCTTCTGAGGAGCGTATTTAGTGTTCTCCCGAGGCTACCGCACCGCCATCACACTGCCTCCGGTCCTCTGGGTTTCTCTCTTCCTGTTGCTTCCCTACACGTTGATGTTTGCGTATAGCTTTTGGTCTGTTTCTTCTACGCAGCAGATCGTCCAGACCTGGAGCTTCGAAAATTATCGCGAACTGCTCAGCCGCGATGTTTACTGGCAAACACTCCTGCGATCCATGTGGATTGCAGCAAGAGTGATGTTTTTTTCTCTCTTGCTGGGATATCCGCTCGCATATTTTCTTTCATTCCACGCCGCAAAAAGGAAGGACCTGTATTACCAGCTCGTCATCATTCCGCTATGGGTGAGCTACCTGGTACGCGCTTATGCGTGGAAAACAATTCTCGGCACCGACGGCGTTATGAACACACTGTTGCAATACGTTCATCTGACGCATCATCCGCTTGATTTTTTGCTTTACAGTCCGTTCGCTGTAGTGTTGACACTCACACATATCTACACACCATTTACCATCTTGCCGATTTACGCCGCGCTGGAACACATTCCAAGGAACCTAGTGGAAGCATCGCACGATTTGGGCGCCTCTCAGTCACAAACTTTTTGGCGTGTGATTTTTCCGCTGTCACTGCCTGGAGTGCTAGCCGGTGCTACCTTCGCTTTTGTGCTAAGCCTTGGAGACTTCCTCGCTCCCCTTCTATTGGGTGGTCCCAGCGGAATCATGATTTCCAACATTGTTGTGAGCTTATTTGGGGCCGCGTACAACTGGCCGCTTGGAGCGGCTATTTCCCTCTGCATGCTTGGACTCGTCGTAACTCTCTTGTTCCTCACTGAACGCCTGGAAAAAAAGTGGAGTTTCTCCTGAGGAAAGGCCAATCCAAAGATCGAAAGTCATATTGGCTTCGAGCGCACTGCCTCGCCGTATTCGGATTTCTATATCTTCCAATTTGTATTCTCGTTCTCTACTCATTTAACGGTCCCGGCGTTGGAGGGTTCCCACCACGCGATCTTACGTTGCGGTGGTATCGCATTCTGTTTGACGATGGCGCAATCTGGGATTCGGTTGGGAACAGTTTGACCGTGGCATTTGCGGCCATGCTGATTGCTTTGGCTCTTGGCATCCCTGCCGCACTCGCGTTGGATCGAGCAAGCTTTCCTGCGAAAGCCGTTTTCCGGAGATTGGTGCTACTTCCACTCATTCTTCCCGGAATCATCACTGGCTTGTCTCTTTTGATGCTTTTTAATGCTGCTTTGGTGAATTTGAGTTTGTTCACGATTGTGCTCGGACACGGAACTGCGCTGATCTCCGTTGCAACAACTGAGGTATTCGCAGGCCTTCAAAAGCTCGACCGTGCGCAAGAAGAGGCCTCACTCGACTTGGGGGCTACCTACTGGCAAACATTCTGGAGAGTAACGATTCCAAATCTCAAGCTTTCGATCATCGGTGCGGCGCTCCTAATCTTTACTCTTTCCATGGATGAAATCGCAGTCAGCTTCTTCTTGATTGGCCGAAACAACACACTGCCTCTTGAAATATGGGGACGCCTGAGAAGAGGAATCACGCCGGAGATCAACGCAATTTCTACTTTGATTTTCGTGTTCTCTCTGCTGGCCATCGTCCTCTGGTACCGCCTTCGCATGAAAGCAGAGGGCGGCCCCGATTTGGGCTCGGAATTGATAGAAGTAGCTGAGAATTGATCGCGGATTTGCCTGTTCGCCGACCAGCCTGAAGCTAAACATAGTAAAGTGATAGTAGTCCCTCTTGACTTCCCAGGAGACATTCGAAGCTTGAGCCAGAGTATCCGCAACATCGCCATCATTGCGCACGTGGATCATGGAAAGACGACCCTTGTCGATGCCATGCTCAAACAGAGCGGCACGTTTCGCTCGAACGAGCAAGTCGTTGAACGCGTGATGGATTCGAACGAATTGGAGCGGGAACGCGGTATCACGATTCTAGCCAAGAACACCGCTATCCATTATCACGACATAAAAATCAATATCGTCGACACACCGGGCCATAGCGACTTCGGTGGTGAAGTCGAACGCGCACTGAAGATGGTAGACGGCGTGATGCTGCTGGTTGACGCGAGTGAAGGTCCGCTGCCCCAAACAAGGTATGTGCTGGGAAAAGCGCTCGAAGCAAAGCTTCCACCGATTGTGGTCATCAACAAGATCGATCGAGCCGACGCGCGTCCTCAGGAAGTTTTGAATGAAATTTACGACCTGTTCATCGACTTGGATGCCAAAGAAGAGCAACTCGAATTTCCAGTGTTGTACACGAACGCCAAAACCGGCACATCTTCGTTGCTGATGGACCAGCCAGGCGATGATCTTCGGCCACTGTTCGATGCAATCGTCGAAACGATCCCCGAGCCAAAGGGCGATCCGACTGGCGCGCTGCAGATCCTGGTAGCGAATCTTGATTACAGCGACTACCTGGGACGGCTTGCAATCGCTCGAGTCTTCAATGGGACGATGAAGACGGGCGAAGAGGTAGCGATTGCAAAGCGCGACGGCTCCTTCCAAAAAACTAAGATAACCAAGCTGTTCTCGTTTGCCGGACTGAAGCGAGTTGATACGACAGAAACGATACTCGGCGACATCATCGCCGTGGCCGGCGTTGAAGGCATCACCATTGGTGAGACGATCACGAATGCGGAGAATCCTGCTCCGCTCCCGGCCATTGTCATCGACGAACCGACCATCGCCATGCAGTTCACGGTCAATAACTCTCCCTTCGCTGGACGTGAGGGAACATACGTCACATCGCGTAATCTACGCGATCGCTTACAGAAGGAGTTATTGACGAATGTCTCTCTCCGGGTTGAAGAAACCGACAGCACCGATTCGTTCAACGTGCTGGGTCGAGGAGAACTGCAACTCTCGATCCTGATCGAGATGATGCGACGCGAGGGGTATGAGCTGATGGTTGGCAAACCAGAGATCGTCACGAAGCGAATCGATGGCAAGCTGATGGAACCCGTCGAGCATCTCACAGTGGATATCCCTGAAGAATTTGTAGGCGTTGTCATGGAACAACTCGGTTCGCGCAAAGCCGAAGTAGCCAACATGCATAACCACGGGTACGGGCGCGTTCGAATCGAGTTCCGCGTTGCCAGTCGCGGTTTGATCGGGTTACGAAGCCAATTGCTCACGGACACGCGGGGCACCATCGTCATGAACTCTCTATTTGACGGATATACGGAATGGCAAGGCGAAATACCACATCGCCTCACTGGTGCTCTCATTGCTGATCGGCCCGGCACAACCACCGCATACTCGCTTTTCAACCTTCAGGAGCGTGGAGAACTGTTCGCAGGTCCCGGCGTTGACGTTTATGAAGGAATGGTGATCGGTGAAAATGCGAAAGACAATGACTTGGATGTGAATGTTGTCCGCGAAAAGAAGCTGACCAATATGCGCGCTTCCACCGCAGACGAAGCCATTCGCCTGGTCCCATTTCGTCAACTGAATCTTGAGCAGGCTATTGAGTTCATCGCCGAGGATGAGTTTATCGAAGTCACTCCAAAGACTCTTCGTTTGCGCAAAAAGATTTTGCAGGCCAATAAAAGAAAGAAACACTCGCTGACTCCCGTCGAAGAAGAAGCGTAATGAAACGCCGGCGATCGAAGAGCGAGAAGACAGACGAAACGCCCAATCTCACCATGTTCCTCGTGCCGTGTAGTTGTGGGACGACTTTCGCTGTCACGAATGATTACGATCGCCGAGGTACACACCTACGCAGTTTCATTCCCTGCCCCAACTGCGGGAAGCGTCATGATCCCAAGAATCGACTTCTCAAAATCGGTTACGAACGGACCGGTTTCTGGAGAGTCGACGAGTGCTGAAGTTGTAGCCATCGCACTCTCCCACTAGAATGACCGCTCATTGTCGCCACGGAGACAAACATGAGATTTGGATTTGCGCTGCCGAATGTCGGTCCAATCGGAACACCTGACAACGTTCGCAATGTTGCGCAACGTGCTGAGGAGCTTGGCTATTCCAGCCTGTGGACAATCGAAAGATTGCTATATCCAGTTCGGCCGCAAACACCCTACCCAGCGTCTTCTGACGGTTCCCTCCCGGAACCGTACAAACTTGTTCTCGATCCCCTCGACGCGCTCACTTATGCAGCCGCGTACACACGAAAAATCAATCTTGGCACCAGCGTTCTAGACATTCCTTACTACAATCCAGTGCTTTTAGCGCGGCGATTGAACACCATCGATGTTCTGTCCAGCGGGCGACTCTTGGTTGGATTAGGGTTGGGCTGGTCAAAAGACGAGATGGATGCAACCGGAGCCCGTATGAGTGAACGCGGAGCGAGGGCGGACGAGTTCTTACAAGTGCTCAAGGCAATCTGGACGCAAGACCCCGTCGAGCACACTGGCAAGTATTACCAGATTCCAAAATCATTCATCGGTCCGAAACCAGTTCGCAAGCCCCATCCGCCGATATACATGGCGGCATTCGCGCCAGCAGCACTCAATCGAATCGCTCGTCTTGCGGATGGATGGAATCCTGTTGCCATACCCGTAGACGGAATGGAACAGATGTTTGGGTCAATCCGAAAAATGGCTTCAGAAGCTGGACGAGATCCTGAATCGCTGCAAATGATCGTGAGAGCGAACGTCCACATTACTCCAGACTCTCTGCCCGAAGGACGTTTTATCTTCTCTGGTTCATTCGAGCAGATCGTCCACGACATCGAGGCCTGCAAACGCATCCGAGCGCACGAGATCGTATTCGATCCAACGTTTGCGCCAGGTGGACAGGAACTGGCTACATGGAATGCACTAATGGAAAGGTTCAGCGCTCTTCCCCACTAAACGTCAGCAACATGAATGCAATCGAGCCAACACCGATGCGCTCCACCCGTATCGCCATTGTCGGAACGGGCAATGTGGGAGCTACCTACGCCTACGCACTTCTCCTGAACGGAGTCGCATCAGACATCGTTCTGATCGACTCGAACCGTGCCAAAGCAGAAGGAGAGGCGATGGATTTGAACCATGCTGTCTCCTTCGCTTACCCAACTCGGATCTGGGCCGGCGATTATCCAGATTGCGCGGATGCAGCGATCATCGTTATTGCTGCCGGTGTGAGTCAGCGACCAGGAGAAACTCGCCTCGACACTATTACTCGTAATGGGGAGATTTGGAAGGAGATGATCCCCAAGATTGTGCGTTACTGTTCCTCGGGCATACTCCTGGTGGCCACCAACCCTGTTGATGTTCTCACGTACGCGGCATGGAAACTATCAGGACTTCCAGCAGCGAGAGTGATCGGATCGGGAACCATCCTGGATACCTCACGCTTCCGCTATCTGCTAAGCGAACATTTCGGCGTTGATGCAAGGAGCGTCCACGCCTATATCGTCGGTGAACATGGCGACAGCGAGGTTCCAGTATGGTCGCTGGCAAACATTGCAGGAATGCGCCTCGACGACTTTTGTCGCACTCAACGCGTTTCTCTGGATCAAGCAAAGCGGGAGGATATTTATTGTCAAACGCGCGACGCGGCGTACCGCATTATCGAGAGAAAGGGCGCAACCTATTATGCTGTTGCGGCAGGCCTGATGCAGATCACACGCGCGATTCTTCGGAATCAGAACACGGTTCTGTCGGTTTCAAGCCTGATTTCAGGTTACTACGGCCTCGAGGATGTTTGTTTGAGCCTGCCGACTGTGATCAATCGCAATGGAGTCGAACGAGTTTTACAGCTCGAATTGAGTGATCAGGAAGTCGAAAAATTGCGACACTCGGCAGATATCTTGAAGGCCACGATCGCGAAGCTCTCTTTCTAAACCAAAAACCTGCCGGAGTACTCATGCCCTCTGTGGATCCAACATACTTGCGAGTGACTGCGAATTCGGCTCGCACGGCTACCGCCACTACTCTCTCTTTTTTGGTCGCGAATATGTTCCATATGCCGGAGAGCTATTGGGCACCGATCACGACAGTTGTCGTCATGCAATCTACTCTTGGCGCGGCGTTGAGAATTTCTACCGAACGTCTAGTCGGAACCGTTCTTGGAGCGCTGCTCGGAACAGTTTTGGCGACCTATTTCCCGGCCAATCTTCTCCTATTCGGTGCGGGCGTCTTTCTCTTAGGGATCGTATGTGCGATCATCCGCATGGATAATGCATTCCGTTTCGCGGCGATCACCCTCGCCGTGGTCGTGCTTATCGCAAGAAACGCCCCACCACCGCAGATTGCGCTGCACCGTTTTTTTGAGGTTTCGGTCGGTATTGTGGTCGGATTGATAATCACCTGGGTCTGGCCAGAGTATCGAGATTTAAGCCAAGCGGTTGACGTCGAAAACGCGACCGTACAGAAGCGCGCTTAGTTTGAAGCGGCTCTATACAGGATGTAAACTTGAATCACGCGCCCGTAGCTCAGCTGGATAGAGCGGCAGCCTCCGGAGCTGTAGGTCGGGAGTTCGAATCTCTCCGGGCGCGCCATGTCTTTTCACTTCGCTTCCCACCTCTCTTCGGAATGTCCCCCGATCGCCACTTGGCGATGCCCCAAAACTATGTCAAAAGGTAGTTATGGGACGTGTTGGGGTTCGCTCCTCTGTTGCCGGTTGTCTGATTTTGCTTACGAGTCTGTCACTCGGGCAAGCCAAATCCGGCGACGAAGAAAAGCTACTCGCAATTGAAAAGAAATGGACTGCGGCATACAAAGCTCGAGACATCACCCTTCTTTCTTCATTGCTCGCGGAAGACTTTGTCATCACCGTGGAGGACGGCAGCACCTATGGAAAAGAAGGTTACATAGCCCACACCGCTGACAAGTCGACCCACGTCCAAGTCGCGGAAATGTCGGATCTGAGAGTTCGGATGCACGGGAATGTCGCCATCATCACCGGCTCGTATCACGAGAAGGGCACGTCCAACGGCAAACCATACGAGTACCACGACCGCCTCACGGACGTGTGGATTAAGAGCGATGGCAAGTGGCAGGTCGTTGCGTCACATTACAGCGTGCCTGTCAGATAGCCCTCTTCAGTTCATGTACCTCGGCAAAGCTTCGCCCTGGAAGCAACGCCTTATTTCGTGGCGGTTACTGCACCTTGGAGACCTGCTGAAGGACTTCTGAGTAGCCTTATCCTCTCTGCTGGCATGTCTGCGTTTATGCATAAGACCCCTGATGGCTCTACGGTGCAGGCTCTAATACGTCTACTACGTGGGCGTTCGTACGAGGAAATACGCCAGCGCATGTATGACAATCCACCTGGCACTCCCTGGGGAGTTGCGTGTAGGGCAGAAATTGAAATACGGAATACAGAGCGCATAGCCACTTCTCTCGAAGAAACATCCCGAATGTCGCTGAAAATCAGGAACTCCACCGAACATATGGAGAAACTGACGGAGACTCTGGTCGGCGCCACCAATGACCTGTCATCCATCGTTCATGAAGTGAAGGAATCGAGCCGCCGAATGGAGATCACAACCTATGTGATCATCGGCGTCACCGTCGTGCAGCTTTTTTATCTATCGTTCCTTGTCTTCAGCAAGCGTTAGGAATCGCCCGCATTGTGACAAGAGATCAGGTCCGCTCCGTGAGCGGAGTTCGCGGGGCATTCACATCCAAAAGGTTCATCGTTCGAATTACCGTCTCGATGACGCTATCATCTCCCATACCGGTATTAATCATCAGGTGATAAAGCGTGCGAGTCGGCCAATCCGCATTGAAATAATGCTTGATATAGGCGATCCGTTCATGGTCAACGTTGTCGACCAGATCTTCCGCCTCCCTTGAGCTCTTCCCGGATTGGATCAATCTTCTAATCTTTTCTTGCCTCGGCGCATACATGAACACATGAAATGCGTCAGTACGTTCCCTCAATAGGTAGGGCGATCCACGGCCTACGATGACTGCGTTGCCTTGTTCAGCGATGCGGTCGAGGATTCCTTTCATCATGCGCATCATGCAATCCGCATCGAACGCCTGGGACGTGGTCAAAGGAGTTCCACGTTCATAGCTTCCTCGCCAAAACACTTTGGCTAGCCTGTACAACCGGCTATCAACCCGTTCCTCATGTCTTTCAACTTCAGAGCAATCTACGTGGGCCTCGTTCGCGATCGCTTGCGTGAGTTCTTGATCCCAAAGTTTCCAGCCTAGTCTTTCGGCAAGAGTTGCAGCAATCATCGCCGCGCCGCAACCGAATTCCCTTTCCACGGTAATAATCCGAATCACTTCAATCCTCACTAGTGAACAGCCATCTCTCCGCCCGGTGCAGGCTTCTTCATCAAAAACACCAACGGAATAAGACAGAGCATCGCCACACCTAAAAGCCAAAAGTTATCTAAGTAAGCCAGCATAGTGGCCTGCCGTATCAGTGTGCCTTGCAGCGATGCCTGTGCTCTCTGCATGGCAGCGGCAGCGTCAAGTCCTGCGGCTTGTAATTTCTGCGCCATTCCTTGTAAAGCAGCTTGCATAGCCGGATTTGCATCGCTCAGGTGCGATGAGAGCATATTCTGATGGAACTGGGTCCGCCGCTCCAACATTGTAGTTACAAACGAAATGCCGACACTTCCGCCGATATTGCGAGCCAGGTTCATCAGCCCTGATGCCGCGTTGTTCTTCTCGCGCGGAAGATACGCATATGCGGCAGTGTTGATCGGGACGAATAGAAAAGCCATTCCAACCGCCTGAAACACTCGCGCCCAAGCGGCGGTCGCGAAATCAATTCCCAGGTTGAAATTCGTCATGTGAAACAACGAGGCGGACAAGACTGACAAACCAAATACCATGAGCCAGCGCGCATCGTAGCGCGAAAGAAGAAAGCCCACCAAAGGCATTAGCAGCATAATCGCGAAACCACCCGGCGAGAGTGCCATCCCGGAGCGTTCTGCCGTGTACCCAAGTAAGGTTTGCATGAACAGCGGCAGCAAAAGCGTGCTTCCCAGGAGTGCAAAACCCAACATGAACATCAGGAAATTTGCTGCGGCGAACGTGCGTTCTCGATACAGATGAAGATCCACAATAGGATCTTTCTGTTTCCATTCCCAGACCACCACGAAGATTAGCGACGAGAGAGAGATCAACATCAAGACCGTGATTAAATGTGACGCGAACCAATCATCGCGTTGACCTTTGTCCAGAACAATTTGGAGAGTACCGAGCCCTAACGCAATCATGCCAAGCCCGATGTAATCAATTCGCGTTTCGCTCAGCTTGCGTCTCCTGAGATAGGGCGGATCCTGGATAAGCCGCGACGTCAGCAGCAAAGAGAGCGCTCCGACCGGAATATTGATAAAGAAAATCCAGCGCCAGGTGTAGTTGTCGGTGATCCAGCCGCCTAAAGTTGGGCCAATAGCGGGCGCCATTACCACTGCCACTCCGTAAACGGCAAATGCCATTCCTCGCTTGGCGGGTGGAAATGTATCCGCAAGTATTGCCTGTTCGCTCGGTTGTAGGCCCCCACCGCCCACGCCTTGAAGGATTCTGAAGATGATAAGCAACGGTAGGTTGGGAGCTAGACCGCATAGAAACGAACTGAACGTGAACAGGGCCACACATCCCATATAGAACCGCTTGCGACCCACGATGGAGGACAACCAACCACTGAGGGGCAGAACGATGGCATTCGAGACCAGATAAGAAGTCAGGACCCATGTGCTCTCGTCTTGTCCAGCCGACAAACTGCCTGCTATATGCGGTAATGCAACGTTAGCAATGCTCGTATCGAGCACTTCCATGAACGTTGCGAGCGTCACTGCTAATGCGATGACCCACGGATTAATCGCCGGCCGCCAGTCTTCAGCCGAGTCGATGGGAATTGCAGACGCGTTCATTCTCGAATCCAGACTTTGGGTTCCACGGACATCCCTGGACGGAGAACATGTTCTTTCGTCTCACCTTGTTCGAAAGCGATTTTCACGGGAATGCGTTGCACTACTTTTACGTAATTTCCGGTTGCATTCTCCGGGGGCAGCAAACTGAAGCGAGCGCCACTTGCACCGGCGATGCTGTCGACATGGCCCCGGTATTTTTTCCCATTCACATCAACCTTGATTTCGACAGGCTGCCCTGGGCGCATACGACGTAGCTGTGTCTCCTTAAAGTTTGCCGTGACCCACAGGTCCTCAAGCGGGATCAGGTTCATGAGTGTTTGCCCCGGCTGAATGTTCTGGCCGATCTCGACGGTTCGATTGCTGACAACTCCTGCCACAGGGGCGATGATCTGCGTGTATTTGAGATTCAGTTCAGCCTGCTCTAAATCCGCGCGCTTCCGCTCTGCAATGGCTTTTGCTGATTCTGCTTTTGATCGAGTGGCCGAGACTTGTTGTGGGGCAGTTTGAGCAGTTCGAAGGTCAGCACCTGCCTGGGCTAGTTTGGCGCGCGCCTGCACTATGGATTGCCCTGCAGATTGAGCCGCGGCGCGCGCGGCATCCACAGTGGCGGCACTGGCTTTTGCTGCTGCCTGCGCCTGATCGTATTGCTGTTGCGAAATTTCCTGTTTATCGACGAGTTGCTTATAGCGCTGCAAGTCGGCCTGTGCCTTCGCGTTGTTGGCATCAGCCTGGCTGGTATTTGCATTAGCAGCCTGCAGTTGCCCTTCGGCCGCTGCTACACCCGCTCGTGCATTCTCGACGTTCGCTTCCGCCGCGCTGAGTTGACTCCCCGTGCTGATGTTTGTGATCGGCACGTTTACCCCCGCCGCACTCGCCGAGGCAAGAGCATCTTGATAGTCCGCACGGGCTCGATCCACCGCAACTTGGTAATCGGCTGGATCGATCTCCACCAGAACAGTGCCCGGCTGAACATACTGATTATCTTGAACATTTATCTTGGCTACGTGGCCGACGATTCGCGCGCTGATCCCATTTACGTGCCCATCGATTTGTGCATCATCGGTAGATTCGTAACTACCGAAGTAACGCCACAGAAAGAACACTCCAGCGAGCAAGAGAAGAATTCCAACAGCAAGGACTATTCGAACCTTAGGATCTCTCAAACGGATCCGCGCTCGCCGATACTGCCGTTCACGTTGAGGCACGGCCTGCTGAGGAGCTTTGGGTTTCGCTTCTGCAGCATCGCGCGGTTGCGTTTGCGTTGTCGGTTCGTTCATGGCTTACCCTTCAGGTACTGTTCCACTCCCTGCTCCGCATTCCCCACGGCTCGCGCATAAGTGACTTTGGCGATGTTCAACGCATATAGGCTGGAGATGTAGTTTTCGTTCGCATTCGCAACTGATTCCTGTGCCTGGATAACTTCCAGGTTGTCCGTCACGCCAGCAGCAAAACGATCCTGTGCCTGAGTCAGGGTCTGTTGAGCAAGCGCGACCTGACTTCGGGCAACTTGGGCCAAGTCTGAAGACGATGTCAAATCGAGCAATGCATTGCGTATATCCGCATCGATTTTTCCTCGTAGGTCCGCAAGCTGCGAGCGGACCGTGCGCAAGTTCGCTTCCGCCTGTAAACGATCTGCGTGAACGCGATTGCCTTCAAATACAGGAATAGTCACTGTTCCTGAGTACTGATACGTGGGGATCACGGCATTCGGACGCACACCGATGTCACCGTAATTTGCATTCAGGTTCAACGTTGGAAAGTAACCGGCTGCCGCCGCACTGGCTGCGAGTTCCGCAGAGCGGACTCGTGCCAAAGCGGATTGATAATCCGCTCGACTGGCATATGCTTTTTGCAGCGACGCACTTAAGTCAGGAGTGGGCAGTGGGTCGCTCGGCGGTTTGTCAGTAAGCGAAAATTCTTGACCCGGTGCCAGTCCAATCACACGCGCCAACGACAGCATCTGTTTCGCGGAGTCATTTCGAGCTTGTATTAATTGCTGCTGGCGAGCTTGCAACTCCACTTGTGCCCGTAATGTATCGATAGCGGCAGTAACGCCAGCTTTTTGTTGGTCCACTGCTTTGTCATATAGGGCTTTCGCAGTCGTTTGCTGTGCTTCTGCTGTAATAACGCGAGCTTCGTACGCCAGCGCTTGAAGATAGGCGTTGCCAACCGCTAGTACGACTAACTCTCTTGCGTCTCGATAATTGAAGATTACAGCTCTTTCGCTCTGGGCCGAAGATCGCGCTTGCTGAATATCTTTCCAATTAAAGAGAGACTCTCGCCCGTAAGCGCGCGTATCGAAATAAGCATACGGTCCGACAACTAGAGGTATGCCGGGAAACTTCAAACCCCGAGCCGTCAAGTTCTCCTTTTGCACGCTCTCGATAGTTTGCGTGGAAATATGGGGCAGTAATTCGCTCAAGTCTTTCCATCTTTGGCCGCGGGCAGAAAGTTGATTGTCAGCGGAAATGAGTACACCAAGGTTGTGCCGAAGTCCTCTCGTGATTGCTTCCTGAAACGAAATTGGGAGCACGCCTGCCACTGGCTTTTCATCGGGCACACTGCCATTGAAATCAGACCGGGAGTCGGTTGGAACAATCGAAGATGGACTCAAACGGTTGTACGACGGACCGGTGGGGGTTGATAGCGTGTTGGAGGTCTGGCCTCCTGCATTGCCAATCCACACAATCAGTAGCCATAGGATCACACGCACGGATCTGGCTTGTCCTACCCGGGACTGGCAAAAGAGCGCGAGTCGGTTCATCGTGAGCAATCGATGTCAACGCCGTATCCGTCCTCGGCGGTTGTATGTTGATTCGTTTCTAGGCCTTAGGGTTGCAGGTGAAGTCTGAAACAGTTCGTCGTCCCGAACGTTTTCTAGCGAACTGTTACTTACATCAGTCACTTCAGTCATCTTGTTGGGAGCGTAGTTGTGCGTCACCCTTACTTCTACGACGTAGTCCGAACGAACCATGGGTGAGCAAAGCGGAAATCGTGGCACAGACTGGACCAAGCTGCTGAGTGATCCGGATCTTGTCAGCCATCTCGGGGAACTTCTGAAAGCCTATCGGGAAGCGCCCCCAGAGAGGCGTGAGGAAGCCCTTGTATCTGCGATGCGAACAATAAAAGCCGCAGCGCCCAAGGCGAAAGCAGCTTCCGCCACAACTGCGGGTATGGTCGAGGCATTCACTGCCCCCACGCCAACTGCAATCACAAATACCCCACCTTTCGAACCAGACATCTTTACTCCGTCGTGGGGACAAGATCGCCGGCGCTATCCGCGGATCAAATGTTTTGTAGCTGTGGAATTGCGAATCGAAGGCTCCAATATGCCCATCTGGGGGAATCTCTCCAACACCAGCATGGGTGGTTGCTTTGTTGAGACGATTTCACCCGTGCCGACTGATAAGCCAGTCGAGATTGGGCTTTGGGTAGCTAACGGAAAACTGTGGGTGAAAGGCATCGTGCTCAATGGAGTGGTGACGCAGAGCAATCCATGTTTCGGAGTGCGCGTCCGCTTTTCGGATCTCGAAGCGAGCGCACGCGATACGTTGCGTGAATTCCTAAAGTTTGTAGAAGGTACGACTCGCGGGTACAAAGCTGAGCATGGGTACCTTGCCCAACTCAAGAAGTAAGACTCTTTCCTTCCTTTTACTGACACCCCTTCACCGGACAGTTTGGCACTCGAAGTTGTACACTTTCCCGGGTGAGGGTGACACCTCAGATTCCTGATAGTCTGATCTGCCACGGCAGACCCAAACGACCATCATTTTCCCGAGCTATTGCCTAGGAGGCAGGATGGCAGTCAGCGAACAAGCGTTGGTGGCTGGCAAGCAGATTGATCAACTATGCATAAACACCATTCGTACCCTGGCGATGGACGCAGTGCAGCAAGCCAACTCCGGGCATCCTGGGACGCCAATGGCTTTGGCGCCGATCGCCTACACACTATGGCAACAATTCCTGCAGTTTGATCCCGCGGATCCTGCGTGGCCGAATCGCGATCGTTTCGTGCTGTCTAACGGACACGCTTCGATGTTGTTATACGCCCTCATTCATCTAGCTGGGGTGCGTGGCGTCAATGCGGAATACGAAAAACTGTCCGAATACGCCATATCTCTCGACGACATCAAACATTTCCGGCAGCTGGACAGCCGCACGCCCGGTCATCCCGAATATCGTCTTACCGCTGGGATCGAAACAACCACGGGGCCGCTCGGTCAAGGAATCGGAAATAGTGTTGGAATGGCCATTGCGGAACGCTGGCTCGCACAATTTTTCAATCGCCCAGGATTTGAACTGATTCGCTACAACGTTTATGCCATCTGCGGCGACGGTTGTCTCATGGAAGGCATTTCCGACGAGGCGGCCTCGATTGCGGGCCACCTCAAGCTTTCCAATCTTTGTTGGATCTACGATAACAACCACATCACGATTGAAGGCAAAACCGATCTTGCATTCAGCGAGAACGTGAAGACGCGCTTCGAAGGATACGGATGGAGAGTCACTCACGTAACGGATGCGAATGACTGCGATGCTTTCGCAGAAGCAGTTCGATTCTTCTTCGATGCGAAGGATCTGCCCACATTGATCATTGTCGACAGCCACATTGCCTACGGCGCACCAAACCGGCAGGACACAAAAGAAGCGCATGGCGAACCCTTAGGTGAAAATGAAATCAAACTCACCAAAAAGTTCTACGGATGGCCGGAAGATGCGAAATTCCTGGTCCCAGAAGGAGTGCGAGAACACTTCGATGAGGGCATTGGGAAGCGTGGCGCGGACCTTCGTAAGAAATGGGAATCGCAGTTTGCCGAGTACAAGAAGAAGTTCCCGGACCTCGCCGATTCGTTCAATCGAATGCAACACAGGCAATTGCCGGACGGCTGGGACAAGGATCTCCCGACATTCGCTGCGGATCCAAAGGGCGTTGCGACACGAGAGTCAGGCGGGAAGGTCCTGAACCAGCTCGCTAAGAATTGTCCATGGCTGGTGGGAGGAGCAGCCGACCTCTATCCTTCCACCAAGACGCTCCTGACGTTTGATGGCGCGGGCCAGTACGAGGCTGATAACTACTCTGGCCGAAACTTCCACTTCGGAATTCGCGAGCACGGGATGGGCTCGGCATTGAACGGCATGGCGCTTTCAAAACTTCGTGCCTACGGCGCGACGTTCTTCAACTTCAACGATTACATGAAGGCTCCCTTTCGTTTGGCTGCCATCATGGAACTTCCAGTGATCTACATCTACACCCATGACTCCATCAGCCTGGGTGAGGACGGCCCCACGCACCAACCGATCGAGCAGCTCGCGACCCTCCGCGCGGTTCCAGGCTTGACGACTCTCCGCCCTGCGGACGCGAACGAAGTTATTGAAGCCTGGAAGGTGATCATGCAACTCACGCATCGCCCTGCGGCACTGATTTTGACTCGCCAGGCGGTTCCTACGCTAGATCGAACTAAATATGCTCCCGCTTCGGGCGTTGCTAAGGGAGCTTACGTTCTGGCTGATGCCGATGGTGGCAAACCACAAGTCATTCTAATCGGGACGGGTAGCGAAGTCTCCCTGTGCGTAGAGGCGTATGAAGAACTCAAGGTGGAAGGAATCAAGGCTCGCGTTGTTAGCATGCCCTCATGGGATCTCTTTGAGCGACAGGACCAAAGCTATCGTGATTCTGTGCTCCCTCCTTCGATCACAGCCCGCGTCTCCATCGAAGAAGCATCCGTGTTCGGTTGGGAACGCTACGTGGGTTTGAAGGGACGAATCATCGGAATGCACACATTCGGTGCATCCGCGCCCGCGAAAGATCTTCAAAAGAAGTTTGGGTTCACAACTGACGCAGTTCTCAAAGCAGCCAGAGAATTGGTTGCCTCATCGCAGTAGAGTCGAATGATGTGTGCCATGCATCTAGGAATTAAGAGCTACACTTTCCAACCAAGCTGAGGAGTTGAGACATGAATCCAGTCGAGACAATCGAAACCGCGAAAAGCACTAACCCGGTCAAAGACCTTCAAAAATACGGGCAATCGGTTTGGCTGGATTACATCCGCCGTAACTTGCTTACCAGCGGAGATCTTAAAAAGCTTATCGACGACGATGGGTTGATGGGCATGACCTCAAATCCGGCTATCTTTGAGAAAGCCATCGCCGGCAGTAATGACTACTCGGACTTCCTCGCATCTCTGAATTCACGCACCGATTTGGATGCAAAGGGACGGTACGAACTGCTTGCGATTCGAGATATCCAAGACGCTGCCGATATCCTGCGCCCAGTCTATGAGAGTACGAAACGCCGAGACGGCTATGTCAGCCTCGAGGTTTCTCCCTATCTCGCTCGTGAAACTCAGGCGACTATCGCGGAAGCTCGCCGTCTCTGGAAAGCAGTCGGTCGTGACAACATCATGATTAAGGTCCCCGGCACGTCGGAAGGAATTCCCGCGATTGAACAACTGCTCAGCGAAGGTCTGAACATAAACATAACGCTGCTTTTCGCTCAGGAAGTTTATGAACGCGTGGCAGAGGCTTACATCGCCGGCCTTGAGAAGTTTGCTGCTTCGGGCGGCAACGTAGCGAAAGTAGCCAGCGTGGCGAGCTTCTTTATCAGCCGCATCGACACGCTTGTAGATTCCATCGCGACAGAACGTTTGAAGACTGCCACCGATCCTGCTCAAAAGCAGCTCCTCGAGAGTGTTATGGGTAAGGTCGCTATCGCGAATGGCAAACTAACCTATCAGGCTTACGAACGCATCTTTAACGGTCCGCGCTGGCAAGCGTTGGCCTCCAAAGGAGCCCAAACTCAACGTGTGCTCTGGGCCAGCACAAGCACGAAAAATCCGAAATATCGCGATGTCATGTATGTCGAAGAGTTAATTGGTTCGAACACCGTAAACACGGTTCCTCCTGCCACGCTGGATGCTTTTCGTGATCACGGACGCCTTCGTAACAGCTTGACGGAAGATGTTCCGGCCGCACGTAAAACTATGGACGATCTGGCCAAGTCGGGCATCTCGATGAAGGGAGTGACCGACCAACTGACGGAAGAGGGCGTGAAACTCTTCGCCGACGCCTTCGACAAACTGTTGACGGCTGTCGAGAAAAATACCAAGAGTGTTGATGCAAAAGTGAGTCCTCAGTCTGCAAACTTACCCGCCGATCTAGACTCGGCCGTAAAAAAAAACACTAACGACTGGCGCGCCAACGGAAAGGTAAGCCGGTTGTGGCAGCGCGATGCCAGCTTGTGGACGAATACCGATGAGTCCAACTGGCTCGGCTGGCTTGGCATCACCGATGAGCAGATCGCGAATCTCCAGACATTCAAGGCAATCGCCGAGGACGTCAAAAGCGGAGCCTTCACGGACATCTTACTGCTGGGTATGGGAGGCTCTAGCCTATGTCCTGATGTTTTTGCGTTGACGTATGGACAAATTCCAAGGTTCCCACGTCTCCACGTTCTTGATTCAACCGATCCGGCGCAGATAAAAGCCACCGAAAACAAAATCAATCCTGCGAAAACTCTCTTCATCGTTTCGAGCAAATCTGGCACTACCCTCGAGCCCAACATCTTCAAACAATATTTTTTTGAGGTTGCCGAGAAAGCTGTTGGCGCGGATAAGGCTGGCAGTCGATTTATCGCCATCACGGACCCGGGTTCCAAGATGCAGAACGTCGCCGAATCCGATCACTTTCGGAACATCTTCCCTGGACTTCCCAGCATCGGCGGACGCTATTCAGCGCTTTCCAATTTCGGGATGGTACCGGGCGCGGCCATGGGTCTTGACGTTGACAAGTTTCTGCAGCGCACCCACGAGATGGTGAAAGCATCGCAGCCAATCGTGCCCGTTGCTCAAAATCCCGGCGTGGCACTGGGAATTATTTTGGGCACGGCCGCTCGAGCCGGTCGTGACAAGGTAACGATCATAGCTTCGCGCGGAATCTACACATTGGGCGCATGGCTTGAACAGTTGCTCGCGGAATCTACGGGAAAACAAGGTAAAGGGATCATTCCAGTCGACCGAGAAAGCCTCGGGGCCCCCTACGTATATGGCGATGACCGAGTGTTCGCGTATCTAAGGCTTGAAGGCGCACCTGATGCGGATCAGGACGCAAAGGTCGATGCAATTGAAAAATCTGGACAACCTGTCGTTCGCATCAAGGTATTCGACACCTACGATCTTGGTCAGGAGTTTTTCCGGTGGGAAATCGCCACCGCAGTCGCTGGCTCGATTATCGGCATCAATGCCTTTAACCAGCCGGACGTTGAGGCCAGCAAAATCGTAACCCGTGACCTGACCTCTGCTTATGAAAAAACGGGGTCACTTCCGGCAGAGCAGCCCATCCTGGAAGAAAAAGGCATCAAGTTATTCACGAACGATGCTAATGCGGCTGAACTGGGGAAGGCCGCGGGTTCCGAAAAGACTTTGGCGTCTTATCTACGCGCCCATCTGAACAGGTTGAACACCGGTGATTATTTCGCGCTGCTGGCGTATATCGATATGAACGCAGAACACGAAACTAGTCTGCAGGCGATGCGTCACGCAGTACGTGACCGGAAGAAAGTTGCAACTTGCCTTGGTTTTGGACCTCGCTTTCTACATTCGACAGGACAAGCCTATAAGGGTGGCCCTAACACAGGAGTGTTCTTACAGATCACTTGCGACGACGCCAACGACTTATCAGTACCCGGGCAGAAATACACTTTCGGAATCGTGAAAGCCGCACAGGCGCGTGGCGATTTCCAGGTTCTGGCAGAACGCAAAAGAAGAGCTTTGCGTATCCATTTAGGACCTGACGTCAAAGCTGGACTCGCCACCCTGGATGCGGCAATCCGACATGCTTTGTCGTAAACTTTTTCGCAACTCTTTCAAAATTTAAAGGAGCAACAAATGCAGCTTGGGATGGTAGGCCTGGGCAAAATGGGCGCTAACATGACGCGCCGGCTTATCCGCGGTGGCCATCAACTTGTTGTCTCGGATCTCAGCCCTGATGCGGTGAAGCAACTCGCAGTCGATGGCGCGGTCGGATCAACCTCTTTAGAAGATCTGGTGAGTAAGTTGAACCCTCCTCGCGCCGCTTGGGTGATGGTACCGGCCGGCAATGCGACTGAAAGTACCGTGCAAGCTCTCGCCAAGCTAATGCAGACTGGCGACACAATCATCGACGGCGGTAATTCGATGTTCAAGGATGACGTTCGTCGTGCTGCCATGTTCAAAGAAAAAGGCATCCATTATGTCGATGTGGGCACCAGTGGCGGAGTCTGGGGTATTGAACGCGGCTATTGCATGATGATCGGTGGCCCGAAAGAAGCCGTCCAAAGGTTGGATCCTATTTTCAAAACTCTGGCACCTGGTCTTGGCGAAATCCCACGCACTCCCGGCTTTGAAAAGCGCACCAGTACGGCTGAACAGGGATACATCCATTGCGGTCCATCCGGTTCTGGCCATTTCGTCAAGATGGTTCATAACGGCATTGAGTATGGAATCATGCAGGCCTATGCAGAAGGCTTCGATATTTTCCGCAACGCGAGTAGTGCATCCCTTCCTGAAAACATACGTTTTGACCTCAATCTACCGGATATCGCCGAGGTATGGCGCCGCGGCAGCGTCGTCAGTTCGTGGCTCCTCGATTTAACAGCGATGGCTCTAACCGAAGATCCAGCGCTTTCTCGTTACACAGGCTTTGTAGAAGATTCTGGCGAGGGACGCTGGACCATCAATGCCGCTATCGACGAGGCAGTACCGGTCGAGGTCTTATCAGCCGCCTTGTTTGCGCGTTTTCGTTCTCGCCAGGAACACACGTTTGCCGAAAAGATGCTTTCCGCCATGCGCCAGAAATTCGGTGGCCACGTGGAAGCGAAAGCTCAGTCGTAGTTTCTGATTAACACTCGACATCCGTGACAGGGGACATCTATGGCTTTAACCGAGACGGCACAAGTCGCAGCTCCGGTTCGCATCGGCAAGCCCGCGGATCCTTGCGTGATGGTGATCTTCGGCGCTGCTGGCGATCTCACGCAGCGAAAGCTCATGCCGGCCCTCTATAACCTCGCGAAGTATCAACTGCTTTCACGCGAGTTCTCGGTAATCGGCGTCGCGCGAAACGCGATGACAACTGAAGAGTTCCGCAAGAAGATCGGCGACGATCTGAAACAATTCGCGACCAGCCAGCTCGAAGCTGACCTGACAGAGTGGTTCTTGCGCCGGCTGTACTACATCACTGGGGAATTTTCGGATCAGAGTACATTTGAAGAACTGAAAACTGCTCTTCAAAAATCTGATCAGGATCATGCGACTCACGGCAACTATTTTTATTACCTCGCCACTTCTCCTGACTTCTTCGGCCCCATTGTAGAAAAGCTTGCCTCAACGGGCTTGATGAACGAAGAAAATCATCACTGGCGTCGCATCATCATTGAGAAACCTTTTGGCCGCGACATCGATTCTGCTCGCTCGCTGAACCAGCAACTTCTAAAAGTGGTTAGCGAGAAACAGATCTATCGCATCGATCACTACCTCGGTAAAGAAACAGTTCAGAACATCATGGCATTGCGGTTCGCAAATGGGATTTTCGAGCCCATCTGGAACCGCCGTTATATCGATCACGTGCAAATCTCAGTTGCGGAAACTGTTGGCGTCGAAAAGCGTGGTGGTTACTACGACCAATCCGGAGCGCTTCGCGACATGGTTCCGAACCACATCATGCAACTCATCAGCCTGAGCGCAATGGAGCCTCCCATCTCCTTTCAGGCCGATGCTGTTCGCGATGAACAGGCCAAGGTTCTACACGCAATCCAGCCTCTGACTTCCGAAGAAGTCCTTAGCAAAACGGTTCGCGGGCAATACGGTGAAGGAGAAATTAACGGGCAAAGAGTTCCTGGCTACCGCGAAGAAATAAATGTCGCGCCCGATTCGCGAACAGAAACCTTTGTCGCTATGAAGGTGAATATTGACAACTGGCGATGGGCTGGTGTCCCTTTCTACATAAGAACTGGCAAGCGCCTTCCCTGTAGGAACACACACATCGTTATCCAGTTTCGGCGTGCTCCATTTGTCCTTTTCCGCGATACCGTAGTCGACAAGATGACGCCGAACCAACTGGTGCTCCACATTCAACCCGAGGAGGGTATTTCCCTCCGTTTTGCCGCCAAAACACCTGGTCCAGTAATGCGGCTTGGCACCGTCGATATGGATTTCGAGTATGCTGATTACTTCGGAGAACAGCCGTCGACAGGATACGAAAGGCTGTTACACGATTGCATGATTGGTGATGCGACTCTTTTTCAACGCGCTGACATGGTGGAAGCGGGTTGGTCTGTAGTCAGTCCGATGCTCGATGTTTGGAAAGCTCTGCCGCCCCGCAACTTTCCTAACTATGCCGCTGGCACATGGGGGCCACGAGATGCCGACGAGTTGATGGAGAAAGATGGGCGGCGGTGGAGGAATTTCGAGAAATGATTCTTGCCGGAGATATAGGCGGTACGAATAGCCGCTTAGCTTTTTTCGACCTGATCGAGGGAAATCTCAAGCTCGTCACTGAATCGGTGTTCCCTAGTAAAGAAGCACGCGGACTTGATGAGATCATTGTTAAATTCGTCACCGCTGCGGCATACAAGGCTGATACTGCCTGTTTCGGAATTGCCGGCCCAGTTCGTAACGGTCGCGTCCAGACCTCTAATCTCCCTTGGGTAGTTGAGGCATCTTCTCTGTCGCGCAAACTTGGGATGGAAGATGTTTGGGTGATCAACGATCTCGAAGCCAATGCTTGGGGTATAGCGGCTCTCGGAGACAATGATGTCGTCACTCTTAATCGCGTAAAGGGTACTCCTGTTGGCAACCAGGCAGTAATTGCTGCCGGTACGGGCTTGGGTGAAGCCGGCATGTTCTGGGATGGCGTTCAATACCGCATCTTCGCGACGGAGGGCGGCCATGCTGATTTTGCTCCGCGCGACGAGCTTGAGATCGATCTGCTCCGCTATCTACATACCCACTTCGGCGGACACGTGAGTTACGAACGCATCGTCTCGGGTCCAGGTCTGGTTAACGTTTATCAGTTTTTTAAGGATACCGGGCGAGGTGAAGAACCTGCGTGGCTCAGAGATGAGATGGCTCACGGAGTGCCTGCAGCCGTTATTTCCTCCGCAGCAATGAGCGGCCGCGTACCGATGGCGGAACAGGCTCTTGATCTATGGGTGTCAATCTATGGTGCCGAAGCTGGAAACCTTGCCCTCAAAATTATGTCTACGGGGGGCGTTTACCTGGGTGGCGGCATCGCTCCTAAGATTCTCCAAAAGCTGGCAGGCCCCTTGTTCATGCAAGCTTTTCTTGCAAAAGGACGGATGCAACCACTGATGGAGTCCATGCCTGTCCGGGTCATCACAAATGATAAAACCGGTCTTCTCGGGGCCGGACGTTATGCGGCCACCCGCATGGGCCAGCTTGCTTCTACTCCAAAATGACCAAGCCGATTGTGAAGGTTTTGTCCGACGCTGCCGCACTGTTCCGAGCGGCGGCTGATGAGTTCACGAGGCTCGCTTGTGATGCGGTTCGTGAGAATGGGCGCTTCACGGTCGCGCTTTCAGGAGGCTCAACTCCTCGTAGTTTCTATTCTCTGCTCGCAGCCGATTACCAGTCCGCTGTTCCTTGGAAGCAGATCTTGGTTTTTTTTGGCGACGAACGTCATGTACCGCCGGATAGCTCGGAAAGTAATTACAAGATGGCGAACGACGTTATGTTGTCCAAAGTTCCTATCCCTGCGGAAAATGTTTTTCGCATTCGGGCAGAAGACCCCAACGCGGAAAGTGCTGCTCAAGCCTACGAAGAGAGTCTTAGAAAAGTCTTTCAACTTGCTCCGGGAGAGTTCCCGAGATTTGATCTCACCTTTCTTGGTATGGGCCCAGACGGCCACACTGCTTCACTATTCCCTGCTAGCACAGGGTTGAATGAAACCCGCAGACTTGTTGTTGCGAACTGGATCGAAAAGTTTAAGACGTACCGGATCACACTTACCTTGCCGGTCCTGAACAATTCAAGAAACGTCGTGTTCCTGACGAGCGGCGCTGACAAAGCACCCATGTTGCGAGACGTTTTGGAAGGACACAGAATGCCTCCCTACCCTTGTCAGCTAATCGACCCATCAAATGGTCGAATCATGTGGATGGTGGACGAAGCGGCAGCTGCCGACCTTGCAACAAATTAGCAACGCTTAGGCTTATGCCGCGCGCCAATTCGCAACTTCCTTCAGACCAGTCCCCCGCCTGTGTTCAAAGAGTCGGACGAAGTGCCGTGAGTGTTCGAACTCATGGATATCGGCCCAGACCTCAGCCTGCCAAGGTTCGTCATGGCTGCTCGATTCACCACAGGTGGCGCAGCGGGTGTGTAGGATGGCGCGCTGCTGTTGCCGGGCGAGAACATCGCTCAATTCGATGAAGACGCATCGCACCTCTTGGATCTCTTCATCCTCACCCATGATGTGCTCGTAACGTAGGAGGTAACCAAACCCGAGCTTACGAGCTTCGAGTTCTGCCTCATCTCTGGTGTGAAAAGGCCCGTACTCCGCCCGCAACTGCTCTGTTGAATCGCAGGCCATCCAGAATGTTTCTTTGTACGCCATACCTACCTCATCGCCGGGTCTGCGAACTCGGAAGTATGTATTCGAGCCGCCCTGGGATAACACTTGGAAGGAAGCAATTGTAGGGCCGTGCCCACGGCGAGGGAAGCGTTTTTCCGTGCGCTTGATTTCAGCATCTTCTAACACGACTGCTCACGAATCATCTTCGGCGCTGCAAGCTTTTGCAGAACCAAGTTGCAAAAGGTTCAACTTTCTCTTTAAGGCAAGCCGCTATTGAGTGGAATTAACACGCACGCAATGCGCTTTCTTTTATCGCCGCCGTTCCTCCAAGTAACACCCGTTCGTAACAATGCAGTAATCATATCCAATCAGCGACGCTTCAGATTGTGTAAAAGTTGAGCTCGCCCGAAAACATTCGCTTTCAAGAGGAGCCCACACTCCATCGATCGCCACCGTGATGCGCGATGTACATAGCCAGTTCGAGCCGGCTCCAGACACCCAGCTTGTCAAATGTAGTTCGCAGATAATTCTTCACCACTTGTTCTGTAGTCCCGATCTCACGGGCGATATCGCGATTGGTGTGCCCTTTCCACACCATAGTGGCGATTTCCACTTCTCTCGCATTCAGCCGTTGACACGGTTGCATAGAGCCTCCTGTTCACGCGCAAACATTGCGGTGGCGAGTTTGACGCGCTTTCGACCGTCGCGAATTCCAGCTCTCAAAAAGAGAGTGCGAAGATGTTGTTTCACCGTGCGCGGGCTGATATCGAGTTGGGTAGCGATTTCTTTATTGCTGCATCCTTCAGCCAACAGTTTGAGAACCTGTTCATCTCGGGGAGTAATTTTTATTTCGTTCAGGCTAAGCATCGGTCCTGCGATCCTCCATTCGTTTTGACCCATAGGTCGCGACCAATTTGCTTATTAGCATATGTTTCGCCAAATTTTCGCTTTATGTTCAACCCTTTTTTGTCAATTACATACGACAAATTGGGGCATACGCCTTTTGAATTCCGTTCCGTTTCAGTTCATAAATCTAGGAACCAGCCCCCATTTCGGGACCGGGTTGACTGAATCAACCCACGACAATTGACGTCTCACTCTAACTCTTTCAAACCGCTCAATGCCTTGATGAACTTAGCTTTGGGGTAAGGTGTGAGATCCGTGAGCTGCCGCGAATCCAGAACGGAAATCGCTATTTGGTTCCAAATTGACTACCATGGCTCAGTTAGGCGATTGAACAAAAGCTCGACTCGTGCGCAAAATAAGACCATCCCCTCCAGCGCCTGAAATGGCACCAGCTTCCACAAAATCGAAGAGGCCAAAGCTAGATGAAGAGTCTTTCCAGAAGCTTTTGGCTGCTGCATTTGTGGTGCAAGAGCACCAGGATCAACAGCGAACCGAGATTCCTGCGGAGCAAGAGAGTTTCGATCAACCCGACAAGGAGTTCCCCACCCGGCCCCCCTTTTCGTACGTGATGGAAGAAATCGTCGCAACGCAGCATCAGATCCAAACCCGTCGACTGCAGTTGCAACAAGCTATAGATCTCATCACGGATAGGGTTCGCGGTATCACTCAGGCGGACGGAGCAGCCATTGCCTTAATCGAGGGGCGGAGCGATTCGCTTGTATATCGCACCGCCTCGGGAACGTCAGCGCCTCTGTTAGGAAAGCGCACTCGGTTAGCAAAGCTCCTCTGTGCCGAAAGCGTTCGAAACGGGACGACACTGCAGTGTCTCGAGCCAGCTGCCGACTTTCGTATCGACTCCAAAATTTGCGCCGCTCGCGGCGTTCAGAGCCTGATTGCAGTACCCGTCTACCGCGATGAGTCAGTCGCGGGAGCACTGGAGCTTGTGTTCTCTAAGAGAAATGCATTCGGCGACCAGGATGTGCGGACCTGTCAAGTTATGGCGGGTATGGTCACAGAAGCACTCAACCGGGCTGCCGAAATGGATCTGAAAAAAGCCATCGTGGACGAACGCGCCACGATGCTGAAAGCACTTGCCCAACTCAAGCCACAATTGCAGCGATTAGCTGAGTCCCCCGGCAAAACCGCTGAGGGGCAGGACACCACATTATGTCCGAACTGCAACAAGGAACGACCTCCGGGGCAGCAAGAATGCCCCCACTGTGGGACCTCCTTTGCTCGTTCCGACGCAGAGGCAACCAACTCGCGACCTGACCACCCGCTAAGCACAACGACTCCAACGACCGAGACACGAAATGCTTCTACATCGGAGAAAACGTCGCAGCCGAAAATGCTCAAAGCTCCTGCGAAACCTCTGAAGCTTTCCGAAGTGTCTCAATCGAAAGTTGATGAGACGATTGAAGAAGATTACGCGATTCCTGCAAGCGTGCTAGATGAACTCGAAGAAAGGCTGCGAGAATACGACCCTGATCGGCACGTCGATGATATCGATGAAACCCTCTCCGTTTCCGACTCTCAGGACCCCGCAGAGCTTTCCGCCGCAGAAGATGACAATCTCTCAGAGCCGCAGAAACCCGAGCTTTTGGACGAGTCCCATGAATCTCCGGATAGTGTCTCTTCCACCAGCGAACTAGCATTAGTTCCCCAAACTGAAATCACCGACTCGCAAAACGATGACGCGGGCAAACTGCGAATCACGCCGGTTGCACCTGAGGAGGCTTGGGCATCGGCGTTCAAAACGAAGGCTTGGCTGGAATCGATCACAGATCGAAGCACTGGCGCTACGATTTTGCGCTACCTGAATCGGTATCGCGGTGAAATTTATCTTGCAGCCGCCATCGTCGTAGTCGCTTTTGCAGTGTGGTGGAGCGTTTGGGGCAGCGGAGGAACTGGACGCAGTGCAACCTCAATCGATTCGCCAACCGGCACGACTAAGCGTCGCCCTCGCCCCCCGGAAGCTGACTTGTCTCTTTACGAGAGATTCTTAGTTGCGATTGGTCTGGCAGAACCGCCTCCTGCGCCGATATACGAAGGGAATCCAGACACGAAAGTGTGGGTAGATCTACAGACTGGACTGTATTACTGCCCGAATGCGGATCTCTACGGAACAACTGCGAAAGGAAGATTTACCAGTCAAAAAGATGCGCAACTGGATCAGTTCGAACCTGCGGATCGAAGGGCTTGCGACTGACCCTTTAGGAGAAGGTTTAGCCATACCGTCCTCTCTTGATTGACAACTCGGCCGCTAAGGCGTCGAATTAGTACTCGCCTTACTACGTTGGAGAGCGACTTGCCGCAGCCTTACGAAAAAACGAGTGCCCCTCCGGGCGATATCCCGAAACCTGAACTCAATCCGATGACCAACCCGGTCCTGGGTCGCCATCTCGGACGCTGGGCCGAGGTGTATTTCACTACTCCGGTCGAGCAACGGGAGCAAGCGGTCATCGAATTACTTCAGCAATTGGAGCGGGAAGACGAAAGCGGTGCACCGGAGTCAAGTTCCCGTCCAGAGACTCGCGAGATCCCAGTCTCCGTGAGAGAAAATCTTAGTACGATCGATGAACTGGATAATCCGACAGATCGACTCGCTGCTCTCGAAGAAGCCATTCGACAATTTGACCACCCGCAAAACCGAGTCGAACGATCTGACTTGACTTCCCCTGGACGAGGGGATTTCAGCCCAGCCCAAGCACAACTTCCCGGTACATGTCCGGTCTGTCAGCATTTCAACCAGCCCGATCAATGGTATTGCGGTATGTGCGGCTTCAAGTTGCGCGCGGATGGCGACAGTTCGACCCGAGTGCTGTCATTTCCCCATTCGACGCACGCACCAGAATCGCTCGAACTTTCAAACGAGTCTCCTCACGAACGCAAAAATGAAGTTCATTCAACAAATGGATTTGCATTTTCGCTCTTTGGCCAGCCTCTCGAGACAACAGATTCGAACAGCAACTTGCGCGTGAATCGACCTTCGATGTGGCCGCTGGATACGGTCGAGGAGCTCCCGAGTTCGGGAGTAGGGGCAAAACTCGCGATACTCTGTGCCATTCTGCTCATCGCGGCAACGGCTTTCTTCTATCGCGATCAGATTCGTGGCGTCGTGCAGCCATTGTTGGAATCTCGACAGAATTCAACAACTTCACCCCCTCAAACCGCCGCTACTCAGCCGACCCCAGCACTGCCTCCAAGAGATTCGGGTCGTTCCGAAACACCAGCCCGAAACGCTGGAAACGAGAACCACGCTCCGATTCCTACGCAGGACGCCGACTCTGCCACTACAGAAACCAACGCTGCTTCTTCAACATCCGAAAAGAATGCGCCGCATAACGATCATCATTCCGTCAATGCGAGTGACAGCAGACCTTCACCTTCGCCGGAGAAAAAGCCTGTAAGCTCCTCACCAACTCGCAATGCGGCTGAGACTACTGCGCAAAAGGTCCAGAGCAATGCCTCGCTGGATTCGGGAAACCAAGAATTCGCCAGAGCGCAAGCTCTTCTTTCCGGCGGACCAAGGTCCGATCCCGGCCAAGCCTCTATTTGGCTCTGGAAAGCCGTTGGGAAGAATAACGGCGCCGCAGTTCTTATGCTTGCAGACCTATATGCCCGCGGAAGTGGGGTACCGCAGAGTTGCGACCAAGCGCGTATTTTATTGAGTGCCGCAGCAAAGAAAGGCTCTGCGGAAGCTACCCAGAAACTCAGAGAAATTCAGACGCAGTGCGCAGGACGGTGAACGACCGCTCGCCGACGAGTGGCGCAAAACTTAATCGGCGGACGCGGTCTCATAACCGTTTTTTTCGAGATGCATCAAGCGATGCTCCCACGCCTCAATGCCCTCAAGCATTGGCGAGTTGTTCGAACTGTCTTGCTTCGTACCAGAGGGCGAGCTCGACACGGTTCCAGAGTCCAAGCTTGTCGTAGATAACTCGTAAGTAGTTTTTGACGACGTGTTCGGTGGTTCCGATTTCGTCCGCAACTTCTTTGTTTTTGAGCCCTTGTGCAACGAGTTCGATGACTCGCTTTTCTCTTGGATTTGGTTGCCTTGCGCCGTAACGTTCTTCTCCAACCATTGCTGCCTCCGATATAAAAGTGTCGCGAGTTTCACTCGCTTGATTCCACTCGTGATGCCAAACCGCAGAAAAAGCCGGTTGAAATGCGCTTTAACGGTGCGACGCGCCATATTTAGCTGCTTCGCGATATCCGCGTTATCACATCCCTGGAGCAGTAGTTCAACGATCTGCTGCTCACGCCGACCCAGGCGAATTGTCTGTTCGCTCATGGTCTCCCCCCTTTTGGTTTACCACCGCCTCCAAACCGGGGGTTCGAGCCCGGCCCGACTGCATGGTTCTTGCACCTTCCCTTTACTGATGGGTGTTTCCAAAAAACGTAGCACTCGCATTGCCAAGCAGACATTGGGTTTCTAGCTTTTTTTAACTGTTTTTGTCACTGCGAGACTTACCTATTTCTGAAGGCAGCTGGGCATTCTGCACAAATAGGTAAAAAGCCTTAGGAGAAAATTGCCCCGTCAAACGCCTTCCAGGGTACTAATTACACAAGTAGTTACGGATTTTCCTACCCCGAAAAAGCCTGTTTCGTACCGAAGTTCGCATGATTTCGATCCATTTCGATACCCTCCTATTGTCCTTTGAATCCTATTAGGCCCTGCTCTGGTATAAATCGTGTCTGCCCAAATGCTGGCGACAAACTATGAAATTGTCAGTCGTGATGCCGATTTTTAACGAAGGCAATACGCTGCGCGAAGTGATCGCCCGCGTACTCGCTGTTCCACTCGATCTGGAACTCATTTGCATCGATGACGGGTCGACGGATGGTTCACGCGAGATGCTTGCTGAATTAGCAGCCACGCACAACCAAATGCGTGTACTTCTTCAGCCGAAAAATATGGGAAAGGGCGCCGCGTTGCGGCGCGGAATTTCGGAAGCGTGCGGAGACTTTGTAATCATCCAGGATGCAGATCTTGAATATGATCCGGACGAATATCCGGTTCTTCTTGAACCTCTAATCGAAGGCAAAGCGGACGTTGTGTATGGCTCGCGATTCCTAGGAGGCGGCCCGCATCGGGTGCTTTATTATTGGCACTTCCTAGCGAACTGGATGCTCACTTTTATTTCCAATTGTTTGACCAATATCAATTTGAGTGACATGGAAACCTGTTACAAGGTCTTTCGCCGTGAGGTCATTCAGTCCATTCCGATTGAAGAAAATCGGTTCGGTTTTGAGCCTGAGATTACGGTGAAGGTCGCCAAACGTCGCCTTCGAGTTTACGAAGTCGGCATTAGCTATTGGGGGCGCACATACGAGGAAGGGAAAAAAATCGGGTGGAAAGATGGAGTTCGTGCGCTCTGGTGTTTGCTGAAATATTCGCTCAAAAATTCCTCAACAAACCCGAGCGCATCTAGTGCTGAATCGCAAGTTTAGTGGTGTGCGCGCAACACTGTCCTTGGTCCCGCCGCTTTTCCTTCCCCGCGACCACGAGGAGGTGCTTGCCCTTTGAATGCGATTGGAGCATTTTTATTCGCGGCGACAGGTGCGGTTTTCACTTTGACAGGGGCAACGTTATTTTTCTTTCCCGCGTTCGGGCCCGCTGCCTTCCCAGTCTGCTGCTCTAGTCTCTTCAGCTGAACATCCGCGCTGTTCGCAGCAGCATTTTTGGGCACCGCAACCGGCGCCACTTTATGCTGAACATCGGCACTCGCATGATGCCGTGGAACATTCTTTTTTTGTGCGAAACCGGCGGTCAAACCTAGAAGCAAGAAAGCTGCAAACATTGAAAAACGCACTTAGGACCCCCTGCGCTGTTTCAATAGTGTAGCTTGGACCAACGCAGTTGGCGACAGCAATTAAGAATCGAACAAGTTGCTTCGGATCAATGACTTACCGACTAGCATTCGTCCGGCACGCTTAAGTTACCGTGGCTTGGGCTGAACCGATCTCGTAGGTTGCCGTCGACATGTAAACGATGTAGCAGTAGCAGATCACCGGCAAAATGAACGCATGATGAATACCAATCCTGTCTGCCAAAATGCCCTGCAACTCAGGAATGATCGCTCCCCCAACGATAGCCGCGACCAACACTGCCGAGCCGCGACTCGTTAATTTTCCAAGCCCATCAATGCCCAGCGTGAAAATACTCGGAAGCCAAGATGCTCCACATCGCTACATGACCGATGTTTACCATCGACGAGCAACGCTGCAACCCCCGCAGCAATTGCCAGCACTTTCCTCGTGGGCACGCGACGCAACACTGCGGAGCCCAAAAACCGGCCAATCATTGCGCCTCCCCAATAAAAAACCAGAAATTTCGCAGCGACTCTTTCTGGATAATTCGCGATATAAGGTTCTTTCATGTAGTTCACAAGAAAACTACCGATAGATACCTCCGCCCCCACGTAAACAAATATGCCAATTGCGGCAAGCACCAGGTTTCGATGTTTAAAGACGCTATCGTGCAAGTGCTTGGCTTCACCATGATGCGATTCCGCAGATTCGATCACTGGCAGTTTGTAGAACGCAATGATCAGCGCCAGCACCAACAGCACGATCGCGAACCCTAAATACGGTATTTTTACGGACGAAGCTTGTTGCACTCGGTAGACATGCAGCTGATCGGGACTCAATCCTGCCATCTCAGCGGCAGTCAAAACTGTGCCACTCAAAATCAACACGCTTCCGATGTAGGGAGCAACGAAAGTTCCGAGTGAGTTGAATGCCTGCGTGAGATTCAATCGACTCGATGCTGTCCGAGCTGGCCCAAGCACGGCGACATAGGGGTTTGCTGAAACTTGAAGAAGCGTCATGCCGCCGGCTAATACCATCAATGCGCCAAGAAACAACGGGTAGGACGGAACGCTAGCGGCGGGAATGAAAAGCAGCGCACCAACTGCCATTGTGCACAGGCCAGTAACCATGGTCCGCTTGTATCCGAACCAGTCGATGACCTTCCCTGAGGGCAATGAAAACAAAAAATAAGCCGAAAAAAAGGCAAACTGAATCAGCATCACCTTCGCATAATTCAGGTCGAAGATCGCTTTCAAGTGGGGCACCAGAATATCGTTCAAACACGTCAGAAATCCCCACATGAAAAACAATGTCGTCACCATGGCCATCGCGCCGCGGTAATCTTTTTGTCCCGCTCCGACTGCGCCGCTAGCAGTGTTCGTGGTCAGATTTGCCATTCACAGCTCCTGTTCAAAGTAACGGCCTTGCTCGCCGAAGATAGAGCACTCCACAATAAACATCAACCAAACTCGAAGGTTCGTGCACTGATTGAAGCACTCAACTAACGACTCCATGCTATCGTTCCGAGCAGCGCACACTAATCATGTCAGCGCATCAATCCCAGCTCGCTATCGGCGTCGATGTTGGAGGTACGAAAATCGCCGCCGGGATAGTTCGGTCTGATGGACAAATAGTCGCGCGCACACGCCAAGCAATGGTCGCCAATGGCACCGCTGCAGCGGGCTTCAGCGCGGTCGTAAACGCAATCAATATTGTGCGCGAGCAGGCACCATCAGAAGGAGATCCTTCCACGATCGAGGCGATTGGCATTTGCTCTCCCGGACCACTCGATCCACGAACTGGTACTGTGCTCAATCCGCCGAATCTTCCGTGCTGGCGTAACTTCCCGCTTGGCGAAAGCCTTGCCACGCGCTTCGGGCTTCCCGCTCGCGTAGACAACGATGCGAATGCCGCTGGTTCGGCAGAAGCCCTTTGGGGAGCCGGCCGAGGATATCGCAACGTCTTTTACGTCACCATCGGAACTGGCATCGGCACTGCCATTGTTCTAGACCAAAAAATTCATCACGGACGCACCGGCGCCGCTGGAGAAGGTGGTCATCTCAGCATTGATCGCAACGGACCGCTTTGCGCATGTGGCAAGAAAGGTTGTATCGAGGCATTCGCATCGGGTCCTGCAATCGCTAAACGAGCGAAGGCTCAATTGCGCGAGAACAACAAATCCGTGCTACTGCAGATTACGCAGGGCAAACCTGAAGATGTAACGAGTGAACTCGTGGGACAAGCTGCCCATGAAGGCGATGCCCTTTCTCTTGATGTCCTTCACAAAACGGACGATCTGCTTGCTTTTTGGTTGGGAAACATCATCGATCTTTTGGAACCAGAAATTATTATTATTGGAGGAGGAGTTGGACAGATGCTGCAGTCGCACCTTCCTGATATTCAGGCACTTCTTCGGCGTTATTGTTTGAACCAGCGCTGCGCTGAAATTCCACTCGTGCCTGCGCAGTTTGCGCAAGACGCCGGGATCGCCGGCGCCGCTGCTCTCTGCTTCAGTTCTGATTCGATGCCCGAGCAGATACTTCCACGATAACGCTCTTAATCCCGCACGATTCGCGCCGTCATCTCTTCTGAAGGTTCTCCGCCGGCAACAGCTTGCGCAATGATCAACTGTCGTGCTTCTGTGCGGATCTTGGGCAGGTTCATTCCAAACAATGCAGCACCACCTATCGAAGCAAGAGCTCCAACCGCGACTGTCACAGGTGCGCCAAAGCGATCAGCCATTGCTCCCCCAAACAGAGCTCCAAAGGGAGCCATCCCCATGAACATCATCGAGTACAACGCCATGACGCGCCCACGCAGTTCGTCAGGCACCATCGTCTGGATTAGCGTGTTTGAACTCGCCATCTGCAACATCATGGAAAAACCAACAGGTAATAGCAGAATGGCAGATAACCAAAATACTTTCGAAAACGCGAAAGCTAAGAGACTCACCCCGAAGCTTGCACACGTAATGACGATGAGCCGCCCAAGACCTTTTACCCCTGAACGCAACGCCAGCGTTAAAGCGCCGAGGAGCGCACCGATCCCGGTGAAACCCATCAGGATGCCCAAGCCTTTAGCTCCTCCGTGCAGAATGCGATCTGCAAAAAGTGGCATCAGAACTGTATAGGGCATAGCGACCAGGCTCACCAGACCCAGCAACAGCAGAAGCGCCCGAATCGGCCCCGTTCGACTGGCAAATCGAAAACCTTCCAGAATGTCTTCGAAAGGAGACTCTGATTTCGAGCGTGGTGGACAGTGCACTCGCATCATCATGAGCCCAGCGATAACGGCAATGTAGCTCACGGCGTTCGCGAAAAAACACCAACCCTCGCCAATTTTCGCGACCAGAACTCCCGCAATCGCGGGACCGATGATGCGAGCTCCGTTGAACATTGAGGAGTTCAGCGCAATCGCATTCATCAGATCTTCCTTGCCCACCATATCAACGAGAAAAGATTGGCGACCTGGGATGTCGAACGCATTGACGACGCCAAGCAAAGCCGCGAGGACGAAAACTGGCCAGACGCGACCTTTCTGAATCCATCCCGTGAGCGTCAATACTGCGAGAAGAAACGCCAGAATCATCGAGGCGATTTGCGTGGCGATTACGATTCGTTGACGATTGAAACGGTCTGCCACTACACCGCCCAGCGGAGCCACCAGAAATACCGGAATCTGACTCGCAAAACCGACAGAACCTAACAGCAAGGACGAATCAGTGATTCGGTACACCAGCCACGATTGCGCGACACTCTGCATCCAGGTGCCGACGAGAGAAATCAATTGACCGCCAAAAAAGAGCTGGAAGTTGCGATGATGGAGGGCGCGCAGAGCACCGCTCCATCGACTACCTACGCCAGCCGAGATCGCACGAGACTCTATTTTTGTTTGGTCCTCGATAAGTTCCTTATTCTCGTTCACTTGTCCCGCCGACTTTTAGATGCGATCACTGGCTTCCAAGTCTCGAATGATGGTAGCGCACCGACAACAGAGCGCAAGGACATGTTTGGCTGCAGACGCTTGATCTTCAGAGCTCTTCACTAATTTTTGACTTCCGCGAAGCTGCTGACTTGAGATAAAGTCATTGCTCCGCGTGGAACGTCACGCAGTTCTCCATTGCTGCCATTTCGCGAAGCACCCGAGTCTTCGGATCTCGATGGGAGGTTCTCGATGAGCACCGATCCAGTCCAAGTTGAACGTAGAGTGGCTTATCGATTTGGTTGTCATGTTGCTATCGCGATTCGGGACGTGAATGCAGGAACCGAATTGGCCGGGTGCACCGAAAATGTCAGTATGCGTGGCGCCTACTTTTACACCGAAGCTCCCCTTTGCGAGGGAACAGTGATCGAGGTCACTTTGACCTTGCCTTCCGAAATCACGCTCAGTGAGGAAATGAGAGTTCGCTGTCGCGCACGAGTCTTGCGAACCACACCAGCAGATGCAAAGAAGAAGCCCGGAACGGCAGTCCACTTTGAGAGCTTCGAATATCTCACGCCTTCAGCAAATGTAACTTCAAGCACTGCTTTCGAGCGACTCTCACCTTTACACGAGCACGTTACTCCGTAATTCAATTCTTTTTTGCCGGGGAAGCACCCGGCGATCCGTTCAGCCGTTCGATGGATTTCCCCGCGTCTGCCGCGAACGGCCCGTCCGGCAGTATTCGAAGATAGGCTTCGTAATTCGCAAGCGCTTCGGCAACCGAACCAAGTTTCTCCTGACATTGTGCGGCACGGAAGGTTGCGACTGCATCATCTTGCTTGTAATAGAGGGCTTCTTTATACCGGTCGAGTGCCGCGCGATAGTTTTTTCGTTTGAAGTAAAAATCCCCCACCTCAACATCCTTCAACGCTTTTAATGGATTCCATGGGTGGAACTCCTGCACATCGTCCGTAGGCGGCTTGCCTTCGACTTCTTCCATAGCGGAGGCACTGTTCGGATGAGTCTTCGCGTCGTCTTTCGGTGGACTGATATCAATCTTCGTGTCTCGACTGGAGCTTTCCTGTGCTTCCGCATTGCGGTCCGCTCGTCGGTCAGATTCAGCTTTTTCGGCGGGCTTACCTGATTCGTCTTGCTGAGCATGAGCCCGGCATGACGACCCCAAAATGCTAAGCGCCACAAATGTTACAAGTATGAATATGAGCCAAAAACGCATCCTCATAATTGTATCGCCCACAAGAGCCTGAAGGTCGATTCTCGCTTCGGCCGAATTAACCGCACAAATCAGAACACAATTGTGGGATGCAAGATTGTGTGTGGACGCCAGCTCCAAGCGAACTAGCAACTTTCGGTTGCCTTTATGTTTTGACGCCGTCTATACCCCAGGTATCTTGCGGCACTCCAAGATTCCTCCCATCACGGAAGCGGAGCACGCAAGCGACTTACGGCTGGTTCGGTCCATGTCCGGTCCAGCCGGCTTTTATTCCTGAGTGATTTCGGCTTTAAAAAAATACAGGCCACTCTGGGGGGAGCGGCCTGCTTGGCGAAGTCCTCCGGGGAGGAGGGAGAAAACTTTTACATCGAAGATGGCGGCTGCGTTGCCGGAGGTGCCGAGTTCGCTGGCGCTTCCGCAGGAGCTGCAGCTGGCGTCGATGCACCGGCGGTCGTGTTTGTCATCAAGCGAACATCAACGCGACGGTTCTTGGCACGCCCGTCGGCGGTTTTGTTCGTCTCAACCGGCTTGTCCTTGCCCAGACCGATCAGATAAATCTTGTGGGCGGGAACGTTGTGCTGCGAAGCCAGGTATTGAATGACGGCGTCCGCACGGCGCTCGCTCAAGTTGTAGTTATAGTCTGAGCTGCCTACGGAGTCGGTGCCACCCTCGACGGTCAGAATGTAGCCCTTCGCGTTCTGGATGTCGTTCGCAAGCTGATCCAGGGCTTCCTTGGCCTTCTTCGTCAGATTGTCTTTGTTGAAACCGAAGTGAACCGATGTCTCGGCAATTGGCTTGTAATTGTCGAGGTTCGCAACTGCATTGCTGAGAGTATCAACGCGATGGACAGCATTATTCGCGAGAGTCTGAGCTTCGTCGGCGCTCTTTCCAGCAGCCAGGGCCTTCGTATCCACATCCGCTGCCTTTGCTTGTACAGCCTGGATGCCAGCCTGCGCCCGCGAATCTACGTCCTTGATCTCTTTCGAGTTCTTCGCGGTCATATCGTCCAGCTCGTTGGTCTTGTTGATCAGGGGCGTTGTTTCCTGACGGACATAGTTCTTGGTGCTGCAACCCACGGTCGCAAACATACCAGCTACCAGAACCAAAATTAACGAAGTGCGGTTCATCGTAAGGGAGCTCCTTGTCGTTATCATCATCGATCTCGTATTTGTCGAAGCGATCATGCCTGGGACCTGAAAACAACGCTCTTGATTAATGCAAGGGTCATGCCAATCACTCGCGCAGATTAGTAGGGTTATCCGGCTTGTCTTCAGCTACTTAGGGACTGTGCAACAAAGCTCATCTTTGCCCTGTCGAGCAAAGCCGCTACGAACAATAGAAAATTTATACGGTAATGAACGCCAGAGAAGGCATTAAGGATTGTGCGGAAGCACTGAACATCTGGGACGGCAAAATCGGACGGAGGAGCAGGTTCGCAACCTCCGCCCGGTTTACTGCCGATTGCCTGCTTACTTCTGCAAGCGATCGAAATTCTTCTGAAACTCGGTGACTAACGGAGTTTCGTTCTTCTCCAGTCCGCCTCGCCCCATTGTTCTCCACATATAGGTCGAGCGCGGCCATTGATGCGCGTCGTAGACGGCCAGAAGATCTTCAGAAGGCCGCGCCTGTACCATCAATACGACGTCGGCATCTTCGGGGCGGTATACCACCACCAACTTGCCCCATTTCTGAATTGAATCTTGGACGTTAGCAATCGCCTGTCTGTCCTCTGGCAATAGAGACGGATTGTACTGACCGCCGTCATAGCTTGTGACATAGACAAATCGCGCATTTGCGATGGTGCCCGGAAAAACCATGGGAGCGGCCATCGCCGAGATGCCAAACAGGCACACGACAAGCGCACTAAGTAGCAGCTTTTTCATACATTTCTCCAATTTTTCCTATGCAATTTAGATGCAGACTCACGCCACCGAGATGCAGGGCCTCGGTACGGTGGCCTACATGACTGGAGGCACAGTGATTCCCAGCATCGCGAGCGCTCGTGTCAGCTCTCGCCGCACGATGGCAGCAGAGGCGAGTAGAAACGAGCGTCGGCCTTGGTCCGCTTCGCTGAGTATCGGGTGCCGATGGTAGAAAGTGTTGAAATTCTGGGCTAACTGAAACGCGTGTTTAGCCAGATAAGCGGGTTCCTTTGTCGCGATGCATTGCTCCACTATATGACTCGTCTTAGCCGCGGCTAACCAGAGTTCCCAGATTTCGTTTGTGTTTTCGCCTGAAAGATAATGGCTGAAATTGATGTCGGGAATTACCAACGCGTCAGGGTCGTATCCGCCCTTTCGGAAAATATTGGTTGCACGCACCACGGCGTATTGGGCATAGGGGCCAGTCTCTCCTTCGAAGCTCAAAGCATCTTTGAAATCGAAGGCAATCACGGAAGGTTTTGTGTACTTCAGCATGAAATAACGAAGAGCTCCAATCGCAATCTGTTTCGCGATCGTGATGCGCTCCTCTTCCGGAAGCTCTGGGTGCCGTGCATCAACTTCCATCTTGGCTGAAGTGATGAGAGCATCGAGCAAGTCATCAGCCTTCACCCCGAAACCCTTCCGACCTGAGACTTCGATGTACGCTTTGTTTTTGTCTTCTTCCGATAGCGAATAGCCCAGCTCAGCGGCGCATCGCGGAGTTAATGCAACCATCTCATACGAAAAGTGCGTGTAGTGATCAGCCTGTTCGTTATAGCCCAGACCTCGCAGGGCTTCGATTACGGTGTTCTGCGCTTCTGCTTGGCGTGCATCGATGACGTTGTAGATCTCGCTCACATCTCCGAAATGAGGGTGATCTGCTTCGCCATGATCGGACGAAATCCAGCACTGGTGTTGATTCGGATAGAGGTAGAACTTCCGATATCCGAAATCGAGTCCGAGAAGACCGAATTTCCAGAGGTGATATGCAATATCTTTCCCCACGTATCCAACCGTTCCGTTGGATCGCACAATGACTTTCTGATCTTCCTCGGAGAGCTTCTCCCGATCTTCTTTTTCCTCATCCGTCAGCGGCTTTTGGCTCGTTCCGGCGCGCTTCATCACCCAGCAGCCTTTGTTTTTTCCTTCTGTTTCGTAAAACAGAACTCCGCCAGCTTTTAGTTTCTCGAAAGCTGCATTCCAGAAATGCAAATGAAGAATCTCGCTCTCCCGCGGCAGGAAATCGTATTCAATGTCAATCCGATCCATCGTCTCGAGGTGTCGTCTCAGCACAGCTCTTGAGATCAGATCTGCAATCGATGCTGTTTCATTTCCACCCGATTCGATTTCGTGAAGAGTTTTCAATCGGATTTGCAGATTTTGCTTGTCCTTCTCGTACCACCGCGAAACCTGCGCATAGAGGTCCCAACAGTAAAAATCGAACTTTGGCTCGAGCGTGAGCGACTCAATATCGGATCTTGTTTTCTTCTCAAGGTAAAGAAAACCAACGACGACATCCGCGACCTGCACTCCGGTGTTGTCGATGTAGTTCTGGACGTCCACTCCCCTTCCTGCGAAGCGCAATAATCTAACGAACGTGTCTCCCAGAATTGCGTTCCGAAGATGCCCTATATGCGCTGCCTTGTTGGGATTGATACTCGAGTGTTCAACCAAAATTTTGCCCGCCCGAGAAGTGGTTTGCGGTTTTTCGTCCGCCGCAAGCGCCCGCGCGAACTTGCCTCGATCCACTCGTGCGTTGATGTAGCCGGCACCTGCAACTTCTAACTTCTCGAATCCCTCGACCTGCCCAATTCCCGAGACGATTTCCTCCGCAATCTTCCGTGGTGCCTTGCGCAGTTTCTTAGCCAACTCAAAAGCAAGCGGCAGGGCGTACTCGCCAAGTTCCACCTTGGGTGGTTGCTCGACCGCAAACCTTTCCAATTCGATCTGGTACGTCTGGCGGACGAATTCCTGGATGGAATGGACAAGCCGGTGCTGCAGGTATCGATACAAGGGTCCCTCTAACTGATTGATTAAGCTGACGATTGTAGCAGGGCCATGGTTTGACGCATGTGACATGCTTCCCTATGATGAAAAATTAGACTTTGCTCGCGGAGCCTGTTGTTAAGTACGTGTTTTGGCTCGCAACTAACGGCCAATAACCAACAAAAGTTCCGATGCGCGCTCACTAGTACTGACGCGTGTATTCAGTACTTGCGCGTACGAGCGACGACTGAACCTTTATGCGGATTGCTTACCTCGATTGCTCGTCCGGAATTAGCGGCGACATGTTTCTAGGAGCGCTCATCGATGCTGGTGTGCCCGCAAAGCTCTTCGAAGAGACCATTGCAGCTCTGCACATTGACGCGCAACTCAAGATCGAAAAAGTAATGCGCGCAGGCATCGCGGCTACCAAGGTCGATGTGTTTGCGCACGGGGAAAAGGACCTGCCGCGAGAAGTTTATTGGGAGCAGCGGAACGCCGTTGCGGCCGCTCCTCACCGCCATGATCATCATCACGAGCAGCACGACCACGGTCGTGGGTTGAACGAAATTCGAGATCTGATCGCTTCAGCTACGATCGATGCTTCCGCTAAAGAACTTGCAAAATCAATGTTTGAATCACTTGGAGCGGCCGAAGCAAAGATTCATAACACTTCTGTCAACGAAATCCATTTCCATGAAGTGGGAGCGGTGGATGCTATCGTAGACATTGTCTGTGCCGCAGTTGGATCAAAAGCTCTCGGAGTCGATCACTGGGTGTGTTCGCACTTAAACGTGGGGGGCGGCACAGTCCAGTGTACCCACGGAACACTTCCGGTTCCCGCACCTGCAGTGGTTGAACTTCTAACCGGCGCTCCGGTTTACTCCTCTGGACTGAAGGTGGAACTAGTCACGCCAACCGGAGCTGCTATAGTCAAGACCCTTGTCGCCACCTTCGCGTCCTTCCCTGCAATGCAGATTGAGAAGAGCGGTTATGGCGCAGGGTCACGTGACTTCCCTGCTCAGCCGAATGTCTTGCGGCTCACCATCGGGAAATCGGATTCAATCATTGCCGAAAAAACTACACAGGAAACGATTACAGTCCTCGAAGCGAACCTGGATGACTTGAGCCCGCAAGTGATCGGCTACACCCTTGAACGCCTCATCGCCGAGGGAGCACTCGATGCCTTCGGCACACCGGTCCACATGAAAAAGAGCCGTCCTGGTATCCAGTTAACGGTTCTTTGCCACGATCAGGATGCAGACCGTTTGACCCAGCTCATATTTACCGAGACCTCCACAATCGGAGTTCGCCGACGCCGCGAAAGCCGGTGCGTTTTGAAGCGCAAGCATGTAACTGTCTCGACTCAATGGGGCGACGTGCGTGTCAAGATCGCGAGCATGAACGGTACTGTTACGAACTACACGCCCGAGTACGAAGATTGCCGACGGATCGCCAGCGAACATCATGTGCCCCTAAAAACCGTCATGCAGGAAGCAGCACAGGCATATGTGGCAAGGAGAGAACAATGAGCCAGCGGATCACTTTGTTGCAACGAGCATTGGAACTCGTCCCAAGTCGCTTGTCCGCGATTTCCAATGAACACGCTGCAACGCGTTCCGGCGAATCCAAATGGTCCCCAAAAGAAGAACTCGGGCACCTGCTCGATTCCGCATGCAACAACCACCAGCGGATCGTCCGTGCCGTGCTGCAAGAAAATCCAGCAATGCCCGGCTACGAGCAACGTGCTTGGGTCGAAATGCACGGATACCAGCAACGTGACTGGCAGGAACTGATCGAACTCTGGGCTGCCCTGAACCGGCAATTATTGGCTGCAGCTAGTGGGGTACCCGCAGCAGCATGGACCCGATTTTTAACAGTAGCAACTTCCCAACCGGTTACCTTGCAGTTCGTGTTTGAGGACTACCTTGACCACATGTTCCACCATCTCGAACACATTGGAATCGAAATAACAGATCTTAGGACTGTCACAGCAGCAGCCGACTGAACCATCAAATGAGCAAAAAGTTTTACATCACAACTCCCATCTACTACGTCAATGCGCGTCCTCACATCGGCCACGCCTACACCACGATCGCCTGCGACACCATCGCGCGCCGCCAGCGCATGCTCGGCTCTGATACTTACTTTCTGACGGGTACGGATGAGCACGGCCAGAAAATCGAACGCGCTGTACAAGGCTCAGGCAAGACTCCACAAGAGTTTGCCGATGAAATCTCGGCTCAGTTTCGTTCGCTCTGGGACCGCATGGGCCTGACCTATGACGATTTCATCCGCACCACTTCCGATCGCCATAAAAAGGGAGTGCAGGCGCTTTTCCGAAAGCTGCGCGATAACGGCTTTATCTACAAAGGAACGTACACGGGTCAGTATTGCGTCTTCGACGAGCTTTACGTGGATGCGGCCGGTCCCGGTGCACCTTGCCCAGAATGCGGACGCCCAACTGAAACCGTTCACGAAGAGAACTACTTCTTCAAGCTCTCCGCCTTCCAGGACAAGCTTCTCGCTCTCTATAACGATCAGCCGGACTTCATTCGACCTGAGACCCGCCGTAATGAAGTCATGTCATTTGTACGCGGCGGCCTTCGAGATCTTTCGGTCAGCCGCTCAACCTTTTCCTGGGGTATCCCCGTACCCGATGACCCGAAGCATGTAATTTACGTCTGGCTTGACGCGCTCGCGAACTACATCACCGCTCTAGGTTACGGCTCCTCGGACACCAGCAAGTTCGAAACGTATTGGCCTGCTGATGTGCACATGGTCGGCAAAGAAATCGTTCGCTTTCACTGTGTCTACTGGCCCGCTTTCCTGATGGCTGCCGGTATTCCGTTGCCAAAAGGCATCGTGGCGCATGGATGGCTCCTTTTTGAAGAGAACAAAATGTCGAAATCGCGCGGCAATATCGTCCGCGCGGAAACCATCATCGACGTGCTCGGTACAGACGCCCTGCGCTACTTCCTTCTGCGCGAAATCGTTTTCGGCCAGGACGGCTCCTTCAGTTTCGATGCCGTCGTTCAGCGATACAACGCTGACCTCGCCAACGGTCTCGGGAATCTCGCTAGCCGCACCCTGACCATGATCACGCGATATTTTCGCGGTGAAGTTCCATATCCATCCCACACGGCTTCTCACACCGCGGCTGACGACGTAATCGCCGACACGGCGCGCCGGACCATCACTGAAGCCAGTGCTCTTCTCGATCAGTATCAGTTTTCAAAAGCGCTGGAATCGGCGTGGTCACTTGTTGCCGCCGTCGACAAATACATCGTTGAGAATGAACCCTGGGCACTCGGCGAGAAATCGGATGAGAGCAGCCGTGCCCGTCTCGCTACGATTCTCTATACCAGCGCTGAAGCCCTTCGCATCGTAACGGCGCTCGCTCATCCGGTAATCCCGGACTCCACGGCCAAGATATGGGCGCAGCTAGGCCTCGGAGACATTCGCAAGTTCGATCTAACTGGCTTGAAATGGGGACAACTTGCGCTCGGCACCAAGTTGGGGGCCGTGGAGGCCGTCTTTCCACGCGCAGATAAATCCGCAATCGAGAGGATGCAGAAGATGGAAGATCAGGGACGCCCGGGCGCGGCAGTAGAAACTAAAGTTGAAAATGCTGCAACACCCGCAACGGGATCAGCAACTGCTCCGGCCGCGAAGCCTGCGGCCACTGCGCCAGACGGCAAGATCTCCATCGACGATTTCGCAAAAGTTGAACTCAGAGTTGCTCAAGTCAAAGTCGCCGAACGCGTGAAAGGCGCGGACAAACTTCTGCGGCTTGAAGTCGACTTAGGAACAGAAGTTCGTCAAGTCGTCGCTGGCATCGCTGAAGCCTATGCACCGGAGACATTAATCGGAAGAAAAGTGGTCATAGTCACCAATCTCGCTCCCCGTAAGCTACGTGGACTGGAGTCGAATGGCATGATCGTGGCTGCATCACCCGAAGGGGGCAAACCTGTGTTGGCTGCTTTTCTCGAAGATGTGCCGATAGGAACGCGACTTAAATAGTGAACGCGTTCTCCTGAGCACACAAAGCTTCTTACTCGACCACGGCAAGACAACGCTAAGTATGTTCTGCTAACGCCTAACAGCTAGACTAAAAACTAATGTTCATCGACTCCCACGCTCATCTCGAAGGCGAACGTTACGATAACGATCGCAACGAGGTCATCACTCGTGCGAGGGAGGCGGGCATAGAAGTGATCGTGGCAATCGGAAACGGAGACGGTCCCGAAAACTTCGACTGCGGAATCAAACTTGCCCAGAAATACAACTTCATCTACGCGACCCTTGGAATCCATCCCCATGAGGCCAAACTCGCCGATGAACGAGCGTTCTCGCGAATGGAACAACTTCTCGAACGACCCAAGGTCATAGCGGTCGGTGAAATTGGACTCGATTATTTCTACGACCACTCGCCTCGCGACGTGCAGCAGAGGGTTTTCGTCCGCCAGATGGAAATTGCCCGAAAGACCAAGCTGCCGATCATCATCCACTGCCGACCGTCCGACGGGAGCGAAGACGGCTGGTACGACTGCCTGAGCCTGATTCAAGAACAATGGGCTCCGAGCGGCCTCGGAGGCATTCTGCACTGCTTCACCGGGAACCCAGATCACGCTAAACGAGCGTTGGATATGGGCTTTATGATTTCTTTTGCCGGAAACATTACCTTTCCCAAGGCTCAGCAGATTCGTGAAACGGCTGCCATCGTCCCACTCGACCGAATGCTGATTGAGACCGACTCGCCCTTCCTTGCTCCGATTCCGAACCGCGGCAAACGCAATGAACCAGCGTTTGTGAAGGAAGTAGCTCGCCAGATCGGTGAATTGCGTGGCATGTCAACCGATGACATCGGCCGGCAGACAACGCAAAACTTTTATCGTTTCTTTTCCCTTCACGAAAACAGGAATCCCGTTTAGCTTTGTATAAACGCATCGCTGCAGGGTATTGCCGAATCTACTCAATGTGGTGCACAACGCATGCCTGATAACACATTCGATATCGTAAGCAAGATCGACTTGCAGGAGGTTTCCAATGCCATTCAACAGGCGATGAAGGAAATCACCACGCGCTTCGATCTCAAAGACTCGAAATCAAATATCGCCATGGAAGGCAAAGATGCGATCGTCCTGCACTCCATCGACGAATTCAAGCTGAAAGCCATCAATGACATCTTTCAGCAGAAACTGGTCAAGCGCGGCGTTCCCCTCAAGGGCCTGAACTACGAGAAAATTGAATCTTCGCTGGGCGGAACAGCAAAACAAAAAGTCACCATGCAACAGGGTATTCCAATCGAAAAGGCCCGTGACATTGTGAAGACGATCAAGGACTCCAAGAAAAAAGTGCAGGCCTCCATTCAAGGTGATCTTGTACGCGTGAGCGGAAAAGACCGAGATACGTTGCAGGAAATCATCGCGCTGCTTCGTCAGCGTGATTTCGGTATCGACATGCAGTTTACAAATTACCGATCAAACTAGGAGACGATTGAGTACATCGGCGGCCATCAACGGGAAAGAAATCTTCGATTTATTGCGTGACGATTTGGTCGCAATCGAAGAAGAATTCGGCCGCGACACGGTTTCCAATGTCGGAGCAATCACCGAGATTGGCGAGTATCTGCGCGGTGGTGGCGGCAAGCGAATCCGTCCTGCCCTCCTCCTTCTTTCCTCAAAACTTTTCAATTACCAGGGTCGAGGTGCAGTACGTCTAGGAGCAGTTGTCGAAATTATCCACACGGCCACTTTGGTTCATGACGACATCATCGACGAAGCTCAGACCCGCCGTGGGCGCCCTGCTGCCAACACACAATGGGGGAATTCAAAGTGTGTGCTGGCTGGCGACTGGCTGTACATGCAGGCGTTCAAAATTGCCGTTCAGGAGCGAAACTTCCGCATCCTGGATACCCTGATCGAACTCACGCAACAGATGGTCGAAGGCGAATTATTGCAGATGGAAAAGCTCGGAAAACTCATCTCTCTCGATGAGCACTTCGACTTAATCTATCGCAAAACAGCCTGCCTGTTTTCCGTCTGCATGCGACTCGGAGGAATTCTCGGAGGCGCTACTCCCCAGCAGGAGGACAATCTAGGTCAGTACGGACGCAATCTCGGGATGGCTTTCCAAATTGTTGACGACGTGTTGGACCTGACCGCCACGCAAGACGTTCTTGGTAAACCCGTGGCCAGTGATCTTCGGGAAGGTAAAGTCACCATGGCCGTCATCCACGCACTGGAGCACGGCACAGGCCAAGAGCGATCGCAAATCGAAACTGTACTTCTCGATCGCGCATTTAACGGCGTCACCCATCGGCAGATTCTCGATATCCTCCACCGGTATGGCTCCATTGATTTTGCATATACGGAAGCGTCTCGCTACGCGGAAGCCGCGCGCCAGGCGATCTGCACTTTTCCAAATTCCGAGATCAAGCGCGCCTTGCTCTGGGCGCCCGACTTCGTCGTTGCTCGCGAAAAGTAGCTAACGTTTTACCGCGATACCCATCATCTCGAATCGTCCACCCAACAACAGTGGGCCTGAACCAAGAAAAGCCCTGGCAGGTAAATCTTTCGTAAAACGCTTCACGTACTCTGCGTTGAATGCCTCCCACAGAGTTACGTCCGGCGCAAAAATCTGGACTGATACGAGATCATCCATTGTCATGCCCGCTTGCCGGAGGACCGCTTCGAATCCGTCCAGCAACAGCTTCACTTCGTCTTCGACTTTGGCTGGTACCTTGCCGGTTTTCGGATCTATTCCAATCCGTCCCGCGAGATACAACGTATTGCCCACCAGGACCGCATCGCTGAATGGCGATTTAGAAGAATGATCGGGAAGGTTTATCACCCGCCGAGTACCGCTGGATGTGCTCACCGCTTCTTGTTTGCTGGAATCCATGCTGTTTCCTTGCGCTTGAATTGATGGGACTAAGGACATCAACAGAACGATACCGGAACATATCGAAACAATTTTTGCCTGATTCATGTTTCCTCCATCGATGGAAAGACGATACCCTAGCACAAGTTGGCTGAATCCCCATTCGGCCTAGCGAATCTAAGAGATTTGCTCGCGGTATAAAAGACCCCTTGGAAGAACTGCTCAAATCCTTACCGACGCATGGCTATCTATTGGTGGCCGGAATCTGTTTCCTGGAGGCTGTCGGTCTGCCTCTGCCAGCCGCACTCGCCATCCTCACCGCTGGAGCTTTGAGCGCCTATGGCAGATTTCATACCGTAGCAGCATTTGGGGCTGCTTTTTGTGGCATCCTGCTGGGCGACATTGTCCTTTTCACTCTAGGACGTGTCAGTGGCTGGACTCTTCTCGGTCTTCTGTGCCGTTTATCGGCTAACCCCGAAAGTTGCATTTTACGATCGGCCGAATACTTCTATCGCCGCGGCAAACAGACTTTGCTGTTCGCCAAGTTCCTTCCTGGTGTAAACACCATGTCGCCCCCCCTTGCGGGCAGCATGAAAATGCCGTTTGATCAGTTTCTGCGATTTGATGCTGCCGGCGCAGCTCTTTATGTGTCTGCCTATGGAATCGCCGGCTACCTGTTTAGCGATGTCCTTCGCAAGCTAACTCAAGGAATGAAATCTGCGGGATTCGCTGTGGAAGTTGTTCTCGGCGTGGGTGTCGCCTTTTACATTGCATATCGGATCTGGCTTTTTCGTAAGTACCGCATTTACAAATTTGCTCCCCGCATTCCTATCGAGGAAGTAGCACGGCGCCTCACCTCTAATGATCAGCCGCCTCTCCTCGTCGATGTGCGCAGCCACGGTTATTACGATGCGGAAGCAAGCCGAATCAAGGGTTCTATCCGCATCGAGCCGAATAATCTTGCTGAAGAGATCAAGTCCCTTCCGAAAGACCGCGACATTTTTGTCTACTGTACTTGACAGCGCGAAGCCACGAGCGCCCGTGTGGCGCTCCTACTTCAAGAGCAGGGTTTTCGTGCTTTCGTCATAGCAGGTGGTCTGCGTGCTTGGCGGAAAGCCGGTCATCCACTCGAACCCGTTCCTCACGACGACCTGGTTAAACTTCCGACATTTTCCTGACCTTCGGAAGGACAGTGCGGAGCCAGCTTTCCCCGACATCCAACCTGCCCCGATATACTGATCTAGATGGCTGGCCACCGGGAAAATGAGATCAAGTTTCGCGTTTCGAACCACACGCAAATAAAACGGCTCTTGCGACTCGCTGGATTTCGACAAATCACGCCGCGCACGCATGAATGGAATACGCTATACGACTGGCCGGGCCAAAAATTACGCAAACGAGGCGAACTCCTGCGTCTCCGCAAATACGGCGAGCGATGGCTCCTTACCCACAAGGCGAAGGCGTGGAACGGCAAACACAAAAGTCGAACGGAAACTGAAACTGCGCTCGTCGACGGCCCCGGCATGGAACTCATCCTGCGAGCACTGGGTTTTCGCCCTACATTCCATTACGAGAAATTTCGCGCCGAATGGACGGACGGAAAAGGTTACGTTGTTATGGATCAGACGCCGATCGGCGACTTCGGAGAGATTGAGGGCCCACCTCGGTGGCTTGATCGTACTGCCGCACAGCTAGGCATCGAATCCTCGGATTACATCACACTCTCGTACGCGCCAATGTTTCTGGACTGGAAGAAAAGAAATCATAGTTCGGCGCGGAATATGACGTTCAAAGAAACCCGGGACACTTCTATCCGCAAACGGCCCATTCGGTAATAACGACCTCAGGCTGCTATCGCCATTCGCGCGTGTTCATATCCGGTTGCGGCGTGGTACACGGCTCGGTCGAAAAACTGGTCGAGTGAACGAAGTAACTCCAACTCTCCGAAAATCTCGTGTGCCCCACCATGAACGCCTTCCCGCTCCAAAAACTCCCAGAGATGCTCTTTCGTGAGCATAAGTCCCCAACACAGATCCGCCAATCCAACCCCTTGCTCATACCTCCGGGCACCAAGCCGCTGATAAACCCTCTCGATGTCGTGCTCCGTTTTCGACATCAGCCAGTCACTCAGGTTCCGGTAAACCTCGTGACACCGCTCATGGATTTCACTGGCAGGCACGTGTTTCATTCCGCGCAATCGCTCTGATGTGAACAGCTTACGTGTCAGACCGTCTGCGAGTTCGTCTGAATGACTCTCAATGAGATGAACCAGGCGAAGTGCGATCATAGAAACCTCCTCTGCACTTCTGCCCAAGTATTCTAGCTCTGCTAGAAAAGAAAAGTTGTGACCGGCGAGCGCACGCTCGGTGATTACGCGCCGCAGCACTTCTTGTACTTCTTGCCCGATCCACATGGACAAGGATCGTTCCGGCCTACTTTTTCGCCGGAACGAACGACTTGCTGAACTGGTTGTTGATCACCAGACCCGGCCATGCGAGCCATCTCCAGTTCGCGCTTTTTCTTGCGTTGAAAAGCTTCTTCCAGGTCATCCACGGATGTCGCCACATTCCGAGGAGGTCGACCGTTGCCACCCGCTCTCCCAGATACCAGAGTGGGCGCACCCGATTCTGGGCCGCGATCAGAAGGCCCACCGCCCGGACCGCCGGCTGCCCCGAAATCTCCACCGGGTCGTTCCAGAATCTGCATAAGGTACAGATAACGGACCGTGTCTTCTTGGAACCTCCGCATCATGTCTTCGAACATGTCGAAGGACTCTCGCTTGTACTCCACTAGGGGATCGTGCTGCCCGTATCCACGCAGTCCGATGCCTTCCTTAAGGTGGTCCATGCTTAGCAAGTGGTCTTTCCACTGTGAATCAAGCACGCTTAGCATGATCATCCGCTCGTGATACCGCATGGCGTCGGAGCCAATCAGTTGCTCCTTTGCATCGTATCGGGCCTTCAGCTTGTCAAAGATCGCGTCCCCGAGTTCCTGCCGGTTCAATGACTCCGGCTTCACCCCTTCCGCGAAGATGTCGATACCGAATCGGGTGAAAATCGCGTCCTTAAGACCTTTGAAGTCCCAATCGTCAGCGTGGTCCTTCTCCGGGCAGAACTGCGCGAGAAGATCCCCCAGCAGACCACTTACATAGTCTTCCAGGATCAAATCTTTCTGATCCACCCCTTCAAGCAGCTGCCGACGAAGCCCGTACACGGCCTCGCGCTGCTTGTTCATTACGTCGTCATACTCGAGAAGGTGTTTGCGGGCTTCGAAGTTTTGCGTCTCAACCGCTTTTTGTGCCGCTTCGATACGGCGCGTGATCAGCCTCGATTCGATCGGCACGCCCTCTTCCATGCCCAGCTTCTGAAGCAGATTCGACACCCACTCCTTCGCAAAAATGCGCATCAAGTCGTCTTCCAACGATAAATAGAAACGGGAAGATCCCGGATCGCCCTGCCGACCCGCGCGTCCGCGCAGCTGGTTATCGATACGTCTTGCCTCGTGTCTCTCAGTACCAAAGATGTGCAGCCCACCAACTTTCACAACTTCGTCGTGTTCGCGGTCAGTTTCCGCCTTGTACCGCTGGTAGGTCTCATTCCACTGCTCAGTCGGAACTACGTATTCATTTCCCGCGTAGTACCAGACCGTGCTCCTTCCGTCCGCGACACTGGCTTCGATCTTTCCTTGGGCTGCGCGTAGCGGCTGTGCGATTCCCTTCTTCACGCACTCCTGCTTGGACATGAACTCGGCATTTCCGCCCAGCAGAATGTCCGTACCGCGACCCGCCATGTTCGTCGCGATCGTGACCATTCCTTTTCTGCCCGCCTGCGCGACGATTTCCGCTTCCCGCTCGTGATACTTGGCATTCAGGACTACATGCTTGATGCCTTTCTTCTTAAGCAAATCCGACAAACGCTCTGACTTTTCAATTGAAGTCGTGCCCACCAGCACCGGCTGCTGCGATTCGTACAGCTTCTGAATCTCATCCGCTGCAGCGAAATATTTCTCTTTCTCTGTCCTGTATACGATGTCGGGGTTTTCGACGCGTAGCAGCGGCTTATTGGTCGGGATGACCATCACTTCCAGCCTGTAAATTTTCTCGAATTCAGGCGCTTCGGTTTCCGCAGTACCAGTCATGCCGGCAAGCTTTTTGTACATGCGGAAGTAATTCTGGAAAGTGATGGTTGCGAGAGTCTGGTTCTCGCGCTCCACCTTCACGTTCTCTTTGGCCTCAATCGCCTGGTGCAATCCATCGGACCAACGCCGTCCCGGCATCATGCGGCCTGTGAATTCATCCACGATGATGACCTCGCCGTCTTTTACCACGTACTCAACATCGCGCCTATAAAGGGAATGTGCCTTCACGGCCGTCTCGACGTGATGCTTGGTCGCCCAGTTCTCGGGATCAGCAATATTTGTGATTCCCAACAACTGCTCGACTTTCTCCCAGCCCTGGTCTGTGACCGTGATCGACTTGTGCTTTTCATCTACCGTGAAATCGCCGGTATATTGCTTGGGCTCACCGGGAGCAACGTCGATCTCTTCGCCCTTTTCAAGCTTGGGTATGATCCGGTTTACAAGGGAGTACTTGTCCGTCGATTCTTCGCTGGCGCCCGAAATAATCAGCGGCGTGCGGGCTTCGTCAATCAGGATCGAGTCTACTTCGTCCACGATCCCGAAATTGTGCCCCCGCTGCACGCAATCCTTCAGGTCGAACTTCATGTTGTCGCGTAGATAGTCGAAGCCAAACTCGTTATTGGTCCCGTACGTCACGTCCGCCCCATAGGCCTGCTGACGTTCCTCATCATCCAATTCGTGGACGATCACACCAACAGTCAACCCAAGGAACGAATAAAGCTTGCCCATCCATTCGGAGTCGCGCTTCGCAAGATAGTCGTTGACCGTTACAACATGTACGCCTCGTCCGCTGAGTGCGTTGAGATAGACGGGCAGAGTCGCAACCAGTGTTTTGCCTTCACCAGTCTTCATTTCGGCAATCTTGCCTTGATGAAGAACCATGCCTCCGACCAGTTGCACGTCGAAGTGCCGCATATTGAGCACGCGGCGTCCGGCCTCGCGGGCGACGGCAAAAGCTTCTTCCAGGATCTCGTCTAGTACATCTTTCAACGCCTGGTCACGATCGGCTTCGACCTGTTTCAACCGGTCCGGACCAGCATCAGGTTCGGCTACGAATCGACCAAGTCTCTCCTGGAGACGCTGCCGAAATTCATCTGTTTTCCCGCGCAGCTCAGCATCCGACAATTTCTGCATCTGTGGTTCGAGCGCATTGATAGCATCCACACGCGGCAAAAGGCGCTTAATTTCGCGTTCATTCTTGGTCCCGAAGACCTTGGCTACAAGAGAGTTAATCAAATGAAAATCCTTCGGAGAGGCCCCTCACCGGCATGACAGCGGATGGCACACAACCGCCCCGCTATTGAGCCTAGCATATTCGATGCGCAACGAGGAGCATCCGGCGCACCAGGTTTGTTTTCCTGAACATTGGCCACGCCTGCTGCGTGCCTGTATCATTCGCCCCAGTAAATATGCCCACGTTCTATGACCAGTTCAAGGAGTCTGCCCGGCAATTTCCCGACAATGTAGCGCTCGAGATTCAGCGGCAGGACCGGGTCGACTCTGTCACTTATGCCGAGCTTACCCGCATGGCTGAGAGCGTGGGAAGGTGGGTCTCCGAACGTGTCCAGCGCCAGTCAAGAGTAGCTATTCTTGCCGCCAATCATCCCCGCTGGGTCGCTGCATACCTCGGCGCGATCGCTTCCGGTTGTACTGTCGTCCCACTTGATACCGCATTGCACGCCGACCAGATCGGCAAGCTGCTCAAAAATGCCGAAGCGACTCTTCTCTTTTGTGATGCCAAGCGTCTACCTCTCGCGCACGAAGCATCGCAGGGGCTTCAGATTCAACTTGTCTTAACCGAAAAGTCCCAAGCTCCCGAAGCCAAGTCTCTGCCCGATTGTGATGCAATGTTCGACGCGGGACCGGGGAACTTCCAGGCAGCCTCTGCAGCCGAGGACGATCTGGCGGCGCTGCTTTACACCTCTGGCACTACCGCCGATCCCAAAGGTGTCATGCTCACGCATGGCAATCTGCTGGGAGAAGTAAATGCCGTCTTCGGTCTACTCAAGATCGGCTCGACCGACGCAGTTCTCGGAATCCTTCCAATGTTCCACGTCCTCGCTCAGATGGCCAACCTCATGTTGCCTCTGGTTAAAGGCGCTCGCGTCGTCTATCTGGAAACTCTAAATACCACGGAATTGCTTCGAGCTCTGCAGGAACGGAACATCACTGCATTCGCAGTTGTCCCACAGTTTTTCTATCTGATTCACGAAAAAATATTCAAGGAAGTAAATAAGCGCGGCGCCATCGCAAGCTCCATCCTTGGTTTCCTAATCAAAGTTAACCTTTTTCTGCGTCGCTTCGGCCTCAACGCAGGAAGACTCTTCTTTGGCAAAATCCATGCCACGTTCGGCAAGAAGATGCGATACCTCGTGACTGGCGGCTCGCGCTTCGAACCTTCCATCGCCCGCGACTTCCAGGCCTTCGGTATCGACATTCTCAACGCCTACGGCCTGACCGAAACCTGCGCAGCCGCTTTCCTCAATCCTCCGGGACATGTAGTGATCGGCTCGGTAGGTCCGCCATTGCCGACCATCGAAGGAAAGATTTTCGACCCTCAACTTTCGGAAGAGGGTGGCCCTCCGGTTGGCGAGATCTTGATTCGGGGCCCCATCGTCACGAAGGGCTATTGGAATCGCCCGGATGCCACCGCCGAAGCATTAAAGGATGGCTGGCTTTACACCGGAGATCTCGGTTACTTCGACTCTCGCGGCAATCTATTCATCACTGGGCGAAAGAAAGAAATCATCGTTCTCGCCAATGGCAAGAACATCTATCCCGAAGAGATCGAAGCTCACTACCTCAAGGCGCCGTCGATCAAAGAGATGTGCGTCATGAGTATGGAAGCCACGCCTGGCGATCCAACCTCCGAACGGCTTTATGCCGTGGTCGTACCCAATTTCGACGCACTCAAAGAGCGCAAAGTCGTAAATGCCAAGGAGGTGATACGTTGGGAAATTGAAGGCCTCTCTCACCAGATCGCGTCCACTAAACGAATCGGCGCGTACGAAATCTGGCAGGACGATTTGCCTCGCACAACGACACGTAAACTAAAGCGATTTGAAATCGAAAAGCGTGTTCGCGCTAACCAGGGCAAGCATAAAGATGAAGATGCTGACGTTCCTTCGCAAAAACCACTCACCGCCGAAGACGAGGCATGGCTCGCCAGAACTGAGGTGCAACGCGCACTGAGTGTCATTCGCGAATCCGCCTCGAAAGCTCCTGAAAAGTTCCGCCCAGACGATAACCTCGAACTTGATCTGGGACTCGATTCCATGCAACGTGTCGAGTTGCTAGTAGCTCTGGAACAGCAATTGGGTGGGGATGTCGAAGAATCCCAGCTCGCCGAGATTTATACCCTTCGCCAACTCGTCGATGCTGTCCTCGAAAGCGCGGCCAGTGGAAAAGTGCGTAGCACGACTCGACAGCAGTTTGCTGGCTGGCAAGCCGTGCTTGCGGAAGAACCCGAGGATCCGGAAGTCCGCCAAGTAGCAACTCCAAGACGTGTCATCGATACATGTCTTTATCTCTTTTCGCGAGTTATGCAAGTATTTGCTCGCGACCGATTTCACTTGCAAGTCAGCGGTCTGGAAAAGCTGCCGCCAAAAGGTCCATACATCATCGCTTCGAATCACCAGGGATATCTTGACCCTGTCATCCTCAGCTCTGTCCTGCCCGAAAAAATCTTCCGCCAGCTGTTCGCGGTAGGCACGAGCGACATCTTCGGCTCCGGCTTGATGCGAAAACTGGCACGCTACATCCGCGTTGTGGTTGTCGACCCCGACGTAAACCTCATCCCCGCTATGCGCGCGGGAGCCTACGGGTTGCGCCATGGCCGCATCTTGATTCTCTATCCCGAAGGCGAACGCAGCATCGATGGCACACCGAAAGTTTTCAAGAAAGGCGCAGCGATTCTTTCCATTCACCTGCAAGCGCCCATCGTTCCTGTGGCCATCGAAGGTTTTTATGAAGCATGGCCTCGAGGAAAGAAGTTCTTCCAGAAATTCGCTCGCCTGAAGATCACCTTCGGCGATCCCATCATTCCGCCGCCAGAGTCAGCCGCTTCCGAAAAAGCGTACGAACAACTAACCGCCGAACTGCGCGCCCGTGTCGTTGAAATGTGGGAGCAACTGCAGGACAGTCGGAACAGTACCACACAAGCCGTGCAACCGCACTCAGCCGCCGCCGACTGAACCATGACGTTCGTTTTACCCGCGCCAGAGGACCGTACATGTGGCGTCATCCCGAACGCTCGCGCACTCTCCAGCGAGCGGAGGGATCTCGCGCGCACCACCAGTAATCGGCTACCCACGGTCATGCCGATGCCTCAAGCCTGACGCCTACAGCCGTTCCTACTTCGCTCTGGGATGCGTCTGGTCATAGACCTGAAGAACATGCTTCATCGAGAGCTGCGTGTAGCGCTGCGTGGTCGCTAATCGTTCGTGCCCCAGCAACTCCTGAATCGCGCGCAGGTCAGCCCCCTCTTCCAACAGGTGTGTCCCAAATGCGTGCCGCAGCGTGTGTGGATGAACATCCGGCGACAAGCCCTTGGCCACCGCAATCTTCTTCACAATCCTGCCAACACTGCGCGTCGTAATCCGTCCCCCGCGATGATTGATCAGCAGTGCCGCAGTACTCTTGCCAGATCCCGCTAGCAACTTCTGCCGCGCAGGAAGATACTCGGCGAGTGCCGACGCAGCCGTTCCCACAAATGGGACATAACGCTCTTTCTTGCCTTTACCGCGAATTAGGATCATTTCTGCGCTAGTCCGCACATCCTCGAGATTGATTCCGACCAGTTCCGAATTGCGAATCCCGCATCCGTACAGAAGCTCCAGTATCAATCGATCACGCTCTGGAAATGCCGCAATCTCGGGCATACCGCTATCAAGTACGGTGTTTACTTCTTCGATTGTCGGCACGCGTGGCAATTTCTTTGGGATTTTCGGCGTAGATACCAGCTTTGCGGGATTTAGTTCCACCACACCTTCTTGCGCCAGCCAACGATACATGGACCGCACCGCAGCCAAGGCTCGCGCAACGGAAGTCTTGCTCAACCCCTTCTCATACAGATGAGACAAAAAACCACGGATCGCGACATGATCAATGCTTTTCCAATTGCGCGGTCCGACGTAAACAGCAAAAGCGTCAAGATCGCCCGCATACGCCTTAATCGTATGCGCTGAGGCGTTTCTCTCGCGAAGCACGCGCAAGAATTCATCGATCGATTTCTCAGCCGGCGTGCGCTTCGAGTTCTTTTTCGTGTCGGCCATCATCGAAATATCAGGTGAACCTCAAAATTGCCAATTGCCAATTGGCAATCAGCAATCGCAAATTTATCTTCTTGCCTTCGCCCTCGGATGATGCTTCTTATAAACGTTTCTGAGCCGATCCAGTGCCAAATGCGTGTACACCTGCGTCGTAGAGATGTCCGAATGCCCGAGGATGGTCTGCACGGTCCGCAGATCCGCACCATTCTCGATCATATGCGTCGCGCACGAATGCCGCAGCATGTGCGGAGACGCCGACCTCTTTGCTCCTGCTGACGCCGACTTCACCATCTGCCACACACGCTGCCTCGTTAGCCTATGACCGCCACGCGCAACAAATAGAATCGGAGAACTCTTCGCTCCGCTAAGCGCTGGCCTGGCCTCGCTCAAATAGATCGTCAAAGCGTCCTGCGCGGACTTCCCCAGTGGCACCATCCGCTCCTTATCACTTTTACCGCGCACGAGCATGTACCCCATTTCGAGTTTCAGGTCTTCGAGCTTTGCGTTCGTGATTTCCGAAACGCGTAGCGCGCCTGCATAAAATACTTCCAACATCGCGCGATCTCTAATCGCAATCGCAGCGCCAAGCTTCGATTGCCTCGCCGCTTTCGGAGACGCCAGCATCTGCTCCATCTCGTCCCGGGCCAAAGACTTCGGCAATACTTTCCATTGTTTTGGCGAATCGATATTCAAGGTTGGGTCGTGCCCGATTTTTTCGTCAATCAGCAGATGCCGATACAAATGCCGCAATGCCGAAAGCTTTCTCCCCACCGACCGCCCATCTACACCGTTGCCAAACAATTCCTGGATGAACGCGCGCACATCGTCTCGCCGCGCCGTGCCCAGCACCCGCTTCTTCTTTTCGAGAAAATCCGCGAACTGGCAGATGTCGGTGGTGTATGCGGAGATGCTCAATGGCGCGAGTCCCTTCTCGACCTTCAAGTAATCGAGAAACGAAGACATCACTCGCGCATTGGCGTCCGATCTCATGAGGGACTTCCGATGGAGAGACGGGCGCCTCGCCCGTCCTAGAAAAATTAGCCTACAGAACGTTATCGGACTCTAACAGTGCATATTCGTGTGCCGAATACGTTCCTGGACCGTTTTTCCTGAGTGCTGAATGCCTGACTCGCGATCGAATCGCAACTGGGTCTCAAACTAAATCGCCACCCTCCACCGCACCCAGCACCTCCCTCGCGTACATCGCGCCCTCAGGCGTTTCTTCGTGTTTGAAGTATGCGAACACGTCCCGACCCGCTGCGAGGTGTCCTTGAATACGATCGATCATTGCTTTTCGCTCGTCCGGCGGATAGGTCGGCTTCCTGAATCGGTAGTACACGAACGACCCAGTCACGACCTCTGGTGTCGTCCTCTCTTCCGTTTCGGCGATACAAAGCGCCGCACCGTACTTGCGCAAGGTCTCGTATATGTCTTCTGTCCACCACGACTCATGGCGGAACTCAAACGATACTGGCATACGCCTGGGTAACGAGATCAGAAATGTCTCAAGCACTTCCCGATCCGCTTTCATATTTGGTGGAAGTTGAAACAAAACAGGCCCCAGGCGCTGAGCTGCCGCCAACGGTTCAATCGTTCCCAAAAACCGGGACACAAATTCCTCTATGTTCTTTAGGCGCTTGATGTGCGTGATCACCTGGTGCGCTTTGATGGTGAACTTGAAGGTCGACGGAGTTTCGGCCATCCAGTTCGCGAGCGTAGTTTCTTTTACAAGTTGCCGGAATGTGAAGTTCACTTCGACAGCATTCAGCTGCGTTGCGTAAAAATTCAGAAACTTTTTCTGTGCAAGTTTCTGCGGATAGAACTCCGGCTTCCAACTCGGATAAGCCCATCCCGACGTGCCTACATACAGCTGCGCCATGTCTCGGATTATAGCTTTCGTGATTTGTTGGCGGCTCCGCTCTTGCCAGCGCGAGAAGCCTTCTTGTGAGTGGTTTTCTTTCGAGCTTGACGATCCATTTCTTCTTCTTCGGCCGATGCTGCCAATTCGATGGGTTCAGCCGTGGCGGCCCGCGCCATCTTCCGTGGATCGGGTAGTTGCTGTTTCAACGTAAGCACCGGCTCATGCAAGTCACCCATTTTTTCCGTGCGCTTTACTACCTCCGGCGCCTCGAACACCAACACACTCGCATCCTTTTTCTTAAATGCCCGCTCCACCTCATCCCACGTAACTGGAGTCGATACAGTCGGATGTTCTCTCGCGCGCAAGGAATATACGGAAACTGTCGTCTTGTGCTCGTCGTTCTGGCTCCAATCCACAAAGACTTTCCCGGTACGCAGCTCTTTTTTCATTTCCGAAACAATCAGCCCCTTGTGGGCATCTTCGAGGACGCGCGCGACCGCATGAGCGAATTCCTTCGTTTCGTCATAATCGGTCGGAGTGTTTAGCGGAACGTACACCTGCAGCCCCTTCGAGCCGGATGTTTTCGGGAAGCTCTTCAATCCCCAGTGCTCAAACATCTCGCGCAGCCAAAGCCCGACTTCCGCACATTGCACAATGTTGGCGGGTGCGCCGGGGTCAAGGTCGAACACCATCATGGTCGGACAACCAACTTCTTTCGCCAGCGCGAGCGACGGATGAATTTCAAGCGATGCCAGGTTCGCCAGCCACACCAGCGTCGGCAGATCATCCACCAGCAGAAAATTGATATTGCGATGGTTGTGCCGGCTCCAGATCGCCGAGGTCTTGACCCACTCAGGCCGATGTTTCGGCGCATTCTTTTCGTAAAAAAACTCGCCGTCCACGCCGTCCGGATAGCGTTTCATCGTCACCGCGCGCCCACGCAGATGTGGTAGCAACACCGGCGCGATACGGGCATAAAAATCGATGACCTGACCTTTTGCAAACCCGGTCGCGGGATATAGCACCTTATCCAGGTTCGAAAGATTTAGCCGCTTTCCCTCAACCTCAACAACCTGCGTTTGACCCAAACAATTTCTCCAATCTCACACGCTGAACGCGTCTCGCACTGTTGCTGACCAACGACTGATGACCAACGAGCACCCTGGGTTGTTTGCCTTTAGCAATACGAATTCGAATACTCACGGCTAGTCTGCGCTCTTCGCGCGATTTTCGTGCTCTTTGCGTTTGAGGTCCTTTTAGCCAAAACGGAACCAATGCCCGACGTAGTATAGTGGCCCGCTGCTCCTCGGAGATTCCATGCCCACTTCTCGCCGCGAATTTCTGTACGGACTTAGCTCTGCCGCTGCTTTTGTTTGGTTGCCCATAGATCGATCCGAACCAGATCTTATCCTTTACAACGCCAATGTCTGGACCGTGAGCCCGCGTCAGCCTCGAGCACAGGCAATCGCAATCTCCAACGGAAGATTCCTTGCCAGCGGCACCAACGAGGAAATCCTCGCCCTCGCAGCCGGTAGTCCCAAGAAAATCGATCTCGGCGGGAAAACTGTTCTCCCTGGCTTCATCGACGCTCACTCGCATCCTGCGCAGGCCGGACTCGCTCATCTGCGCATGGTCGACTGCGACCTTCGATCGATCGCCGATATCCTGAAAGCCCTACGCGAGCGCGCAGCAAAAACCCCTCCTGGCGCTTGGGTTCTCGGCTTTAAATATGACGACACGAAAACGGCTGAAGGCCGTCCACTCACACTCAAAGATCTCGACGAAGCCGTCCCTGACCACCCAGTCTTCGTAGAACATCGAGGCGGTCACACTGCATGGACGAACTCTCTCGCACTCAAAACGGCCAAAGTGGACGAGAACACGCCCGACCCTCGCGGCGGCAAATTCGATCGCGATCCGTCAACCGGTAAACTCGACGGCCATGTCCGCGAGACGGCCAAAGAATTCTTTACCAAACTCTTCCCAGGCTTTACACGTGAAGACCACCGCGAAGGCGTCAAACTCATTTCCAAGATGATGTCACGCACTGGAATTACCTCTGTCACCGACGCTAGCGGCACTCCCGACGACCTTCGCGCGTATCAGGATGCGCGAGACGCAGGCGATCTTTCCGTTCGCGTGTACTGCCACATCTACAACGCCTTCATGGACCAGATGCTTGCGGCCGGGATACACACCGGCCTCGGCGATGAATGGGTCAAGGTCGGGGCACAGAAATGCGTTTGCGATGGATCCATTTCGGAGCGAACAGCTCGCCTCTCTCAGTCTTACATTGGACGCCCAAATGACTTCGGCATTCTCGTCACGGACGAGGAACACCTCTACGCTCTCTCCCGCAAAGCTCATGAATCTGGCTGGCAACTCGGCACACACGCCAATGGAGACGTCGGTATCGACACGACCCTGCGCGTCTACGAACGCCTGCAAAAAGAAATGCCACGGAAAGATCCTCGCTATCGCCTCGAGCATTGCACGGTCATCAACGACTCACTAGTCGCTCGCATCAAGGCGCTCGGCGCCATTCCCACGCCGTTCTCAACCTATGCCTACTATCACGGTGAAAAAATGAAGGAGTACGGCGCCGATCGCGTGAACAACATGTTCGCTCTCCGTACTTTCCTCGATGCTGGCATTCGGCCTACGCAGGCGTCCGACTATCCGCCCGGTCCCTTCGAACCCATGATGGCGCTGCGCTCTGAAGTAACGCGCACCGACGCGAAGGGCAACGTCTGGGGCGCGAAGCAGCGCGTGAGTGTTGAGGAAGCAATCCGTGTCGGCACGATCAACGGCGCCTTCGCTTCTTACGAGGAAAACATCAAGGGCTCAATCGAACCGGGCAAGCTCGCCGATCTTGTCGTCCTAGGACAAGATCCATTCAAAGTCGACCCAATGGAACTGATCAACATTCCTGTTGAGCGCACGATGGCCGGTGGGAAGTGGGTGTGGGAGAGCTGAGTATTTTTTCCACGCTCTTCGTAAAAAGGCTTTTTCGCGGCGAAGAATCATTGCACCTTTCCATCTCATCTTGAGAAGTGCTCTTCGCGCGGAAGGATCTCTGCTTACCTTTATCCGCCCTCGTCGGCGTCATCCCGAACGCGACCGCTTTTACCAGTGCGCGGAGGGATCCTTCGCGCATCTCTCAACCCTTGTCGGCTTTCAACATCCGGCTTCATCTCATCTCATCCGCACTCTTCGCTACACTGATCTCATGCTCAAACGCATCTGCGTGTTTTGCGGATCCAGCGATGGTAATGACTCCGCCTACTTCCAAGCAGCTCAAAAACTAGGCCAACTGCTTGCTGAGCGTGAGATCGAACTCGTGTATGGCGGCGGAAAAGTCGGGCTCATGGGTGCGCTCGCGGACGCATGCCTCTCTAACGGCGGACGGGTCATTGGCGTGATCCCACAGATGCTCGTGGACAAGGAAATCGCGCATCCGAATCTCACTGAACTGCGCATTGTCGGATCGATGCACGAACGCAAGGCACTCATGGCTGACCTCGCCGAGGCTTTCATCGCTTTGCCCGGCGGATATGGCACTTGGGAAGAATTCTTCGAAGTTCTCACCTGGACGCAGCTCGGCTTGCAACGAAAACCCTGCGCCGTCCTGAACGTTAACGGATACTACGACTCCCTGTTGGCGATGACCCGCCGCGCACATGACGATAATTTTCTGCGTGACGTCCACCGCGACCTCATCCTCTCCGACACGGACCCCGCTCGCCTGCTGACTTGCCTCGACAGCTATGAAATGCCGCGCGTTGCAAAATGGATTGATCGAACCACCCGATAGAATTCGCCTATATAAGCGTTGTTCGACACTCCGAACTTGCGAACCGCATTGGCCGCGCTCTCATCCAAATAAGCTGATGTCTGATCTCACCAAACGAGCAATCGGCGCAGTATTGCGCTTCATTGTCGGCCTGGCCGCGCTGATCTTTCTTTCCGATTGGTCCTTCCACTACTGGCAAGCCTGGCAGTTCCTGATGGTCTTTTCGTCATCGATGGTGGCCATTACCGCCTACTTGGCAAGAAACGACCCGCGACTTCTGAAAAGCCGCATGGAGGCTGGACCGGCGGCAGAGAAACAAGGTAGTCAACGTCTCATTCAACTTTTCGCCACACTCGCCTTCATTGCGGTCTTCGTTGTGTCTGTACTCGATCACCGCTTCGCTTGGTCGCATGTCCCATTGTTCGGCGTGCTCATAGGAAACGCCCTCGTCGTGATCGGGCTTTACATTGTCTTCTTGGTGTTCAAAGAAAACAGCTTTGCCTCAGGAGTTATCGAAACCGGGAGCGAGCAGACAACAATCTCAACTGGACCTTATGCAATCGTGCGGCATCCGATGTATTTCGGAAGCCTCGTCATGCTTGCAGGTATCCCTCCCGCGCTCGGATCGTTGTGGGGCCTCGTAACACTTGTTCCATTCTCATTGCTTCTAGTCTGGCGCCTGATCGACGAAGAACAATTTCTTGTTCAAAATCTCGCTGGATACCCCGAGTACCAGCACAACGTTCCCCATCGTCTGCTCCCCTTCATCTGGTAGCGTTGTTTGACAATCCCTGCATTCGCCACGTACCTTCGATTTCTTCCCGCATGTTCATGCGTCCAATTGTTGTGGAGGTTCGATGACTCGCCGTACTCTCTTTGTTTTCTGCATTATCCCTATTCTCCTGCTCTCTTGTGCTTTCGCCCAGGACCTCGCTTCTTTCGAAAAACGCATTACGGTCAAAAAGCTGCCGAATGGCTTGACAGTGATCGTTTGTGAACGCCCCGAGGCTCCGGTTTTCTCCTTTTATACCTTTGTCGATGCGGGCTCGGCCCAGGACCCTTACGCCAAGACGGGCCTGGCGCACATGTTTGAGCACATGGCCTTTAAAGGCACGGACAAGATCGGCACCACCGACTACCCCGCTGAGAAAGCCGCGCTTGCAAAGGTCGAGACCGCCTACGCCGCTTATATAGCCGAGCGTGACAAGACGGTCGGCCAGGATACGCAGAAACTCACTCAACTCGAGAAGACATGGAAAGACGCGATTACCGAGGCTGACAAGTACGTCAAGCCCAACGAGTTCGGCAAAATCGTAGAGCAAGAAGGTGGCGAAGGCATGAACGCTTCGACCTTCGAAGACAAGACCGTTTACTTCTATTCATTCCCGTCGAATCGACTGGAACTCTGGGCCTATCTCGAATCTTCGCGCTTCATCCATCCTGTAATGCGCGAGTTTTATAAGGAACGCAACGTCGTCATCGAAGAGCGTCGCATGCGCGTCGACAGCAATCCTATCGGACGCCTTGTTGAACAGTTCGTCACCGCCGCGTTTCAAGCCCATCAATATCATCGCCCCGGTATCGGTTGGATTTCCGACTTGAATTCCTTTTCCGCTACCGATGCTTCCAACTTTTTCGACCGTTATTATGTCCCGTCCAACATGGTTCTTGCTGTCGTCGGTGATGTGAAAGCCCAAACAACAATCCCTCTACTCGAAAAGTATTTCGGCCAGCTTCCGACGAAAGCTGTTCCCGACGATCGCACGACCGTCGAGCCTCCACAGAATTCCGAGCGCCGCGTCGTCATGCAGGATCGTGCCCAACCCCTGTATCTCGAGGGCTACCATCGTCCTAGCTATCTCGACAAAGATGATGCCGTCTACGACGCGATCGCCGACCTCATGTCAAATGGCCGCACCTCGCGCCTTTATCGCACTCTTGTTCGCGATAAAAAAATCGCCGCCGACTCTGCCGGCTTCTCCGGCATGCCCGGCGTGAAATATCCGCACCTTTTCGCCTTTTACGCCTTTCCGCTTCCCGGCCACACTCCACAAGAAATGGCGGAAGGCATTCACTCCGAAATTGAGAAATTGAAATCCACCGACGTCACCGACGAAGAGTTGAAGATGATTAAGACTCGCGCCAAGGCGGGACTGATACGCGGTCTCGGCACGAACGAAGGCCTCGCGACGCAGCTTGCTACGTATCAAGCGATGTACGGAGATTGGCGGGAATTGTTTAAGTCTGTCGATCGCATCGACGAAGTCTCCAAAGCGGATATTCGCCGCGTCGCCAATCAGACCTTCGTGACCAACAACCGGACAGTGGGAGTCATAGAGACCAAGGCCCCCGCCAAACAGGTCGCTCCGGCGCAAGGAGGTGCTCAATGAAGCGCACCTTCTTCTTCATGGTTATCGCCCTCGCGTTCTGTGTGCCAGCATTCGCTCAGTACTCGGATTGGAACCAGATCCCAATCCCGCCCCTTCCCGCTTTCAAGCCGCAACAGCCAAAACGGATAGAACTGCCAAACGGCATGATCATCTTCCTGCAGGAAGATCACGAACTGCCGCTTATCGACGGCGTCGCGCGCATCCGCGGTGGTTCCATCAGTGAACCAGCTTCCAAGGTTGGTCTTGTGGATCTCTACGGTGAGGTTTGGCGCACTGGCGGAACCAAAACTCAAACCGGTGACCAACTGGACGATTACTTGGAGAGTCGGGCCGCTAAAGTTGAAACTGGCGGAGGTGCTGACTCCACGACCGCCGCATGGTCATGCCTCAAGGCCGATTTCGACGATGTCTTCAAAGTCTTTGTCGACCTTCTTCGAAACCCCGAATTTCGCCCCGACAAACTGGAACTGGCACAGGCAAATGCCTTCGACACCGTTTCACGCCGCAACGACGATATGGGTGGCATCTCAGCACGCGAGGCTTTAAAGCTTGCCTACGGTCCTGACAACCCTTATGCGAGAATTCCCGAATACGCCACCATTGCGTCAGTGACGCGCCAGGACTTAATCGATTGGCACAAGAAATATGTGCAGCCGAACAACATCATTCTTGGCATCAACGGCGACTTTGATTCTGCTGCAATGGAAGCGAAGCTCCGGCAGGCGTTCGCCTCCTGGTCGAAAGGTCCAGCTGCGCCAAAGGCAAACGTTCCATTCAAGACTGCAAAACCCGGCTACTACCTCATTCCGAAAGATGACGTAAACCAGAGCGCCATTCGTATGGTTGATCTCGGCACGCTGCGGAACTCGCCCGACTACTATGCGATCGAAGTTTTCAACGAAGCCTTTGCTGGCGGCTTCTCATCGCGTCTTTTCTCTGACATCCGCACAAAACGAGGACTTGCCTACTCAGTTGGCGGCGGCATTGGCACTGGCTTTGACCGCCCTGGAGTAACTCGCCTCGTCATGGGAACGAAGAGTCAGTCCACCGTAGAGGCGATCCAGGCGCTCTACGAAGATGTCGACAACCTGAGTAAGACTCCGATTGATGATGTCGAAATCAAGAAAGCTAAAGATGGGATCCTGAATTCTTTCATCTTCAATTTCGACACGCCCGATAAAGTCTTGCGGGAGCGCATGGCCTACGAATTCTACGGATATCCTGCCGACTTCCTGGAACGTTATCGCGCTGGAGTCGAGAAGGTCACAAAAGAGGATGTCGCTCGTGTCGCGGCCAAGTATCTCCACAAAGATAAATTCGCGATTCTCGTTGTAGGAAATACAAAGGAGTTCGATAAACCAATTTCGTCACTCGGCCCCGTGAGTGAGATCGATATCACTATCCCACCACCGCCGGGCGAGAAAGCTGGGGCTGAGGCCCCGCCCGCTAATCCTCAATAGAGACGGTTCTACTCAGGTGGTGCGTCAAACATTAAGGTGCCCGTCCAAGCCCTGCTTGGGCGGGTTCAGTTCTAAGCCCCAAGTTCCACTCGCGCGATTTCGGCCAGACTCGGCATCTCCGAAACACGCACCACATGGATTTCGGCTCGTTCCAACGCATGCAGTGCATATGCATCGTTGATCACATGATCCATGTTGTCTTCAATCACTGCAGTGAGAAGCAGTTCTTTATTCTCTCGTCCCAACCCCGCCTTCATGTCAGCCTGTCGAATCGCCAAAGCAACCGCCTGCGTTTCATCCCTTGCCACCGATACTGCCTGAAACATCTTTACAGTTCTTCTCCACTGATACAGGTAATCGATCGTATATCGATCGTTCGGCAGCGTATAAGGAGCCACCTGTATGTTGTGCTGCAGCAGCTTCAGCACTCCTTTTTCTTCAAAGGCCGATGTCACGGACGCCACGATCATGTTTCTTCCAGTCGCTCGTGGCGGCCCCTTCACACGCGGCGCTTCCAAATAAAGTCGAGCAATTACATCTAATTCCTTGACCGGATCATCTGTCTCTACCGCGATTGGGGATGACAATTCCAACCCACTCGTTACGTAATATTCGAACACTCTCTGGAATTCCTTTAACCCAGATACTGCGACCAGCTCCTGTTCCAGGTGTCTTCCCAGCATCTCGAGCGCTTCAAGGTCGCTATCGGCCAACAGGCACTTGGCACTGCGCCAATCATTCGTAAAACGAAATCCCGCTAACTCGCGGTTCCTGTTGATCAGTACAACACCGATCTCAACCGATGCCCTTCTCACAACATTCGGTACATATCGCAAAAATCGCAATTCGAGTTGATACTTTTTGCTCACGCCGCTTCCCTCCACTCAGGGAAAGGCTTCCTCGGTGACGCACCAAACGCTGCAATCAACTCGCGTACGACTTGCCGACGTTCAATCAAGGTGCGTACCAACTTCTCCATCTCTTCCCATTGCGATCCGTACCACTCTGGTGGCACTTCGCTCGCAACGTCCCAGATGACTTCCGGATCCAGGTTTTCCACCCGCGTGAGCCACGGCCCGAATGAGTCCCAACCCCGTACGCAGGTGTACACCTCGTTTCGGCAATACACGCCTCTTAGAGGGAAATCCGGGAATGTCCACTCGCCCGCATTGAAGCAATACCCCTGGTCGATGAACGTTACGGTGTATTTGCGCTCCGTCAATCGGCGCCAGAACGTGGCCTGCCTCCCGTTCGAATTGCACGTCCACTTGTCGACGACTAACATACCCGCGAAAGTTTCTAGATTCCTCACTCGTGCGAACATTTCCGGCGCGAGATAGTCGAAGACCTGACCTTCCAGCGGGCTAATCACATAGCGTGACCCAAACTGCAGTCCCGGCTCACAAGGTATAGCCAAAGTCCCCAATGTGATGTTCAGGTCAGGTGTGTGTTCGACGAGCCATGGCCCCACTTCGACTACCTCGGTTGCGGGAACTGGTAAGCCGATGCGCTCGGCCAAGCGCGTAACCAGGAAATCATTCGCCAGTACACGCAGGTGCTGCGGGTTGTTCTGGAACTTGACGACATAAAAATGACCGTCGTCTCCGCGCATCAAGTGGGCCTGCGCACCACCTCTCATTCTTTTCACGTGCTGGACGGCCGCGATCGCCAAGCTGTCTTGCGGCCACGATCTTCGCGGCCGATCCTCTCCAACATTCGACCGAAACTCAGCACCATCCGCCGTGATTCACGGACATCGAAATTGTTCAAGAAATCACACCATCCTCCGCTTGAACTTCTTGCCATCCCGACTCCCAACCTTCTTGCCATTCCGACGCCCGAGCGAAGCAAGGCAGGAGGAATCCCTATCACCACCAGCCTTCGTTGCCATTCACAATCAAATTCACGCAACCTGAACAGACATTCACGAGCAATAAAAAAGGCCGCCTCGCGGCGGCCCATTGTCCAAAACACAATCCCCTAATGTGAAGCTGCCACAACGGCCTGCACAAACTTCAGACCGTTCGGCGTGCCCAACCCCGTGACATTGTCCCATCCGGGGCCAGTGGTCAACGATGTATCCGTTCCAAACGTCAGCGTAAACCAACGCGTCGAGAACGGACTGTTATACATCGCACTCACATAGTGCACCGTATTCTCAAGTGGCTCCGCCAGCTCATCGGCGGTAACCGTCTCCGGTGCTTTTGGCGGGGCATAGATTGTCCCGTGTACATTTGCCGCAGAGGTCTCATCAATCACATCTGTGATCGCATCAGCCGGCAAGTGGTACAGCATCCGAGCAGCCAGTCCCAGTGGCTTTCCCGCAGCCTGATTGGCGATCGCCCATAGCGCCGAGAACATCGGACACGCAAGGCTCGTTCCTCCAATCACTCCGACCACCTGTCCACCAGCGGTTTTGTCGGTCACGATCAGTTCCACTCCTGTGAACGGATCCGCCAGGTAGCCGATGTCAGGTGTCTGCCGTTTACTACCTGGCAACGAGCTCTGATATGCCGGCTTACCGAAAAATCCACTTGCACCTCCACCTGCTCCGAACACGAAACCTAAGCTCAACGGAGGAATCACTGGTGGATTCGGCGTCACATCCGCAATCCGCGTTTCATTGTTACCCCATCCGGTCTGTAGCTTGATTGCAGTCTTGGCTGAGTTCAGGAACATGCTCGTGCCGCCAACCGCGGTTGCGAAAGGCGAGGTCGCGGGCGCCGACGCGGACGTAAAGGCCCCACCCGATGCCGGACCGAAATCGCCATCGTCCCCAGTCGAATACTGCGCCGAAGATCCGAGCGAAGCTGCCAATTTGTTATTCGAGTTCTGGACCTTTAGCTCGGATGCCGGTATCAGAATCTCCGGAGCACCATAGCTATTGGAGATGACGCTACCCAGTTGATTTGATGCCGCCAGAAACACTCCCAGGTCAAGGTTCGTGAAAGTGTTGTCCTTAGTTGCAATCAGGAGGATGTTCGCTTCTGGAGCGACCGCATGCGCCCACTCCACGTCAAGCGTTACTTCATCCACCCATGATGCAGGGTTACAACCGTCCGCAGGCGTACACCCAGTCGCCACTCCCACGCGAATGATCTGGAAGTTCGACGTTGTTAGCCGCGGCAATCCATACAGAGTTGAAAATGTGTTCGCGTCCTGCCGGATCGTCGGCGAACCGAACGCATCCACGATCACAATCGTCTGCCCTTTACCGGTCCAACCCGCTTTGTAAAGCGCTTTCAGACCGTATGCGCTTCGAACTTCCGACGGAGAATATCCACACGGAGGTAGGTTCGGCACATCCGAGGTTATATCCGATCCAAACCGGTTTCCCGTATAGGTTGCGCGTGGATTTCCGCCATTTGTTTTGAACGTATGCGTCTGAGGCGAACGCAGGCAATTCCCGGAGAAGAATAGCCCGTTTGAGCCGCCCACCGATGCCAATGGAATTCCTCTCCACGCCTTGCCCGTATCTGGATCGACTGGCCGAACTGCGTGTGGCATGTAGACGTGGTCGCTTAATCCCTGAATCGACGAAACCAACGCACCTGCTGCGCTGTCCATCATCGGATCGGAAAGATTTGCACGACGCGTTTCACCGTTCACGCTGAAGCGATTAATCTGCACATGAAACGCATTCTGCACATCAGCAACACGTCCCTGCGCCACAACGAAATGATTACTTTTGTCGACGGAGGCGATCTTCAGTCCGTGTGCCGAAAGGTAATCCCTTACCGTGACCGCCTCCTGAGCTGTCGGGGCGAAGCGCGCCGCATACTGCTCCTTCGTCAACCATTTGTGATAATTGACCGAACCTTTTTGATACATCGACTGCACAAGGCGATCGAACTCCGCTTCGTTGTGTTGTTTCAGCCACAACGTCACTGTCATGTTTTTGTTGATATTTTCGGGACCGAGATTTCGAGCGTTCGCTGGAATTTGAGGGGTGTTGTTTGCGATGACTTGGATGTTCGAAGCCAACAGCAGTTGTGCGCTAATTGCTACAGATAGCAGCAGGGCTAGGGTCAGGCCACACTGCGACGCGCTTTTACTCCTTGACATATCTGCGTCTCCTTACAAAGTGAAATGCTTCAAATGGGGCATCCCGTGCCGTGTTTCACCTGGGAACGACGGCGAAGAAGCTTGTCACTTGTTGAGAGTTGTGTCAATGCGCGCTGTGTTGAGTACGCACAAAAGATGCGCAACATTCTTCACAGTCGTGCTCCAATTGTTATGTATAGGCTGATCTGATATGCGCAAGGTGCGCGAGAATATCGCCGATTAGAAAAAAGCCACAGTCCATCTCTCTCGATCCTTAGAAGAGGTAAGACCATCATCCCTCAGGCCAAAATAAACCCTTCTTCTACGCCACCAATTGCTGGCCGCCATCGATGTCATACGTTCCGCCCGTAAGGGCTGTGTTGATCATAAGGTGTACTGCAAGGAGAGCGACGTCTTCTGGTTCAACGACGCGCCGAATGGGAAGGGTGGTGCGAAGTTGATTCCGCCGTTTTTCAAGCTGATCGCCCAGGAGTTCCGCTGACAACGGTGTGTCGACAAATCCCGCAGCGATTAAGTTGACCCGCACAGGCGCGAGCTCAAGCGCCAAACCCTTCGTCATCGCTGGACCTGCCGCCGTCAGGGCCGATATCAGCGTGAATCCTTTCGCAGTGCTGCGTCCTCCCGTTCCACTCATGAAGAGCAAGCTTCCGCCTGGCCGAACTTTCGTTGTTGCGTTCCGTGCGATCTGCATTGGCAATAGCAGATGCGCTTCGATATCACGACGCGCCCGATCAAAATCAAGCTCCACCAGCGGCGCGTAGTACGGACCCGGGCCAGTGACCAACACGTGGTCCACCGGCGCTGGCAGCTCATCAAAAAACTTTTTGAGGAGCTCAAAGTCAGTAGCATCGAAAGCTGCCGTGCTCATGGCGCCAACTTCGTTCGCGGCACGTCGAAGACGCTCGGGATCTCGCCCAGTGAGAATCACCTTGGCCCCTTCGGCGTGTGCCCGTCGCGCAGTTTCAAGTCCGATGCCACTACTACCGCCAATGATCAGGACGGTCTGGCCCAAGAGTTCTGGTTCTCTCTGACTGATAGAGGCGGTCGGTATGGCATTCATGGATCCTCCGATGTGGCAAGTCTGAAATAGTTCCCTGGGGTCGATTGTCGTAGGCAATTGAATATGCGGGATCTAGAAATCCCGCCGTCAACGGAGAAGCAGAGATTATCCGCCAAATATTAAATTCCCGTCTTGACACGACAAACTTCAAGGCCTATCCTAAGCGAACAAAAGGCGAATTTCGATGTCTTCCCTCCCGCTCCTCCCCGATCACAAATCCCCCTCCCTCATCGGTATCGCTCGTCTCGCCGCTGATGGAGAGTCGCTCCGCGAAGGACACAATGTTGAATACTTCACCTTACCCTCGCGCTCTCTCCTTAACCGCGTCGTTACGCGCCGCGACCTTCCCTTCGAATGGGCCATCAATCCCTACCGAGGATGCGAGATTGCCTGCAAGTACTGCTATGCCCGGTATACGCATGAGTTCATGGAATTGCGCAATGGCGCCGATTTCGAACAAAAGATTTTCGTGAAGCAACATGCTGCACAGCTGCTTCGGCAAGAACTTCGCCAGGTCAAATCATCCGAAAGTATCGCAATCGGTACCGCAACGGATCCCTATCAACCTGCGGAGCGGCGCTATGAAGTCACCCGTGCAATCCTCGAAGAACTTTCTCGCCATCGTGGCCTCAACATCGGCATCGTGACGAAGTCAAACCTCATCCTTCGTGATGCCGAACTTCTGCGCGAAACCGCTTCGCACAACAGCCTTTTCGTCAGCCTAACAATCACCACGCTTGACACCGATCTCGCCCGTATCCTCGAGCCGCGCGCACCTCGCCCAGATTTGCGTATGGATGCTGTGCGCCAGCTGAACCTAGCGGGAGTTTCCGCCGGAGTGAATTGCGCGCCGATCCTCCCCGCCATCACCGACTCACGCGAAAATCTGGAAACGCTGGTCGCCGCAGCTTCTGCCGCGAAAGCTGCGGGAGTGTTCTCTAATACTCTGTTCCTGAAACCGTGCTCGGCAGCGGTTTTTCTCCCTTTTCTCGATGAGCAATTCCCTCATCTCGCCGCCACCTATCGCAAGAGGTACGAAGGTCGCGCATTCCTGCCCGCCGCTTACACGAAAAGAATTTCGGAGTTGATGAGTGCCCTGAAGAAGAAATACGGACTGCACAAGAGGTTGAAATACAAGCGCTACGAAGAGTACGCCCAGGAAGAATTCGAACAGCCCCGAGAACAGCTAAGCCTCTTCTAACCGAAATACTTACATCCGCATCTATAATCAAAGTTTCCGCATGGCATCTGGCACGCAGCACTCGACGAGCCCAAATCCACGAACTCGTTTCTCTACGCGCGTCACTGACTTTTGGCAGCGTGTGACCGATGGACTCGAAGTTAACCAGCTGTGGTCCCAGTTCGAAAAAGATGCGCGCTCAAGCTACCGCCTCTACAACCGGGGACTCACTGAATCCGATCCTCGCGAGTCCCGAGCCAAGCGATTCCTCTTCACAGTCAAACAGCTGTTCTGGGCCATTCTTGAAAAGCTGTCGCCTGCGCGGCGCGTTTTGCTGCTCGCCGCTCTCGTTATGCTGCTGTTTCCCACGAGCGGAATCACTTTTCGCGATGAGGGCGGCGACATTCATGGGATCTCTTTGGATCTGCATTTCCTTGCCGGCATCGTGCTTTTCGTTGTCCTGATCCTCGAAGTCGCTGATCGCGTTGTCATGAAGCGCGACCTAGAGATTGCTCGCGACATCCAAACGTGGTTACTACCCGGTGCTCCTCCGCAAATCCCCGGCATCTCGATGGCCTACATGACTCGTCCGGCAAACACCGTTGCGGGCGATTACTACGATGTCTTTCCTCGACCCGGTGCCATACCCGAAGACGATCGCGTATTCCTGATCGTTGCCGACGTCGCGGGCAAAAGTATTCCCGCCGCGATGCTCATGGCCACCCTTCAAGCAAGTTTGCGGACGTTATCCAATACGCCCTCTTCCCTGTCGCAAATTGTTAGCGGACTCAATCAGTACGCCTGCTCTAATAGCCAGGGAGGCACCCGTTTCACCACTGCCTTCATCGCTGAGCTCGATCCGGTGACCCGAAAACTGACCTACATCAACGCCGGACACAATGCGCCCATTCTTCGTCGCTTCAGTGGTGCTATCGAACGATTCGAGACTGGCGGGCTCCCCCTCGGTATCCTTCTGAACTCGAACTACGAGAGTGCGACCGTCAGCCTAGAGACAAACGATTGGCTATTAATCTTCACTGACGGTTTGGTTGAGGCCATGAACACCAGCGGTGAGGAATTCGGCGAGGCCCGCGTTCTTGAACAGCTTCACCACTGCGCCAATACGGCACCAGCTGACGCTTTGAAACGAATGATCTCTTCAGTAGACGCTTTCGTCGGGAATACACCTCAGCATGACGACGTCACAGCTATGCTACTGAAGTTCAGTTGACCTCATCTCTCTAATTGGTGTTATCCCGAACGCGCGTGTTTTCTCCAACTCGCGGAGAGCTTGCCCTGAGCAAAGCCGAAGGGGATCTCGCGCGCAAAGCATCCGAAGCAGCACAACAATTCAGTTCCGCATCGCCTCCGCATACATTCGATGAAAAGCATGCACACCCTTCTCCTGCTTTGGGCTGTACCTGCCACGCTCGTAGCTTCGTGAGTGCAGATTCTTCTGCACAGTCTCACAAATCGCCACGTCTTCGATCTGCACCTGGTGACTGAATTCCGTCGCGTCCCGCGCCGCCGGACTCTTCAAGCCTTCTTCCGTGAGATAGAAATCGAAGATCGCGAGCGTGCGCTCCGGTTCGAGCGGGAGAATGATGTTCAGTGACACATTGTCTGGATAACAATTCAGCATCCAGTTCGGAAACGTCCAGAAATAGTCCGTGGTCAGATCCTCGCGCGCTTCTTGGTAACGTCTGGGAGTCGTGTCGCCCGTTTGCGCTCCGCGAATTGGACTCCACTGCCTGACGTATTTGGCATACGGTTCCACTCGATAAGATCCGTAATCCAACTCACGGTTGAGCGCGGGATGCACGCTCGGCAAATGATATCCCTCGAGGTAATTGTCGGTATACGTCTTCCAATTACACTTCATGTCATAGGTGCGACGTTCATACAGCCGCATCGAGAGAAAATCAAACTTCTCTGCCTGCACTTTCATTCCGCCAAGCGCTTTGCTGAGTGGCTCCGCTTGCGCATCCAAATTCACGAACACTAGATTGAACCATTCCTCCGCTCGGACCGGAGCAAGCGCAAAATCGCTTGCCCTGAAATCGACGACTCCCTCGAACTCGGGTGCGTTCAGCAATGTTCCATCAAGCTCATATGTCCACCCGTGATAACCGCACCGAAACAGTTTCCGCGAACCACATCCTTCAGCCGGCGGTCCTGCTCTGTGTCGACAGACGTTATAGAAACATCGCAAGTTTCCATCCTGCCCGCGTACTAGAAGAAGCGGCTCGCCAAGGAGATCGAACGTAAAAAAGTCCCCTGGCTGCGCCACCTGATGGCGATGCCCGACGACCTGCCACGTCCGCGCGAATATGCGTTGTTTCTCGAGCTGAAACGTCTCCGGATCGTGATATCGCGGAGCCGGCAGCGACCATGCTCTCGAAATATCGGGATTAATCGAATCGACGCTCATGCCTGGCCTTAACTATGAAATCGCAAATTCTAGCCCCGCAGGGGCGATCGATAAAAGCCCCACTGCTTCAGTGGTGGATGCTCGCTCCTAAAAGTCCACATGCTAATGGCTAATGCTAATTGCTGACTACTGAATGCTGACGCCTGATTGCCGAATGCTGATTTCTGACACTTTCTGTCACCCCATGCGCCACGTTCTGTCGCCACGACAACTTCTGGCACTCGATCGCCCAGCAACGTTATCGCCCTTTGCTCCTGAAAAGACACGCTTTTCGCTCCATCCCCATCCTGAAAGCTTCTTAATTCCGCTTTGGCCCCCTGCTTGCCACTATGTAAGGCGAGCGACGGGAAATGGGGAGAAGTTAAGGTCGCTCACACAATTGAACGTTGGCGAATGCCTCGGGGGAGGGGCAAAAGCCGGAGAGGCACCGAACGCGGGTTCGGTGCCTTTCGTTTTTTCCACCACTTTGCTTACAATCAACATGACAAAAACTGGCAGCCGCTTTTTGACAGATCCGCCCGATTGCGGCACTGGGCGTGGCACATCGATGATCCCGAAAGTTTGCAGACGCCATGAAAAAAGGGGACTTGCCGTCGAAACGGCGCACACCAAGGTAATCTCGCAGTTTGGCGGATGAAGTGCGACGATACCCGTGACTAGCGCCCTCGTGCTTGAGGGCCTACGGAGGAGAGGAAACGAGAGATGCGGAAACAAAAGGGTTTTTCACTTATCGAGTTGCTGATTGTGGTGGCGATCATCCTGATCATTGCCGCGATCGCGATTCCGAACTTGCTGCGTGCCCGTATTGCTGCTAACGAGTCGTCTGCGGCTAGCGGCGTTCGTACGGTCAACACTGCAGAAGTTTCTTATTATTCGACGTACCCGACAGTCGGCTACTCTGCCGCACTGACGGATCTTGGTCCGGGCGGTCCGACTGCTGCTTGCCCGAACCCTCCAACTTCCACCACTTCTTGCTTGGTTGACGGCGTGTTGGCCTACAACGGTAACCCTGCTGGCAACGGCAAGAGCGGTTATAGCTATAGCTACAACTCTGCTGCGGGCGCAGCCGGTACGCTGCTCGTGACCTACGGCATCGTCGCTGATCCGATGAGCTTGAACACCACTGGTGTTCGTTCGTTCTGCTCACTGGAAGACGCGGTTGTCCGCTATCAGCAGGTTGGTCCGATCGGCGCCGGTGCGTGCGTTGCTACCCTGGCCCCGCTCAACAACTAACTCTAATCTCACCGCCCGCTCTGCGGGCTTAACAGAGGCACCGGACATCCGGTGCCTCTTTTTTTCCCCAGCTCGACTTGCCAAATCGCCGCCATCATCCCCTCCGATCGGATTCCGGTGCGCGTCACTTCCGCAACAGCCAAGTGTAAACAAACGTTTTCTACCAACCTTCGCCGCAAATCCTACTGTTCACAATCGCTCTTCGACCATCATTCGTAAAGTACCTGTAACTCTAGACAAAATCAGGAGTTGCGCTTTCTATCTCTCGTGAGGCGCAAGCGGCCTGGGAATTGCTTTTAGTCCTTTGTAACGGTCTGTGCCTCAAGCGCACAATCCGGGCAGTATTTGAGAACTTGGCGAAGAACAAAAAATGAAAAACATTCTGAAGACTTTTAACAGACTGCAAATGGATGAATCGGGCCAGGGATTAGCGGAGTACGTCCTGATCATGGCCGTGGTGGCTTTTGGGGCCGTGACCGGAATGGGGAGTCTCGCTTCTGGGGTGAACAGCGCTTTTTCCCAAATGGCAACGATTTTCGGAAAATACATCAGCTAGCCTCGTCCGTTGCTCGGTCTGGGTAGCGCTTGTTACTTTGGATGTTCCGATGCCACGGACGGAGGCCCCCCGCGTGCAACAAATGGTCTGAGAAATGAAAGCGGGCTCAGGCTATGCGCGAGGACGCAGGCTTTTCACTCATTGAGCTGTTGATCGTGGTGGCAATCATTCTGATCGTGGCAGCGATCGCGATACCGAGTCTCTTGCAGGCCAGGATCTCAGCCAACGAGGCATCTGCGGCATCTTCGATTCGTCAAATCAAAACGGCGGAAACCGCCTATCACACCACCTATTCGACCATAGGGTATGCACCCTCTCTCTCGAATCTAGGCGGAACACTTCCCTGCCTACCTAGTTCCGTGCAGTCCTGCTTTATCGATGACTCCCTGGCCTTGGCCGGTGTTGGCACGGCTGGTAAGAGCGGGTACGTCTTCGCTGCGACTGGGATCTCGACAGCAGGCGCCCTCAACGACGAATTCGTAGCCGCCGCTGTTCCCATGATGGCCAGCAGGAGCGGCAATCGTGACTTTTGCGGGACGTCCGAAATGATCATTCGCTTCCAGTCCAGTGTCGGTGGCGTGCCCATCAATTCAGTCGCAGCCTGCCGCGCTTTCCCCAGCATTCTCAATTAACGAATGCTTTCAAACGCTTTAAATCCGTTTACTTTCGTAATGACACGTTCCCGCCTCGCCAGTTCCTGTCGCTCTAAGTCCCGTTATAATTTTTGAAGAGACTACAGGTTCAGAGTACAAACCATCTGAGTTCCACATATGTCAGCGATTGAAATCCTTGGTTTGGAGAAGGTTTATCAGGTCGGCTTTTGGCGCAAAAAGCCAAAGTGCGCCTTGAAACCGCTCCACTTGCAAGTGGAAGAAGGCGAAGTCTTCGGCTTTCTAGGGCCCAACGGTGCCGGCAAAACGACAACCTTGAAAATGCTGATGGGACTCGTTTATCCGACCTCCGGTTCCGCTCGGATCCTTGGCGGCGATATCTCAGATCGTGCAGTGCGCGCCCAGATCGGGTTTCTTCCGGAACACCCATACTTCTACGATTACCTGACCGGCCGTGAGTTACTTGAGTACTACGGACGTCTCTCGGGCATGCCTTCGACGGGACGTTCCGATAAGATTTCTGAAATGCTGGCACAGGTCGGACTTGCCGATGCCAGCGACGTGCAACTTCGCAAATATTCCAAGGGCATGCTGCAGCGCGTCGGTATTGCACAGGCCATCCTTCACGATCCTAAACTGGTCTTCCTCGACGAACCCATGTCAGGCCTCGATCCTATGGGCCGTCGTGAAGTTCGTGACCTGATGGAAAAACTCAAGAGACAAGGCAAAACAATTTTCTTTTCCACGCACATTCTTTCCGACGCGGAGGCATTGTGCGATCGCGTCGCTATCATTCACCTCGGGGAACTGCGAGGAGTGGGCGCCGTGGAGGACCTCACGGCCAAAATGCGTGGCCGAGTCGAACTCATCTGGTTAGGCAAAACGGTTCCGGCCGCCATCCAGGCGCTGAAAGCAGAATGTTTTGTGACAGGGGACACTGTTCGGGCCGTGCTCGACGAATCGCAACAGGATGCCGCCATCGAAGTTCTGCGCCGGGAGCGTTTGCGTCTCATTTCGTTGACGCCTGTGCGGGCCTCGCTCGAAGACTACTTCCTGTCGCAAGTTCAGCCCGCTTCGACCGGGAAAGGAGTGGGCGCATGAACGCTCGCATCGCCAACATCGCAGCCAATACCTTCCGCGAAGCGGTGCGCGATCGCGTGCTGTACAACCTGATCGTCTTCGCCCTGCTCATGTCAGGGGCGGCCATTCTCGTTGGACAGATTTCAATCGGCATCGAAAAACTCGTTGTTATCAACCTCGGCTTGACCGCGGTATCGCTGTTCGGCGTGGTCATCGCGATTTTTATTGGTATTGGCCTCGTGTCGAAGGAGATCGACAAGCGGACGCTCTACACCGTGCTCTCGCGCCCGGTGCGCCGCTGGGAGTTCATTGTCGGAAAGTTCTTCGGGCTCACCGGCACCCTCATCGTGAACACGTTGTGCATGGGCATTGGCGTTTTCGCAGCATTGTTCTACGTCTCACACAAGTTTGCCGCGGCGGACGCCTGGGTGCTGTCGGCCCTCTACTTCATTGTTCTGCAGTTCCTGATCATCACGTCGTTGGCGCTTTTCTTCTCGTCGTTCTCTTCACCGCTGTTATCGGCGGTCTTTGCGTTTTCCCTGTTTGTAATAGGCAGCTTCTCGGAAGACGTGCGCGGGTTCGCGGCAATGACGCATGGGGTAGAGCGTTGGCTCGCGACCGCCGCAGCTTACGTCGTGCCTAACATTTCCGCGCTGAATGTCATCAGCAAGGTTGCGCATGGCGGCGCTATCCCGGGCGACCTGGTCCTGCTGAACACTGGATACGCTTTGCTCTATTCCGCGATGGTTTTGTTCGCGGCCATCTGGGTTTTCGAGTACAGAAATCTGAAATGACGCCGTCTCGCAAAGTCGCAGCAATCACGGCAGCTCTCTTTGTTGCTTGCCTGACCGCATCGATCCTGGTTCTCGAAAGGGTCGACCAGGTGCGGCGCGGCGCGACTCTCCAGGAATTTCTCTACATCTCGTCTCCGAAAGCGGCGAAACGCCTCAGCCTCGGATACACCGGGTTGATGGCAGACCTCTATTGGACACGAGCAGTTCAATACTTTGGGGGACATCACGCTCGCGGCGATCAGGAATATCAACTGCTCGGTCCGCTGCTTGAAATCACGACCCATCTCGACCCGCAGCTCCTTGTCGCCTATGAGTATGGTTCCAACTTTTTAGCGCCTGCTCGTCCAACCGGAGCCGGCGAGCCGGAGCGCGCCGTCAATCTCGTTAAGTTTGGAATTCAGAGCAATCCCAAAGAATGGCGGCTCTATTACGACTTGGGTTTCATCTACTACATGGAATTAAAAGACTACTCGGCAGCAGCGGAAGCATTCCGCCAAGGCTCAACCCTGCCGAACGCGCACCCGTTCATGCCGGTCATAGCTGCAACGATGGCTACTCATGCTGGAGACATCGAGATGGCTCGCATGATGTGGCGCACCACTTACGAATCGGGAAACGTCGAGCGCTCCGTTAAAGCGAATGCGGTCGCTCACCTCCGTGCACTCCAGGTGGATGAAGACGTTATCAACCTCGAAAAGGCAACCGCCGCCTTCAAAGCACAAACGGGACAATACCCGTCAAGTCTCCTCGATCTCCGAGCAAAAGGGATGGCGAATGGGCTTTATCCAGCCGATCCCCTTGGTCACCCCTATAAGTTCATGCCGGACGGACGCATCGAGGTCTCCCGTCCGGATGATCTACCCTTCATCACAAAGGGCACCCCGCAGGGATATCAACCGCCGCCACCCAAGTTCCTGCCTACAGACTAACCGGCGAAACTGGGAACTATTTCTATAAGAAATGTGACCACTGGAAAACTTTGCGATTAGAAGCGATCCTAGCCCGATTTGAGACTAGGATGACCTCAGAGTCGGCCCCTTGCTCAGTCGTTGATCCTGGTGAGTTATAAATCGATTTATCTTGCGCTTTATGCGATGATCCAAAGAACAATTCGGAGCTGCCGGGTTTCTATTTTCTCGCTAGAACATTGTTCCAGAGCTCTTCGGGCCTTTCGTTTCATAGCTATATGCGCATAATAAACTAGATCTTCTAGTGAAGCTTGATCATGGCTTATCATTGCGCCATGGTTCCTTCTCCCAGACAGATCACAATACTGTCTTCTCTGCGAAAGTGGTATCGACGGGAGTGCTTGAAACGAGGCGTTCTGGGAACCGGCGCTCAACTGGCCAGGATTTCCTGGCAATTTCTGCTTGATTCGACACCCGAGAGCCGCCGACGTCGATACGGGGACATGGATTTCGACTGGAATTTGCGAGTCGATACCACCAGCGCAACGGTGAGCTGGCGGGAGCGGCTTCTGGGCACACTCCATTCTCCCTACCAGCCAACGGACCCTGCCTTGTTCGAAGAGATGATGTCGCGGTTGCCGCTCGAGCTTTCGAACTTTACCTTTATCGATATTGGGTCCGGTAAAGGTCGTGTTCCGCTCATGGCCGCCCAGTACCCTTTCCGACGAATCATCGGCATCGAACTCCTGCCAGCGCTGCACCGCACCGCCGTCAGCAATGTCGACAAGTTGCGCAGCGCGACCGCTATCGGAGCGAACATCGAACTCCTGCAAATGGATGCCAATGGATTTGAGTTCCCTGTCGAACCGACGGTCCTCTACCTGTTCAATCCCCTACCAGAAGAATGCTTGGAGAAGTTCTTCATCCGTCTTTCCGCTTCGCTCGAGCGGAGCCCTCGTGAGGTTTGGATCGTTTATCACAATCCGATCCTTGAGCATGTCTTGGCGACGCACAAACAATTCGATCGCGTGGAAGGCACCAACCAATACGTTCTTTACCGCAGTCGAACCGCTGGTTAGAATCCGAATAGGCCTTCCCATTGTGATCCGACCGCTCCGCATCAGCCAACTTTTGCCGCTTTTTTTTCTGCTCGGAAGCTGTTCCGCACTGTGGGCTCAAAGTGTCCAACAGATTGCAGAGGCAGTGGACAGTCACTACAACCACCTGCGAACACTCCAGGCCGAATTCACCGAAGTGTACAAAGGCGCGGGGGTGGAACGGACGGAAACCGGCACACTCTGGCTAAAAAAACCAGGCAAGATGCGATGGGAGTACCGTTCTCCCAAGGAGAAGCTGTTTCTCAGCGATGGGAAAGATGCCTGGCTGTATCTGCCGGACCAGCACCAAGTGCGAAAGATGACGTTGAAAAAGCTTGAGGACTTGCGTTCGCCGATCGCCTTCCTGCTTGGCAAAACAAACCTGCGGAAGGAGTTGGCTGGGCTTTCCATCGCGCCAGACCAAACGCCGGTATCCGCCGGAAACGTTGTGTTACGCGGCGTGCCCAAAGCGATGGCCGACCGGGTGGAACAAGTGATCCTCGAGATCACGCCCCAGCACCAGATCGTTCGCATCCAAATTCAAGAGGTTGATGAGGCCACGACAGAGTATCGATTCCGCGACTTGCGTGAGGACGCTCCGCTGACGGACAGTTCGTTCCGGTTCTCATCACCTGCGGGTGTGGAGACGATCCAGGGAGAGATTGGGCAATGAGAGGCTTCGGTCCGATCTGATTGAATTGAAGAAGTTTAGGCTTCGAAATGAAACGAATCGAGCGCGAGAATCACATTACTAGCGTCATTGTAAATGGTTGGTAAAACAATAGATTAGAGGGGAATTCCCGGTTGCTTGGATGATAAACTGAGCACGGGAACCCGACCCAGGACCGCACAAGTTGGCCCAATTTCTCGTAAAAGCCGCGGATGAGCAGGGACACGTGCTGCAACAACTCGAGCACGGGTACTCGGAAGCGGAAGTGCGCGAGCGATTCGTGCAGCAAGGACTGCTGGTCTATTCGGTCAAACCGCAAGGTGTTTTCACTGGCGGGAAGCTGACACTATCGCGTGGAACCATTAAGCAGAGTTCGTTTGTAATTTTTAATCAGCAGTTTTTGACACTCATCAAGGCTGGTCTTCCAATCCTTACGGCGCTCGAGTTGCTCATCAAACGCCAAAAAGATGCGAGTCTCCGCAGCCTTCTTGAGAATGTGCGCGACCGAGTCAAAAGCGGAGAGTTGCTGTCCGATGCATTTGCGGCCCAGGGGCCGATTCCAAAGATTTACACGACGACTCTGATGGCAGGTGAGAAAAGCGGCAACATGGAAGAAGTGCTCAGTCGTTACATTGCATTTCAACGGCTGACGATGACGTTCCGCAAGAAACTGCTTGTCTCGCTCGTGTACCCGGCACTCCTGATCACGATGGTGACGATCATGGTGTTATTTCTGATCACCTACGTAGTTCCGGAATTTGCCAAGTTGTTCGAGAACCTGGGCGCGAAGCTGCCGGCGATGACGGTGATCATGCTGGCGGTCGGCTTGAACGCTCAGAAGTATTTGCCATTCTTGATTATCGGTCTGGTAGCCGTGCTGTTTTTCCTGTGGCGATGGAAGACAACGGACCGTGGCGCCGAGCAGATTGATGGAATGCTTATGCGGATGCCGCTGTTGGGCGATATCCGGCTTAAATACCAGGTCGCCAATTTTTCAAGAATGCTCTCAACTCTGTTGCAAGGAGGCATGCCGCTGGTACCGTCGATGGAAACGGCGGGCGCTTCTGTCAGCAGTCGAAAATTGCTGAACGGAGTTCTCTCGGCATCGACACGAGTGCGCGAAGGACAAGGATTGGCGCGCAGCCTGGAAGATCAGAAGATTTTCCCTGAGCTGGCAGTGGAGATGCTGGAAGTCGGAGAGTCGACCGGAGCCTTGCCGGCAATGCTTACTTCCGTGGCCGAGTTTTACGAAGAAGATGTGCAGACTGCTCTGGGCGCAGCCATGGCGCTTATCGAGCCTGTGTTGTTGATCTTCATGGCAGTGTTTGTAGGCGGAGTATTGATCTCACTGTATTTGCCGATCTTTACGCTGGGTGCAGGAATTCATTAGGCGGGACGAGGCAGTAGACTGGAATGAGTATGGCGGAAAAGAAATCATTGTTCGTCAATGGCGGGAACGGCGGGAAGTTGACGCCGGAGAGCGTCGCTGACGAACTCGGACGCGCACAGGACACCGCTCGGCGGTACCGGTGCGAGTTCGTCGATCTCAACGATTTTCAGCTTCACCACGACCTATTCAAAAAGATCCCAGTGGACCTGATGTTCCGCTACAACTTCGTGCCGCTCGAGGAGACGCGCGACGGCAAGCTCGCAATCGCCATCGCCGACCCGAGCCAGCTGATGATGATTGACGAGATCAGCCTTCTGCTTGGCAAGCGGATCGTCACGAAAGTCTCCACACTCAAGCAGATCTCCGACATTCTCAAGAAAACGGAGCAATCTCAACGCGTGCTGGAAGAAGCCAGTGAAGGCTTCATCAGCATCATCCGCGAAGATGAGGCGGGACACGACGAAACGATTTCAATCGACAAGCTGACGGCGTCGACGGGCGACATGAGCCCGATCATCCGGCTGGTCGATACGACGATCTTTACCGCCCTGCAACGCCGCGCGAGCGACATTCATATCGAAACGCAGGATGATTCCGTAAGCATCAAGTTCCGCATCGATGGTGTGCTGACACATGCCATGCCGCCGATCGGCAAAGAACACCATTCGACGATCATTTCGCGTATCAAGGTCATGAGTGAGCTCGATATCTCGGAGCGCCGCGTGCCGCAAGACGGCCGCTTCCGGGTGAAGTACAACGGGCGAGCTATCGATTTCCGCGTCTCGATCATGCCCTCGATCCACGGTGAAGATGCTGTGCTACGCGTGCTCGACAAAGAGTCGATGAGCGAGAAGTTCCGCACGCTCACGCTCGATGTCGTGGGTTTCGACGAAGAGGACCTGAGAAAGTTCCGGCGTTACATCAAAGAGCCATACGGCATGGTGCTGGTCACAGGGCCTACCGGTAGCGGCAAGACAACAACGCTTTATGCAGCCGTGAACGAGATCAAGACGGATGAAGACAAGATCATCACGATCGAAGATCCGGTCGAATACCAGATCCGGGGTATCACACAGATCCCGGTGAATGAAAAGAAGGGACTGACGTTCGCACGCGGATTGCGCTCCATTCTGCGTCATGACCCGGACAAGATCATGGTGGGCGAAATTCGCGACACGGAAACGGCACAGATCGCCATCCAATCAGCGCTAACCGGTCACTTGGTGTTCACGACCGTGCACGCGAATAACGTCGTTGACGTCATTGGACGTTTCCTGAATATGGGCGTCGAGCCCTACAACTTCGTGTCCGCACTGAACTGCATCCTGGCGCAGCGGCTTGTGCGAGTGATCTGCGATTCGTGCCGGACGATGGTGAAATATGCTCCGGAGGTGCTGGAAGCAAGCGGACTCGATCCGCAACAGTGGGGTCAGGTTGCGTTCTACGAAGGCCAGGGTTGCATCGAGTGCGCGGGCACAGGCTATCGTGGCCGAACCGCTATTCACGAACTGCTTGACCTGAGCGACCGCATTCGGGAAATGATTCTGGCCAAGAAGCCCACTTCGGAAATCCGGCGAGCGGCGCGGGAAGAAGGTATGCGGTTCCTTCGCGAGTCCGCCCTCGATAAAGTTCGAGCCGGCGTCAGCACGCTGAAGGAGATCAACAAAGTCACGTTTATCGAGGCCATGCGCTAAAAGGAGCGTTCAGGACGGCCATCGGTACAGTGCGTGGGATGTCTGGGAGTTCCCTTCCGGTTATTGTCTTCCATCGCGCAAAAGGGATTTCATTTGTATAGTACGGAAAAGCACACAAATCATGAGTAACCGTTTCAAGGGCGACGGAAGACCTCGTCTCGCATGCGAGATTTCTGCGGACCGCATTCTTGCAGGTCGTGCAGGAGACTCGGGCAATTCAGTCGAGGTATGTTCCGCGCGCGAACTTGCGCCTGGCAGTGTGGTTCCAGATCTGGTGGAAACAAACCTGCGCGAAGGGCGGGCTGTCAAAGAAGCCATCCAGGAAACATTGGGAGCGGTGGGCGGACGGTCAGGCGATGTGGTTGCGGTTCTGCCTGATGCTGCGGTCCGCGTCGCGCTGCTCGATTTCGAAACATTGCCGACAGTGCGGGAAGAAGCCGAAGGAGTGGTGCGCTTCCGGCTCAAGAAATCTCTCCCCTTTGATGTCGAGAAGGCTCGCGTTTCCTACCATACGCAGGACGCCGGCGGTTCGGTACGGGTCGTGGCGGCGGTCGTGCTCACGACTGTGCTCGAAGACTACGAGAACGCGTTCCGCGAAGCCGGTTACAACCCAGGAGTGGTGATTCCTTCGATGTTGGCCGCATTGGGTGCAGCGGACGGAAGCCGACCTTCTTTGATCGTCAAAGTGGATGCCAGAACAACAAGTATCGCCATCATCGACAAGGACAAGCTTCTGCTGCTGCGCACGCTTGAGAATACGCGTGGTGTAACAATCAGTGGTGAGCAGTTGGCAGAGGAGATATATCCCTCTGTTGTGTTCTTTCAAGATACCTATTCTCTCAACATTGAACGGATTTATGTCGCCGGGTTGGCCGATACGGCGACTGCAGCACCTGCTTTACGCACGCAGACCGGAGCGGAAGTCCAGGAGTTGGTTCGCGGATCGCAATTAGGAACGAGCGTGGGTGGTAGCGTTCCGCGGTGGCGCATGGCAGGCGTTGTAGGTTCGCTGGTCAGCTGAGTATGCGTTTAGACATTAATCTCGCGACGCGGCCGTACGAGGATTCGGGCCGCTTCTGGACGCGCTGGGGCGCGGTGCTTGCCGGTACCGGACTGGTCACGCTAATTTTGCTTTTTGCAGCCATTAGTGGCTGGTTTTCAGCAAGCAAGGATCGGCAAACCATCAACAAGTTACAAGCCGATATCGCAGAACGCGACCAGGAACGTGCTAAAGCTGAAGCGTTCCTAAATAAAGCCGAAAACCGCTCCACGCGCGACCGATCGCAGTTTCTGAATGATCTGATTCGCAGGAAGTCGTTTTCGTGGACGAAAGTTTTTGAAGATCTGGAACAGGTTATGCCGGCGCGAGCGCACGTTGTGTCAATTCATCCTGAGTTAAACGAAGATAATCAGCTCACGATCAAGATGCAGGTAGAGGGTGACTCTCGCGAAAAGGCTGTCGAATTGGTGCGGAAGATGGAATCGTCTCCGCATTTCAAGCAGACGAAAATCGATGCAGAGAACAGCCGTTCGCAGGGTGGCAACACCGTTGTGGTGGACATCAGTGCGCTTTATGTAAGGGACATTCCGGGAGCAGGAAAGCCATAATGCCAGATCTACAACAAACACGGCACAAGATGAAGCTGGCCCTCGGTGGCATGGCCGCCGCCTCTGCCATTGCAGTTGTCGTGCTCTTCTCGCCCTTGGTCGGTTCAACAGCTTCACGCAGGGAACAGATGGACCGTTTATGGGCTGATTTGAAAGTGAAGAATCAGCAGGTCGAGCCTCTGCGCGGGATGGATAAGAAAGTTGTGACGGCGCAAGGACAGATCGAGCAGTTTTATAAGACGCGGTTCGCGTCGAAGGGCTCGGAGATCTATGACGAGTTGGGCAAAATTCAGGCGCAGACCGGGGCAAAGATCCAGGATGTGAAGTACAAGCCAGATGATCCGGAACAGAACGGTTTGCAGCGCGTGACGATTGATGCGGATTTATCGGGAGGGTATTTGCAACTGGTCCGTTTCCTGAACGCACTGGAACGCGATCAGATGTTTTTCATCGTGAACAGCGTCACTCTTGGATCGGAACAAGGGCAGAACGTAAAGCTCGGGATTAAACTCGAAACATATCTGAAGGCGGGCAGTTAGTTGAAGAGCGGAACTGAAAACCGGAACAAGGTCATCGCGGCAGCTGTGCTGGGAGTGCTTGCCCTGATTCTTTTGATCCGAATGTTGATGACCGATTCCACGCCGACGACCAGTTCGGCGACTCCGGTTGCGGCTCCGGTGGTTCCCGGGCGCTCTGCAGTCCGAAGAACCGCAACGGGCAAAGCTGCCAAGACCACTCCTGCGCCATCGCTGGATCCGACGCTCCGTCTCGACCTTTTGAAGGAAAGCGAAGATCCAAAATACACGGGGAGCGGCAGGAATATCTTTAATGCGGCGTCGGAGCCGATTCCGCGGCCAAAGGCCCCGGCGGTCACTGATAAGACAGCGCAGGTCCAGCACGTGCCACCGCCAGTTCCCACACCTCCGCCGATCACTTTGCAGTTTTACGGATTCGCCAACAAACCAGGCGAACCAAAGAGAGTTTTCCTGAAACAGGGAGACGACAACTTTATTGCGGGCGAAGGCGACATCGTAGACCGCCGCTATCGCGTGCTTCACATAGGGACCAGCTCGGTCGAAATTGAAGATGTGATCAACAACAATCGACAAAGCATCCCGCTCACACAGGGCTAGATTCTGCTGATGGGTTCTTCATTCCATCCTCGCTTAAGACACCGTTCGGCGCATCGCGAAGGCGGGTACATCCTCATCACTTTGATGTTGATGGTTGCCCTATTGGCGATCGGCATGATGGTCGCGACGAGTAAAGCGGCTTTTCAAGCGCGACGCGATCGTGAGGAGGAACTCGTGCATCGCGGCGTGCAGTATGCGCGCGCGGTACGGTTATTTTTCAAAAAAACGGGCCGTTATCCTACGCGGGTTGAAGAACTGGAGAACACAAACAATCTTCGTTTTCTGCGGAAGCGATACAAGGATCCGATCACGGGCGATGATTTCAAGATTCTGCGCATGGGCGATGTGAAGCTCACATTTGGCCAAGGGATCACAGGCGCGATGACGCCCCAAGCGATTGCCGCTGCTCAGAATGGACAAGGTGCCGGTATCGGAAATGCAATCTCTCGTGGACTGGGGGGCATGACGGGTCAACCGGCCGGCATTGCAACGCAAACTACGGTTACGGCAACAGCAAGCGACTCATCAGACGATTCTTCGGGGAAGAAGTCGGACAGCGACTCGTCGGACTCCAAGGACGACAAAAAAGACAAGCCAAGCGGATCAGGGCTGACGTTCGGTGGCGGACCGATCGTAGGTGTGGCCAGCACGAGTAAAAAGGAAAGCATCCGCGAGTTCAATAAGAAGAAGCAGTACGATCAGTGGCAGTTCATCTACGATCCGTCGAGTGATCGCGGGGGATTGCTAAATACGCCGGCGCAGCCACCACTGCAGGGTACGGGCATGACCGGGCAGCAAACAGGAGTTCCGCCAGGAACGAATCCGGGGTTGACGCCACAGACGCCGAATCAACAACCGCCGAACCCCGCCACACAAACGCCGAACGAGAATCAGCCGCAGAATTAAATCACGCCCGCGCGCAAGATCCCTCCGCGCGCTGGAAAAAGCACGCGCGTTCGGGATGACACCAATGTTATGAACGTAACCGAGGTTGCTTCAGGATGGTATGTGTCGTGGATTGAGACTGACAGTTTGTCTTTATTGAGGAAAAGCCTCGCCGAAGCGAGGCTTTCAAATCGTACGTTACTGGAATTTCGTATATGAATTAAACGCTGAAAGACGATCCGCAGCCGCAGGTGCTCTTCACGTTCGGATTTTCGAATTTGAAGCCGGCGCCTTCGAGTGTCTCAACGTAATCAACGATGCAGCCGTTGAGATACATCACCGACGTCGCATCGACGAACACTTTCAGGCCGTCCATGTCGAAAACCTTGTCCATCATGCCCGCAGCATTTTCGAACTGCATCGAATAGGAGAAGCCGGAACATCCACCGCCGACGACGCTGACGCGCAACCCGGCAGGCACTGGATTCTGCTGTCCCATGATCTCTTTCACCTTGGACACCGCATTCGCGGTCAGGGAAATGGGAGCAGTCTTCGGTTTCACTTCAGGGGTTGTGGTCGTGGCCATCGTATCTCCTTCTTTTTACAGCAGTTCTGCCCGAGGCAGATGAGCATTTTCAATGATTATAACAGAGGAGAATCGAGACAATCTGCTGATTCTTCGACACTCCGTCCATGCCCGTGCCGTCTTCTTTATTAGATGAAAGCGATCCCGGAGGAGTCGCAAGATGCACAGCCGAGGCTTGCCAAACGGGGCTATAATGACTCTGCTGTAGCCCTTCCGTTGGCAGTTGCAGGAAGACCCCAGGCCGCTGCGCGGCAGGGCGGGACCCGATCTCGCTACCGAGGTGGCATATGTCTCCTTTGGTAATGCTGCTGATTGCGTGGGGTGCTCTCACCGCGGTTCTGATTATCCTGCTGATCTATCGCAGTACTCTGACCATGCAAGAGGACGATCAGCTTTTTCTGGATGAAGCGGAATCCCACATGGAACAAGAACAGGCGGAGATTCTCTCCAAGGTCAACAAAATCACTCCTTTCATCAAAGCGCTGGGTGCAGTATCAGGGGTGATGATCTTGTTGATCGCGGGAATTTTTGTCTACCAGGGATTGAACAACACCGCCCCTTGATGTGAACTCGGGCCTGAGTTCGACCAGCAGCCAGGAACCGATCTTCGGGTCAGAGTTCGAAAGAATGAATGCCTCCCCAGCGCGGGAGGCATTCGCATTTTTGCGAGATTAAATGCGAGCGCGTTCGAGGGTCTCCGCCAGGAGTGGACCTTCGCGGCCGCGTGCCGTCACTGGCTCGACAGCCACTACGCCATTTTTCACCAAGAGGGCAGAATTAAAGTTGTTCACCGTCGGACAGATGTGGCGCGGCAAGAGATAGAGCTGGTCACCGATGCTCGGAATGTGTGCGCCCGGTCGAACAGACATCGGGAGATGTTCCTCGCTGGGCGACAGCGGCAGAAGTTCCGGATGGCCCAACACTATGCAGGTGGGCACGCCGGCATCCGCGGAAACTGATTTGTGGCCAGCGTCGCACGTAATCATTCCATCACGTGGCTGGCTTACGACACGAGTAAGCACGAGCGCTGCCGGCTGATAGCCGTAATCGTGTGAAAGCTGTGCCAAGCTCGTGGCATCGCAGTACACGATGGTTCCGGGCGAAACGCGGTGAATGAACTCGGCGGAATGGAAGGGCGTATACGAGAGTGAGCACGGGAACGTAGGCGTCCCCGCGGTGACTATCTCCCTAATGGAGTGCCCAGCACGCTCGAGAACGCGAACGAGGTTCAAGAGTTGGTCGTAGCCTTGATGAACGACGCTACAGCGCTCTTGTTCTGTTAATGATCCGTATTGTCCGTCGTAGTAGTGGAGACCGCGAAATTCGAGTCCAAGGTTTTTTACGCCGCTAACAAGAGAAAAAACTCTTTCTGAATGTGAGAGCGCGATACCGGTGCGATCCATCCCTGGATTGATGTCGAGGAAAATCCCCACATTTTTGTCTCGCCACTGCTGAAGCTGCGCTTCGTTCTCGATCAATACGGAGACCTGAACATCGTCGTATTGCTCCGAGATCTCAAGAAGCCGCCGGGCATTCGCGCCCATAACCGGATAGGCAACCAGCACATCCTTAGCGCCGCTTGCACATGCAGTCAGAAGTTCAAGCGTGGTTGCCGCTTTGAAGTTCACGACGCCATGCGAGACCAGCCGTTCCATTGTGGACTGCAGCTTCGCCGTCTTGACGTGAATGCGCCAGCGATCGGGGTTGCCCTCGAGGAGCTGTAGCGTCTGACGAATGTTGTGATCGACGAGTTCCGGGTAAATGACAAGCGCAGGAGTAAGAATGTTTTCTGTTTGATCCACGGCATATCGCGAATTCCATGGAAACTCATCGATCATCAGCTTCGCTGTCATGGCGCCTGCGATCATAGCGCACGAATGTGACACCTGCGAGGGCAGTTCCCATTGACCACTCTGCGCCCACAGGTCTAGTCTCTCTGGACTCATGTCTCAAGCAGCTCCATCAATCGAGCGGAAACCGCACCTCGTGCGCGAATTGGGCATTTGGGCTGCAACGGCAGTCGTAATTGGCGACACAATTGGCACGGGCGTGTTTCTGGTTTCGAGCGACATGGCGCGTTCGGTTGGGTCGACGCAACTCGTGATTGCGGCGTGGATTCTGGGTGGCTTGATTGTTCTGTTTGGCGCCTTCTGCTATGCGGAATTAGGAGCTGCATTTCCGAGAGCCGGTGGTGCCTACGTCTACCTGGAAGAGGGGCTCGGGCCCGTTTGGGGCTTCCTTTTCGGATGGATGAGCTCGTTCCTAGAACGGCCAGTGGGCATGGCGACTCTTGCCGCAGGGTTTCTAAGGTTCGTCGGATTTTTTATCCCAGCTGTAAGCACACCATGGATGAGCGGCCATATCGGATCCTACGAATTCACGATCACAGCCGCACAACCGTTGGCTGCGCTCGTCGTTCTGATCGTCACTGCGGTGAACTGTTTCAGCGTGCGAATGAGCGGCGCGATCCAGGTGTTTCTGACGGCACTCAAGATCCTCACGATCGTCATCATTGTTGTGACGGGTGTCCTGTTTGCGACTCCTGCTGCTTCGAGTTCAGCGAAGCCGATTTTTGGGCTTGGCAGCATCAGCGCCCTCTTGACGGCGCTAGTGCCTGCTATGTGGGCGTACAACGGTTTCAATGACCTCGGCACTCTTGGAGAAGAAATTCGGCAGCCGGAAAAAAATCTGCCGCGCGCCATCCTGCTAGGACTACTTACGATCGGGGTGCTGTATCTATCAGCGAACCTTGTCTATTTCCACACGTTGTCATTCGAACAGGTTAAGAACTCGCAGCATGTAGCGTCAGATGCCGTAAGCACATTTGCGGGGCGAAGCGGCGCCATGTGGGTCACGCTCGCAATGGCGGTTTCCGCGCTTGGCGCACTCCATGTAGTAGTACTCACTGGCGCAAGAATCCCTTATGCGATGGCGCGAGACGGTGTTTTCTTCAACTTCACCGGACGAATTCATCCATCATTCCATACGCCAACTGGATCGCTGATGTTTCTGGGAATCATCGCAGCCGTGCTGGCGCTGACCGGAACCTATGAGGAGTTGTACTCGTTGTTCGTTTTCGCAGTCTGGATATTTTTTGCGCTGAATGCGATTGCGCTGATGCGATTGCGTTTAAACAGACCGGATCTGGTTCGACCCTACCGGGCGTGGGGATATCCGTGGACGTGCATCGTGTTTCTGATGGCAGCCCTGGCGCTCACGGTGAATCTGTGGATGATTCGACCGGTGAGATCGACACTTGGTTTGCTGGTAATCCTCACAGGTATTCCGTTCTACTACGTGTTCCGAGGTTCACACGTTTCGCGGCGCTAGTTGCACCCTCTTTATCGACAATCAGAGCCGGCGAGTAGACCTGCGCTTGCAGCATTTGTCGCAGGTCAATTTAGCGCCACACGGTACCTTTATCGCCTGAAAGCGCTCGGTCCAGGTAAGTGGCCGCACTAATCAGAGCCAGATGTGTAAATGCCTGGGGAAAGTTACCAAGATGCCGTCCATCGGCACCCAACTCTTCAGAGTAGAGTCCAAGATGATTGGCATACCCCAGCAGCTTTTCAAATAACAACTGCGCCTTCTCCAACTCTCCGCTGCGAGCAAGACATTCCACGTACCAGAACGAGCAAGCGGTGAAACTTCCATCAGTTCCCGGGAGACCGTCCACGTGACTGCGTTCGACTTGGTAACGTCGAACAAGCGTATCTTCGACGAGATGGTTCTCGATCGCTTTCATAGTAGATAGCCACATTGGATCAACCGGGCTAATAAAGCGCATCATCGGCATCAGCAATGCCGAGGCATCGAGAAATTTCGTCCCTTTTGCCTGTACGAATGCTTGCAATTCGTCGTCCCAGAAATTGTTGAAGACATCGCTGCGGATTTCGTCTCGTGTGCGGTACCAGATATCAAGTGGGCCAGGAAGTGAGCGTTTCAGAGCCAGGCGTAATGCTCGATCAAACGCCACCCAGCACATCACTCGCGAGTGCAGGAATTCACGAGGTCCACCCCGCACCTCCCAGATTCCCTCATCGGGGCGTTGCCAGTTCTTCCCGAGCCAGTCGAGCATACGTTGAACATCCTGCCAACCTTGGTGCGAAATCGCATGTCCGTACTTGTTTGCCAGATAGATGGAATCCATCATCTCTCCATAGATATCCAGCTGCAGTTGTTCATACGCAGCATTGCCGATCCGTACTGGTCTTGAATTTTCGTAACCGGATAGATAATCCAGCGAAATCTCATCAAGCTTCTGCCTGCCGTCTAGCCCGTACATGACCTGCAACGGACCGCGTTGGGCGTCGTTACTCAGCCGTCCCTTCAACCATACGATGAACGCTTCAGCTTCATCCACGAAACCCAGGCGAATTAGTGCGTAAAGCGTAAATGCCGCATCTCTTAACCAAGTAAACCGATAGTCCCAATTCCGTACGCCTCCAATGCTTTCCGGAAGCGAAAACGTGGGAGCTGCAAGAAGTGAGCCATGTTTGCGACTGATGAGGAGCTTCAAAATCAAAGCAGACCGCTGGACCATCTCTCGCCAGCGGCCTTTGTACTTCGATTGAGAAATCCAGCTTTTCCAAAATTGAGCGGTCGCAAAAAATCTTTGCCCAATTAGATTCATTTCCGGTGGCTGCCTCTTGGCTCGCGAGGCACCCAAAATGAAGGTCGCTGTCTCTCCGGCTTTCAACGTGAAGGAGGAGATGACGTCTTTCGATTGCTCCTGGAGCGCAACCGTCGAATACAGAGACATCGGTGGGCAGATTCCAAGTTCTGGTATGAACGTCGCGCATCCATGTGACATTTCGAGGTCGTGTTTACACTTTGCGTAATTGAATCGCGGTTGACAACACATTTGGATACGTACCGTCCCACGGATAACTTTGATGCTCCGGACAATTTCATTGGGCGGTTCTCCGTCTTGCTCGATCGGCATGTAGTCTGTCAACTCCGCGACACCTTCGTCGGCTAGAAATCTGGTAATGAGAATGTTGGTTTCCGGCAGATACAGTTGACGAACACGTATGTTGGAAAGCTGCGGACGAATCGCAAAGCTTCCGCCCTTTTCTTCGTCCAGCAGAGCGCAAAACACGCTAGGTGAATCAAAATCGGGATAACAGAAAAAGTCGATAGATCCATTCATTCCAACCAACGCAACTGACTGCATGTTGCCGATCACGCCGTAATTCTCAATTGGTTGAAAGTGCATCCGGAAGCTCTCCCTGAGAAATGAATTTAAGTACTCGGCATTACGGCTGACTGATGCGCATCTTCGGTCTACCGTTGGTTCTACGGGCGAGTATTCTGCGGAGAGCTGTTGCTAGATGAAGGCGAGCTGTTGCGGACACCGATCCGTGCAATCACGGAGTTTTGGAGTTTGCGAGTGGAGAACCGGTAAAGAAGAAAAAGCAAAGGCTATTCTTGGGCCAAAAAATCCGATCTGAGTGCTTCTCTGGTTACAAATCTGGGAGCTTCAGGATGGTGCGAAAGGGGGGACTCGAACCCCCATGGGTTTCCCCGCCAGATCCTAAGTCTGGTGCGTCTGCCAATTCCGCCACTTTCGCAATGCATTCAAAAGTCTACCATTTCGAAACACCGCGCCGTCCTGCCGATGGGATTCGGGAGTTTTACCAGACCTCGTAGCATGCAACTCGCATGTCGTCGTTTTCGCACTGACTCTGAATTGTTCAAATATGAACGATGTAGTTTGATGAGCGCACATCATCATCAATGGCTGGGAGGGTTTCCGGTGAAAGGCAAGCGCTGAAATCCAACCTCAATGTTGTCTCCTTCCTTCAACTTTGCCTCACGGCCTTTTTGCAGCATCAGGAATACTCCGGCGGCTCCTAGTCCATAAAAGCGGGCGGTTCCCTGACCGACCGCCAACGCTTCTTCCGCGATGTCATCGGCAAGCTTGGCGATCGCAGCTGTGCCACCCAACTGCAACACCAAACGTTTTTTCCCGAGGGTTGGATGCACAGCGCCTTCTCCATCGAACTTCACCGATTTGGAATCCGATCCGATGAGATAAAGATTGGCGGGTATTACGGTTCCATTGGGCAGTTTGATGCGATCGAAGATTAGGCGGAATGAACCACCCCGCAGCATTCTCCGAGCGTGAATCGTTTGCACGTGTCCCTCGACAACAGACCCTGGAGGCAAAACTCCTGCTTGGTGCGGCGAAGGTGAAGCAACTCGGGCCAAAAATCTGGAGCCACTAGGAATTTTGGAACTGATCTCGGAGAGCAACGTGAGGTGCACGGTTGAGAGACTATCGACTGAATTGGCAGCCGACTCATCTGTATTTTGATTCGACTTGGTTGCTGTGTCGGAAACCACAGAAGACGACTTGGTTCTTGCGGAGGGGGCGTCCGGCAATGAATTTGTATTCTTAGTATCAAGAAGTGGCAGTGTTGACGATTGCCCAGCAACGGCGCTGCGTAGCGCCAATTGGATGAGCAACAGAAATGTGAAATATCGAATCATCCGAATTCAGCCCCGGTTCAAGTGAGATTGAGATTTAGCTCGACTTACTTCTTCAAAGTCGCGACGACGGGTTTCAGCTCGATGTTTTGCGTCACCTTTTCCTTGAGTGCGGGAATCTCAATTGTGAGTTGCACATTCGACTGGCGCTTTATGCTAACGAGAAAATCATAAGTCTCTCCCGGAGCAATGACGAGAACCGCCGGCTGATTTGCAACTTGCTGCGGTGGAAGGGCGGCACCGTCCTTCGCGAATGAACTCCATGAGAGCGGAGCATCGTTCTGTGTCAGCGAGACGTTTACGGGATTGTTTGGGCTGATGTTGACGAACCTAAGACGGTGCTGAACTCCTGGCTCCCATTGCTGAGGGATCGGCTTAGCGCTGCCATTCAATTGCAACTCTCCGTCTTTTCGTTTTCCAGTGCGGGCGATGATGAAGACATTGTCTTTTTCTGGATGGAAAGATTCTCCCGGGGGCACCACGATGATGGGTCCGTAGAGTCCGGAACTCAACTGCGAGAGATCTTTCATGTGCGTGTGATAGATGAAGGTTCCAGCTCGCGGCGGATTGAAATGGACCGTGAATGATTTCCCAGGTTGAATGATGGGAGTTACACGATCGCCATCGCCCGTCCAACCGGGAACTCCGTCGTAGTAACTCTCGAGTTCAATTCCATGCCAATGCACGGAAGTTGGCTCGGCAAGTTTGTTGATTACCTTGATCGAAACTGGTTCGCCTTGTGTGAGAACAATAGCTGGCCCAGGGCAACTAGTGTGTTTCGGACCCTTGTGACGCTCGATTAACGAGTATCCCCTCGTATGGACGGCATCTGCCTGCTTCGCGACAACGAGCTCAAGCCTGCGTTTAGGCTTGGGAAGCTTTCGTTCTCGTGACGATTCGCCCGGCCGTGGAAGAACAGTAATTCCAGTGACAAGACCCGACATGTGCTGCAGCGGATCTTCGTGAGAGCTGTGAGAATGCTCAGCCTCTTGGCGAAGCGCAGAAATATCTGGGGAAATGTGAGCAAGGATGTGGCAGTGGAACAACCAACGGCCCGGTCGTTCGGGCTGCCATTCCGTCGTCATGGTCCCGCCGACTGGCAAAAGCTGAGTAACGACCAACTTACGCATTTCTGGAGCGAAGGCCGTATCACTTTCGCCATCCCCCACGCTGTCGACGCGATAGTAAGAACCGTGCAGGTGCATAGGATGCACCTGACTACTGGGATTAATCCATCGCCAGCGCACGTCGGTTCCAGCGGTGTACTCCAATCTCTCGGTAAAAGGCCAGGACTTGCCATTAATTACCGGAACATCCAGTGACTCGTCAGGCCGCTGCTTGTCGCGCCACACACCAATGACGAAAACGCGGTCGGCCACTGTGGCGCCGACGGGATCAACGATGAAAGCTCCGTTCAGGAGGCTGTCATCTTTGTAAGGTCGGCCATTCCACGTGTCACCACCAGCGCTGGCCCAGTAGTAATAAGTGCCAGGTTTTCCTGCTGGAAATGTCGCTTCGCCTATTTCTCCTGGAGCGATCTGCAGAATGTCTTCCAACTTCCCGGGGCGCTCATTCAGTCCGTGGACGATTATTGGAACCGCCAGCAAATTGTGGACACGAGCGTGGATGGTCGTGCCTTCAGGAATCCGAATGAGAGGACCTGGCATTTGCGGTGTCTTGCCTCGTTCAGCAAAGACAAACACCTTCATGCTTGGACCACCATCGCTTTCCGGAAACCATTCTCCTTGCCGCGCTTCCAGCTCGATGTTGAGATTGCCACTCTTGAGAATGCCTGCCGGAACACGGTTGTCATTGGCGGCAATACGGAAATCTGTCGGAGAGTTCTGCGCGTAGGCAGAATGCGCGCCGAGAGAAATCAGAGCTATCGATGCAACAAATGGGATCCGGTTAAACGCAATGTTCAGACAAAGCCTTGAAAGCAACGCGCGCAAGGATCCTCCTGATATCAGAGGCTGTTCAATTGTTGTGGTCAAAAAAGGTACTTCTTGCCCAGAACTTGTCTAGCTGATTGTGACATTTTAGCGAGATTCGTTACCAAGCTCACAGAAGATTTTTTGACCGTGGAGAACGAAGTCCGCCGTGGCCGTGACACGAATCACATACAGTGTGGCTTGAAAAGCTGGAACATCATGACATAGCAGGAAGAGAGGAAGACACCATGCGTTTCCTTCTTACTGGTGTGTTCGTCGCATTACTCGTCTCTTTGATCTCGATCGCGCAATCGAACGGCCCCTTCAAGGACAAGTCCGCACCCACAATCTCCGGCAAACACCTGTACGAAGACCATTGTGCAATTTGCCACGGGACCGATGGTAAAGGCGGAGGGCCTTATGCAGCTTCGCTGAAAATCTGGCCACCGGATCTCACAACTCTCACAGCCAACAACCATGGCAAGTATCCCGAGTTGCATGTATCTGAAGTAATCGACGGCGAGTTCGAGAAACCGGCGCACGGTAACCGAGAGATGCCGATCTGGGGACCAGTGTTCCGTGATGTGGCGCATGGCAAGCAGGACAGTGCACAAGTACGGATCAAGGCCCTGGCGCACTACCTTCAGTCGATTCAGGCGAAGTAGGTGCTGGTGATTGCAGGCACGAGCTTGGACGTGCTGACCTTCACACAGTGACAGCAAGCGACTACACTGGCTGGCATGGCCAACCCGAATCAACCGAATGTCACGCTTGTGAATAGCGCGGAGTACCGCGAATCTTACGCGAACAGTGTTCAAATCCGCGTGAATGTCTGGGATTTTTTTCTTGTATTCGGAACTCTGCAGCAGCAGTCGGAAAACCAGGTCGAGATCCGCAATTTCCAAGGCGTGTACTTGAGCCCGCAGCAAGCGAAGGCGCTGATGGCGCTGCTGCAACAGAACGTAGCGAACTACGAGAGCGCGTTTGGTGAGATCAAATTAGATCCGCGGGCACCCACCGGCCCAGTCCACTAACCAAATGGAAAGTGCGAAGCGAACTACGCTAGGGCCCACGTTCGCCTCAACGGCGCTGGTATTTGCCATCTTATTCCTGGCTGTTTTCTTGCTTCACTTGGGACTATTGCGGCTTCCGTATTTTTGGGATGAAGCCGGATATTATGTTCCAGCCGCACGTGATTTCTTTTTTTCCGGGAAACTGATTCCCTACTCAACTCCGTCGAATGCGCATCCGCCGTTAATCATGGTCTATCTCGCGGCGTGCTGGAAGGTGTTCGGAGTTTCCGTTGTCTCAACGCGTGTCGCGATGTTAGCGGTCGCCGCTTTTTCGTTAAGCGGATTATTCCGGCTGGCCGAACTGGTCGCGAATCGGAGCGTCGCGACGGCAACGGTCGCGTGCACGATGCTCTATCCAGTGTTTTTCGTGCAGAGTTCGTTGGCGCAAGTGGATCTTGCTGCAGCCGGACTCACATTCTGGGGGCTGGCTGCATACACGCAAAACCGTTTTCGTGCGCTGGCGCTATGGATGAGTCTAGCTGTCCTGGCAAAGGAAACAGCAATTCTCGCGCCGGTAGCATTGGTTTTATGGGAATTAGTCAGTGGGTGGGTGAAGCGATCTTCCAAGACTGTGCAGTTGGAGTATTCGCGCTTGATCGCTTTGCTTGTACCCGGAATCGTGCTTTGTGCCTGGTACGCGTACCACCATCGCGCGACGGGTTATCTGCTTGGGAATCCGGAATATTTTCGTTACAACGTTCAGGCAACGCTGAGTCCCTTGCGTTTTGTGATCGCGTTCGGGTTACGGATTTGGCAGACATTCGGCTACCTACATTTGTGGCTGCTGAGCGCGGCGATGGTCTTTGCGATGTTTCGAAAGCCGCAGCTTGACGGTGTCACTCAGCGACCACGGATCACAATTGAAGTTCAACTCGCGTTTCTTGCGATTGCGGTGAGCTACATGCTCTTTATGTCCGCAATTGGCGGCGCTGTATTGGCGCGATACATGCTGCCGGTGGTGCCCCTTGTCATTTTGACTGCGGTTTCCACATTGTGGCGGCGCGTTGCACAGTGGACCGTCGTAGTCGCAATCATCGCGCTCGCATTCATTGCTGCATTGTTTGTGCCGCCGCCGTACGGCTTTTCGCTTGAGGACAACCTCGCCTATCGCGATTACATCGTGATGCATCAACAAGCGGCGTGCTTTTTAGAAAGTCGTTACCCAAATACACCAGTTCTGACCGCTTGGCCTGCATCCGACGAACTCAGCCGGCCCTATCTTAGATATGTCAACAAGCCGTTGCGAGTCGTGCGCATGGAAGACTTCACTGCGGAGCAGGTGCTGTCCGCGGCGGACATGCGGCAATCTTTCGGCGTCGTAGCTGCTTTCTCGACAAAATATGAGCCCAGCCACCCCATGTTTGCGAACTGGGAAACATGGCAAAAGCTGAAGACACGCTTTTTCGGATTCCATCGTGACCTCCCGCCGCAGGTGATCGCGGAAATGCTGGGAGGCACGATCGAGCACATGGAAACTCGCAACGGTCAATGGATCGCGATTATTCGAATTGATCGAATGGAAAATGCAGCTCTTCCAAGTCAGGGAGAGGGGCTCATGAGATGACAAGAATGCGTCTTCCAGATCAGCCACACATCTTTCTCGATTTGCAATGCGAGCGACTCCTGCGCGGCGAGCGTAAGGTGAACTTCCATCTCGACGCCGCAATCCACGATGGCGGCGATCATCACATCTCGACGCTCTAATCTGAGCAGTTTCCCCTTTAGAACATTGCGCGCACTGAGGCCGCGTGGAAGCTCCGTGGCGAGAAGAACGTCGCCAGCCCGCACGCCCAGGCGGAATCGCGAGCCGACCTCAGCTTTCACCATCGGAGTTTCTACTTCGACGGCAGTTCCCGCAATCCTGCAGCTCATCGTTCCTCTAGCAAGATTGATCGACTCCACCGCGACATCGAAAATGTTCTCGACGCCGGACAGGGCAGCAATCGTTTCAAGCCTCGGAGCGCGCATCACATCGTGCGGCGTTCCGTGAGCGATTACTCTGCCAGCCTCGAGCACAAGAACACGATCACCCAGTGCATACACTTCATCTTGGCCGTGCGTTACATAGAGAATGGGGATGTTGTGTTCACGATTCCACCGACGAATATCATCGACTATGGCCGACTTCGTTTTCCGATCGAGTGCAGACAGAGGTTCATCGAGGAGGAGAACAGCGGGATCTGTAACCAGTGCACGAGCAAGCGCGACACGTTGACGCTCGCCTCCAGAGAGTTCGTCAGGCTTTCTGTTGTTCAAATGCTGCACATGAAATGCCCGCAGGATGTCATCGCTCCGGTGGTGTCGTTCGTGTTCGGCGATCCGGTCTAGTCCATATTCGACGTTCTCGCCAGCAGTCAGGTGAGGAAAGAGAGCAAGGTCCTGAAACACGTAGCCGATCTTGCGCTCCCAAACAGGGATGCAAACGCCCTGGACGGAGTCAAAAAGAACCGTTGCTCCGGAGCAGATGCTGCCGTCGTCTGGAGTTGCAGTACCGGAGATAAGGTCGAGGATCGTCGTCTTGCCTGCGCCGGATGCACCGAACAGAATTGTGATGCCTGCATCGGCCATGAAATCGACATCGAGAAGAAAAGAGCGATCCAGTCGCTTTCTTACTCGGACCCGCAGAACGCGATTCGGTGAAGGAAGAGCTATCTCCACGACCACCCCGGCCGCGCTTTGCGATTCAAGCTGTAGATGAACGAGAGGATGGAAATCGAAATGACGAGGAGAACCAAAGACGTGTGATTGGCCGAAGCATAATTACCAGCCTGGACCTGATCGAAGATGTCAACAGAAACCGTGCGTGTAATGCCTGGGATGTTTCCGCCAACCATCAGCACAACACCAAATTCGCCTAGCGTGTGCGCAAAACTGAGTGCGACTCCAGTGATCAGTCCTGATTTTGATAAGGGCAGTACGACCCTCCAAAAAGTTTTTATACGAGGAACGCCGAGCGTGTAGGAGGCTTGCACAAGTTTTCGATCAATCGAATCGAATGCCGCAGCAAATGGTTGCACCGCAAAGGGCAAACTGTAGAGGACGGACCCAATCACCAAGCCTTCAAAGGTAAAAGCCAAAGTGTGGCCGGTGAGAGATTGCCAATATCGCCCGAGAGGACTCCGCGTGCCGAGCGCCGTCAGGATATAAAAGCCGAGGACCGTGGGGGGCAAAATCACGGGCAGTGCAACAACGGCTTCCAGCAGAAACTTCCAGCGCCATCTGGAACCCGAGATCCATGCGGCAAGGGGCACACCAATCACAAACAGAATGAGTGCGACCAATGTGGCTAAGCGGACCGTCAACCAGAAAGCATTCCAGTCGATCATTGTTTTCGTTCGCTTGGGTGGCTGAATCCGTAGTTCTTCAACACACTCTGGGCTGGCGCGGTGTTTAGGTATTCCAGAAAACGCATTGCGGCCGCTTTATTCTGCGAGTGAGAGAGGATGACAGCTGCCTGATTCAGTGTTGGGTAGAGGTTGAGAGGCACTTCCCAGTATCGGCCCTTCCCTTTCATAGCCGGAGCTAAGGCGTGTGAGAGAGCGACCAGTCCTGCTTGCGCGTTCCCGGATTCAACAAACTGCGCGGCCTGCGATACGTTTTCACCAAGCACAAGACGATCTGAAATTTGGTCGTAAACACCAGCGGTGCGAAGTGCAGCTACGGCGGCTCGACCATATGGAGCGTGCTGCGGATTAGCGATTGCGATTTTCTTGAAGTAGGGATCATTCAGTGACTGCAATCCCTTGTGGTCGATGTCAACGGGCGAATCGGTGGGAACCCAGAGCACAAGACGCCCCACAGCGTAACGATAGAGTGTGTTTTTCTCTGCCAGTCCCTGCTCGATGAGCTGCTTGGGATAGTCCTCGTCTGCTGAGAAGAAAATGTCGAAAGGAGCACCGTTACGAATTTGATTGAATAGATTGCCGGATGCTCCAAAAGAGAGCTTCACGGAAACATTTGGAGTGGCGGAATACTGACGAACGATTTCGGTGAGGGCTGCGTTCAGATCGGCGGCAGCCGCGATGGTGATCTCCTGAGCAGACGTTGGTATCACCACTAGACAGGTGATCAAGCATGTCAAAAGGAACTTTCTCAAACAGAATCTCCTGCAGAACTTAAGTTGATCGAAAAGTCAGACCCGGATGATCATGACTTCTGTTGCTTTGATTAGCGCCGCCGCGGTCTCGCCGACTTTCAAGTTCATTTCACGTACAGCATCGGCAGTGATCAGCGAGGTAATGTTCTGGCCACCGATGGAGATGACAACCTGTCCGACCAAGCCGCTTGTGCGGACATCGACAATGCGCCCGACCAACTGGTTTCGGCCACTGATAAGGCGGTAATTCACGCGTAAACCGGGCCCGGGCTTTTTCCCGGCTCGATGCAAGTAGCGATCTAGCTCTGTTTGGGAAATGCGGTGATGCCCACCGGGAGTTTTGACGGTTTTAAGTTTTCCCTTGTACACCCATTGCTTTAGCGTCGGATAACTCACGCCGAGCATCTGTGCTGCTTCACGAGGTTTCACAAGCGATTGCGGCATTATGCGTTTCTATTCGGTTCGATTCGTATTTGTCAATACGCCTTCGCGTCGAGAAATAAAGGCTGAAATTCTGGCTTTACTTACTTCTTTGGGAACGTCGATCATTGTAAAGTTGTGTAAAATGTGTGAGTTACAGACTCTGTTTGAACTAAGTTTCGAATCAGCGTGTTCACAATTGAATCTAACTATTTGTATGAAGAAGCCGCTGTCGCGTACGACGGACGACAGGGAAAGAAAGGGTGGACGTGTTCAAACGCCGTTGGGTGATCGCATGGGTGATCTTGGGGCTGGTGATCGCCATTGGTGTGTTCGCCGCATTCAAGTCTCGCGGCAATGACAAGTCCCAATTTTTCGCCACTAAGGTTGATACAGGAAGCATACGGCAGGTCGTTGAGGCTACAGGTACGATCAATGCCGTCACGACCGTACAGGTCGGATCGCAAGTCTCCGGCACAATCGCCAAGCTGTTCGTTGACTTCAATTCACGCGTAAAAAAAGGCCAGGTAATCGCGCAGATTGATCCCTCCTTGTTTCAAGGGGTCTTACTACAGGCGCGTGCCGACCTTGCAAATGCGCAAGCCAATTTGGTCGCGGCGAAAGCAAATTTTGAGAAAGCAAAGGCGACTGCTGTACAAGCCAAGGCAGATTTTGAACGCACACAAGGTCTAACCAATGCTGGAGTCATGAGCCCGCAGCAACTGGACCTTGCGCGCTCGAATGCGGACAGTTCACAAGCAGCCGTTGCTGCCGCGGAAGCTCAGATCACACAGGCGGCTGCGCAGGTAAAGCAGAAGCAGGCAGCTGTCGAAGTCGCAGAAACAAACCTGAATTACACGACTATCCACGCGCCAATCGATGGAACTGTCATTGCCCGCAACGTAGATGTCGGGCAGACCGTCGCTGCATCCTTGCAGGCACCCACGCTGTTCACGATCGCGCAAGACCTGACGAAGATGCAGGTTTACGCAAACACCGATGAATCGGATGTGGGGATGATCCGGCAAGAACAGCCTGTGTCGTTCAAAGTGGATGCGTTTCCGAAAGACACGTTTTCAGGACGTGTCTCGCAGGTTCGAATGAATGCGACGGTCGTGCAGAACGTCGTGACGTACAACACAGTGATCGATTTCGATAACCCGGAACTGAAGCTGTTCCCGGGAATGACGGCTTACATCACGATACCGGTGGCGAGCGCGACGGATATTTTGCGCGTGCCGAATGGCGCACTTCGATTCAAACCTGATTTGAAGGCCGAAGAGATTCGCGCTCTTTATCAGAAATATGGATTGAGTGGGGGGGACACTGCCGGTGGACAATCACCCGCAAACGGTGCTCCGCAAGGAGGATCCGGAGGTGAACGTAGAAATCGAGGACAGGGTGGCCAAGGAGAAAATGGCGGTGCCGGCAGAGGTGCAGCTGGCGGAGCGGCGCCCCAGACTCGCACCCCACGACTTGATGTCACGGTTATCTGGAAGCTGCTGCCGGACAAAAGCCTTGAGCCTGTGCGCATCCGTACCGGAATTACGGACCACACGGTGACAGAGGTGTCACAGGTGCTCAGAGGATCTCTGAAGGATGGCGACGAAGTTGTCACAGGTTCAATGAACGCTGCTTCCGGAACTCGTGCGCCCGGTTTGGGCGGTCCTGGTCCTGGGAGGCGATAACCATGGCTACCTCGTTTCAACCTGACGTCGCTACTCCAGGAACAAGAACGAACGCAGTCATCCATACAATCGACATCCACAAGTACTACGAACTGGGCGAGACACGCGTGCACGCTTTGCGTGGAGTGAGTGTGCAGATTGCAGCCGGGGAATTTGTCGCGATCATGGGCGCGAGCGGCAGTGGCAAATCCACGTTCATGAACATTCTTGGATGCCTTGATAAACCAAGCGGAGGCGAGTATCTGCTGGACGGTATCCAAGTCTCGAAGTTGTCGAAAAACGAGCTGGCAAAAATCCGCAACCAGAAAATCGGGTTCGTATTCCAGGGTTTCAATCTACTGTCGCGAACCACTGCTCTGGAAAACGTCGAGCTGCCAACTTTGTATGCACACGTGACCCGCGCGGAAGGGCAGAAGCGGGCGCAGGATTCACTTCAGTTGGTGGGACTTGGCGACCGAGTACTTCACTATCCGTCGCAGCTTTCTGGGGGTCAGCAGCAGAGGGTAGCGATCGCTCGTGCGCTTGTTAACCAACCTTCGTTACTGTTGGCTGATGAACCGACGGGGAATCTCGATAGCCGCACGTCGATCGAAATCATGGATGTGTTGCAGAAATTGAATGACAAGGGATTGACCATCGTGCTCGTCACGCACGAACCGGACATCGCGAATTTTGCTAAGCGGATTATTCATTTCCGCGATGGGAAAATACGGCAGGATGAAGCCGTGAGAAACCGCCCTGTGGCAAACGAAGTACTGCGCCAGATGCCAGTACTGGAAGATTGAGGAACGGATGAATTTAACCGCCATTCTTCGGATCGCGATGCGGGCCCTGGCCCGCAACAAGCTGCGTTCTGCACTGACGATGCTGGGGATCATTATTGGTGTGGGTGCCGTGATCGCGATGGTCAGCGTCGGACAAGGAGCCCAGCAGCAGGCGCAAGATCAGATCGCAGCAATGGGCTCGAACATTTTGTTCGTCGGATCCGGGACGGTGACGCGCGGCGGCATGCGTATGGGATGGGGCGCAACGAAGACGCTTGTGTATGACGATATGACCGCGATTCTGCGTGAGTGTCCGGCGGTTAGGGCAGCGGCGCCGGGCAGCCAGTCTTCTGCGCAGGTGGTGTTCGGTAATGACAACTGGGCTACCCAGATCAACGGCACCGAACCACAGTATTTTGATATCCGAAACTGGCCGTTCCAGGAAGGCGGGCCATTCTCGCAGAACGACGTGGAGATGGCTGCGAATGTGGCCGTCATCGGCGAGACGGTGCGGAAGAACTTGTTCGGCCCGACAGATCCGATTGGCGAAACAATTCGCGTCAATAATCTTCCCTTCAAGGTGGTTGGGGTACTTGCGTCTAAAGGAACTTCGGCCGCCATGGGCCAGGACCAGGATGATGTCATTGTTGTCCCCTTGACCACTTTGCAGAAGAAGATCACCGGACAAGACTGGCTGCGATGGATTATGGTTTCGGCCGTGTCTCGGGAAGCCAGCTATGCGGCGCAGCAGCAAATCACAGGTCTCCTGCGAGATCGACATCGTATTCGTCCTGGGCAGGACGACGATTTCATGGTTCGCAATTTGGCGGACATGGCAGAGCTTGCTGATCAGCAGGCGCGATTATTCACAATTCTGCTCGCCTCGATCGCGAGCATTTCCCTGCTGGTCGGCGGCATCGGGATCATGAACATCATGTTGGTGTCTGTGACTGAGCGTACGCGGGAAATTGGGATCCGCATGGCCATCGGCGCGACCGAAGGTGATGTGCAACAACAATTTCTAATTGAGTCCATTGTGCTGAGTTTGATTGGGGGCGTGATCGGAATTCTGATCGGGCTTGTGTCGTCGTACATGATCACACACACGCTCGGTTGGCCTGTCCTGGTTTCGACCAAGGCTGTGATTACAGCTACGATCTTCTCTGCAGCAGTCGGCATTTTCTTCGGATTCTATCCAGCGCGAAAGGCCGCGCGACTGGATCCGATCGACGCACTCCGGTACGAGTGATCGCGCTCGAGGCGCTTGCTTTTAGCACGGTATAATCAAGAGATTTCCACTTGACGGAATCGCGTTCTGGGGCGTGTCCGTAAGGTTCGGTCTTATTTTCCATGGATTTCAGACTCTTCAGCGATTACAAGCCGGCAGGCGATCAGGCCAATGCTATCGAGACGCTCACTCGCGGTTTATTCGATCGTGAGCAGCATCAGGTGCTTCTTGGCGTAACGGGATCGGGCAAGACCTTCACCATGGCGAAGGTTATTGAGGCGGTGAATCGTCCGACGCTGGTGTTGGCCCACAATAAAACGCTCGCTGCCCAGCTCTACCATGAGTTCAAGAGTTTCTTTCCGCAAAACGCCGTTGAATATTTCGTCTCCTACTACGATTATTACCAGCCTGAAGCGTACGTTCCTGCGGCAGATCTTTATATCGAGAAAGAATCAACCATCAATGACGAACTCGACAAGCTGCGGCTTTCCGCCACGAAGTCACTCTTCGAGCGACGCGACACACTGATCGTTGCCTCGGTCAGTTGCATTTACGGCTTGGGATCTCCCGAGGCCTACTACGGGATGCTGCTGTTCGTCGAAAAAGGGCAGACCATAAAACGCGAGGACATCACTCGTAAGCTGGTCGAGATTCTTTACGAGCGAACAGATGGCGAGTTTCGGCGCGGAACTTTTCGGGTTCGCGGTGACGTTATCGAGATCTTCCCAACTTACGAAGACATGGCGTACCGCATTGAGCTGTGGGGAGACCAGGTGGAGTCGCTGTCACAGATCGATCCGCTATTTGGCACCGTCAAACAGAAGTACGTCAGGCTTCCGATTTATCCGAAAACGCATTATGTGATGAAGCCAGAGACGCGCGATCGCGCGATCCAGTCGATTAAAGAAGAATTAGCGTGGTGGGAAGTGGAGCTCGAAAAACAGGGCCGACTCGTCGAATCGCAGCGTGTTCACCAGCGGACGATGTTTGACCTCGAAATGATCAAATCAGTCGGCTACTGTCATGGGATTGAAAACTACTCACGCCATTTCACGGGGCGATTGCCCGGGGAGCCTCCGCCGACGCTGCTTGACTACTTCGCACGAGATTACCTGATGTTCGTGGATGAATCTCATCAGACGGTACCGCAGCTGCATGGGATGTATCACGGAGACCGCTCACGGAAACAGAACCTGGTGGAGTACGGATTTCGATTGCCTTCGGCGCTCGACAATCGTCCGCTGACTTTTGAAGAGTTCGAGCATCGCATGAACCAGATGATTTATGTCTCGGCAACGCCCGGGCCGTGGGAACTCACAAAAGCGTCTGGTGTAGTGGTTGAACAAATCATTCGACCAACTGGATTAATCGACCCGCCCGTGGAAATTCGCCCGGTGAAGGGCCAGATTGACGATCTCCTTCATGAGATTCGAGAGCGCGTAGCACGGGGAGAGCGCGTCCTTGTAACCACTCTTACAAAGCGAATGGCGGAAGACTTGGCGGAGTACTACGCCGAAGTCGGCGTGAAGTGCCGCTATATGCATTCGGAAATCGAGACTCTCGAACGTGTAAAGATTCTCCGGGATCTGCGCAAGGGCGAGTTCGATGTCCTGATTGGTATCAATCTGCTGCGCGAGGGTCTGGATCTTCCAGAGGTTTCGCTGGTAGCGATTTTGGATGCGGACAAAGAAGGGTTTCTCCGGTCCTCGGGATCCTTGATTCAGACTATCGGAAGATGCGCACGAAACCTGAATGGACGGGCACTCCTGTATGCCGACAGGGTAACTGACTCAATGAAAACGGCAATGGATGAAACCGATCGCAGGCGAGCTATTCAGCAGGCTTACAACGAGGCGAACGGAATCACTCCTGAATCGATTGTTCGTCCGCTGAGCATGTCTCTTGCTTCGATCGTTGCCGCCGATTATGCGGACTTTACGACTGAGCCAGAAGGAATGCCGGAATTTAAATCTCAGGAAGAAGTCGACGTTTATATCGGCAAGCTGGAAATGGATATGCGGGAGGCAGCGAAAAGATTTGAGTTCGAAAAAGCTGCCAAGCTCCGCGACACGATTAAGGAGCTGCGTACCAAGGAGTTCCTGTTTGCTTGAGCGGTTGCCTTAAGCTCCCGTGGCTCGCGCCAGCGGTTTGCGGTATAAAACGTACTTTCCCATTGTGCGGCAATCAAGGGAAACGTCGATAGCCGGCAATTTGTCGCGATCTCCTAACAACAAGTAACCACCCGGTTCGAGATACATTTGCATTCTCTGAACCAAGGCAATCCTTTGTGCGGTAGAAAATTGAGGCAGGACATCCAAGCACGCAATGCAATCGTAATGACCAAGGAATGCCGGCTGAATCAGGTTCATGGTCGTGAAGGCGACCATGTTTCGCAGACGCGGCTTGGCTAAAAAGTGCTCACCCACACGCGAAAAGTAAGAGTGCACGCGGTCGATCGGCAGGTGGATAAGGTCGGATTCAGGATAGAGTCCGCGTTCTGCGGTTTGGATGGCACTCTTCCGGATATCACTTCCGACCAGGTGTGCGGCCCAACCCGTTTCCATCTGCAGGAATTCGCAGGTTGCAATGGCAAACTCGTACACTTCCTGCCCGGTGCCACAACCTGCGCTCCAGACACGAAGGGGCCTTGGTTGACTGTTCTGTTTCCGGATCCGGGTTTCCGGCAGTACTACGTTTTGAAACGCCGATAGTGCAGCGGGATGTTTTCCGAATTCACATGCATTTTCCAGCAATGAATCCATCAACGACTCGAGTTCGTCGTCCGAATCTTTCAGCTGATTGAGATAATCCCGTGGAGATGGAATCTGAGTCGATTCCATGTGCGCGGCGATGGCCGGTATGAGCGTCTGGTCGGAACTCTGGAGCAAAACGCCAGTCTCGCGTTCAATGAGTAAACGCAATTCTGAGAGCTCATGCGCCAGAAAAGTTGAATTGACCGACAGGCGATGCATACACTCCCCTACTTCTGACCGAAAAAGATTTCGTCGCGCGCGACGGCGCGTACATACAGGGGAGGTAAGTTGTAAATGCGGCTAACAGGCCGCCGCTTGTTGCCTCGAACGCCCGATTCTCGTATCTTCCGAGAAATTGAGTTCTTTCTCTAACGATGAAAACCTCTGTAACGTTTCGTGAATGCGCAGGGACATACTCCGAATTGTTTCCAACTGACCAATCATGACCGGCGAGAGATTAGCACTCTCCAACAACAACAGTTCCGCATTACCTAGAATTGAAGTAAGCGCATTGTTCACGGAATGCCGCGCATCTAGCACATAACGACCGAGAGCAGCTTCCTGCTCCAGTTTGCCCCGGTCACTCTCCGCAGTCTGAGCCCGCGCTTCTGCACCGCTACGCGCGAGAATCTCGGACCCGACTGTGACCAGGACGTCGCTCCAACCTTCAGCGCGATGAAAAACAATGCATTTCGGGAATTCTTGTCCGATCGTGGCCTTGACTAGCGGATCATCAACCATCACGAGAACTGGCTTGTCTGCTTTTGATAGCTCGATCAACACGGAACGGAGATCGGCGTCCGAAAGCCCTCCAAGCATAGCCATGTCAAAAGCGTCCCCGGCAAAACGCAGATTCCTATCGCTCCCGAAAAGAGTGAAAGCCGGTACGACTGACTCCGAGCGCCAGCGATTCGTCAGGACCTTGGGGAACGCAGTCTCATCAGAGACAATCAGAATGTTTGGCTGGTTCAAGTGCCCTGCTCCCTCAGTTACTTGGTTCTTGTTCGGTGTCTCCTGCTGCAACTTCAAACTCTGGACTAGAAGATTGTTTCACCGCAAAACCGCGTGCAGCGCGAGCACCAGCAGCCGCGCCTGCCGCTTTCGTTTTGCTCCCATCTGGCTTCGCCTGAGAGCCTGCTCCCTTTCGAAGTGCATCGTCGACCGAAGCCCGAATATCGACCAGCATGCGCAACGGCTGACCGGAGGAATACTCCGCCTGGAACATGACCTTCCATGACTGGCAAATCATTCGAAGGCGAGCCACGGGTTCTTCGACGGAGAATTGTGCCCGACGACAATCAAGCGTGGGGACGCCGCGACTTTCGAGATCACGCAGGCCATCGAGGATGGCATTGAGATCGTCATGCATCAATCGAAAGAAAACCCGCCGCATCATGAAGCTGAAGCGTGCAAAAGCCACCATGGATGCCGGATCAAAATATTTTTCAGCACATTGGACTTTCAATTTCCTGCCTTGTTCGAGAATGCCGCTATGCAGAAGATCGCTAAGCCGGCGACATTTATGTGCCGACTGCAACAGGACCTCGACCTGCTTCTGCAAGGGCGAGGGTGTCGTATCGACCTTACCCAGTACCGGTTCGAGAACCTGGGCAACGTAATCACAATCCACGTCGCTGTCTTCCAGGCCAGAGGGCGTGCAGTGCGAGAAAAACTGGACTAACAGGAAGTCGATCTTGTCGCGATCCGCCGGCTGCTTGTTCTCCTTCGCGAGGTGATGAGCGAGGAGGTTGGCTAACGATTCTTCGGAAGCTAGCGTCGTCGTTTGTAAAAACTGTCTGAGCTGATGAACTTGAATGTGAGTATCCACATCGAGCAACCACTGCTGTGCCTGCTCGACGGACTCTTTTGGCGGCGATTCGAGACCCGCTTCTAGATCGGGGCATGGCGGTACTTCAACCACGAACTCCCGTATGAGCGCCGTGTACACCGGGTGTAAAGCGCGAGTGAGACGCCACTGTTCAGCCATATCAAGCGATTTTGTTGCGGTATTTTTCATGGGTTCACGATCCAATTGGTTACGGCCGAAGTAAAACGTGCCGCTACTGCCGTGCGGCCATCGTGGTACTGCACAGCAACCACAGTCGCCTCGACATCTAAAGATCCGTCTGAGTTCTCCACGCGTACGCGATCGCCAAACTCAAGGGGTTGAAAGAGCGCGAAGAGGACTTCGCGAGCGGTCCCGAACTCGATGACAGCTCCCTCACCCAGCCAATCGGAACCTGGTTGGGTGACACGCACAGCCAAGCGGAGTGGTGTTGCCTGTGGAAAGAATTTGGCCAGTTGTTCCACGATTCCATGCGTGGAAGACCGCGCCGGTGCTGTCGCCTGTTGCGCCAATGAAGACTTCTCCTTCTGGTGGTGAGTTCGATTTATTGAAGTACAGGGAGAAACACTCAACCGGAGTGAGGGGAGAAATCTCCGACGTATCCTTATCGAGCATCCTCCGCGCCAAAAAACCGGGGGCATGTCCTAAGGATTTTTGGACTGATTTCAAAGAGGGTTAGACGCGCTCTTGTCCAGCTGCGTCGCGAATAGAAATTAGCAACGTTTCATTTTGAGATGAGAGTCTCAGGCTTGAGACGGTCTCATTGTAAGGCTTGCGGGGTTTGGCCTTCGCCGGAGCGCACTCCAATGTTGTAGCGTTTCAGTTTGCGATACAGCGTCGCTCGGCTGATTCCAAGCATCTTCCCGGCAAGTACTTTGTCGCCGTTCACGTGTTCAAACACGCGCTGTATCGTAGCCCGCTCGATATCCTCCAGGTCGGTGGTTGCCGACGTATTGAAGATCATTCCGGATGATGATGGCTCGGTTCGCATCTGTATGTCGACCATTGCTGGCGGCAAATCGGCCAAATCGATCAGGTCCCGATCACCTAGTGCCACAGCACGCTCGATGCAGTTCTCGAGTTCACGCACATTCCCAGGCCACTCATATTGCATCAGAGCCCGCAGGACACGGTTACTAATCTGCATGTTGCGTCCGGCTGCACAACGCTCCAGGAAACAATTAGCCAGCATCGGAATATCAGATTTGCGCTCCCGGAGCGTGGGCAGGTTTATGGCGACTACGTTGAGCCGGAAGTAAAGATCCTTTCGAAAGCGACCGATTTTGTAATCCGCCTCAAGATCGCGGTTCGTTGCGGCTATGACGCGCACGTCGACCTTGATTCGCTGATTACTGCCCACCGGACGAACTTCTTTTTCTTGCAGCACCCGCAGCAGCTTGCCTTGAAGTTCGAGGGGAAGTTCGCCAATTTCATCAAGAAAGATTGTTCCCCCGTCAGCCGCCTTGAACAGGCCGTCCTTGGACTTCAAAGCACCTGTAAAGGCGCCCTTTTCGTACCCGAACAGTTCGCTTTCGATGAGCGTGGGGACGAGGGAACCACAGTCCACTGCTACAAAAGGTCGGTTGGCGAAGCTGCCGCGAAAATGGATCGCGCGGGCCACGAGTTCTTTTCCGGTTCCACTCTCACCAATAATGAGAACAGGCGTTCGAGTGTCTTTCAATCGCGACACGACACGTAGGACATCCTGAATTTTAGAAGAGCCACCAATAATGCCGTAGAGCCCCGCTTCAGTCTCTACGCGGTCACGAAGGAATTGGTTCTCCTCTACCAATCGCACCTTATCTGCCATGCGGCGCAAGAACAAACGAAGTTCGTCAAGCGGCGAAAAAGGCTTGGAAATATAGTCGTACGCACCCAACTTCATTGCCTGAACCGCGGTCTCAATCGATCCATGGCCGGTCATAAGAGCAATCTCGGTTCGAGGCAACAATGCTTTTATTCGTTCAAGGAATTGCAGTCCCGACATATGGGGAAGAACCATGTCGGTGAGAATCATGTGCACAGGTTGATTTTCGAGTAGAGCTAGGGCAGATTCCGCGCTGTCTACTTGGTAACAGGCGAACCCGAGAGACTCTCCGACGGTGAAGCAGAGTCTTCGAATGCTCTCTTCATCATCGACAATCAGCAATCGGACTTTCAGGTCATCACTCACGATGCTTTTCCCATGGTCTGCTCAATTACAGAGATGAAATGTTGCACACGGAAGGGCTTTTCCACGAAAGGAGCTCCCGTTTGCCGGAGGGTTGCGACCGTTTCGTCATTGGCAAGGTCGCCGGTGATGAAAACAATCTTGGTCGCCAAATCAGGGCGGTTCGCGACGATCCAGGCATGCACCTGGGCACCATCGACCCCGCCTGGAGTTCGCATATCTGATACGACTCCCAGGAAGTTACCATCGCGAAGGATGTGGAGCGCTTCAGCACCGGATTCGGTGGATATGACGCGATACCCGCTTCTCTCAAGAGCCGCACGCACATAAGCCATAACCGCGGGCTCATCTTCGATCAATAGAACGGGACGTTGGCCTTGCGTTGCACCTTGGCTCATCGCTGAACGACTCCCGCGGCGACGCCAAGCGACACCGCATCGACGGCAGCAGGCAGACGCACCACAAATGTTGCGCCGTCCGCGCCAGTATTGTTGTGTGAGAGGATTTCTCCGCCGTGCTCGCGCACGATTCCGTAACAGATGCTCAGGCCAAGGCCGGTGCCTTTGCCTACTTCCTTCGTTGTAAAGAACGGATCGAAAATTCTTTCGGGATGTGTGATTCCGTGACCGTTGTCGCGGAACCTGATTTCGACAAGAGAAGATTGCACATCCGTGGAAATCTCAATTCTCGCTTGGCGCCCGGTGTCGCGGACCGCATCGTAAGCATTGTTCAGAATATTCAGAAACACCTGCTGAAGCTGATGCGCATCTCCAACGACGTATGGCAAAGATTCATCCAGTTTTTCGATAATCTCGACGCCATGGCTGTTGAAGTCGTAAGCTCGCAACTGGACGGTCCGGCGAAGGATGGTATTAACCTGTACCGGCTTGCGCTGAGGCGGCATCTGGCGCGCAAAGCTCAAGAGGTTTTGAACGATTTGCTTGGTGCGCTGCGCTTCTTGCAGGATGACCCGCAAGTCCTTGCGCGCAGTTTCCGGGAGGTCCTGACTTTCGAGAAGCAAGTCCGCAAAACCAAGGATAGCCGTCAGTGGATTGTTGACTTCGTGGGCTACCCCGGAAACGAGTTGTCCAACTGCCGCCATCTTTTCCGCATGCATTAACTTCGATTGCAACAGGGCAGCGTCCGTGATGTCGCTCATGACGACGACAATCGATGACACGTTTCCTTGTTCATCGCGCATGGGGCTCAGGTTTCCGGAAAATTGCCCGGTTTTTCCATCCCCGCGTAAAAGCTGTAGATCTAGGTTATCGACCTGATGTCCGCGTATCGTACCTGCAAGTGCATCCTGCAATGCTTGGCGGCGAATCGGGATTACAAGATCCAGCAAGGGTTTTTCAAGCAACTGCTTCTGGGTGAAACCCAAGTCCGACCAACGCCGATTTGCATAACTGATCAATCCGGCAGAGTCAACCACGAGGATGAGGCTTTGCGTGTTGTTGAGGATCTTGTCGGAGAAGTCGCGCTCGCGTTGCAACTCCATCTGCGAGGTCTTCAGCCCGGTGACGTCGAGCATGAGGCCGCGATACTGCAGGATGGTTCCGTAAGCATCGGTCACCGCGAAGGAGTTGATCAGAACGTGAATCAGGGAGCCATCTTTTCGCTGGAGAGTTTCTTCGTAATTCTTTACGGCACCTTGAAGTTTCAGTTCCTGTTCGATGCGCTTTCTGCGCTCTGGATGAAGGTAGACCTGCGTTGGTATGTCGACTTGTAGCAACTCTTCCCGATTCGTATAGCCAAGCATGCGGACAAGGGCGTCGTTCACTTCTACGAACCTGCCTTGCGGCGTCGAGAAAAACAAACCTTCCTGGATCGTGTCGAATAGTTCTCGATAGCGGCGTTCGGCTTCGCGGCGATCGGTGATGTCCTTGAGCACATGCACGGTTTGCAGCGTCTCAGTGCCCGCGCCGTGGATCCGCGACGTGGAAACAAGGTAAGTGCGTTCCAGCATCGGATAGACGTAGTCTTCTTTAACGTCCCCACTGCGGCAGAACGGACAGGCGTGAACGGATCCGGGGGAAAGCGCTTCCAGAGCGCGCATGTGAACGCCAACGAGTTCTGACGGCGGTACGCCGATGAACTCGGCCAATGAACGATTCACTCGCAAAATATGATGCGACTCATCATGTACCGCGATGAAATCTGTGATCGCATCGAAGATCTCCATCCAGTGACGACTCGCCTGCTCCATGCGTGTGAACAAGCGGGTGTTTTCGAGAGCAACCGTTGCGTGACTGATAATTGCTTCCAGCAGTTCCTGTTCTTCGCTTGTAGCCGGACGGCCTCGGTCCGCCAAGCAGAGCAATCCCACTAACTCTCCAGATGCGCTCGTCATGCGGGCCAACGTACAGTCCTTCCATCCGAGCGCTTCGGCTAGTTCGGGCCCTATCAGCTCCGCAGCCGTCGAAAACAAGTGGAATGGCGCGGCGGCTGTGGCTTGACTGGCTAAGGCTCGGCTCAACTTTTGAACTAGCGAACGGTCAATAGAGGAAGGATCTACGCCACCCGCCAGGACGCCGATTTCTAAGCCAGGATCGGACAGTTGCACGATCGCTGCACAACGTGCGCCCATCATCTCAGCCGCTCGTGACGCGAACCGGCGGATGAATTCGGGCAGATTCAATAACGTGCTCAGTTCGCGCGCCAGACCAACTAGCGCTTCAGCACGATTACGGTGTTGATCGGAAAGGTAGAGAGTGCGTGTTGACTCCAGCACTACCGCCGCCTGCGCGGCCAGTACTTTCGCTCGGCGGATATCTTCGGGCGATATGGATTCACCATCTAAACGGTCCAAAACTCCGAACATTCCGAACACGTGCCCATCAGCGCCTAATAGTGGTACCGCCAGCAGCTGTCGAATGTTGTATCGACTGATGGCGTCGAGGTTCGCTCCCGGTATCTCGGTTGCATCGTTGGTCCAAAAAACGTCTTTGCTCCGGAGTGCCTGGGCTGCGAGTCCGTCAGGGAATTGCAGATCTACGCGCCGAGCCTGACCATGCTCGACTCCCCACTGGACGCGAAAGGTTCCTTCCTCGAGGAGTCCAATGAAGCATCTCCCGAACTGCAGGAAGTCGGCGGCTCGCATGACAAACGTCTGCAAAAAACGATCTAATTCGCCGATTGCCCCAAGCTGGGAGGAGATTTCCAGCAACTGGTGCAGTTCGCGGGCCTGATCGCGCGCCGTACCATACAGTTCTGCATTAGCAATTGCGACCGCTCCGAAACTGCAAACAGATGCGACCAGCGACCGCTCATCTGCAGTGAAAGGTTCGGTTAGTCGCGGATAAACCAGGACAGCACCATGAGTGCGCGAAGTGCGGAACGGAGCGGCAATCAGAGTACCGGGCGGCAGCAAATCCCCCATCGAGTGAGATTCCGACCCGACGGAAATCGAAATCGGCTCTCCTGCCGAGATGGCTCGTTCCGCTAGATCCTGAGCAAAGCGTAATCCACTGCGGCCATGTCGCGCCCGAACCGCATTTGCCGTCTGAGGTGTTTCCCCAGCTACTGCAACGAGGTCAAATCCTGCATCCCGCTTCATCAGGATGCAGGCAACACGTGTCCGCAGCAGTCCACGAATCCGATCGGCAAGCGCCTCGATGACCGAGTTGACGTCGGGCACCGCATTGAGGGCATGCGCAACGTCGGCCAAAATCTGCGCACGCCGATGCTCCTCACGGGATAGTTTGTTGAGACGAGAGGCTTCGAGCAGACTTCCCAATTGCCCCGCCAAAATCGTCGCCTTTGCTCCCAGGTCGTCATTGAAAAAACCTGGATCGGATTCGTGGACAAAGGCCAGTGCTCCGATCACCTCATTACAGACGACAAGAGGGGCGGCCATGATGGCGCGGGTTCCGGATTCTGCTGCGAGTGGATAATTCTCACGGTCGAGATAATTCGCGACGATAGTACGGCGTGAGCGAACTGCATCCAGGGCGATCGAGGGTGTGGGTGCTCGGAGTTTTCGACCGCGTATTTCCGATGCCAGCACGCCGTCGGCAGCTGTGCAAGCCAACTCTCCAACTCCCACCAGCTGCCAAAAATAAGTCCCGCTGACCTGAAAGAATTCGCGCGTGGAGCGGCAAAACATGGTGATGAGTGCCGAATCCTCTATGCCGGAAGAAGCTGTCTCAGAGACGCGCAGCAACAGCTTCTGAAAAGACTCATCGAAGTCTTGGGCGAGGGTCGCTGGGTCAAATTGCATTCGCAAAGGGCAAAGCCAACATTCAATGTCGTTAAGTCATTGAATATATTGGAAAATTACCTTCCAATCTCATTTTGAGTCAAGCGAATACGCAGGTGAGTGTCAAGGTAAGAAACTGCCGTGTTTCCCGGTTTAAAACCAAGTCTCAACCTGAGAGCAACTCTTCATCGGAGGTAATTCCCTCTCAGAACTTTACTCGCTCGAGCAAGGTAACTCACTCTTCCAGAATGCTTTATTTGATAACTAAAGTAATCGCCTGAACCCACATTGATGTAGAGCCGAGAACGCATTGCCGTTATCGTCAGAAGTGAAAATTCCGGAGGTGCGTTTGTGCTTGGCAGAACAGCACGGCTGCGCTTGAAAACTCTTGCGACCCTGGTTTTGTCTTTCTTGCTCATCATGACGGCTGCGCATGCGCAGGAAGAAATCAACCGGAAGATCAAGACAAAGGTGCAACCCGGTTACCCGGAGCTTGCGCGCCGCATGAACATCAGCGGCACGGTGAAACTGCAAATCGTTGTGGCCCCAAATGGCACAGTGAAGAATTCAAAAGTGGTGGGGGGACACCCGCTCCTCGCAACCGCTGCCACGGACGCGGTCAAGAAATGGCGGTTCGAGTCAGCTGCGGAGGAGACCACGGGTCTCGTTGAATTCCGGTTTAACCCCCTCGAGTAAGGCACCCGGAGGTCGGGAAATGACGATCGGCAAGAAACTTTACGTAAATTTTGGCGCTGTCCTGGCGATGGTTGTCTTGTTGTTTGTCGTCAATTGGATCGCCGTCCAACGCGAACACGCAGCCAAGGCGGCCGCGCAAGCTTCGCTTGAGATGAGAGAAGCAACCGACAACGTGAAGTTTCAGATGTTGCAGAACCGGTTGTTTCTCAACAGTTACTTGCTCAGCGGCGACAGCCGTGAAGTAGACCGCATGAACGATGGAGTGCGCTCACTCACATCCAAGATCCAGAGGGCAATCGAACTGTCGAGTACCGATGCGCAGAAAAGCGTTCTCCAGAAACTTCAGACACAGGAAGAGAACTGGGTTCGAGACTTTGCAACGCCTCTGACGGATAAGCGCAAAGAAGTGGACGGCGGTAACGCAACGGTTGCGGAATTACAAATTTTTTATCTCCAAAAAGACGCAGCTTCCTGGATGCGCAGTTCCAACGACTATCTTGAAACGGCCAATGAGGAAAACAAGAAGATCGTGGAGGATCGCCATCGATCAGATGAGATGGCCGCAACCGGCACGATTGCCATCGCTCTTATCAGCACTTTGCTAGCGCTCGGATTGGGAACAGTAATCGCTTATCGAAGTGCGAGATCAATCACCGAACCGCTCGCTCAATTGATGAAAGTAAGCCGTCAAATCGGCGACGCTGGCGATCTTGAACATAAGATCGAAATCCAGCGCGATGACGAAATTGGTGAACTGTCACGCACGTTCAATGGAATGGTGAAGTATCTCCGCGAAATGGCAGATGTTTCAGAAGCTATTGCCGGCGGAGATCTGACCGTGGATGTCCAACCGCGCTCGAAGAATGACACGCTAGGCAACGCATTCCTGCGGATGGTCGAAGGGCTGCGCAGCCTTGTCAAGAATGGCCGCGATGCCGCGTCTCAAGTCGCAAGCGCATCCAGCCAGGTTGCGGGCGCATCGGATGAGTCTGCCAAGATCAGTCTGCAGACGTCATCCGCTATCGATGAAGTGACCAGCACGATGCACGAGATGAGCGTCAACGTGCAAAACATGGTCAAAAGTACGCAGGTCCAGGCCTCGAGCGTCAGTGAGACCTCCGCGTCGATCGATCAGATGGTCGCCTCGATTCAGCGAGTCGCCGACACCGCTAAGGTACTTCTCGATATCTCCAATCGCTCCCGCGATGAAGTGCACGCCGGAATTGGCACCATGGAGAAGGCCACGGACGGCCTGAACCGCATCAACAGCACGATTCATTCATCGGGTGAGATCATCGACGCCCTTGGAACACGAGCGGACGACATTGGAAAAATCATCGAAGTCATCGACGATCTTGCCGAACAGACCAACCTACTTGCCCTCAACGCCGCCATCGAAGCGGCGCGCGCCGGTGAACACGGTTTGGGTTTCGCTGTCGTTGCTGACGAAGTCCGGAAGCTTGCCGAGAAGTCTGCACAATCGACCAAAGAGATTTCCGAACTGATCCAGAGTATCCAGAAAGAAGCGCGCAAGGCGGTCGACAACATGGAGAAGAGTACCTCGATCGTGAATGAGGGTTTGAATCTGGGCCAGGACCTGAATGCTGCGCTACGTAAGATCTCTAACGTTGTGACAGAGGTTTACAAGTTTGCGCAGGAAATCGGGGCTGCAACGAACGAACAGTCCCACGGTTCGGCGCAAATTGCACGAGCCACCACACGCCTGAACGAGATCACTCACGAAATCAATTCTGCGGTAGAAGAGCAGGCATCAGGTGCAAACGCGGTCGTTAAGGCAATGGAACGGATGCGAGAACTGGTGCAGTCCTCCACCTCCGGTTCAGCGGAATTAGCGGCTTCGGCGGAGCAGATGTCCAAGATGTCGCGCGACCTGCTCACATCGATGGACAGCTTCACGCTGCGTACTACTGAGACTTCTCGGCCTGCTGAGAATCGGGTCATACGTACCGGAGCCCGCCAGGCAGCCGCGGCAGCAGGTTCACAGTCCTAGACTCCATGACGCGAGAGTTACACATCGTCGGGTTTGAAGTCGGACGGGAAACGTACGGCTTACCGATCACTTCTCTGCATGAGATCGTTCGTGTGCCGTCCATCACCGCCGTGCCTGACTCACCCGTATATGTCGAAGGGGTGATCAACTTGCGGGGCAAGATCGTCTCCATCATCGATCTTCGTAAACGTTTTGGAGTCAGTGTTCCCAACGCGCATCGCGCGAATCGGATCCTCGTCGTAGAACACAAAGGAAAACTCTGCGGATTGATCGTTGATTCAGCTTCAGAAGTTCTCAAGATTCCAGAAGACAGTATCGAGCCACCTCCAGACGTCTTTGAGCAGGGGAGCTTGAATTGCGTCACTGGTCTGGCGAAGCTACGCGGACGATTAATCGTGCTGATTGACGTGAACCGACTTCTGGAAGTTCGCACTGAATCGGCGAGCGGGAACGAAGGGGCGCTCGCGAATCGCAACGCTGAAGCAGCCACCGCGGGGCGCAGCCGCTGAGCATATGAGTTCTACGGGCACACCGATCCTTACGGAAGCCGAACTGAAACTGTTGCAGGCGCTCGTCTACCAGGAATGTGGAATGCATTTCGATGAGCGTCGCACACACTTCCTTGAAGATCGCTTGCAACGTCGTTTGCGAGAGTGCCAGCTTGACTCCTTCTATAGCTACTACCGATTGCTGATCAGCCACAACGGAAAACAAGAACTCGCCCGCCTGCTCGAAAACCTCACCGTCAATGAAACCAGCTTCTTCCGTAATAAGGCGCAGCTAGATCTGTTTCATAAGTTCGTGCTCGAGGACATGCTCCACCGCAAGCAGGAGCGGCGCGATTTTTCTCTCCGTTTCTGGAGCGCGGGCTGCTCGACGGGCCAGGAGCCCTACACGCTGGCAATGCTCGTCACCGACGCGCTGGCTTACTACTATTTGCGCAATCCACTGCCATTTGAGATGCCCTCGCCGAAGCCTCTGATTCCTCCACCTTGGCGGGTAGAAATCATGGCGAGCGATATCAGCTATCCCGTATTGCGCTCCGCGCAGGAAGCCACATACAGCGAGACACAGATGGCATCGGTGGAGTACAGCTATCGCCTTCGCTACTTCGACAAAGTTGGCGACCGATACGCAGTTAAGAAGGCAGTCAAGGAACTTGTCCACATCGATTTTCACAATCTGAAGACGGAGTTCTTGCCCCAGCGTAATGACGTGATTTTCTGTCGCAACGTAATGATGTACTTCGATGAGGCAGAACAACGTCGACTGGTCGACAAGTTCTATCGTTGCTTAAATCCCAGTGGTTACTTGTTCGTCGGACACGCAGAAAGCTTGCTGGGTCTGACGGATAAGTTCCAGATGGTGCATCGAAACTCCGGAACCGCTTATCAGCGCATCGAGGGTCGTGCATGAAAGAGCGCAACGATGAGCGCGCCGCGGAACTGCGGGAACTGTTTTTCGAGTCTGCCGAGGGATTACTCCAAGCCCTGAACGACGGCGCCCTCCAACTAGAAAAACTGCCAGCTGATACCGAGGTTGTGCGCGGCATTCGGCGCACGGTCCACACGCTGAAGGGCGACGCAGCCGCTTGCGGATATCGTGACCTCAGCGAGATTGCTCACAAGATGGAAGATGCTCTGGCACTGGATTCGGCCTGCAAGGATGCATCTCTAGTGGATGTGGTGCTGAATGCGGCCGATCTATTCGGTTCGATGCTTAACGCGTACCGCCAGGGTGAGAAACCACCTTCTACGACAGCCCTCAAGAACATACTTCGCAAACTCGTGGCCAAGGCGCCGGCGGAGATAGAGGTTCTAGGCCGTAAGAGCAGCAAGAAACCGATTCCATGGACAGAGTATGAACAGCTTGCAATCACGCAGGCGCTAAATGCCGGCCGCATCTTGCATCACGTTCATGTAACGCTTGATCCGCACTGTGCTCTGCCTCTGGCGGGAAAGCAGCTCGTCCTTTCCGCCCTAGCGTCCATCGGTGACGTGCTCGCACAACATCCGCCGGCGGCAGCGCCTGTCGCCCGCACTCTTGCATTCGTCATCGCAAGTTCAAGCAGTGCCGCACAAATTGCCGCTAAGGCAAAAATTCCTACAGTCGCTTCAAAGGTGAAAGTAGAACTGTTCGATGGGCCTGGAAGCAGGGCCACACTGGCTCAAAATGACCGAATTAGCCCTCCTGAGCCTGTTGTCACTCTCGACCAGGAATCCAATCACAATGAGACTGCTGGGGCAGCCGCGGGTAGCGCACATCTGGAGAACATTTTGCGCGTTGATGCGGACCGCATCGATAACGTCCTCAATCTCGTTGGAGAGCTCATCATCGCGAAATCCATGCTGCAACAAACTCTCAACGAGCTAATTGCTGGCGACCCTCGGCACCCAGTCCGTGGGAAATTTGTGGACGCCATGGCTTTTCAGGCGCGCGTCTTGAATGACCTTCAGCGATCGGTGATGAAGATCCGCATGGTACCGGTAGACCAACTCTTCCGGCGATTTCCGCGACTGGCGCGGGATGTCTCGAGGCAGTGCGGCAAGAATGTGGAACTTGCAATCAGCGGCGAGCATACGGATCTCGATAAGGGGATCCTCGATACCATTGCGGAACCGCTTACCCATCTTGTGCGAAATGCCATCGGTCACGGCATTGAGACCGCTCAAGAACGGCTAGCTGCTGGAAAGCCACAGCATGGGACTGTTCGATTGAATGCGTATCACCAAGCCAACCAGGTGGTCGTAGAAATTTCGGATGACGGGCGCGGCATCGATGTCGAACGCGTGCGAGCCACAGCAATCGAAAAGAAGTTTGTCACCAGCGAAGAACTTGCTCGCCTCAATGAAACTGAAGTTTTGCAGTTGATCTTCCGCCCAGGCTTCAGCACGGCGCAAGAGATCACTGAAATTTCCGGACGGGGCGTCGGAATGGACGTCGTGCAAAGCGTGATACAGCGATTAAAAGGTAGCGTCGACGTTGATTCGAGACCGGGAAGTGGAACTACGTTCCGCCTGCGTTTGCCGCTCACGCTTGCGATCATCAAAGCAATTCTGTTCCGGGTTGCGAATCGTCTTTATGCCATTCCGCTCAACGCGGTCGCAGAAATCGCTCGAACGACAGAGTCCGAAGTCCATAAAGTGGACCACCACGAGATTCTGACTCTTCGCGAAGAAGTGCTGCCATTGGTTCGACTGGGGCGTCGCCCGCTCTCAGCATCGGGAAGCCAGAAGGACAAACTATTTGTGCTGGTCATCACTGTTGCAGAGCGCAAGTTCGGACTGATTGTGGATTCCTTGGATGGTGAAGAAGAGCTTGTCATCAAGGCTTTGGATGACCAGGCAATCTCGACGAACCTTGTAAGCGGCGCCTCCATCATGGGAGATGGCCGGGTGGTACTCGTATTGAATCTAGCCGCGATCATCGAGCAGTACACACGAGTTCGTCCCCGCAGCGGGGAAACTGTGTCCGAAATTCTGTTGCCTCATGCCGAGCGTTCTTCTCACGGAAATTCTGCCTCTGCAGGAGGACACGCATGAGCCAGCCAGTTCGCGTGCTCGTGGTGGATGACTCTGCGCTGATGCGCAAGCTCATTCCGCAGATCATTGAACGCGATCCGTCCGTTCAGGTCGTTGGTACAGCAATGGATGGTAGTTTTGGGTTGCGAAAACTTCAGGAACTAAATCCAGATGTGGTGACACTTGATCTTGAGATGCCTGGGATGGGCGGAATCGATATGCTGAAAGCAATCATCCGGCAGCATCCTGTTCCGGTGATCGTGGTCAGTTCCCACAGTACGGAGGGGGCTTCCATTACGCTGAAGGCGTTGGGGCTCGGCGCCTTCGACTTTGTGGCGAAGCCCAGCGATGTCTCCACTCACATGGGGGACATTGCCGTGGAGCTGATCACCAAAATCAAAGCTGCTGCACAGTCCAAAGGAGTACGCGTCACTCCAATTCCGCCAGCACTCTACAAGAACACTGCCATCAAAGCAGATCCGGCGCTCGCAGCTGTGCCTACTCGCATCGTGGTGATCGGTGTGTCGACTGGTGGTCCGAACGCGTTGCAATATGTTCTCTCTCAATTACCAGGGGATTTCCCCGGATCGATTCTGGTCGTGCAGCATATGCCAGATGGTTTCACCGACATGTTTGCGCGTCGCCTGAACGAGACGTGCGCGATTCAGGTGAAAGAAGCGCAGTCGGGCGACTTATTACTTCCCGGACGTGCTCTGATCTGCCCCGGAAACCGCCATCTTAAAACGAAGAAATTGCCACTCGGAAATGTGGCCATTCTAACCGATGAAGATCGAGTCAATGGGCATCGGCCGTCTGTCGACGTGCTATTCCGCAGCGCTGCCCATGAGTTTGGTCCCTTGGTAGTCGCTGTTCTCATGACAGGAATGGGCGACGACGGAGCCGAGGGGCTGGGCGTAGTCAAGGCCGCGGGTGGAATGACCATCGCCCAAAATGAGCAATCCTGCGTGGTCTATGGCATGCCCAAGGCAGCGATTGAGCGCGGCTATGCTCTTCGGGTTGTTGCTTTAGAGGGGCTCGCCAGCACGCTGCAGGCACAATGCGCGACTGACGGAAGTAACCGTGACAAAGCCTTGGGACGAAAGGCCGCTCACGGCGGACAAAACTAGGGTCATCTGGCGTCGTTTGAGACGCCGTGATAAGGCAGTACTTGCATGGGAGGTTGTTATGGAGCAGTTCAACGCGGTCAAACGCAGTAAAGACGGGCAACCGGTCCGCTACCTCATTGTGGACGACTCCGTGTTTGCCAGGAAGAATCTGGCGCGGATGATCGAAAGCTTTGGGGGAAATGTGGCGAGTGAAGCCGGTGACGGTCTAACCGCAATCGCCGAGTACGATCGCACGCATCCCGACATCGTCTTGATGGACATCACGATGCCGCAGATGGAAGGAATTGAAGCGGCCGAGAAAATTGTCCGCTCTCACCCGGAAGCACGTATCGTCATGGTCTCATCGGTCGGTTATCAGGAGAACATCGTCGCCGCATTGCAACGTGGTGCTCGTCACTTTGTCCAGAAGCCAGTCAAAGCCGAGGTTCTGTATGAAGTGATTAAGTACGTGATGGGAGAAGATGGAGCAGTCGCAAGCGCAGCGAGTGTGGGAGTCTAACGATGCGAATGGATCTCATCCAGCCCTTTATCAATGCAGCCGATGCTGTGTTGGCGCAGGGACTCGACTGCCCCACGTCGATCGGCAATCTGAGCATGGAAGAGGAAGCGTACCGGCGCAAAGGCGTCGCGGCTGAAATCATTCTGACGGGCGACATCGAAGGACGCATCATCCTCGACCTCGCTCCAGACACAGCGGTGCGCGTTGCCAGCCACTTCGCTGGTACTGAAGTGCAGGAGTCCGACGACCTAATTCGGGAAACAGTCTGCGAACTTGCAAACCAAATTACCGGCAATGCGGTGACGGCGTTGAACGACCAAGGCTTTCACTTCCGGGTGCATCCACCGCTCGTTCATACTTCCGAACATGGAGCGAAGAGCAGCGAGGACACCGAAGCCCTTGTGATGTGTTTCGAGACGGCGCGCGGCTGCATGTTTATGAATATTGCACTTCGCTATAACCGCCGTCGTCGTGCGGAACGCTCTGCAGCTGCCGGCCGCTGAATCTCACCTTCTACTGCCCTGCCAAAACGAACACAGGATTTTGAGGTGGAGGCGCACCGCCCCCGGAGCTGGTCCCGGCACTGGGCGGCGCAAAAAGAAAAGCGCTGAATTGATCAATATCGCTTCTGATTATTGCTACCCCACCAGCATCGCAACTCCCCAAATAGACTTTCGAACTGTCGGCCGAGCTCGCCATCGTCACCCGAAAGCGCGTAGTTTCACAAAAACCCTGTGCGCTTCCCGGTGTGATGGGTAGCGGCGGAATGGCAATGGTGCTGTGCAGGCTGAAATCGTTCGACAAAAACACACTTTCTTGAAAACAGACGGTCGCACTCGTTGGTTGGCCTAACGTCCCGGCAACACACGTTACAGTCTCATTGGCGTTGGAGCATGTTCCGACGAACTTGCCTGTAACATAAAAGCGACTTCCATCAGGCAAGCCACTGACATTCAAAGGCGTAACAGATCCCGTGCACGCTAATGGTTCGTGTTTGTCAGCCACTGAGTCCACTCGCGATGCAATGGGAAAGGATGTGAGTGTGTTCAGTGTGACTGCGTGGTCTCCCGCCACACTGACGATAGTCACATTACCGGCCGCGGTGTTTGGAATGTACAACCGATTACGGTGCGAATCGTATGACATGTAATTCGCTCCCGCTCCCGCAGCCACCGTGTTCGGCACCGTGGAATCATCCACCGGATTGATCTCGAGCAACGAGCCATCCGCCTGGCTCAACACGTACACACGTCCGGAGTCGGATCTAGCGGTGACCCAGACCGGTGTTGTCACCGGAATCGATGCATTCAATGTGTGATCGATGACGTTGATCGGCGTAACAGAATTGCCGTTGGAGCTTGCTGCATACAGTTTCCGCGTGTCAGGAGTTTCTGCCATCGAAATAGTGGTTCCAACGGACCCCGGCAGGGCTTGAATGTCGGCACCGGCGACGTTCGAGCCATTCACAAATGCGACCGAAGGCGGAGACGAATTCCGACCGCTGCCTCCCACATAGAAGGAAGTCGTCTCGGTCGTAGTGACAAAACTTGGATTGAAACCACTGGGAAGCACCACGTCCGCGATTTTCGCGATGATGCTAAATGTCGACGCTGGGACGAAGATGCTCGCGGTATCGCTAAGGGAGTTGGCGGTCAAGACACGCGTCCCGGTTCCGTTCAGCGAAGCGTGTTGAGGTTCAATTCCAAGCGGGATGACTCCCATGTTCGTATCACCAGATACATTCACCTGCATGCCTGTGCCTTTGCTCAATCCGTTATTGCTGATGACGAAAGCATTGTGGGCAGGCTTAGGATCAGGCGTTGGCGGTGGGTTTGGGATGACTACCGGGCGATAAACATCACCGCATCCGCTCATAATCAATGCGACTACGGCCGCGACGCTTAGTTGCGCAAACTTCCTCATCCACACTCCGAAGGATCAATGCGTTTGGAAACTTGTAATTTTAACGACTTGTGAGCAGATGCGCCACTTGCAGAACGACGGGCACGCCGATCGCACCTTGCAGGGTACGATGCGCGGAACACGGCGGCGGTCGCCTTTCGTGATGTGAGGTAGGAAAAGCTTAGGCCGAAAATATGCCTACAGCAATTTGGGCTATTCGAATTTTCTTACTCAGGCACGCCCTCGTTTTACCTTGGCGCTCGACGCGTGAGAGGTTGCGGCAGGTTTCTTCTTGCCTTCCGTCTCGGCTAAGCTTTGCTTTAAGGCTGCCATAAGGTCGATCACCGGGGCCAACTTCTTCGGCTTTTCGACCTCGGCGATCTCGCCGCCTTCGAGCTTCGTTTCAATCAACTGCTTCAAGTTCTCTTGGAATGTATCGTGATATTTTTTGGGATCCCACTCATCTGCGAGCGCCTCAATCAGTTGGTGAGCGACTTTAACTTCTGCGTCCTTTAGATTGACGTCTGGAGCTCCGAACCCTTCCACTTTCCGCACTTCTTCTTCGTAATACATTGTGTGCAGCATCAGTCCGCCTTCGTGCGGACGTAAGAAGACGGTGTACTCCCGGTTGTGCATCGTGAGTTTCGCGATGGCAACGTATTCGCTTTCCTCGAGTGCCTTGGTCAGAAGCGCGTACGGTCGGCGTCCTGCTTCTTCGGGCAGCATGTAGTAAGACGATTCGAAATAGACGGGGTCGACTTCGTTCGTCTTGACGAATTCTAAGATTTCCATGGTCTTCGCCGTCTTAGGTTCGATCTTCTTGATCTCCTCGGGCTCAATAACGATGTACTCGCCCTTGCGGTACTCGTACCCCTTTACAATGTCGCTGCGATCAACAACCTGGTTATCTGCCGGACAGTAGTATTGCTGCTTGATCCGCTGCTTATCGGTGCGATGCAACATGTTGAAAGAAATTGTCGAACTGCGCGCACCGGAGAATAGCCGTACCGGCATCGAGATGAGTCCAAACGTCAGATAACCCGACCAGACCGAAGCTGCCATTTTTAGCCCCAGAGGAAGCGCTTTCGCTGCGCTTCGCGCAAAGCCTTTAGAGTGTAGCTTACAAAAAAGACACGGTAACTCCAGCACTGACAGGAGTATCACAACGTAAAGCCCTAGATGATGTGTGCCACCCATCGATAGGCCTAGTAATCGTGGCTTAACTTCCTGTCTTCGGGGCCATTATTGGCATGTCCGTGTTACCTTCCACGCTGGGCTGCTTGGGTCATGAGCTATCTCGCATATTTGTTTCCATTTAGTTGGATTGGAGCCAATCCTTCTCGACTGGCAATTGCAGGCGTCGTAACTCTACTATTCACAGCTCTGGCGCGACTCGTGCGCGGCGTTACTCCTTCGGGCAGTGTTGTCGGTGGAATCATTTGCTTCTGCATGTTCCTTGCAATTGGGCCGATCGGCATTGCCACCTTGGTATTGGTGTTCGCGCTAACGTGGTTATGTACGCGTCTTGGCTACCGGCGGAAGCAACAGCTAGGGACAGCCGAACAACATGGTGGGCGTAATGCTGCCCAGGTCTTGGCTAATCTCAGCACAGCAGCGGCGTGTGCTTGTCTCTATGCGTCACTCGGCCAATCAGTTTTTGTGCTTGCCTTCACGGCTGCGCTCGCCGAAGCAGCGGCCGATACGGTCTCCAGTGAATTCGGTCAGGCGAATTCCAGGTCTGCGCGATTAATCACGACCGGCCAGCTAGTGAATGCTGGCACAAACGGCGCGGTCAGTTTTCCAGGATCGATTGCCGGCATAATCGCGGCTCTCATCGTTGCCGCAGTGCCGTTCCTTGGGAAATTGATTCCCTTTCATGGCTTTGGCATCGCGTCACTAGCAGCGCTGTCCGGGATGTTCTTCGACAGCTATCTCGGGGCACTATTCGAGCAGAAAGGCAGGCTCACTAACAATGCAGTTAATTTTCTAAGCACGTTGTCGGCGGCCACAGTAGCGGCGTTGATCTGGATATCAATTGGTGGGCACTGATGCTTAGGCGCGTTGTTTGAATCGGTCGAGCAGGAAAAAAAGAAAGACACCCAGGAAGGCATTGGCCAGCGCAGACCCGACCTCATGCTGCCAATTCCACGCTAATGTTAAGCGGACCAATCCACGCGCAACGAGTATGTAGATGATCTGATGCAGAGTGTAGAAAACGAGGACAACAAGAAACCGGGCTCCCGCATTTTCCACATCCAGCCTGATGCCGAGCGAAGAAGCACTGTAACCCACAATAGTTTTGGCGATTCCATAAATACCAATCGGCTGATGCGTCAGAGAATCTTGCAGAAGGCCAATGATGCCGCCAGTCAATAGCCCAGCCACCTGGCTTCGTCGCGCCATTGCAAAAAAAATAGTTACCAGGAGAGGTAGATCAAAAATGGAAAAAAAGTGGAAATGCAGTGGCAAGTAGGCCTGGAGAAATACCGCTACTAACGGTACGGCGATGGTCACCGGAACACTGAACCGATAAACCTCGACTTGCTCGCCGGACGTGTAAGTGATGGGCACGCTATTGTGGTGGAGCACCTGTCTGAGTAGCGGGCTGAGCCGTCGCGGGCTTTGCGGATCTTTCTACGAGCGTTGCACCGGCTTCGGGTTGAGATGAGGTTGTCTTAATGGCGGGCGTGCGTTGCTGCTGCGCCGACACTCCCTCCGGCCGAGGTGGAACTGCGGGATTAATCTTCGGGGCTGGCTTTGATTGACTTGCAGTTCCTGGAGTATTCGGCTTGGGCGCAGTGGTTGCAGCCTCAGGAGCGGGCTTCGGCGCTTGGTCAGTCTTGCTTGCATCCACCGCATGCTTGTCAGGAACACTCGGTAGTCGTTGCGCGAGCACGTCGGCAGCGCGGGTCGAAGGCGTTCCCTCTGCCACAGCCTGCTTTTCTTCCTTTTTCGTGATTACCAGTACTTCTTCCAATCTCGCGAGGTTGGCGGACGGTTTGATTCGTATGTTCAAGAAAACTTCTGAGCCTGGCGTCACCTTGGTGACCGTACCCAACGGCAAGCCCTTGGGGAAGATACGATCTCCACCGCTGGTCAGAACGTTTTCACCGGGTTGGACTGCCTCATCGCTCATCACGCGGTCCAAAACGAGCTCGCCCGTAGCTGTTCCCTTTGCGACTCCTTGCACCCGAGATTTCTCAAGGATCGCTCCCACGCCGCTCGTCTGGTCATTCAAGAGCAGAACCAAAGCTGTACTTTTGTAAACCTGGAGTACCTTACCCACGACTCCGTCAGCCGTAACGACGGGCATGTCGTGATCGAGACCGTCCTTGGACCCCTTATCGATGAAGATGGCGCGCGAAGACTCACTGCCCGTGGCGCCAATCACCTGCGCTGCTAGAGTCTGCGAAATATATTCTTCCTTGAATGCCAGCAAGGCCTGAAGGCGGCGTGCCTGCTCGGCATCTTCCTGCAGGCGCACGTGCTCGATGCGGAGACGTTCTATTTCAGCTTTGAGGTCGCGATTTTCCTGCCGGACTCCGCGCAGGTACATGTAGTTGTGCCAGACGTTGTATGTGGAGTGACGGAACCACACGATCGCTTTTTCGAATGGAGTTACCGCGCTCACGGTCCAGACCCGGATCAAGCGGGTCTCCTGGGTGTCACTGGTGCGCTTGACTTGAACAGCTAAACCCAGAACCTGGGCAAATAGAACGCCCACCAGGATGATCAGGTTTCGATACCGGCTTAGGACGGATTCCATGGGAGCAGTTGCAAGTTCCGTATTTCAAGTTTCAAGGTGCAGCAACGGGCCAAACACACCCGAAACTCGAAACCTGAAACTGTTATTCGATCGAGATCTTGCGCAGCAATTTGAAGTCGCTGAGCATTTTGCCGGTTCCTAGCACCACGCTGCAGAGTGGGTCATCCGCAATCGAGACCGGCAATCCGGTTTCTTCGCGAATACGCTTATCGAGGTTTTTCAGCAGCGCGCCACCGCCCGTAAGCACAATGCCACGATCGCTGATGTCCGCAGATAGCTCTGGAGGTGTACGTTCCAGAGCCACGCGAATGGCGTTCATGATCGTTGACACGCACTCGCTGAGTGCTTCCCTTATCTCGCTGTCGTCGACCGTGATCGTCTTCGGTACGCCTTCGATCAGGTTCCGACCCTTGATTTCCATTGTGAGCGGCTTGTCGAGCGGATACGCGCTGCCGATTTCAATCTTGATCTGCTCGGCCGTGCGCTCGCCGATCAGGAGGTTATATTTGCGCTTCAGATAGTTCATGATGGCTTCGTCCATTTGATTACCAGCCATCCGTACCGATCTCGAGTACACAATACCGCTCAATGAGATCACAGCGATGTCGGTCGTGCCGCCACCGATATCGACCACCATGTTGCCGCTTGGCTCAGTAATCGGTAACCCGGCGCCGATCGCGGCCACCATCGCTTGCTCGACCAGGTGCACTTCGCTTGCCTTCGCGCGGTACGCCGAGTCCATGACGGCGCGCTTTTCCACCTGCGTAATTTCGGAAGGCACACCAATCACTATTCGCGGATGCACGAGCATCTTGCGGTTGTGCGCCTTCTGAATGAAGTAGTTCAGCATCTTCTCGGTGACTTTAAAGTCAGCGATGACTCCGTCCTTCATCGGCTTGATCGCGACGATGTTGCCCGGGGTGCGCCCGAGCATTTCCTTCGCCTCTTTGCCGACTGCCTCAACCTCATTGGTGTTCTTGTTGAGTGCGACGATCGAAGGCTCGTTGACCACGATGCCCTTACCGCGCGCATAGACCAATGTGTTTGCAGTGCCAAGGTCGATTGCCAAGTCGCTGGAGAAAACGCTGAACAACGACCGCATATTGTGAAATCGTGATCCGCCGTTATGAAATCCGTTGGTCGACATAACCGTTACTCTCTCTTGCCACATTAGGCCGCGGATCGCGCAAGGGCGAACCTGGGGTCGGTTAGTCCTTTTGGTCTGGAGGCCTTAAGTTTTAATTTTATGAGACTTCCCAGCCTCATGCTTGAAACGAAAGTTCCTGCCCGATCGGATACTCTCAACCGGTCTTACTGAATCACAATCTTCTTCTGCTGCGTATTCACGCCTCCCTGGGCGTTTTGAGCCGTAATCGTGATCAAGCTCTCACCATTTGGAAGCGGTGGTGTGAAGTAATGGAACGATCCGTCATTCGCCACCATGGGTACTTCTCTGCCATTGACCATCACCCTTGCGCCGATTTCGGTCTTTCCGGTTACCTCGATTACGTGCCCGTGCTGAACAAACGGATCGAGGTCCAGATTGATTGCAGCGGTTTCTTTGCCTTTCGGAATGATCGTGAACCGGTTCTTTTCGCTCTCGACTGATGGTTTTCCATTTGCATCGTAAGACTGCACTGACCAGTAGTAAGCGCCTTCTCCCAGACTCGTGACTGTCACATCTGCTACATCGACACGCCGATCCACAACCAGCGATGAAAAATAAGGATTGCGGGAAATGCGGAGACGATATTGCAAAGCATTGGTCATGGGAGTCCACGAAAACTCAACATCCTTGATGTGAGTCGTGGCTGATGAAAACAGCGGCATCATGTTGGCCGGGGAAATCGGTGTTGGTGGCCCAATCTCCTTTACTTTTTCGATTTCCTTGTCGTCATTCTTGAAGCGGGCGCCTTCGTAAGTGCCGAGTTTCACGACCTGATCGTTTCGCGCCACCATCGCGGAACCATTCGTGACGAGGATTTCATGCTGCTCACCTCCGGGGTCATTCCGCACACGCGCCGCGCTTTCCGGAGCTAACGAGGCAGCTGCGCCAGCAACGATGACTTGTGACTTCGAACCCTGGACGTAGGTAGCTGTACTTAGATCGACCGTTCCTGTACTTACTGCGACGGAAACGCTCGTCTGTTGTTGATCGTTCGCCGAGTTTTCCTCGATCACAATCAACGAATCCTGTTTCACGGTGTAGTTCGTACCATCGTTGAATACGATCTTCGCCATGCCTTCCGAACCGGTCTGCACCACGTCTCCTTTTTCCAAAGGTACGTTGTAGTCAGCCGCGAGCCAGCTGTTACTACTCGCTTTCTTGACGCGAATGGTTCCATCCAAAGCGGTGAAATGCGCCTGCTGCGCCGTGGAGACGGTTGATTTGTCGCTGGGTGCAATGCCGGCGACTCGCTCCAGTAGAAGGTTCACGAAATTCCCTGCTGCTTTGGCTTGCGCATCGGTGAATTGAGGAAATGCAAGGTGAAGTCCAACGGCGACAAGACCGAGGCCGCCCATGATCATCAGGACGACGCTCCGATAAGTCACCGTCCTCCACGCAACGTACATCCCCGGTTTGCGATTGGAAGACACTCGGCTCAAAAACCCGTGAAACTCTAGAGAATATGGGTGAAAGCCCACATTATCACAAGCTAAAGCCATGGAATACGGTTGATGACTTGGGTTACCAGCACCTAGAGAACATGTACGAAAGTGCTGGCGAAAACGCGGCGACCCGATGGCTTCTAACGAGGTCTCACTCGTGTCGCAAGCTGGCAATCGGATCGAGATTTGCCGCCAAATTCGCGGGGTAGTAACCGAAAAAGATGCCCACTCCGACCGAGATCACGAAGCCTATCGTCACCCATAAATACGAAAGGCTCGCGGGGACTGATGGAACCGTCCACCGAACGATTGAGGAAACGGTTGCGCCAATTGCGATTCCAAGCGAACCACCGACGAGCGTCAACACGACTGCTTCCGACAAGAACTGCAAGCGTATATCTGCGCGCCGTGCGCCGATCGCCTTCCTAATGCCGATCTCCTGCGTACGTTCAGTTACCGAAATCAACATGATGTTCATGACCCCAATTCCGCCGACCACAAGGCCGATTGAACTGATCACCGTTGTCAGAATTACCAGCGCCCCAGTCAACTGATTCCACAAATTACTAAGGAAGTCGGGCGAACTCAGTTCAAAATCGTTTTCCTGATTTGCCGAGAGATGTCGCACCCTTCTCATTGCCTGGATCACTTCATCTTGCGCAGTCTGAACGCTGGCATTCTCCGGCACAGTAAACGAAATGAGCAATTCCTTGGCTTCGGGATACTTCTTGCGGAAGTTGCTGAGAGGAATAATCGCGAACGCGTCTACGCCAGGGCCTATGAACAATCCCTGGTCATGCTCAAATACACCGATGACTTCGTAGATATCGCCATTGATCCGTACCGCTTTCCCAACAGCATCGGCGTACGGGAACAAGGACTCCGCCAGAGCAGCCCCGAGAACAACCACCGATCGCGCATGCTCTTCATCGAATCCGCTGATAAAGCGCCCGCGTTCGACACTAAATAGTGGGATCGCCTCCGTGTACTGGGGCTCGGCTCCGCGCAAGATCACTTTCTCCACGCTGCGACCGTCGGCGAGAATCTGGTTGGTGTCTCCGAAGAAAAAACCGCGTGTTCCGAACGTGGTTACCACCTGCACGTGCGGCGCGGCATCACGGATGAACGGGGCGTAGCTAAATTCGAAATACTTGCGCGTTCGGATCCTCTCCGGCCATCGACTTGGGTCCATGCCCGGCGGAAATCGCGTAAGGAAGTATGTTCGCGAACCCAGCGAGTCGACTCGGTCCTGCACGAACCGATTCAGTCCTTGAATAATGGCCGCCATGGAGATGACCGATGAAACACCGATCACAATGCCCAGGATGGTCAGTGCGGATCTGACCTTGGCGGAGCGCAGCATGTCCAGGGCTGCGATCAGATTTTCCCGCGCCTGCGATGGCTGCATGAATGCCATTTACTCTGCCCTCAGCGCAACGATCGGATCTAGTCGCGAAGCGCGCATTGCCGGATAGATTCCAAAAAACAGGCCGACCCCCGAACTCATGATCACACCCATGACTGCGACCCATGTCTGTACTGACGCCGGAAATGGCGTATACGTACGAAGCAACATCGCGACCAGAAACCCGAGGCCTGTACCGATCAGGCCGCCGACGATGCACTGGCTCACGCTTTCAGCCATGAACTGCCGCAACACATCCCTCTTGGTGGCTCCCACAGCACGTCGCACTCCTATTTCGCGCTTTCGGGCGGTCACACTGACGAGCATCACATTCATGATTACGATCCCGCCAATGATCACCGAGATCGCGCTTACCATAATGAAGACCGCAAAGAACGCACCGCTGATACTTCTCCACAACGCCATGTAGCTTTCCTTCGTTCCTACAAAAAAATCGTTCTCGGCGTTGGGAACGAGGTGGCGCTTGGCGCGAAGGATCAGTTGCGCCTGATCCTGCGCCCTCTCAAAAGTTGCGGTGCTGGTTTTCACATTGATCGTGACACTGGTATGAGCGCCACGCATCCGCAGAAATGCCGAAAGGGGCACCATCACAAAGTTGTCCTGGTCTTGTCCAAGTACGCTGCCAACTTTTTCCATGATGCCGACGATTACGAATTCTTCGTTATCGACACGCAGCGTTGATCCGATCGGATCAATCCCAGGGAAGAGTTGCTGTTGCAGGGTGTCACCGATCAGGCAAACATTCGCTCGATGTTCTTCTTCCGAGGGTGTGTAGTAGCGACCTCTCTCGACCTCGCGTGTGTCTATGTCCGCCATGCTGGCCGTCTGCCCGAGCAAATTGACATCGGTGACTTCTCGGTTTCCATAACGAGCGCGAACCGTCGCTGTCGCAGTGGCTCCTACATACTCGCAATCGGCGCAACGCTCTGCGACAGCTTGCATGTCATCGAGTTCAATTTTGCGGTACTTCAGCGCTTTGATTACGACGTTGAAATCCGTCACTGCGAAGGGTGTGCGCGCAATCTGAAAAACGTTAGTTCCGAGGTTGGCGATCTTTTGTTCGACGTAGACATTTGCGCCCTGGATGATGGTCACCACTGTGATCAGCGTGGCAACGCCCATGGTGAGCCCCAGCATAGTGAGGGACGCTCGTAATTTATGTGTCCTTAAGGCTGACAGAGTTTCGGCCAGATTGTCTCGGATGGCCAGCATGGACTGAGCTCACTTGTAGCGTATCAAAACACCTCATTTACGAGTCGGTGGATTGCCGCATAGAAGCAGTGTCCATTGCAACTTCTCAAGCACCTCCTCAGAACTCAGATTTGTCTGAAACGCTTCATCGAGATCGTGCACTACATCTTCAAGTCCTCCGGCCTCAAAGCAACACAGTCCCCTGGAAGTACATTCTTATGAATCGCGCTGCCCTTTTAAGAGATTTTGAAATCGAGTTCCGCAAACTGCTCTCGAACGGAGAGCACACCTGCTGTTTGCCCGCACCACCCGTCCAGCCCTTAAGCCCACCTCACAAGACGGACCGATGACCTCGGTCCGTCTGCCCGCCTGGAATTTGAGGCCGTTATAGAACTCGCGGTCACCTGGAGATCGTGATGTCACAAATTTTCAAAGCGCGACGTGTTAACGTTAAAAAAGGCAAGCACTCTGGGAACACGGCATTGATTTCTACACTCCGTTTATTTTTCATGGCAGTGGCTATCGCTGCGCTCTTCGAGACAGGGGCGGCTCAAACTGCAAAACCCGCTTCGCCAATCACCTTTGATCAAATTGTAGATGAATATTTCGAGTTGTACTTCCGTTTCCATCCGTCTGCGGGAACATTGGCCGGCTTCCACCAGTACGATTCGCAACTCGAGGACTACTCGGCGAAAACGCGCCACGCTGAAATCGAGGCGCTGCGTGCCTTCGCGCCCAAGCTTGAGCAGCGTCTGGAGGCCACACCATCACACGATCAAAGCCTCGATCTTGAATTTCTCCGCAGCCGTGTTCGGGGAACCCTGCTCGAGTTGGAAACTATCCGTCCTTGGCAAAAAGATCCAGATCCATATGCAAGCGGACCCGCCTATGCGCTGTATCTCCTGATTAAGCGAAACTATGCTCCTCCAGAAGAACGACTGCGCTCAGTGATCGAACGCGAAAAACAGGTACCCGCGGCTCTCCAAGCTGCTCGAACAAATCTGCAGAATCCTCCACGCGTATTTACCGAGATTGCCCTCGAGCAGCTGCCGGGCACGATTTCCTTTGTTGAGCATGACATCCCGCTCGCATTCGGGAGCGTGAAGGACGAGAAACTTCTAGCTGATTTCCGAGAAAGCACACGAAACGCTGTTGCCGCTCTACGCAGCTACGAAAACTTTCTGCGTAAGGAACTGCTTCCTGTTTCGAAAGGCGATTTTCGTTTAGGCGCAGAAGCTTTCCGTAAGAAGCTGCAATATGACGAGTTGGTCGAAATTCCCCTCTCAAGACTGCGGGAAATCGGTTATGCCGACCTGCGACGCAACCAGGAACTCCTGAAAAAGGCGGCAGCCCAGGTGGATCCGTCGAAGTCGACTCGCGACGTACTCGCCCAGATTCGGAAAGATCATCCACCCGCGAATCAATTGCTTCAAAGTTTTCGAGATACTTTGGCCAGTCTCCGAACATTTATCGAGCAGCACAAGATTGTGACGATCCCGTCGAACCTTGAACCAGTGGTTGAAGAAACACCACCCTTTGCGCGTGCTCTCACGACTGCGGCGATGGATACCCCCGGCCCATACGAAACGAAGGCTCCGGGCGGTATTTTTCAAGTTACGCTTCCCGACCCTAAAACGAGTTCCGAGCAGGTCGAGAAATATCTGCAGGGCTTCAGTCGCTCCGGGCTGATCAGTACAGCTATCCACGAAGTCTATCCCGGGCATTTTGAACAGTATTTATGGACGTTAAAGATTCACTCGAAGGTTCGGCAACTACTCTATTGTGGGACGAATGGAGAGGGATTCGCGCATTACACTGAGCAGATGATGCTCGATGAGGGTTATTCATCGGATCCGAAAGTCCGAGTTGGGCAGCTGGTCGATGCTTTGCTGCGCAACTCGCGCTACATCGCCGGGCTCGAGATGCACACCGGAAATATGACAGTCGAACAGGCGAAGAGCTTTTTCATAAAAGAGGGGTACCAGGTCGCACCGATTGCGGAAGTTGAGGCTCGGCGTGGTACTAGCGACCCTCTGTATATGGTGTATACCCTCGGGAAACTCCAAATCCTGAAGCTTCGTGAGGATTATAGAAAACAGCAAGGCGACAAATTCACGCTTCAGGACTTCCACGATCGCTTTCTGGGATATGGAGGTCTTCAAATCAAGCTGATTCGCGAGGCGATGCTTCAGAACCCGGGCGAAACGCTATAGCGCACGAACTTCAACAACCTCACACATGGCCCGGGTGCTCAGCTTGCTCCCCTTAAGCCAGGGCTTGTAGCATGGAAGATTAGGCATTCATTCCAGGAGGCATTCATGGCAACCGATACTATGGCCGCCGCGGCTATCAGCGGCGCAACAAGTACCAAGATTTATAAGAATTTCATCGATGGCGAGTGGGTCGAGGCCTCGACCGGAGAAACATTCGAAAATCGTAACCCTGCCGATACGCGGGACATCGTCGGTATTTTTCAGAAGTCCGGCAAAGCCGACGTAGAAAATGCGATCGAAGCAGCCAAGCGCGCATTCACGAAATGGCGCCTGGTTCCGGCACCCAAGCGTGCGGAAATCGTGTTTCGGGCCGCTGAGATATTGATCGAACATAAAGAAGAATTCTCCCGCGACATGACGCGAGAAATGGGCAAGGTCTTGAAAGAGACGCGCGGCGATGTTCAGGAAGCCATCGACACCGCGTACTACATGGCAGGTGAGGGACGACGTCTTTTCGGGCCGACAACTCCTTCCGAGTTGCCGAACAAGTTCGCAATGGCCGTCCGCCAGCCTCTCGGCGTCTGCGCAATGATCACGCCGTGGAACTTCCCAATGGCGATCCCCTCCTGGAAGCTGCTTCCTGCCCTTGTGTGCGGAAACACCTGTGTCATCAAGCCGGCGCAAGACACGCCGCTCTCGACTTTCAATCTAGTCCGGATTCTAGTTGAAGCCGGTGTTCCAAGAGGAGTCGTGAACATTGTGACGGGATTCGGTTCTGCGGTCGGTGGTCCCATGACGGAACATGCTGACGTTCGGGCTGTCTCGCTCACTGGCTCAACGGAAGTGGGCAAGATCGTCGGCACTACAGCAGCCAAGTCATTCAAGCATTGCTCCCTGGAACTGGGCGGAAAAAATCCGATGATCGTGCTAGACGATGCCAACCTTGACCTCGCAATCGACGGAGGACTATGGGGCGCCTTCGGTACTACTGGGCAACGTTGCACAGCTACAAGCCGCATCATTGTGCAGAAAGGCGTTTACGGGGAATTTATCGAGCGCTATGTGGAACGCGCCAAGAAGCTGCGAGTTGGTAATGGACTGGACGAGATTATCGACATGGGCCCCGCCATCAATGAAGGTCAGCTCAAAACCGATCTGAACTATGTGTCCATCGGAAAATCCGAAGGTGCAAAGCTCGCATGTGGCGGTAATCGGCTGGAAAAGGGCGATTATCAATATGGATGGTTTATGGAGCCCACCGTGTTCACTGACGTCGATCCGAAGATGCGCATTGCGCAGGAAGAAATCTTTGGCCCTGTCGTTTCGATCATCCCTTGCGACAATCTTGAAAACGCCATCGACATCGCTAACAACATCGAGTATGGCCTCTCCTCTTCCATATATACAAAGGACGTGAACAAGGCGTTCGTTGCGATGCGCGACCTCTATGCTGGCATTACCTACATCAACGCGCCCACAATTGGGGCGGAGGTACATCTACCTTTCGGCGGCGTGAAGGCAACCGGTAATGGCCACCGCGAAGGAGGCCTTGGCGCGATCGATTTCTACACAGAATGGAAGTCTGTTTACGTAGATTATTCCGACAAGTTGCAAAAAGCACAGATCGACGCGTAAGCGACTCAGTTTGAACATGAAAGCCGCCCACCGGGGCGGCTTTTTTTCTGTTCTAAGGTTTCAGCGCATTCAACTCTACTAGTCTTACCTGATGGGCATATCGCTCCCGGAAGACTAAGTTTTCTTCATGCGCCAAAGTGATCGTCCCACTGCTCACTCACTTTTGTATCCACATAGGAGTTCTTCAATGAGATCTACCCTCTTCTTGCGCGCTATTTTGCTGGGTGCGCTCCTCGCCTCTTTCCCGTTCGCTTTGGCGCAGAATTCTTCTCAGGCTCCTTCCGACCCGCAACAGATGCCGGCTGACACTTCTCAGCAGGCACCTCCCGACAACACAAAGGTCAACAAGCGCGACCGCAGCGGGCACGAAGCAACAGCTGATCAACAAAAAGAAAACGCGAGTGACCGCGACCTCGCACGTCAGATCCGAAAGGCACTGACGGATGACAAGTCTCTTTCGACCTATGCACGAAATGTGAAAGTGATTGTGCAAAACGGACAAGTAACGCTGAAAGGCCCGGTCCGTTCAGACGATGAGAAACAAAAGATTGAATCTGCCGCTACCTCGATAGCTGGCGCTGGCAAAGTCACCGATCAGCTAGAGGTTGCTCCCAAGCAGTAACCCAGAACAATCAGAACTTATACAGACCAGGAGGACTAAAACATGGCAGGCAAAAACACTGCAGTATTCGGCATTTATCCTTCGTACGACGCAGTCGACCGTGCGGTCGATGCTCTACGAGAAGCAGGTTTTCGAAACACCGATATCTCTGTGCTGTTCCCGGAAAATCAGGGAACGAAAGACTTCGCTCACGAGAAGGCGACCAAGGCTCCCGAAGGCGCTACGACGGGTGCTGGTACCGGCGCCGTTGTGGGCGGAGCTCTAGGTTGGCTTGCTGGAATCGGCGCACTCGCAATCCCCGGAGTTGGACCATTCATCGCAGCCGGGCCGATTATGGGCGCTCTGGCTGGCGTTGGAGTAGGTGGCGCAGTCGGAGGTATCGCTGGAGCTTTAATCGGAATGGGAATTCCCGAGTATGAAGCCAAGCGCTACGAAGGAATGGTAAAGAAGGGCGGAATCCTCCTGTCGGTTCACTCCGACAATTCGGATTGGACTCGTCGCGCGAAAGACATTCTCGAAGCCACGGGTGCTAAGGACATCTCGTCCACCGGCGAAACGAGCGGAGACTACTCGAACACCGATCGTCCGTTGCCAAAGACTGGAACCTACGGGAGCTAAGTCCATGGCATTCAGTTACGGCCAGGATAAGGAAATCCAACAAAAGGATCAGGAAAAAGGCGATCAGCCCCGAAATCCTGATCCTTGGACGGAATCGGAAAAGCTCAAGTTGAAACCTTCTAAGCCCGCGCCAGAGAAGAGCAAAAAGTCAGGCGAAAAGCGGCCAGCCTAGAACGAAAGCCGTGGGATCTTGCCCCTGCTGCCAGCACAGCAGGGGCTAATTTTTTGCCTTCGCGTCTCTAGCACTGAATTGGATAAAATTGGTACGGAGAACCCACTCCGTATGCCACTCACGCAAGTTCGCAAGATAGCTGCCGCTGCCCGTCTTGATAATGTCAAATATGCCATTCGCGATTTAGCTACCATCGCCGAAGAGGTATCTCTGCAGGGACATAAGATCCTGCCGCTGAATATCGGCGATCCGATCACCTTCGACTTCAATACTCCTGCGCATCTCATTGAGGCGGTACATCGGGCGATGAAGGATGGGCATAACGGATACGCCCCTTCGTCGGGGATCAAACCGGCGATCGAGGCAATCCGTCGCGAGGCTTCTCGAAAAGGCATCTCTACCGTCCAAGACGTGTTCGTCACCACTGGCGTGAGCGAAACCGTTGATCTATGTCTGACTGCCCTATTGAATCCAGGCGAAGATTTGCTGACCCCTTGTCCCGACTACCCGCTCTATTCTGCCGTGTTGGCAAAGCTTGGGATCGGCCTGAATGCTTATTACCTGAATGAAGCGGATGGCTGGCAGCCGGATATCGAAGACATCAAAAGCCGTATCACTTCTCGTACCCGCGGGATTGTCTTAATTAATCCGAACAACCCGACTGGGTCAGTCTGCACACGTTCGTTGCTCGAACAAGTAGCCGAACTGGCGCGCCGACACAATTTGGTTATTTTCGCGGATGAAATTTATGACAGGCTCATCCTCGAGAACGACGAGCACATCGCGATGGCAGCTGTTGCGCCGGATGTGCCAGTTGTGACCTTTGGAGGCCTGTCCAAGAATTACCTGGCGCCGGGCTGGAGAATTGGCTGGGGCATTCTGAGTGGAGATGCGAGTGCCATAAAGACATATCAGGGGGGCGTTAACAAGCTACTTCGGGCGCGGCTGTGTGCCAACCACCCTGAACAATATGCGATTCCCGCAGCGCTCGACGGTCCTCATGACCACCTTGTAGAAGTCAAACGTAAGCTGAGGTCTCGACGCGACTTAACGATGGAATGGTGCGATTCCACACCCAGGGTGAGTTGCGTTTCACCAAGAGGCGCCTTCTATGCTTATCCTGCCCTAGAGATCCCAGATGATGACGCCACCTTCGTGACAGAACTCGTCAGGCAAAAACACGTTTTAGTCGTTCATGGCTCGGGCTTTGGACAGCGGCCGGGGACAAAGCACTTTCGCATTGTGTTTCTACCGAATGAACAAACGCTGTCCAAGGCTTACAGTGCCATAGGCGATTTTCTGAGAGAGCGCTATTCCTAGCTCTCGCTCTCTGCGACTCCGAAACGAGCACGTTGTGGCTTGTCAGGGGCAACGGGTGAATCTTTACAATTATTCCAATATTAGTCACTGACAAACGGGACTAAGTCAGCTAAGATGCCCGCCTTCGTCGTTTATGAGTGCGGCGGCAGTATCTCCGCTTGTAGTTCGTCGCCGGATTTTGGACTTAGGTTGCGGTTCGGGCCGCACCTTAGCCAAGTTCGGATGGTTGGTTAGTGCTGACGAGCAAGTAGTCGGCGTCGATATACTAACCGAATCTCTCCGCATTGCCCATCAGAGCTACCCTCAGCGTTGTTTTCTCAGTGCCCGTGGCGAAAACCTTCCGTTTCCCAATGCCTCCTTCGAAACTGTGCTGTGCCATATAGCGCTTCCCTACATGGACATATCCAAGGCTCTCTCGGAAATCGAGCGCGTGTTGGTGCCTGGCGGTACGCTGAGATTAGCGCTTCACGACTGGCATTTTGCAATGGCCGAACTGCGGCGCGCGTTGCCGCATCCGAATAGGACGCTGTTTCGGATCTATGTGCTCGCAAATGGTCTTCTATTCCATTTCACTGGTAAATCGTCGCTCACCTATTTCATGAGCCGAGTCGAATCGTTTCAAACCGAGTGCGGAATGCGGAAAGCGCTTGAGCGTAGCGGTTTTACGAACCTGTCTTTTCGAAGGGAAAACACCAAGTTTTTGGTGGACGCCTGCAAACCGGCGCCTTCAAACGCATCCTCTTGGCATTCATTAGCGGCAGTTTCAGTAGCGTAATCCCGCTTACAATTTAGCGATTGCCCCAAGCCTTGATGAGGAACTCATGGTGAAGTTCATGGTTGTCCTAAGCCGACGTGCAAGCATGACACCTGACCGTTTTCGGCAATATTTCAAGGAAGTTCACGAGCCGATGGCTCTCCAGATCCCTGGTTTACGAAAATACGTTCAGAATTTCGCCATGGACGATTCCAAACGCAATCGGCCACCATGGGACGCCATTATTGAGCTGTACTTCGACGATTGGCCTTCCATGGAGACGTCTTGGGCCTCTCCTGAAGGGCAGGCCGCAACTGACGACCTTGCTCAATTTGCTGACCTGAACAACTCAGCCTGTTCTTCGGTCGAGGAGCTTGTGATCCGTCAGGCCCAATAGGCAAAGTCCCCCAGAAAGCTTTCCCAGAGCTCACGAGAAATCCTGGAACTTCGGTCCGCCCAATTCCGTACCTTCCACTGACACGGTTGCGGAACGATCAAATGAGAGGAGAACTACCATGGGTGGAGACATTATTGGCTTAGTGGCGGTGATTATGTCGCTCGGAATTCCGATCGCGGCAATGTACACCTATTACCGAGTCCGCAAATTGCGGACGGACGAACGGATGGCAGCTTTGGCTCGCGGAGTCGATGTTCCCATGCAGCCCGATCTTTCCGAAGCAGCGCGTTCACGACGGAGCGGAATTCTGCTCGTCACCGGGGGCCTCGGATACATTGCAACTTTCTCTCTTATTGCCCGAGTGGAACACGATGCCTGGGTGGCTGCGTCTTTTGGAATAATTCCCCTTGCCGTCGGCATCGGATTCTTTCTCGATTGGGCGCTGATCAGACGAGACCTGAAGACCTCCTCGTAATCATTCACTAGTCTCCAGTCCATGTCCGGCGATGAGGAACTTTCTCATCGCCTGTCTCTTTGTCCAATAAGCTCCTCGTTGATACGATCGTGCGATGCAAGGTGATCGTCTCGCGCACCCTATCCGTTCTGTTCTCTTGGCTCTCTGTTTCTTGGCCACAATTTTCACGACAGGTAGACTCTCCGCCGCCAATCCAATGGCGATGCAAATTTATGTCATCGATGTCGAAGGTGGACAGGCGACCCTATTCGTGGCTCCGACCGGCGAGTCGCTTCTAATCGACACGGGATGGCCGGGATTCAACGGCCGCGATGCAGACCGGATCCTTCAATCAGCAAAAAGCGCTGGGATATCAAAACTGGATTATGTCTTGATTACGCACTACCACCGTGACCATGTGGGTGGAGTGCCACAACTTGCACAACGGATGAAGATCGGAGCCTTCGTCGATCACGGTCCGAATCTCGAAGATGCGGCCAATCCTCGAGAGGACTATGCCGCATACGAGAAAGCTACTGCCGGAACCAAGCGAATTCTCGCAAAACCCGGCGACAAGATTCCATTCGGGGATGCCACGCTCGAAGTAATCACCGCCGCAGGTGACCGCATTCAACATCCTCTTCAGGGCACAGCCATTGACAACCCGCTTTGTGCAGCCGAATCCGACACCAAGGTAGATCCTTCAGAAAACGCAAGGTCGGTCGGGGTACTCATCACCTACGGGAAGATGCGCGTTCTCGACCTTGGCGACCTCACAAAGAAAAAAGAGTTGGAGCTTGTCTGTCCCAAGAATTTGATCGGCATAATCGACCTTTTTATCGTCGATCATCATGGATATGAAGAATCCAACCCCAAAGGACTTATAGATGCAATTCGTCCCCGCGTCGCAATCATGGACAACGGTGCGAAAAAGGGGGCGAGCCCAGCAGCGTGGACCAATGTCCGCTCGGCGCCCGGCCTCGAGGATCTATGGCAATCTCACTATGCTGTTGAAGGCGGCCAAGACCACAATGCTGCGCCCGACTTCATCGCCAATCCCGAGAGCGGTACAGGCAACGGCGAGGACAAAGGACATGCCATCCACGTCGCCGCAAGCTCCGACGGCTCGATGACCGTAACAAACGAACGAACTGGATTTGCAAAGAAATATCCTGCACGAGTTTCCTCCGCAAGTGAGCACGCGCATTGATCATCATTCTGATGGGGGCCTCGGGTTCTGGCAAAACCATAGTTGGGCAGAAGCTCGCCCATGATCTTGGATGGGAGTTCGTGGAGGGCGACGACTATCATCCGAAGAGCAACATCGAAAAAATGGTACGAGGAGAGCCGCTCGATGACCAGGACCGGGCTCCTTGGCTGGCTGCACTTCGGCATGTCATCACAGCGCGGGTCACAGCGCGACAGAACGTTATCATCGCTTGCTCAGCATTGAAGACTGCCTATCGCGACGAATTGAAGGTAGCGCCTGAAGTGAAAATCGTCTATCTGAAAGGTAGCGCTTCCCTGCTGAAAGTTCGCCTCGAGAATCGTAAAGGACATTACATGAAGTCCAACATGCTTCAAAGTCAGTTGGAAGCGTTGGAAGAACCCACCGATGCATTGACGGTTGATGTGACTGGAACGGTGGACGACATTGTTATGCAGATTCGCCGCGGCTTAGGAATTTAAGCAACCCACTCAATGACCGAGATGGACAGGACAGTCGTCGATTCTTCCAACATCGCGACCGAGGTCATCGCCAAGCTAACTTGGCGACTGATGCCGTTTCTGTTTTTGCTATATATCGTTGCCTACCTGGATCGCATCAACGTTGGATTCGCCGCGCTGCAGATGCAGCAGGAACTCCATTTCAATGATGCGGTGTATGGCTTGGGCGCGGGCATGTTCTTCGCTGGATACTTCTTTTTTCAGGTACCAAGTAATCTTGCGCTGCAACGATTCGGTGCACGCCGATGGATTGCCGCTCTCATGATCACCTGGGGCCTGATCTCGGCAGCCATGGCGCTGACTCACACGCCTCGAAGTTTCTACATTCTTCGGTTCCTGCTTGGATCCGCAGAAGCAGGATTTTTCCCCGGTGTGATTTTGTATCTGAAGACATGGTTTCCTGCTGCGGCCCGGGCGCGAACAGTAGCCCGGTTTATGACCGCTTCCCCTCTCTCCGGCGTGATCGGTGGACCGATTTCCGGATTACTGCTGAGCCTGCACGGAAAGGGGGCTCTCTCAGGATGGCAGTGGCTTTTCCTCATCGAAGGTCTGCCCGCAGTTCTGCTGGGAGTATCTGTCTTGTGGTTCTTGACGAATCGTCCGCAGGATGCCGAGTGGCTCACTCTTGCTCAACGAGATTGGCTTCTGCACACCCTGCGGAATGAAGAGCAATCTGCGGATTTCTCTTCTGGCCAGTCGTACGCGGTCCTCTTCAGCGGCCGCGTTTGGATACTTTCTCTCATTTATTTCGGACTAAATACCGTCTCGTACGGCATCAGTCTCTGGCTGCCCAACCTGATCAAGAATGCCTCGGGTGCGGACAACTTGACGATCGGCATTCTTTCCTCAATTCCTTATCTGTGCGCCGGGGTTGCCATGGTTTTCGTCGGATTGCATTCTGATAAAACACGCGAACGTCGTTGGCATCTAGCGATGTCCGCTTTTGTCGGCGCGGCCGGAATGACCGCGGCAGCCTATTCCGGTTCGACGGCGCTTCTGGTCATCGCGATCTCTGTCGCTGCCATGGGCGTTCATTCGATGGTCGGCCCTTTCTGGGCGATTCCAACAACGTTGCTCGGCACATCGACTGCCGCTGTCGGCATTGCGGTCATCAATAGCATCGGAAATCTGGGCGGTGGTTTTGGCTCCGCCATTATTGGCGTTATCCGCCGGGCAACCGGCTCGTACCGTGGAGGATTGATTGTTCTCGCCGCGACTCTCGCCGTCGCCGGCTGCCTAGCATTGGGAGTGCGATTGAAGAAATGAAGCTCTGCCTGTGTATTTATTTATGCCTCATGGTGTCGAGTACAGCTGTTCTTGCTCAGCAAGGCAAAGTCGCGAGACATGATTTCACGGTAGTAAGTGAACCCGGCATTTCACTCTTCGTTCGTGAAGTCAAAAGTCAGGGTCAAAAATCAAATCGCCCCATTCTGTTGCTGCACGGCGCTCGGGTGCCAGGCGTTGCATCTTTCGATCTTCCAGTTCCTGGAGGCTCACTAGCGGCCGACCTGACACAGCAAGGATTCACCGTCTACATCATGGACGTTCGTGGATACGGCGGCTCTACGCGTCCGAAAGAGATGGAGGAACCGGCTGAGAAAAATCCTCCCTTGGTTCGGTCTGACCTTGCATTGCGAGACGTAGATGCTGTAGTTGAGTGGATTCACAAGCGGACCGGCGCAAAACCAGCTTTGTTCGGTTGGGCCACCGGGGGCTTCTGGGCTGGGTACTACGCAAGTTTGCATTCGGATTCGATTCGCGCCGTCATCATGCTCAACGCGCTGTACGGCGGCAGCGATAAACACCGTATGCTCGGCCACGGAACAGACCTGGAAGACCCGAACCATCCGGGACACATCAATCCATCAGTAACACCCTATCGGTGGAACACAGCTGAGTCACTGTTCGGAGTGTGGGACAAGAGCATTCCAGAAAGTGATAAGTCGATCGCGCGAGATCCGAAGGTAGCGCACGCATATGAAGAAGCGGCGCTGTCGAGCGACCCGGCCAGCACGTCGCATCAACCACCTGCGTTCCGGTCGCCGAATGGGTGCCTGGAAGATAGTTTCTATGTGGCAACGGGCCGCAAACTCTGGGACGCATCGTTTATACGAGTTCCTGCCATGATCATCGCTTCCGAGCGCGATTTCTGGTCCCGTCCCGAAGATCGCACGACGCTTGCAGACGAACTTGTGCACGCGCCCAAGGTGAAAGTCCTGGTCATACCCGGCGCGACTCACTTTGTGCACCTTGAGCGTCCAGAACGAGGTCGCGAACTCTTGATACGAGAGATGATTGCATTTCTGAATTCGATGCCGTAGCCCCGTGATCCCGAGTTGACAGACCTTGCCCCCGGTCATCAGCTGATGTGCGCAGATGCTAAAATAGTTAGATCGCATGCCTGATTCGACCTCCACTGTAGAAGTTGTGCCTGGGGACCAGTCCGCCGACTCCCAAACGACCACGCCTCCTCGTGTAGGCTTCGTCAGTCTTGGGTGCCCCAAGAACCTCGTGGATAGTGAGGTCATGATGGGCATGCTTGCTCAAGCCGGTGCAGCGCTGACCACCAAAGCTGAAGATGCGGACGTGATTGTCGTGAATACCTGTTCTTTCATCGGCAGCGCACAACAGGAGTCCGTCAACACGATTCTCGAAATGGCGCGTCATAAGGTCGACGGACGCGCAAAGCGGTTGGTAGTCGCTGGTTGCCTCGTCGAACGATTCCGCGACGAGATCCAGAAAAATATCCCTGAAGTCGATGCGGTCGTTGGAACAGGCGAACTGGAAGGGATCTTGCGCGCCGCCGGCGTCGCGTCTGCAGCAACGTCAAGCCCTTTCGTCATTCTTAACTCCACACCATCTCGGGCTGAAGGAGACCACCGCGAACAGCAGGGACGCTTCTCGCGCGAGTCTTGGGACGGCGCCATTGCTGATCTTCCCAACTACCTTTACAACGAGACAACACCGCGTATTCTGGCGACACCGCGGCACGCGGCCTATATCAAAATCGCGGAAGGCTGCGATCATCCCTGCAGCTTTTGCATCATTCCGCAATTGCGTGGAAAATTTCGTTCTCGCCGATTTGAGTCTGTAGTTGCAGAAGCTGAACGTCTGGCGCACAACGGAGTTCGTGAAATAACCCTTATCGGACAGGATACGACCTGTTATGGCGAGGATCTCGGTCTGTCAGATGGTCTACCCCTGCTTCTCGAAAAACTGGCTGGTATTGAAGAGCTTCGCTGGGTTCGCTTTCTATATGCGTACCCAAACAAGATCACGGGACGTCTGCTCGAAACTATTGCTGCCCACGAGAAGATCTGTTCCTACATTGATGTGCCATTGCAGCATGCCTCCGCTTCTGCACTCAAACGGATGAAGCGTGGAGGTGGGACGGGCGTATTCCTCCGCATGATAGAGAAGGTCCGTCGCAATATTCCTGACGTTACGATCCGGACATCGTTCATCGTGGGCTTCCCAGGCGAAACCGAAAAGGAATTCGAAGAGCTCTGCGACTTTGTCCGCGAAGCCGAGTTCGATTGGATGGGTGCCTTTAGCTACTCAGATCAGGAAGGGGCCGGCGCGTATCAACTCGAGAGCAAGCTGCCCGAACGGGAAATTGAGCGGCGACGCAAGCAATTGATGAAGATCCAGCAGTCCATCAGCAAACGAAATAAGAAGAAGCTCATCGGCCGCGAATTTGATCTGCTGCTCGAAGGCACTTCGGAAGAAACTGACCTTCTTTTGGAAGGTCGTACGGTAATGCATGCGCCGGAGATCGACGGGAAAGTCTTCGTCAATGAAGTGCCGGATGATCTCGATCCGCAGCCCGGAGAATTTTATCGCGGTCAGATTGTCGAATCTCACGACTACGATCTTGTCGCGAAGATCACAGCTCCAGCGTAGCTTGGCAGTTGCTGATGATCGCCTTGTCTCTTCGCTGGGCTGCCGGAATAATCGTTTGAATTGTCGATGTCGCGAAAAAAATCAATCCGATTGCGGTGCCCGATTTGCAAGCAGCCGGTAAAGAGTTCTGATCCGGAGTTCCCATTCTGTAGCGAGCGTTGCCGTACGAGCGACTTGGGCAAATGGTCCGCGGGCGAGTACGTCGTTTCCTCGCCCATTCGCGAAGAAGACGAACTGGATGCCGGGATGCAGCAGCGACCAATTGGTGATGACGAAAACAACCACTGAGTCGAAGTTCATTACTCCAACAGGGCCTGTCCCGCTTTGGGCAAACCTGATCGCCACATTCTTTGGTGCCGGTCGAATGCGACCAGGTCCGGGCACTTGGGGTTCCATCGCGACTGTACTCTGTTGGGCCCTCATCGCGTGGCTTTTGCCAGTTTCTCTCCGAATGCCAGTCGCCATTGTCTTGAGCCTAGTCGTCATTGCCATCGGAATTCCCGCGGCTACTGCGGTGGCGCGCTTTAGCGGCAAGAAAGATCCTCAGTGGGTTGTCATCGACGAGACGGCCGGCCAACTCATCGCATTGATTGGTGTGCCGCTAGCGTGGAAGAGTTTTTTAGCTGGTCTGATTCTCTTCCGATTTTTCGATATTCTCAAACCACCACCAGTCCGCCAACTGGAACGTCTGCCAGAGGGCGTTGGCATCGTCATTGATGACGTAGCCGCGGGACTGTATGCGCTTCTCGTTATGCATCTTTTGCTACGTTTCTCTCTTCTAAACAGGTAGTCTTATGTTGCTAGGAACGTGTTTTTCCAGCATTTGAAGTGATTTGTTAGATGGGCATTTCAGATCGTTTACGCAATAAATCGACTACCAACGGCAAGCCGCATATTGACGCCGTCGCTCCATCAGCAGCTCTGCCTGGCGGCGAGATTAGGATCACCGGAAAAAGTCTTCGATCAGCCGAGTTGCGGCGTCCGCGCGTCCAGTTTGGTGATGTCGAAGGCGCTGTTGTCATCAGCTCCGATGAATTCGTTGTGGCTCGCGTACCCGACGGTGCTTCATCTGGACCTGTCGTGATTGCGACCAATGGGCACGTGAGCAACTCTCAACCCGTTCGGGTTGCCGTGCCTATCGCAGACAATCTGCATCCGGTTACGAATCCCGCCCTCGATGCCGAAGGCAACATCTATGTCACCTTCTCTGGCTCTCGTGGTCAGAAAGTTCCGGTCGCAATTTTCAAGATCGATACTAGTTACGTGGTAAAACCATTTTTGGTCGAGATGATGAATGCGACGGCAATTGCCTTTGATCGCGATGGCCAAATGTACGTCTCTTCGCGTTTCGATGGAGCCGTGTACAAAGTCGCTCCGAACGGAACGATGTCGACCTATGCCGAGGGAATGGGCATCGCCACGGGTATTGCCTTCGACCGCGAGGAAAACCTCTATGTCGGCGATCGCAGCGGCACGATATTCAAGATCGCTCGTGATCGACAGATCTTCGTGTTCGCCACTCTTGAACCGAGTGTCTCGGCCTATCATCTCGCCTTCGGACCGAGCGGCGATCTATTCGTCACGGGACCAACGACATCAAGTTTCGATTCCGTATACAAAATTGACACTCAGGGAAGCGTAACTAATTTTTATCGTGGACTCGGGCGTCCCCAGGGGCTTGCCTTCGATGTGGATGGAAATCTCTATGTAGCCGCTTCCCTCGCGGGAAAGCGCGGAATCGTGAAGGTCACGCCAAACGGGAAGGCAAACCTTGAGGTGGCTGGCCATCAACTCGTTGGACTCGCCTTCGCCCCCGGCCGCTCCGCAGTGCTCGCCACGTCCGGTGCCATACACCGCATTCTCTGGGATATTCAGGGTTTGGGGCTGACGACCGAATGATGCAATCGTCAGTCAACTTCATCCTTTGATAATCGACCAGGCCGAATCGATAGTCTCGCAAACTCAGTATCCGTCTAAATGACTTCGCACTTTCGTTTACACTGCTTGCGTGAATGCCGAGATCATTGCTATCGGATCGGAACTTCTTACTCCGTATCGCACTGACACGAACTCGCTCTACCTCACTGAACAACTCAACAGCCTCGGCGTCGAAGTTGTCTTCAAAGAAGTTTGCGGCGATGACCAGAAACTGCTGACAGTCGCTGCCCGCCAGGCACTCGCTCGCGCGGATATCGTTATTTTCATGGGCGGCTTGGGCCCAACCGAAGACGATCTCACACGCGAAGCCGTAGCAGACGCACTCGGACTAAAGCTTGAACGCCAGCAAGAACTCATTGCGCGACTTGAAGAGCGCTTTGCCAAGCGTGGGTGGAAAATGGCTCCGAATAATGCCAAGCAGGCGGATGTCCTCGCTGGCGCAACCGTGTTACCGAATCCAAATGGCACCGCGCCCGGTCAATGGCTGAGTGGCAAATATGACAACCACGAAAAGATCATCCTTCTCCTTCCTGGCCCACCCTTCGAATTGAAAGCGATGTTCGAAGAACAGTGTCGTGAACGCTTGCGCGCGAAGCTGCCACCCGCATTTATCGCTGTCCGCACGTTAAAGATCGCAGGAATGGGTGAGTCCGCTGTCGATGCGCGCGTCGCCCCAATTTACAAAACGCATACCGAAGTTCAGACCACAATCCTGGCAGGCGCCGGTGAAGTTCAGTTGCATTTCCGGTCGCGTGCTGCGACCCAGGAAGAAGCTGATGAGCGCGTCGAAGCCGTCGCCGAACAAGTAGAAAACGAGCTTGGCGATTCTGTTTTCTCAAGTAACAACGAATCGCTCGAGCAGATCGTAGGCTATTTTCTGCAGATGCGCGGTGCGACGCTCGCCGTAGCCGAATCCTGCACCGGCGGGCTTCTGTCCGAACGTTTGACGTCGGTTAGTGGAAGTTCGCGCTACTTTCTGGGTGGTGCCGTCGTCTACTCCAACGACTTGAAAGCAGAATTTGCCGGCGTGCCTCACCATTTCATCGAAAAGCATGGGGCCGTGAGTCGTGAGGTTGCCGCGGCATTGGCGGAGGGCATCCGTGCGAGATGTGGAGCTACGCTCGGGGTTGGCATCACCGGTATCGCTGGACCATCCGGCGCAACCGAGACGAAGCCGGTAGGACTCGTTTATCACGCACTCGCAAGCGAATCCGGCACGGAAGTTGTCGAAAAGAATTTCCCTGGCGACCGCAAGCGTGTCCGCCACTTCGCCTCTCAACAAGCACTGGACATGATTCGCAGGAAGATGCTTTGAAATCCCACCGCTCTCTATCGCGGTTCACAACCGATCTTACATCCCACAGAACGAGGGCTGGTCACCTTTCTCTCGAAGCAACGAACGACGGTGTGATTGCCGCGACTGAAGGCGTTCCCGTTTGCCGCATGATCTGTTGAGTTTCTCGCTGCAGGATCGCAAGCACCGCCTCAACACCGGGCTGTCCAAACGACGCTAAGCCCCATGCCGGTGGACGGCCGACTCCTACTGCAGTCGCCCCTAGTGCAAGGGCCTTGAACACATCGGTACCGCGACGAAACCCACTGTCAATCATCACTGGGATTTTTCCGCCTGTTCCTTGGACTACTTCGGGGAGACATTCGATCGTGGATCGCAACGTATCTTCGGCACGCCCACCATGATTCGAAACGATGACTCCATCAACACCGTGCTCGACCGCAAGCTGTGCATCTTCTTTTGTGACCAGACCTTTCACCACCAGCTTCATCGTGGTCGCATCCTTCAATCGCTTGATGAAATCCCAATTCATCGCAGTGAAGTGCAGCCCCTTCACTTTGGAAACATCAAGACGGTCGAATGCAGGCTTACGACTCACGTATCCCTGAAAACTGCTGCGATCGTGACAACCACTGCAATCCCGGCTGTCTACGCGAGAATAACGTTCGAGGGTTTCGCGGTTACTGTCATTCTGAAGATCAACGGTTAGCACCAACACTGGCGAGCCCGCCGTTTCGGCCCGCTTTATGATTCCGCGCGTCACCTCCCACACATCCGTCGGATAAAGCTGTTGCCAAACCGGACTCCCACGCGCCTCCGTCGTCTCCTCAATGGATGCGGTTGCCACCGTTGACAGGATTTGAAGCATTCCCGCTTTGCGGGCAGCTCGCGCAACTGCCATTTCGCCGTCCGGATGGAACGCTCTCATAGCGCTCACCGGCGAGATGAAAACCGGCACGGGCCAAGTCGTGCCGAAAATGCGTACCGACGTATCTACCCTCTCAACGTTTATGAGACGGCGCGAACGGATGATGAAATGTTCGAAACCCTCGCGGTTCGCCCGGATCGTCTTATCATCGTCGACCCCAGTTGCCAGATAGCGCCAATGCGCGGGAGGCAGCGCCTTCTTCGCGAGCGGCTCGAAATCCATAACATCGAGGGCTTGCTCGGGCTTAGAAATTAGCGGCTGTTCATCGAGCATTCCCAAAATTCGCGAAAAGCCCGTCTTACTTGCTAAGGAAATTGCTCCAGGAGCAAAGATTGGACTGGCGGCAAGATATTGCAGGAAACGGCGTCTAGTCTCGGCTCTATTCTTGGACATATGGCTGAGGAACGACGGGGATTGTGCTCTAAGAAAGTAGCCTAGTCAATTGCCATGGTGGAAGAATGGATCGGAAGGGGCTAAAGGCTGGGTGTCTCTGCTGCGAGCGTGATACTGGCAGGTACTCCGGGCATCGGTTCGGCCACAACAGCGCCGGTGACCGGACTCACCACTTGACCGGCAACAGGAGGCTGCATGCCTTTCGCTGGCACAGGAGCCGTTCGATGCACTTTGATTTCGCCGCGCTCGTAAACTGAGATCAACGCTGCGACCACTTTTGGATCCAAGCGTTTGCCAATAAGGTCGCGAATGATATTCAGCGCCTGCGATGCATCTCGAGCATTTTGATATGGACGATTCGTTGTCAGAGCGTCGAATGTGTCGGCAACAGCAATGACGCGCGGCAGAAGCGGGATCTCTTCGCCTTTCAGGCCATGCGGATATCCTCGGCCATCTAGGGATTCATGGTGCAGTTCAATCCCTGGCAGCATGTCTTTCAGCTGCTTGACTTGTCGCAAGATGTTCGCACCTTTTGTAGTGTGCGTCTTCATGACTTCGAATTCTTCCGGTGTCAGGGCGCCTGGTTTCTTTAGAATCCGGTCTTCAATGCCAATCTTCCCAACATCGTGCAGCTGCGCTGAGACTCGCAGAATTTCAATGAAGTCCTCATCCAGATTCATTTCACGCGCAATCTGAATTGAATAACGGGTCACACGATCCGAATGGCCACGCGTGTAGGGGTCTTTCTCGTCGACTGCTCCAGCGAGCATCTGGATCGATCCGATAAACAGCGCCCGGTTCTCTTCTGCCGCACGTTTCAGATCCTCTACAAAGTGCTCGAGTTCTTCGGACATCAAGTTGAAAGTGGATGCGAGCTCTCCAATTTCTGTCCGGCTGTTCACTCGCACGCGCTGTGTAAAGTCGCCCTTTGCGATGGCATGGCTGGATTGATTTAGAACTTCGAGTGGGCTTGTGATCCGTCGCGCCGCGAAAATACTCACTCCGACACTAGCGAGCACTGCGAGGAGAGCCAAGAGCCGCGCCGTGTACTGCATCTCGTAAATCCCTCGATACGCTTCAGACCTCGGTTTTTCTGCGACCACTGCCCAATCCAGCGAAGTCACCGGGCAGTAAGTTCCCAACATCTTCACAGTCTGATTGTTTTCGGTAGCAGTGAACTCGAGCGTGGCTGCCAGTTGTGCTTTATTTCCGGGGTCCGCAAATATGCGCACAATTTCATAGGCCTTCATGTCTTGGCCTGTAGCAAGGTCTTGGCGGGCCGCAGCAACTAGGCGTCCCTCCCTATCGACAACATAAGCTTCGAGTCCACTCCGGCTGCTCTCTCGTAACCGTCGTATCAGCGGTTCGAGGTCCGTGACCGATCCGATCATGCCAAGAAAGCGACCACCATACATCACTGGGGTGCTAACTAATGTAACGGTGCGACTGGACTTGCCACTGCCCACAACAAGAGCCTGGCCGTTGTACATCCGGCCATCTCGAGCAGCCGCAAACCCACGCTCCAATTCTTTTTGGAGAAACGCATCCTGAGCGATTCTTCCAGCCGATATTCCTTTTGCCTCTGAGTTGAGGACTGTGGCGTACGCGACGTCGCTCGAAGAAGACACGAACGTCTCCAATAGCGCGCGCAATTCCGGTGCTTCAACTTTTTGCCCTGTGATATCTCCACCGCTCGTGACTTGGATAGCCGAGGAAAGATTGGCCAGCATCAGGTGCATCGCATCGTGTCGCTGCGCGATATCGTCGGCGAGAGAACGAGTGATCGTATTCTGCAGAAGTTTTTCGTTAGTTTTTAGACGATCCCGATTGATGGCTTCTACCTGTACAGAATAGAAATACATCGGAACCACGCTGATCAGGAGCAATACGCTCAGCATGACCCATAAGATCGGAATGCGTGCGGGAATGATCGTCTTCAATGACAAAGTGGTCCCGACGCGCTCGTGGGGGGCGGCGCATTTCAGAGAATGTCTCAAGAAGTCTAACGGTAAACGCCGACGCTGACGCCGGTACGATCGGCATGAAGAAGGGTTACGAAAGGACATGTACAAATGCGAGATTTCTGCGGTAATGTTCTGCCGCTTCCATCGCCTATAGAGCCGATGTCCCCACTTCACTCTTTGCCGCTCGCGTCATGAGTTCGTGAATAGCTTCGGCCGGAGCCTTCCCGTTATGCAGGATGGCGTACATCTGTTCGGTGATTGGCATTTCTACACCGCGGCTCTTTGCCAAGCCTACTGCAGCGTTAGTCGTGAAAATGCCTTCGGCTACTTTGCCGTGCATGCCCGCAACAATGTCGTCCAGCTTGCGCCCGCGTCCTAGCTCAACACCTACAGATCGATTTCTCGACAAACCACCCGTGCAAGTGAGCACCAGGTCGCCGAGTCCAGCTAAACCAGCCATCGTTTCCAATCGTCCACCACAAGCAATTACCAGGCGAGTAATCTCGGCCAGTCCCCTGGTGATCAGCGCGGCAATCGAATTGTGCCCCAATCCCAATCCGTCGCAAACACCCGCGGCGATCGCGATGATGTTCTTCAAAGCTCCACCGAGTTCCACGCCTGTGACGTCATCGTTCGTGTAAACCCGAAAACGCGGATCGCTTAACTCTTGCTGAACGACTCGCGCAAGATCAGAATCCCGAGAAGCGATGGTCACTGCAGTCGGGTCGCCTCGCGCAACTTCTTGGGCAAACGACGGTCCACTCAATGCGCCGACCCTCACCTTTTCACCGATCACTTGTGTGATCACTTCTGACATACGGAGCAGCGAACCTTCTTCAACGCCCTTCGTTGCGCTCACAAATAGAATGTCCGTTCGCAGAAACGGTCGCATTTCAAGAAACACGCGGCGGCAATGGCTGGATGGCATGACGCTGATCACGATTTCCGTGCCGTCGAGCACATCGGGAAGTCTGTTCGAGGCCGTTACGCAACTCGGAATCTCCAGTCCGGGAAGAAAAACGTCGTTTCGGTGACGATGAGAGATCGAATCGCATACTTCTTTCTCAAACGCCCACATCCGCACATCGTGAGCGCCTTTTCTCCCAAGCACGATGGCCAATCCCGTGCCCCATGCGCCTCCTCCGATGATGGCAACGCGGCTCAAACGCTCCTCCTGAATCGTGGTTCGGTGCCCTGCATCAAGCGGCCAAGGTTTGAATGATGTCGCGATACCACGAGCAATGCGGCCACGCTCATGATTATCAGCACCGAGGGCATCTTGCCATATTCCCCGAGCAACCAGGCCGTAACTGGAAAGCAAGCGACCGCGATGACGGAACTAAGCGATACATAGCGAAATACCAGAAACACAAGCGCGAAAATTCCGATCACACACAAAATGCTCTTCGGCGCGATGATGACAAAGGAACCAAGCGCCGTCGCCACTCCCTTGCCTCCGCGAAATTTTAGCCATACAGGAAAGAGGTGCCCGAGGATGGCGAACAACGCCGCAAGACTTTCAATGGAGTACAACGCCCCCGATGTCTGAAACCGCGCTGCGATCAAGACCGCAGCACCCCCTTTACTAGCATCCAGTGACAAGGTCAGCAGGCCCAATACGGGCGAGGATCGTGCCACATTGGTCGCCCCAATATTTCCGCTACCCGAGTGCCGGACATCTTCTCCCCTAAAAACGCGCACTAGGAGGTATCCGAATGGGATCGATCCCAAAAGGTACGCCACAACCGCGATCAGGAGGAAAATCATCTTTGTCAGCTAGCTCGCATTATCGCTTAGTTCGTAACGGGCAAGCTTTGTATACTGCGCGCCACCACGTTGCAGCTTGCTTTGGAAAAGGAAGAATTCGCCGGCGGTCATGGTACCGAAGTCTGGCGGGGACATCCCAGCAAGTTTCTCTTGCAGTCGCAAGAATACTTTGTTCGCTTTATCTCCTTTGCGCCAACCCGGAGCGCCCGATCTACCCTCGCCTCGCGCCAGCGTCAGGTGCGGCGAGTATTCGCGCTTTTCCTTTTCGATGCCTAAACTCTCCATTGCACGATCGATCTCTCCCGCCAAGCGGCCCAACTCGGTACCGGATTCCATCCCGAGCCAGAACACACGCGCTGACTTCGCACTCGGGAAGAATCCGAACCCGCGAAACGCGATGCGTAACGATGAGCCGGTTATTGAAGACAGCCTCTCCTTCACCGCTCCCAATCTCTCTTCCTGTTGTTCCCCAATGAACTTCAATGTGATGTGCAGAGATTCCGGCCGGACCCATCGCGCATCCGGCGCCAATCCGCGCACACTATCCAGGAACGTCGAGATCGCCCGGCGGATCGCGTCGTCAATGTCAACAGCAACAAATAGGCGCACGCGCGAGCCATTATAATGACCCTTACGGATTCTCCATGATTCAGACCCTATTTGGCAGCCTCGACGAGGCGCAAAAACCGAGTTTCATTGATCGCATGAAAGAGGCGGTCACTCGCACGCGCGAGAATCTCGCCGAACGCATCGACGACGTCGTTTCCATCGGTAAGGAGATCGATCGCAATACATTAGACGATCTGGAAGCCACTCTTATTGCTGCTGACCTAGGCACAACTACAACCCACGAGGTTTTGGAAAAGCTCCGCGACAAGGCTGACCGGAAGCAGATCAAAGATGTAAACGAACTGAAGGGTCTCTTAAAGGAAGAATTGCTTAGCATCCTTGTCTCAGCGGACTCTCGTCCGGTTCGCAAAGTGGAAGGCCCGGAAGTCATCCTGGTTGTCGGCGTCAATGGCACGGGAAAGACCACCACTATCGGTAAGCTGGCCGGCGTTCTGCGCGCGCAGGGAAAAACGGTCCTTCTCGCCGCAGCCGACACCTTTCGCGCCGCCGCAATCGAGCAACTGGAAATTTGGGGAGGTCGCACCGGAACAGAGGTGATTAAGACGAAGGCGGGTGGCGATCCCTCCGCCGTGCTTTTTGATGCGCTTCAGTCCGCACATGCCCGCAAGACCGACTACGTCATTGTCGACACCGCCGGACGCTTGCACACAAAATCGAATTTGATGTCGGAACTCGAAAAGATGACGCGCACCGCGCAGCGCATCATTCCCGGGGCACCGCACGAGACCCTACTTGTCATGGACGCGACTACCGGCCAAAACGGCCTGCAGCAGGCGCGCCTATTCACGCAATCAGCCGGCGTCACAGGGATTGTGCTTACGAAGTTAGATGGAACGGCCAAGGGCGGAGTCGTTGTTGCGATCTCACGCGAACTGGGCGTCCCCGTTCGTTACGTCGGCGTCGGTGAAAAAGCAGGAGATCTCCTTCCTTTTGATCCAAAGGAATTTGTGGAATCGCTGTTTGCGTAAGGGATCCTAGCTGCTAGCTACCGGCAGTCTTATTCGGAGGCGAAGATGCACGGCCAGACATTGGTCTACGTGCTGGAAGTTGGCCTTGTATTGTTCGTCCTCTGGTTTGTAGTTCGTTTCGTTCTCGCTGCCATACGTCCACGAAGCGACCAACCATTCGAACCCGCAGATGACGATATGGCAGGAGTAAGGGTTCCTCGCAAACGCGGCCCGCACGATAGAACGGGTGCGGTCGCGCTCTCCGAGCCAGATGACGACGAAGACGATGTGCTTCCATCCCGAATGTAGGAAGGTTCCGCGAATCATCTCAGTAGTCAGGAACGAGAAGCGACTCGATGCCCCACCACGACGAAAATCTCCACATGCAGCATGCCCTCGAACTCGCACGCGCTGGCACTGGCCTCACTTCCCCCAATCCGAATGTCGGTGCAGTTCTCGTCGATACCAAGAACAATGTCGTCGGAACCGGTTCGCATACCTACGACGGTCTTAAGCACGCCGAGATTTTAGCCCTCGAGCAGGCAGGCGCGAATGCCCGCGGTGCAACTCTCTACATCAATCTCGAACCCTGCTCTCATCAAGGACGCACTCCGCCGTGCGCCGATGCGCTCATTGCTGCCAGCATCAAACGGGTTGTTTGCTCCATGGACGACCCCAATCCGCTCGTCACTGGACAAGGCTTCGCCAAATTGCGGCAAGCGGGCATCGAAGTTGAAATTGGGCTGCTCGCTCCTGAAGCAAGAAAGCTTAACGAAGCATTCGCGCGCTACATTCGCAGCGCGAGTCCAATGGTTACGCTGAAAACTGCCATGACTCTCGATGGAAAAATCGCACCTGAGCCGGAGGCGAGTGCCGCAGGATCTGGAAAAATCACTCGAGGGTGGATCACCAGCGAAGCAGCTCGCGAGCACGTTCAGCAACTACGGCGACAGAACGATGCCATTCTCGTCGGTGTTGGCACGATTCTCGCGGATGATCCGCTTCTTACCGATCGCACCGGTCTTCCCCGACGAAGACGTCTGCTGAGAGTAATTCTCGATTCGCGTTTGCGTATTCCAATCGAATCGCGGCTCGTACAGACCGCATCGAAAGACGTGCTCATTATCTGTTCACTCACTGACGTCGAAAAGAAGCGTCAACTCGAAGATCGAGGCGTTCGCGTTGAGCAACTTCCGCCAGCGCGTCCCGATGGTCGACCCGACTTCAAACAAGTTGTCCGGTTTCTCGGCAAAGAACAGATCACAAGTCTTCTCATTGAGGGTGGCGCTACGGTCAATTGGGACGCGCTCGCAGCCGGGGTCGTCGACAAGGTTTTCCTGTACTATGCGCCCAAAATTCTGGCCGGTTCTGGCTCGGTTCCGTTCGCTGTAGGTGACGGGTTTCACCGCATGAGCAATGCAGCCCACGTTCGGTCTATCGAGATTCATCGATTCGGCGAGGATTTCGCCGTCGAAGGGTATCTTCGCGATCCTTACGCTTAGGAATTTCCGAAGAAAACAAAGTACGAACTATTCCAGAGGGGAGTAGGAATACTGCCTCGCGGCCGCGCCGTGATAACAACGTTGTAGACGTCGGTCAGCTGTAAAGTGTCCACGATAGACGGGCCGGTCTGCGGTTCGATCAGCGCCAGATAACGCAAAAAATGATGCATGTCGAAGTCTGCATCATATCTAGGAGCCAGAAACGTGAGCTCCGTGTCGTTGTTAGAGAAATGCCAAGCGAGCGAAGCGGCTGTTGCTACTGCACGCTCGTAGTCCTCCTCGGCGATCGTTTGCGGTGCTGGATTGTCGAACACGATCCGCAGCTTACGCTCATCTTCGCGCGCGAATTCCCGAACTTTCAGCGATCCGGATTTTGCGGTTGCTTTCCAGTCCACATGCCGGGCGGAATCATCCGGCATAGCATCTCTGATCCTATATAGGTCGTTCCCACGCCCGCGAATGAACGATTCGAATTCACCTGTGATTAGCGGCAACACATGTAAAAATTCATCAGTCGGTTCGACAGGTGGATACACGATCAACTCGCGTGCAATCGGCAGCCGCCGAGTTTTAGTCAAAAATGCGAACGGGAACCGCGTCGACAAACCGAAGCTCTTCTCCTCGTAACGTCCGCGTTTTGCGAAAGTCATCTCCATCTCGATCGATGCTTCGCTGACCCGTCCGATAAATGGAAAATAGACCGCCTTTTCCATGATGCCTGGCGCTATCGGATCCGCTACTCTTCGCAGTCTTCGATCCGGCAACTGGAACCACTGCCGCTCCGGCGGACGTCGCAGAGGCCATGCAAACAAGTACGGCTCCCAAACCCAGTGATTCTTCCTATTTCGCTTCGTCGCAACTACTCGCACCGAAAATGAGGGACACCAACGGCTCAAGTTCCGCACCAGAATTCTTCCCATGATGGGTCTTCCTGCAAAAACCCGCTCTGGGATACGAACATCGAGTTCAAGGAAGCGCAGCATGAAGGCAGAAATGACCCCTGATGCCAGAATGGCTGCGATTAGCGACGCCACGATGATGTAGAGCAGGTTATTGCCGGTGTTCAGTGCCGCAATTCCGATTACCAGCGTGATCAACACGTACACAATGCCTGGACGAGTGACGTCATAATCGATGGCATTGCGAACGCGTTCCAGCATGACACGCCGAGCCAAATAGGGGACTGTCGTGAGTCCGACGAGTGTTGCCAGCAGTAAAGCGATCCCAGAAAGAATGACGGTGGCCCAGACATTTCCCGATTCGCGGGATACCGTCGAGAACAACGCCGCCACGAACGCCAGGCCCAATCCAAGGATGCCAACGAAGAAACGAATCCACACTTCGGGAATTTCGACCGGGCCGCCGCCACGCGATGCGTGCCCCGTGCCGGATTTCGGTGTGGAAGACACTAATCGACCTCTCTGTGACCAGCCATGCGGCGTAACCAGTCGCTTGCCTTGCGGGAAGCGAGTTCCACTTTTTCGCTTAAACGCGGAAATCGATCGCGAAGTTTCCGTAGAAGTCGATGGGCCCATACGTACTCAGTGGAAAGAATCGTGAGTCCGATCAGCAGAAACAAAACCCCCTGTAAAACGGGCAGGAACAGTCCCACAATGCCGAGCACAATAAAGCTCCAGCCTACAACTTCGACCAGCACGCGCTTGGCAATGGAGTTCATCTAGCCAGAATACAGGAGGGTAAGAACAATTTTGCACTTCGGAGTTGGACAGACTGATGATGAACAAGTTATGACGATCGATCGTCCGTGGTTCTGACTTCAATGTTCTGAGCGTTGCGCCGACGCCACCAAACCCACACGATCACCAACACAGCCGCAATCGCAATACTGATGTCAAATCCTTTGATCGCGTGGACCAGCTTTTCCCAGTGCCGACCAAAGAGATAACCAGCCCCCGCGATGAAAGTCACCCAGAGAGCCGCTCCCAGGAAGTTGAAAAATGCGAACCTTCTCCAATGCATGCGCAAAACTCCGGCCATGGGGCCAGCGATCACGCGCATGCCAAAGATGAACCGCGCCGCGAAGATTGCTTCTGCTCCATAGCGCGCAAACAATTTTTCTGCACGTTCGACGTGTTGCTGTGGAACTCGAAACCAATGGCGATAGCGATCGACCAGCGGTCGGCCGCCGTAATGACCGATGGCATACCCAATGTTGTCCCCCAGCGTCGCAGCTATGATCCCCACAACAATGATCCAAGGCATGCGTAGGTCACCCTCGGAGTACGCCAGGAAACTGGCCAGCAAGAGAATGGTCTCTCCCGGAACGGGCAGACCCGCGTTTTCAAGAAGCAGGGCTCCCGCGATTGCCCAATATCCATGATGGACGAGATAACCGCGCAGGACTGAGATGAGCTCGTGCCCCATGACCATGTTTACAGAATACAAGAGCCTGCCAGGTACTGCGGCGCACGGCTATCCGATTGTAAAATTTCGAGTTTCTTCGAGATATTCCAGTAGCGCGCTATTAAATTGATCAGGCGCTTCTTCGTAGGGTAAATGTCCAACACCGCGGAACGTGACAAGCTTGCACCGGTCAAAGTTTCGTCGGAGCCGCTCCGCCGAATCGAACAGCACTGCCGGATCCTGCTCGCCCCACATCAGCAGAGTCGGATAGTGCGAGATCTTTCGAATCGCCATCTCGAGTTCACGTAAGTCGGCGGTCCATGTGCTGACAATCCCGATGGCGTGCTCGAATTGACAGCGTTCCAGTACAGGCGCGCGATAGCCCGCCAAAGAATCTGCGGGAATGCGCTCTTTGTCGCTGAAGAGTCGTCCGAGCCAAATAGGATCTAGCGGACGCCAACGTGCAACCGTTCGCCGGAAAATGAATGAACCCGCCGATGAACCAATCAATGGTGCAAGCCAGCGTCCGTGCGTGGAATAAGGATTTACCGGCGCAACAAGAATTAGCCGCTTTAAACGCGGGTCGCTTCTCTCCACCGAGAGAGCTGCCACCATTTGCGCGACTGCTCCCCCGTGAGACGTACCTAGAAGGTCAAAGGATTCTAGCCCAATCGCATCAGCAAATTTCAACAAACGATCCGCTGTAGCCCGCAACGAGCGGTCCAAATCCCCCGGTGCATCGGAATAACCGGTGCCCAGCAGGTCAACCGCATATGCAGTCGCGATCTTGCGCACCGCCGGCAGAGTGAATCGCCAGGAGAAAGAATAGGCAAGTAGTCCGTGCAGCAGTATTAGGGAATGTCCTGCACCACAGCGTAGATAGCGCATGCGCGCTCCCTCCACCGACGCCCAGCATTCCTCCGTATCAGCAGGTACAAACGGCGCTGCGCCCATACAGCAAGGCTATCAGGCTGAGGGCACCTTCACAGTGATTAGGATCGAGGTTCAGAGGAAAAGCGACCGATGCCCAATCTCCGGGCAACGCGGAAAACGACCAAGGTGTCTAACTTAGTGATATCGCCTCTGTCGCTTAAAAGGGGAGCTTTCGGGCTCCCCTGTTTTGTTAGTGATGTACGAGCACTGCTAGATCCAACCTTTAACTTGCAATGGATTGCGGCGTTATCGCATTCCCACGGCGACCGAAACTTGATCGTCAGATCGCGACCGCTTTTTCCCAAGCAGCTTCTTCAATACTTTAATACCTTTATCCACATGCTTCTCTTCAAGCAGGAAGGGTGGCAAGAACCGCAGCACGCTGTCTTGAGTAACGTTAAAGAGAACCCCCTCCGCCAGCGCTTGCTCCACAATGGGGCGCGCTGGGATATCGAGCGCAAGTCCTTGGATAAAGCCTCGTCCCCGGATCTCTCGTGCGCCTGCGAATTTGCCAATCAAAGATTGCAACTGCTCTTGTAAATACCCGCCCACATTTCTCACATTCGCGAGCAGATTTTCTTCTTCCAGAATCGAGAGATATTCAAGGCCGACTCGGCATGCCAACGGCCCTCCGCCGAATGTGGTGCCGTGCTGCCCCGCGTGAATTGCCGACGCAAATTCCTCTTTAGCAATAAACGCTCCCAATGGGATTCCAGCAGCGATCGGTTTTGCGATAGCAACTATGTCTGGCTGCACACCGAAAGATTGAAACGCGAAAATCGTGCCGGTTCTTCCTAATCCGCACTGAATTTCGTCAAACACTAATGCTGCGCGATATCGGTCTGCGAGTGCTCGGCATTCCTGCAAAAACTCCGTCGAACACTCTAGGATCCCACCCTCTCCGAAGATAGGCTCCAGAACGATTGCGCAAGTGTTGTCGTTCACTGCGGCCCGCAAAGCTTCCACATCGTTTTGCGGAACGAAGGTGACATCATCGAGCAACGGCTCAAAGCCTTTTCGGTACTTGTCTTGACCGGTAAGCGACATCGCTCCGAACGTGCGGCCGTGGTACGAACCGTCTAGTGCGACAAGTCGGCACTTGGCGTCTCCGCCCGCACGATGTCCTGCGAGACGTGCCAGCTTGATCGAACCTTCAATGGCTTCGGTACCACTGTTCGAGAAGAAGACCCGATTTAAACCTGATAACTGGCAGAGTCGTTCCGCCAGTCGTCCCTGATACTCGTTGTAGTAGAGATTGGACAGGTGAACCACTTTTGCCACCTGGTCGCGCACAGCTTTGACCACTCGCGGGTGCGCGTGACCGAGTGCATTGACGCCCAACCCCGCCACCAAGTCCAAATACTTATTGCCTTCGAAGTCGTAAAGGAAAACGCCTTTACCCTTTTCAAATGCGACAGGGTAACGATTGTAAGTAGGAAGGAGATATTGGCTTTCGAGCTGTTTGATTTCGTCGTAGCGGGACATGAGTTTTATTTTCAATTGCCGGTCGGCAATTTTCAATCAGGGATTATCCATCATTCAGAGGGGGACTAGTCGGCGTCTTTGACTCTCTTAACGAGCTTGCGATCTGGAGCTTGGATGATCGGATGCGCAGCGAGCACTGTCACGCCCGCTGCACACGATCCTTGGTCCGATGGGCAATCAGCAATTAGCGCTTTTCAGTCGCCACGCATTTTGCCGGAAGAAATGTATTCTGATGGATCGAGCCCAGCAGCGCTCAGCACTGCCTGTCCCAATTCCTCAGCGGTGAACATCTTTGCATTCCCGGTATCTGCATCGTCGTCGTACACGGGTTCGCCGATGAATCGGTAACCACGCCCGACTACGGTTTGTAAATAACGCGGCTCATCCGCGCAATCGTTCAGCGCGCGTCGGACTTTACGGATGGCAGTATTAATTCCTTGCTCGACGTCGACGAAGACATCTCGACCCCACAAACACTCGGCGATCTGTTCGCGAGTGACGAGTTCGCCAGCTCGCTCGACGAGAAGCAATAAGAGTTGCATCGGCCGGCCTTCCATACGCACCGGCGATTCTTGACAGAAAAGTTGGAAACGACCGCGGTCGATTTGGAATTCTCCAAATCGAATGACTTTGTCAGACATCTTCACCCACCTGTGTAGTGCCCCAGGTTGAGATGAGCGAGACCGGGCTACGCGCTTCTCTCAAAAATCTCGCGCCGACCGAGAGACCATGAGGAAAATTTAACCGATTGTGTTCCGCACGAGAACACATGTCAACGGATGTGACGACTCTTCAGAAGGGTTCAGTTTATTTCACAGGCTCTCCATGGTCTTGTCTAAATCGAAAGCGCAGCATGCAAACAGATGTGGAGGTGAGCTCCACCGAGCGAATCTGCTCAAGGAGGATGAGATGAAGCGATTTGTATTATTTCTTCTGTTTGCCGCTGTGATGGCACCTGCTGCCGCGTTTGCACAAGGTTTCGAAGAGGGCATCAAGGCCAATGTGCCGTTTGCCTTCGTGGCCGGAGACAAAACAATCCCCGCCGGTAACTGTATCGTCCGGACTGAAGGGTTCACGAAAGGCGCCCTGTCGATTAGTAATCGCGACGCCAAAGCTGCTACCTATGTCGTTCCGCAGCCGACCGAGTCTCTGGCCCCAGCTACCAAAACCGTACTGGTCTTCAACAAATACGGCGACAGCTACTTTCTGGCACGTGTCGAGCGCTCGGGTAGCTCGGCCGGTTATCAACTGAAGCCAACCAAGGTTGAAAAGGAACTGCGGGCCCGCACGGATAGTCCGATTCAGATGGTCCGCCTCGAATTGCAGTAACCCCTGAAGCACTGCACGGACGGGAGGGGCAACCACCCCTCCCGATTTTTTTTGCCTCAATGCGATTTCCGCAATCCACGTAAGATCAAGAGAGTCCCAGAACCATGTCTTCCAGCTTCCAGCCATTCGGCTCACTGGTACCAATCCAGGAAGCCGTGGCTTCATCCCGCGTAGTCGGCTGCTCAAGAAATCGATAGCCCCTTCCTACCACCGTCTGGACGAAGTACGGCCTTTTCGTTTCGTCACTCAATGCAACCCGAACTTTGCGAATCGCCGTATTAATGCCCTGCTCGCTATCAACAAAGACGTCCTTGCCCCACAGACGGTCCGCGATTTGTTCTCGGGTCACAATTTCGCCGGCATGCTCGACGAGCAGCATCAACAACTGCATAGCTCGCCCTTCAAGATGAACTGGATTCGATTCAGCGAACAACTGGAAATGACCGGTATCGAGTAGGAATCGGCCAAATGTAACAAAGCTCCCCGCCATGACAATGCTCCTGGCTCGGGGGACTGTGACTGTTGCCCGTAGCGCAAAATGCCGGGAGGCGCATGTGGACAGAGGATTCGTCGAGATAGTGCACGCGTAAGCCGAGCCGTTTCAGAAATCTCAATATTTTTCTTCAGCTCCTTGAGTTCTCTTGATCTTGCTTGAGGCGTTTCGGTGGTACGAACTTCAACCATTTTCCACTATCAGTCCAGATGTGGAGGGGCACTCCACCGAGCAAATTTGCTCTAGGAGGATGTATGAAACGACAAGGACTGACGATTTTGGCCTTAGCGCTTGCACTGACGACCAGCCTGGCTTGGGCTCAGTGGGATGGACAATCGATAACGGCAGATGTGCCATTTGCCTATACCGCCGGAGCTAAAGCTATGCCTGCCGGCCCAACGATTGTGCGAGTGGCAAATCTGGGGGGCGGAGCTTTGTGGATTGGCAATCAGGAAACGAAAAGTGGCACATTCTTGATGGCGCAGCCGACAGTCTCCTCACACCCATCAAGCCGCACTGTGCTTGTGTTTCACAAGTACGGCGACCGCTACTTCTTTTCGCGGGTTGAACGCGATGGTAGCTCGACGGGGTACCGGATGCGGGAAAGCAAGATCGAAAGAGAGCTGCGCGCCCAGAACGCCAGGGAGACAGAAGAAGTCCGACTCGCAGCCAAATAAATCGCCTCAGAAACGATGGGAGGGCAAGCCAGCCCTCCCACTTTTATCGCTGCAACAAACTTATCCAGATGTTGCAGAAGCCGAGTCAGTACCCCTTCAGACAAATTCACCCCAATTTTTTGGAACGAAATGGGGTCCGAGTGCACCAATAGATTAAGCGCGGGAAATCATCGTTCGAACCCGCTCTTGGATCTCTTATGAAACGGCTTTGGTTATCAATCTTGGTTTTAACTGCTGCGTTCCTGCCCGGCATTCTCTATGCGAAGTGGGAAGGCATCACGACCAGGGCCAATGTACCTTTCGAGTTTGCCGTCGGGGATAAGACCATTCCCGCCGGCCATGTCGAAGCCGAGCTCACGAGCGCTCTTGGAGGAGCACTGTGGGTTGGAAACCGCGACCTGAGTACGGGAACATACATCATCATGCAGCGCACGTCGGTCGAGCGATCCAAGCCCACCACAATCGTTTTTCATCGGTATGGGAGTCATTATTTTCTGGCGAGCGTCGCCCGTCACGGAAGTACGACTGCGTTTCGTGCTCCCGAAAGTCGGCTTGAAGCGGCACTCCGCACCCAAACCGTGCCGGAAGTTGTTACAGTCGCAGCAAAATAAAACGTGTGCAAAACCTAGCTTGCTCTTTATTGGGGACGCGTCTCTAAGCACAATCACCGCAGAGGGTAATTCAGCTATGATTGCCCGTCCCAATGGCGCGCACTTACGAGTCTGTCCTGAAGTATTTGGAAGAACATAAGCCTCGCATCGCTGAGGTTCCTTCCGCGCGATTACGGACGTTGATTTCGCAACTAGCGACAAAACGACCATCGGATGCACTTTCCCTTGGCCGATTTCACGATTTGCTCTTGTTCCTTCGTGCCTTCCCCTCTGATCCCACAATCTTGCGGCTTTCTGACCGTTTGCTCGCCTCCTTCTCGAAGCGTATTAGAAAACTCACCAAAGCGGGCGTAGACCTCTCGGCCATTCAGGACGGAGAAGAATTCGCAGGGATTGCAGGCACAACTCTGACCACGATTCTCGACTACGAAGAGGCAGCGTGGCTCACGAATTGTTTTCCCGGGCACCTGTCAATTGACTGGGACAGCTATGAAGAAGAACACTCCCTCGCTCCCCTGCTGACTCGCTTCATTCCACTATTTGAGGAAGATGGCTCCGTCGAGCCGGATGTGCCTTATTCAACCTGGCTACGCAATGCGGCAAATGGACGAGGACTGGAGTGGCTGCTTGATCAGCTACGAGGTTCGGAACTGCCGAACAGCATTCGTTCCGCCCTGTTCGGGGCCTTACACGTTCCGATTCGATGGAGTTTGGGCGACTCTCTGGCTACTCGTACGCATGCACGCAGGCAAGTAAAAGGAGTTTTTTTCCATCGTGACCCATTGATCCAACGCCGTGATGTTTCGCTGGCCTCGGAACTTTCCAAGGAACCGTTCCAAGAAAAGCGCCTGTCATTTAAGAAAGGCGAGGAGATCATCACGATGTGCCGCGAGGCGACCTCCGTTCGCTATCGGGAGTTATACGGAACGACAAGAGGAGATCCACACGACGTTGTTCAGTTTGATGTGGGCCGCGGCGTCCAGATTTTCATGTGGGGATTGCCTCCAACAAAGCGTCTTCCTTTGCGCGCCTACCAGGCTGGGTTCACGCTGAAGAACGGAATCCCAATCAACTACATCGAGGCCATCTCGCTCTTCGAATGGGTCGAAGTTGGATTCAACACCTTCTATGCCTACCGCGATGGTGAAACTGCATGGGTCTATGCGCAGGTGCTCAGGATCCTGCGGCAGAGACTCGGCGCCTTGTGCATCTCCGTTTACCCCTACCAGATCGGCCAGAATAACGAAGAAGCTTTGGCTTCGGGCGCCTTCTGGTTCTATCGAAAGCTGGGTTTCAGATGTATGAGGTCTGATCTGGAACAACTTGCCAGGCGAGAAGAACAGAAGATCGCCGCGGACCGTACCCATCGCACTTCGCTTCCTACTTTAAGGAAGCTCGCCGAAGGCCATGTCGCTTACGAACTCCCTGGCGCAGCACGCGGCGCTTGGGATCACTTTCGGATGAGAAACATTGGCTTGGCACTTGCAAAAAAAATGGGTACTGAATACGGCGGTGATCCGCAGAAGATGCTCAAATTCGCGCGCAAGAAGTTATCGCAATTCTTGAGATTTTCGCCTGATCGCCTAACTCCCGAAGAACGTCTCGCGTGGGATAATTTCAGCTTCGCCTTTAGTCTGCACCGCTCCCCACAAACCTGGCAGCCTGTGGAAAAATCAGCTATGGCCCGGATCATCCGAGCGAAAGCCCGAATTCCCGATGCCGACTATGTACGGCTGCTGCGCGCCCACACAAAGCTCCGAGCGGTACTGTTAGAAGTGGGATCGAAAATTTAACCACCCTCCACCTTCTCCACGTTGTCGAAACGTACGGCAAATGCGGCCTCGGTTGTGCCGTCCGATTTTGTCTGTTTCACATCTAACTCTTGCCTCTAAATAGTACAGGGTAAAGGTGATACTGATTTACAGAGACTACCTTCCAAAAGGCATAGTTTTGCTCCCTGCGCGCTTCTATAATCTTGAAAGTCACAGAGATGGAGTCACTTACGTACACGTCCCGTTCACGAAGCATGGCAGCGAAGTTGCACACGCGTCAAAGCAGGCGAATCGAACCTCCACGATCCGCATTGGCTGCTCATCCAGCCGACCCGATGAATAAGGAATTTAAAACCCGCTTTACGGTCATTTTGCTCGGCCTTGTGACTGTTGGCGTGGCAACCCTCGGCTGGATCAATTTCCAAAAAGAGCCGGATTTCCAGCTGCCCTATGACGGCGTTTGGTGGGTAGAACGGGCCGGCCATCAGGTTGCGGTTCGGCTTGATCCAAACGGGCCAGGATCACAAGCGGGAATTAAGTCAGGGGATCTTCTTACCAGCATCAATCAGCGAGAGATTCGGACAGCTGCGGAACGGGTCCGGCTGACCTTCCAGACCGGGATTTATCAAAAAGCGACCTATTCGCTCGTGCGCCAAGGCGTGCCCGTCGATGTTGAAGTGGTACTTGGTGCGGCCGACCGATCACTGAACAGATGGCAGCGATGGATTGCGCTGATCTACTTGGGTATCGGCCTCTACGTGCTCCTCCGGCGTTGGACGGCGCCCGGATCGCTGCATTTCTATATCTTCTGCCTCACGTCATTTGTTCTGTACTCGTTCAAGTACACGGGCAAGCTCAACGACTTCGACTGGGTAATCTATTGGGGCAACGTTGTCGCAGGACTGCTGCAACCTGCGCTCTTCCTGCATTTCGTTCTGACCTTCCCTGAGAAGCGCACTGTCGTTAAGAAACATCCGTGGGTCGTGCCAGTCATTTACATCCCGGGCGCGCTACTGCTTGGCTTGCATATTGTCGTCATGCGCATGGTGCGCGCGAGTGAAGAACTCCGATGGAACGTAGATCGCCTCGAGATGCTGTACCTGGCAACGTTCTTCGTGGCCGCCGCCGCTGTCCTGTGGCACAGCTACCGTCGAGCTAGTACCCCGATACTCCGTCAACAGCTTAAGTGGGTTACCCGCGGTACGATTCTCGCGATCACACCGTTCACGCTTTTCTACGTCATCCCCTACCTCTCTGGGCAGATGCCGACAATCGCAATGAAGGTGTCGGTGCTCTCGCTCGGGTTACTGCCTTTGACTTTCGGTTACGCCATCTTCCGCTATCGATTGATGGACGTTGATCTGATTTTCAAGCGCGGTATGGCTTACACGCTGGCAGCAGCTTCCGTTGTCGGCATCTATTTCGCGCTCGTGGCGGCCGTCGCTGAAACAGTCCATACACGCATTCCTAGCAGCGGCCCCATTGGGCTGATGCTGGCGGTAACGATCACCGCGCTCCTGTTTGATCCGGTTCGCAAATACATCCAGGAAACAATCGATCAGTTCTTCTATCGCACGCGCTACGACTACCGCCGAACCTTGGTTGAGTTTGGCCGTGAACTCAGCGGTGAAACCGATCTCGATAAGATGCTGAGTTCCGTGGTAGACCGACTCTCTCGCACTCTGCTTGTTGATCGGATGGCCATCTTCTTAGTGACCGGAGAGAACGCGCAAAACTGGGTCTTAGCTAAGTCATTCGGATTGGCGCGCACGGGTGGCCTGGATTTCAATTTCCTGAACGCGCAGCGTCCAGAAAATGAAGCCGGTCACTTGTTCTTCGAGAACACGCACATGGTTCCTCGCGAAGCTCCAGCCGCACAGGAAGCCATTGCTCAACTGGATCTGAACTACTACATCCCGTGCCGCGCGCGCCAAAAAACGATTGCGTTCCTGGGTTTGGGCAAGACAGTTGAGGGCGATTTCCTTTCCAGCGAAGACGTGGAACTGCTGGAAACGCTCGCCGGCTACATTGCTATCGCCATACAGAATGGCCGCCTCTATGCCTCACTGGAGCAAAAGGTGAGCGAGTACGAGCGGCTGAAAGATTTCAACGAAAACATCGTTGAGTCGATCAACGTCGGCGTAATGGCTGTCGATCTAGCCGACCGAATCGAATCGTGGAACTCGCAGATGGAAGTCATGTACGCCTTGCCGAGATGGCAAGCCTTGACTCGTCCATTGAGTGAGATTTTCCCTGCCCCCTTCGTCGAAGAGTTCTACCGCGTGCGGCAGAATGCAGGAATTCACAACTTATACAAATTCCGACTCGCTACCCCCACGGGGGAAACGCGTACGGTCAACGTCGCGATTGCGCCGCTTGTGACCAAGAAGTTCCATGTGATCGGACGCTTGATCATCATGGACGACATCACTGAGCGAGTGGAATTGGAAAGTCAACTATCGCAAGCCGATAAGCTGTCTTCTATCGGCTTACTTGCCGCAGGCGTAGCTCACGAAGTAAACACGCCATTGGCGGTCATCTCGTCCTACGCGCAAATGCTCCAGAAACAACTTCAGGGGGATGAGAAGAAGTCTGGGCTGCTGGAAAAAATCACGCGACAAACATTCCGCGCCTCAGAAATTGTTAACAACCTACTGAATTTCTCGCGCACCAGCGGCACGGAGTTCACAGACGTCAACATCAACAAAGTTATAAGCGACACGCTGGCATTGCTCGAACATCAGTTCCGAGTGAGCAAAGTGCGTGTTGAAGACGATCTGTACAACGATCTGCCGACGATCCAGGGCAATCCGGGCCGTTTGCAGCAGGTGTTCTTGAATTTGTTCTTGAACGCGAAGGACGCAATGCCTGAAGGAGGAACGTTGCGTATCGCGACCTCGAACGGAGAACACGTGAGCGTACGGGTCGCGGACACCGGCAGTGGTATCGCACAGGAACACATCCATCGGATTTACGATCCCTTCTTTACGACGAAAGCCAATTCACAACAAGGGCAGAATCGTGGGACGGGTCTGGGTCTATCTGTAACTTACGGAATCATTCAGGAGCATGCGGGCAAGATACGGGTGGAAAGCCGCCCGGGACAGGGCACCACTTTCCATCTCGATTTTCCGCTCGCGAGGAAGACCGTCAATGTCTGAAGCAGCTGTTATAACGCGACGCCTAGGTAACGATGCCGTGCCGGACTCCGCCGGACGCGTGCTGATCATCGACGATGAAGCCGAGATTCGTGAATCTCTGGAGACTCTGCTCGAAATCGAGGGCTACAGCGTCTCCAGCGCCGCGACTGGTACCGAAGGAGTAATTCGCGCCAATGAAACGGCCTTCGATGTCATCTTGCTTGACTTGGCGCTTCCCGACAAAAGCGGCATGGATGTGCTCGCCGAAATTCGGCTGCACAGCCCCGCTCAGTCGATCATCATGATCACCGCGTACGGCACCGTAGAAAATGCCGTCAAGGCGATGCAGTTCGGCGCGACCAACTTCATCCAGAAGCCATGGGACAACGAAAAATTATTGGCGGACGTACGCGCCGCAGTGGCTCGGAGTAAGGCGGAAGAAGAGAACGTCCAGCTAAAACGCGCCCTCAAGCAGCGTTACAACTTTGAAAACATTATCGGCAAAAGCGAGCCGATGCTGAAAATCTTCGATCTCGTCGGACAAGTTGCACCAAGCCGCTCCACGATCTTGCTCCAAGGAGAAAGCGGCACAGGAAAAGAACTGATTGCGAAAGCAATCCACCTGAACTCGCCGCGACGCGATCGACCGTTCGTACCGGTGAACACCGGGTCCATGCCGCCCGACCTGCTCGAGTCCACTTTATTTGGACACGTCAAGGGTGCTTTCACCAGTGCGGTTGCTTCAAAGAAAGGTCTGTTCGAAGTTGCCGACCGCGGCACACTTTTTCTCGACGAGATCGGCACTATGAGTCTCGAGACGCAGAGCAAGATCCTGCGGGTGCTGCAAGACCGGAAGTTTATGCATCTGGGCGGCATCCAGGAGATCCAAGTGGATGTCCGTATCATCGCCGCCACGAACGTGGACTTGCGGCAAATGGTCAAGGAAGGAAAGTTTCGCGAAGACCTGTTCTATCGCCTGAATGTGATCACGATCGACTTACCGCCGCTGCGTCAGCGAAAGGAAGACATTCCGCTTCTGGTCGATTTCTTCCTCAAGCGATACTCCGAAGAAAATGAGCGCCCGACTCGCCGGATGCTGCCGGAAGGCCTGCGCCCGTTGATGGGCTACTCGTGGCCCGGAAATGTTCGCGAACTGGAAAATGTAATCGAACGTGCCGTAGTCCTTTCCTCTGGGGCGGAGGTTGGTCCAGAACTCTTGCCCGATCACATCGCGGGCCGCGGGACTCCATTCCCGGTGATCGAGCATCGACCGGATGCGTCGCTGTTCGATATTGTGGAAGATTGTGAGCGGCGCATCATCACCGACATGCTTGAGAAATGCACCTGGAATCAGACCGAAGCTGCAGAGAGATTTAAAGTGCCGCTCTCGACACTGAATCAGAAGATCAAGCGGCTGAATATCGAGATTAAGAAGAGAAATCGAGAGCAGTAATCATAGGATTCACACGACTGTGTTGTTCCGAGAGCTGCCGTTTTAGGCAGTTCGCAGCTTACCTTTGTCCATCAATTTCAGTTTTATTCGCCTGAATATCAGCGTAGCCTGTGGCGGGCTTAGATGTCGGCAGGCACACACGTCCAACAAGGGCGGGCAAGGCACCCGCCCCATGAAAAAAACTTAGCGGCCGAAGTACTTGGCGTTTCGCTCGGTGAACGCGTTCCACTTTTCTGGCAGATCGTCGAGAGCGAAAATCGCTGAAACCGGGCACACCGGAACACAGGCGCCGCAGTCGATGCATTCAACCGGATCGATGTAAAGCATTTCTTCGGTAGCGTGCTTCGGATCATCCTTCTTCGGGTGGATGCAGTCGACTGGGCAAGCATCCACACAGGCAGTGTCCTTGGTTCCGATGCACGGTTCAGCAATAACGTAAGCCATTTTTCGATCTCCCTTGAATAGCGGGGCTTTTGAGAAACACGCATTCTAGCAGGATTTCCTGAAGAGCGTACAGTCTCTCAGTTCTAATTGCGTCGCCTAGGTTAGCCCGCATATCGTCTAGATGACACGAGGCGGTTCGCTTTTATCGCGTTCCGACCAATTCCTTTGTCTCGCTTGGTTCGTATTCCACAATGTATCCTGCCACCGCGCTGGCGGCCACAGTCAGAGGACTCGCGAGGTACATCTGGCCCGGACCGCTGCGCCCAGGGAAGTTTCGGTTTTGTGCACTGATGACCACCTGGTCCGGTCGCGTCGACACTCCCGGCCCAGCGTTGATGCAGGCACCGCAACTCGGTTCGATCACGCGCGCCCCAGCCTTTTCGAAAATCTGGAGATAACCCTTGCGTTGCGAGTAGTCGCGCGTCTCCTGTGATCCGAACTGGATCCAGAACTGAACGGTATCCGCAACCCGCTTGCCGCGCTTCAGTGCATCCGCGAGGACCGAGGCATACATGTCCATGTCTTCATTCTTACCCGCCGTGCACGTGCCACCATACGCAATTTCAATCGGTACCGGAGTGTTGAGATCGCGAATGTACTTGCCGTTACCCGGATCGCCCGGGGTGGCCACCATAGGTGTGATGTCAGCGGCATCCAGCTCGATGACCTGCGCGTACTCCGCATCAGAATCGCTTTGTAACCCTTGGACCATTTTTTCTGCGTCGGCCCGTTTCATCCCGCGCCGTTCGACAAGGAAATCCACAACTTTCGTGTCCGGCGCAACGATGCCGGTGAAGCCCCCGATTTCCGCCGCCATGTTCGTCATTGTGGCGCGTTCGTCAACGCTGAGTTCCTCAACCGCCGGACCCGTGTATTCCATGACTTTTGCCAGTGCTTTGCCACTGCGCACGTAGTCAAGTGAAAGGATCTTCAAAATGAAGTCTTTCGCAGTGACGTTTGCGAGGCGCTTACCGCGAATCACGATCTTCACGGACTCCGGAATCTTCACACGGACGTCTTTCGTGATCCAAGAATTGAAAACGTCCGTGGTCCCAATCCCAAAAGCCACGCACCCGATCGCTCCCACATGCGGTGTGTGCGAATCCGATCCAACATTGACTTGCCCAGGCAGCGCATACGATTCCAGCATCACGGAATGGCAAATACCTTCCGAGCCCTTGCGATCCGTAAGTTCTCCGTGCAGCTTAATACCTTGCACTTTGGCAAAATCCTGCTGCTTAAGCTTGAGTTGAGTTGCGAGATCGAGCAGACCGATTTTCTTTTTTTCTTCGGAGATTACTTCGTCGAGGAACGTCAGGTGATCCCGGAAGAACCGGATGCTGGAAGCGTCATTCACCTTGGCATCTTTCCCAACATAGCGCTCGAAGAAGATGGCTGCCATCGGCGTGACGTACTCATGAGAGAACCGGAGATCGACACGAGTAAATCCGGTATCCCCGGGCTTAACAGCTGGAACACCGACAGTCCCGTCCGAATTGAGCATGTGCCGCGCAAAGATCTTCTCGGTGAGCGTCATGGGGACGATATCGTATCCCCGCGTCGATCCCGACAGAGCCTTGTAGGCCACATGACTCTTGATCGGTGGCAAAAATACTTTCTTTTGCAGGCGCGCCACATTGAAGGGAAACAGGCCGCCGTACTCGATAACCTGCTTCGTGATCTCATCCTCGCCAGCTGTAAATTCCGCGAGTGCGATTTCCTCACTGCCCCGGATTTTGTCGATCAAAGAAAAATTCGTGGAAGTCAGCAGGCCAAGATTTTGGCAATTTTGCTTGTAGATTCGTTCGATGTTCTCGGCGATCACAACCTTGATCCCCGCGCACATCTCCGCGTAAGGAGACTGCTCGCGGCTGGAGCCCTTGCCGCGACGCTTACCGCTTACGGCACACACGAACCCACCGCGTTTCACCTCTCCGCGGCCAATCGGGTTAACAGTGCCGCACTTCAGACCCAGATACGGGATTTCTCCCAGTGTTTCGTCGAAATAAAAGCAGTAGTGCGCAGGTGTGATCTCGTCGGTTGAGATATCGTCACGCAGCTTGGGGTTCGCTGCCGGATTCTGCGTATCCCATGGCAGATCCCAACCGCCCAGCTGTTTTTTGATTAGTTCCGGGTCTTCCGTCAGAAAAAGGATTCGTCCCTTGAACCGGACTCTGTCAGGACGTTTTTCAATGGGTCGTTCAAGCAGGGATGAGATCAAGGATTGATTCTCGCTCGTAAGATAGCTGGACGGCTCTGCCAATCCAACCGGTACCTATTACGCTTATTTTATCGCTTATTTGGCGCGATTTCTGGCGTATTCGACCGGACTAGGCAGGGATTCCAAGCCGCGTCCCGCAAAGATCTCGTGGAATTCATGCATCAGAGCTTCATGGATGAGGCCGTTTGTAGCAAGCGTTTCACGACTGTCGATTTGAAACTGGCCTCCAGACATGTTCGTAACCGTGCCTCCGGCCTCTTCTACGATTAAAACACCCGCAGCCGTGTCCCAAGGATTCAGATTGAACTCCCAAAATCCATCGAAACGCCCACAAGCAACGTTTGCAAGGTCTAAGGCCGCAGATCCCGCCCGCCGCACACCGTGTGTCCGCAATGTGATCTGGTGATAGAAATGGATATTCGGGTTCTTGTGGCGTTTGTGACTTGGAAAGCCGGTTGCCACCAGGCACTCCGCAAGGTTTGTCGTCTTCGAGACACTGATTCGACCACCATTCAAGCTAGCCCCGCTTCCCTTCTCAGCCGCAAACAATTCATCGCGCGTCGGATCGTAAAGAATTCCCGCAATGCGTTCGCCTTTGAATTCGACAGCAAGTGAAACGCAGAAGACCGGATATCCATGAGCGAAATTCGTCGTTCCATCCAGCGGATCGACATACCAACGATAGTCGCTGCCCGTTTCGATGCGCGTACCTTCCTCACCCATAACATCGTGAGAAGAAAATTGCGTCTGAATCCGGTTCAGGATTAAAGCTTCCGATTGGCGGTCGGCAATCGTGACCAGGTCTACGTCGCCTTTGTATTCGATTGTGACGCGATTGCGAAAGTGCTGCATGAGAAGCGCGCCGGCTTCACGAGCGATCGCTTCCATGCTGGAGAGTAGGTTGGCTTGGGTCATTCCGATACCGGGAGCGGCTACTTCTTCTTGCCACCTTCCTCGGCAATGTAGAGGATTTCGTGCTTATAGATGAAAAGGTTCGGCCCATCTTCACGCGTCAGCCGAATCATATTCTTGTCGTAATATTCGATCCACCCGCGGACAACTTCTCCGTCAGCCAGCTTGATACTGACAGCTTTCTGCCTTTCGCCGAGTCCCTTCAGGTACGCAGCTTCTTCGTGTGTCTCTTCCGGCGGCGGAACTTTGCCCTTCCGCCCCGCATTCGCATGTCCCTGAAATCCCATGCCAAGCATTGTACATGGAGGCAACTCTCCGGAGCAGAGGCGGTACAATGCGCGAAAAGTGGGGGCTTGCCGTGAAACGAATGGGATTGCTGCTCATCATGACGCTGTACCTGTCGGTTGCTAATGGACAGCGACGGGAGAATTGGCCAAAACCGCCAGAACCTGCGATGCACGATGAAACGACGCAGACTCCGCAAGCAAGAGTGGAGCACCGCGATCTCTCTGCGCTCGAAAACGATGCGCGTGAACTCGAAGGCCTTGCTCAGATGGTCCCGAACGACGTGACCAGCATGAAAAAAGGCTTGATGCCGAAAGAAGCAGTCGATCGCTTAAAGCGAATCGAAAAGCTGGCTAAGAAAATGCGGTCGGAAATGGAGCATTAAGACGCTACACGCGCCGCCGAGCAGCGCCTTCCCTCCACAACCGCCGTTCCGTCAGAACGTGATTCGCAATCCAAACTCCAACGCTCGCGGAGCACCGAGGCCGAAAACACCAGTACCAAAACCTGTTCGCGTATTCAGACCAACGCGAGTGCTGGTACCGTTTGCGGAACCGTAACTTCCGTCGAGCACTCCGCTCAACGTATTGTTCGCGCCGTCAAAATTGCCAAAATTAAATACGTTGAACAAAGCCGCACTCGGCTCAACCACGAAACGCTCTCGAACCTTCAACTGCCAGCTAGCGCGAAGGTCAAACGTCTTGAGCCAGGCCAGTTCAACCTGCCCCGGAGGAGGCACATTCAACGGCTGCAGCACTCCACCCAAGTCCGACAACTGAGCTTTCGTTAGGATCCCTGCATTGATGAGCGCTTGCCCCGCGGGCGTAGGCGTCCCCGCGAGTTGCTGATTGTAGGCAGTGATAATCTTCGATAGGCCTTGTGGCGAAACAGTCCGGCCGTACGCTCCTAGTTTCGTTCCCGGCAGAAGATCGCCGAAACCATTCCCGTTGGAAACCGCAGTTCCATCCCCCGTTCCATCGCCAGTAATGTCACTTACAAAGATACCGCCCGCCGCTCCAGTCGTCGGAAGACGCAGATCAAGGGGCAGTGGACTGTAGAAGTGAGAGATAAAGCTGACGCGGAAAGAACGGGGAAGGTCAAGCGTGCCGCCAAATGAGATCTGGTGAGTTCGATCGAGTCCGTTGGGTCCTCTGAAATGCGTAGGACTGTTTGCGTCTTCTGGAGAGTTAATAAAATCGGAGTCCTGTGCGGTCGCTTCGTACCGAGAGAACGAATAGGACACCTGCATATCCAATCCTTGCGCTCCTCGAAACGGAGTTCCTAGATGCGTTTTCAGAGAAGTCTGGAGCGCGTTGTAGATCGAACGCCCGACCGGGAACAACATCTGGTTCGTTCCGAGAAATTTGTTCTTGCCTGGAAACGCCGCATCCGGCTGACCATTCAACCAGCACGGTAGTCCGCCGCAGAAAGAATCTGCCGAGTCGAGACCGTTGGCCGCAAAATCGGAAATGTTCGCTGGATTGAAAGTGGCGAGGTAGCACTGGATGGCTGCCTGAGAGATCGACCCTGCCGTCATCGGAACTCCGGGGACGCAACTTGGAGCGTTCTGCTCCAGCGTGGCAGTGATCGCATCCAAGGCTGCCGGCGTGTCCAGATGACTCGCATCTCCGACGTGATTCACATCCACTGCAAGCAAGTTGCGCGTCCCGACGTTGCGTACGAAATCGGCCGTCCAAACGATTCCCTTGCCGAATTCATGTTGAAAACCGAGGTTCATCTGGACCGAGCGCGCAGTTCGATAGTCAGGGGCAAACATGTTCGTGCTTGTGCCAGAGTTGCTCGCCGAGAGAATGTTGCCGATGAACACTCCATTTACGGCAGGACCCGCCGTCAACGTCGCCGCTTGATACTGCTGTTGCAAAGCAGCGATGTCATTCGCGACGTCTCCGATACGGTCACCGCAGAAGGTCGGAGTAATCACATCGGTCTGTCCGGGAAGTGAAAAGCTAACCGGGCTTCCGTTCTCGCACGCTGTTTGAAAACCCAGGAACAGTCCCTGCGGCAGTCGTGCCGGACGATCGTACAAATTATTGTTCCAAACTGAATTTTCGTAGAAGAGTCCGGCGCCCGCCCGGATCACCGTCCGTCCTGAATGTGTGGGGTCCCATGCCAACCCAAATTGCGGCGCAAAGTTTGTATTGGGTTGACGCACCGGCTTACCCAGTCCCGCTCCCCACAGATCAAGGATATTTCCAGTGCACGGATTGTTATTAGCCGCAAGAAAATCGGCTATCCCCGGGTCCAGTTGCGAGCACGGATTCGGCGCCAGGTCACTATCGGTGCGGCCCGTATCGCGCACCCAACGGAGTCCATAGGTGAGAGTCAGATTCTTGCGGATTTTCCACGAATCTCCCACATAAAGTGCGAGACGATTATCTGGACCAAGCCGTCCACCCGGCTGGCCAAAAGCCGCTTTTTCCGAACTGAAACCGATACCATTTGCGAGAATTACCTGTTCGGCAGCGTAGTCGAGCGGGTTAATCGAATTTCCTCCCGACACAACATTCAAACCACTGACTGCAGGTGCTAATGCCAGGAACTCTGCAAGCCCGCCGCCCAGAAGACGGTTGTAGCCGACGCCGTAGCGAAGCACATGATTGCCCCACGTTCGGCTCCCATCGTATTTCACTTGTTTGTCCGTCTGGAACGTCGACTGCGGCGCGAGGAAATTAGGTCCGGAGCAGAACGAATTCGCCGCCGGCGTTAAACAAAACGGGTCAGACCCGATTGAGAGCTCCAGCTGCGGCGCCGGATTGATGATACTTGTTCCAATGGTCGCATCCGTGATTCCATTGCGAAATTTGGTGTAGCCCGCGCGAATGCTGTGGGTGTAAGCACCCGTGGTGAAATCAATTCCGCCTGCATGCACTGGAGTGTGATTAACGTTGGCGAACGGCTGATATGTGTTCGGGATATAGCCTGACACGTTTCGATTTTGCTCGTACGAAAACCGGTAGAACAGGCGTGCCGATCCTTTCAACTGATAATCCAGACGACCCATCAACTGCGCATCGCGGAAGGGTGAACTGTAATTACCCGCTAGACTACCGAACGGTTCGCTCGGCTGAACCGGTGCCGAGAGGTCTTGTTTGATGCGCTCTCCCGTCAGAAAGAAGAACAGTCGATCCTTAATAACCGGTCCGCCAAATCGTCCGCCAAACTGATTCCGCTGAAACGGGCTGCTGGTCGTTCCCGGAAGTTTCGCAGCCAGGCTGCTGTCGCGGAACAGATAAAAGGCATCACCGTGCCAGGTGTTCGTCCCAGACCGCGTAACGACGTTTACCGACCCTGATGAGGTCAGTTCCGTCGAGAGGTCGAGCATCGACTGCCCAATCTGGAATTCCGAAATCGCGCCCGCAGGGATATTCTGCGTCGTCGTCCCAACCGTCTCGTCGCTTATGTCGATCCCATCGACCTCGATCCGCGCCGTTCGTCCGTAACGTCCGCCGAACGAAATCGAAGAGAACCCATTCTTCGTCGGATCAAACGTGCCACCGTCTTGGATCTGAACTCCGGGTTCGAGTTGCGCCAGATCAAGAAAGTTGCGGCCATTGATTGGCAAGGTATCGATCTGCTGCGCAGACAAGACACCCTGCACTGTTGCCTGTTCCGTGTTGACCTGGAGAGCAGTCCCTTCCACTTCCACGACCTGGTCGGCTTGTCCAACTTGTAACCGGATGCTGCCCGGTGCCGTCACCCCGACTTGCACAGTCACTGGCAGTTCCGCGGTTTTGAACCCCTTCGCCTCGACACGGACGACATAATCCCCAGGAGTGAGAGCTCCAGACGCATACACCCCGGCAGAATTCGTCGTCGTGTTGATCGCCTGTCCGGTCTGCTTGCTCGAGATAATGACTTTCGCTCCGCTAACCACGGCCCCCGAAGGATCCACGATCGTTCCTTGCAAACTGCCGGTTGAGATCGTGGTTTGAGCCAGCACTAGTTGGGCGCTAAAAATCAAGACCAACACGCTGGCGAGGAGAGTCCACGAAAAGAATCTACGAGCGGGCAACATGGTCACCGTCCTGATTTAGAAATCGGGTGCGAATGCATCCAGACATCAAAACTACTTCGAGACGGGTACAGGTTCCCGGCTCCAACACTTGTTTAAGTTTTACGGCCTAGGTCTAAGAAGCTAGCACAAACAACGTACGGACTCGAAATCTGCGGCGCTCAAAAGCTCTGCTTGGCTGTGAAGTATCCGGCGCGATGACGCGCACGAAGATTCCTTACCGAGTCAGAATTCGCAAGCTCAATATCGATACGACGGAAACTGCTGTCCGCCAAACGTTGCGAGGGATAGTAGGCAAGCAGGTATTGTGTACGCAGCTCTTCGCTGATTTGCCGAAATGCCTCATCGAGCTGCGGCATCGATGTCGCGTAGTAATAACGACCACCGGTATCTTCCGAAATCTGAATCAGCGCGTGCTCCCCTCCCGTGTCGCGACCTGCACTCGCTTCGATGGGCACAATGATTACGCTGTAAACGATGGCTTCGGCTTCCTGCGCTGCAGCGAGTGCTTCCTTGTAATCGACCCGACTGGCTGTATCCCCACCATCTGTGATCGCAACAATCACCTTGCGTCCTTTTCGCGTCAACAAGCTTTGCGAACCAAGGTAAACGGCATCGTATAGGGCGGTGGCAGCTCCCGAATGAATCCTGTCCAGTCCTCGATCGATTTGTTTCAAGTCCGAACTGAACGGCACTAACTCGTTTACGACTTCACTGAACTGGTAAAGCGACAACGAGTCGATGGGCCTTAAAATCGCTCGCACGAATCGGCGGGCCGATGACACTTCGAGCGGCAGATCTTTTTTCGTACTCAGGCTGGTATCGACCGCCATCACGATAGACAACGGCAACGCCGAATCCCGTTCGAAAACAGAGATCTTCTGCTCTTTGCCGTCCTCGAGCAGCCGAAAATCTTCCTTGCGCAATCCCCCAACTGGCGCGCCGTGCTGGTCCGTTACACTTACGAAAACATTGACCAGCTTGACATCAACCTTCAGGGTGGTCGCAGGATCTCGATCCGAAGAATCCTTTGAGGGCTGCTCTTCCTGTTGAGCGCAGACGGGGATCCACAGGGCCAGAAGCAGGATTGGAAGGAGTTTGGCGCTCTTCATGGTCGGGGGGTCGGTCACTTAGATGCGTCCGGCAACACGCCAGTCCCCTCACGAGCAACAATTTCTGCCGGAAAGGGTTCCCCATCAGCCCAGACGGCACCATCCTCAAAATATTCCTTTTTCCATATCGGCACAGTCTTCTTCAACGTGTCGATGATCCAGCGACATGCATCAAAAGCGGCTCCTCGATGCGCAGAGGCTACAACGATCAGCACGCTTATTTCACCGATCTCAAGACGTCCCAACCGATGCACAATCGCAGCGTCGCGGATCGAATATTTCTCGACCGCTTCCTCCGCGAGGCCTTCCATCTGTTTCAATGCCATATCCTCATACGCTTCATAATCCAGGTACAAGGTTCGGCGTCCGCGCGTGTTATTCCGAACCACTCCTTCGAAAACAACCGCCGCGCCATCCTGTGGCGCCTTCAATCTCGCAAGAACTCCTTGTGTCTGGATCACCTCACGTACGATTGTTGCTCGAGGCATTCCTCCGCTGACCGGAGGTAGAAACGCCACTTCGTCATTTGCTGATAATGCAATGTCGCCCGAAACATACCGTTGATTGACCGAGAGCGCCAGCGAAGGAAGGAGTGCCTTGATTTCAGGAACAAGTGTTTCGTAATGCTGTAAGACATCGGCAAGGCGCGCGCCTTCTGCGAGTTCGAGCGCATCATGAGAACTACCCACAATGTCTCGCAACATCCCAAAAAAAAGCACTCGGATCAGCATGGATTCTTTGCTCAATAGAGTACAGGATATTGCCGGTCGGGCGGGAAAGGCACCCACACTCACTTCTTCTCTAATTTAATATCGAGTTTCTGATCGCTGTCGAGGGCGACTTGAACGTCTTGGACGTAAGGCCGGTATCCATTCTTCGAGACACGTATCGAGTGCTTCCCTGGTGACAACCGCACCTTAGCAGGGCTGTAGCCCATGTCTTTTCCGTCGACGAAAACGTCGGCAAGATAAGGAACCGTCGAAATATTGATAGTTCCTCCCGGAGGAGGCGGTGGAGGTGGCAGAACAGCTTCGTGTTCCTTGGCCGCTTCCTTAGCGCCGAAACCGATCGTTGTGTCCTCAGGCATTTGGCGAGCCCCACGGTTCAGGATCTTGATTTCTTCCACTGTAAGGGGCGGCATCGCCGCGGTCGGCTTCGACTTCGAAACGGTCAGCTTGATCTCGTCGGAAGTGGCTCCCTTGAGCCACATGGTCTTGTCCTCAATACGAACCCAGACCGGAGTTGTTTCCGTCCATGCCGAAGGAGGAGCATCCTGCACCTTATCTTGCTCGTAAAATCCTGTAACTAGTTTGTCGTTCACGTGGACGGCTACGGTATACGTGGTGACATCTTCCGTGACGGGAGTGTTCACTACGTAGTAGAGCGTCTTGCTGGCGACATCTTTTCTGACGGATTGAATGCGACCAACTTGCCAGTCAGCGGCATATAAAGCAAGCGCGGTCGCGCCCAAGATCACAAAGGCGGCCGAGCGAAGCAGGCGGAGCATACGCTGCGCAAGTGTAGCAGCCCAATCGCGTAGAGTATGTGATTCTAGGTCAGAAGCGCTCTTTAAGTATCGGCCTCTGCTCCTGATTCACAACGATTTGAGGAAAAAGAACTTTCTGTCGCTCAGAGGGCGGTGCTTCCTCGAAAAACGAATCCTTCGTGTCGGAATCACGCTCAGACGCGTCCAGTCTGGCGTCCAGCCAGATCAGGCTTCCAAAGAGGAAGGCTGTTGTTCCAAGAACCAGAAGTGCTTTACGCACGCGGTCATATCCAGTCTCGCCCCAAAATCTCGTTTTTTGGTCTCCCCAATCCCGCTCATTGCTACCATAGATGCTAGCGTTTGCGCGTTGGTTTCTGCCGAACCAGGAAACTTGGATCCCTAAAGCCATGCTCCTTCGAGCAAAGACCACGTAAGATCGCATGGAAAAAACTGGGAAAAGTGAAATAATTTGAAGGTATCTTCTAGCTCGTCCTTCTTCAAGGGTGTTTGACCATGGCCACCAGCGTACTTCCCAAAAATAAGATCTCGGGCGGCTCGTTCTTGCTCGAAGAACGACAGCCAAATGAAGTATTCACACCGGAAGACTTTTCCGAACAACACAACCTGATTGCTCAGACTGCGGAAGAGTTCGCAGTGAACGAGATCCTTCCTAATGTAGAAAAAATCGAGCATAAGGATTTCTCGATCACCCGTGACTTGCTCAAGAAGGCCGGCGAGCTCGGTTTAAGTTCAGCGGAAATCCCCGAGGCTTACGGCGGCCTCGAAATGGATAAAGTCACCGCAGCGGTCATCGCCGACCGCATCGCCAAGTATGCGGGCTTCGCTACGACATGGGGCGGACACACTGGCATCGGTACATTACCGATCGTCTATTTCGGTACTGAAGAGCAGAAGAAGAAATATCTCCCGCGTCTGGCGGCTGGAGAAATCGTCGGCGCCTACGCTCTTTCGGAGGCTTCTTCGGGCTCCGACGCACTGAACTGCCGCGCTCGCGCTGCGCTCTCAGCAGACGGCAAGCATTACATCCTGAACGGCGAAAAGATGTGGATCACGAACGCAGGATTCGCCGATCTGTTCACCGTGTTCGCCAAAGTCGACGGCGAGAAGTTCACCGCATTCCTGGTTGAAAAGGAATTCCCCGGCTTCTCGATCGGCGCCGAGGAGCACAAGATGGGCATCCGAGGCTCATCGACATGCCCCATCATCCTTAATGACTGCAAAGTTCCCGTTGAGAATCTGTTGGGTGAGATTGGTAAAGGCCACATCATCGCTTTCAACATTCTCAATATCGGACGCTTCAAGTTGGGAGCGATGTGTGTTGGCGGCGGTCGCGTTTCGCTCGCAAATGCCGTTGCGTATGCGAAGCAGCGGAAAGCGTTCGACAAAGTCATCGCCGACTTCGGCTTGGTGCGGGAAAAGATCGCCAACATGGCCACGCTGATTTATGTCGGCGAATCGCTCGTCTATCGGACCGTCGGCATGATGGATGCCCTGCTCTCAGAAATTGACCATACGAATCCCGATGCCGCGAAAGAAACGCGCAAAGCCATCGAAGAATACGCCGTCGAATGTTCGATCCTGAAAGTCTGGGGATCGGAGATGATTGATTACATCGTCGATGAAACTGTCCAGATCTATGGCGGCTACGGCTTCGTCGAAGAATATCCCGCCGAACGCGCCTATCGCGACGCCCGCATCAATCGCATTTTCGAAGGTACGAACGAAATCAATCGCCTGATTATCACTGGCTTTCTTTTGAAACGTGCCATGTCGGGACAACTGGCTCTCATGCCCGCCATCAAGAAGTTGATGGATGAGGTCCTGTCAGGGCCGAGTATGGCCGAAGATATCGAAGGTCCTTTGGCCGATGAGCGCAAGCTCGTTATCAACGCCAAGAAACTTGGATTGTTTGCCGCCGGCGCTGCCACGCAGAAATACATGCAGAAAATCCAGGACGAGCAGGAAGTCATGGGAGCGATCGCCGACATGACGATTGAGATCTATGCGATGGAAACCGCAGTTCTCCGAACCCAAAAAATCATCGCTGCTAAAGGAGAGTCGGGTGCGGCTCTGCCGATTGCAATGACGCGGGTTTACCTGAATCAGGCGTTCGAAAAAGTCGAAGCCGGCGCGAAGAAAACCATCGCCGCTGTGGCCGACGGAGACATGCTGCGCACCCAACTCGCGATTCTACGGCGACTGAGTAAACACGAACCTTTCAACACAATCGCCCTTCGACAGCAGATCGCGCAGAAAACGGTCGAAATGGGAAAGTACACACTGGGTTGAGAAAGTCGAGCGAGTTTTGGATTCAACTTGAAACGCATGGTTCCAATCTGAATGTCATCCTGAGCGTAGCGAAGAAGCCAGCTTTTCCATAAGTAACGGGCCACTCCGCCTATGTTCTAATGCACGCCATGCGAACTCTCCTGATCTTTGCTCTTCTCGTTCTCCCCGCCTTCGCTCAGCCCTCTCCCTCCGCGCACCTCGCGCTCACTCCTCCCATGGGCTGGAACTCATGGAACAAGTTCGCATGCAATGTCAGCGACGAACTAGTGCGAGGTATGGCCGACGCGGTTGTTCAGTCGGGCATGAAAGATGCCGGATATCGGTACGTCGTGATCGATGACTGTTGGCAGGTCCGCCGCGACGAAAACGGCAATATCGTTGCCGACTCACAACGCTTTCCGAACGGCATCAAGGCTCTCGCCGATTACATCCACACTCTCGGACTTAAGTTTGGCATCTATTCCGATGCCGGATCGAAAACCTGTGAGGGTCGACCGGGAAGCCTGGGCCACGAATATCAGGACGCTCTCCAGTACGCATCTTGGGAGGTTGACTATCTCAAGTACGACTGGTGTAACGCGAGCACTCAAGACGCAAGAGCCTCGTACGCACTGATGCGCGATGCACTCGATGCCACCGGCCGTCCTATCGTTCTCAGTATCTGTGAGTGGGGTAAACACCAGCCTTGGCTCTGGGGACGTGAAGTTGGCGGAAATTTGTGGCGTGCCACCGGCGACATCCAGGATCGATGGGGAGAGAAAAAGGAGTGGAAACCAGGCGACTGTTGCAGCTACGGAGTGACCGCCATTATCGATGAGTTAGCCGATCTCTACTCGTACGCGGGCCCCGGACACTGGAACGATCCGGACATGCTTGAAGTCGGAAATGGTGGAATGACTGACACGGAGTATCGTTCTCACTTCAGTTTCTGGGCATTGCTTGCTGCCCCACTCATAGCAGGCAACGATCTGCGAAATATGCGTCCGGAAATTCACGACATTCTCACAAACAAGGAAGTCATTGCGATCAATCAGGACCCGCTCGGGCGACAAGGACAACGTGTCCGAAAGGATTCGGATCGAGAAGTATGGTCAAAACAACTCGTGGACGGCAGCCGCGCTGTCATTCTCTTCAACCGCGGCGAAGCTGAGCAGAACATCGTGGCCACTTGGGAAGACATCGGCTATCCAGGCAAGGTTGTCGCGTCGGTTCGCGATTTGTGGCAGCACAAGGATTTGGGAAAACAATCAGGTAAGTTCGGTGCGGCCGTCCCACCACATGGCGTCGTGATGTTGACGGTGCAGCCTTGATCCGTCTTCGCTTGCTATAGTTGTAGATTGCTCTACTCGCTGGTGAAGTAATCCACCGTAATCGGATTCTCGAACAATGAATAATCCCGTGTCACCACGGTGATTCCGCTCTCCGTCACGAAGTAGCGTTGTCGATCGGCTTCGGCGTCGTAGCCAATTGTCGTTCCCTCCGGAATGTGAACATCACGATCGAGAATCGCCCTCTGAATCCTGCAATGCCGGCCAACGTTGACGTGCGAGAAAAGGATGCTGGAATCCACCTCACTATAGCTATTCACGCGGACATCGGGTGAAAGCACACTGTTTTTCACCTGTCCGCCGGAGATGATGCAACCAGAGGAAACTAGCGAATCCAGTGCTTCTCCCTTGCGCCCACTTTCGGCAAACACGAACTTCGCCGGAGGATACTGTCGCTGATGCGTTCGGATCGGCCACTCCTCGTCGTACAGGTTGAAGACTGGCGACACCGCGACTAGATCCGTGTTCGCTTCGTAAAAAGCCTCGAGCGTTCCTACATCGCGCCAGTAGAGCGCCTCTTTTTTGTTTTCGTCGACGAAGTTAAACGCGTACACGCGGTATTCATCGAGCATTTTGGGCAATATATCTTTGCCGAAGTCATGACTCGATTGCGGATCTTCCGCATCCTTTAACAGTACCGGGATCAAAACATCTGTATTGAAGATGTAAATGCCCATCGAACCCGAAGTCTTATTTGGATCGAAAATCGACCGCACACTGGTCTGCTTGGGTTTTTCCTGAAATCCTGTAATGCGACTGTCGCGGTCCATCTCCACTACGCCGAACCGGTCACTTTCCGAGGGATCCATCACCAAGGTTGCCACCGTGACATCGGCACCTGCATCCCGATGCTGTCTGAGCATGCGACCGTAATTCATCTTGTAAATGTGGTCGCCCGACAGGATAAGTACGTGCTTCGGCTGTTCTGAGCCGATCGAATAGATGTTCTGATACACGGCGTCGGCCGTCCCCATGTACCAGTTCTCGCTCACCCGCTTCATCGGAGGAAGGATCTCAATGAACTCTCCGATCTCGCTGCCCATGATGTTCCAGCCTTCACGGATGTGCCGATTCAGCGAAAGCGCTTTGTATTGGGTGAGTATATAAACGCGTCGCAGGTCCGAGTTCACGCAGTTGGAGAGCGTGATGTCGATGATTCGATAAATGCCGCCAAAGGTGACAGCAGGCTTGGCCCGGTCGCGCGTCAGGGGATAAAGGCGTTCCCCAGCTCCTCCGGCCAGCAAGACTCCCAGCGTGTCTTTCATCTCGGCTCTCGGGCTCGCTATCGCTCAAGCGTCGGGCGGCCAACCATACCTTGCAGCGCACCCGCTGATGCAAGAAACGAAAAAAGATACTAGCACAGCGTGAATTGTTGCCGATAAACGGCGTGTCCCCAGGAAATGACAATTCGCAGACAACTTCGTGACATGCCTTCTTCAAACGTGAAAGTACCATTTTCTACAAACCAGCCTGAAGTCAGGCCGCTCTCGCGGTTCTCCGAAGGCAGAAAAAACTCCCAACAGTTCGAGGTGCGACATGCAATCCCGTTACTTCACCCGCTTCTGCACGTTCGCGTTACTCATGGCCTTGGCGTCTACAACCGCTATGGCTCAACACTACAAACGCGTCGATTTGACGACCGACTCATCTGCTGTTGCTTCCAAGGCAACCGTGGATCCGAATTTGGTTAACGCGTGGGGTCTTTCCCGCGCTTCTTTCACTCCCTGGTGGGTCTCCGATAACGGCACTGGACTCTCCACCTTGTACGACTTGAACGGCACGCCGCAGAGCCTCGTCGTGACCATACCTCCGGGCAAGGGTCAGACCGGCCCATCCGCCCCGACCGGCACCGTTTACAACTACACAACCGGATTTGAAGTAGCAGCAGGAAAGCCCGCGATCTTCTTGTTCGTAACGGAGAACGGAACCATCGCTGGCTGGAATCCCGGAGTCAACTTGACGATGGCCGTGACCAAGAAGGACCGATCTTCTGTCGCCTCCTATAAAGGATGCGCTATAGCAATGACATCCTCGGGCCCACGTCTCTTCGCAACGAACTTTAAGTCCGGCCGCGTAGAAGTGTTTAACTCGAGCTTCGGTTTCGTCACAGATGCCGGATTCAGAGACCCGAGCCTGCCGAGCAATTACGTGCCATTCAACATTCAGAATGTGGGTGGCAATTTAGTCGTAACCTTCGCACATCGCGATCCAGGCGAAACAGATGAAGATCATGGGGCAGGCAAAGGATTCGTCAGCATCTTCGATCCTTCCGGGCGCCTGATCGCGCGGCTTCAGCACGGTCCCTGGATGAACGCTCCTTGGGGCATAACGATGGCTCCTTCCGATTTCGGCGCGTTTACTCATCGCATGCTTATCGGAAATTTCGGAGACGGCGTGATTAACGCCTTCAATCCCCTAACCGGTGCCTTTGAAGGATCGCTTCTGAATCCCAACGGCCTGCCAATTCACGTCCATGGACTTTGGGCGCTCAGCTTTGGCGGCGACAATGCCCGCTCAGGCCTGGCCACGGACCTTTACTTCACCGCCGGCCCGAACGATGAAAACGATGGGCTGTTCGGCAAGATTTCAGCCGTCCCGGCCGAACAGAGAGGCAATACCGAGTAAGCTACGCCTGCCGGGGCCGCAAGGCCCCGGTCGTCTCCCTCTAAAGCGCTGGTTCGACAGCCTTCAAACCCCGTTGCCCGCCTGGATTCCACCGCTCCGGTGTATGGTTTCCGGGTATATACTTCACTCACAACACGAAGTACCCGCTGGCGCCGGCACGGGTGCGTCGATGACTCTCCCTCTCATCGCAATGCCCAAGCACGTCCAGCGTCAAACTATGGACGAAAAGCAATCACGGCCGGAGGGAAACGTTCCCAAGAAACCCGATTCCCTGGGGACCCGTTTCGCCGGGGAGAGTTCGTCCAGCAACGTCCCCCTGCCACCTCACGATCCCGAAGCCACCATCGTCGATACCAATTTTCGGTTACCTGATCCCGACGCGACCATTGTCGACATCGGCTACAGCACTCCCGCTGATCCTAACGCGACGTTAGTCGATCTCGACGCGACACTCGTTCCGGGGATGATGCATGGAAAACCTGCGTCGCCTTCTCCCGGTTCTCCCCGTCGCGCGCCAGCTTCCGGTCTTTTCGTCAGTGCCGCGGTTTTTCAAATTGGCGACGTGCTTGGTGATCGTTATGAAATTCTCCAACTGCTTGGCGAAGGCGGTATGGGAGCGGTATACAAGGCAACTGATCGCGAACTCAATCGCCCTGTTGCTCTCAAAGTCATTCGTCCGGAATTAGCTGCGAATCCGGCTATTCTTGCGCGTTTCAAGCAGGAACTGCTTCTCGCTCATCAGGTCACTCATCGCAATGCGGTTCGTGTCTACGATCTCGGTGAAGCTGCGGGCGTCAAGTTCATCACCATGGAGTTCGTCGAGGGCGCCGATCTTCGCTCGGTTCTCCTCAAAGAAGGAAAGCTCTCAGCAGAAGCAGCGGTAGAGACCATTCGTCAGATATGTCTTGCGTTGCAGGCAGCCCACGGCGTCGGGGTAATCCATCGCGACCTGAAACCGCAAAACGTCATGCGCGACAATCAAGGCCGCATCCTTGTCATGGATTTCGGTCTCGCTCGTTCTGTCGATTCTGATGGCATGACGCAGACCGGTGCTCTTGTCGGCACGATGGAGTACATGTCGCCTGAACAGGCGATGGGCAAGGACCTCGATCAACGGTCCGATATCTTCGCCGTCGGTCTCATCTTTTACGAACTGCTCACCGGCAAAATGCCATACAAGGCGGACACCGCGCTCGCCAGCCTTTTGCGGCGCAGCCAGGAGCGCGCCATTCCCGCCGCTGAGATAGACGCTTCTGTTCCGAAGGGCTTGAGCGACATCGTCAGCAAGTGCCTGGAACGGGATCTCACCCATCGCTATGCCAACGTCACAGACATTCTTACCGATCTTGATGCATGGCAAGGCAAAGGGAAATCTTTCAAAGTTGCGGTGGTCACAGATCCCTGGACTGTCCGTCTGGGCAGGCTGCCATGGCCCCGAATCGGAATCGTAGCCACTCTCATGATCGCCACCGCGATCGGAGTTGGCTGGTACGCTCGCAGGAACACTCGTCCTGTGGGCGTGGTCGCTCACGCCCCAGTTTCGGTGCTGGTCGGCGATTTCCAGAACAACACCGGTGACAACCTGTTCGATGACACGCTTGAGCCAATGGTCAACGTTGCGCTGGAAGGCGCGAGCTTTATCAACGCGTTCAATCGTGGAAACGCTCGCAAGATCGCCGCAAAGACGAATCCTTCTCAGAAACTCGACGAAGAAACCAGTCGCCTTGTGGCTGTTGATTCGGGTGTTGCTGCCGTCGTCAGTGGACAGCTCGACAAGAAGGGCAACGGCTACAACCTTGCCTTGAAAGCGACCGACACCGTCACTGGCAAAACGCTCGCCACCACCGACGTCGATGCCGAAAGCAAAGACCAACTGCTATTGCAGGTTCCGAAAGCCGTTGCTCCCATTCGTAAGGCGCTGGGTGATACCACCCCAGAGTCCGTCCAGCTCGCCGCCGCGCAAGGAACATTCGCCACAAGCAATGTCGAAGCTGTACACCATTACAGCCTTGGCATGGAACAGCAATTCGCAGGCAAGATGGATGAAGCCTTCAATTCATTCAAAAAAGCTTCCGAACTGGATCCCAATTTCGCGCGCGCTTACGCAGGTATGGCAGCGGCAGCAGGAAACCTCGGCAAAACGCAGGATGCTGAAACGTATGCGAAAGAGGCCATCTCGCGCGTCGATCGCATGACAGAACGTGAACGATATCGCGTCCGTGGCATGTATTACATCCGAACCAACAATTGGCAGAAGTGTGTCGAAGAGTTCAGCGAATTGATGAAGCAGTACCCCGCCGACAACATCGGACAGAACAATCTCGCCACTTGCTACGGCCGCATGCTGAATATGCCCAAAGCGATGGAAGAGGCGAAACGCGCGGTCGAGATCGCCCCGAAAGACGTCATGACGCGCATGAACTATGCTCTATTCGCCTGTTATGCGTCGGAATTTCAGAACTGCGAACAAGGCGCTCGTGACTCTCTTCAATTAAATCCCGGCTACGAAGAGTCGTCTTTTGCCTTGGGGTATGCACAACTCGGACAGAATCAAATCCCGCAAGCAACCGAGACATACCAAAAGCTTGAGAAGCTGAGCCCTTGGGGAGCTTCTCTTGCCTCAGCCGGGCTTGCGAACCTCGCGCTTTACCAGGGCCGATTCCGTGACGGCGTTCAGATTCTCGACAAAGGCATTGCTGCTGATCTGGCCGCAAAGAATCCTGATGCTGCAGCCGACAAGCTATGGATGCTTGCTGAAGCTTTCATTCTTCGCGGTGAAAAGCGCGCTGCTGCCGCCGCTGCCGATCGTGCACTCGCCACCAGCGAATCCACAAAGATTAAATTCCTCGCCGCTCGTATTTATGTCGAAGCTGGAGAAATTGCGAAAGCTAAAAAATTAGCTGATGCTCTCGGCCGCGAAATCCAGGCTCCGCCGCAAGCCTTCGCCAAAATAATTTTGGGTGAGGTCGCACTGAGTGCGAACGATCCGAAGCAGGCCATCCAACTGTTCAATGAAGCGAAGGGCCTCGTCGACACTTGGATTGGTCGGTTCGATCTCGGACGTGCCTACCTTGCCGCCGGTGCTTTCGCCGAAGCAGATTCGGAGCTTGATCGCTGCATCAAACGTCGTGGCGAAGCGCTGGAACTCTTCATGGACGATATGCCGACCTACAGCTTGTTGCCAGCTGTCTACTACTATCAGGGTCTCGTGCGCGAAGGCTTGAAGAGTCCTGGCGCAGCCGATTCGTTCCGAACTTACCTTGATGTTCGCGGGAAAACCACCGAAGACCCCTTACTCGCCGATGCACGTCGGCGGCTTAAATAGAGTCCCGGCCTTCACGAGGCCACAATAAAACCATCGACGACATAATCTTATGTCTGCTTCCGTTCCAAAAATGCCCGATCCCGTCGAGAACGGATCATTCATCCCCACACTGGAAAAGCAAGGTGCCGTCTGGCTCTTCACCGATGAGGTGACTCAGGCCTACCTTGATTTCGCAAAACAAACCCACGGTGTCATGCTTGAAATCGCCGCTGGCTATGGGCATGTAGTCATCAAAGCGCTCCAAGCTGGTGCCGCAAAAGTATTCGCGAACGATATCAGTACGGCTCAATTGGCGATCCTTCGATCGCGAGTCCCCTCTACATATGCCGACCAGATCGAATTCTATCCAGGCGCTTTTCCCGAGCACCTGGCTTTTCCCAACGGCTCCTTCGATGCCATCTACAACGCCCGACTATTTCACTTCTTCACCGGAGACCGCATCCGCGCCAGCCTCGCTTTGATGCATCGCTGGCTCAAACCGAACGGACGAGTGTTTCTAGTCAACGACGCCATCTATCGAACCATCTTCAAGCCGCTGATTTCGGTGTACGAGAAACAGGTAGCTGCTGGCGCCGAGTGGCCTGGCTTCATCGAAGATGTGCGCTCCTGCATTCCAGAAAACCTCCACCCAACGAATTTTCCGGCAACCATGAACTTCATGGATCCTTCAGTTCTAACGCGTGAACTGGAACGCGCCGGGTTCCGAGTGCTCGCTGCAGGCTTCTATCCCTACACCGGAAATTTCGCTTTAGCACGATTGGATGGCCGCGAGATCGCCGCGGCAATAGGACTGAAAGAATAAAAGGCGGGCCCGAAAGCCCGCCCTCTTATTGCTTTTCGCGGAACAGCAGAGCTGCGATGCCGCCCGCTGCCACGAATTCCAGGTGCTACTTCGTTGCGATCGTAACTGTCAAATAGTTCGAGGGGCCGCTCTGCGCTCCCTGAATATTCACAGCAGTTACGAAATACGTGTACACATTATTGTTCTTGATCGACGTGTCCACATAGAAGCTGACCGGTGTTACGGCAGATCCTACCGGAATAATCGTTTTTATCAGCGCAAAGGCCTTCGCATTGTTCAGGACAGAACCCGCAATGTTCGTCGCCCGATACACGTTGAACGCGCGGATCTGGCCATAATTCGATTGCGTAACCTGGCCTGGGAAGCCCCAAGAAAGTGGAACACCTTTGGTGACCAAGAAACCCGGCGTGCTCGTGCCCACTGTGCAGCCCGCGTAAGTGGTGCTGCCGCTGGTCTCAGGCGTTGTGCAAATCAGGCTCGCCGGAGGACCAACCGTTGAATGCGCAGTGTCCTCGTCCTGCTCAGTACCGCCTCCGCCGTTCTTCAGACCGCCGCCACCGTTCTTCAGACCACCGCCACCGTTCTTAAGGCCGCCGCCATCATTGTCAACGCCGCCGCCGCCATTTTTCAGGCCACCGCCGCCGTTTTTCAGGCCACCCGCTTGGGAGAACCCGAATGCACTCGAGCGCGCCCCAATCTGCTGCAGATTCAGGTAAGGCAGATCATTGAATCCAAGGAAATCTGCATCACCCAGAACGCCGTTGTTGTTGATGTCGATCGTCCCTCCCACAGGATTGGCAATCACGAGGTCATTGTTCCAGTCGAGCCCGCCTCCAGCTGGTGGCGTTGCGTCGACTCGCACCGCCGGAGCTTCGTTGGCGAGCTTCGGAGTGCCATCGCAATGCGCTTTGGCGTAGTGTCCTCCATTCGAAGTCGCTTGTATTTGCTTATCAATCGCATTCGGGTTCGAGTACCAGCGCGTAAGAGAATTCGCTGGCCCAATACCGAAGAGCTCATCCAGGCTCGCTTCATTCAGGTTCGGCAGAAGCTGTCCGGAGTAATCAATCGTGCCGTCGGCAAATCCACGAACCTGGAACAGATAGTTCATGACGCTGACGAAATTCGATTTGCAGTTGATATCGTACGTCGGCAAGCTCGTATTGATTGGATCGGTGTAATAGGCTCCGCCATGCGTTAGCGATAACGCATGCCCCATCTCGTGTGCCAAAGTGCCAGTTTGAACGCTGACTGTCCCGACCTGGTTGTCGCAGGGTACTGCGGGGTTTGTTGAAGGATCCGCCACACAGTTCGCCAGATCGTCGGCTCCCCACAACCCTAGCGTCACGATAGAATCCCCACCACCTCCGAAGTCAGAGTGACCTGAGTTGCTCGTTGGTCCGAGGTAGGAAATCCCCATCTGCGGCTCGTTGAAACACGTCGTACAACTCGTTTTGTAACTGTACGTGCCCGTCGCCACGTTTGAGGTCGTGATCGGGAACGAAATCGTGTTCGCGTCAATCGTCGTAATTTTTCCGAACTTGTATACGCCGTTTAAGTTCGGTTGTGAGATCACACCCGTAATCACGATTCGATCGGCGTTCGCATCACCGCAGCCGGTAAGTGGGCTCGGACAATCCCCCGGTTTTACGGTTCCCGCAGGAGTCTTGAGCGTCACCGTTGCTTTGCCCGTCGCAGCGTTGTTCACGATCGAGACCAACGTTGGGATTGTTGGATCGGCCAGCGCCGAACCAATCGTGCTCCAGAAGGAGCGCGGTGCTCCCAGTGAATGCCCCATCAGGATGTAGTGATAGCTTTGGCTGCGTGCGCTCTGGAAATTCCCAAGGACCGGATTAGTCTGGAAGAACTCGAATCCTCCCTTCCAGCCAATCGCAGGTTGTCCAGGAAATTGACAAGGCTGCGCGGTGGTATCCGTGCATAGAATCGCGCTTTCGGAAACACCATTCCCGCCGGTGCCACCTGAAATCACGTATTGATCACCTTGGTAGTTGTTCCCCACATCGAAATGCAAGCTGATACCGTGGCCCGAAAAAAGGGCGCCGACATTATCCAAGGCTTGCTTCTTGGGAAGATGTGAGTGCAAGTATTTCCCTGCTCCACCATCGAGATTGCTGAGATAGTCCACCTCAACAAAGATGTCGGGCTTGTTCGGATCTGCTCCAGGTAGAGGCACGAACTGCTGACTCACAGCGTCCGTATAGCCTTGGGGGGTTTTGCTCTGGTCTTCCCACGCATCCAGCAAACCATCGTGATCCGTGTCCTGAACCGTCGTGCTCAGGATCATCGCGCCCCACGAAACGCAACCAGTATTGCTCGACGTCGGCAATACAGAAGCCGTCGCAGGATCAACCGGAACATCGCCGTTGACATTCCATGTGGGGTTGTCCCAGTTCCCATAAATGCCCGGGAATGACGGAGAAGTACCGTAGATCGAAGGCAGAAATATGCCGTTCAGATATACGTCCTCTTTTTTGTTCATCTGCCCGTTCGCCACGATGTGGGTCAGCTTCTGCGCTTGGCTAGTGGGCCCGTAGAAGCCAGTGATGTTCTGCGTCATGCTTTGCCCAGCGTTGCTCGGAGCGATAATTCCGTCGTACAGCACGATGCCGTTCAACGGCACCTGCGGATTGAGTACGCGATAAACCACCACCAGGCTGGCGCCTAGTGCAAAGGGAGCCGTGTTCCCGTTGCTACCGCTATCGGCGAGTCGTACCGGAATGTCGCCAGCGGCAACCAGTGCTCCAAAAGTAGAGGAATTCGCAGCGGAATCGAGCGGCAGATACGGTCGCACATCGGCCCTGTAGAACCGCATCGTTTTTGAGCCATTCGCCGAACCGGAACAACCGCCCGAGCTCCACGATACAGGTGCATTCGGATTGCCCAGCACGGACCCCGTGATGGCATAGCCATTGAAGAACGCCTTCTGGCCCTGCTGAATACTCTGATTCCCTTCGACCGTAGCCCAGTACAAATAAGCGGCCACGATGTCAGCGCCCTTCGGCACACTTTGAGGTACAGGCTGCTTTGTGTCTGGAATCGAGATCTTTCCCGGCGCATAGCCGCTGAAGTCCGGCGCTCCCTCATTCCAGCCGGCCACGACATAGTCGCCCGTTACAAAGTAATTTTTGAAAATTTTAAAGTCCGGGTTTTGCGCAACCGCCGACTGCATGAAACCGGCGAGCAGCATAATTCCCAACACAAGGGTCGCAGTGAAAGCGAAATTCGTACGACGTAATCTGGAATGCGCAGCAATCATCATCAGCCTCGTGGCGCTTAAATTTTGCACGGCAATTTGATTCGATCGGATCTCCGAGCTTCGCAAACGAAACGAACCTTCGCAGAAGACCGCCGAGGTTCCTCATATCGAAGCTTCAAAATTCTTCGGCTTCGAAAATTTGGCGTTGTCGAGACTACACTGGCGATTGGCCGTGATTAAGCTTGCCACGTTGGGCGATCATTGAAACACTCGTCACCCTTTACGCATCTAGCACGCTTACCATCGTCTGAATTAAACCTGGGCAAATCACCTGGGCAGGGGGGTTTTGGCGGCGCACTTCTTCGCCTCCAAATACTTGCCAAAACACTGACCTGAAGATTGTGTGGTGAGTTGGGCTACTTGTCAACTGGAACTGGTCGAATCCCTTGACCAGTGCAGGATTTACTCAGGTGTGCAGAGATTTGCAGTTCGTAAGTTTGTTTGAAAACAATCCGATTACTCGGGCCTGTTTTTGTCTTCTTCGTCCAGCTTGATTCGTAGCGACTTGAGGAACTTGAGATCCTGCTCGCTGATCTTCAAATCAGCATTGCTGCTCAAAGTGGTCACCATGGATGTCTTCTCGGAAGACTTGTCATTCTGTTTACTAACCCCGATGGTCGCTTCGAGGACGAGGAATATGTCGTAACCACCATCTTTAATGCGCGCTACAACTTCCGCAATTTGCTCCGAATCGGCCAGGGATTCATTGATAGCCGCACCCAACTCATTCATCAATTGCTTCAGCTGCTGGTCCACCGGCCCTCCTGACTGATCTTCCATAAACGGCCCTCTCCGCCGTCGTGCGCGTCCTTACTTCGATGCCGCCCTGGCTGTAAAGTTGCGCCCCACAATCCTCGCTGCTCTATTCTAACCTTGGTTCTGTTCTCAGACTGCTAAAATATCTGTTTGGCCAGCATCTCCACCGTTCGGAAGCTCAGCTTGGCCGTCCAGGTCCTCGGTCGCCACGCCGGTAAGACCCGCTTGGGTGGCGCCCTCCTTTCCGGGTTGACCGCAACGGCTCAGTCTTTCTCACGTATCCTGCACATCCTTTGGTTGGAAGTAACCGGGTTTGTTTTCCTTGCATTGGCTGTTATCGGCGGCGGCGCGCTGGCACGCGAATACTCCAAGTATCAGGCAGGAACCCAAGGCCCTGGACGGCTCATCATGGCAATTTGCTTTTGCCTTGTGTTCGGCTACTTTGGGCTGAGTTCTTTTTGGCGAGCACGCAAGAAGAATTAATCGGCCTAGTTCTTTTCTGGTGGTGATTCTATGTCCGACACCGTTAAGACTCTTCCGAACTCCCCGAAAGCTGAGGTCTCGGAAACTCAAACCTCCTCCCATATTCCAGTTCGCCCTCTCTACACACCTCCCGACCTTGTCGGATGGGATTACGATCGCGATGTCGGCTACCCCGGACAATTCCCCTACACGCGCGGCGTTCAGGCCACCATGTACCGCGGACGCCTCTGGACAATGCGGCAATACGCAGGTATGGGAGACGCCGAAGAATCCAATAAGCGCTACAAGTACCTGCTCGCGAACGGAACCACTGGACTCTCGGTAGCTTTTGATTTACCCACTCAGATTGGACTCGACTCCGACAATCCACTTTCAATGGGCGAAGTCGGCAAAGTCGGAGTTGCCATCGACTCCATCGAAGACATGCAGCGTCTCTTCGACGGCATCGACCTCACAAGAATATCCACCTCCATGACCATCAACGCGACTGCATCCATCCTGCTCGCGTTGTACGTTGCGGTCGCGAAGCGCCAGGGTGCCGAGATGAAAAAACTCTCCGGCACGGTACAGAACGATGTCTTGAAGGAATACATCGCACGCGGCACATACATCTATCCGCCGCAGCAGGCCATGCGAATCATTACCGACCTGTTTGCCTGGACGAATGAGAACGTCCCTGACTGGAACACGATTTCTATCTCCGGCTATCACATGCGCGAAGCCGGATCGACTGCCGTTCAAGAAGTTGCGTTCACACTCGGCAACGGCATCGCATACGTCCAAGCCGCAATAAACGCCGGACTCGATGTCGATAAATTCGCGCCACGCTTGAGTTTCTTTTTCAATGCTCACAGCAACTTTCTTGAGGAAGTCGCAAAGTTTCGCGCCGCTAGACGCATGTGGGCGCGCATCATGCGTGAAAAATTCAAAGCGAAGAACCCGAAGTCATGGATGTTGCGTTTCCACACACAAACGGCCGGCTCGACCCTTACTGCTCAGCAGCCGGAAAACAACATCGTCCGTACCGCAATCCAGGCTCTCTCGGCAGTGCTCGGCGGAACGCAATCTTTGCACACCAACTCTTACGACGAAGCACTGGCCTTGCCCACGGAGCAATCGGCTCGCATCGCGCTTCGCACGCAGCAGATCATTGCATTCGAATCCGGTGCTCCACAGACCATCGATCCGCTCGCCGGTTCCTATTACATCGAGTCGTTGACAACTGAAATTGAAAATCGCGCCAACGAATACTTGAACAAGATCGATGGCATGGGCGGCATGCTCAAGGCAATCGAGCGCGGATACGTGCAGCAGGAGATTCAGAACGCAGCGTACGACTACCAGAAAGCAGTCGATCACCTCGAAGCAGTTGTTGTCGGCGTGAATCGCTTCACCGTCGATGAGGAAAAGGCCGTTCCGCTACAGCGCATCGATGAGACTTTGGAGCACAAGCAAGTGGAACGCGTGAAAGCTCTGCGCGCGCGACGCGATCCGGAATTGTGGAAATCTGCAATAAAAGCCGTCGAAGACACAGCGCGTACCGGTGAAAACCTGATGCCGCGCATCCTCGCGGCCGTCGAAGCCAACGCAACCGTCGGCGAAATTTCCGACGCAATGAGAAAAGTCTACGGAGAATATAAAGAAGCGGTCGTTGTGTGATGCGTATGGCTTAGCGGGTGCGGTATGACTTGATGTGGCGCGGGCGCCCTCGCCCGCGGAAGAAAGCTCTACAGCATCCGTCTCATCACCGGTCGTGTTTCCGATCTCCTCGCCACCTCTCTAAACCCTGCTCTCCGGAATGCCGACGCAAAACCAGTCCACGCAAACGCATCCACCAGTGTTCCCTTCTTCGGATCCTGCGGATACCCCTCAATGATCTTCGCGCCCTTCTCGCGCGCATAATCAACCGCTGCCCCCAGCAACTTCGCTGTCAATCCACTTCGCCGATGTTCTCGCGGAACATAGAAACAAGTGACAGACCATACTGCCTGCTCATCAACCGGTTTCAGAATGCGTGATCGTTCCAGCACCGGATAATTTTTCCGCGGTGCAACAGCGCACCAACCCACCGGCTTGCCGCCCGCATATGCCAGCACTCCCGTCGGCGCGCCCGACCTCACAATGTCCTGAAATGCCAGCTTGTTCCCGGCGCCTTTCTTCTTCTCATATTCCGAGCGCCGCAATCGCCACCACATGCACCAGCATCCGCCCGACGCGCCTCGCGGACCAAACAAAGCCTCCAGAGCCGCCCATCTTACGTTGGTCAGCGGACGAAACGTCACATCGCAACCATTGCTCTTAACCTTCATTGCCGCGTTCATTGTGTTCTCTGCATTCTCGGTTGATGAGACGAAACACAAGCAACTAGTAACTAGCTACTAGCTACTCACACATAACTCAGCCACCACTCTCGTCTCCGCTGCTTGATGTCGGCGAACCATCGGCACGGGAGATACAAAAATACCAGTGTCGCAGTCCACATCAGATACACGATGCCCAATCCGTAGCCGTAGCCCTCGGGTGTGTCGCCGAAAATCGCTCCACGGAAAAGCCACCTCACTGGTTGCCCTAGCATTACCGCAATGAGAATCGCGAGCCAATGAATCAGGTACAGATGCAGCACATAAAAAAACATCGGTACACGCCCAAAAACCAGCAATGGCGACAGCAGACTCGTTACAGGTTTGCGATCCATCCACGCCAGCAACAGCAACGAGGGACCAATCGTCATCAGCAAAAATTGCAGCGACGGCGGATACTTCTCTACATCAAAAAACAAGATGATCGTTTTCTCAATCGTCGACTGAATATGCCAGTCGCCCTGAGAAACTCCGCCCAGCCCCGCCGGAGGATTCCCGTACAAATTCGTCAGCCGAAGTAGCACGAACATCAAACTCAAGCTCACTCCCAGCAAGACCAGCCGCCGTCTGCGACGCTCGTGCGGCCACAAGTACAGCCTGCCGCACACGAATCCGATTGCCATCACTCCCACCAACGGCACCAGCGGAAATAGCACGAATTGCTGAAAATGGAACGGTAACTCGATGCTTCCGCGAACATGCAGAATGGTCCACATCCATGCCACTGCTCCAAATTGCGCTGGCCTTACGCGATCGAGCAAGTCATGTCCAACAACCATGAGTGCGGCCAACATTGCCAGCCACTTCATGGGCAAACGAACTCCGACTGCCATGATCACCATCGATGCCCCAAGAGCCCAGATCACTCCGAAGAAGCCGAACGGAATCTGAAAACTCCACGCCGTTCCGATGATGGTGAACTCCAACGCGATGAGCCACAGCCCACGCGTCAATAGAAACCGCCTCAGTTCGGCTCGCGTATGCCGCTGTCCATAAAGGAACGCCGACGTTCCGGCGAGAAAGAAGAACATTGGCGCGCAGAAATGCGTCACCCAACGCGTGGCGAAAAGCGCAGAGTATGTTTGTTGCAATGCCTCAGGCTCGAATCGCAAATTCGTGAAAAAGGCGCGCACGTGATCCAGCGCCATCAAAGCCATAATCAGTCCGCGAAACACATCGATCGAAACAAAGCGCTCCGAAGATCGACCTGTTGCCTGCAGTCCGTCGAGAGAAGTTGTGGCTCCTTGTGCCGCCATCTGAAGAGCACACCATCTCCTCGAAGCTGCAAACTCCGCTTGCACTTTCTTGCTAAATGGGATGAACGACGAAATGTCTCAAACGATGTACTTGGATGGCGGCGTCCCGAACCTTCGCTGAAAGCTTCGCGTGAAATGGCTGAGATTCTGAAAACCACAACTGAAGCATGTCTCCGTAACACTCACACCATCGCACAGACGGCGGGCCGCTTCCTTCAAGCGCACCTCGCGCAGATATTGGTGAGGTGGACTACCGGTAAGCTGTCGAAAAACTCGCGCAAAATGGAAAGTGCTCATCCCGACACCGCGAGCGAGTGAAGAAAGTGAATGGTTCTGATGGAATGTTCTAAGAATTTTTTCTCGGACAGCATCTACCCGTTCGGCGTACCAATCGAATTGGCACTCACGAAATGGCCGCTGATGAATGTTGTCGCAGTTCTGCACTTCGACGAGCAACTCAGCACCTAACTCCTCCGCAGCGATCGCATCATCAACCCTCGCCAGCGCCCAGCGAAGGAAACCAGTTCGATTCGAGACCTCAATCACCGGAGACCGTCGGGCAGCCAACTCAAATTGTTGAAACTCCGGACCAACATCTTCTTTGACATAACAGACTGAAAGACAACGATCTCGCGGAATGAACTCATCGTGACGGCACTCGTACTGCATGCCCGGATAACTCAGGAAAATCTGCCCGGGATGCAGGCGCCAATCCCCGTCGTACGTTCCAATCGAAAATTCGCCGCGCTCCACAAAGTTGATGGAGTATTCCCGCGAGACTTCACCATCCGGATCATGATGCTCATTCTGCTCCGGATGATCGAAGCGACCTATCGTCAGCGCCGGTGTTTCAAGGAATGGCGTGTACCGGTTCATTTCCAGCAGAGTGTATCAACTTCTTTGAAAAAGATCGGGGTACCAGGGGTTCAAATCGAAAATGAAAGAGGAAGGGGGCGTCCCACACTGAAAGCCTGGAGCCTGAAAGCTGAAGCCTGAAAGCCGGAGCCTGACGCCTGGCGCCTGATACTAATCAACCGTCTTGTATTCGCAAGCTGTTCGGCAGGGCTCGCAATACCATAACCCGTCGTGACACATCCGCGGGTCGATCTGCGACTGGCATAGACAGCAATACTTCTCACACTCGCAGCGGCTCGCAACTTGTTCGCACTGCGCACACACAACTTTCGCTTTTCCCGGAGCAGCCATGCCGCCACTCTACCCCACCCGTCGTGCCAGCAAAACGTGACGCTAGTAACCATCACCTCCCGGAACTCCACCGGCTGCGGGACACTTCTCAGCTTGTTCGGTTTCGGGTGGCGCAGCGGTTTACCGCTGCGATAACCGGCCTTGTTTCAGAACCGGCTTCAGCCGCTGAGGCTCGCGCTGAGTGCTAAGAACTTTCGTAGCAAACTGTTTAGCCCTCCACGCTCACGCGTTCAGGCAACCACCCCTTATTTAGGATCACCCAAACTTGAAACCGGAAACTCGCCATCTGGCGGCGGCCCGCCGATACCTGCCAACTGAACCCTGAAGATTCCCAGCTACGCCGGTTGCTGCCCTTCCCAATCGCGTGTTAGGTTTAAAGGTTCCAGACCCTGACAGCTCAGCCACTGTCCGCTTAAGGAAAGTTTCTTGTCCGCAGTTGAAACCACACCGACAGTTCGAAAAACAGCCTTGAATGCCGTGCACCGCGCCCTGGGTGCCCGGATGGTCGAATTTAACGGCTGGGATATGCCGGTCGAATACCCGCCCTCGATCGGCGGCGGCATCATCAATGAACACATGGCGGTCCGGACCGGGGTCGGCATCTTTGATGTCAGCCACATGGGCGACATCCGCCTCGCGGGGCCCGAAGCGCTTGCCGCTGTTCAACATATTTCCATGAACGACGCGGCACGTCTTGCTGTCGGTCAGGCCCAATACTCGGCGTTGCTCTACCCGCAAGGCACATTTGTGGATGATGTCATCGTTCATCGCTTTGGAGAAGACGAGTACCTCCTCGTCATCAACGCGGGTACACGCGAGAAGGACTTTAACTGGGTGCACGACAACACGCGCCAGTTCAACTGCGCAGTCGAGCATCTTTCCGACGATTTCACGCAGATTGCGATTCAAGGTCCGAAAGGTGTCGATCTTCTTCAGAAACTCACCGACGCCGATCTGAGTGCGGTCAAGTTTTACTGGGTAACGCGCGGAAATCTTTGCGGACTTTCCAACATCCTTATGGGACGCACCGGCTACACCGGCGAGGACGGTTTTGAAATCTATATCCCGTCCGATGAGTCCACCAGCGCCCGTGTTTGGAATGAGATCCTCCACGCCGGCAAAGAATTCAAAGCCGTTCCCTGCGGCCTGGGCGCGCGCAACACACTCCGCCTGGAAGCGAAACTTCCGCTCTACGGTCATGAAATCTCCGACACGATCAATGTCTGGGAAGCGAACCTCGACCGTTTCTGCAAAATGGAGAAACCTGAGTTCATTGGTCGCAAAGGGCTTGAGCGAGCGAAGGAAACCCCTCCGCGACGCACTCTGATCGGACTGGAAATGATGGAGCGCGGCATCGCGCGCGACGATTATAAGGTTCTCGACCCTGAAGGTCGCGAGATCGGATACGTCACCAGCGGATCGCCAGCCCCTTTCCTCAAGAAAAACATCGCGCTCGCCTATGTGCCGCTTGAATTTGCCAATCTCGGCCAGGAACTGAAAGTCGAGATTCGGGGCCAAGGCGTAAAAGCCATGGTCGTTCCAACACCGTTTTATAAGAGGTCAAGGAAATAGTCTGTGGAGAATGTGCCCAAGAATCCAACCCGACTCGCCGCGGCAGAAGTTCTTCAGAAATATACTGATGACGGTCTACCCGACTTTGACCGGCCTCTTGAGGACGTTAATCAAGTCGGAAGCAATGGTGATCGCCCAATTCACGTAGCCTGCATTCGCGGTAATTTGGATGATGTGATTGCCCTGGTTGAAGCTGGCGCTGACGTTAACTCTGCCGGGGATCTGGGCTTTACACCTCTACATCATGCTGCGTCAGACGGACACCTAGATATCGTGCATGTGCTGCTGAGGTACGGAGCAGATGTGAATGCGAGAAACGAGTTCGCACAAACGCCGATCGACCTAGCGAGAGACAGAGTCAGAGAAACTCTAGAATTAGCCAAGAAAGCCAGCAGCCAGTAGCTAGAAGCAAGGAGCCAGAATGTCCTATCCAACCGACCGTAAGTACACCAAGGAACACGAGTGGATCGCATCCGATGGCACGATCGGCATCACCAACTACGCCCAGGAATCCTTGGGCGATATCGTGTTCGTCGAGGCTCCCAAGGTCGGCGCAGAGATCACAGCCGGCAAGACGTTCGGTACCGTAGAATCCGTTAAGGCCGTCTCCGATCTTTTTGCTCCGGCCACTGGCACTGTCACCGAGGTGAACAACGATCTTGCAACCTCTCCGGAAAAGATTAATAAAGATGCGCACGGCTCCTGGATCGTCAAGATTCAACTCAAGAACCCCAGCGAACTCGACAGCCTGCTCTCCGCTGCTGATTACGAGAAATTCGTCAACGAAGAAGGTGGACACTAGAATTGCCGAGTGACGATTTTCCATTCACGATTGAACTGCACATGCAGCAGTGCTCTCGTTTTCTCCCATTAACAATTCACAATCAGAAATCAACATTCCGTTCCGAGCGCTTGCTAGTAGCCAATTGCCAGTAGCCATATGAGATATCTCCCGAAGTCCCCCGCCGACCGCGAAGCAATGCTGAAGAACATCGGCGCTCGCTCCGTCGACGACCTGTTTGCCCCCATTCCCGCCCAGTACCGTCTGGCTCGCGATCTCGACATCCCGCGCCAGATGGCCGAGTCTGAGATCGTCGATTGGTTCAAACAGCGTTCAAAAGAAAACGGCGACGGCTACACCAGCTTCCTTGGTGCTGGTGCCTACATGCACTATCGCCCCGTCATCATTGATTCGCTCATCTCTCGCGGCGAATTCCTCACGGCCTACACGCCTTATCAAGCGGAATTTGCGCAAGGTACGCTTCAGGCCATATTCGAATTTCAGACGATGATCGCTGACTTGACGGGCATGGAAGTCGCCAACGCCTCAATGTATGACGGATCTACCGGCGCCGCTGAAGCCGCGATGATGGCCTGCCGCATCACGGGGCGCAATTCGGTGGTGATCGCGCGCAGCGTTCATCCTGAATACCGTGAAGTGCTCGCAACCTACGCGCATCACCAAGGTATGCCGCTCACGACAGTTCCCTTCACAGACACTGGCCGCATCAATATGAAGGAACTGGAAAAAGCCATCACGCCTACAACGGCCTGTGTTCTGATTCAGTCGCCCAACTTTTTTGGCAGCGTCGAAGACGTCTCGGCCCTTGCCGAAATCGCGCACAAGAACGGCGCGCTCCTCGTGGTCTCCATCGCGGAAGCAGTTTCTCTCGGCATCCTCGAACCCCCACGCGACGCCGATATCGTCGCCATGGAAGCGCAATCTTTCGGTGTCCCACTCGGGTTCGGCGGTCCTTATTGTGGCGTAATCGCCACCCGTGAGAGGTATGTACGCCAGATGCCTGGTCGCTTGGCGGGTCAAACCGTTGATCGCAATGGCAAACGCGGATTCGTTCTCACGCTCGCCACCCGCGAACAACACATCCGGCGCGAAAAGGCCACCTCCAACATCTGCACGAACCAGGCTCTTGTCGCTCTTATGGTCAACATCTTCATGACCATCTACGGAAAAGTTGGCCTGAAAGAGCTTGCAAAGCAGAACCTCGCAAAAACTGCCTACGCTGCTGATCGTTTCGGGCAAAACGCGAAGGTGCTCTTTACCGGTGCTCCACGTTTCAACGAATTCGTGGTTGAAACCAGTGAAGATCCTTACGCCATCAACTCGCGGCTCTTAGGACACAAGATCGTTGGTGGTATCCCATTGCGCAAGTTTTATCCAGAGCTCCAGAACGCATCCCTCTGGTGTTGCACCGAGGTGACTACGCGCACTGCGATCGATACCGCCGTCGGCCTCGTGGGTGAGAGCGAACGTTCCGTCCGCAGCATGCGCCAAACCGATGCGCAGGAGGTAGCCCGATGAATGGACTCCGTCTCGACTCGCAATTCCTTCATTGTCATTCCGAGCGTAGCAAGGAATCTGCTCTTGCCTGCTCGTGGCACCAGCACAGCGCCTCTTCCAGGAAAGGCGTCGTCCCGAACGCGCGTGCTTTCTCGAACGCGCGGAGGGATCTTGCGTGCAACGTCTCTGCCTCGTACTCCGACAATCTACGACATTCACCAGAATTGAGATTTGTCATTCCGAGCGCAGCGAGGGACCTGCTCTTGCCTGCTCGCCGCTCGACGCCCGCAGCCCACGGCTTCTCCGGTCTGCACGAGGCCTCTAACTGATGAAGCACTTCACCCGCAAAGCGACGCGTCACATCAGCCAGAACGAGAACCTTATCTTCGAGAAGTCCTCGCCCGGTAAAGCCGCATACAAATTGCCGCCACTCGATGTCCCAGACGTCGACACAAGCAAACTTCTCGGCAAAGAGGAACGCAAAGACCTCGGCAATCTTCCCGAAGTCAGCGAAATAGAGATCATCCGCCACTTCACTCGTCTCTCCACCTGGAACTATGCCATCGATCTCGGCATGTATCCGCTTGGCTCTTGCACGATGAAGTACAACCCGCGCGTGAACGAATTCGTTTCACGTGTCGAAGGTCTTGCCAACGGACACCCTTACCAACCCGAGAAAATCTCGCAAGGTGCGCTCCGCATCATCCAGACTCTCAGTGAGTGCCTGATCGAAATCACTGGCATGGATGCGATCACGCTTCAACCCGCGGCCGGAGCTCACGGAGAACTGACGGGTCTCCTCATGACCCGCGCCTACCACCAATCGAAAGGCAATCCGCGCAAGAAAGTTCTCATTCCTGATTCCGCTCACGGCACGAATCCGGCAACCGCCGCCACGGTTGGTTACTCCGTCGAGAATCTGAAATCGAACGATCGCGGCATGGTCGAAATTTCCGCTCTCGAAGCGCAGATGAATGAAGACGTCGCCGCCCTCATGCTCACGAACCCGAACACGCTTGGCGTGTTCGAGCAGGAGATTCACAAGATCGCCCAACTCATGCATGCCAAGGGCGGTTTGCTCTACATGGACGGCGCGAACATGAACGCTCTCGTCGGCAAAGTTCGCCCCGGCGATTTCGGCGTCGACGTCATGCACCTCAATCTGCATAAGACGTTCTCCACTCCGCATGGTGGGGGAGGGCCCGGTTCTGGCCCAGTCGCCGTGAAGCAGATTCTCGAACCTTTTCTTCCGAAACCAGTCGTCGTTACTAAATCCGACGGAACTCTCGCCTTCGAATACAACCGGCCGCATTCGGTCGGACGCGTGCGCGCCTTCTACGGCAATTTTGGGATGTTCATCCGCGCCCTCGCCTACATCTTCGCCAACGGTCCCGACGGACTGCGCCAGACCACCGAAGATGCCGTGCTCAACGCGAACTACATCCGCAAAGGACTCGAAGGCGTCTACGATCTTCCTTACTCCACGCCATCAATGCACGAAGTTGTCTTCAGCGATAAGATCCAATCGAAAAAAGGTGTGAAGACGATGGATCTCGCCAAGCGCCTCATCGACTACGGGTTCCATCCCTACACCACCGCCTTCCCGCTGATCGTGCCAGGCGCGCTCATGATCGAGCCCACCGAAAGCGAACCGCTCGAAGAACTCGACTTGTTTATCGAAGCGATGAAGTCGGTTGCCCAGGAAGTCGAAGAAGACCCGGACTACGTGCTTGCCGCACCGCATCACACGCGTGTACAACGTCTAGACGAAACGCAAGCCGCCCGCAAGCCCATCCTTCGCTGGAAACCGGACAACAAGTGAGGTAATTGCTCTTCACTCGTTGTCGTCATACCCGTCGCCATGCTAGCCTCTGGCAACCCTTCCCGGGAGTGGCTCATGCATGCGAAACACGAACCTGAACGGGACCCTTTCCCACCATCTTCATCCGACGAATTAACACGAGATGCCTCCGCACTTCTTGATGAAGCATCGGCAGACCCAGCCCGCACCATCGGGCCCTATGTCCTGATCCGAAAACTCGGGGAAGGCGGCATGGGACAAGTCTGGCTCGCTGAGCAGGAGTCTCCGTTGAAACGGCGAGTCGCCTTGAAACTGGTTCGACCGGGCCTTTTTGAGAAGGACGTCCTCCACCGTTTCCTGGCCGAGCGCCAATCGCTCGCCATCATGAATCACGCTGCGATCGCTAAGGTCTTCGACGCAGGCACAACTGTGGACGGCCAGCCCTACTTCGTAATGGAATACGTTCCCGGCCTGCCGATCACGCAATACTGCAACCAGAAGCGATTGAGCATCCGCGAACGTCTAAAGCTGTTCATCAAGGTGTGCGATGGAGTGCAGCACGCTCACCAGAAAGCCATCATCCATCGCGATCTTAAGCCCGCGAATATTCTGATCGTTGAAATCGATGGTTGCCCTGAGCCTCGCATTATCGACTTCGGTATTGCAAAAAACATCGCGCCGCTTGCAGCGGATGAAACCGTCTTCACCCAGACTCTTGGGCTTCTCGGAACTCCAGGCTATATGAGCCCGGAACAAGCTGATCCCAGCCTGGGCGATGTCGACACGCGATCTGACGTCTATTCGCTAGGCGCGGTGCTGTATTCGCTTCTAACGGATGCCAGCCCTCTCGACTATGACAAGTGGCGCAAGCGCCCAATCGACGAGATGTTGCGTCATCTACGCGAAGACGATCCTCCTTCTCCGAGCACGGTCGTCACGCAATCCGCAACACAGACTGGCATCGCGGAAGCTCGCGCCACAGACCCCGGGCAGTTGGCTCACGAGCTTCATGGCGACCTCGACTGGATCACCTTGAAAGCCATCGAACGAGATCGTTCTCGGCGCTACGGCACACCTTCGGAGCTGGCCGCGGACATCCAACGCTTCTTGGACAACCAGCCTGTCCTGGCGCGGCCTGCAAGTTTCAGCTATCGATTGCGGAAGTACGTCGCTCGCAACCGCGCCGCCGTAGCAGTATTAGCCGGCTTGATCCTTCTGCTCGCCGGATTCGCCGTCACTCAAGCCATTCAACTTCGTCGTATCACCCGCGAACGCGACCGTGCCGATCGCGTGGCTGGATTCATGACGGACATGTTTAAAGTTTCCGACCCCAGCGAAGCCCGCGGTAACGCCGTCACGGCACGTGAAATTCTGGATCGCTCCGCCACTCAGATTGACCGTTCGCTCGCGAAAGACGATGAGCTTCGTGCCCGAATGATGAGTGTGATGGGCTCTGTGTACCAAAACCTTGGTTTGTATTCGAAATCCGAAGCGCTTTTAAGGAAAGCGCTCGATATCCAGCACCGCAATCTCGGTGACAAGAATCCGCTTACGCTCGAGACGATGAATGTGCTCGCTTTTAACACGGGCTTACAAGGCCATTATCCGGAGGCCGAAGTCCTTGCACGTCGCGCGACAGATGTCAGTCGAGACGCTCTTGGACCAGATAACCGGGAGTCGCTGAAAACGACCAACACGTTAGTCAGAGTATTCATTTGGGAGGGAAGGCTCGACGAGGCTGAGACTCTCGCGCGCCAGAATTTCGAACGAGCACAAAATGTCCTCGGCACAGACGCCGACACTGTCCGATATATGTCCGCTCTGGCCAACATCGAAACCAGTCGCTCGCAGCTAAAAGAAGCCGAGAGTCTCCTGCGTCAGGCTCTCGATCTGGAAACCCGTGTTGTTGGCCCGGAGCATCCAGATACCCTGAAAGTCATGAACAACCTGGCCGTTGTTTCATCGGATGGAGGCAATCCTGCCGAAGCCGAAGTCATTCAGCGACAACTGGTCGAGATCGATAAGCGTGTTCTAGGCGCCGAGCATCCGGAGACTCTTGGTGCCCAAGGCAACTTGGCGAATTACATTTCAGACCAGGGGCGATATGCGGAGTCGGAGGGCTTGTACCGCCAGATCCTCGCAACGCAAACGCGATTGTTCGGCCCTGAACACCCCGATACACTGCAAACCTCGGACAATCTCGCCAATGCATTGTCAGAACTTGGACGCCGCACCGAAGCAGAAAAACTTCTACGCGAGATTCTCTCCGTCCGCTTGAAAAAATTCGGCGCACATTCGACAGATACCGCGAATACCGCTTACAACCTGGCCTGCATGCTTGCACTCGACAATCGCAAAGACGAAGCTTTCACCTATTTGCGCCAGTCTCTCGAGTATGGGCTTCCAGTCAAAGCCGGTTTAGCAATTGGAGAAGACGCTGACCTGAAATCGTTGCACGCGGACCCTCGCTTTAAGCCGCTGGTTGAATTAGGAAGACAGAAGGCGCAAGCCGAGCAAGCAAAGCAATAAAAAGCGCCTCGAGCCGATCCGCAGCAACAAGACCACTCTTCGAACATGAAAAATCCCCCGGAGTACCTTCCCCCCGGGGGTTCTGAAAAAGCATGCAGTCAGGAGATCCTTATCTCTGGGACCGTTCGTCGGCTACTGAGGGAGGGTTCCGCTGAGGCGCATGCAGGTTCGTACGCGTACCACGCGCGGCGGCAGAACGATTGGAAAACGTTCTCCGACGATCGAGAACCTGCGATCGCCAACAATGTCGGCCTTGAGAAGAAGAAAATGCAGTGACAAACTTCGAATTCATGAGCATCGATTCCCGTTATGGGAATGGTGCTTTTCACCATTTCATCCCGCCAGTTCCAACCGGTTGATTCCCTTGCTTCCTCCCACTATGTCCTCCCTTTTCGGTGTGATTAAATCCAGAAATTGGCCCGCCAACGAAAACAAGAAGTTGAGATCGACGAGTCTCCGTCCCTTCCCTCGACCGGGCGCAGCAACCTGATCGTCTGCCTCTTACTGGCTCTGGTCACCCTGATCGTTTTCAATTCCGTGAACCAGCATCCGTTCGTGAACTACGACGATGATCGCTACGTCACGGAAAACCCGCATATACGTCAAGGCTTGAGTGCTGACACCATCAAGTGGGCATTCACGTCGACCGACCACGCCAACTGGCATCCCGTAACCTGGCTATCGCATGCGCGCGATGTGTCGCTCTTTCGCATGAATCCTGCGGGACATCATCTGACTAGCGTTGCCATCCATGTGGCGAATGCAGTGTTGGTTTATCTGTTGTTGGTCGCGGTCACCGGACGCATGTGGCCGAGTCTTTTTGTCGCGCTGCTTTTCGCGCTGCATCCCATCCAGGTTGAATCCGTTGCATGGATCGCGGAGCGCAAAAACGTCTTGTGCACGCTGTTCTTTCTGCTGACTGTATGGGCTTACGGGCGTTATGCGCGACAGCCTTCGCTCGCGAGATATGTAGTTATCGTTGTCGCGTTCGCCCTTGCTCTCATGTCCAAGCCGATGGTGATCACTCTGCCGTTCGTTTTGCTGCTGCTTGATTACTGGCCGCTCGGACGAATCGCGAACTGGACGACCCCTGCTCCCGCGTTTCCCGTGAAACAGTCGAGCTTCGCAAAGTTACTCGTTGAGAAGATCCCCTTGTTCGTCATGTCGTTCGCGAGCGCGCTCATCACCATCTCAGCGCAGCAGACTGGCGGAGCTATGCGCTCGACTACCCAATTTTCGTTCGGTGTGCGGCTAGCTAACGCGATCCACGCCTATGCCATGTATCTCTGGAAAATGATCTGGCCGGCTAAGCTTGCCCCGCTCTATCCGCATCCCGGAGATTCGTTGAACGCGGGCCAGATCATCGGAGCATTATTCGTTTTGCTCGGCATCACTGTTTTAGTTCTAAAATTCCGCGAAAAACGGTACCTGCTCGCGGGATGGTTGTTCTTCCTAGGCACACTGATACCGGTTATCGGACTCATCCAGGTGGGCGATCAAGCCATGGCGGACCGCTACGCCTATATTCCGCTGCTTGGAATCTTCGCGATGATCACTTTCACCGCCGCAGACATCGCTCAGAGAGCCGGTGAGAAACAGATCGCTGGAGCTGCAAACGTCCGCTATGGATTGATTGCTGCGGGCGCAGTTGCATTGATCGCGCTCATATTCATGACTCGCCATCAGATCGGGTTCTGGGAGACGAGCACAGGACTCTGGTCGCACACACTCGCAGTCACAGAAAACAATTACATCGCCGAAGACAATCTCGGCGGTGCGCTCGTGATCGAAGGCAAGATCGCAGAGGCGCATGCGCATTTTGTACGCGCTTCGGAGATTAATCCGCGCGATCCCATGAGCCAGCTGAACCTGGGCGCTTGGCAGCAGGAGATCGGGAATAATGCGCAAGCGATCGAGCACTATCGCCGCACAACAGAACTGACGAGCGACAAGGGATTGGTATCGAGCGCATACACCAACATGGGCACGGCATATCGACATCTGGGCGATTTTCAGAAAGCGCGCGATGCCTACATGAACGCGTTATATACAAATTCCAACCAGGGCAGCGCGTGGGTCGGCCTCGGAATTATTGCAGAGGGCGAGGGCAAGCTGGACGAGGCGATCCGCGACCTCGCTCAGTCCATCGGAATTCAGCCAACGCCGGACGCTTATGTCCGTCTCGGACGCGTGTTCGAGCGCACTGGACACCTCCGCGAGGCGCGCAACGCCTATGAGGAGGCGCTGAAACTCGACCCGCACGCTGACGAAGCGCAGAAGGCGCTGGACGCACTGCCCCACAGTAACGCCAATTAAAACGAATCTTGAATTTCACGGTTGCTAATTGCCAATGTCCAATTGCGCCGGCTTCTTCAAGCGGCAATTGAAAATCGACAATCGAAAACCACTTAGCTTTTCCTTCCCGTCACTGCAAAAAACGCGGTGGCTTCCTGCTCCACGTTTTTGCTCTTGCAGTGCGGACACTTGATGTCTGTTTCATGCTCCTGCAGGGTCAGAACCAGTTCAAAGGTTTTATGGCAGTCGTTGCAGATGTAGTCGTACACGGGCATGGGGACCTCCCGCTCGAAGCTGGTGGGATGTTTTTCAAAGAAATTCTACTCCCACTGGAGCGGGACGAACGCAATTGAGGTTAAGCTATACGATCATGCTAATAGATTTCTATTAGAGAAACGACCAAAGGTGCAGATCGCGTTTCCCGGCGATCTGAGCGGCCTTATTCTGTGGATGAAGGGCCAAGTCTACCTAGGCTTCAACCGACGCCCTACGGCCTTCTAAATGCAATTGCGAGGCATTCTAGCCGAGGGTGAGACCTGCCCCAAGACATCCAGGCGTCCGCAATGCGTCGGCTACTGGAAGGACAAAAATGCTTCATCAATTAGTTATGTGTAACATACATCGAATTTCAATAAGTTACAGACACTCTTATAATTTCCACAAAGGATAGCGTCATCCCGGGGGTGCTTGGCTCGCGATCAGACACGCGGTTCCTATCATCCGAGATGACGCTGATTGTTGATCAACAAATTTGCGACTACTTCTTTTCCGCCAGCTCAACCGACGCCCGGGTCGACTCCCAGTCAAGGTTCATCGTGCAGCTCGAACCCTTGCTGTCAAAGCCGATCGTGAAGTTCTCCACCGGAGCCGATGTCTTTGAGACAGCCATGTCGACCCGCGCCAGGTCCTGTCCTTCGCCGGGATAGTCCGTTCCCCACTCGCCCGTCTTCTTGCTAATGACGAGCGTCCACTTGTCTGCGTTCGGAACGGTGAAGATGGTGTAACTGCCGGCCGGAACATCCTTGCCGCCAACGGTCAGGTTTGCGTCGGTCGTCAGGGCCGTGGCTTCATTCGCGCCAGTGCGCCATACCTTTCCGTAAGGAACCAGTCCGCCGTAAATCTTGCGGCCCTTTGCGCGCGGGCTTGAATAGGCGACCTTGACGGTTTTGCCACTCGCGAGCTTGCATTCCGCATTCGCGGCCGGACTGGGACGTTTGCTGGGATCTTCCTGTGAGCAGGCGAACAGTGTGAGCACAAAGAAAGAAAGCGTGACAAGAGCAATACGTTTGTTCATGAAATCTCCTTTTTGATAGCACTCAGCTTTCAGCAATCAGCATTTAGCCATCTACGGCTGATGCAGAAGGACGATGCTCCAACAAACTTGTTAGCGGTGAAGTGGCTGATACTTGACAACTGAGTGCTGACTGCTGAGTGCTGCAATTATCCGTCATGATGCGGAAACAGTACAATTTCCCCATGCCCGTTTTCGACGAGAAACATGAAGAACTGGAACACTTCGAGACCATGATGGGAGTGCCCCGCGGCCGTCTCGCGGTGACCTTGGATACGATTACCGATGCCATGGCCCTGGTCGGCCAGCACGGCGTGTATTGCCAAAGTCAGCGCTGGCCGGGCAAACCAGTGATGGATATTCAGATCGTGATGAAGCAACTCACCGATGCCAAGGAATTGATTCAGAGCGTGATGGAAGAACTGAAGAAAAACGGCTGAGAATTATTTCTGGCATTGTTTTTCGCCTCTCGCCTCGAGCGAGGCATCCCGTTTCGTCTACACATGTGATAAAAGATCGTACATAGATAGGGAATCCTCGCCTCGCCCGGAATGGGGAGGCTGACCGGTTCCAAATGCGTCCACTGAATTGCCCCGAAGATCTTCCGACCCTTAAACGTCAACGGAGGTCCCATGTCTCGCATCGCAATGTTCTTTCTGCTCGCACTATTGGTCTCGCGCTCTTTCGCCGATGACCAGCACCAGCACGCGTTGACCGAAGAAGAGGTGGGTTCAGTGCACTTTGTGACTTCGTGTGCGCCGGCGGTCGAAAAAAACTTCAACCGCGCAGTGGCGTTGTTGCATTCATTCCAGTACGAGCAGACGCGTTCAGCTTTCGAAGCGATCGCGCAGCAAGATCCTTCCTGTGCAATGGCACAGTGGGGCGTTGCCATGTCGCACTATCACGGCCTGTGGGACAACAGCGATGTAGCCTCAGGCCGCGCCGCATGGAAGAAAGCGGACCAGGTCGCATCCACCAATCCAAAGACTTCTGCGCGCGAGAAGGGTTATATAGACGCGATCGGTGAGATCTATCGGGAAGATGATCGCGACATGGCAACTCGTGGCAAAGCACTCGAGCAGAAGATGGCTACGGTGCAAGCTTCGAATCCCGAGGACAGCGAAGCTGCCGTTTTTCACGCGTTGACGTTAGCGATCACCGCGCCCAAAACGGACAAGACCTTCTCCAATCAACGCAAGTGCGGCGAGATCCTCGAACCGCTCTTCCAGAAACAGCCGCATCATCAGGGAATTGCGCATTACATCATCCACTGCTACGACAACCCTGTGCTCGCGGCTCAAGGACTGTCTGCCGCGCGAACGTACGCAAAGATCGCTCCCGCATCGGCCCATGCGCATCACATGCCGTCGCATATCTTCACGCGCGTCGGATCGTGGGAAGAGTCGGTCCAATCCAATCGCAAATCCGCCGAAGTAGCGACGGCTGCGGAAGCAAGGTCCAAAAACGGCGAAGCCCGCGACCAGCGGCTCCATGCAATGGATTATCTGGAATACGCCTACCTGCAAATGGGGCAGGTGGACAAGGCTAAGTCGGTGCTGGATGAGATGAATGCGCTCTCGGCCTTTTCCGGCTTAACACTCACTGGTGATTATGCAAGCGCAGCAATTCCGGCACGGTATGCGATGGAACTCGGCAACTGGAAAGCGGCCAGTGAACTCACTCCGCTGAAGACAGGCGTGCCATGGGCACAGGCGATTTCGTGGATGGCAATCGGTGTTGGGAGTGCCCGGACGAAAGCTGATGCGCGCGCGACCGAAGCGTTGAACACGCTGGCGACACTCCACGAGCAAGCTTCGAAGATGAACAACACCTACTGGTCCAATCAGATCGAAGTGCAACGGCAGGAGGTGGCTGCGTGGATCGCGCAATCTTCGGGTAAGAATGAAGAAGCATTGAAGCAGATCCGCTCCGCGGTCGAGCTGGAAGAAAGCATGGACAAGCATGCGGTTACACCCGGTGCGGTGATTCCGGCGCGGGAAATGCTCGCCCAAATGCTGGTCCTGAACGACAAGCCAAAAGATGCGCTCGTAGAGTACGAAACCGTTCTGAAGGTGGCCCCGAACCGGTTCACTGCCCTGTATGGAGCTGCCGCGGCAGCGGAGTCCGCTGGCCAAATGCAGGCCGCCCGGACCTACTACGAGAAGCTGGCCCAGGTCGCACCCGGAGAGCAGCGGCCCGAGCAAAAGACTGCGCGTCAGAAACTTACAACGCTCGCCGCTGCCGACTTACAGAAGTGAGCGCAGGAGAAGTTACTGCAGTTTGGCACTTTAGACCTTTGTCATGCGGTAATGTGATCTAAGTCCTGCTGCGCCTCGAAAAGAACTCTCATACTGTTGGCATCGGAGTTATGATGCCCAACACATGGGAGGGCTCGATGCGCCGCCTCTTCTTCCTCCTCGCCTGCCTTTTTGCGGTTTGTAGCGTCAATGGACAAACCACCGCTAATACCACATCCCTGAAAATCAAAGTCCGCGCCGCACTGTTTGACCGCGACTTGAATTTGAAACCCGTGCCGCGCCTCGCGATTAATCTGCAACCGAAAGCGACCGGAGCGACTGCAATCTCAGCACAGACAAGCCTCGATGGCGTTGCCGAAGTTGAATTGCCTGCCGGTACTTATCAGCTGACAACTTCAAAGCCCGCGGAACTGTTCGGCAAGCAGTATCTCTGGGATTTCGAGATTCAAGTAACGAAGGCAGACCAAATCGTCGAACTAAGCAATGACAATGCAAAAGTAACCGACTCCGCCGGCGCGCGCAGCGCCCACGTCGACGAATTAGTCGAACAATTTCAGCGAGTGCGTGGCGCCGTAGTCACGGTGTGGACCGAGGACGGCGCAGTCGACGGCTTCCTGATTGATCCTGCAGGCCTGATCGTGACATCGCAAAAAATGATTGAAAGCCATAAGTGGATCGCGATCGAAGCCGATGGTCCTCGGCGTGTGAATGCAGAAGTTCTCGTTGAAGACAAAGCGCTGAATGCAGCACTCCTGCGCATCAACATGGAGCCTTTCAAAGATCTGTTTATTCCGCCAGTGTCACTCGATGCGGGCGCGCTGGTGGAAGGCGAGCGGGTATTCACCATTGATAATTCCTACAAGCGCGGCAAAGTGCTTGTAACGGGCGTAATGAGTCATGCCGATGCACAGTCCATTGTGTCGGACGTGAAGTTTACCGACTTAGCCAGTCCGCTTTTCAATTCGAGCGGGGGCGTAGTCGGCTACAGCCGAATGGTCAACAAGGAATTCCAGATCGTGCCAATGAATCAGCTGAAAGACGATCTCGCGACTGCGCGTCAGAAAGTGTCGGCCTCTCCACCACCATCGGCGCACTTGTTACCAGTTCGGCCGCAAGGCCACTTCCCTCTCGATGCGTTGCTATCGCGCCATGAAACGCGCTGGGAAAAAGACATGTACTCCTTCAAACTGGGTGAATTCGAAATGGAGTTCATCACGCCGGTTTCGGCCTATCAATACAACCAGCAGAAATACACAGCCGAGCAGAATGAGCGCACCAAGCATGCGAAGAAGGGCGTAACCCCGCCTCCACTCGAAGAACCGGCGCATGAATATGATTCCGTGCTTGTCATCACGGCGTTTCCGCAGGTCAAGATGGCTTTCTGGAAATCGATGGGCGACGCCATGGCTTCCAACAACATGGCCCCCGACACATATCGTCCGAAAGACAGTTTCGCACGCATGCGGTTGATGTGCGGCGACAAGGAAGTCGAGCCAGTACTGCCAGGGCGCTACTCTTTAAAAACCGGCGGCAATGCGTATGTTCAGGTGGACACGGGCGCTGCCGCGGGCCGCTATATCTATGCGCCGGATGCAATTTCACCCACATGCGGAAAAGTAAGCCTCGAAATCTTTTCCGCGGTGAAAACCGATGCACCTCCGCTCGTAAAAGTGCTGGATGCGCCGCAAGTCGAGCGGCTCTGGAAAGATTTCGAGCCGTATCGCAAGTCGGTCGAAACCAAGAAGTGAGGTCAACGCTGACAATGCTCAAGTGACTTGGGCAGAACGTCTAGAACACAACTGCGATTTCACCCAGGCACCGCCCTGTGATACCTTTCCGTCACTCCTGGGGGCGTGCATGCTTCGTCAAATACTTCTGGCAGTCGTGGTGTGCTTCTGTTTCATTCTTCCCGCTTTCTCCGCGGGTCCCGAAGATCAACTCGCGGGCGCAGTGAAAGTCGCTCTTGGAAAAAGCTTCGATAACGACTGGAGCGGGCTCGACAAGATTCCGGGCATCAAATGGGCTCCGCTTCCTCCCACAAGCCTGACCAACTGTTTACCTGACGGTGGATGCTTCACGCGTCAAGGGACCGCCACATTCGAAGATCGCACGCTGCTGGTCATTGCTAGTGGAGCGCGTTCCATTGTCACGAACTTATATTTCCGTGGGAAAGGCGCACCGATCGGAGCGGATACTGTGCTTGCCGCACTGAAGCGCGCAGGATTCTCGCAGGAACTCGCGCGTTGCCCAGTCAAAGGCACGCCGGGCGGGACGAACTGGTATCGGCTTAAGAGTGCGAGCACGATGCCGGGAGTGTTTGCCATCCAGTCGTCCTGTAACGGACAACCCTGCGAGGGCTTTCAACTAACGCTCGGTGAAGATCTGCCGAAGCTCCAAGCGAAACAGCTGAGCATGTATTCCGAACAGTGTTCGGGAGCCGCGGACACGCGCGCCGCTGTTGCCACGTCATCGCCACAGGAGGCAGTCGCGCAAGCACTAGCTGCAGCCATCGGGTCGCCAGTTTCCGATTGGGGTGCGATTGCGAACGTTGTGCCTGGAGCGAAATGGTTCGGCGCGAAGCCGCAAAAATCGGAGCTCACGTACAAGTTGGACCCAAATCCTTATTCAATGTCCGGAAACGTTGCGCTTGCCCAGCGGCAATTCAGCGTAATGGCTAGCGGCACGCCGACACAGCCAAAGACGTTGTACTTCGATGAAGGCGGCCTGCATCCTCGGGGAGAGGATGTACTAGGCCTCTTGCGCCGTCAGGGATTTGACGTGAAGCTGGCGCGCTGCGGTCCGGTGTATACCGAATCCACGAACAATTGGTACGCCGTCACCAGTGCGAAAACCAAGCCTGTCATGTTGTTGCAATCGATTCGCGTGGATGGGAAGCAACTGCAGGATGGCTATGCAATCCGTTTCGACAACACGTTGCCGAAGCGCGATCCTCGCGACCGAGACCCAGGGGTGAACGGGTGCAAATAGAGCTCTGGCGTAAATACCTATCTACAATGTCATTTTTGCCATCTTGTCGCGACTAAATCCGCGGCCTACTCTCGAATCGTCAGTATTCGCGATAAAGGAGAGGAGTGATGGCAAACCTGAAATATTTACGGGCTGCATTAGTGGCTGTCGGGCTGATATTCATCTTCGGGATTTATACGCTCACCATCGTTTGGCCTTCCGGGTGGTCATGGCACACCGGCGGACACTCGGATTATCTGCAGATGATTCTCGGCGTTTACGCCACGCTGGGTGTGTTTCTGCTGCTGGCGGCGCGGGACCCGCTCGCCAACCTGAGCCTGATCTGGTTCACGGTGTGGTCGAGCGTGGTACATGCGGCGATCATGGGCGTGCAGTCGCTGGTGAACACGCACAACATGCCGCATCTCTGGGGAGATGTGTCGGCGCTCTTTATCGTGGCCGGCATTCTGGCCGCACTTACACGCGGTGCGCAAGCAAGCAGCAAAGAGAGCGGCATGAGCAGCGCCGGTTCAGCGGGGTTACGTCAGACGCGCTTCGTGGGCGAGAGCGCCCGCGTCACACGAACGGGAACCTAGCGGCCCAGGATCCGGCGAATCTGCTCGATGTGATTTCGATCGTGCGCGGCCATGTGACGGCACAAGCTTTCGACCGTCATGGGGCCGCGTTCGGCGTGTACGCCGTTTCGTTTCCACTGTTCCGGAGTGAGGCGAGCAAACATCCGCTGATTCGCTTCACGAAGAAGGCGGAACATTTCCAGAGCTTCTTGAGTGCTCCATCGAGAGTAGTCACCGAGACGCGACCACAAGTCTTGATCGAAGCCCGGCAAAGACGGACCATCGTACTCGATCATTTGGCGATAGCGCCAAGTGCTGGTGAGTTCATCTTCTGCCAAGTGAGCAATGATTTCGGTCACAGACCATTTGTCTGAAGCGGGTTTTTGGTGCAGTTGAGTTTCGCTCAGACCGGCGATCAAGTCTTTCAGTGCTTGGATCGCTTCGCGTTGCATGGCAATGGGATCCTTCCCTTGAACGTAAGACGCGAGTCGAGACTGGTATTGTTCGGCGGTTTCGGGCATGGGGCAGTTTACCGCGGGACGAGCTTTGATCACTGCAGCAGCCACATCGCAACATCGGCGATCAGTTCCGGTGAGGCGCCCCCAAGTTTTTCATACTCTTCAGGAGTGGATGGACCCGTGCCCTCCTGCAGAACGTGATTTAGCTTGGGATAGACCTTCATCGTGACGTTCGGGCGTCCGGTGAGAGATTTCTTCCAGCCTGCGAAGTCTGCTTCAGTGACTTCGTAGTCGCGACCATTCTGAATCACCAACACGCGGCCCTTAACCTTCGTCGCTTCTGCGGCTGCGTCATAGGTATAAAAGTAGCGCCAGTAGCTGGCGGGCATGCCTCCGACAAAAGTATTGTCGTCGGCAGGAAGATCTTTTAATTGCTTTGCCAGAGCAAGCGCCTGGTTCGCTCCTTTTCTTTCGACCTCACTGATATTCGGCTGCGCAAGGACGTGCGCGACCTGTTCCTCGATCATTTCACCCGGCTTGCGGGTTGAGCCCGCAAGAATGATTACTCCCGCAATGCCTCCAGCTTCATTCGCAATTTGCGGAGCGAAGGTCGCGCCCTGACTGTGGCCTAAGACGTAAACACGCTTGGGATCGACCTCGGGCATCTTTTGAAGCTGACGCGCGGCGGTGATGGCATCGTCGATGAACTCGGTACGCAGGCTGGGAAGAATGTGTTGTGCACGGAACTTGTCCGCAAACTGCGCCAGACGTTTCTCCACACGTAAGCTCACGATGCCACGTGAGGCGAATCCCCACGCGAGATCGCGAAAAATCTTGTTGCGTCCGATGGTCACGTCGCGATCGGTCATCCCAGAACCCGGAACAAGCAGCACGGCGGGAAAAGGACCCTTGCCCGACGGCAGAGTCAGCGTGGCATCGACGGCCCACTCGCCTTGCCCAATGCGGAGTTGGCGCTCCGTCACTCCATTGGGAATCGATTGCGCGAATGCGAAGTGAAGGCCGAAAAGGAGAGTGATGACAGTAAGGAGAGGGCGCGGGCCCGTGAACGAAAACATCGCTCAAGTATAAGAGCCGGGCGATGATCACTAACGGGTGAGTTTCTCGAAATTTTCGACTTTCCTGCTCGATGACGAACAACTCGCGACTTATGCCACGCGCCGCTGTTCCTTTGGATATGAACCCGTCAATTGAAGGAGGAAGCCGTGAACGCGGTGGAAGAATTGTGTTTGCGGCAGGAACATGAAGGGACAAAATCCCTCGACAAGTTGAATGCCTCGCAAGTGACAGAAATCGACCGCGTCAGAACTGACTGAACCCTGCCCACCGCCGCGATGCATCCAGATCCGCCGGATACCGGCTTCGGCACAATCGCGCACAACGCCTTCCGTCTTTTGAGGTGGCGTGAGCAGGATTGCGCCTTCCACGGGTGGTTGGATGTCCTGCACACGAGGGAACGAGGGCGTGTTCTCAATGGCGATCGTTTCAGGATTCACGGGAACGACTTCATAACCCTTTTTGCACAACTCATGGAAAAGATAGCGGCTGAAATGTCCCGGATCACGGGAGACGCCGACCAGGGCAATGCGCTTGAGAGCGATGAACTCCCGAATGTCGGAGAGAGTGGTGGGCACGGGAGATACCTCCTACTTCACGTTGCAAGAATTAAGAAACGAAAAGCGGATGTGCGCAGTGATGGAGGTCACAAAGCCAGGTCTGTAGATCGACGTTTCGGAATCTAAGTCAAGAAAGATGAAAGGAGATGCGATCCGGCTCGGCTCGCATCAGATGCACTCTTCTTTAAGACGTCGACTCAATTGGCTGCTCGTGGAGATTCTTGAGCGCGTTTTGTCCTTGGAACCAACGAAACACGAAAAATGCATGCAACCCGAAAGCCCAGATTGAGAACGTCAGCATAAGAAGAATCATGTCCGTTGCGTAGAGAATCATGCCCAGCAGAAATGCCCAGCGCTGGCCCGCCCTCCCAGCAAAGCCCAGCGCACACATCACGAGCACCCATAAGATGGCAACTCCGGTTACAGCAATCGGATAGAAGGCGCCGAGGGGCCTTCCATACAGAGTGAGCAGATCGACCAGGCCAACGCTAACAATGAAGTTCAGTCTGATGGGCAATAGGCCAGTGCCCAGCGCGGCCAAGCCAGCAGCCACAAAAAACAGATTCGCATCACCGATACTGTCGCTTCGCAGTTCGTTGCGTTGCTGTTCCGCTGCTGCCTGGTACTCTTCGTCCGTTTGCCCAGCTCTGACATTCAGTGTCTGCATAAAGGCGCGTACGTCATCCGCGCAGAATTTATCACAACTTACTGACTTAACAAGTACGCTCTGACGATCTACCTCAATATTTAGCGGGCCAGGGAAAGCATGTAAGCCGGGTTCTTCTCGAATGCGTTATTGAAGACTTGGCGATCGGCCTCACGCATATCCCAGGCGATAACCGAGGCGGGGGTAATCTGGATCGTGCAGTCATCCCATGCTGCGAACACTGGCCCGACGTTGGCGTCGCGGAGAGCAGCGTCGCTCATATACTTCCGGTGGATCTGATCATTCCATTTCCGGGAAGCATCGCCGGTGAGCAATTGAGCCTGACCGGCGATCGTGCTGCCGCGTGAAGCGGCTTCGTCGCGCGAGTCAATCATCAACGACACTTTGGGATTACAGGCAAGATTGCGGGCTTTGTGACTCCGCGTGGAGGTTGCGACGTAAACGTTCGCCTTATCGAACAAATACCAGACCGCCACCATATGGATTGATCCGTCGGCATTTTCGGAGGCCAGCGTGGCAATGTAGCGTCCCGAGAGAAGTTCTTGAACGATTGGATCAGTGAGAGCCGCCATGTATGAAATCCCTCTGTGAATGGAGATACTACGCCGGAACAGATTGCGAGGCGGGACGCCCACGCTACCCAGACGACGACGGTGCTACAGTCTCGCCGCGAGCTGCCCGTGTCCAGCGAAAACCCAATCCACCGCATTGTTCGCTTTGGCGTGTTTGAAGTGGATCTCGAACAGCGCGAATTGAGACGCAGTGGGGCTCAGCGGGGCGCGACGAATTAGTGTTGGGCAGCATTTGAGAATGCCGGATTCAGAACGGGCGGCTGGTGCCGTTTTCCTTACGGCATCGCGAGACGAGCTCAGGGAACCTCACGTCCGCCCGGAGCGCATCAAGGTCGGAATCGACCTGTAATTCGTCCAGATCGTCATCGTGCTCTTGAATGGCGGTCGCGAGTGCATCAAATGCCCGGTTTTTGTCACCGAGTTCGGTGAGAATGACCGCGCGCTGATAACTGGAGAACCGCAGCGGGCTGAAAGCGTGTGCGAAGTTTTCCTGAAGCAGACTTCTTAGATAACCCTGATAACCCGATCGCTCATAAGCTTTATTAACGATCCGGGAAAGTTTCGGCGAGCGATCCCAGTAGGCCTTCCACTCTCTGACGGCCTGGCGATGCATGCCATTGCGTGCGTAAGCCCATCCGATGTTCAGGTGCAAGAACTGCAACTGCGGATCGAGTTCAATGGCTCTCCGGAATTGTGCGATTGCGCGATCAAACTGCCGGGCGTCGTAGAAGAGATGACCCAGCGTGATGCTCAAGTGCGCAGCCAGAGGGTCGAGGTCCTGGGCTCGAGTGGCTTCCTCGATTGCTGAATCGAGCTTACCGACCAAGTGTAAGTACAACGCATACAGTTTGTGAGCGGTGCTGTTATTCGGATTTAGTTCCAAGGCGCGTTTGATTTCGCGTTCAATTCCTTGACGATCTTTTCGAGTACACATGTACGACGCAAGGGCAGTATGCGCCGCACTAGAGTTGTCATCGAGCTTCACAGCCATGACGGCAGCGGCCTCGATCTTCTCGTCAATACCTTCTTCTCGAAGGACGTCCCAACCAGCACAGGCGCTGTAGGCTTCGGACAAGCCAGCATACGCCTCAGCGAATGTTGGATCCTTCTCAGTGGCGAGACGGAAGTAATACGGAGCGCGCAAAAGATTATCTCGATCACGCAAATTCAGCAGGTAACGTCCCCGCAGATACGCGTCCCGAGCTTCAGGTTTGATCAGAGGATTTCTTGCGATTCGGAGCTGTTCTTGAGAACTCAGAGTCGCGCTAATCTCACTCGCAATATTCAGAGCGACTTTGGCCTGAAAGGCAATCAGGTCTTCGAGGTTGCGCTCGTAGGAATCTGCCCAAAGGTGTTTGTCGGTAGAGGCTTGGATCAATTGCGCAGTGACACGCGCGCGATTTCCTGAACATGCAAGGGTGCCTTCTACCACAGCGTCAACATTCAATTCTTTCGCGATTTCGGGGAGTGACTTCATTGAACCGCGGTAGTGCATGCTGGACGTCCTGGAGATCACACGCAAAGAATGAATTTGAGCGAGATCAGAGAGCAGCGCATCCGTCATACCTTCTGCGAGATAGTCTTTTTCTGAATCGCCGGAAAGGTTCTCGAATGGAAGCACCGCGATAGAGCGAATCTCGGGCACAGACGATCTCTCGCGGCCGCCTGGTTTAACCATGGCGGGAAGAATCAACAGAGAAACTAAAATCAACCCCACCCCAATGGAGGGAAAAAGCCAACCAGGGATGGAGCGGAACGAGAGGGCCAGTCCAGTGGAAGTACTAGGAACAGGAGTACTGTTCTCGTTCTCTCTCCCAATCACAGTAATAGGACCGACAAAGCGGTACCCCTTTCCGACCACTGTTTGCACGAATCGAGGATTCTCCGGCTCGTCGCAGAAAGCGCGCCGGATTTTGCGAATGGCAGTGTTGATGCCCTGCTCCGTGTCGAGATAAACGTCTTTCCCCCACAGCCTTTCGATGATGGCCTCACGAGACACCAACTGACCTCTGTTCTCAACGAGCAGGATCAGGAGTTCCAAAGGAATTTTTTCTAGGGGAACTGGACTGCCATTGATACGCAACTCGAACCGAAGCAGATCGAGTTCGGGGACTGCGGATTCGATCCTGCGGGACACAGGCGGAAGACCCCCTGGAGGCGCACTATTCTACAACGAAATCCGGGGTATTCAATGAGATTTGGGAAGAGGTCTAGTGTGATCGTGAAGAACAAACCTTTTTATTGAGCCAATCTTGAGCAATTCTTGAGCTGACATGCATTGCCAATTTTCGGCTTGCGCGTATGTTTTGCGGCTAAGGAGGGTTCGCCCATGCGCTTTATGCGAGCTTTTGTTCTATTCTTCGCTTGTGCCCTGACATTGGTCTGCAATGCCGCAGCCCAGGTACGCGACCAGTGCTCGAATGCCAGTCTCCACGGAAGCTTCGGTTTACGGGCTACGGGCAACACGACAACCGGAGGTGCCTTGATCGTGATGGGACGATTTGTCTTTGACGGGCAAGGAGGCCTTACCGCGACGCTGTACACCAGAACGCCTGCCGGCACGAATGTCGTGGATACATATACCGGATCGTATTCAGTTGACTCGGATTGCACTGTGAACGATTTCTGGCGAGCTGACACAACGGGAGTTGTGACGACTCACGTTTCGATCATCACGAACAACGGAAAGAATTACTACGTTCTCAACACCACCGAGGGAGCTCCGACGATCATCAGTGGCGAAGCGACAAGGCAATAGGAGTCCCGCAATTGAGGGGGCTTTCCCCCAGCCCTTCCTTTCTGTTTCCCTTCCTCATCCTGTCCCGATGAGCTGAATTTTCTGTCGCTGGCATCGTCGACAGCGCAATTCCCTCGCATTGCTCACGCCGAGCCGTGACTCACGCCCTTTCGCGCAGAAACGGAGTTGTGCACGCTCTTGGGCGCGAGGGAAATTATGTTGATGAAAATTTTCGGCGTGCTTGCAGTTGCGCTCTTCCTTGTTTGACTGTTTGCCGTGCTCCAGGGCTGGAGCAAGAGTGATATGACCGGACACGCGATCGGTGTGTTGTTCATCGCGCTGACTGGCACGGGAGCGATTTGGGGTGTGAGGGCGATGAGCGGCGCGCGGTGAGTGCTGGGGCATTCAGCATTCAGCGCTCAGCATTCAGTCCTTGGGAGAGATGGGACACTTGCAGATTCCTCGCTGCGCTCGGAATGACAAATACAGAAATTGAAGGGCATCGGAATCTAGCGACGTCGCTTTCACCCTCTCTTCGCGGCGGCGAAAAACCGCCTGTTACAATGCCTCGCTTCATGAAAACAAAGGATTTTCAAAGGGAACTTCGATCCACGAGCTTACGTATTTCGTGATAGCAAGGTAAAGGCGTAGCTCTGCCTAGATGCTGTGCCCGCGGGCGGGGCTTGATCGGGAGTTCCAGGAGTGCTGGTTGGAAGACGCGCAGGTCGTCGGATCGCTGGTCCGTCGCTGCATTGCAGGCGACGCCGTGGCGTGGGAGGAAATCGTCCAGCGCTACAACCGGCGTATCTATAACATTTGTTACCGGTTTGCCGGCACTTCGCACGACGCCGAAGATCTCACCCAAGAGGTCTTCATCAAGATGTACCGCACCCTCGGCTCGTATGACGTGAGCAAGGGTGCTTTCATGACGTGGGTCACCACGATCACCCGAAATCTGTTGGTCGACCACTTCCGCAAGACCCGGCAGGACCGGCAAACCGACTCCCTGGATGCCGCTCCCTCGGAACACGAAGACTCCATGCCGCTCGGGGACGCGATCGCGGATACGGGTCCCACGCCGGATTCCCGCGCCCAGAGCCGTGAGGCCGGCGAGGTGGTTCACGGGGCCCTCCAGAAACTGTCGCCCGAACTACGCGAGGCGGTCATTCTAAGGGATTTACAGGACATGGATTACCGGGAGATTGCGGTCGTGCTGAAGGTTCCGGAAGGTACTGTGAAATCAAGAATAAACCGGGGGCGGGCGGAACTTGCGCGCCTCCTACAACGTACATATAGGCAGGTGATGTGATGCCAGGCGAAAGCAAAAACGGTATGCAGTGCGCCGAGTTCGATAGCCTCCTGAGCGATGCTCTGGATGGCATTCTGACCGGCCCCAAACTGGAGAGCTTCCAGAACCACTCCAGGATCTGTCTCGTGTGCGGACCTTTGTTCGCGGACGCGGTGGCAGGCCAGCAGTGGATGAAGTCGCTCGCGGTCGTCGAACCGCCTCCGTCGCTCGTGGCCCGAATCCTCGCTGACACCTCAGGTGTCGACAGCGCGCGGTTACCTCTACTCGGAACCAAGGAGGGAGTAAAGACTCCATGGACCGAACGCGCTCGCGAATGGGTGGATTCGATCGTCAGCCCGGTGTTCGCCACTATTCGTCAGCCACGCTTTGCCATGTCGTTCGGCATGGTATTTTTCTCGCTCTCCGTAGCATTGAGCGTGGCGGGAGTGAAGCCGTCGGATCTGGCGCACGTGGATTTGCGTCCGTCCGCAATCAAGCGGACCTACTACTCCACCAGCGGCAAGATCGTGAAGTACTACGAGAACATCCGGTTCGTGTATGAAATCGAATCGCGAGTTCGGGAGTTGAAACGGGCGACCCAGCCAGCAGAGCCGGGCCCGTCAGAAAGAGAGCAGCGCAAGAATAACAACACCAGTGGACAACCAGAGCAACGACAGGAACGCAACTACAGCAGGGGTGAGAATCAGCCGACGCTCGCTTCTGTTCCCGATAGTCCGCCTGAAGTGACGGTGACCACGATCAGGAGGTACGTATGAACTGCGCCAATCATGCTGATCAATCAGCGGTGGCCTATTGCCGCACGTGCGGAAAAGCGCTGTGCGCGAACTGCACCAGGCCGGTCAAGGGAGTGATTTACTGCGAGAACTGTCTCGCAGATCGAATGGCGGGCGTACAGCCGCCGCAAGCGACATATCAGCCAGTAGTGGATCCGAACGCGGCGAGAGTTGCGCAGCCGGGCGGCGGGCCAAGTCCGGGGCTCGCGGGAGTGCTTGCCGGATTCTTCCCCTTTGGTGTGGGAGCGGTGTACTGCGGGCAGTATGCGAAGGGACTCGCTCATCTGGTGATTTTTGCGCTTTTGATCGCAGGCGTGAGCACCAGCGATGAAAACGGTAGCGAAGCGATGGGCGCAGTCTTCGGCGTTGCTATCGCATTCTTTTACCTGTACCAGATCGTGGATGCGGTGCGATCCGCGAAAGCGCTCCAGATGGGGCAACCGGCGCCAGATCCATTCGGTTTGGGGAAAGCGTTCAGCGTAGGAGATAAGCGGGAACTCTCGTCTGTACCAACGGGAGCGATTGTCCTGATCGTACTCGGGACTCTCTTTCTGCTGCACACGATAGGGCCATGGGATTTCGGGATCGGCCGTCTATGGCCGCTGCTCTTGCTTGGACTTGGCGGATGGATGTTCGCCAAACGCTGGGGAATGCTCGGTCCGGTCGCAGGATGCAACTGCGCTCGATGCCGTGCGCAGGGCTTGCTGGGACCAGCTTTGATGACCACGCTGGGCCTGCTGTTCCTGCTGAGCCAATTGAGAGCCGTATCTTTTCATCGCACATGGCCGGTGCTTCTGCTGGTGATCGGCGGAATCAAATTGATGCAGAGCAATGCGTCGACCGAAGGGCATGTAGAAGTGCTGCCCGTGAATCCTCCGGGATCGGTACCGCCGGCTGGGACGGTTTCATCGGTGCCTCCAACACCGCCGAGCGAGGTGCAAAATGGCTAGCCCGGTCGCGCCACCGCCGGTCGTGCCGCCGCCGCAACGACAGCGTTCGTTCGCGGGGCCAGTGGTTCTCATCCTGCTCGGGATCCTTTTCCTGATGGGCACGATGGGAATGCTGCATTGGGGAACGCTGGCACACGTCTTCGCCCGCTTCTGGCCTGTGTTGCTGATCATCTGGGGCGTCATCAAGTTCCTGGAATATCAGCAGGCGCAACGTGCGGGAGTGCGGCCGCGCGGAATCGGTGTAGGCGGAGTGTTCCTGATCATCTTCCTCGTCGTCGCAGGCTTGATTGCTACGCAAGCCGCCAAGGTGAACTGGAATGCGATTGGGGATGAGATCAATATTGATGGCGAAGACTTCCCCGTGTTTGGGAACAGTTACGAGTACAGTGACGATCTCGAACAAGCCTTCCCTGCGGGCGGCAGCTTGCGAGTGAACGTAGAACGTGGAGCTATCACCATCAACACATCGACCGACAACAAGATTCATGTCTCCGTGCATAAACGAATTCGAGCTGATAAGCAGGAAGATGCGGACAAGTACAACACGCAGACCAAACCTGAAATCGGCGTGAACGACAAAATCTTCACGATCAATGGAAACACCAACGGCGCGGGCGAGCACGGCGTAACGACCGACATGGATATCACAATGCCGCGGAAAGCCGATGTCGTAATTACTTCGCATCGCGGCGATGTGGACATCACAGATCGAGAAGGCAATCTTCAGATTACGACCCAACGCGGCACGGTTAGCCTGGAGAACATCACTGGCAATGTGGAATTGAACCTGTCCGGCACGTCGGTGCGAGCAGAAAAGGTCGGAGGAGACTTCGCGATTGATGGGCGGGCCAGTGAAGTGACGCTCTCCGAGATAAAGGGCTCGGTACGTTTGAACGGCGAATTCATGGAACACGTGCACCTTGCGAAAGTGGATAAAACAGTTTCCTTCCGCTCATCGCGCACCGACATGGAGTTCTCGAAACTCGATGGCGATCTTGATCTTGATTCGAAAGACTTGCGGGCGAGTTCACTGACTGGACCGATGCGGTTAACGACTCGTTCCAAGGACATTCAGTTAGAACAGTTGGCCGGCGACTTGCGATTGCAGGATTCGAATGGTGAAGTGAACGTCTCGTTCAGTTCACTGGGCAGCGTCCAGATCGAGAACCGAAAAGGTGACATTGACGTCGCTGTACCGGCGAAAGCAACTTTCCATTTGGAAGCGCGAAGCCGAGGCGGCGATATCGATACGGAATTTTCAGAGTTAAAGGTTGAAGAAAATCACAGCGATCATTCCGTGAACGGAAATGTCGGAGAAGGCGGACCGCGAATCGTAATCAACAACGAACACGGCAACATCACCTTGCGACGGGAATCGGTTTCTGTTCCGGTTCCTCCGACTCCTAGCACTCCACCTGCTGTGAATCGAGGCAAAATGCCAAAACCAGCAGTACCTGCGAAACCAGCACCGGATGTGACGGAAAATTAGAACCGGTTCACTCGATCTTCAACGTGCGGCAGGGACTCCCTGCCGCTTTTTGCTGAATGAACTATTTTCCAGCTGCGACGTTCGCAAGTGCGTTCTGCACAAGTTGATCGACGCGCGCCAGTACGTCGTCCTCGGATAGATGAGTGGAGTCGATTACAGTAGCATCGGCTGCAGCGACCAGAGGAGAGTTGACGCGAGTGCGATCACGGCGATCGCGTTCGCGAAGCTCGGCGGCCATGGATTCGGCGGATTGGCCTTGAAGCGGATGCTGGAGCAGCCTTCGACGTTCACGCTCGACCGGGTCTGCATCGAGGAATACTTTTAGATCAGCATTCGGAAAGACCTTCGTCCCAATGTCTCGTCCTTCCATAACAATCCCACCGCCCGCACCCATTTCGCGCTGACGGGCGACCATCCATTCGCGAACCTTGGGGTGCACAGAGACGCGTGACGCCGCTTCGGTTACGTCACGTTCGCGGATCCGCGAAGAAACGTCTTTGCCATCGAGAAGGACGCGATTACCCCCGATGGTCGGTTCCAGTTCGACATGGGATTCGTGCGCCATGGAAACGAGGGCAGCTTCGTCTTCGAAGGAGAGATCCCACTGAATGGCCTTAAGAGCAAGAGCGCGATACATCGCGCCGGTTTCGAGATTGACGTATCCAAGTTTGCGCGCCAGACGAGAAGCAATGGTGCTTTTTCCGGCGCCAGCAGGTCCGTCAATGGCAATGATGAGCTTGCGTGCGGGCGTTTGGGTCATTGAAGCGAAGGGGAATTGTACATGGTCGCGGAAACAAGACGGCAGGGTTTATCCATACAGGCCGAATCCGCCGTCAGACTGCGTCGCGAATGCAAGTCGATCTACCCGGAGACGCAAAAATATTTTGCGTTTGGTCAGTGAATAAAGGACCCAAGAACTTCGTAGTGCTCAACCAGTGGCTGCTTCTCAAGCAGATAGCGATCGTCTTCGGGATAGTAGACCGCTTTTTCGTAGTCGGATCCGGCAAACGCCTTGATGGCGTCCCATGAATCCCAAAGCGTGAGCAACAAAAATTCGCACTTCCCCTCCGAGACGCGTCGCAGCGTGTACACACCGTGGTTACCCGGCGTGGAGGCGTACTCATTGAGACCAGTCTTCTTTAGGTACTCGTGGTAAATGTCTTTGTCAGCCTCACGAACAACGCCTTTCCAGATACGCGCAATCATCGGATTCCTCCGCAGCAGAGTTGGTATGCGGATTAGACGAGAGGTCATAGAAAAAGAAGCATAAAGAAAAAGGCTCCCGGTTCAGCGGGAGCCTGCAAGCGAGAGACGTCGTTTACCGGTGTTGCCGGTCATGTTTCTCGTGGTAGATGTCGCGCGATAAATGATTCTGCTGCCGATTGACCTTGGCTTTTTCTGCGGGCGTCAGAGTGCCGCCGTTTTCCGCGCGCATCTGGCGTGTCTCACGATTGAGAGCCGCTTCTTTTCGCTCGAGACGCGAGGCTTCGCGTGGAGTCAGGGAACCATTCTCGATGCCTTCACCAATTCGTCTCTGTTGATTCTCTTTGCGCTCCCCGATTTCGGTTCTGGGATGCATATTCTGGCGCTGTGCGTCATGCTTCGAAGCATAGATGCGGCGCGACATCACGTCCTGCTGATGGGTCAGGCGTGCGCGTTCCTGCGGCGTCAGGTTGCCGTCGGCTTTCATGCGCCGTTCTTCCCTGTTGATGGCAGCCTCTTTGCGCTCGAGTCGGGTTGCTTCTCCGGCTGTTAAAGAGCCATCTTCAACGCCTTCTCCAATTCGTTGCTGCTGGTTCTGTTCACGCTGATCAATGCGCGGAGAATTTGTATTCTGCGCGGTTGCGGGCAGCACGAAGGCCGCCAGGGCTGCAGTCATAAGTAAGCTTTTTGGGACGTTCTTCATGTCTTGATATCTCCTCTGTCGCTGGTTGATGCCTCGCAGCTCTTCGGCCGCTCATTTCCCTCAAACACGGGGCTTCGGGAAATGTTGCGACAAGTATTGCGGACGAACCAGCAGAAACCGGTAACGTTACCGGTTACCAAAGGAGCGGAACTGCAGGCCAGACGCGGGTTTTGGCCTTAATGGACGCCCAGCGCTGATGGAGTGTTTGGCTGCATCGGTATCATGTTTTCTTTTTTCCAACGCATGGCGGCGGTGATGCGCGTGCGACCGCTCGGATGATCGAAGAAAAAGATTTCTTCGAGCCGTCCGGGATCGAGCTTGCGATAGTCGCCCAGTTTCAAATCGACGGCGGCCTCGCCATCCGGCTGTCGACTGGCATTCAGCCCGAAAATGTCGGCTTCGTATTCCTGGCCGCGAACCCAGCTGTTGGTGATGGGAGTAGTCACGAATGAAAACAACGAGAGCAGGAGCACAGCTAACGGGAGGACGGCGATATCGGTCATGCTGCGAATTCCCCATCGGCTGCCCCAGCGAGCCAGACACCAGTTCACGCTCCAGTTCAGGAAGGCAAAACCAGCGGCGAATAGAACTCCGAAGAAAAGCAGACTCTTGTAAATGTGATTCATCACGTAATGTCCCATCTCATGTCCCATGACGGCCTGGATTTCTTCCGGAGTGCAACGCCGCAGAAGGTTATCGTTCAACGTGACGCGCTCGGTGCCCAGAAATCCGCTCACTGACGCGATCGGATTGGCGTGACGCGTCCACCTGGTACACGTCGTTCGCCGGAATTCCGTTGGCATGAGCCATGCTGAGGATGGATTTTTTGATTTTCTCGTCAGCCAGAGGCGTGTATTTGTTGAAACGAGGCGCGATCAGGATGGGATAAAGCAGAACGATCACTGCCTGAAAGATGATCGCGACAACTGCTCCCCAGATCCACCAATTTTTACCGAGGCGGCGCACAATCGCGAACAATCCGGTTACGGCGATTGCACCAATGATGAGTCCGATGACAAGAGAAATGAGGAACTCAACGAACCAGGACCGAAAGTTTGGTTCAGCAGTGCATATTTGTGCTCCCGGAAATAGCCTTCGTATACCGTCATGGGAAACTGCAGCACGGTAGATACAAAAGCGAATGGAAGGAAGTAAAGAAGGCTCTGAAGATTTCTGCGTTGCGTGATTCGTTCCGCCCAATCGCGGATGCGCGCGGAGAATCGACTCTGGAGCATCCAAAGGAGGATTGCAGCAGAAATCAAAAAGTCCCAGAGCTGGAGCCAATAGCCGCCTTCGAAGTAAGCATCGGATCTTGCCTTCTTCTCCGGCGGAACCGAAGCGAGCCATGCATCCGTTGCAGTTTTCACATCGAAGTTTGGTCCGGCTTGCGCAGCGGCCGGAATATTGAGGACAGGCGGAGACGATGGTTCCTTCGTTTGCGCCAACGCAGCATACGACAAGCATGTGACGAAGATGAAGAGGACGAAGTAGCGGAACAATTTCATTACGTTCTCCATATCGGATGGGTGATCACAAACCAGCCTCGATGCGAGACCGTGGATCTAGTACATCGCGCAACGCGTCTCCAATAAAGTTGAAAGCCAGAACAGCCAGCATGACCGCACCGGCCGGGAACAATACCAGATGCGGAGCGTCGAACAGATGCGAACGCGCATCGTTAAGCATCGACCCCCAGCTCGCAGTGGGAGGCGGAACTCCCAAACCGAGAAAGCTCATGGTCGCCTCGGCCAAGATCGCTCCAGCCATGCCGATCGCTGCCTGCACAATTACGGGCTGAATGATGTTAGGCAAAATGTGACGCGTGACGATGCGAAGGTCGCTGGCTCCGAGAGCACGCGCGGCTTCGACATATTCCTTTTCTCGCGTGGCGAGCACTTGAGCGCGAACCAGGCGCGCGTAGCCCACCCACCCTCCGATGGAGAGAGCAAGCACAAGATTGAAGATGCCAGGTCCGCGAAAGGCGACAAAAGCAATCGCAATGAGAATCCCCGGAAACGAGAGAAACGCATTCATGAGAACGATATTGACGAAGCGGTCGATGCGACCGCCGTAATAGCCAGCCAATGATCCGACGATGAGTCCGAGAAAAAGTGAGCACACAACGACACTCGCGCCGACGAACATAGAAATTCGAGCGCCATAGATAAGACGCGAGAGGATGTCGCGGCCAAGTTCGTCGGTTCCCGCCCAGTGCGCGGCCGAGGGTGGATCGAGTCGGTTGGGCAACTCGATGAAAGCAGGATCGTGCGGCGAAATAAGCGGCGCAAAGAGAGCGCAGATGAGGAAGAACGCGACCAGAATGACGCCAATCGTGGCAAGAACGTTGTGACGGGCGAGACGGGGAAGCGAGATGGGATTACTCGACAAGATTTTAGATTGAGCAGTTCAGGATAACCACGCAAGCAGCGCACATCGCACTTTCCATGTATCGTTGCCTTTCTCGAGTAGTAAAAAGTAACCTTCTCCTCCCACACGATCCGGTATCACATAGCCAATTTCGACTACGGCTTGCGTGTGTTCATTATTAAAACCAACTCCAGAAAGTTCGATGACCGCATTGTCACCGTAACTACGCAGGAATTTCTTCCTGAAATCTCGATACGATTTTTCCTCACCAGCTCCCAGTCGCTGCCAGTCTTCCGCGGTAATAACTATGGTTTTCGCGCTGACCTTAAACGCATTCTGCAAGACTGCCGGTTTATAGCATTCGTGTACCCATGAGACTATCGTTTCTTTCGAGATTTGCTGAGCGAAGTCGGCTGGGTTCAGGAGAATTCTCTTGTCATGCTCTTTGAGCCATCGCGATTTCTCGCGAACCTTATCAGGATCGATTCGGCGTGTGAGGGCCGGATCTCTTACTTGTGGCATAGGCGTTGGATGGCGAACCTCATCCAGCGCAGCCTGAATGTTATCGTGCCAAGTTGTCTCTCCATCAATTAGCAGTAGAGATGGCGCTCCCATGACCGTCGTGCTGAAATGTTGAAGAGCAGCTGAAAAGACTGAATATTTCTCGTCGTCAATCTTCGTTCGAATCGTCTGGGATCCGACGAGCGAACCAACGGCAAACAATTGTCCGAACAAACAACAAACTGCAGCACGTCTTATCGGTGACAAATAGCGATTTGGATTCAGCTTTCTCATTGCCGTATCCTCGGGTTCACAAGCGAGTATGCAAAGTCTGTCAGGAAGTTCACTGCGACATACGTCAATCCGATTGCCAGAATGCATCCCTGCACTAGGTAATAATCTCGATTGCCGATTGCCTGTACGGTCAAACGTCCAATGCCAGGCCAGGAAAAAATCGTTTCTGTCACGATCGCACCTGCGAGCAGCGCACCGAATTGCAGCCCCAGAACCGTGATGATCGGGATCAGCGCATTGCGCAACGCGTGGCGATAGACAACCGTGTCCTCGTTCAAACCTTTTGCTCGGGCCGTGCGGATGTAGTCCTGTCCGAGTTCTTCGAGCATCGAAGTTCGAACCATCCGGGTAAGAATGGCGGCCAGCGCACCTCCCATAGTGATTGCAGGCAGAACCAGATGAGCGAGCGAGCCGGAACCGGAGACCGGGAGCCATCCTAACTTGATCGCGAACAGAAGTATGAGCACGGGGCCGAGCGCGAAATTAGGAAAGGACAAACCAAAAAGGCTAATCACGCTGAGTGTGCGGTCGTCCCATTGATTGCGATGCCTAGCGGAGCGAACTCCCGCGGGGATGGCCAGAACAATCGCCACGAGAAGCGATGCCAAAGTGAGTTGAAGCGTGTAGGGATAGCGTTGCGCGATCAGATGGCTGACTCCCTGATTCAGACGAAGGGAGCGGCCAAGATCTCCGTGAAGAACTCCCTTCCAGTAATTCAAGTATTGCTGCGTGAGAGGAACATCGAGACCGTAGGCGTGGCGGGTCGCTTCGATGTCCGCCGAAGCTGCTCCCTCACCCAGCATCTGCTGGACCGGATCTCCGGGAACGAAATGGATCAGAAGAAAAACGATCGAAACAACCAGCCAGATCACCGGCAGTGTGAAGAGTAATCGATGGAGAACGTAGCGAAACATGGATCACGCAGGCGTCAGGTTTCAGGTCTCCAGGCAAAGCTCTATGCTGGGAAGAGCGAGAGTAACACAGCCAGTTGATTTATCCGTGAGCAGCTCGCGCGCTAGTTCACGCCGTATTGCTGAATGGACGGGAGCTTGCTTTTTCTTCCTCGGCAGGAGCGTGCTCAATGCGGACTCGTGCGATGCGATGTCCTTCCATTGCCTCTACCGTAAAACGATGCCCTTCGTAGTCGAAGAAATCGCCAATTCGTGGGATCCTTTGCAAGCGAGCCATAACAAAACCAGCGAGTGTTTCGAAGCTGCCGTTACGCGGGAGAACCAGGTTGTGCTGACTCTCGAGATCCAGGAGATTGTAGGAGCCCTCAAAGATTAACGGCGCATCTGTACCTAAAGGTGGCTGCTTCGGCGGAGGCACATCGAACTCGTCCTCCAACTCGCCGACGATCTGCTCAAGTACATCTTCAACAGTGACTACGCCGGCTGTCGATCCGAACTCATCGACCACCACGGCTAGATGCCGTTTGCGTTCGCGGAACTCGGTTAAGAGATCGGTAAGCGGCTTCGTTTCGGGAACGACGAGCACATCATGCATGATCTGGCTGATCTGCATGATTGCAATCCGCTGGGCCGTCGCGGAGGTAGGACTCGATGCCAGGCGAAGTCGTGTCCATCGCATTAAGTCTTTTGCGTAAAGAACGCCGATGATGTGCTCAGGCCCTCGTTGCGGGTCGTACACAGGGATGCGCGAATGCTGCTCTTCGACCACGCGAGCCAGAGCTTCGTCGAGGCTCAAGTCCGCGGGAAGAGAAAATATCTTCGTACGTGGAACCATGACCTCGCGAACGGACACATTCTCAAGATCGAGCGAGTTCAGAATCATTTCCTCAGGAACAGCTGCCAATTGGCCGAACTGATGAGAAGCAGTCACGATCAGGCGCAATTCGTCTGGCGAGTGCACAGCCCCGTGGCGAATTTCGCGAAGCCCCAAAGCGCGCAGGACGCCTTTGGCGGCGCCGGTCATTGCGAAAACTAGCGGCCGGGTAATCGTGAGAAAAACATCCATAGGTCCAGCAACGGCCAGGGCGACGCGCTCAGCGCGTTGCAGGGCCAGCGACTTTGGAACTAACTCGCCAAGGATCACGTGCAGGCCAGTGATCAGGATGAAAGCTACAACGATCGCGATCGCGTGCGAATAAACTGCGGCGTAAGGAATCTTGCCGATCGTTCCCTGAATGAGGGTAGCCAGCAGAGGTTCGCCGACCCAGCCAAGCGCTAAGCTAGCGACCGTCACCCCAAGTTGAACTCCGTTCACGACCTGATCCAGGTGCTGGTGGAGTTTGAGGACAGTTCGGGCGCCGATGCGGTGGGCTTCAATCAGCTGAAGAATGCGCGTCTCGCGCACGCTCACGAGAGCAAACTCGGCTGCTGCGAAAAAAGCGTTGGCTGCCACCAGGAGCATGATGAACAATACCCGGAGCAGCACATAGGCAATCATGGGATTTCGTCATTCTACCTTGGGTAGGCCGCTGGAGGGGACAGAGTCTTGTAAAGATCCATGTAATTCAACGACTTAGAAGGCCTAAATTCGCCTTCCGGGCAGGTGGTCCGGACTAAAAGTCAAAAAAGCGTGCGGCCGGGGAATTTGCCTCGCTTTCTTTTTAATTCCCTTTCGGTCTAAGTCTAAGAAGTGAAACAATCATAAGGCTTCAGTTTTCTACCTTTTCAGGAACTAATCGGAAGTAACTCTCGTATCCACCATTGAGCGCGATGCCGCCCAGACTCGCGGCAGGAGGAAGATGTGAACGGTAACGGTAACGGAAAGAAGAAACGGCGCAAAAGAATCATTATAGGTGTCGTTGTAGCGGTGCTGGTACTGGTTGCCGCGGTTGGCGTCATCGCAGCCACCCGCAGTGGCACGAAGATCGATCCCTCCAAGCTGGCCAAAGTGGAAAAAGGCGACCTGGCGAAGAGCGTCGTTGCCACCGGCAAGATCACGCCAATCACCAAGATTGAAATCAAATCGAAGGCTAGCGGAATTGTGAAGCGCCTTGCTGTAGATGCTGGCGACCGGGTGAAAAAGGGTCAGGTTTTAGCTGAGCTCGATAAAGAAGAAATCCAGGCGAGAGTCGCACAAGCCCGCGCGCAAATGGAGGCCTCGGAGGCAAGCTCGAACGCAACTCGGGCTGACCTCGATCGCGCAAAAGTCGATGCCGAAGGTCCGGATGTGCCATTGCTGAAGCGTGCCTATGAACGTGCTCAGGGGATGGCCAAGGAAGGCGTGGTATCGGCCTCTGCGCTCGACGATGCGCAGAAGAATTACGAGCTTGCACTGAACAAGCAGAACGTAGCTAAGGCACAGCTCTCGGTGCTCAAAGCCAAGATCGGCCAAGCAGGGGCGCAGGTCGCGCAAGATCGCGCAAACTTGAAGCAGCTTGAAGAGCAACTCAACTACACGACCATCGTGGCACCCATCGATGGAATTCTTCTTTCACGGGACGTTGAAGTCGGCGATGCGGTCAGCTCAATTCTAGTATTGGGATCAACCGCCACCCTCGTCATGACCATGGGCGATACCAGCGAGGTCTACGTCAAAGGCAAGGTGGACGAGAGCGACATCGGCAAGGTGTATCTCGGGCAGCCGGCTCGCATCAAGGTCGAATCGTTCAAAGACAAGACGTTCTCCGGCAAGGTAACCAAGATTTCTCCGATGGGCGTGGAGAAGGACAACGTCACGACTTTTGAAGTTCGCGTTTCCATCAACAATCCAGGCGGCGAATTAAAAGCCAACATGACGGCCAATGCCGAGGTCATCCTGGAAGAACATAAAAATGTCCTGCAGATCCCGGAAGGCGCAATCCTTTACGACAAGGACAAGAAGGCATCGGTAGAAATACCTGATCCAAAGGGCAAGGAAGGCAAGCGCAAGGTGGCGGTCAATATTGGCATCTCAAACGGCGCCAAGACTGAGCTGCTGAGCGGTTTGAAGGAAGGCGAAGAAGTCGTACTGCAGTAAAGGGGCTTCAGCTCTCATGCGTCGGGCTTCAGGATGCAATCCTGGGCCTGACGCTTCTCGACTCACGCCGCTGCCGATGATTCTAGAGATCAGAGTTGCAGCTCGATTTCCATCACAGGAGTCGCTTGAATATGATCAACCAGCGTCTGTATTCCGTGCTCCGTCGTTCGTTGCCGCTCCTTCTCCTCATCGCTTTGACGGCTGGGGTCAGCGCCGCTTCCGTTGACGGAACTTTCGAAAAAACTTTCCAGGTCAACGGGCCTGTTCAGCTGGAAGTGCTCACGCATTCCGGCGACATCATGATTCGTCCCGGTGCAGCCGGAACCGTAAAAATCATCGGGAAAATTCACGTTGGCACATCCTGGCTTTTTTCAAGCGATAAGAAAGCCAAGGTGGAAGAGATTCAGAAGAATCCGCCGGTCAGTCAGTCTGGAAACAATGTTCGCGTCGACTATGTGAACGTGCAGAACGTCGCAATCGATTACGAGATCACCGCGCCTGCCGACACTGCGGTTCGCGCACACAGCGGCTCCGGAAACCAGGACGTCGAAGGACTGAAGCGTGGAGTCGATCTCGAAAGCGGGTCTGGTGACATGCAATTGCGGTCTCTGAATGGCGACATCCAAACGCAAACCGGTTCGGGCAATGTGCGTGGTCGTGATCTGAACGGCGCGATTCGCGCCAGCGCCGGAAGTGGAGACATCGAACTCGAAGAAACTGGAAGCGGCGACGTTTCGGTGCATACCGGATCGGGGAACATTCAGGTGCGTGGTATCAACGGCGGCCTTCAAGCGGAAGCCGGCAGCGGCGACATTACAGCCGAAGGCACGCAAAAGAATGAATGGTCTGTTCGAACTGGGTCCGGAAATGTGCATCTGCGCTTGCCTGAGCAATCGGCCTTTGATGTGGATTTAACGACGAGTTCAGGCAATATCGATCTCGATCATCCTGTCGCTACGACGGTACAAGGGCGGGTACACGATACCCCCCAACACAAGATTGTTGGAAAGGTGCAGGGTGGCGGACCTCTTGTGAGCGTTCACACTGGATCCGGCGATATCTCGATCCGATAGACGCCGATTAGTTGTCACAAGTACCTGAAGAAAAGCCCCGGCAGGTAACCGGGGCTTGTTTCTGTAATGCTACTTCTAATTTCCCGAACTCCGTCTAGCCGTCGCAATACAGAAGCACGTACTCGCGATCTTTAGTCTCCGATTGATTCCGATATAATCGGGCGCACGGATGGCGCTCACTGCCGGTACAAAACTAGGTCCTTACGAGATTCAGTCGGCCATCGGCGCGGGCGGGATGGGCGAAGTTTACCGCGCGCGGGACACCCGGTTAGATCGCACAGTTGCGGTCAAGATCCTGCCGGAACACCTGGCGAAAGATGCCGATGCGCGCCAAAGGTTTGAGCGCGAAGCGCGCTCCATCTCCTCACTCAATCACCCCAATATCTGCGTGCTGCATGATGTCGGCGTGGAAAACGGTACCTCCTACCTTGTCATGGAATATGTGCAAGGGGAGACCATGGAGTCACGGCTGCGCAAGGGCCCTCTGCCGCTCAAACAGGCGTTGGAGTACGGAATCCAGATTTGTGAAGCGCTGGAGAAGGCGCATCGCGCGGGTATCGTTCACCGCGATTTGAAACCCGGGAACATCATGCTGACTCCATCCGGAGCCAAACTGCTGGACTTCGGATTGGCAAAGCCTGTGGCGCTGCTAGGCGCAGCTCCTGCGAGCAAGGGGAACCTCACCCCATCGACGCCCACGATGAATTTGACCGCGCTGGCATCACCGGTTGCCGTAACGCAGCAAGGATCGGTCGTGGGCACGTTCCAGTACATGGCGCCTGAACTCTTGCAGGGCCATGAAGCCGATGCGCGCAGTGACATTTTCAGTTTCGGATGCGTGTTGTATGAGATGTTGCTTGGACGCCGAGCGTTCGAAGGCAAGAGCCAACTCTCAGTTGCCTCCGCCATTCTGGAAAAGGATCCTGAGCCAATCACAAAGATCCAGCCCATGACTCCAATCTCCGTGGATCATGTCGTGCAGACCTGCCTGGCGAAAGATCCTGAGAAGCGTTGGCAAAATGCTGCCGATGTCGGTCATGAACTGCGCTGGATCGTAACGGTTCCAGCTCCGACTTCGCAGCCCGAATCCGCTCAACCGAAAGAATCATGGACGGAGCGATTACTTTGGCTGGTCGCCATCGCAGCCTTAGCAGGCATGGTGGCATGGCTCTCGTTGCGCGGACATCCACAGCTGCCGGTTCTGCGTTCATTCTTACCGCCGCCCGCGAACACGGGCTTCGACTTAACAGGGGACTACTCCGGACCTCCGGTACTTGCATCCGATGGATCTGCCGTGGCGTTTTGTGCTCGCCCCAAAGGAGGACAAAACAGCATATGGGTGCATTCATTCGGAGAACTTTCCGCCAGGAAACTGGATGGAACCGAAGGCGCATCGTTTCCTTTCTGGTCTCCCGACAGCAAGTTCCTCGGTTTTTTTGCGGAGGGGCATCTTAAGAAAGTCGCAGCGAGTGGCGGTCCAGTCACAATTTTGGCTGACACACCGAACCCCAGAGGAGGAACGTGGAACCAGGAAAACGTTATCGTATATGAGCCCGATTATCGTGATTCGTTGTGGAGAGTGAGTTCCTCGGGAGCAGGCGCAGTTCGGCTTACGAAGTTTGAAGGGGGAAAGCACACAACGCATCGTTGGCCTTGGTTTCTTCCGGACGGTAAGCATTTTCTCTTCTTCGGAACAAACCACTCGGGCAACTCAGAACAGGGAATCTATTTCGCATCTCTCGCGGATGGTTCTTACAAACACGTGGTCGATTCCGATTCAGGCGCGCAATACGCATCCGGCTACTTGCTTTACCATCTTCAGTCACAATTATTCGCCCAAAAATTTGATCCCACTACAGGTACCCTTTCGGGCGATCCGACTACTGTCGCGAACCTGATTGATTATGACGCCGGAACATGGCACACGACCTTCACCGCCAGCCAGAATGGATTGCTGATTTACGAGCCCGGGACGAGCTCGACGGGAACTGACCTCCTGCTTGTGGACCGCAGCGGCAAGATCCTCAAGAAGCTCGCCGAGAGTGCAGCGTACAAAGGAACAGGCCAACTATCCCCCGACGGGAAGCGCCTGGCGATTTCGATTGGGGATCCGCAAGCCGATGTCTGGATATTGGACCTGGTGCGAGGAACGAAAAATCGCCTGACATTCGGGGGCGCCACTCACCTGATGCCTTCTTGGTCTGCCGATGGACAGCGAGTCGCTTACGTAAAGCAGGTGGGCGCAACGGTGGTAAATGGCACGTCCTTGTGTTCGCGTCTTGCGAACGGCGGTGGGCAGGAAGAAGTGTTGCTCAGTAGTCAGCCGACCGGACTCGCCCGCACCTTGCTGTTGCCACAGTGGTCCAATGACGGGCGCTACCTCGTTCATCTTGAGCAGAGTGGTCCCAGCGGTGCTGCGATTTGGGCAGTGGACAACAACAACGACAAGAAGCTCATCCCGATCGTTCAGCCTCCTTCCCAGCAGGCACGAATCCTTCAATTTCGACTCTCACCGGACAACCGTTGGGTTGCTTATAGCTCGACGGAATCGGGTCGAGAAGAGATCTATGTAACCCGTTTCCCTAGCGGTGAAGGCAAGTGGCAAGTTTCGCAAGTGGGTGGCGCATTCCCGGACTGGCGTGCGGATGGCAAAGAAATCTTTTTCATGGGTCTTGATGGAAACGTTAGCGCTGCAGACGTGCACTCGATCGGCGATGGATTGGAGCTTGGGCCTGCTCGTCACTTATTTCAAAACAACTACACCGCTCCGATCGGGAATCCATTTGAAGCGGCGCCAGATGGAAAACAGTTGCTTCTCACAATGGTTCCCGAGAGCCTAGCCTCTCCGCTGGTGCTCGTGACAAATTGGACCGCGGAGATGAATAAGTGAGCGATGTGCCATTACTTGCGTACCTTGACTCGAGTCCTCTAGCGCGTTAGGTTCGAAGATTGTGGGGATTTCTGCGCCCCGTAGTGAGGACGATCCTTGGCTCGCACTCCCATCATCACATTAACAACCGACTTCGGTCTGAACGACCACTTCATCGGAACGGTGAAAGGCGTAATTCTGAGCATCGTTCCAGAAGCGGTCATCGTGGACATCTCGCATTCCGTGCAGGCCTTTGACGTCCTGGACGGCGCGTTGACGATCTCACAAGCCTATAGCTACTTTCCGGTGGGCACGACCCACGTAGTTGTGGTTGATCCGGGAGTCGGTTCGGAACGCAGGGCAATCATAGCTTCTACGGAGCGGCACTACTTCGTTGCCCCCGATAATGGCGTACTCTCCATGGTTTTCGAACGCGAAGAGCGTATGTGGGTGCGTCAAATTACTGCGCAGCATTACTTTCTTCAGCCGCGCAGCGATACGTTCCACGCGCGTGATGTTTTCGCTCCGATCGCAGCGTATCTGGCCAAAGGTGTCGATCCCGAGAAGATGGGCGAAGAAATTCAAGATTATGTGAAGTTCGCGTCCCCCAAGCCGAAAGCTATAAACGAAAACACATTGCGTGGGGTTGTTTTAAAGGTGGACCGATTCGGAAATCTCGTAACAAACATCACGCCACAAGACGCTCCCATGCTGTTTGAAGAGCACCCGCAAGATTTCAAAATCGTGGTTGGGAAAAAAGAAATCAATTCCATGCAGAAGATCTATGCAAACGCGCGTCCAGGAGAATTGTTCGGGATTCTTGGCAGCATGGGATACTTGGAGGTTGCAGCGAACCGCGGATCCGCCTACCAGTTGATCGGCTCCGGTAAAGGAACGGAAGTGATGGTTGTTATCGGCGAAGCCGCGGCTGCCAGCAATGGTTCTTAGTTCTGCTCTGGTGTCCTAACGCTTGGATCGCTGCTCACATCTGCAAACTTGGCCTGCTTTTTGAATTTTTTCCGCAGTTGCGGCCAGTATTCACGAATGATATTGGTCCCCGCCCGAGTGCCCATCCCTAACGAGTAACGCTTCATCAATCGCGGAAAAGTCCGCTCATCCTCAGGCAAATAGGTATTCGCAAGTGACTCTCCCGCAAGTGGTCCGAGAAGACCGGAATAGTTGATGCTTTCACCGCCTCCGTCTTTTGGGGTAATCACGAGACGACGTAATGCATGTTTGATGCTCTGGCTGAGTGTCGCATTTGGGGTCCTGAAATAGCGGGGGTCTTCGTGGAGAGCCGAAGCCAAGACAAATTCGCTGAAGAATTTATTCGAGGCGCCCCGCGCCATCTTGGATCCAAAGCGTTTCGCGTAACCGTCCGCGCCTTGCCCATAGCCCGGATAACTGTCACGAGCCTGGCTAAGACCTGCACTAAACAGGGAGAACATGAAAGCCGACGGCGACGTACTATCTTGGACAAACAATTCAAACTTATTGAGTGGCGTCAAAACTCTGTGACTTGCCGCCAGCTCAGGAAAGCTGATCGAAGGAGTTGGCAAAACTCCGAAATGCATACCGGTTTCTGCCCGACCCGATTGCGCGGGCTCTCCTGGTCGGGATGAGGAAGGAGCGTTGGGCAAGGTTGAATCAGCTGAGCCTTGAGCCGAAAGCCGGCTCACGCCGAAGACGGTGAAGCAAATCAGTAAGGCCAGAACACGGCAAGAGGTGCGGAGTAGAGTGTTTTGCGAGAAGCGCGTTACGCTCGTTTCGTTTTTGGACGAACGTAGCGTTCCATTTCCCCTGTCCACTTCAGGAAACGCCACAGCTGACGGCGCTCCCGCCAGAGGAATTCCCAGAACTCCAGGAAACCGATGCGAGTCATCTTGACACCTGTATAGGTCTCGATCCGCCAGAGCAGGAACGGGCTGCGCCAAGGAGTTAACCGATGCCCGCGAGTAGCATTCCAGACGAAGCGCAACGCATTTCGCATAGTCGCGTTCCGAGTATAACGTGGCGGTCCGCGAAAATTTGTCATCGAATGTGCGTGCTAGAATCGGCCCAATAACCATCTTCGACTCTCCATGCCTCCGGAAACTGATCGCCAAACAGCCGAAAATCACTACTATGCTGCCCTTGATCTGGTTGCCGCTGGCGATGACGCGTCGGCCGTCAAGGAGTACGAGAGCTCACTTGCAGCCGATCCTACTTTCACCGAAGCGCTCCACGGCTTAAGCCGCGCTTTGCAGAACCTTAACCGGCTCGATGAAGCAATTGCTGCAGCTCGAAGGATTTCTGAACTCGATCCCGATGATGTGCTCGCACACACCAGCCTTTCGATCCTGTTTCAGAAGAAAGGCATGATCCCCGAAGCTGAAGAAGAAGGAAACAAGGCGAGAATCCTGGGGTGGAAACAGCAGCTCAAAACGAAAAGCTAACCACCCGGGAACACTCGACAAAAAGGCGCCGCGTACAGGTTCTTACGGGCGCCCTTCCTTCCAATCAACACTTAGTGCGGACGATTGTCATCGGCCTCAGGTGGCGGTGACTTTTTGTCCGGTTTGTTGTCCGGCTTGTCTGGCCGTCCAGGCTTACCAGCGTTGTCAGGTTTCCCCGGGTTTTCGCGCCGTACTTCATTGGCGCGTTCATTTCGCGGCGGCTCGTTCCGTTCAGACCGGGCTTCCGGTGGCGGCTCACGCCGTGGCTCAGGTTCGGTGCGTGGCTGATCCGGAGCTGGACGTGGGGCTGGTTCGGCCCGACGTTCACGCTCCTCCGGAGCTGGCCGCGGGGCCGGCTCCGCACGTCGGTCACGCTCGTCAGGACGCGGCTGCGGATTTGCACGTGGCTCATTCCGATCCGGGGTCGCGTCTGGCGGTGTACGGCCAGGTTCGGCCTCACGACGTGGCGCCTCGTTTGGATTGCGGTTTGGCGCTGGCGCAGCCTTATTGTCTGGCCGAGGGTTTGCACGATTCTCGGGCTGATTGGCCGGAGCGGCACCACGGTTCTCGCGATTAGCCGGAGGATGCCAGGGGGCTCCTGCCTGACGCGCGACCGTTACGCCACTGCCGTTAAGCTGGGCAGGTTTTGCGGTGGCGGCAACAGGGGGCTTTCCCTGGTTTTCTGAAGCCAGCAAAGCGCGATCTTGGCGAGCCATCTGTTGATGTTGCTGCTGTACTTGTGTCGGAGGTCTTCGCTGCTCACGCGCTATAACTTGTTGCTTCGCGGTCGGACGAGCTGTTGTCCCTCCAGGTCCACCGTTAAAGCTGACCCGGTTTTCTCGCGTCGCCGTGTTAACAACACGTGTTACGTAGACGTAACGAACATTTGTAACCGTCACATTGTTGACGGCCTGGTTGTAATAGAAATGGCGGTCACGCCAGTAGCCACCGTAGTAGCCGTCGCCGGGATAACCATAGCCGTAATCGACGCCACCGTAGTAGCCGACTTCGGGTGCCCAGTAACCGTCATACCAGTTGTAGAGATTGTCGTCGTTGTTGTACGCCCAATAGCCGGGCGTCCAGTAAAGGTCTGGCTCGGGTGGTTGCACCCAGGTGCCTGGGACCCAGTAATAACCAACATCGCTCCAGTCCCAATAACCTGGCATCCAGATAAAGTCTTCGCCCGGACAGGGCGGCTGCTCATAAATGGGAAGCGCCGGTGGACCAAAGTTCACCGAAACCATGTACTGCGCGGACGCTATCCCCGCGATAAAAAGCATCGCGAAAGCAAAGAGTAAGGAACGTATACTTCGCATTTCGCCTCCTGAAATTTCCGCTCTATGTGTCAGCTTGTGAGAAAGGTCGCTGACCTGAGCTCATACCGTCGACACGATTTGTTGGATTCGAACCATCCGAGAGCCGTTGTGGACGCAGCTCTGTAGAAACTCGCCTTTCACGCTGTAGGGAATGCAAGGTATTGCGATGCAAGTCTTGCAACCTGCTGAGAGTAGGCCGTATGTGGGTGATTTGTTAAGCTGCGGATTTTTCGCAGAATGATTTACAACTCGTACTTCTTCATCAGGTGGCGGAATGAACGATAGGAAATCCCCAACGTGTCCGCAGCGCGAACCTGCACTCCGCCAGTCTGTTCGAGTGCGTTTACCAGTAGAGACTTTTCGATTTCCGCAACATAAGTTTCCATGCCAACTCCAGCGGGCAAAGTGCAGGAGGGGCCGGGGATTGGTGCGCCACCCGCGGCTGCCGCGGCAGCACGGGCTTTCGGGCGCTCTGCAGGCAGTTCAACGTGGAGTTCGTTACTAGATTCCATTGCGACTGCCCGCTCGATTGTGTTTTCGAGCTGTCGCACGTTACCCGGCCAATCGTAATCACTCAGCGCATCCACCGAGCCTTGTGCGAGACGCAGAATGCTCTTGTGGGCGGCCGAGGCATACTTCTTGAGGAAATGGTTTGCGAGTAAAGGAATGTCCTCGCGACGCTCACGAAGAGAAGGCACTCGAATGGGAATAACACTCAGCCGATAGTACAAATCTTCCCGGAACGCATTTTCCGCGACCTGCTTCTCCAGTTCGCGGTTTGTGGCCGCGATGACGCGAACATCGATGGCAATCTCGTTCGTTCCACCAACAGGACGGACGGTTCTCTCCTGCAAAACACGCAAAAGCTTGACTTGCATTGCAAGAGTCATCTCACCGATCTCGTCAAGAAAAATCGTTCCACCATTGGCAACTTCAAATAGCCCCCGCTTATTTTGGTTCGCACCCGTGAAAGCGCCTTTGACGTATCCGAAGAGCTCGCTCTCCAACAGTGTTTCGGGGAATGCTCCACAATTGACAGAAACAAACGGCTCGGTCGCTCTCGGCGAACAGACATGCACAGCGCGGGCCACGAGTTCTTTGCCAGTGCCACTTTCACCGTAAATCAGGATGGTGCTGGAAGTCGACGCAACGGTCCGGATCGTTTGCTTCAGTTTCTCGAGTGCTGGGCTGGAGCCTACGATGTTGTCGAGTGAATTTCGTGTAGCGGCATCGCGACGGAACGCGAAATTTTGCCGGCTCAGAGAGAGTTTTTCGAGGACGCGACTGATCGCTAAACGGATCTCGTCCACTAACCCTGGGCTCTTCCGGATATAGTCCGAAGCTCCGCCAGCCTTGACTGCTTCGACCGCTGCCTCGTAATCATCCACTGCGGTGATCAGGATAACCGCAGTTTCGGGGCAAACCTGATGGGCATACCGCAGCACGGCGATACCGTCGGTATTCGGCATCTTGATATCCGTGATGATGACGTCGTACAAAGCTCCATCGATTTTTCTTTTCGCTACGTCGCCGGAGTTGACTGTCTCTACTTTATGGCCATCGCGGCGCAGAGCAATGTCCAGCAATTCGCAGATCGAGCGCTCGTCATCACAGACCAGGATATTAGCCACGCCCGCCTCCCGCGACTGCAGCGAACTCGACGCTCGCTTGTGCATCCAGTACAGCCTTCTCTGCTCCCAACCGGCGTAGCCGCAACACGAATGTGGTTCCCTTCCCAAGTTGCGAACGGGCCCACACATTGCCGTCGTGCGCTTGCACGATCTGATAGACGATCGCTAAGCCGAGACCGGTGCCTCCCTCAAATCCAGACTGAAATGGCTCAAAGATCTTTTCCCGCTGCTGTGGGCTCATGCCCGGACCGGTATCCGAGAAACTTACCTGCCAATCGTCTCCGACTGCTTCCAGGCTGACCCGCAGGGTGCCCCCTTCTTTCATGGCGCGGACAGCGTTCTCGCAAAAATTCCAAAACACCTGCTTGATCTTGTCTCCGTCGGCGAGGACGATGGCGCGCGACGCCGGAATGTTCCGCTCAATTTTGATACCGGAGTTCTCCGCGACAAGGCGGTGGCCGAGCAATGTCAACGTGTCTTCGATCAACGGCACTAGATTGGTGACCGCGAAGTGATACTGCTTACCACGGGAATAAGCCAGGAAATCGGTGATGATGTTGTTCAAACGCCCGGATTCGCGAGTCACAATCTGGAGAAGTTTTCGATGCTCTTCGTTAAGATCGGGCACATCAGAAAGCATGCTGACCGAACCAGCTATCGAGGCCAGAGGATTGCGGATCTCATGCGCAATCGCGGCCGCTAAACGGCCCACCGCCGCCAGGCGATCCTGAATCCTCACTTCTCGTTCCAGCCGACGAACTTCGGTGAGATCGTCGAAGGTGTAAACAAATCCTTTGTCCTCATCGCTGACGCGCATTGCTGAGACAATCACCCGAAATGTTTTCTGGAAATCGTCGGGCAGCAGACTGCGTACTTCAGAATGTGCTCGCTCATTCTGCACCGAAGGAAGCGGGTCCACGAACCACTGGCTAATCGGTGTTCCCAGCAACTCCTGCTCGCTCCGTCGCAGTAGCTGAAGCGCGGCAGGATTGATAAGCGTAATCTTGCCGGTCAGGTCCGTAGTAATTAGCCCTCCGGTGATTGCTTCAACAACATGTTGATGCAAAACTTGGAGATCTTCGAGCGCCCCACTTGTGTCCTGAAGTTGAATGCCCACCTGGCGCAGCTTCGAGGTGAGATGTCCTGCCAGGTAAGCCACCGCAAGGTAAGCCAGCAGATTCATCACTACGATTACTTGAAGTGCTGTCAGTGCTGGCCGGGAGGTGGAATACGAGGGGATCGCTCCATAGAAATTCAGTTCGACAATGGCGCCGAAAAGAGCAAATGCCAATCCTGCGGTGATGTAGGCCCAGACACGCGGAAGAAGAATGCAAGCGACAATGATAACGAGCGGATAAAGAAAATTAAGAGAGCTGTCGACCCCGCCCGTGACGTGGACGATCAAAGTCACAAACAAGAGATCGGTAATGACCTGCAATGCTGCTTGAAGTTTGTACTCCTGCCAGATAGAAAGCAGCAGAACGTAGAACAGCGATACTCCGAACCACAAGAGAACAGAAAATACGAAGAGTCCGACTGGTAGCGAGGTAGCGCTGAGGCGAGCCACTACCAGCTCGACACCGAGAAGCAACGTCAAAATAAGGACCCGGATCTTTACAAGCCAGGCGAGCCAAGTCCGTTCATCGAACATCACGGGTTGCATGTAGGGTCACTTTTCGCGGGCGCAAAACCAGCCCATTTCATTTAGGCGTGACAGGCAGGATACGGAACGCCCGCGTCCTGCCTGCCACCGCTGTTCCGTCTAGCCTGCCAGTTTCGCGATCATCGAGAACAGCGGCATATAGAGCGAAATGACGATGCCGCCGATCGTGACACCCAGGACACCGATGATGGCGGGTTCGAGCAACGCCAACATATCTTTCGTCGCGGAGTCGACTTCGTCTTCGTAGAAGTCGGCAATCTTCTGCAGCATAGCGTCCATGGCGCCCGTCGCTTCCCCGACTCCGATCATCTGCGTCACCATGTTCGGGAACACACCGCATTCCTTGAGCGGATCGACGATCGTCCGGCCCTCTTCGATGGCCTTACGAACCTTCATCAGCGCTTCTTCAAGAACGGCGTTTCCAGAGGTGCGAGCAGTGATGCTCAAGCCTTCGAGGATCGGCACACCAGACGTGATTAGTGTTCCGAGCGTCCGCGTAAAGCGGGCCACCGCAATTTTTCTCAGCAATGTGCCGATGATCGGCAGCCGCAGCAACATATGGTCGAAGTAGTAGCGCCCTCTAGGATTCTTGCGGATCGCTTTGATGGCGAATACAAACGCCACCGCGCCGATGATGAAGAACCACCAGAACGTTCCGACAAAAGCACTCAACCCCATGACGACACGGGTAGGCAACGGCAAGGTCACACCGAGGCCGACGAAAAGGTTCGAGAAGATCGGCACAACCCATTTGAGCAGTGCGCCGACGATCAACACTGCAATACTGACAACGGAGACCGGGTAAATCAGGGCTGATTTGACGGCGGCTCTCAAGCGCACGGCCTTTTCAACGTACTGTGCCAAGCGCTGCAGGATGATGTCAAGAATACCGCCGGTTTCACCCGCCTCGATCATGTTGGTGGTCAGGTCGTCGAACACAGTCGGATACTGACGCATAGCATTGGCCAGGGTGGCGCCGCCTTCCAGCGTGGAGCGGACCCCATTCAGTGTCTTCTGAAACGTTTGGTTCTCCTGGTTTGCTGCCAGGATCTCCAGACACTGCACCAACGGAAGTCCAGCATCGATCATGACCGAGAATTGCCGGAAGAAGACGGCGATGTCCTTCGTCTTCACCTTGCCCCTTCTCAGGCTGGGCAGCGAAAACTCTTTACCTTTTTCGCGGATCGCCCCGGCGGTGATGCGCTCTCTGCGCAACGCGACCTGCAACGCTTGCTTGCTGGCCGCCACTCGTTCGCCGCTTACCTTTTCGCCGGTTGCGGTTTTTCCTGAAAACGTAAAAACTGGCATGTTGCCTCTCCTAGTTGGCTGCTTGCCCGACTTCCAGTCTCTTACTTCCGCACGCTGTAGCGAACGGATCTACTGCATAAACTTTTCCTACTTCTTCACCGGTACCGAAGCTCGACCTGCTGCAGCGGGATTGCCGCGATTCAACAGGCTAGTTCCGCGCGCAATCATTTCCTGCAACTCGTCTTGATTGCTGGAGCGCGCCAAAGCCGTGTCCAATGAGATTTGTTTCTGCGCATAGGCTGTGGCCAAAGATTGGTTAAACGTCTGCATACCAAACTTTTCCTGGCCTGATTGCATGGCGGAATAGATTTGATGGATCTTGTCTTCGCGAATCAGGTTGCGAACGGCGGCGTTAGGCACCAGGATTTCCATGCACATCGCGCGCCCCTTGCCATCTGATTTCGGCAACAAGCTCTGGCAGAGAATGCCCTCCAACACGAGCGATAACTGGGCACGTATCTGTGGTTGTTGGTGCGCCGGAAAAACGTCGATGATACGGTTGATCGTCGACGATGCCGAATTCGTGTGCAGAGTTCCAAACGTGAGGTGGCCCGTTTCAGCGATACGGAGCGCGGATTCGATCGTTTCCAAATCTCGCATTTCGCCGATAAGCACTACGTCCGGATCTTCACGAAGCGCGGCGCGCAACGCATCGGAAAACGTCTTGGTATCTGCGTGAAGTTCGCGTTGGTTTACCACGCAGTTCTTGTTCATGTGCACGAATTCGATTGGGTCTTCGATCGTGAGAATATGGTCGTGCCGTTCGGAGTTGATCTTGTCGATCATCGCCGCGAGCGTCGTCGACTTGCCGGAGCCAGTCGGCCCGGTCACCAGAACGAGACCTCGAGGTTTGTCGCAGAGCTTGCTGACAACCGCTGGCAGGCCGAGGTGGTGAAATCCCTTGATCTCGAATGGAATGAGACGAAAAACGGCGGCCGTTGCGCCACGCTGGTTGAATACGTTCGCGCGGAAGCGTGCCAGGCCTTTCAACCCGAAGGAGAAGTCCAGTTCGAGGTTTTCTTCGAAGCGGTGCTTCTGCGAATCCGTCATTACGCTATAGGCGAGTTGTTTGGTTTCCGCCGGAGTCAACTGAGGCAGGTCGAGCGGCACCAGGTGTCCATGCACGCGAATTTGTGGCGGAGAGTTGGTGGTGATGTGAAGGTCACTTCCTCCCATCTCCAACATCCGTTTTAGTAAATCGCTTAACGAAAGCGCCATATCCTTTGTTCCTTCCCTCTCTGATCCTTAATGAATCGTTTCGCGTGCCACTTCTTCCAAAGTCGTCATCCCAGCAGCCACTTTGATAAGGCCACTGCGACGGAGCGTGATCATGCCCCGTTCGATTGCCTTCTTCTTCAACTCCACGGCGGAGGCTCCGACGAGAACTAATTCCTTGATTTCGTCATCGACCTCCATAACTTCGTAAAGACCAGTTCGTCCTTTGTATCCGGTGTTGTTACAAACTCCGCATCCCTTACCCTTCATGATTTTTACGGTCTTGGCTTCTTCGGGCGTATACCCTTCCTCGATCAAGGCGGGCACCGGCACGTCCACTTGAGCCGTGCAATCCTTGCAGATTCGACGAACGAGTCGCTGCGCGCAGATCAGGTGTACGGAAGTTGCGACGAGAAACGGCTCGATACCCATGTTCATCAAGCGCGTGATGGTCTCAGGTGCACCGTTCGTATGCAGTGTCGAGAGCACAAGGTGTCCGGTTAACGCTGCCTTGATGGCAATCTCTGCTGTTTCGAAATCTCGGATTTCGCCGACCAGGATGATGTTAGGGTCTTGCCGCAGGAAAGCACGCAGGGCGGCAGCGAAGTTCAATCCGATCTGCTCTTTCATCTGCACCTGGTTCACGCCTTGCAGCTGGAACTCGACAGGATCCTCTGCCGTCATGATGTTCGTGTCAGGCTGGTTGAGTTGGGCGATGGAAGAGTAGAGCGTATTGGTCTTGCCGGACCCCGTGGGTCCGGTCACCAACACCATGCCGTATGGCTTCAGAATCGCTTTGCGGAATTTTTCCAGCGACTCCTCCTCGAAGCCCAGTTTAGTCATGTCGAGCCTTAGGTTCTCTTTGTCGAGTAACCGCATCACAATCTTCTCGCCCCATAGTGTGGGCAAAGTGCTGACGCGGAAGTCGAGTTGCTTTTTCTTGCCGCCAACGCTCATCTTCAGCATGATGCGGCCGTCTTGTGGAAGCCGCTTTTCGCTGATGTCAAGCTTCGACATGATCTTGACGCGCGATGTAATCGCGTCCTTTAACTTCAGAGGCGGCGACATGATGGACTGCAGAATACCGTCAATACGGAACCGAACACGGAACTCCTTCTCGTACGGTTCCATGTGGATGTCGCTGGCACCGCGTTTCACTGCATCCGTTAGTACAAGGTTCACGAGCTTAACGATCGGTGCCTCGTCGGCAGCCTTCTCAAGCTCGTTTAAATCCATTTCTTGTTCTTCAGCCTGGAGCTCGAGATCCGGTGCATCAAGACCGTTCATCGATTGCATCACTTGCTCGAGCTCTTCTTCCTTGCTCGTGCCGTATGCTTTTTCGATGCCTTCGAGAATCGAGCTCTCCGAAGCGACAACCGGCTCGATATTGAATCCGGTCATGAACTTGATATCGTCCATCGCGAACACGTTGGTCGGGTCCACCATGGCGATAGTGAGCGATGCGCCCACGCGACTGAGCGGAAGAATCTGATAGCGCTTCGCAGTTTCAAACGGAATGAGTTTTACGACGGACGCATCAATTTCGAAATACGAAAGATTGATGGCCGGAACTCCATACTGCCGCGATAAAAAATTTGTGACGTCTTCATCGGAGAGAAATCCGAGCTTGACCAGGGCCGACGCGAGCCGGACATGGGTCTCCTTCTGCACCTTTACAGCCTGATCCAACTGCTCTGGGGTAATGACCTTTTCCTTGACCAGAAGGTCACCCAGCCGTTGAGACATACGTCGATCTCCTATCTGATCGGCAGAGAGTTACAGCGAAGCTCTGGATTCACCACGCAACCCGCAATCTCCTGAGAAGACAAGGCGCGGCTTGTGCGATGACACAAATTGTCACCGCAGACGCCCTAACGAAAAAGTAACTTTGGTACTTGTACTGCGCGGAATTGGCTCCAAGGAAAGCAACATGGGGAGCCAGGCATTGCAAACGCCCTAAAACAAACACATTCTTCGCCAGAGGACATGATCTTCAGTTTGTATCTTCCGTCACTGCAGAGATAGGCGCAAAGATGCCGCATACGGTCAGAGTGCGTGCCTTCTCCTGTGTCTATAATGACTTGTCCCCGACCCACGTTGCCGATAGCAGGGGTTGTATCTTGCGAGATCACGAGCCAATTCGCGTTCCCGAGAAGCCGTCGAGCCGTCGAAAAGCAATCATTGTTTTGGCTGCTGTTTCTTTTCTGCTTCTGGTCGTTCTGGTTTCTCAAGCCGCTTTCAATCTGAAATTTATATCGCCAGATAGCAACCAACAGCTTCTCTTCTTTGCGGCGCTAACGATTCTGATCTTCTTGCTGTTCGTGGCTCTGACGTTTGTTCTCGCGCGAAACATTTTGAAATTGCTGGTGGAACGTCGCCTTGGCGTGGTCGGATCCAAATTCCGCACCCGCATGGTAGTTGGAGCACTGCTGCTCTCCTCGGTTCCGGTCATTGTGATGTTTCTGTTCTCCTACGGCTTGATGAACCGCTCAATTGAGAAATGGTTTTCGCGCCCTGTCGAGGAAGTAAGAGAAGACACAGCCAGTCTGGCTACACTCCTCTCCACCTATGCGGCGCAAAATGTTCAAGCGGAAGCGGACGCCATCGCATCGTCCTTTGAAGCACAGCGCTCATACGAGACACGAAATTTTGCACCTCTCACGGCCGAACTCCGCCGCCACGAGCCCACGCTGCAGGGTGGATTCGCGATCGCCTTATTCAATGGGGACGCCGAAGTTAGCTTTGGTGCACCTGCGGGGTGGGGTGCTCTGAAACCCAAGTTGCCGCTGAATCGAATCGGTCGTGCAAACCCCGTGCACTTCAATTGGAATGACAAGGATTACATCCTGGCGGTTGCACCTGTCACGAATGAGGGACAGATCCTGATCGGGATGCCATTGCCGGAAAGTTTCGCATCGACAGTCCACCAGATCGAAGCTAGCCAGGCGCGCTATCTCGAGTTAAGTCGCGAGAGAAAACTCGTGCGGCGTACCTACATGGGATTGCTTCTCCTCTTGACGGTACTCGTACTGTTCGCGAGCACATGGATCGCCATCTTCCTTTCCAAGTTGATCACTCGACCTCTTGCGGCGTTGGCGGAAGGCACACAGGAAATCTCCAAAGGCCGGCTCGACTACCGCGTAGATGTGCGTGCGACGGATGAGATTGGCGACCTTGTTCGCTCGTTCAATCGGATGGCAGCAGAACTCGAGTTCAGCCAGCAACAAATCGAAGCCTCGAGCCGCGATCTAGAAGCAGCCAATTCAGCAATCGAAGAACGTCGCAGGCATATGGAGACCATCCTCGAGAGCATTCCGACAGGCGTGCTATCGCTCGATGCGCAACGAAAGATAACGCACGCAAATGCAGCCTTTCTTCGGATGCTCTTCTCTGATCATGCCGATGAGATGAACTCCAACCTGATCGGAAGTCAATTGGAAAGTGTCCTTCCTAGGGATCTGCAAGACGATCTCGAAGCGCTTCTTCGCCGCGCAGACCGGATGGGTTTGACGGCTAGTCAGTTGGAGTTCACGCTTCACGGATCGACCATGAACATCGCTGCCACAGTTGCCGCTTTACAACATGAAGGTCAGCAGCTTGGTTACGTGGTCGTATTCGAAGATCTTTCCGACTTGCTGAAGGCTCAGAAACAAGCGGCGTGGCGGGAAGTCGCGCGAAGGGTGGCGCATGAAATCAAAAATCCACTGACGCCAATTGCACTCTCAGCCGAAAGGATTCGCCGCCATCTGCAAAAGGGCACTCAACCCGACCAATCTTCACTCAACATCATTCACGGCTGTGCCGATACCATCGCGAATGCGGTTGAGACGTTGCGCACGCTGGTGGACGAGTTCTCAACACTCGCCAGATTTCCCGCCTCTCAACCTGAGGCTGCAAATCTCAACAGCATCGTGGATAGCGCGCTCTCGATGTTCAATGGGCGGCTCGATCAGGTTCATGTACGCACTCAATTAGCGCCCGATTTGCCGGCGGTTCTCGCCGATTCCGAAGCAATGAAGAGAGCGATCGCGAACCTCGTGGACAATGCGGCGGAAGCGGTCCGCGATTCCATGCTGCGAGAAATTCAGATTACGACGTCCTTGGTCGCAACTCGCGACGCCGTTGAGCTAGTTATCGCAGACACCGGACATGGCGTAACGCGGGAGCTAAAGGAAAAGCTGTTCTTGCCCTATTTTTCTACTAAAAAGCGTGGAACTGGTCTCGGCCTCGCGATCGTCAGCCGCATCATCGAAGAGCACCGGGGGACCATTCGCGTGGAGGAGAATAAACCCGTAGGCACGAAATTCATTCTGGAACTCCCAGTCGCCGCTGAGGTGATGAACGCACCTGCAGCCAGTTGATCATGCACAAACTTCTAATTGTTGATGATGAATCGGGCATCCGCGAGTCTCTGACAGGCGTGCTCGAAGATGAGGGATATACGGTCACTGCCGCCGGATCCGGGGAGCAGGCGTTGGAATTAGTGCGCAAGACCGCCTTCGATCTGGCTCTGCTCGATATCTGGCTGCCTGGCATCGACGGACTTGAGACGCTTGAGCGTATCCGCGAACTCGATAACCCGCCGGAAGTCATCATGATCTCCGGCCACGGCACCATTGAAACAGCCGTCCGCGCGACGAAACTGGGCGCCTACGATTTTCTCGAGAAGCCTCTGTCGTTGGAAAGAACCCTGATTTTGGTGAAGAACGCAATTGAATCAAGTCGGCTGCGCCGCGAGAATCGCGACCTGAAAAAGCAGTTGGTCTCAAAAAGCGTCATCGTCGGGGACAGCGTGCCCATGAAAGCGCTCCGACAGCAGATCTCTGTAATGGCTCCCACGAACGGGCGCGTCCTCATTTATGGCGAATCAGGCACGGGCAAGGAACTCGCAGCGCACGCCATTCATGCGCAAAGTCTACGCAAAGATGAGACATTTATCGAAGTTAACTGCGCGGCCATCCCGGAGGACCTCATCGAAAGTGAATTGTTCGGGCATGTTCGTGGCGCGTTCCCGGGAGCGACATCTGACAAAGAAGGCAAATTTCAGAAGGCGAGTGGGGGTACGCTTTTTCTCGATGAGGTCGGCGACATGAGTTTGAAGACTCAGTCCAAAGTGTTGCGCACCCTCGACGAGCAACGCTTCGAACCGGTCGGCAGTGGCGATCCACGAACTGTCGATGTGCGGGTGATCGCTTCAACCAACAAAGACTTGGAAGAGGAGATCTCTAAAGGAAACTTTCGCGAAGATCTTTTCTACCGCCTGAACGTGATTCCTTTCTTTGTTCCGCCCTTGCGAGAGCGCAAGGAAGACATCCCATTGCTCGCCCGGCATTTCCTTAAAGAGTTCGCGTCCGCTTACGGACGTCGCACACGCGAGATTACAGACGACTCAGTCGACGTCCTCATGCGTTACTCATGGCCGGGCAATGTGCGCGAGTTGCGAAACGTGATCGAACGAGTGGTCATTATGAATCCAACGACCACCCGCTTTGAGCGTAAGCATTTGCCACCGCTCGTATATCGCGACGGCAGCCGACGCGCCGCGGGCACTGAATTCTCCACTCTTCACCAAGCGCGCGATGCCTACGAGCGCGACTATATCCTGAAGAAGCTCGATGAAAACCACGGCAATGTCAGTCGTACGGCAGAAGTGCTAGGCCTTGAACGCAGCCATCTTTATCGCAAGATGAAGACACTAGGGATTGCCGCCAAGGAATAGGGCTGCTTGCGAATCGGAAGAACTACCTTTTCACCATATGGATCTCGGTTCCGTTCCGGGCGAACTTCACCTCATCCATCAGCTGATTGATCAGAAAGATTCCACGGCCATGATTGGAGTAAACATTTTCTCCGACGACTGGGTTTGGGATGCTCTCAGGATTGAAACCGGGGCCGGGGTCTCGAACCACAATCAGAATGCCCCGCTCCTCGTCGCAAGCGACATCGCATTCCACCGTTTTGTTGGGATCAGCCTTCGCTCCGTGTACAACGGCATTGGCCAAGGCTTCGGTCAAAGCCAACTCGATGGCGTCTTCTTTTCCTTCAATGCATTTCTGGTCGCGGACTATACCCATGACGCGCTGTACCACCGCATCGACAGCATTTCGGTCCGCCGCCAGCGTAATGCGAAGTTTTAGAGATAAATGGTCCGTATCGAAACTACAGGCCGTCTTTGGTTTCTCGTCCCGGGGTTTCTTCATGTGGTTTGGAAAGGGCTATCCAGCGAAGTTGGATTGTATTCATACAGAGGCACTTGCGCAACTTACTCCGGGAATCATCCCGGGTTACCTCGATACTTTGCCGGTCAGGTCCTCTAATTGGCGCCGCCAATCAAGGCCTTCGACGAATTCGCGCGAATCCCGCCACCCCGCTTTTACTTTCACAAACAATTCGAGGAAGACCTTCGCCCCTAGCATTTTTTCTATTTGGAGGCGTGCCGCAGTCCCGATCTTCTTGAGCATCTGTCCGCCCTTTCCAAGCAGGATGGCCTTCTGCCCGCCCCGTTCGCAATAGATGGTGGCGGCAATGCGTATCAGCTTCTCGCTTTCCTCAAAGCTTTCAACTACTACTGTCGTTGCGTGAGGCACTTCTTCGCGCGCTGCAAGTAACACCTGCTCTCGAATGATCTCTGCTGCCATAAAGCGCGTCGGTTGATCGGTAATTTGATCATCAGGAAAATATCGAGGACCCGTTGGCAATGCCCGGACTAGGATCTCTACGAGATGATCTAAACCATCTTTGGTCCGAGCCGAGATAGGTACGATCTCGCGGAATTGAGCGCGCTGCTGAAATTCATCGATCAGTGGCAGCAGCTTTTGTTTGTCTTGGCCGAGCAAATCCACCTTGTTCAGCAGAAGTATGGTTGGAGTTCCCGATTTCCGCACCATGTCCAGCAGGAAGCCGTCTTCCCGATCGGGTCTTTGCTTGACGTCAACAATCATTAACAGGAGATCGCAACCTTCCAGCGCCTCTCGAACTTCCATCATCATTTTGCGTCCGAGAGAACTGTCAGGCTTGTGAACGCCAGGCGTATCAATCAGAACAATCTGGGCAGCCTCGCTGCCTTTTCTCTTGGGAACATTGACGATGCCGAGAATCCGGTTGCGAGTGGTCTGCGGCTTGGGGGAAATGATGGCGAGTCTTTCGCCGACTAGAGCATTCAACAAAGTGGACTTGCCGGCATTCGGCCGCCCAAGGATGCAAACGAATCCGGAGTGAAAGGACATGGGAAAGTCGCTACTGCGTTGGTCGCACCTAAATCAACTTCATCTGTTTCTGATCCGTACTCACGCGGACGCGTTCGATTCTCCGATCCGTCGCTTCCAGCACCTCGAACCTCAAACCGTCCTCTTCGACAACTTCGCCCTTTTTGGGGATCCGTCCAGCCAATTCGCTCACCAAACCACCGACTGTAGCCGACGCTTTCCCCTCAGGCCGGACACCCAGCAACTCGCCGAGCCGGTCGACATCCATGTTGCCCGGCACCACGAATGACTGTTCGTTTTCTCGAATGATCTTTTCTTGTTCTTCCCCGATCTCGCCGACGATCTCCTCTACCAAATCTTCAATCGTTACGAGGCCAGCTACGCCGCCATATTCATCAACCACAATCGACATTCGGATATTGTTCTTCTGCATCTCGCGCAACAGATCGCTCGAAAGCTTACTCTCAGGAACGAAATGCACGTCACGCCGCATAAGGGATTCGACCGTTCGCGCCGCTGCCTCGGTATCGGAAACCTGCAGCACGTCTTGCGCCCACACAAGACCTTTGATGTTGTGAATGCTGCCCTCATAGACGGGAACGCGAGAGAACGGTTTCCCCTTCAACAAATTGATGAATTGTTCGACCGAGGTATTCACCGGAACTGCAACCATCTCCGGACGCGGCTTCATCGCCTCGCGTACGCTTTTCCCCCCGAATTCAACCACGGACTGAATGAGATCACGATCGCCCTGTTGGATGATGCCTTCTTCTTGCCCCGCTTCGATCAGCGCATCGACCGCTTCCGCCGACGTTTCCGGCTCGGGATCACCGTGCTCTCGGGTCAACGCCGCAACTGATTGACAGAAACCCAACACCAGCGTGATGGGCAACACGATATAAATCAGCATTCTTAAGAGAAATGCCCAGCGTTTGAGCCAGCGTCCATTGGTTCTTGAAAAAAAGACAAAGGGCAGAAGCCGATTGCAGATGATAACAACGAAAATCAGGCTGATGGTCGCCTGAATGATTTCATGGATACTCCAGGCATTGTCGCGAAAAACCGTGTAACCAATAAGCATGCCAATCGCAGCCATCATCAGCTGTGCGAGGATCGCCATCGATAATGAGGCGCGATTACGACTAACCTTCAGCAGCGGCTCAACTTCCTGTTCGAAAGAGTCGATGTTGTCTTGAAACTCGCGCGATAGGAATTTACCGATTTCCTGGTAGACGCGATCAACATAGGAAACCAGCGTCAACAATCCCAGGATGACCGTGATCGCGATGCCCGTTCCAATCATCGCCGGCCTCGAACAGACGTTTTCGGCTTAGTGCGCCCGCGCGCAGGCTTGCCACGGCCGACGTTTTCACGACGCTCAATCAATGCTATTGGGAGTTTTAGCTCGGTTCGCAGCTTCTCCTCTTTACGCGCCATCTCACCGCGATCTCGCTCATGGTCGTAGCCTCGTAGGTGAAGCAAGCCATGGAGAGCCAGGATTTTGATTTCTTCCGATGGACTGTGGCCGAGACGCTTCGCATTCGCCGCGGCAATCTCCGCGGAAATTGCTACATCTCCGGCAAAACGCATCACCGTGCCTCGGAGTGCTGGAAAGGAAAGCACGTCCGTCGCTTCATTTTTGCGTCGAAATCGATAATTCAGCTCCCGCATCTCCCGATTCGTCGTGATCAAGATATTGACCGCGCCTTGCAAGCCAACCTTTCGTTTCGCGCGGAGGACGAATCGCTCCAACGTGGATTCCATCAAGCCGGCTACCGTTTTTTGCAGGATAATCACCGTCTCTAATCAGGCTCTTGCGAACGATCTTTGACTCGCAGCGCCTGTGTTCCTAAAGCAAAAGGAGGGACCCTGACGGCACCCTCCTGCTTATACTTCCTAATTCTATTCCTGATCGGGATGTTCGGACGTTGCCGTCTCTTGCACTCCTGGCACGCTGCTGACAGCCTGCTTTGACCCATTGGCCGCCTTGGACTCAGGCAAGAGGGTCATCTGCTCCTCCGCGAGCCGCGTTTTGTGTTCGTCGTACGCACGGATGATCCGCTGCACGAGATGATGCCTTACCACGTCACTTTCATCGAAGTGGACAAAAGCCAACCCGTGCACGCCCTGCAGAATATCGATTGCCTCCAGCAGTCCACTACGACGCGCACTTGGCAGGTCGATCTGCGTGATGTCTCCAGTGATTACCGCCTTTGAATTGAAGCCCAGCCGTGTCACGAACATTTTCATCTGCTCGGACGTTGTATTCTGCGCCTCATCCAGGATCACGAACGAGTCGTTCAGCGTGCGACCGCGCATGAAAGCGATCGGCGCAATCTCGATGACATTTTTCTCGAGGTAGCGCTCCACCTTCTCGGGATCCAGCATGTCGAACAGAGCATCGTAAAGAGGCCGCAGGTACGGATCGATTTTCTCCTGCAGCGTTCCAGGCAGGAACCCTAACCGCTCTCCAGCTTCTACAGCCGGACGCGCCAGAATGATCCGGTTTACCTGCTTGCTTAATAAGGCAGAAATTGCCATCGCAACGGCGAGGTAAGTCTTACCCGTTCCCGCGGGTCCGACTCCAAAAACCATGTCGTGCGTTTCGATGGCTTCGAGATAACGCCGCTGGTTGGAACTCTTGGGTTGAACCGTGCGCCGTCCGAAAGCACGCTGACGTCCAGCCTCGGCCAATCCGCGCAATGTAACTTTAGGATCATTTGCCAGCACACGCAGCATGCTGTTCAAGTCGCCATTGTTGAAGGTGTGACCTGAGCGCTGCAGGTGATCGTAATCCGCAAAAATCTGCTCGGCTCGCGCCACATCGCGCGCTGCCCCTTCCAGATCAATCCGGTCAGCGCGAAGATCTATGTTGATGTTCAGCCCGTCTTCGAGCACATGCAGGTTCTCGTCCCGGGTACCAAATAGCGTCTCGATGTTCGAAGTAATCTCGATGCTTTTCTTCATGCAAGAAAGTTCGTTACTCCCAATGTAAACAGCTCAGTCCACACACGTCGACTGGCTAAAGGAACACAAGATTTCGGTGTGAGGTTGGATCTCGCCGGAATGCTCGCTCCCAAGGTGCAAGCAACTACCATTGATTCAAGCCTACCCCGCTCCAATTAGCGCGTCAATGGCAGGCATCCACAAGTCCGGTTGCGAAACGCCATCGTGCGCCCTAGTGATAGTGCTCAAGGTGATACAAAACGATGAAGGCTGTCACCAGCGCAACACCAGGAAGCCCAAGCGAACGCAGAGCGCGCCAAGGTCGTCGCCAGTCCATCGTGGCCAACAGGGTCAAGAGACTGGCCGCCGCTAACACGACTGCTAACTGAAAAATGTGGGCGGCAGTTCCTTCGTCGGCTTGCGGAGCCGGTGGCGGACCGATATAGGCGCTTAGAACCGTGAACAGCGCGATCAGCGAAAACCCTGTAAACGCAATCGAACTTATTCGATTCACCTGGATTTTCGTCACGTACTTCCTCCTGCATATGCGTGCGGCTATTTTGGCTTTTCGGCCGGAGCAATATCGACTTTCACCGGTTTTTGATCTGACTTGCGGGTATCAACCTCAACGACGCCCAGCGATCCATTCCCTGTGTCGGCTTGAACCGTCCGAGTTTGCGACGTTCCGTTCGGACCGGAATGCACGATATCAATTGTCTTTGAACTGACCCGAACTCCATCGCTGGGATTGGCAGTATTCCGATCCTCCACTTGCGTCTCCCGTGTGGATCCGTTCGCCTTATTCTTCACAACCGTCGTCACTCTCTGATTCAGGTGCAGGCTGCTGTCCGGAGCCGATCCGAGCGTCTCTCGCGAATATGTTTCCACGGTGCTTCGAGTGCCACTTTGATCGTCGGCCGCTTCCGTGGTGACCTTACGCGAGTCCACTGATAATCGGCCATTGATGTCTGCCTTGGAAACCGTTTCATCGATTGTTTTCTGACCACCATTTTCACGGATTGTTCCTTCGCTGCTTTCCGTGATTTGCCAGCCACCATTCAGATCCCGGCTCTCGACCGATTTTTGGAACTTGCTGGTGTCCTGACCCGTTTTCGTCTCTCGCTCCACCTTTCGCGTTACGGGGGACATCCCTCCGTTCGAGTCGGGAAGAGAAATCACGAGGCGAGACTCCTTCGTTCCGGCATTAACATTCCGTGTCTCACGTTCTTCGCGCTCCTGAACCTGTAAGCGACCGTTGAAATCCACCTGCGAAGTAGTCGATGTGCTCTTTGTCGCGCCATTTGGGAGCTCGCGCTGCTCCTCTTCTTGCACCTGTGTAAGGGTCCGCTCACCATTCAAACTTCGACCGTACGTCCGCCGGATGATTCGTGTGGTCGTTGCATTCACTTTCACCGTCTCGGTTTCAACATCCTTGACCATTTGCGGGCTGCCATCTGGGCCCACGCCCTCGGTCGTGCTCTTGTCAATAATTCGATTTCCGCTCTTCTTATGACTTTCGCTGGTGCGAACAGATTGAGCCGCGTCCGGCAACTCTGAATCCGAACTTGCCTTCCATGACTGATCGGCATCTTTCGATTGATCATCAGAGTTTTGGGCGCTTAACCAGACTGGCGCGGCACAAAGCAACGCCAGGACAATCGAGTGAGCAGAGACTCTCTTCACAAAGCTTCGAATCATGACATTACTTCCTGTCAATGAACTCCCCAAGGTGAGCATACTTATTGCAGGTATTGTCGCACGCGAATGACGAGGGGTACATCGCTCTCCAGAGTACCCCTGAGCTCCTGACAGCAAGCCCGGATGCTATCCTACGTAAAACTCATATTTGAGGCTGTTTTCTTTCATGTCTGACCCAAACACTCCTCCAGTTCCTGCAGCAGAATCCGAACAATCGTTCAGCCAGCTTCTTTCCGAATACGAACAGGCCCACTCTCGCAAAGCGGAAGATCGAGGCAAGCAGCTTGAGGGTGTCGTCGTGTCTGTGACGGCCGATTCAGTCCTGGTCGACATTGGCTTCAAGTCCGAAGGCATTCTTCCTCTTTCGGTATTTCCCAATGCAAGCGTCCAAGTTGGCGACAAGCTTCTCGTCTCCGTTAAAGGACGCGATCCAGAGGGCTATTACGAACTCTCGCGCACCCGCATTCAGCGCCCTACCGACTGGGCATCTTTGGAAAAAGCATTTGCCGAGAAGGCTACGATCGTCGGAACTGTCACGGCAGTGATCAAAGGCGGCGTGAGCGTAGATATCGGCATTCGCGCTTTCATGCCGGCATCGCGCACCGGCACTCGGGATGCGGATGAGATGGCAAAGCTCGTTGAGCAGGAGATCCGCTGCCGCATCATCAAGCTGGATACCGCAGAGGAAGACGTGGTCGTCGATCGTCGCGTGGTGCTCGAAGAGGAAGAGCGATCCATCCAAGCCCGGCGCGTGGCAGAACTGAGCGAGGGCGCAACTGTCGGCGGCACAGTTCGAAGCGTCATGGATTACGGCGCATTCATTGATATCGGCGGAGTCGATGCCCTGCTCCATGTCAGCGACATCTCCTGGGGCCGCATTTCAAAACCATCCGACGTCGTATCAGTCGGAGATCAAGTCGATGTGCAGATCCTCAAGATTGCCGAAGAGAACGGCAAGCGTCGTATTTCCGTCGGCATGAAACAACTGCAAGCCCAGCCATGGGACACTGCTGCTCAGAAATACAAGTTGAATGATCGGGTGCGCGGCACGGTCAGTCGCATCGTCGATTTCGGCGCATTTGTTGAGCTCGAACCCGGAGTAGAAGGACTGATTCACATTTCGGAGCTTTCCTGGTCTCGCAAAATCAAGCGCGTCAGTGAAGTGGTCAAGCAGGGTGAAACGGTAGAAGCTATCGTACTCGGAATCAATCCCGCTGAGCGCCGCATCTCTCTCGGACTCAAGCAAACTCTCGGAGACCCGTGGAAAGACATCGCCCAGAAATGTCCAGTGGGTTCGGTGATTGAAGGTCCAGTCACGAATCTGATGAAATTTGGCGCATTCGTGCAGCTTGTGGAAGGCGTCGAAGGCATGATCCACGTCAGCGACCTGAGCGCTGAAAAGCGGATCAATCATCCACAGGATGTCCTCAAAGTAGGACAGGTCGTCACGGCGCAAGTTTTGGCGATTGATCCGGAGAAGCGCCAAATCAAGCTCGGGATGAAACAACTGGTCCCGACCGGCCTTGACGAATACATCGCTGAACACAAGGTAGGCGATACCGTAACCGGCCGCCTAGTGGACGACTTGAGCGACAGCGCGAGAGTGGAGCTCGGCGACGGCATTGTTGCAATTGGGAGACTGAAAGCGGCATCGCTGGCCGGGACCTTGCCAGCGGAGGCAACCACGCAATCGTCCAAAGCGGGAAAAGCCGATCTCTCTGCGCTCGGCTCGATGGTCCAAGCTAAATGGAAGACCGGATCGTCTCCGCAAGGTTCTTCAAAAAATGAACCGCCCAAGGCCGGACAGATTCGAAGTTTCCGAATCGTCGCACTAAATGCGGCGGCCAAGAAAATTGAAGTGGAGCTGGCGTAAATTCGAGAACGCCTGCCTCTCTATTGCACCCTCCAAACCCAGGCGTCATCCCGAAGACCGCGCGTTCCGCGAGGGATCTGGCGTGCAGCACCAGCACCTCGGATATCCACCCCGCGAGGTCGCACGGCACAAAGAACTACCACTAAGTGTTTTGAGCCACTTAAAAACTCACTCCCCCTCCCAGTTCCTGTTCCGCCCTTTTCACACTCTCCACCTTGCCCAAATCTCGCCAATAGTAGTCATCCGCCGAAAATGCCGCGATTTCTTCTCCACCCCTCGCCAGCCTTAGATATGCACTGACGATCGAAAAGGCCCCTTCCTCGTCGAGCATTTGCAGCAAGCGCGGCGAAATCACGTGGATGCCAGAAAACGCGCGCGCTTCATAGTTTTTCGCTTCTCTCGCCCGCTCGATTGCGCCATCGCGGCCAGCACGCCGTCCGCACAGCTCACCTGCCTCATCGAACAACAAATGCCGCGAAGTCTCCCGATTCTGAACTGCTAACGTCGCGAGCGCTCCGCGCGACTTATGGAACTCCACCATTCGCGACAAGTCGATCGTGCTGATCACATCGACGTTATGCAGAAAGAATGGCTCCTGGCTGTCCTGAAAAAACCATGCCGCTTTTTTTAATCCGCCGCCGGTATCGAGGAGCACGTCTTCCTGCGAAATCTCTACGTGCATGCCGAAATTGCGATGCGACTGCAGATAATCGACAACCATGTCCGCGAAATGATGCACATTGACGATCACATCCTCGACACCGAAAGAACGCAATCGGGAAAACGTGATTTCAAGTAGCGTCCGTCCCGCGACTTCGACGAGCGCTTTCGGCCTGTCATTTGTTAGTGGTCGCAACCGAGTACCGAGTCCCGCTGCCAGCACCATGGCTCTCATGCGCCGGCAACTCCGACGCCGCGCTCGAGTTCACGATGATGAACGATGACCTCCACACCCTTGAGCGCTCGCAACCTCTTGGCAATTTCTTCGGCAAGGTACACGGAGCGATGTTGCCCGCCCGTGCATCCGCACGAAACCATCAGATTCTTAAAACCGCGGCGCTCATATTCGGTAACGCTTGCCTCGACGAGTGACCACGCATTGGCAAGGAACTTGTGCACGCTTTCCTGCGCATTGAGATACTCGATCACTTCAGCATCGCGGCCCGTCTGAGCTTTAAAGCGCTCTTCGCGACCTGGATTGGGGAGACTACGTCCGTCGAAAACAAAGCCGCCGCCATTGCCCGATTCGTCCTTTGGCCATCCCTTGTGAAACGAGAAACTAAAAACGCGAACGGTCAAGCCCGCAGATTGTGCATCTGTTTTGGTTGACGGTTTTTCGGGAACGTCCTTCGCCAGATTCAGTAATTTTTCAGACGCTAACATGTTGCGGAACGCGTCCGTTAAGGTCGGCAGCTGTACCGGCAACGTAGCGTTGTGCAAAAGCCAGCGCAGATTCTTCAGCGCATATGGAACGCTCTGCAAAAAGTGGGGCTTGCGTTCGTAAAATCCGCGAAATCCATACGCACCCAGCGCCTGCATAATGCGTACATAGACGTACGCATAGTAGTGCTCCATAAATGTCGCGCGATCCAGCGAAATGTATTTCGCGACGTTTTCCAGGTAGTGCGCCAGCAATTCCTGACGCAACTCAGGCGGAAGGTCCGCCTTCGCATCGTAAAGAAGCGACGCGATGTCGTACTGCAGAGCCCCCTTGCGCCCGCCTTGGTAATCGACAAAATACGGATTACCGTCTCGCAGCATCACGTTGCGCGACTGAAAATCGCGATACAAAAAGTAATCGTGATCAGCACTCAACAGCAGCTTGGTGAGCCGAGTGAAATCGGTTTCGAGTGCCTGCTCATTGAAAGGAACACCCGCAAGACGCAGGAAGTAATACTTGAAATAATTCAAGTCCCAAGCGATGGACTGGCGATCGAAGCTCCCACGCGGGTAGCAGACTTTGTAGTTGAGATCTTTTCCTGCCTCGATCTGAACACGCGGCAGCATCTCGACCACTTTCTTATACGCAGCCACCACATCCGCAGGAATGTCCTCACCGGAACGGCCTTTCGACAAAAGATCAAACAGCGTCGTGTCGCCGAGGTCCTCTTCGAGATACGCCCCCTGGCTCAGATCTTCTTCATAAATTTCCGGCACTGGCAAGCGATGCTTTCGGAAGTGCCGCGAGAATTCGAGAAACGCGACATTCTCCTCCCGTACACCGTAGACGACACCGATGGCCGATGCCGTGTCATTTGCCAGCCGAATGATGGCCCGTCCTGATCCACCGAGTTCCCCCTGCAGCGGCATAACTTGCGTCGCAGGCGAGCCGAAATGATGTTCGAAGAGTTTTTTTAGGACATCCATGGGAGTACTGGCGCGTGCCTTCTCACGATACCACTCGGCTTACTGCACCGGATAGTTTGCTCAGACGATCAGCTAAAACTCGTACAGGCTGTAGAACTGGATGTACAATCCCTGCGCGCTTTCCAAGGATTGGGGGAAATAGCGTCTGATCCTGATAGCGACTATTGCGCTCATGGTGGCCCCGATTGTGCGATGGCCGTTCGCGTGGATTTTTCTCAAACCTCTGCCACCCCAGCTGATCACATATCTCTTCTTACTGGCGCTTGTTGTCTACGATTTCTGGTCGCTCGGTAAAATCGATCGCACGACTCTCTGGGCCAGCATTTTTTTGATTGTCATTCAGATGACGGGCGTCCCGCTCGCCCAAATCGTACCCTGGCATGCATTCGCTGGATGAATCCAGCGAATCACGTTGTTCCCCTTACGCCCCTTCGCCTCTCCCCTCGGGTACCGATGCCCACACCGCACGCTCCTTCGCCCACTCGCGAAGCTCCTGAATCTCCTCCGCTCTCGTCGTCGACAGCGGTACGGTTCCTTCCAACGCAGTCAGCAGGTCTTGCGTCGTCACGTCTTGTTTTTTCGCAAAAGCTCCAAACATAGCTGTCTGCACTGCCGATTCAATCTCTGCGCCTGAAAAGCCGCGCGCCGCGCTAGCCACTCGATCCAGATCGAACTCCGATGGATTCCGCTTCCTTCTTTTTAACTGGATATCAAAGATCTGTTTCCGCTCCGACTGGTTTGGCAAGTCCACGAAGAACAACTCGTCAAACCGTCCCTTGCGGATCAACTCCGGCGGCAGCACTGTCACGTTGTTGCACGTCGCAGCGACAAACACCGGAGCTTTCCGCTCCTGCATCCATGACAAAAACGATGCCAGCAACCGCGACGAGACGCCTGCATCTGCCGACGCTGAATCAGGACCGCTCCCCGCGAATACTTTCTCCAACTCGTCGATCCATAAGACACAGGGTGACAGACTTTCGGCCACTTTAAATACCTTCTGGATGCGCTTCTCGGTCTCGCCTATGAATTTGTCATAAATCGCTGCAGTATCGAATTTCACGAGCGGCAGTTGCCATTCGCCCGCCACAGCACGCGCGCACAGACTCTTGCCACAGCCCTGCACGCCCAGGATGATTACACCCCGCGGAGGCTCCAGCCCGAATTCGCGCGCCTTGTCTTCCCATGCGCCTTGTCGTCTGGCCAGCCATTGCTTCAAATTATCGAGTCCACCAACACTCGCCATGCTCTCCGTCGCGGGTACGAACTCGAGCATCTCTTGCCGCTTGAGTAATGCTTTTTTTGCCTCTACCACATCCGTAACCGTTTCTGTCGAAATCGCATATCGCGCGACCAACGCCTGTGACAGTGCCCGTTCCGCTTCTTCTTCCGTCAATCCGCGCAAGTTTTCTGCCAGTGCTTCAAGGCCAGTCCCATCCAATTTCCTCTCTAAAGTATGCGTCTTCGATACGCGCACAACCGTCTCATCGATCAGCTGACGCAGGCGCTGCCGATCTGGTAATGGCAGCTCCAGGAACTCAACCAGGCTTTCCAGTTCTGGCGGAATCGTCACCCGAGGCCCCATCAGGATGACGGTTCTACGGTTCGTCGAAAACTTTTGCCCCACATCCCGCAGCCTTCGCACGACCACAGGATCTTCCATGTGCCGATGAAAATCTTTCAGGATGAACGCCGCTTCAATCGTTAATCCTTCAAGATTCGCCAGCATCTGTGCCGGCTCGCGGCTGTTGTAAAGAGCCTTCGTATTCTGCTCGGCTTCGTGTGAGTTGTTATTCGCGGTCGACGGCCAGCCTTCCGACGCTTCCAATGATGTCTCAGCCGATGTTGTTCCAGATCGCATCAACCCGCTGGCAATGCTCCACTCAAAGGTCGCAAGGTTTACCGCCGAACAGGCCACGCGGACTAACCGTAGCGCACGTACTTCTTCTACTGTCTCCATCACCACGATTGGCGTCGAAGACTCCAGCAGCACTTTCAAGCGATCCACTACGTTGGCCATATCCGTTTGACCCATCGGGACTTACTCTCGTAAAATAACGTATTCGGCACCCACCGGAATAACTCTCTAGGAAACGAAGGTAACAATGGCAAACCATTATTCGGCGCTGAAGCGCGCTCGTCAGACAGTAAAGCGCACGGACGTAAACCGCGCTAACACCTCTCGGCTGCGTACAGCGCTCCGCGAAATTCGCGAAACCCTGGCGAAGGGTGACAAAGCGGCCGCAGAAAAGACTTACCGGGAAACCGTCTCCGCCCTCGATAAGGCAATCCAAAAGGGTGTGATCCACAAAAATACGGCAGCCCGCTACAAATCTCGCCTGGCTGTGCGTGTAGCGAAGTCTGGAAAGTAATTACCGTTTTCCAATCGGCATTTAGCAACATCCGGCATTCAGCCAGAAATGATTCTTGGCAGGCTCTCATGCCTGCCTTTTCTATTTTTGAGATTGTCGTCCTGAGCGATTCCTCCTTTTTGAATTCGTCATCCTGAGCGAAGCGAAGGACTTCCCTGCGAGTGTTTCAAAATACTTATATCTCTCGGTACAGCCGCTAACGCTTAAGTCCCCGCCTTACAATTCGACTCCAAACTCTCTCCGCAATATTTCTCGCCATTCCTCCTCGCTCGAGAGTTCCCGCTCTTCCCTCTTCCCCTCCCGCGTTGTGATCAACTTCAAGCCGGACAGCGTTATCCGTCCATCCGGCAGCGCAAGCGAGCAGATGCGGTTACGAGTAAAGTGTGATTCCGGCGAGGTCTGGTGAAACCGGCACATTCCAGCGAATTCGGACAACTCGCGCGAGCGCAACGTGAATGCGTATTCCAGCTTCCACCCCTCAGGCTGAAACTTCTCTAACTGCATCCCGGTCTGAGAGTCCATCAGCCGGTATCGCACAGGTCCCTCGGACTGCTCAATCACTGGGACCAGCCGCAGAGGTTCGACGAACGAATCCCCGAATCCCACATCCGCAAGCCAAGGCTCGGCAAAATCCACCTTGAGCGTTAAGTGATCGAACTCTGCACCCAAACTCCCATCACTTCTGCCAACCCGCGCCGAAAGCATCGACACTTTGAACCCAAGCTCGCGAAGCAGCCATGCGAAAGCGCCATTCAGTTCGTAACAGAAGCCACCTCGTCGTCGCTCAACGAGCTTTCGTACAGCCGATTCCGCATCACAAGAGATCCCGCGCTTCAATCCGATGTCCAGGTTTTCGAATGGGACGGTCAGCATGTGCGCTCGATGCAACGCACGCAGGCCTTCTGTCGTAGGCTCAATGCTGCCGGCGTACCCAATGCGCGCCAGATACTCCTCTACGGTCGGCATAACACCAAGTCTAGCGAACCGAGGTCTTCGAAAAAAATGAGGTGTGAGCTTTCTTACTCTCTGGGCTGGATTTTTTCCGCGGCAGCCGGCTCGGCGCCTTTCGGATGCGCGACGGGCGAGGTCATCGCAGTTTCAGGGTTTAACAGACCTTCTTTGCTTGGCCCAAGCCCCAGACCGATCAGAGCTCGCGAATCGGGAACGGTTTTCGTCTGCCACCCATGATCGCCTTGATACTTGCGCAGGGCCGCCTGCGTGGTGTCATCCCACTTACCGCTAGGCTCGCCATCCATGTAGTGCTGCTCGATCAACGCCTGCTGGATTTCTCGTGCGCGCGACGTATCGATGGCCTGCTGGCCTCGCTTGGATTTCTTGCTCTTCTTGCTTTTGTGTGACGTCGTGGTGTGGCTTTTGTGCTTCTGCCCCTTGGGAGCCGAAGCCTGCTGAGCTTTGCTGTCAGGCGTCGCAGTCGATTTCTTCTTCTTGCTCGCTGACGCAAACGACGTTCCGTTCAGCACTATAGCGAGCGCTACTACGCTGAATACTGCCGCTGCTTTCCCACTGAGACCCATCCTCATCCTCGTCTCCCTTACATCGCAGCAAACACAAACCCGGTAGAACCGATGTCCTATGATCCCGAATCCGGACCATGAACGCCAGTCTCTACCGGGCCAGTCCCTTAGTTACGGAAGTGTCCCCGCCAGGAAGATCGTTCCATCCTGTCGGCCAGCACCGCGTTGCCTTACGAGAAACACCACGTCTTGGCCGCTCTTCAAAGTCCCTTCCGCCTTAGCGAAGTCGTCAGGGCTGTTGACCGGCTGCTTATTGATCTCGAGCACGATATCCCCTCGGCTCAAACCAATGTCATCCGCAAACGAACCTGGTTTCACTTCCTGCACTGCCACGCCTTTACCTGCCGGAATGTCCAGCCGGTCCGCCAGCTCCGGAGTGACAGATCGTACTGTCGCGCCCAGCTTGCTCTCCTTGGGAGTTTCGTCCTGCCCGCCCGCTTCTTCCTCGCCGAGGCGCGAAGCGAACAGTTTTGAACGATCAGCCACCGTGACCGAGGCCTCTTCCTTCTTTCCATTGCGCAGGAACCCAAGTTTTACCTTGGAGCCGGGTTTGCGCCCGGCAATTTCAGCCACCAACTCATCGCCAGACTTCACTTCCTTCGTATCGACAGAGGTGATCGTGTCGCCGACCTTTAGCCCAGCCTGCTCAGCGGGACTGCCTGCCACGACGTTCGAGATCGTCACCCCAGTGCCTCCGCCATAAACCCTCTGGATTGCCGGTGAGGGCTGCGCGTTGAACTCGATTCCAATCGACCCACGCGCCACACGGTGTTCGGGACCAATCAGTTGGTTGTAGACAGATACGACGGTGTTCGATGGAAGAGCAAAACCAACACCAGCGTAAGAACTCGTTTCAGTGAGAATTGCCGTGTTGATTCCGATCACTTCACCAGCCATATTTACCAACGGGCCGCCTGAGTTTCCAGGATTGATCGCCGCATCCGTCTGGATGAAGGATTGAAATTGACGGTTTGGAACGATGTTTCTGCCCTTTGCCGAAACAATTCCCGCGGTGACTGTTTCCTGCAAGCCGAACGGACTGCCGATGGCAATCACCCAATCGCCAACCTGCATGCTATCGGAGTTCCCCAGCTTCGCTGCGGGTAGGGGTTTGCTGTTTTCAATTTTGATAACCGCCAAATCCGTTTCCTGGTCCGTTCCGATGACCTTTGCATCGTGCTGCACGCCCGCCGGATCATCCTGCAACTTCACGCGAATCCGATCAGCCTTATCCACCACGTGCCGGTTGGTAATGATGTATCCCTTCGCATCAACGATCACACCCGATCCCAATGAACGCTCGCGGATCGGCCCTGCATCTTGTCCTTGTCCACCGAAGAAACGATCGAAGAAATCCTGAAATGGGCTATCGTCACCACCCTGATCTCCCTCATCGCCAGGTCCTTGTCCTTGAGGAGGTCGCGCGCGTTGTCCACGGCGTCGCGTCGGCTTGATTGTCGATTCGGTGTTGATGTTGACGACGCTTGGTTCCAGTTGCCGCGAAAGTTGCGAAAACGCCGTCGAGAGTTGCTGAGGGGCTGGCACTTTCAACGGTGTGGCGTCCGCCGAAGAGTTCTTTTGTTCCTGCCCTTTTACGCTGTAGGAAACGACCGTCCCAATAAGGATTCCGACCGCCAGCGTGGCCAGAATCGTGAGCATTGAAGCCCACCGGTTCGCTTTCAGGCGTACCCATAGAGCGCGCGCGCTCGAATCCATATATGTAAAACCTCCGAAAGATTGCAAACTACTTATTATACGCGGTTAACAGCCGATACCCGGAACCCCGGATCCAGTTCCGCCTGTGGCGCTTCGCTGTTGTTCCCGCCATTTTTTGGAGGGAAAAGTGGCTCTGAATCCATTCCGCTTGCTTGATTAGACGCAGAAACCCAGTGCCGGGTTAACTTAACGCTCTTGTTCTGATCAGGACACACAACGTCCCGATATCAGACCATCCCGCCCGCAAAAAGTGCGAGGAAAAATCCGACGCTCACCATGATGATCAGAAGCACCAGCAACGCTCCAAAGCTCAGCACATTACTGAGACCAAACGGGCGCTCCACGCAACCAACCGCCAACTTTTGAACTCCGAACACTTCCGCTACGGCCATTAACGGAAATAAGCACCACGCGATCATCCTCGCGTGCGGAATACGCGGTTCCATGATTAAGTACGCGGTTGCAGGGAGGAAAGCCAGGGCGGGTAACAAAGCGAGCGGCGCACCCGCATAGAACAAACGCGTACCTCGCTTCTCAGTGTCCAGCACGGCCCAAAACCTTTACTTCGATTCGTACACGGTGCGCCCACCAACGACGGTTTGCAGTACTTTTGTCTCAAGAACCTTGGCCGGCGCAACTGCAGTGATGTCGCGATCGAGGACAACGAAATCAGCCAGCATGCCCGGCGCAAGCGTCCCTTTGTCTTTCTCCTCGAACTGCGCAAATGCGGAACCAGTCGTGTAAGCAGCGATCGCCTGCTCCATCGTGATCTTCTGCTCAGGCACATACTCTTTGCTGCCGCTTTCGTTCTTCCTGGTCACCGCTGCATACAACCCACGAAATGGAGTAATCGGCTCGACCGGATAGTCCGTCCCAAAAGCCAGTGGCACTCCTCGACGCAGAAACTCCGCCCATGCATACGAGTGGGCCGCGCGTTTTGCTCCAAGCCGTGACTCGGCCCAGTTCATGTCCGTGAGCAGGTGGTTCGGTTGCATAGAAGCAACAACTTTCAGTTCTTTGAATTTCAGGATCTGTGTAGGCGTCGTCACCTGCGCGTGTTCCACTCTGAGCCTGTAGTCCTCGCCTCCATTCGCCGCCTTGATTTTCTTCTCACGGGCCGCTTTCTCCGCCTCGGCAAAAGCATCGAGTGCCATCTGTACGCCCTTGTCTCCAATGGCGTGAAAACCCAATTGAAACCCGTCCAGCACTCGTTCTTTGCTCATCTGGTTCAGCTTCGCAGGATCGTACTGCGGAAGTCCCGAGTTCTTCGCATCGTCTGAATACGGATCGAGGAGTGCCGCCGTATGAGATCCGAGCGAGCCATCCATGAAACCCTTGAGCATGCCAGTTCGGAGCATCTTGTCATCGGTCGGATGCGATTTCCGCCAGGTATTCAATTGCTCAAGACTCGTATCAAAAGGCAGCCACTCATAAATGCGCAGTGTCAGCTTTCCTTGCTTCTCAAGTTCGTCGTATACGAGAAAGTCTTCCCATTTGGAGCCGTCCTGGGCTGAAGTCACTCCCCATTGCGCGGCGTCCGCCAAGGCCGCTTCGATCGCCGCTCGTCGTTTATCGTGATTGGGTTTCGGAATGACGGCCGTGACTGCATCGCGCGCTGTTTCCCGCAAGATCCCCGTCGGTTGTCCGTTTGCATCACGATCAATCTTTCCGCCTTCAGGCTCTTTACTGGCCAGAGTGACACTCGCCAGTTGCAGCGCGCGGGTGTTTGCCACCGCCACATGGCCATCGACACGCTCGAGGAACACTGGATGATCTTTCGCGACTTCATCCACATCCCACCGGCTCGGAGGCGATTTCACTGGCCACAACGTTTCATCCCATCCGCCACCCGTTATCCATGCGTTCGGCTCTGCTTTCTCGGCCTTCTCCCGAATTCGCTCGCGAAATTCTTCCAGGGACTTCGTCCCGATCAGATTCACCGTCAATTTCACGAATCCGCCGTCTGCAAGATGGGTGTGTGCATCATTGAAGCCAGGCATTAGAAACTTCCCGCCGAGTTCGACGACTTTCGTTTCGGGACCCTTGTACTTGGCAATTTCATCGTTCGAACCAACAGCTTGGATTCGATCGCCGCGGACCGCCATGGCCTGTGCGCGCTTCACTCCGCCCATGGCCCCTTCCAAAGGCATTCCGGTGTAAAGATTGCCGTGAACGTAAATCGCGTCAGCCTTCGGCTTAGCAGTCTCTTGTCCTGACGCCAAGACCGAGCACATCAATATCCCAATCATGATCGCTCTCATTCGTTCGCTCCCGCGAGTGCGAGTAAAGTGAGCAGAATCCTTTTCAATCCCAGTTCACGGCCGTTGCAATCAAACCATTCCTGAAGCGTATGTGCGCCCCCGCCTGAACCGCCGCCCCCAATGGCGATTGCCTCACGTCCTAAAGAAAGTGGGATATTGGCATCCGTAGATGCACGCTGCACCTGCGCCGCATTTCCCAATTGAGAATCGACCGCGCGAATCACCTGCAAGATGCGGGCCTGAGAATCCAGTTCTCCCGCTGGCCGATTTCCAATCGTGACCAATTCACAACTCAAAGATGAACGCCGCGCTGAATTTGGCTTTTCGGACGATAGCCGGGTCTCCTCCTGCATGGCTCGATCCAGCGCAGTACGCAATGTGCGCTCCAATCGATCAATCTCAGACATCGATGTGGATCGCAAGTCCACGCGCATGCTGGCTGACTCGGGAATCGAATTTACCGACGTGCCACCGCGAATCACACCAATGTTGAACGTCGTCTTCGGCGAGGTTGGCACCGCGGTTCCACTGAATTCCTCGATCGCGCGCGCCAGCACGACAATAGGATTCGGGGCACCAAAATCGCTCCAGGAGTGCCCGCCCGGTCCCCGGACGATCACCTCGAAGCGACGACTTCCGAGCGCCTCAGCCACAATCGTGTCTGATCCCGCACCATCAAGAACGACGCTATAGGCAATCGAATCTTTCCATCGCGGAAGATTGAAGATGTGCCGCATGCCACGCAGGTCTCCTTCGCCTTCTTCGCCCACATTGCCGATAAAGAGCACGGGCATGGCGTGTCGCAAATCGATGGCTCGTAGAACACCAGCAATGGCCAGCAATGCAATCAGACCCGCTCCGTTGTCTGAAACTCCTGGTCCGTACAACCGGCTTCCCTGCTGTTTGATATTCAGAGGAGTACCTGCCGGAAATACCGTGTCGATGTGTGCACTCAGAGCGACGTATCGTTTCCCAAATCCGTTACGAACTCCGAACACATTTCCAACGTCGTCTGTTCGTACTTCTTCTAAAGACAGTTCTCGAAATCGTTCTGCTAACCACGCAGCCCGCGTCGACTCCCCAAAAGGAGGCGACGGTATCCGCGCCACCTCCATCTGCCACTGGGCAAACTGCGCCTCTTGCGATCGAAACCACGTATACGCGGACCGAATCGCCGACGATGTCGCCAATCGTGCTACTTCCTGTTGCATCGTGGGGAATAAATCGGACACTTCGGCCTGCGGAGTCGACGTCATGAATGTTTCGCTCATCTTACAACGCTGAACGAAGTGGCGGGATTGTTTTCAGCGGTGACGATCTTCAGCTTTGAGAAAAAAGCTCACGGAAAAACACGTTTTCAGCAATCTTTCACACACTCTAAAATCTCTGCTTCACTCAGCGTGTGATCGCTTGCCTTTGCACGTTTGTAAATACGTTCCACTAAATCTTCGGAAGCGGGCATGCCATGCCGCTCCAGCCAGAAATGAACGTTCGATTTCCCGCTCATCGGACCAATGTCAATCACTTGCTCCATGCCGAATACATGAGACGGGACACCCGAATAAACAGTATTTGCGAGCACGATGTCATTCTTCTTGTATGCCTTGATCACCGCCGCTGCATGAACACCAGTCGCAGTTCTGAATGCATCCTCGCCGACAACGGGATAATTTGCTGGAATCGGCACGCCTGTCGCCTTCGACACAGCTTCGCAATAAGCCTTCAACTTCGTTAGATCCTGGTCAGTCCACGGCGCAACACCCATGAGCTTGAGATTGACCAGCATTTGATCCATCTGCGTGTTGCCCACGCGCTCACCGATCCCAATCGCCGTTGCATGAACGCACGTTGCACCCGCAACCAGGGCGGCCATCGCATTTGCAATCGCGAGTCCGCGATCACAGTGCCCATGCCAATCCACGCGAATCTTCTCTCCGGATGGTTTCACCACCTCTTCCATCACGAATCGGACCAGCGCAAACGTTCCCATCGGCGTGGCATGTCCCGCCGTATCGCACAGGACGATCGCACGTGCGCCCGCGTTGATCGCGGCCGTATAGAGCCGCTTCACCATCTCCGGATCGCATCGCGTCGTGTCCTCGGTCACGTACATCGAATCCAGACCTAAAGACACGGCGAACTTGACTGCCTTCTCCGTCGTCTGCAGCAGAAAATCATCAGTCCAGCCCTCGGTGTAGCGTCGGATGGGACTCGAACCTAGAAACGTTGCCGCTTCGATTTTGATTCCCGTCTTCTGCACGATGTCGGCAATCGGACGAATGTCGTTTTCGTGCGTCCGCGCCGCACAGTTAGGCAGAATCTTCATGCGATGAGTCGCGATCTCGCGCGCTAGCGCCGTCACGTGTTCAACAGCGCGCGGGCCTGCACCCGGAAGCCCCAGATCCAGCATGTTGATTCCGAGTGCCTCCATGAGATGGAGAATTCGGATCTTTTCATCGATTTGGGGATCGCGCACCGAAGGCGACTGCAAACCGTCCCGCAACGTCTCATCATTCAGGAGGACGGGCCCAACTGGACGCAGCGATCCCGGATGGATCTTGTTCCAGTCATAAATCAATTCAGAAGTATTCACGAACCGTTACTCACCCCAGTACAAACCAGAGGGTTTCGCCCATCCCTCAACACCCCGACTACCTTCTCACTACTTCGCATCCTTCGGCGGCAGCGTCAAACCAAACACGGAAAGCTGTCCGCGCCCCGCGACGTTGATCCCATTCGCGTCCTCGGGATTCGGCAAGTACAACACTTTGCAGTTCTCGCACCGGTAAACTTCCCGATCCGGACCCCACGCTTTTTCGATGTCACCGCAGGCCTTTTCCGAGGCATCGGTTGCATAAAACCAACGCTTTAAGTGTCCGCCGCAAATCTTTCCTTTTTCGTCTTTTTCGTTGCAAGCCCTCTGGCCAAGTTTCTTAACCTTCACTTTATGTTGAGGAAGCTGCTGGACCGCAACAGGAACCGGCGCATCTGTAACCATCCGTGGTATCTCCGGCGGCGCTGGCCGCAATCACTCGCTCATTGTACCGAACAGCTTGTTACTCATCACGATTTTCAAAACTCTCGTCTCGGCGCCGCTTGCTCCGCGCCAACCCGCCCACCGACAATCTCTGCCTTGTGATAGTTCTCACCCTTCACTGGCCCGCCAGCCATTCTGCGAAGCATAGCGATTTGTCCAATGTGGGTTAGCGCATCCGCGATCGGTCCTTGAAAGAGCTTTTCTGGCGTTTCGTGCAGCACATCCTCCGAGGCCAGGTGATCGTCGAATGCCTTTAGCGCCGTAAAGAATCGCTTACATTCCTCATCCCATGGAAGAGGCTTTGAATCCTTCCATGCCTGCTTTCCGAGTGCCAAGGAGAGCGCCCAGTCAAACAAATCTCCGATATGCGTCAGGATGTTTCCCGGTGTGCGAACTCCTTCTCCCGCGCGAAAATCTCCAAACCCAGCTGGCGCGTTTCGTATCGCCTTTCCTCCCCGATACGCCACTGTAGCCAGCAGGTGCCGCAAGAATTCTCGTTTGGAATCTGCCGAGTCCATCGGTTAATCTCTCCTTTAAATGTGAATCAATACGTGATGACTAAAGCTGCCCCTTCCGTTTCACAACGCCCGCCGCTTTCAAACCACTTCTGAGCTTTGTCATCAGACTGCGAGTGAACAGCAGGTCCACGAATCCTTCCATCTGGCGCGCAAACGCCTCTCCATATCCATACCACCAAACCTTTTTCATACCTGGCATCAAGTCCGAGTCCATGTACTTGATGCGCACCATCTCCTCCATTCCAAGACGCCCGTGCGTGCGCCCAATTCCGCTCGCTTTGGACCCTCCGTGCGGGGCTTCGGAGATTCCGAAACAGCTCAATACGTCGTTCACCATCACGGTCCCGGCATTGATCCGGCGTGCGATCTCTTCTCCGCGTTTCCGATTTCTGGTCCACACGGATGCCGCCAGTCCGAACTCGGAATCGTTTGCCAATTGCACCGCTTCATCCTCTGTTTCGAAAGCAGCTATCGGTAGCACCGGACCGAACGTCTCCTCCCGCATGAGTTTCATGTCGTGAGTGACATCTGCAATCACTGTAGGCGCATAAAAATTTCGACCCTTCTCGGGTAACCGGGCTCCTCCTACGAGTACCCGGGCCCCTTGCGCTCTGGCATCTTCCACGTGCTCTTCGACTACTCTCAATTGGCGCTCATGAATCATCGGTCCAACTTCAATTTCTGGATCCATCCCATTACCCACGTGAAGTTTTCGCGCTTTTTCGACGCAGGCCTCGACAAACTTCGGATAGATGGAGCGATGCACATAGCACCTCTCCACGGATAGGCACGTTTGCCCCGCATTCATGAACGCGCCCCAAACAGCAGCGCTCGAAGCGACATCCAGATCAACATCTTCCAGCACCAGCATGGGATCTTTCCCACCCAGTTCGAGCACCACGGGTATCAGCCGTGCACCCGCGGATTGCGCCACTTTTTTCCCAGTCGCAACACTCCCGGTAAAAACAATCTTGTCGACCGCGGATTCAACCAACGCCGCACCGGTCCGTCCATCGCCAACCACAACCTGAAAAGCATCTCGTGGAATGCCAGCCTCTCGCAGTAATCTCTCAAGCTCAAGCCCAATGCCCGGCGTAAATTCCGAAGGCTTGAGTACCACGGTATTCCCGGTGACCAGTGCGCTCAGCGTCTCGGCGGCAGGCGTTGAAAACGGATAATTCCATGGCGCGATGATTCCAATCACCCCATGCGGCTCCCGCACGATCCACCCGCGTTTCGCCTTCATCGCCAAATTTCCATGAGGCACGGGTTGATCGCGCAAAAAACCATAGGCCGTGTCGATCAGAAAACGCGTTGTATCCAAAACGACCAGCACCTCTGTTAGCAGCGCCTCGGCGTAAGGTTTCCCTGCTTCTCTCGTGATCGCCTCCGATATATCTTTTTTACGATCAAGCAGCAGGGACTGAAATTTCTTCAAATAAGTGACGCGCTTCTCTACCCCAATCGCGTTCCATCCGGGTTGAGCCAGCTTCGCTCGCTCGACAGCCGTCCATACCTCATCGTCGCTCGCACAATCAAACTCGTAGAGTTGTTCGCCAGTCGCGGGGTTTTCTGAAACGATCTTTCTCGTGAACACTTCAACATTGGTCGCCATAAAGACTCTCTTCGAGCATTGGCAATGAGCGTCGGCCGAGAGCCGATCGCTCTATTTAATATTCCACCGAGACGAGGTACAGCCCGCTTGCTGGTGCCGTTGCCCCAGCTGCGGAGCGATTCCGCGCCTCAAGAATTGTTCCGATGTCTTGCATTCGTAGAGTGCCTTTCCCCACCAGCAAAAATGTTCCTACCAGATTCCTCACCATGTGATGGAGAAAGCCAGACCCACTCACTTTGTATGTAAACTCATCGCCTTCACGCACCCAGGCAGATGAATAAACTGTTCGCACATTCGTTGACCCAGCGGTGGTCCTTTTGCACTCATCCACAGTTACGTTCTTGCCTGATTCCACACCGTTCTGGGCGTGCACCGCGACGACCTCTTCATCGCGCTTTTCTTCGTCCACTGCCGCAAACGACGTGAAGTCATGCTCGCCGACGACGACCGCAGCCGCCTCTGTCATCGTCTCCTCATCCAGCGGATAAGGGAAGTGCCACACGTACCGAGCAAGAAAAGGCGGGCAAACTCCTGCCCGATAAATTCGATAGCGATATGTCTTCTTCCGGGCCGACTTGCGCGCGTGAAAGTCAGTCTCGACTTCTTGCACATCAAGCACCCGTATCGCTGGAGGAAGGATGTCATTCAAAGCCTTCTGCCAGTTTCCAACCGGGATGGACGATCGCGTCGCGAAGGTCGCGACCTGCGCCAACGCATGCACCCCTGCATCGGTTCGTCCCGATCCTTGCGGCAACACCTTTTCCCCCGTCAAGCGTCCAATGGCAAGAGCGAGTGAGCCCTGGATCGTCTCCAATTCGGGCTGCACTTGCCAACCGGAATAGTCGGAACCGTCATAGGCAAGAACCACTTTCAGATTCCGCAATGACGATTCTTTCGAGTCCTCGGACATTTGAATTTCATCTAACCTGCTTCAGCAAGGTTACGCTTTTACAATTGTTTACCGGAATTCATCGGCTTGACCAGTGAGAACCGCGCTTTACGTCAGCTATACTATTGCACTTCCCGGAGCCAGCGGTTTTTCCGTCTTTCGCGTCGGCAAGGAACTGTAGCCGCGCTCTTTACGTACCACCTGAAAGAGTCGAAACGAGCTCGACTTTTCAGAGGCAAATCAGGTTCTGATCGTGATCAAACGGAGATGAACGAATGCAATTGGATTCATTGACTACCGCCCTCAGGCGGATGGCCGCACTCATTCTGGCCGGAACTCTTACTACCGGAACCTGGGCGCAGGAGTCTTCCTCGATGCCCGCCGCTCCATCTCAAGCTAAGGCTACGTCCCAACCCGCTCAAGCCGAACCGCTCATCGACTATACGAAGGGACGTTCGCATTTCCCGAACCCCATTGGACCCTATGTTGGTCGCGATGTGCCGCCTCCTAAGCTCGCAAATACGGCGCGCATCGACTCTCTCCTTCGCGAGGGAAAGTTGTATCTCTCGATGAACGATGCCATCTCACTTGCTCTCGAAAACAACCTCGACATCGCTATTGCGCGCTACAACCTGAACATCGCCGATACCGATATCCTGCGCGCGAGAGCCGGCGCAGTAACGCGCGGCGTCAACACCGGAATTGTGCAGGGCACGATCGGTGGTACAGGTACAGGCATTGGTTCGACGGCGACGGGCGCAACCGGCGGCGGCGCCGGTGGCACGACAACCGGATCCGGTGGTGCTGGCGCAGGTACGTCTGGACTCGTTACATCCACATCAGGCGTCGGTTCAAGCGTGCCGAGCTTTGATCCGATCCTGACCGGAACGCTTCAACTCGATCGTAACAATTCGATCGCGGCGAGCGCGTTTGCCAACCCGACGACCAGCACAAATACGAGCACCGTCGATTTCGGATACCAGCAAGGGTTCCAATGGGGCACGAATCTGTCCGTCGGCTTCAACAACTCTCGAACCACTACAAGCTCCAATTTCACCAAATTGAGCCCATTACTTAATTCCAGCTTCCGGGCAACGATCAGCCAACCGTTATTGCAGGGTTTCGGATTTCTACCAAATACCCGTTTCATCCGAATCGCCAAGAACAATCGCGAGATTTCCGACGTTGCATTCAAGCTGCAGGTCATCACAACGGTCAACCAGATCCAAAATATTTACTGGGACCTGGTGAACGCCTACGAAGACGTGAAGGTAAAAGAGCGCTCTCTGGCTCTGGCGCAGAAAACTCTCTCCGACAACAAAAAACAAGTTGAAATCGGTACGCTTGCCCCAATTGAGGTAGTTCGCGCGCAAAGTGAAGCTGCCACTCGTCAACAGGACCTCATCACTTCGCAAACCACGCTCGAACTCCAACAATTGCTGATCAAAAACGCTCTGAGCCGAACGCTTGTCGATCCACTCCTTGCCGACGCGGAAGTTATCCCAACCGACACAATGGCTGTTCCTGACCAGGAACCCGTTACTCCCGTGCAAGACCTTGTGAATCAAGCTCTGGCTCATCGAGCGGAATTGGCCGAGTCACGCATCGATCTAACGAATCGCGAGATTACAAATAAATCAGCCAAGAACGCACTTCTGCCCACACTGAATGCTTTTGCGTACTACGGCGGCACAGGACAGGGCGGCGTACAAAATCCAACCAACGTATGCGGTAACCCCGGAGCTCCACCCTTTGGATGTACGGACCCCTCGAATATCGCGCCGTTTGTAAGTTACGGTGGCACTGTCGGGCAGCTTTTCGATTCAACCGCCCCCGACAAGGGTGTTGGCCTTCAACTGAACATCCCGCTTCGCAATCGCTCCGCTCAAGCGGATCAGGTTCGAGCTCTGCTCGAGTACCGTCAGGCGCAGATGCGTTTGCAACAGCAGGAAAATCAAATCCGCATCGACGTTCGCAACGCGCAGTTCACCTTGCAACAGAACCGCGCGCGCGTTGAAGCTGCCCGAGCCGGTGTCGAACTCGGACGCCAGTCGCTCGATGCCGAAACCAAAAAGTATTCCCTCGGAGCTTCGACCAATACTCTCGTTCTGCAAGCACAGCGCGATCTGGCGCAGTCAGAGTCCACTCTCGTGACGGCACTCTCGCTTTATGAGAAGTCCCGCGTCGATCTGGATCGGGCAATAGGAGCTACTCTGGATCGGCTTGGTATCGACGTCGCCGACGCCGAACAAGGTGCAGTGCGCAGAATGCCGAACGTTCCGTATGTCACTCCGCGGCCGCCTGAGCAGCTCAATCCGCAGATGCAACAACCTCAAGCGCAGCCGAACCAGGTACAACCACAGGTGATGCCACAAACCACGCCGATGCAGACTCAGCCAGCGCCAAGCACGCCAACTGAGCCTTCAGCTCAACCGACGGAGCCACCGCCAAGCTCGACCACTCCTCCGCAGTAGCAACGAACTTACGCGGAAAGTTCAGCCGCTTGAAGAGCGCGGGAAATTTGCCCCGCGCTTTTCTTTTGCCTAGAAACTCACTGCACACTGGGCCTCACACAGTGTCTTGGCTCGCAGTTGATTCGCAGCTATCCTTTACGTCACCTTGATCTCTCGAATCATCATAGCCGCTGGAAGCGCGGGCATTTTCCTCCGCGATATACGGAGACCGGTTTCGTTGCCTCGGACAGCTGATAGTGCAGAGGCAAGTGTGGGCCTTCCACCGTGGCGACGAGGGAGACCCGCGTGAAGCTCTCGATCGTCCTCATCACGCACAACGAGGAACGAAATCTCGGACGCACACTTGAAAGCGTGAAGCCTCTTTTAACGGATGGCGATGCCGAGATCATAATTGTCGATTCCGGCTCCACTGATCGCACCTTGGAAATCGCGCACTCTCATAGCGTGAAAGTCTTCGTTGAAGAGTGGAAAGGGTTCGCCGCCCAAAAGAATTCTGCTCTCGATAAAGCATCCGGAGACTGGGTTCTAAGTTTGGACGCAGACGAAGAAGTCAGCCCGGAACTTGCGGGGGATATTCAAGGCGCGATGAAGACACAGCGGAAAATCGAGGAACTTCAAGGTGTGCCGAGTGATACGAGCGATGCCGTGCGGGCAATCAACCAGGTGCATTTAGACTCGGGTGTGCCTCTGACGCGCTTCACATTTGGCTTCTGGATTCCTCGCAAAAACCACTTTCTCGGACGCTGGATGAAGCACGGCGGTTATTGGCCTGATCCGAAACTACGGCTGTTTCGTCGTGGAAGCGCGCGCTTCGAGAATCGGCTCGTACACGAGGACGTAAAGCTCGAAGGGAAAGCCGGGAACCTCAAAGGCGCTTTGATCCACCATTCCTATCCGACCGTCTCCGATTATCTCGAACACATGAATCGTTATTCTTCGCTCGGGGCTGAGATGGTGGAAGCGAGAGGGCCAGTGCGATTCACCGCGTTCAACCTCACGCTTCGTCCACTCGCAACGTTCATTTACAACTACATCCTTCGGCTAGGTTTTTTAGACGGCAAAGAGGGATTTCTGCTTCACGTGAATCACTCGATCTATGTTGCCTGGAAATACGCCAAAGCTTGGGAACGCAGCCAAACTACTCCCGTTTGAATCTCGGTCCAGCGCCCACTATTTGGACTTGTCCCTGTGACTTTCGTAAGTGCGACCCCACATAGCTGCCATGCCACAATAGATGGATGGGGCGGCTAAGCACGTACCGCGCACTCAGCGTCGCACACTTCTTCGTGGCTGTACCTCTGATTGCTCTGTCGACATTTTTTGGTTTGTACCTGGTGCCTATCTTGGCCGCCATACCGATCTGGTTCTGCGTCCTTGGCAATCAGCTCTGGTATGGCCCTAACCGGCGTATCTGTCGCTGGGTGCGCTTCACGCACTTGTTGGCGTTGTTTGTGTCAGCGGCCCTGGTGGTCATCGGAGTCTTCACTCTGCAGGCTGCGATGCGCAGCGCCGCCAAGGGTGGCGGTCTGCTCAGTCCATGGGGTTTCATACCCCTTGCTACAGCTGTTTTGCTCGCGGCATTGGCAATCGCCTCGCTCTCACTTGTTGGACCTGAGCCGCTGGTCAAGCCTGCCCAATAACTGTTCCCTCCAACTGCTTCGTGCTTATCCTGCTCTCGTCCCATCCGGGACTGCGCTTTCTGGTATCGCCAATACCGGCTTGATGCCGTCGGCGTAACCGATGTCAAACAGCATGCCCTCAGACAGCACGCCACGCATCTTGCGCGGCTCGAGATTCACCACAAATAGGGCTTGTTTGCCCTCGATCTCTCTCGGATTTGACCGCTCTTTTCGGATGCCCGCCACGATGGTTCTTTCGTGATCGCCGAAGCTCACGCGGAGCTGGCACAACTGGTCCGAGTTGGGCACGTCCGTAACACTCATGATGGTGCCGATCCGGATATCAAGCTGGTTGAGAACATCGAGTGTGATCGTGGGTTTGATCGCTGCAGGTGTCATGTGGGTTTTTTCGATGCCGGAGTTCGAGAGACAAGACTAAGCCATGTTCTTCGTCTCTCCTAGCATCTCGGAGCTGAAAGTCAAACCAACCAATCGGTCGGCTTGTCGTCTTGTTCGTGATGCAACGCCCATCTATTATCAAATTACGACCGTGGGGGAGCATGTCCGACATTAAGAAGCCGAAACAACAAGTTGCCGAGAGCCCAATTGCCGATGTTTTCGAGGGGCGCGGGCCTTCTGCTAGCGAAAAGCATTGGGCTGAAAAGACCCTTGGGCCAACGCTCGAAAAAGCTCCTGAAAAACCTATCGGTGCGCCCACGGGCACCAATCTTGACGAAAACGGCAATGCCCGCTTTTCGACGATTTCGGACGTTCCGATTCGGCGTCTCTACACTCAGGCCGATCTTCCCTCCGATTGGTCATACGAAAAATACTTAGGCTATCCGGGCGAAGCGCCGTACACGCGCGGCATTCACGCGACAGGTTATCGCGGCAAGCTCTGGACGATGCGCATGTTCTCGGGATTCGCATCGCCTGAGGAAACGAACAAGCGTTACAAGTATCTGCTTGAGCACGGCGGAGGCGGTTTGTCTGTCGCTTTCGACCTGCCCACACTGATGGGTTATGACTCGGACCATCCAGCGAGCGAAGGTGAAGTCGGTAAGTGCGGCGTGGCGATCGATTCTCTCGAAGACATGGAGATTCTTTTCGAAGGCATCGATCTCGAGAAGACAACCACCTCGATGACGATCAACTCGCCCGCCTCTGTGCTATGGGCGATGTACCTGGTAGTGGCGGAGAAACAAGGGGCCGACTGGAAGAAAATTTCTGGCACGATTCAGAACGACATCTTAAAGGAATACATCGCGCAAAAAGAGTACATCTATCCTCCCGCGCCTTCGATGCGCCTGGTGATTGACACCTTCGAGTTCGGATCGAAGTTCACGCCACGCTTCAACACGATTTCTATTTCCGGCTACCACATTCGTGAAGCCGGTTCGACAGCTCTGCAGGAATTGGCATTCACGATTTATGACGGCGTTGAATACGTGGAGTGGGCGCGTCGCCGTGGCCTCGAAGTCGACGATTTCGGCCCGCGGCTCAGCTTTTTCTTTAACGCGCACAGCGATTTCTTCGAGGAAATCGCGAAATATCGTGCGGCACGAAAAATTTGGTACCGCTTGATGAAAGACCGCTTCGGCGCGAAAAATGCACGCACTTGGCTCATGCGGTTCCACACACAGACCGCGGGCGTGTCCCTCCCTGCGCAGCAACCGATGAACAACATCGCTCGCGTAGCCCTGCAAGCCATGGCGGCAGTGTTGGGCGGAACGCAATCGTTGCATACCGATTCTTACGACGAAGCACTTGCCCTGCCCACGGAAGAAGCCGCACGTATCGCTCTGCGCACACAACAAATCATTGCCTATGAATCGGGAGTAGCTCAGACAGTCGATCCTTTAGGCGGATCGTACTTCGTCGAAAACCAGACGCTTCAGATGGAAAAAGGCGCCTTTGATTACTTCGACAAGCTCGATCAGATGGGTGGGATGGTTAAGGCTATCGAGCGCGGTTACCCCCAGAAAGAAATCGCCGAGGCGTCATATCAATATCAGAGGGCTGCTGAAGCGAGAGAAAAAGTCATCGTGGGTGTAAATGAGTTCGTGATCGAAGAAGAGTCACCGAAAATCCTTTACATTGATGAGAGTGTCGCGCGAGCACAATCCGCCAAGCTGAAGGCTCTCAGAGCGCGTCGCTCAAATGAAGAAGTACAGCGCGCTCTCGATGCTCTCAAAAAAGCTGCTGCGAAAGAGCCTCAGGTGCGCAATAGCAGCATTTCCGAAGCCAACACGATGCCCTACATCATCGACGCCGTACGCGCATACGCAACCGTCGGCGAGATCTGCGAAGCATTGCGCCAGGTCTACGGAACCTACACCGAAGTCAGCGTGACTTAACTCGCTTGGCTTTGCTTCCCGTTCCGAATCATGCCTGACAGACTTTTGCGGAATCCACCATTTCACGCTACAGCTTGCGTTTCGACTCTAACTGCAAGTTTCTGAGTTTTTCCCTTTGGCGCACGCTTTTCGCGCAACTTCAAAAATGGCTGTTCGATGATGTAGTACGAGAGCGTTCCACATGCGAGCGCCAGAACCAGATTCAGCGGGAAGGCCGCCCAGAAAGCATGAGAGGCGCGATCCAAAAAGAGTTGCTGCCACAGGTATAGGCTATAGGTGATGCTTCCGAACCATGCCACAGGTTTCCAGTTCAGAATCTTATACGGACGCACCATCACGTGTTGCAACGAGAGTGCGATGCAGAAGTGAAGCATCGTGATTCCGGCGGCCTGATAAAGACGAGTATTCCAAAGCTGAATCAGCGGGAGCAGGACGGTCGCGATTGGCACGACTGCAAACCAAGGGGCTTGGAACAGCTTCCAGTGGCGAAGCAAATGTGTCTGGACGAGAGCAAGTGCACATCCGACTGCGAGAGCATCCATGTAGAGAGGAAACTGTCGGCCAGTCGGAGCATGTCCCGTGATTACCCAGAGCAGCATTCGCAGAGTCGGAACTGCCGCAATCGTTAACGCGACAACCAACCCTCGTTTCTCAAATGACAACAGCAAAACCAACGGCCACATTACGTAGAACTGCTCCTCCACCCCGAGCGACCAAAGATGGCCTAAGACCCATTGCCCTCGATAGAAATTCAAGCAGTACGTAAGCGCGGCGATGATGTTCGCGGAAGATAGACAATCCCAATTCAGCGCGATGATCGCAGCCATGAAAATGTAGGCCGCAGGAAAAATCCTATACGCACGTCGAATATAGAAATTTTTGAGCGAAATCGTTCCAGTTCGCTCGTGTTCTCGGAGAAGCTGCGACGTAATTAAAAATCCTGAGAGTACGAAAAAAATGCGAGACCCCAAGTTGCCGTAAAGTTCCAAAACACCCGAGTGGATGAAGTGGCGCGTACCCGAAAGGTGCGCGACAAGAACGAAAGAAATACACATGGCGCGCAGGCCGAAGAGCGATGGGATCCGCATGGTTCAGTGGCTGACCGAGCCATGGGAGGTTGGCCGGATTGCACCTCAACAATGATATTCGTTTGAATGCTTAATCAAGCGTGACAATCATCACACCAAAGAAGACAAATTCCGTCTTCGGGAAAACGCAGAGGTGACGCCTCAAGAACTGCCCCGCCGTCGGATCGCTTTTCAACTACCTCTCGTCGATAGCCCTCTTTTGAGGTCGCATTTTGCGACCTCAAACAATCTTCATTCTCAGCCAATCTTCTTCGCCAGCGTACGGTTCCTGTACAAACTCTGATCAACCTGGGCCATCATCGCCTCCATGTTGAGCGGCAACTTCAGAAAACTGGCAACGCGTTCACACGTTTCGCGGCCCTCGTTCAACAGGCTATGGTAATGGATGCGTAGCACTTCTACATTCGATTTCCCGTTAAGCCACGTATTCACTTCGTACAAGTGATTTTGGAATGCCCGTGTCATTGCCGCTGCATCAACCGATGAATCTGCCGCCCCACGGCGCTGCAACATCTGCTCTTGAGACTTCAAAACTTCGGCCAATGGCCGCTGCATGAAAATGATTCGATATGCATGAGTGAGCGGCAGCGACAACAAGAGTTGAGAAATCACTTTCACAACTTTGCCTTCCGCTTCCCCAATGAGTGTTGGATCTTTCGGGAGCTGCTTAATCCGCTCCCATTCGAGATATCCCTTCGGATTGTCAATATCGGCTTGGCGCTCACCATCGGAAAGAGCTGTCATTCCGCCCGCCACCAGCATCTGCATCATCAAAGACGTGCCTGAACGAGGAAGTCCCGAAACAATCGTTATCATCTAAGTCCTTGGTTGGTTGATTGATCGAGTATAGCGGACAGTTCTCCACCCACTTGATCTCCGAAGACTATAATTCTCTTCTCCCGAACGAGGCTGATGATGTTGACGAGACGCGAGTTCTTCTTAAGCAATGCGGTAGCGGCAGGAATCGCGATTTTTCGACCTGGCATCTTTGCTGGAGATTTTTTCCCGGACTTTAAATTTCCGAGTGACACTCACGATCGAATCGCAATCGCTTCCTATCCATTTCGCGAATTTATTGTGGGAAAGGAAGCGAAGACCCCACAGTCGGCCCAGATTCAACTCGAGCAGTTTGCAGCGCATGTCCAGGAAAAATTCGGAGTACGAAATATTGAGCCCTGGACTGGCCACTTCCCCTCCACCGACCAAAAATATCTCGATCAATTTCGAACTGCTCTCGAAAAATCGAACGGATTCGTCGCAAACATCGCAGTCGATGGAGAATCCTCTCCGTACGCATTAGATCGCAAGGAGCGCGAGCAGGCGATTTCTTTCAGTAAGAAATGGGTAGACGCAGCGGCTTTCCTTCGAGCACCAGGTATTCGTACCAACATCCCCAGTGCTCGAGACGCTCAGCCGCAGGTTGAGCGCGCCGCTGAAAGCTTGGCGCGGGTCGTTGACTATGCTTCCTCCAAAAATGTGGTGATTAATCTGGAGAACGACAATCCGGTCAGTGAAGATCCGTTTTTCCTTGTGAAGGTGGTTGAAACTGTCGGGAATCCCTGGTTGCGCACGCTCCCCGACTTCGCGAACTCACTTGCCCATCGCGAAGAAGAGTATGCCTACAAGGGTTTTTCTGCGATGTGTGATCACGCCTACTCCATCTGTCACGTCAAAAGTATGGAATTGAATGATTCCAACAATCCGGTCCACGTCGACATGGCACGAGCGTTTGACCTACTAAATCGAAGCGGCTTCAAGGGATATTGCTCCATGGAATTCGACAGCCCCGGCGATCCCTATTCCGGCACCAAGGATCTGATCGCATCTACAATCAAACTGCTGAAGTAACTTGTGGAAATCGATTTAGATTTTCGATTCGCTCTAGATAGGCTTTCGGAAACATCAATCAGGTATGCGTAAGGCAATCAATCATCTGAAAAAAGTCGACCCACTTTTAGGTGCCCTAATCGAAAAAGTTGGACCCTATCGCATGGAATATGGGGAACCCACGTTTCATAGTGTCGCTGAGGCGATCATTTATCAACAGTTGAATGGCAAGGCAGCAGTCACAATCTTCAAACGGTTCACTGATTTGGCCGGCTCACCACTAACTCCCGAAGGAATTCTCAAGCTCACTGACGAGCAACTGCGAGCTGTTGGCTTGTCCAAACAGAAGTCATCGTATGTTCGGGATCTCGCCGAAAAAGCAAGAACCGGCGTGCTCGATTTTTCGAAACTCGCTGAACAATCGGATGAGGAAGTCATCGAACACCTGACTCAAGTCAAAGGCGTAGGTGTTTGGACCGCTCACATGTTTTTGATGTTCACACTGCGGCGCCCCGACGTGCTTCCGACCGGCGATTACGGCATTCAGGCAGCCATGAAAAAGCATTATCGAAAACGAAAGCTGCCGAAGCCAAAGGACATGGAAAAAATCGCGAAATGCTGGTCGCCGTACCGTTCGGTCGCATGCTGGTATCTTTGGCGGAGCCTCGATATCAAGACGCTATGAGTCATGCTCGCCTGTGACACGAGCCCGTGACCCTGTTGTTTCCTTTGTGATTAAATGAAGCCGATGAACGCAGAGCACAAAATTCGCGTACTCGTCGCAAAACCGGGACTGGATGGGCACGATCGCGGCGCCAAAGTCATTGCCCGTGCCTTACGCGACGCAGGTATGGAAGTCATCTATACGGGTTTGCGACAGACCCCAGAGATGATCGTCAATGCTTCCCTGCAGGAAGATGTGGACGTGGTCGGTCTTTCTATCCTTTCCGGCGCACACAATGTTATCGTGCCCCGGGTCATGGACCTCCTGAAGCAAAACAAGATCGATGACGTTCTCCTGCTGGTAGGAGGCATCATCCCCGACCAGGATGTTGAGGGCTTGAAGAAAGCGGGCGTTGCCGCTATCTTTCAGCCCGGTACTGCGATGGATGACATCGTCAAATTCATCCGCGAGAATGTGAAGCCGCGCGGAGTGACTGCTTAGCAACTCGCATAGCTCCAATCCGGTCCGATGCTCCATCCTGTGGTCTCAACCTCACGTGACGGAACTCTACGAAATCGAGCGTCAAACAGATGTTTCTGTCCTCAGACTCGTCTCGCCCGACGGTACAAACCGGCTTACTCGTGAACGAGTACTTGCTTTAGCCGATTGCTTGCGCGACCTTGCGAGTGATCCTCGCCCCTTCGTTCTTACCGGCAACCTTAAGTTTTTTTCGGCAGGAGCGGATCTCAAAGAGATAGCCGCCCTCACCGGTCCTGCCGCCTACGAGTTCTCCCTCATGGGGCAACAACTCATGGATTTCATCGAGCAGTTTCCAGCACCGGTGTGTGCTGCCATTCATGGCTATTGCATGGGCGGCGGACTCGATCTCGCCCTGGCATGTCACTGCAGATACGCATCTCCTCATGCGGTTTTTGGCCATCGCGGGGCCGCGTTGGGGCTGATCACAGGCTGGGGAGGAACGCAGCGGTTGCCTCGATTAGTCGGGAAGGCTCGAGCCCTGGAAATCTTTGTCACAGCAGAAAAGATCCATGCAAAGCAAGCGCTATGCTACGGGCTCGTCGAGAATGTCGATGAAGATCCCATTACTGCGGCAGTGCATTGGCTCAAAAATAGATGAATGTCCACAATGATTAGACCACCACACTCCTGACTACCTCACCGTTTGCGTCACGAATCGCGCCTGATATACCGTAAATAGTTTGCACTATCGAACCCATGGCTGACCGGAACGAAGTAGCACAGGCACAGACCGAGTCAACACTCCTGCCGACAAAGATTGATCCCACCACGGCGCGCTTTGAAGCCAACATGCGCTTCATGGCAGACCTCGTTTCGCAGGTGCGAAATGAGGAAGAAAAGATCCGCGAAGGCGGCGGACCCAAGTCCATCGAATCGCAGCATTCCAAAGGGCGTTTGACCGCGCGCGAGCGCATCAATCTGCTCGCGGACCCGGGCAGCTTTTTTGAACTTGGAATTTACGCCGCGCACCGGATGTACGAAGAGTGGGGTGGTGCGCCTGGCGCTGGTGTTGTTACTGGCTTAGCCCGCGTGCATACGCGCCTAGTGATGATCATCGCCAACGATGCCACTGTGAAAGCGGGCGCATTCTTTCCGATGACATCGAAGAAAGTCATTCGCGCTCAGAACATTGCCATCGAAAATCGGATCCCAACTATCTATCTCGTAGACTCCGCAGGCGTGTTTCTGCCCCTTCAGGAGGATGTTTTCCCTGATACCGATGATTTCGGCCGTGTGTTCCGAAATAACGCAGTCATGTCAGCGATGGGTGTTCCTCAGATCGCTGCCATCATGGGCATGTGCGTGGCTGGCGGCGGCTATCTGCCGGTAATGTGCGATCACGTTCTCATGACAGATGGTAGCGGACTTTTCCTTGCTGGCCCAGCCCTGGTGCAAGCCGCGATAGGACAGAAATACTCCGCGGAAGAACTTGGCGGCGCGCTGATGCATGCTTCCATTAGCGGGACCGTTGATTACCGCGAACCCAATGACGAAGCATGTCTCTCCCGGATCCGTTCGCTCGTCGAAAAATGGGGATACCGTCGCCAGTCTCCCTGGGACCGAAAGAAACCGGAGCCTCCTGCGCAAACGACTGAAGAAATTTACGGGATCTATGACCCCTCACCGGCAAAGCCGTATGACATGAAGGAAGTGCTCGTGCGTGTGGTAGATGCCGGGAAATTTGACGAATACAAGCCCGAATATGGCAAAACGATCCTCTGTGGGTATGCGCGTATCGGCGGCTTCGCTGTTGGGATCGTAGCCAACCAGAAGCTCCATGCGCAGCAAACGGATCACGAGGGTCACAAGCGGATCGAGTTCGGCGGCGTGATCTACACCGAGTCTGCCGAGAAGGCTGCGCGCTTCATCATGGACTGCAATCAGAACCTGATCCCCCTGGTTTTTTTCCATGATGTGAATGGCTTCATGGTCGGACGCGACGCCGAGTGGAGCGGCATCATCAAGGCGGGCGCCAAGATGGTGAACGCAGTTTCAAATTCCGTGGTACCGAAGATTACCGTGATCGTCGGCGGATCTTTCGGCGCCGGGCACTATGCCATGTGTGGCAAAGCCTATGATCCTCGCTTCGTTTTCGCGTGGCCATGCGCCAAGTACGCTGTAATGAGCGGCGACTCCGCTGCAGGTACCCTGGTCGAAATCAAAGTGAAGCAACTCGAGCGCGGCGGCAAGAAGCTCAGCGACGAGGAAAAGAAAGAATTGTACGAATCAGTAAAGCGTACGTACGACGAGCAGACCGATCCTCGCTACGGGGCAGCGCGGCTCTGGATCGACCGCATCATCGACCCGATGGAAACTCGAGACGCCATCACTCAAGCCCTCGAAGCCGCGGCACTCAATCCAGACGTGCCAGAGTTCAAGGTGGGAGTGCTGCAGACATGATCATTATCGGTAACGTGGCGTGAATTACTTAAAATCAGCATGATTAGCAGGCTCACCAAAATTCTGTTTCTCGTTGCAGCTGCCTGTATCGGAACCGCGTTTGCATGGCAACGCTACTCTCAAACGGATGTAGAACGATCGCGCTCTTCAACTGTTTACAATCTAGAAATCGAAGACGGTAAATGGCATTTATCCGGGTCAAATGTTCAATATCCATTACCGGTGTACGTTCTCCATGGGGTGGGCAGAATTGCATTTTTGCTCGCCGTTCCTCTATTGGTCAGTGACATCGCACACAGAAAGCGTAGAGCCACATCAGAGAATGTCCGCGAGGCCTTGAAGTGATTGCTAGAAACACTCAGCCAGGAGCTAGGAGCTAAATGCCAACGGCTGATTCCGTCAAACTGATCGAGTGCCCCCGCGACGCCTGGCAGGGTCTCAAGGGACAAATCCCTAGTGATATAAAAGTGAACTATCTCAAAGCCCTGATCAGCGCTGGGTTCAAGCACATTGACGCTGTCTCTTTCGTCTCCCCCAATGCCGTGCCCCAGATGGCGGACTCTGAAGAGGTTCTGAAAGAACTCGATCCACCGGACGACGTCGAGATCATCGGCATCGTGGTCAATGAAAAAGGTGCTCAGCGGGCGATCAGTAGCGAAGCAGTCACAACCGTCGGCTTTCCGTATTCCGTCTCTCCAACATTTTTACAGAACAATCAACGGCAAAACCTTGAAGATGCCATCGAGGAGCTTGAGAAAATAGAAAAGAAAGCCGATGAGGCTGGTCTCAATGTTGTGGTGTACATCTCGATGTCTTTCGGAAATCCCTATGGCGATCCTTGGACCATAGATGAGACCGTTGAGGCGGTGAATCTGCTCGAGTCCCAGGGAATTAAAACGATTTCACTCGCCGATACGGTAGGCATGGCGACCCCGCAACAGATCAGCGAACTGGTAAACGCGATCCAGTCAAAGTACGGTTATCTCGAAATCGGGGTGCATTTACATTCGCGCCCCGAACAGGCAGCCGACAAAATTCTCGCGGCTTACGACGCCGGTTGCCGTCGATTCGATTCGGCGATCGGTGGCCTCGGCGGATGTCCGTTCGCGCAGGATGCACTAATCGGGAACATTCCTACCGAACGCGTCATTGAAGCCCTTCGCGGACGTGGCGCGCAACTACCACCGCTGAAATCGCTTGATGTGCTCCTGAAAGCGACTGACGGTTTGCGTGCTCAGTACACAAGTTCGAGCGCGGCAGATTAGAATCGGCTACGGTTCTTCACCCATCAGCACGAGTTTTTGCGAACATAGAGCGACGCGTGCGAATCGCGGAATCGTGCGAATTTGAACATGAACTACACAACGATTGAACTCACTTACGACACCGGCATCGCGACCGTCACGCTGAACCGCCCGGACAAACGCAATGCCATCAGTTACGACTTGATCCAAGACCTGCTATCGGCATTGCAGGATGTCGCAAAATCATCCTCTCAAGTTCTGATCCTAACGGGGGCTGGCAAGGCTTTCTGTTCCGGCATGGACCTCGATAACCTCAAGGCGCTCATCGGTCGCACTCCGGAGCAAAGTCTCGAAGATTCGAGAACGATGGCCAGCTTGTTTCGCACACTGTACGACTTTCCTAAGCCTACGATTGCCGCTGTAAATGGGGCCGCAATCGCAGGAGGAACGGGTCTGGCCACCTTGTGCGACTTTACATTGGCCGTCCCCGAAGCAAAGTTTGGGTACACCGAAGTCAGGATCGGCTTCGTCCCGGCGATTGTGTCGACCTTCCTCCTACGGCAGGTCGGCGAAAAGATTGCCCGCGATCTATTGCTGACCGGCCGCCACTTCGATGCAGAGGAAGCGAAGCGCATTGGCCTGATCTCTGAAATTGTTCCCGCCGACAAATTGCTGACCCGTGCACGGGAACTTGCCACTCTACTGATAGAAAATAGTCCCGCGTCCCTGCGTTACACGAAGCGATTGTTGAGCGATGCTGCACGCACCGAAATGGACACGCAGATCGATAGCGCTGTTCGCGAAAACGCTGCGATTCGTTCCACCGCCGATTTCCGCGAGGGAGTTTCCTCGTTTCTCGAAAAGCGCAAGCCGCGCTGGAGTGGACAGTGAACGCGAATCCTACCGTCAACGAGACTCGGCTTCGCGTGCGCTATGCCGAAACCGATCAAATGGGTGTGGTGTATCACTCGAATCATTTCATCTGGTTTGAAGTAGGACGCGTCGAACTCCTGCGGCAGCTTGGCTTTTCCTACAAGGACATGGAAACCGGAGACAACTGTTTCATCGCCGTCGTCGACGCACGCTGCCGCTACAAGGCTCCCGCTCGGTACGACGACGAGATCGTTGTGCGCACACATTTGAAGAACGTGCGAGAATCCGTCATTCACTTTGGATATGAGCTGGTGCGAGTCTCAGACGGAATCTTACTGGCCGAAGGCGAGACAACGCATATCGTCGCAGACGCGCAGATGAGGAAGACATCGATTCCGGACAAGTACATGTCTGTGTTCCGTGAGGCAACCGGGAAGTAAGGTTTAATGCTTGTCATCCTGAGCGTAGCGAAGGACCTGCTTTTGATTAATGTGAGCATCACGCCCGGGAATGAGCTGGGAACTGAAAGCTGAATCATGAAAGCCCTTCACATCAACGGAAACGATCTGACGCCCGAATCGGTCCACGAAGTTGCTGTCGAGAAACGCGCCGTCCTGCTCGCCCCTGACGCGCGCGAACGTGTCGACAGGGCGCGCGCGATCGTCGACTCCCTTGTGGCTAACAACAAAATCTCCTACGCGATCACCACGGGCGTAGGCAAACTCAGCGATGTTCGCATCGCCGGCGACCAGATCCGCGAATTACAGCTCAACCTTATCCGGTCCCACGCAGTCGGAGTCGGTGAGCCACTTTCCATTTCCGAAACTCGCGCCATGATGCTGCTGCGTGCAGCCTCATTGTCCAAGGGACACTCGGGCGTTCGCGCCATCACCATCGACACGATTTGCGAGATGCTGAACCGCGGAATCACGCCTGTAGTTCCTTCCCAGGGCAGCGTCGGAGCAAGCGGTGACTTGGCTCCGCTCGCACACCTGGCCCTCGCGATGATTGGCGAAGGCGAATGTCACGATGGAAAAGGCGGCCACATCTCCAGCGCCGACGCACTCCGGCAAGCTCAGATAAAGCCTCTCGTCCTTGAAGCGAAAGAGGCGGTCTCCTTAATCAACGGTACGCAGGCCATGCTGGCAGTGGGAACATTGGCTCTGCTCGCGGCAGAAACCCTGGTTGATTCGGCAGACGTAATCGGCGCTCTCACGTGTGACGCCCTCAAGGGCACCGACGCCGCGTTCGACGAACGCATCCACAAGGCTCGGCCACATCCAGGCCAGATGCGCACCGCCGCGAATTTACGCAAGCTCCTCGCTGACAGCTCTATTCGGGAATCACATCGCGACTGCGGACGTGTTCAAGACGCCTACTCACTGCGCTGCATGCCGCAGGTGCATGGCGCGGTGCGCGACACTCTCACGCATTGCCGCGAGGTGTTTGAAATAGAAATGAATGCCGCAGTCGATAACCCGCTAGTGTTCCCAAACACCCACGCCGGAGCGGAAGCCCATGTGGGGACGGGCGCCCTCGCCCGTCCAGCGGAGCGTAGCTCAGCAGATTCCGATGGAGACGTGATTTCTGGCGGTAACTTTCACGGCGAGCCCGTCGCCTTCTCTCTCGATTACCTCGGCATCGCGTTGAGCGCTCTTGCGGGCATCAGCGAGCGACGACTCGAACGCATGGTGAACCCTGCCCTTAGCGAAGGCCTTCCGCCTTTTCTGGCGCCAGGCGCCGGATTGAATTCCGGATTCATGATGCCGCAGGTGACCGCCGCGGCCCTCGTGAGCGAAAACAAAGTACTGGCGCATCCCGCATCGGTGGATTCAATCACCACCTCCGGTAACAAGGAAGACTATGTTTCGATGGGTATGGCCGCCGCCATTAAGCTCAAGAAAATCGTGGACAATACGCGCAACACTCTTGCCATCGAAGCGATGGCCGCCGCTCAAGCAATCGACTTCCTCGCCCCGCTAAAAACATCCAAGCCTCTGCAAGCGGCGCACGCAGCTATACGATCCGTTTGCCCCACCATGGAAAAAGACCGCGTCATGTACAAGGACTTCGAGAGGATCAGCGAGTTGCTGACGAGCAGAAGAGTAGCGCAGGTACTGCACTAGTCATTCAGCGTGATTCTCGGCACGACAATCATGCACTCTTCGCCGCACTCCCATCCAACCCCAACTCTCCCGCGATCCCCTTCATCGCATCGATGCAGAATGCGATGTGCGCCTCGAGCTCAACTCCCAAATTCGCCGCGCCATTCACGATATCGTCTCGATTCACGCTTCGCGCGAAGGCTTTGTCCTTCATCTTCTTTCTAACTGACTTCGCTTCCACCTCAGCCAGCGACTTCCCCGGCTTCACGAGCGCACAGGCAGTAATAAATCCTGCCAACTCATCGCACGCAAACAGCGCCTTCTCCATCGGCGTCTCGCGCGGAACACCTGAGTACTCGGCATGCGACATGATCGCTTTGCGAATCTCGTCCGAGTAGCCTCGTTCTTGCAAGATCACATTCCCTTTGTAAGGATGCTCGTCGATACTTGGCCAGCGATCATAATCAAAGTCATGAACTAACCCGACGACGCCCCACAAATCTTCTTCACCCGGCGCAAGCTCCCCCGCATAAGCGCGCATGCACGCCTCTACCGCCAACGCGTGCTTCCGCAGACTTTCCGATTGGGTGAACTCAGTTAGTAAACCCCACGCAGCGGTTCGATCAACCATGTTTTCTTCCCTGTTTTCTCCTGAATATTGTTGAACAATTGTAGTTTTCGTCGGGATGGTTTGTATGTCGCTCTACTTTTTTCTTGACATCCACAGGCTATAACCTGCAGATTACGCTTCAGCTTGGAAGTTGCACAAGTTTTGCAACTTCAGGAGTCGCCCGCTCTGGCACTCCCACAAACCGATGGCCACGACACTCGCTCCTGTGGATTCCCGGGAGGTCGTCCGTTGCGATCGTTGTTCCCTAGTTCAATTCCGTACAACCAATAATTTGTGCCGGCGATGCCACCTGTCTTTGGACGAGGACGAACCGGAAATGGTGTCGGCGCCACCCGAGCCTCAGATCTTGCCAATGCCCGGACACGGCCCTGGCCACCTGAATCTCGCGACCTCCATCCGATCCCTACGTCTTCGCAACGGACTCAGTCAGCGTCAGTTGGCGACTCGTATGTCCGTACCTCGCACATACGTTTCGAAAATCGAAAATGAAAAGGCCACACCCACGCTTTCCTCTCTCGAGCGTCTGGCGCGCGCCTTGGAGGTAACTGTGCCCGATCTTTTGTCTGGCGGCGAAAAATCGCGTCAGGAAGAAATCCGCGATTTGATGCAGGATCAATTCATCGCCGAACTTCTGCCCTTTGTCTCGCAACTGAACGGCATGCAGATGTCGAGCATCCTTACACAGGTGCGCGACCTCACCATCCGTCCACGACGAAGTGCATAACCATTAGCTGGCTTGGCCTCTCAGCAACCTATGGACTGCTGAGTACATCTGAGTGAGTCGAGTTTAGTTTTATCCGGGCAACCAGCCAACGAAGAAGCCGGGGCTTTCGAGCTCCGGCTTTTTTTATTGCTCGTTGCGTGAATCACACTGACCCGGAACGGACATTCATCAGCTGCACCAAGAACTGGCCACCACCACTGCCCCTTGAATCCCACCCAGATCGACCAACATCTATCCAGTATGTATTTTGAAAATTCTGTGGAGTTTGTTTCTTCAGAGCCGGGAATTGTGCCTGGTTCTTCGCCGATCTCCCCGGCTCCAGCGCACTCGGATGCGCCTTTGCTTGACGCCTATTCTCAGGCAGTCACGAGTGCGGTCGAGCGCATCAGTCCTTCAGTCGTCAACATTGAAGTCCATCAAGCCGGAAGATCGCGTTCTGGTGAGCCTCGCGAGCGTCGAGGCGGCGGTTCAGGATTTATCTTTACGCCCGACGGCCTCGTCCTCACGAATAGCCATGTCGTCCACGATGCTACACGGGTGCTCGTCACCCTCATGGATGGCCGGCAACTCCCCGCTCGGACGATCGGCGACGATCCCGCTACTGATTTGGCAGTGGTGCGTCTTGACGCTCCTCATACCGAAAGCTTGCACATCACGGCAGCCAGCCTGGGCGATTCGCAGCGCCTGCGCGTCGGTCAACTTGTCGTCGCGATCGGCAGTCCCTACGGATTCCAGTCCACCGTAACGGCTGGCGTAGTCAGCGCACTCGGACGATCATTGCGCTCGTACTCCGGACGCCTGATCGAAGACGTAATACAAACCGATGCCTCCTTAAACCCCGGCAACTCCGGAGGACCACTCGTGAATTCTCGAGCCGAAGTCGTCGGAGTAAACACGGCCACGATTTTGCCAGCCCAGGGAATCTGCTTCGCCATCGGCATCAACACCGCAAAGTTTGTTGCCAGCCGCCTTCTGCAGGAAGGACGAATTCGTCGCAGCTACATCGGGGTGTCGGCTCAAACCGTTCCTCTTCTGCGTCGGGTCGTGCGTTTTTATGACCTCGCGAAGGAGACTGGCGTTGTCGTGCTCTCGACGGAAAAGAACAGTCCTGCGGAGCGCGCCGGGCTTCGCGACGGTGATGTAATCGTCGGCCTCGACGGTCACCCCGTTGCAGGTGTGGATGACCTCCATCGCGCATTGACGGAAACTCGTGTGGGCGTTCCATGCGCGATCACAATCCTGCGCCACACCGAGAAGCTTGAGCTTAAGCTCCTTCCGGAAGAGGCCCGCGAAAAAAGCGAATAAGCCTACTTACGCGGATATCTGATTTCGATCCGGAGTTCCTTAACGGTCCACCGATGTCGCATTGCATGGACGTAAGTGCTGTGTTAGCTTCGAATTGCAGAGGTCACGCGTGCGGCACAAAGTTCCCGCGGGGCTCGATCGCAAGGAAACTGAAGTTTATTCGCGACTCGACCCCGAGCGGCTTCCCAGACACATCGCGATCATTATGGATGGCAACGGGCGTTGGGCCCGCCGTCGTCATATGCCGCGCATCGCGGGCCATCGTGCCGGGGTAACCGCGGTTCGATCTACTGTCGAAACCGCTGCTCGCATTCATATCCAAGCCCTAACACTTTACGCATTCTCGGAAGAGAACTGGAAAAAGCGTCCTAAGGGCGAAGTTGGTTTTTTGATGGGCCTGCTGGCCCGTTATCTCAAAGCCGAAGTCCCCACGCTGAACGAGAACAACATTCGTCTGGAATACATCGGCCGGCAGTACGAGCTTCCGAAAGAAGTTCAGGAGCGCATGGAGTGGGCCCGCGAAGCTACATCTCGCAACACCGGAATGGTGCTCACCTTGGCACTCAACTACAGTGCACGCTCAGAGCTTGTGGATGCATTTCGATCAATCATGAAGGTGGCCGCTTCAAACGGTGGGCTCGACCACGTGAAGATCGATGAAGAAGCAGTGAGCCGACACTTGTATACTCGGCACCTTCCCGATCCGGATCTGGTTGTTCGTACGAGCGGCGAGATGCGGTTGAGCAATTTTCTGCTTTGGCAACTCGCGTATGCAGAAATTTATGTGACGCCCACGCTCTGGCCCGATTTTCGCGGCGTCCACTTGCTCGAAGGAATTGCGGAGTATCAGAAACGCGAACGACGGTACGGCGGACTGAACGAGGATTCGCATCAAGCGGTCCACAGCTGAGGCCACTTCCTTCGTGCTCAAACGCATCGCCACAGCGATTGTCCTCATCCCGGTTGTCCTGCTGCTTGTCTTGCACGCCTCCGTCCCGGTCCTGGCTCTAACAACCTCCATCATTGCCCTGCTGACGGCCCGCGAACTGCTTAAGCTCACGGAAGCGTACGGCGTGGTGCCCTACTACCGGGCCACCTACGTCGCCGTCGCTGCGGTGTTCGCGATTTTAGCAATCGATGCCGGCCAACAGAAGCCTCTCCTCTCGACAGGAGTTTTCGTCTACAGCGCAGCCTTTCTTGCTTGCGTGGTTCCCTTTTTCTTTTTGGCTTTGTCGATGCGTCGCCCCGACCTCAGCACCGCCTATCCCTCGGCGGCAGCATCGTCATTCGCATTTGTGTATGCCGCGTTGCCTCTGGCTTTCCTAGTGCAGCTCCGGCAGCAACCTTCGGGAGCGATCTTCATCATCTATGTGCTCCTGGTCGTCTGGGCCGGAGACATCTTCGCCTACTTCATCGGCAAGAGTTTGGGCAAAAATCTGTTGGCACCTCGCATCAGCCCTAAAAAAACCTGGGAGGGTGCAATCGCGTCGGTCGCCGCAAGTGTCCTGATTGGAACTATATTTCTGCGCGATTCCGTACAAATCAGTACATGGCTTCTGAATCACGGATGGATTGAACGCCGTGATGGCATTTTCGGACTCGAAAAACCCGAAATCTGGACGGTGATGATTCTGTCGTTAGTGCTGAACATCGCAGCTCAATTTGGAGATCTCGTCGAATCTCTCATCAAGCGCGGCGCAGGCGTAAAAGATTCCGGAGCCATTCTGCCAGGTCATGGCGGCATGCTCGACCGCGTCGACGCGCTCCTCTTCGCCGCCCCCATCATGTGGATCTACGCATCCTGGAGAGTGCTTCAGTAGGAAGGGTGATTTAGTCAGTAGTCAGTGGTCATCAATCAGAAGCGAAGGGTCACGCCGCCGCGTCCACATTTTGTTGTCATCCTGAAGGAGCGTTCTTTGCGTCTGAAGGACCTGCTGTATTTTGTTTGTCATCCTGAAGGAGCGTTCTTTGCGTCTGAAGGACCTGCTGTGTGATTCTCCCATGACCGTATTCAGTGTCAGCATGACTTTCCGCTGACCACCGACCACTAACCACTGACTACTTGTTCCTCTTCCCGTAGAATAGATGTTTACGTCCAGCATGAAACGGATCGCCATCTTAGGCTCGACGGGATCGATCGGGCGAAGCACTCTCAGCGTCGTCGAGTCTTATCCGGACCGCTTCCAGGTCATTTCCTTGGCGGCCGGCAGCAATGTGGGCCTTGCCTGCGAGCAAGCCATTCGTTGGAAGCCTCAGCTGATTTCGATGGCCTCTCAACAAGATGCTGAGAAACTAAGTGCGCGACTTCGTACCGCCGGCTTTACACAACCAGAAATCGTTTTCGGTTCAGGCGGCGCAGTTCGTGTCGCCACTCTTCCCGACGTCGACTTCGTCGTAAGCGCCATCGTCGGCGTCGCGGGACTCGAAGCCACCTACGCGGCCGTCGAAGCGGGCAAAACTCTCGGTGTTGCAAATAAGGAATCGCTTGTTGTTGCTGGCGACCTCATCACTGCCGAAGCGCACCGTCAGGGCAAACCCATCCTGCCAATCGACAGCGAGCACAACGCAGTCCATCAATGCCTGCGTGGCGGACGCATGGAAGAGGTCTATCAAATCTGGCTCACCGCTTCCGGCGGCCCATTCCTGAAAACCCCGAAATCCGAGTTCCCCAACATTACGGTCGAACAGGCCCTCAATCACCCGACCTGGAAAATGGGGAAGCGAATTACCATCGACTCCGCAACCCTGATGAACAAGGGTTTTGAAGTAATCGAGGCCTGCCGCCTCTTTCATGTGCCGCCGAGCCAGGTGCAAGTCATTGTCCATCCACAATCTACGATCCACTCCATGGTCGAGTTTGTGGATGGCAGCATACTTGCCCAGTTCTCCGTGACCGACATGCGGTTGCCGATCTTGTATGCGCTGACTTATCCGGAACGCATCACTTCGGACCTCCGCTTCCCGGTCATGGACCTGCGGCATCTCGACTTCACCCCCCCGGATATGGAGAAATTTCCTTGTCTGCGGCTGGCTTACGAGGCAGTCGAGGCAGGCGGGGCCAAAACCATCGCGTTGAATGCCGCTGACGAGGTTGCAGTTGCTGCCTTCCTCGACGGGCAGATCCCCTTCGACGAGATCCCTGGCACCATCGGGTCAGTGCTGTCTGCAACAAAAGCTGTCAAACTGGAGTCTATCGAGCAGGTTCTAAAGCTCGACGCCGAGGCCCGAGTTGCCGCCGGTGAATACATAACGTCAGTTCGCCGCATCCAAGGTTCTGTACCCTCGATTTCGGCAGCTCGGCAAAGGAATTAGTTCGCGAAATGGCTCAATTCTTTAGTTCTGTCTTTATATCCATCATCGCCATGGTGGCCGTCCTCGGATTCATGATTTTGATCCACGAGTTCGGACACTATGCCGTAGCCAAATTCTTCAAAGTACGAGTCGAAGTTTTCTCGATCGGCTTCGGTCCTCGTCTTATCGGTTTTCGCAAAGGCGAAACGGACTACCGCATTGCCGCCATCCCGCTCGGCGGATACGTCAAAATGTCGGGTGAAAATCCGATGGACGAGCGCACCGGCGATCCCGGTGAATTCCTGAGCCATCCGCGTTGGCAGCGCTTCTTTATCGCCCTCGCTGGCCCGGCGATGAATATCTTCCTTGCCGTTTTCCTGCTGACTTCTGTTTACATGGTGCACTACGAGTATCCGGCGTTCCTCGACGAACCCGCCGTTGTGGGCTGGGTCATGGACGACACACCTGCCGCCAAAGCCGGAGTCCAGGTCGGCGACCGCATCAAAAAGATTGAAGACATTTCCAATCCCACATGGGAGCAGGTCGATCCGAAGGAAGCCCTCAGTCCGAATCAGCCGTTGCACGTCACAATCGAACGCAACGGACAGTTAATCGAGAAGACAATCGTGCCCGAACCGACTGGCGTATCGCAGATCGGGTTCTCCGGCTGGATTCCGAAGCAGCCCGCTGTCACCATCACCGATCTCGAAGCAGGGATGCCCGCAGAGAAAGCAGGCCTGAAGGTCGGCGACCAGATCACCGCGGTCAATGGGCAGCCCGTCCCTGCTCTGGAAGCAATGATCGAAACTCTGAAGCGCACCAAGGATCAACCTGTCGAGTTGACCGTGTTGCGTGACGGACAAACGAAAACCTTTACTGTTTCGCCTGTCCTGAGTGACGTCAGCGGGCTTCGCGAAAAACGCTATCGCGTTGGCATCTCCAGCATTCCGATGAAGGTCACGCGCCTGCCGCTGGTTGCTGCGTTCAACATGTCGCTCGAGCGGAACAAGAGGGCCTCATTCCTTATCCTCGAACTCGTGCAGAAGATGGTTCAGCGCAAAGTTTCGCTGCGCACCATCGAAGGTCCCGTCCGCATCGGTCAGGCCGCCGGACAGGCTGCCATGGAAAAGGGCTGGACACCGCTGCTCGAACTCACAGCCGCCATCAGTCTCAACCTCGGCATCTTCAACCTTCTTCCGATTCCCATCCTCGATGGAGGTGTAATCCTGTTCCTCCTTCTTGAAGGAATCATGCGCCGGGACATCAGCATTTCGATTAAGGAACGTATTTACCAGGCAGCCTTCGTCTTCCTGGTACTCTTCGCAGCCATGGTCATTTACAACGACTTGATGAAAACGATCCCAGGCCTTGCGCAGCGGTTGCCATAAGACTAGTCATTTACTCTCACCCAGATGGAAGACGTCATCCCGAAGCCTCGCGTCTTCTCAAGCGAGGCCAGGGATCTCGCGCGTATTGCACGCATCCTCTCTCTGGACACTCTTAAACTGTTTAAGCTTCAGTGAGTTGCGCTCCGCCTGGAGCGCCGCCCGCGTGCTAAACTAGTACTTCCCATATGGCTCAGATTCAGCGCAGAAAGACCGTGACGGCAACCATCGGAGGTGTGCGCGTCGGCAGCGATGCACCAATTGTGGTGCAGTCGATGACCAACACCGATACCGCCGACATCCCCTCCACCGTCAAGCAAGTCGCGGACCTCGCGCGCGCCGGCTCCGAGCTCGTCCGGGTCACGGTCAACAACGACGAAGCTGCTGCCGCCGTGCCCAAAATCGTCGAAGAGCTCGATAAACAAGGAATCCGCGTCCCAATCATTGGCGACTTCCATTACAACGGACACCTGCTGCTCACGAAATATCCCGCCTGTGCCGAAGCTCTCGCCAAATACCGCATCAACCCCGGCAACGTGAGCGTGGGCCGCAAAAACGACGACAACTTTCGCACCATGATCGAAGTCGCGGTCAAAAATCAAAAGCCGGTTCGCATCGGTGTCAACTGGGGCTCTCTCGACAGCGCGCTCCTCACGAAAATGATGGACGACAACTCCAGGCTCGCGGAGCCGAAAGACGCTCGTGAAGTAACCATGGAAGCCATGGTCGTCAGCGCGTTGAACTCCGCTTCCCTCGCCGAGAAGTACGGACTTCGCCCCGACCAGGTAATCCTCAGCGCCAAAGTTAGTGGCGTGCAGGATCTGATCGACGTCTATCGATCCCTCGCCGCCCGCTGCAATTACCCGCTGCATCTCGGCCTCACCGAAGCAGGCATGGGAGCCAAGGGAATCGTCGCATCGTCCGCAGCCTTAGCCGTGGTCTTGCAGGAGGGTATCGGCGACACGATTCGTGTTTCGCTCACTCCCGCGCCCGGCGGTGATCGCACGGAAGAAGTTCGCGTTGGACAACAGATTCTCCAGTCCATCGGTATCCGTAGCTTTACTCCGCAAGTCACCGCTTGCCCCGGTTGCGGACGCACCACTAGCACCTTCTTCCAGGAAATGGCCGAACAGATCCAGTCTTACTTGCGCGAGCAGATGCCAACCTGGAAAGACCGCTACGTGGGCGTGGAAGAGATGAAGCTTGCGGTGATGGGTTGCGTGGTTAACGGTCCCGGAGAATCGAAGCATGCCAACATCGGCATTTCCTTGCCCGGCACCTTCGAAGAACCGAAAGCCCCCGTATACGTCGACGGACGCCTCTTTACCACTCTCAAAGGCGACAAGATTGTCGAGGAGTTCATCCAGATACTCGACGAGTATGTCGAATCTCACTACGCTGCGAAAGAAGTCCTCGCCGCGAAGTAAGCGTTCTATTTACTGCTTGCCACGTCTTCGCATGCTCGAACCCTAGTGCGAAGACCTTAGCTCCGCTTTCGCCAACACGATTTCCTAACCTTAGACATCACTCTCCTATACGAGCAGCATCCCACTTTCAAGCTTGGGCATCGGGTTTCAAATCCGTCCACTTTGGAGATGATCATGCCAAGTGACGTCCTCAAACCAGCAGCCATTGTCTTAGCCTGCTTGTTGTCCGCCACATGTCTTGCGCAATCGACAAAAGCGGTCCAGCCTCAAACCCAGGACACCAGAACAATCGCCGAGTTGCCTGACAATCCACAACCACAGAACAACAGCAGCAATAACTCCGCAACCCAGCAACCCCAGCCAGCGGGCCAGTCTCAGCCTCAAGGATCAGGTCAACAGCAGGGCGCTCCATCCTTAGGTGATCTTGGATTTCCTACAGAGCAGACGAAACCAAATCCCGAGGAGCAGGCCAAGCTCGACAAGCGCTCCCACATGCTGAAAATTCATCAGCGGCTCGGCCTGATTACCGCCGTGCCATTGGTCGCAACGGTGGTGACCGGAAGCATGGCTGGAGGACACGACACTAGTTCCACGGCTCGGGATCTGCACGCAGCGTTGGGTGCCAGCACGGCTGGCCTTTACATTGCCACAGCGGGCTATGCCATCTTCGCGCCGAAACTGCACGAAATTCCAAGTAAGGGACCGATACGCGTGCATAAGGCCTTAGCTTGGATACACGGGCCAGGGATGATTCTCACTCCAATCCTGGGCGCAATGGCTTTTGAGCAAAAAAGCAGGGGCGAGAAAGTTCACGGCATTGCTAGTGCGCACGCTCCTGTCGCCTACATTACCGCGATCGCATACGGAGCAGCGATTGCCTCAGTCTCCTTCAAATTCTAAGGAGCCTCATGTTCAAAAATTTCGCGATCGGCATCATCCTATCGACCGCGCTCACCTTCGCGGCAGATACGGACCAATGGGTGCTGGACACAAGCACTCTTTCCTATCACGTATCGCATCCTCTACACCAAATCGACGGAGTAAGCCATGCAGCGCGCGGAAAGGGAGTCTGCCATGACGAGCGGTGTGATTTCTTGATCGCAGTGCCGGTGAAGTCGTTCGACTCTGGAGACAGCAATCGCGACCTGCACATGATTCAGGTCACGCGTGGTGCTCAGTTTCCCATGGTGACACTCCGTACACAGTTGCCAGAGTCGTCACTCAATCAAACGAGTGTCTCTTTGGACCTCGACGTCGAATTTGTAGGACACGCGATGCACTACTCGCATATTCCTTTTCAGCAAACTGTCAACGGGACACAACACCACATTTCAGGCATCATCCCCGCCAAGGTCTCTGATTTCGCCATCGATCCACCTTCGCTGTTGACGATACCGATCAAGGACGAGATGCCGATAAAAGTGGACATGATCTGGCACAAGGGCTAGCACGTGAAATGTGCTTGCGCCGAAATACTGACGATTCGACCCGAGACAAGCCAGAATTGCTAGTCACCTATCGAGAACGAGCACGCCCCACTCACAGCACGTAGACTCGAAGCATCCACCAGATAAGAAAAATTGCGACGATGGCTCCCGCAATGTGGACTAACCAATCGCCAAAAGTTTTTGGTTGGCCGAAGTTGAACATCCGGCGATGTTAACAGCCCGCTGGCCGAATAATGATTCCAATCTGATGACGGCGCTCATCCCAAACGCAGTTTAGAATTTCGCCGCTTTCAGTAAGCCGTATGCCAGCCCTAGCCACAACGCGAACCCCGTCAGGTTCAGCACAACTCTCCATGGCAAACTGTCGATAAAAGCATTGTATTTCGCGTCCATACATCCCTCTTTCCGTTCCGAAATCTCTGCAGAATTAGACGCACGACTGATGCGTCAGTGAGTCTGGATTACCCCACAATGTCTGCACTCTTTAATACGCAAGATAGAGGAGATTTGTTCCTTGCATTACGCAGGCAAGAGTTAGGCGAGCAACGACAGATTGGATGGACCCTGCTCCACCGGGTCCGCAAACTTCCGTAATTCCGGATAAGCTTTGACCAGCGGCGCTGGTGCTTGCACACGTTTGCCTGTCAACATCGACTTCAATTCCAGCGCGTTCACTCCCGCTTTGCCTTCAAAATGATTGTTGGCGATAACGTAGGTTGTCTTCGCTTTTTCGGCCACGTTCTCGATTTTCGTCTTCCAGCCTTCGAGTTCCGTCGCCTTGTACAGGTAGTTGTACCGGTCGTCCCGGTTATCGCTCTCAAACCATTCCTTGTAGTTGCGGCCATGGAGCCGAACATAACCCAGGCTCGATGTCACATGTTCTGTAGGGCCGATTGCTTTCCCCAGCATCGGCTGATCGATATTGCAGAACGCTACGTTCTGCGCTGCAAAGTGCGCGAATGTATCCGGATTTTCCCAGCTCGAATGTCGAACCTCCACCACTCTCGGATACTCGATGAATTGCCTCAAGAGTCGATCCAGGTACTCCCGATTCAAGCTGGTGTTTTTGAACGATATCGGAAACTGAATGAGGATCGCGCCTAGCTTCCCTTCCGACGCAAGCGTATCCAGTCCTTCTCGAGCAGAGGCTTCATCTTCATCGGTTGGCTGAATCGTCGCAGCCGAAGTCGGCCCAACCACCGCAACCGGCGAGTGCGTAAAAGATCGGTGCAACTTCGCAGTGAACGTGAAATTCGGATTCACTCCCGCGACTTTCTTGCACCACAATCGTCCCAGCTCAGGCCGGATATGCCCGTAGAACGACGTATTGATCTCAATCACATCGAAGAACTGCGCAAGATATTCCAGCGGATGAAGCTTTCGCCTCGTTACTTCCGGGGGATAGACAATGCCGTCCCAATCTTTATACGACCAACCAGCCGTACCGATGCGGATTTTCTGCGAGGAATCCATAGGACTGCAACAACGCGGGCTGAATCGAGGTTAGCACAGGTGTGCAGAGTGAAACCCGTGGTTTGGCGTGACTAAACGCGACGGACCCGTCCAAGCTCTGGCCGGGACTTCATTTCCTATGCAGGAGTACGGGAGAGGATGCTCGCTTCTGAACTATTGCGATGACAGGACGACCCAGTATGTGCCGTTCGGATAAGTGGAACTTCGTCCGAAGCATACTCCTATTGCGACCTGCTTCAGCTTTGCGCTTGAAACTACTCGATCGATTCCGTTTGGCAGCACTTGCGGTTGCAATTGCGTATAGGTGATTACGCTGCGTCCCTCAGATAAGCCTCGGATCGTTTTGGTATTGAGCATATTTGTTTGCGCCATGCCACATGCGGCATCGCGGATTTCGGCCGGAGCTGTAGCCACAAGCGCACCCAATTTGTGCTGCATCCGCCACTGATTGAGGGCGTCCGCAACTTGGGCTTCCGACTGGTGCAGCGAATACGCCGTAAGACGATGCGCGAAATCCTGCACCACATACAGGCGCCCATCGGATCGAACGACGGCGAATCCCGCGACATTGAAACCTGGATCGAGCAAATTCCTGCGATGCGGCGGTGACGCCATCAAATGGTCTTGCGCGGAATCGATATTGAGATCGAGTGCGACATTTTCGCCGGCTTGATCCAGTCGCAAATCGGAAGCCTCGGCAATGCGACTTCCCAATGCACGTTCTCCGGCAAACTGGTGTGACAGCTGCCGTTGTTGGGCCATGGCGAATGCATGTTTACGGGCCGCCTGCGTCAGCCCTTCATTAAACTCCAGCACCGGCAAGCCAGCGAGGGCGCGATCCTGGTTGGCCAACCTCAGCAACTGTGCCTCGGCTTGCTCGTCAAAAGCTGCGCTCGCAGGATATCGGTCCATTGATGCCGAACGCAGGGAGGGCTGCACTGGCGTTTTCGACGTGCTGTCTTGTGCTTTCGGCGCCTGAGGGTCGCCCCACATGGCCAGCAGCAGCGTCAAAGTCGCGATAAGGGCCCGAAACATAGATGGCAGAGAAAAAGCGAAAGTTCCGCTTTCCAATTGCGAGGCTAGACTCTAGAATCCGGTTGAGCACCTTACGATGGGGACATTCCTGCTCGGCCTCGTTTTCGTCTTGAATGTTGTACTTCTGGTCTTCATGTACATGCTCTACCAACGGTTCGCGAATGGCTCGCAAGCTGCTGTAATAAAAGATCTTGCCGCTCAGAACGAAAGTCTCGAGAATGCCCTGACTCAAAGGTTCAGCGCCGCCACTGCCGACATGGCCATGCGTCTGGAGCAGACCAAAGGGGATCTTCGCCAACAAGTCACAGATCGCTTGGAAGAAGGTTTCTCCCGCATGCGCGGAGCCGTCGAAGACCAGCTTTCCAGCGGCCGCCGTGAACAGTCCGACCGCCTTAAAGAAGCACGCAGCGAACTGACTCAGTCCCTCACCAGCACCACGATGCAGCTCAAGGCGGAGTTCGATTGTCTGAATCAAGCCACCTTGCATAGCCTCGATACGATTCGCGCTCGTGTGGATGAAAAGCTTTTAGCGATCACCGATCAAGTCCAAAGGAAACTCGACGAAAACATCAAGGAAGGTTTTGCGCAGTTCGAAAAAGTTCAGCAACATCTCAAGGCTGCCGAAGAACAACTCCGTGAAGTCGGAGCCCTCGGCCACTCCATCAATGACCTGAACAACCTTCTTAAGCTCCCCCATCTTCGTGGACAGTTCGGCGAGGCGAGCCTTGAGCGTCTCTTATCGGATTTCCTTCCCGCGCACATGTGGGCACTCCAGGCCTCTCCGGGCGAAGGTGGTGGCCGCGCGGATGCCGTGATCTATTTCCCGGATCGCAAATTGCCGATTGATGCGAAGTTCCCCCGCGAGCAGGTGCTTGCCCTTTTCGAAGGTGGCGAGGACAGCGAAGTGGAAGCCGCGCGTATCGAGTTCGTGCGCGTCATGAAGACGGAAGCAAAGCGCATCAAGAACTACATCCAGCCCGAAAATGGCACAACCGACATCGCGCTAATGTACCTGCCCAGCGAAACTCTTTATCTCGAAGCCATCCGCAATCGCGACCTCGCAGATTGGCTCAACACGAATCGCGTATTCCCCGTTTCCCCCAACACTCTCCTGATGACTCTGCAGACAATCGCTCTTGTTCACAAGTGGTATGAAGTTGCCAGCCGCTTCGAGAAGAGCCGCCAGGAACTTGCGAAAGCTCAGAAGTCTTTCGACTTCTTCCAGAACCAGTTTGAAAACGTCGGCAAGAACCTCTCTAAAGCGCAAGAAGCTTTCGAAACAGCGCAAAGGCACTTGAAAACTTATCGTGGAAAAGTAACCGCCCTTAGCGGACAAGAACAGCTGGAACTCGAAACTTCCGCAACCACTGAGGAAAGCGGCGGCGTACAAGCTAGTCTGCTTCCTCTCTCCGACAAAGCTAGCGCATAAAAAAATGGCGCTCGATAGAGCGCCAGATCAAACCATCTCGTTTTTTCTACGCCGCTTGCACTGCCTGAATGAATTTCTGTGCTTCGCTGCCCCGATTCTTCATCCGCTGGGCCACGACCTTTACGACTCGTTCCGCATCTCGGCTCACTCCAATCACCGTCGCGGACGACATCGCGTACTGAAAGTGCAAACCTACGAAATACAACCCAGGAGCTGCGTTCGCCATACCACGATCGTGCTTCACCCGTCCGTCCTCATCAAAAGCTCCCGGTAGCTGTATCCACGAAAACCCCGGACGATATCCCGTGCACCAAATTACGTTCCGCACGTCAACCACCGTTCCATCAGACAATGACGGCAGCCCATTCCGCACACCCGTCACTCGCGACACGCGCTTCACCCCAGCGTCGATTAGATCCTGTGGTTTGACCCGCACCAGCGGCGACGCTTGTCGCAACAACTTCGGACGCACCTTTCTGCCGATCGGAGTACCCAGCGTCAGCACGTGGTGTCCAACGAACCGAACCAAACGCACTAGGAGATGCCGAGCAATAAAGCTTTCAATCCGAAACGGAATGTGGCCTGACTCTTTCCCCGACATCCACGTGGGATGACTTCCGACCACATCCATCGCAATATCCGCGCCCGAGTTCCCAGCACCCACCACTAAAACTCCGCCCGGCTGGAGCTGCGATGGATTCTTGTATTCATGCGAATGAACCTGCACGATGGATCGATCGAGTTCGTTGGCGAAGCTCGGCGTACGCGGCACCTGGTAATTCGCCATCGCCACGATCACGTTGTCCGCCTCAATTTGTGTGTTTCCCGCTTTCACGACAAACCGGTTGCCATCTTTCCGCAGTTCATCCACCTTCACTCCGTTGCGCACTGGCAACTGAAACTTCTTCGCATAGCTCTCCAGATAGTCCGCAATCTGATCCTTGGTTGGCCAACTGGTCCTCGGCCCTCGATACCTCATCCCGGGGAAGTTCAGATATCGCGCTGGCGTGAATAGCCGCAAAGAATCCCACCGGCGCCGCCACGCGTCGCCAACTCTCTCGTGCGCGTCCAGGATCAGAAACGGCAAGCCTCTTTTCTTCAGGTGATACCCCGTCACCAGTCCGGCTTGCCCGCCACCAATGACAATGGTCGGGATGTAGTGCGTTTCAAATGTCTTATTCATGATCGACCCCTATCACCGCAGGTTAGGGGAAACAGCTACTCCACGCATCGAACGGAATACCCATTTTGCTCCCCACTAAGCATGGGTATTTTTATGTAGATCCCTGGACCAACCCTCGCTGATACGCATATGCCGTCGCCGCAGCCCTCGACGGCAAGTCCAGCTTCACAAAGATATTGCTCACGTGTCGCGCAACGGTCTTCTCACTGATGTGCAGTCGCTCCGCGATCATTCGGTTCGTCATGCCGGACGCGATTGCCCGCAGTACTTCGAGCTCACGGGACGTCAACGAACCTTGACCAGCGTCTTCTTTTCCTGACAGCAACGACTCGACGCTCGCCACATCCGGATGCGCTCCCAACTTCCGAAAGATTTCGCACGCTGCGCTCAGCTCCAGTTCCGCAGCTTCCGGGTTTGCCAACTCATGGCACGCTTGCGCCAGCAACACGCGACACCGCCCCTCTTCATAAGGAGCCTCCAACTCTCGAAATCCATGGACTCCTCGCCGCAGCACCGCGGCCGCATCTCGAGCATCCCCCTGAGCCAGCAAAACTGCGCCTTTCGCGCGATCTGCCAGCGCGTGCAGCAGTGGCGCATTCAATGACTTGGCAATTTTCGACAACTCCTCGGCCGCCTTTTCCGCGCCCTCCACATCTTTTACCGCCAGCATGATTTCCACCGCTGCATCCAGCACGAACGCCCGTTTCCCCGGCTCCTTCACATCTTCCAGTAGTTCTTGGGCGGCCGTCTGCGCTGCTTGCAGCTTCCCTTGCGCCAGCCAAAGCATCCCCAATCCCGGACGGGGCACGCGCTCCCATCGGCTCGCCTGCCGATACGCGCTCTCCGCCTCCGCATACTCCCCGCGCAGCCGATGCACCTCTGCTTTCCGATAAAACGCCGCGCCCACCGGCGGCTTCGGCGTCGGCTGCGACAGCTTTTCGCACGCACTTTCCGCCTCACCGAGCGCAGCCGGCCAATCGCCATGCATCTGCAATAGTTCAGCTCTCCGGATCAAGCACGGCCCCCAATACGGCACCATGTCCGGCTGGGTTGCGCACCATCGTTCGAGGGCTAGCGTCCATTCTTTCGCGCGCCGCATATCGAGGATCTCGCCGCACGCTTCAATCACGCTGCAGTAGACGCCGCCCGCAAACATGGACGACACCTCGCCCGCCTTGATCGCCACCATCGCTTCGTCCAGCAACGGAACTCCACGCGGAATCTGGCCCATCCGGATCAGCACTCGCCCCTGTCCTTGCAGCGCCATTGTCGCCAGATCTTGGTCACCACACTGCCTGCCGAGTTCCGCCGCTTTCTCAAATAATTCGAGCGCCTCTTTCCCTTTGCCTTCGCGCGCATACCGAAAACCGTCTGCATAAAGCAGGTATCCGTACTCACGGCAATTCTCATCTGCTTCAAGCAGCCGCCGGGCTCGCGACAACCAACCTCCCGCCTGCGCCGTTTCTCCTTTGAGATAGGAAACAAAACTCAACCAACTCGCACATCGCGCAGCCGCCCGTGTATCCCCGCGATTCAGAAATCCCTGGTGCGCCCGCGCCAGCCACTCTCCGCTCTCCGCATCGCGGCCCGTCAGATGCGCGGCGATAGATAGCCGTTCCAGATCTTCCGGATCGAGCGTCACCTGCTCGGTCCCAGCCATCTCCTCCGCGCTCGTCAACGATGAATACACTTCGCCCCATGCGTTTCGACGTGCCGCATCGCGGCCATGCAAGATGGCATCGTCACGCGTCGATCGTTTTTCCCGAATGGCTGGATGGGTCATGCACGTACCGGCAGGGGGTTCTACGAGTCTAGCACCAGAGGCAAACTCCTGACGCGCCTAACCTTAGAGGAATCTGTTTATCGGTCGACAATCGTTCGCGCTCTGGCTGACTCTCGCTTTAGGCCTGCAATGGAAAGAAGGTTAGGTCAATGAGTGTAATGGCGATTTTTTCATCAATGATGTCCGGGCCCCAGTTCCGGATCGCCCCATCCATCCAGCTTAGATGAACTTATGTCGCTACAACATTTCTAGTGACTGTCAGGATAATACTTTGAAGTGCGTAAGCGGGGCGGATTGTGCCCCGCTCTGTTGGAGAATTACCACTCTACTCCTACTCTTCGGGAGCTCTAACCCGCTCCCCCTCGGCCGTGGTTGCGATTCCCGGATCGATCACCACCTGGTGAATTGTTCTGCCCCCCTGGGCGACGATAAACTGCAAATGCAGATCCGGCATGCCAGGAACCGTGATAGTTTGCGTTCCAGTGCAGTCCGGGTTTACGGCATAGCTGCCGGTGCCCGGTCGCCAACCGGGAGTTAGGACGCCATTCGTAGCGACTGCGTCCACTTGATCCGAGTTCATGACCAGATCCACCTATGGGCTGAAAATTACGACCGCCAAATGCCCGGCTTCCTCGATATTCATGGGGAAATCGGGAGCGCGGTTGCAGCTCAGGTGAAGTTGAAGATAATTACAGAAGACGAACGACAATTTGCGAGAAAGACCACTAAGGATCCGGAGGCGTACGATCGCTATCTCCGCGGGCTCTATCATCTGGGAAGGTACAACCTCTCTGACGCGCAAAAAGCCGTTAAGTACTTCCAGAGCGCCACCGAGCGCGATCCCACGTATGCTCTGGCACACTCGGCACTCGCCGATGCCCTCATGGTGTTTCCGATCTCGGGCGATGCCCCTTCAAGCCAAGTGATGCCCCCGGTTAAGGAGGCTATCGCATTAGCGCTCCAATCGGATCCCAATTCTGCGGAGGCAAATACGTCAGATGCACAGGCGAAGTTTTGGTTCGATTGGGACTTTAAAGGAGTTGAGGACACGGCACGACGCGCCATCAAGTTGAACGAAAACTATACCTTGGCATATTTGTGGCTCGCTCACGTTCTTTCGAATACTGGACGACACGAAGAGGCTCTGGCCATCATGCAACAAGCGCTCGTGCTCGACCCCCTCTCATTGATCCTTGGTGCACTATACGGGCAGTTTCTCTACCATGCCGGACGAAACAGCGAGTCGATCGAGCAATTCAAATTGACCTTGGGAATGGAGCCACGGTTCTGGGTGGGGCAAATTTGTGCGGCCAAGGTGTATGAGAAGGTGGGTATGTACTCGGAGGCTCTCGTTGCCTGCGAGCACGCATGGGAGTTCTCTGGAGGCAATACCGAGGCGCTTTCGTTGGCCGGCTATGTCCACGCAGTTTCGGGAGACAGCGCGAAAGCAGAAGCCACCCTGCATCAGATGCTGGAACTGAAGAAAAGCCGCTATGTCCCGCCTTACAATATCGCTCTCCTCCTTGCTGGACTCGGACAGAGTGAAACAGCGCTGCAGTGGCTAGAGCAGGCGTTCGCCGATCGTGACGTGCATATGACATTTCTGTTGGATCACAAGTGGGATGCAATCAGGTTGACAGCGGAATTTCAAAAGCTTCTGTCTCGCGTGGGATTTCGCAACTAATAAGACCATTCTTTAGCCGGCCTGGGCCCGCGACACAACTTGTTAAATCACCAGCAATTCAGAAGTCAAATGTTGACAGGCGTTAGCACCCATTGACTCCAGTTGGGGCTGGTTTCACCTGTCAACGAGTGTAATGGCAATTTTTCGCCACTCACAAAGTGACACTCAAGTTAGCGACAACACGAAACAATCGGCTGATCTATTTCAACTGATGTTCTGATCGGGACTCTTACTGTTTACCTTTCAACCGCAACGTCATTACAATCCATGCGAAACACCGCCCAAGGAGATTCATGGCTAAAACTCGCCGGAAGCGGACCTCTCCGATGCATCCCTATGATGTCGTTTTCCAGATGATTATCGGCAAGTGGATCAGCAAGGCTCTTGGCAGCATAGTTGAAATCGGCGTTCCCGATCAGCTTGCGAAGGGAGCGCGGCAGTGCAGAGATCTTGCGCGCGAAGCCGGAGTCTCCGAGGACGGGTTGTATCGATTGTTGAGAGCGCTCGCGAGCTTGGGCCTATTCAACGAAAGCACCGACCGTCGGTTCCGACTTACGAGCATGGGGCAGCTGCTTCGGAGCGATCATCCCGAAAGCCTTGCTGGGTATGCACGATTTACTGGCCATGACATCACGTGGCGGCCATGGGGAGAGTTAGGCTACAGCGTAAAGACGGGCCTGCCCGCATTCGACCGTATCTTTGGAAAGCCAGTCTTTGAATACTTTTCGCAAAATCCAGAAGTCGCCGCTGTCTTCGACGAAGCGATGACTTCGATCAGCGCAATGGAGGCTCGCGCCGCCTCTGAGGCATACGACTTCAAAGGAATCCAGACGCTTATGGATGTAGCCGGGGGACATGGCCTGCTGCTCGCCACAGTTCTACGTCGTCATAAGAAGATGCGCGGCGTCCTGTTTGACCTTCCGCATGTTGCGGCCGGCGCAACTGCGACATTTACTCGCGCTCGCATCACCGGGAGGGTGCGGATTGAAAGTGGCGATTTCTTCAAAGAGCTGCCGATGGGTTCCGACGCGATCATCATGAAGCACATTATTCACGACTGGGACGACGATTCGGCGACACGGATACTTCAAGCATGCCATCGAGCGCTCGGGAAGCGAGGTAAAGTGCTGATTGTGGATACGGTCGTGCCCGCTCGAAACGTGCCACATTACGGCAAGCTGCTCGATCTGGAAATGCTGGTGCTTACACCACTTGGCCGTGAGCGGACAAAGGACGAATTCGCAAAACTCCTCCGGGGAGCCGGATTCCGGTTGTCTCGCATCATTCCCACCGAGAGCCCGTTATCTGTCGTCGAAGCCCTAAAGGCGTAATGCTGGCGGTCTACCCACCTTTAACATCCACCCGTAGGTGCCCCACTCCTCGCGTTCTGTGCGAGGGGTGGGCTTGGGTTTGATCGATCCGCCGGTAGTCTAGCTCTTCTTTCGCAAAGCCGATGCACGAACATCCAATACCTCGTGCACCCTCACTTCAGGTGGCTATTCACCGCCTTTGTCATCTGGAACATGTCCAGCTTCTTGCTGCCAAATACGGGTTGCAGCTTGTCATCCGCCAGGATCTCCCGCCGGTTCTTCGGGTTCTGCAGATTGTTTTTCTTGATGTGCTCCCAGACTTTCTTCGTGACCTCGCTTCTGGGAAGCGGCTCCGCACCAACAATCTTGGCTAACTGCGCGGACGGTCGCATAGGCTTCATAAATCCGCTATTTTTGACTCCGCTCGTTTTAGGCAACTGACACTCCTTGCAAAACATTGAGAATTGCGCGGCAGCGTTGAAACTCAATCAACGTGGCCTACGCTTACTCAATGATGTCCGTTTCGCGAAAAAAGCTGTTTGTCTCGCCGATGGATCGAACCCGGGCGCGTATGGGCACGCCACACTTCACGACTATTAGGGAGGAAATACTACAGGTCTCAACTGTAACCACTTCTGGGATCGCTTGGAGGCGTTTACTACATTGCGAAGATTGCTACTTCAGACGAGACCCGGATGGGAAGCCCGATTCCACTACTTTAATCCCCAGCTCCCGCAGCTGGGCATCGCTCACCGGCGTCGGCGCTTCGCACATCAAGTCTTTCGCCGCCGCCGTCTTCGGGAACGGAATCACTTCTCGCAAACTCTCAGCCCCGGCCAGGATCATCACGATTCGATCCAGCCCCAGCGCAATCCCGCCATGCGGAGGCGTCCCATACTCCAACGCTTCCAGGAAAAATCCGAAGCGCGAACGCGCCTCTTCTTCCGTCATTCCCAGCGCATGGAAAATCTTCCGCTGAATATCCTGCCGATGAATACGGATCGACCCCGACCCTAATTCCGTACCGTTTAGCACCACGTCATACGCCAACGCACGCACCATGGCCGGATCGGTCTCCAACTTATCCATGTCCTGTTCATGGGGCGACGTGAACGGATGATGCGCTGCCACCCATCGCTTCTCGTTCTCGTCATACTCGAACATCGGAAAATTGGTGACCCACAAAAATCGATAGTCGTGCTCCGGATTGCCGGTCTTTTTGAAAATCCCGTGCCGGTCGGCATACTTCTGCGCCAACGCAACTCGCAATAATCCTGCCGACGCATAGATCGCTAGCTCGGCCGGCGTAACCTTTCTTTTTCCGGCGGGATGCCCATCGCTCCCCGATTGCGCCGAGCCTGCCACCAGCACGATCAGATCGTCGGCCGCCGCACCGGTTTTATCGCGAATTTTCGCTGCCGCCTCCGGAAAGCTTTTCTCGATACGTTTGAAATCTTCGAACAGCTTGGCACCGCCTTTCGAATTGAAAAGCGGCTTGATGTCGTCCCGCTCCTTCCTCGACAGTTCGCCCACTTTCGGCGTCCGGATCGCGAGTACTGGAAGCCCGGCATTGATCGCCAGCGTCGTCAGGTTCTCCGTCGCAAAGCAGTCCCGCACTTCGATTAGTGCAGGCAAACGCAAGTCCGGTTTATCGATCCCGTATTGCCGGATGGCATCGTCATAGTCCATCCGCGAAAATGGCGATTTGATCTCGAACCCAGCCGCCTTGAAAGCAGCGGTCAGAAATCCCTCAACGACTTCCCACACTCTCTCCGGTTGCGGATACGACATCTCCAGGTCGATCTGCGTAAACTCCGGCTGACGATCGGCGCGCAGATCTTCATCCCGGAAACAACGCACGATCTGGAAATAACGGTCGAACCCCGAAATCATCAGGATCTGCTTGAAAATCTGTGGTGATTGCGGCAGCGCATAAAAAGACCCCGGCTGCACGCGGCTCGGCACGAGATAATCTCGCGCACCCTCCGGCGTCGAGCGAGTCATGAACGGCGTCTCAATTTCATAAAACCCCTGAGACGCAAGATAATCACGAATCGCCAACGCTACCTTGTGCCGCAAGGCGATGTTGAACTGCATCGCATCTCGCCGCAGATCGATGTACCGGTACTTCAGCCGCATCTCTTCGTTCGCGAGCACGGTATCGCCCGGCAAAAAAGGCGGCTGCTTAGCCTCGTTCAAAATCCGCAAGTCTTCAATAACCAGCTCGATTTCACCGGTGGGAATGTTTTTATTGACCGTGTTCGCATCCCGCAGCTTTACCGTCCCAATCGCCGCGATCACGTACTCATTCCGCAATTGTTCAGCTTTCTGATGAACGGCTTGGCTTGCTTCTTTGCTCACCACCACCTGGGTCACACCAGTCCGGTCCCGCAGGTCTATAAAGATGATGTTGCCGAGGTCGCGCCGGCGATTCACCCATCCCATCAGGATGGCTTTTTTGCCCGCGTCCGATGCGCGGAGTGCACCACAGGTATGCGTTCGCCGAAGATCGCCGAGAAAATCGAGCACAAGTCGCCCTTGTCAGTCTGGAATATGGCCGATGGCCGAATCAAAGATTATAAATGCACGGCCGCAAGTCGTTCGCTGGATACCCTATCGAACACTTCGAACTGGGGATCAAGGACTAATGACCAGAGACTGCCAGCTAGCAACTGCTTCATTCTCCGGCGTCATCCCGAACGCTCGCGTTTTTTCCGGCGAGCGGAGAGCCTGCCCTGAGCGAAGCCGAAGGGGATCTCGCGCGCACCACCGCCAAGTCGACCCTGTGAGTCCACTCCGCTAACCAAGGCCCATCCGCGAAACTAGAAAGCCCAGGACGAAGTCCTGGGCCACTAACTACTAGCTACTTCTTTTCTATTTTGTGGACTTCCCTTCCATCGCGGTCGCGTACTCGCCGCCCGTACTCACTTCGTACTTGAAATCGTAGCTCGTCGGAGACGTCACCTTCATCGTGTACCGGCCCTTGGTCACCTGCTCGCCCATCTTGTGCTCGTCGTTCCACGTCCACGTATCTCCGTTCACCGTTCCCGTCGCATCTTCCTGTTCTCCCCAGCTATTCACCTCGTGATACGTGTACTGCTTCGTCTCGGAACTGTACCCCATGATTGCGAGGCCCTTTCCGTTGCCGAACCCGGGCAAGCTCAACTCGGAGTTCATCACCAGGAAAAATCCGCCTTCCATCATTTCCGCTTTCGTGGTGCCGGTGAATTTCCCTCCCGGACTCATCGGACCCGGCTTCACCTCACCCGTCGATTTCCAATTGCCGACGAAATATTCCAGCTTCTTCTGCTCCGCGCCAGGCTTTGGCATCGGTGGGGCTTGTGCAACAACAACCGAACACACAATCAACAGGGCAGAAAGTGGCAACGCAATGCGAAATCTCATGAACTCTCCTTATTATTCTGATTTAGGGTTGAAACGAGAATCGGGCCCAAGCAATGGCCAACTTTGTAGACCGAACCACGAGACAAGTCAATCACTAGCAACCAGTGACTAGCTACTAGCGACTGGTTCTTACATCGCCGCCGTCGCCTGCTGAAACTTCAGCTTCCACTGATCGCCCTGCTTCACCCACACCGAACTCAAATGCTGATATCGCGGAATCCGAATGTCATCATCCTCGGACGTCACTTCGAGGATCGCGTCGTACGTCACGATCGCAACGTTCTCCGTCACCGGCACAACTTTAAAATCATACGTACGAAATTGCTTGATCGTGATCTCCGACATCATTCCCACAATCTCGTCCCGATCGTTCAACTTTCCATCGATCGAAACCTGCAGAAAGTCGTCCGTCAGTAACCGCTTCAAGGTTTCGGAATCTCGCTTGATTTCGGCTTCGGGGATCGCCTTTTCAGCCGTGATCAACGTCTGCTCAAGGGGAGAAAGAGGTTTGCTGGAATCCTGTCCAAACGCCAACAAGAAAGAAGAAAACAGAAGAATAACAATCGTGATGAGCTTTTTCACGGGGCCTCCGGTAGAACGCGACCAAATTCTACATCGAAGACGCAATCGCCTCTCGCACGCCCTCTTCTGCGGCTGCGGAACGCCTAGCGACTAACTACTAGCTACTGATCTTTTTCCCCAACTCTCCCCGCGGAACCGTAATCTGCTCGCTCGTGCCCAATCGCTTCAATGCGAACGCATCGGCCTTTACTTCATTCTCACCCACGATCAACATGTAGCGCGCGCCGAGCTTGTCCGCAGTCTCAAACGATTTCTTCAGACGGAACGTCTCGTCTCCCAACTCCACCAGCAGGTGCTGCCCGCGCAACTCTCGCGCCAGCCGCGCCGCCTCCCGATTCATTCCCTCGCCGAGCGGCGCGATGTACACATCCGGCTTCCGCATCACGCTCTCCGCCGACGCCGACAATGACATCACCAGCCGATCTTCCCCAATCGCAAATCCAATCCCCGGCGCCGCCGGACCGCCCAGCGCTTCCGACAATCCGTCGTATCTTCCTCCGCCCAGGATCGCGTTCTGCGCACCCAACGCCCCATGCGTGAACTCGAACGCCGTACGCGTGTAGTAATCCAGCCCGCGGACCAGCCGTTCATTCAGCGTGAACGGAATTCGCACCGCCTCCAATATTCCCTGCACCGCCTCAAAATGTTTCCGGCACGGCTCGTCCAGGAACTGAGTGATCCGCGGCAACTTCTCGATGATCGGCTGATCCTCGGGCACTTTGCAGTCGAACACGCGCAGAGGATTCGTCACCGCCCGCCGCTGACAATCCACACACATCTTCGCCGCGACCGGCTCCAGCGCTTTGCGCAACGCTTCGTTAAACGCCGCCCGGTCATTCGGACACCCCACCGAATTCAACTCCAGCGTCCACCCCTTGATCCCAAGCCGATCCAGCAGCGTCGCGAGCATCTCCAGAATTTCCGCATCGCGCGCCGGAGACTCGCTGCCCGCCGTCGCCGGCCCAATCGCCTCAGCCCCAATCTGATAAAACTGCCGATAGCGCCCCTTCTGCGGACGCTCCCGCCTGAACTGCGGCCCAATGTAGTACAGCTTGTTCAGCCCGCGTTCCCACAGCTTGTGCTCGATGTACGCCCGCACCACGCCCGCCGTATTCTCCGGACGCAGCGTCAGCGACTGTCCCTTATCACTCTCCGCGCGCCCGCGATCTTCCCACGTGTACATTTCCTTCGACACGATGTCGGTCTCTTCCCCGACTCCGCGCGCAAACAACTCGGTCGACTCAAAAACTGGCGTTCGGATTTCCTGGAAGTTGTACGCGCGGACCACATCGCGCACGGTGCTCTCGACAAAATCCCAGAGCGCCGTATCCGGCGGAAGCAGGTCGCGAGTTCCTCGAGGAGCTTTGATCACAAGTGAGCAGTAGTCGCTAGCAGTTAATCATATTCGAATCGTCATTTGGACCTGCTAAGAGTTAATCCCATTTCGATTGTCATTCCGAGCCCGGGCAGTCACTCACCGTTTGGATTGTCATTCCGAGCCGTTCGTAACCGCGCTTGCGCGGCGAGAACGAGCGAGGAATCTGCAATTTCTGCGCGTCATCCCGAGTGCAAATCTAGTGTTCGCGTCTTCTTTCACCGTCATCCCGAACGCTCGCGCTGTTTCCAGCGAGCGGAGAGCCTGCCCTGAGCGAAGCCGAAGGGGATCTCGCGCGCACTGCACACGCCGCAGCCCAACTTCGTAACGGCAACACCAATCTGCTCGCCACAGACTACGCGACCAGCTACTAGCGACCAACTACTGCTTCTTTCTCTCCATCAAATACGACTTCTTGTATCCCACATAATTCTCCGCATACCGCAAAATCGTCTCCTGATCGCTCTCCTCTAGCCGCCGACGAAACTTCCCCGGAGACCCGATCCACAGCGAATTCGGCTCAACGATCGTCTTTTCCGGAATCAGCGTTCCCGCGGCAATAATCGATCCCGACCCAATCACCGCTCCATTCAATATGATCGATCCCATGCCAATCAGGCATCGGTCTTCGACCTTGCATCCATGCAGCGTCACCGAATGTCCAACCGTGACGTAGTCTCCGACATAAACGCCGTACTGCTCTTTCATGCCGTGCAGCACGCAGTTGTCCTGGACATTGGAGTAATGCCCCACGCGAATTTCATGGACATCGCCGCGCAGCACAGCGTTCATCCAGATGCTGGCGTGCTCGCCCAGTCGCACATCGCCAATCAGTTGGGCGGACTCGTCCACAAAACACGTATCGGGAATTTGCGGCGTGATGTTCTTAAACGAGCGGATCATCGATGGCTTCATGCCGCACTCGCGGCCCCATCATGAACATATCACGCACGGGGAGCCTGCGGTGGGGGATGACAGTCATCACGGAAAATGGGCATGAGCGCGGCAGAAGATCATTCACAGGTTAGCCCCCATCTATGGCGCAAATAGCAGTGGCGACAACCAGTCGATCTACACCTCAGATCTTGTCGAGAAGGAGGCCACCCACTATTTTCCTCTGTGTTCAGGTGAATCACGAGCTGTCGTGTGAATCAATCCCAAATGAGCCAATCGCCAAATTGCCCAGACAGCGCTCGGTATCAGAAAAAAAACACCTGAGAAATAAAGAATTTGGGTTATGAACCGAATTCGAGCTAGTCCAGGAAAGAAATAGAAACACGGTAACGAAGCAAAGAAGGAAATCCATGCGGTAATGAGCAGGATTTTAATTGCCTTCATGCGCTTCAATCCCGCGGTGAATCGTGGCTCGTCGGTAAACGAATAGATAATAGGCTATTGCCCCCACCCAGTTACCTATAAGTAAAACTATAAACCACACTATTTTCGATTTTTGTGAATAAGAGTCTGCCTTCAGCCAATGCCAAAACATTCCAACCCACAGGTAGATTACCGCTACCGAGCCCACCGCGCCTATGATCCCCACGAAATATTGGAGCGTCTTGGACTCAAGGAACGCGGGTCTTGAGTGATATGCCAAAACTACGTTAGCGCATAATCCGACAATCAGCAGCGCCGTCGCGATAATCGCGGCATCGCGAAGCAGTAGCCGAGAACGTTCTCCCAATATCCAGTGCTCGACATCAGTGGAATTTTCACTCATTGATAACCCCATGCAGAACCCTGTAGTGTGCTTCAAAATCACTTATGTTCAGAATCAGTATCGTCGGGATCCCTTGGTGCACTGTCAGGTAAAGCGTGAAGCAGAGCATCCATGGCATTCTGGATATTGGTCAAACAATCCTTATATAGCTCACCTACTTTCCCCATGTCGACCCCTCCCTCAAATCCAAGAACCACTCCACCCTCGATCTCAAAGCCAACTCCGACTTCATCTTTCGAAGGGGGCTGGCCCACCCTTCCGGCCAATCCTAATCGAGGGCTGCCGCACCCTTCGCGGTTTTCGAAGGGTGCGAACCACGAACCTCGACCTCTTGTTTCTTGTTATCCAACGCACGTCCACGTACACGGCGCTGGCCCACCCTCCGGCCAATCCTAACCGAGGGCTACCGCACCCTTCGCGGTTTTCGAAGGGTGCGAACCACGAACCTCGACCTCTTGGTTTTTGCTTTCCAACGCACGTCATCGCAGCCGGTTTTGCGGACACCTGTTCATTCACCAGCACCGGCCCGCGTTCTCCGAATGCATAATATCGATAGCTGCTCCACTTCCACTGCTCTGGTTCGAGCACCAATCCGCGTTTAACCGGATTTCGGTGTATGTAGCGCAGTTTTTCCACCCGCTTGCGCTCTGTCCACACCACAAAGTCGTAAAAGCGCCGCTGCCAAACGTGCGCCTCCTCGGCTTTCCATAACATACCCTGAGTGGAACTCGTCTTTCGTCGGATCGCGCGAAGACGTTGTCGCGCAAAACGTTGTTTCAAAACCTGAATCACTATAGAAGGATTCGCCCGTTCCGGCTCGCCGATCAGCAAGTGCACATGTTCGGGCATCGCGACGTAACCAACAACCACGAACCGGTACGAGCGCCGGACCTGTTCGAGAATTTGAAGCAGTCTATCCCGCTGCTTCCCTTCGCCCAGCAACGGACGCCTTCGATAACAACTGAAGGTGATGGAGTGAAGATATCCCGCGCCGTAATACCGCCGGAGAGGATTCAACATTTTATGAAAATAGGGGAAGGAAGGAACTACGACTGTGACGAATGAGCATCGTGGCCTTCTAAAGAAATCCAACTTCGCCTGAAACACACGCGCCGGTAGCTACTCCAGCCTAAGAGTTATGGAGCCTCTTTCAAACTCACGTTTGACTTCATTTCATTGACAAGTGCCTAACTTGGCTTAAAGATTGCATCCCGATCCTCGTGCCGAACCGCAATTTCAGCTCTCACATCCGTCCGAGAACAGTTTTTCTCGGGGTACTTGCCGTATTCGCAGTGCTTCTCGTTGGGTTTCGGGGCACGGCATCACGCACTCGTGGAGCAGATCGGCTGCGCTTCTTGCCGCCTACCATAGTTTGGGCTTGGGAGCGGCCCGAGGACTTACGCTTCCTGGATCCCAAGAAAACTGGAGTCGCTTTCCTGTGGAAGACCGTGTTTCTCGATCGACACAGCGTGTCCACCGTGCCACGAATGCAGCCGCTGCGCGTGCCTCCAGGAACTCCATTGATTGCCGTTATCCGGGTCGAGGCACGCCAACCCGACCTTAATGATGAGCAGCGTCGCCAGACCGTCGACGCCATTACTTCCGCAACAACACTAACCAACATTCAGGCCGTGCAGGTCGACTTTGACGCTACCGTCTCACAACGCGAATTTTATAGAGCATCATTGAGCGATGTTCGCAGGCGACTACCTCCCGATTTCCCGCTCTTGATCACCGCACTCGCATCGTGGTGCATGAATGACGATTGGATCACCGGACTCGACATCGACGAAGCCGTACCGATGCTCTTCCGCATGGGCCAAAATGCACATTCAGCTAACGCATTTCTTGCTTCGAACCTGCAGTTCAAGTCACCGCACTGCCAAGGAAGTTTAGGGTTATCCAGCGATGAACCTGCTCCACTGAAACCGGGTGCCCGTCGACTTTATCTTTTCCATCCCCGCGCTTGGACAGCTGCCGCTTATGATCGCGCGCTGCATGAGGTCTCACAATGATTTATCGAGTATTCCGCCATCTATTTATTTTGGCCTTCGCAGTCGTATTGACGATCGGTCCCCGCAGTGTCTTCGGGTGCGGCCCCTTCTTCGAAGAAGCCATTTTCGTTGCCACCACGCGTCCGGACATCCCCTACGAAAAATATCTCAATGGCCAGTTAGGAGTGATCGATCAGCGCTATGAAGTCACATTTCTCATAGCGGCGTACCGCGAACTTTCCGGGATTGGGCTTAATTCAGCCCAGCAAGCCGCTTTCATGAACGTGTGGATCGGTCAGCTGAATCATCCAGTTTGGCCTTGGGCCGTGTCGAGCAGTGAACTGACAAAATGGATTGAGGCCCGCGACCGCGCGGTGAGTGGAGGCTCGCGACCGCAACTCGAGGTCTACGCACCCACGGCAACGGACAGCTATCAGAATTTCTTGAATTGTCCGAACGCGGCCTTCCAAACTGCCACCGACACTCTCTCTGAACTTGTATCCCGCATGGGTGCCGGAAGTCCCGCTGTCCAACAATGGGTCGAAGCCCAGGACCAGGTGTTCTCCAATTGTTCCGGTCATTCCGCCGTCATCCCTGCCGCACTCACCACCAGTGATTCCAATCTGATGGCTGACCGCAATTACCAGATTGGGGCGGCTCATTTCTACGCCCGAGATTACGATGAGGCGCGCACTATCTTCCTCAAGATTGCAAACGACAAGAACTCTCGCTGGCACTCGATAGCTCCATACCTCGCTGCACGCTGCCTGATTCGTAAGGCAGCATTTGCCGGACCTGAGGGTGGATATGACCCAGCCCTCCTGGCGCAAGCAGAGAAGGAACTCCAGCAGGTGACAACCGATCCTGAAATGGCTGCCGTGCGCAACGCGGCGCAAGGCATGCTCAATCATGTCGAATTCTATTTGCATCCCGAAGCGCGGTTTCAACAATTGGCAAACACCTTGATGCAGTCTGGTGCTTCCAGCGGTTTCGCTCAGGATATCTGGGATTACCGTCAGCTTTTTCGGCAAGGACGCGTGGCGCCTGAAAATGACCTTACCGATTGGCTCAGAACGTTTACGTCGTCTAACCATGTCCACGCTCTTGAGCGCTGGCGTAAGACAAAGTCAACTCCCTGGCTCCTGGCCGCGATCGCAAGCGCTCAATCAAAAGACTCCGATGCTGCAGAACTGATCATGGCTGCTACTGCAATTCGGCCAACGGATGCAGCATTTGTCTCACTGAACTATCACTCCGTGCGACTGATGATGGAGAGTGGGAAAAAAGAGGAAGCACGAAAGCGTTTGGATAGTCTCATCGAAGGTCCTTCCGGCCCGCCCTCTGCATTCAACCGTTTCCTCGCGCAGAGGGATGCCCTCGCACAGAATTATTCTGAGTTTTTGAAGTTCGCCTTAAGACTACCGGTTGCGACATCGTTCGATTCCGGAGATCTTCCCGATGAAGCGGTTTCACCTGAAAAAGCAAACACGATGCTGTTCGATGAAGCAGCATTGATACTGAACCAGCGAATTCCGCTCAATCTCCTGCAACAGGCGGCAAGCTCTTCCGAGTTGCCGGAAAATCTTCGCAAGCAAGTGGCGCTTGCTACCTGGGTACGCGCCGTTCTAATCGACAATACGGCCGTTTCGCTACCGATGTCGAAAATCGTGGGGCAAGATTGGCCTCAACTGAAAGCCGACATGGCTGCCTATGAAGCTGCCAACGACGACGATCGCAAATTCACTGCAATCGTTACCATCTTGCGAAATCCCGGTCTGAGACCATATGTTGAGCCCGGGTTTTCTCGATCCACGCCGATCGAAAGAATCGACAACCTGCGTGACAACTGGTGGTGCGCTGATCTCGGAGCTGAAATGGAGGCCCCGAACTACGCAAAGCTGAACGGCATCTCAAACACGACTTCCAAAACACAAACCCAATCGCCCGATTTTCTTGATTCCAGACAAAAGGAAACTCGTCAGCATGAATCCGAGACGTTAAGCCAGATCGGAACAGCTCCAAACTTCTTGGGGCATGCGGTGATTGAATGGGGAAGCGCTCATCCAACGAATCCTCTTCTGCCGGAAGCGTTGCATCTCGTGGTTCGATCAACTCGTTTCGGTTGCGTCGATTCAAATTCCCGGACGTTCTCCAAAAGAGCGTTCAACCTGCTGCACTCGCGCTATGCGAACTCGGAGTGGGCTAAGAAAACGCCTTATTGGTATTAAAAAGTTGGGACTACCAACGCCCGGGCTGGCCCACGACCGCTCGCCCACTGAAGCCCGCGCTGGCTTGAATGCGGTTGTTCATAAGGAACAGTGCCAATTCGGCGCATCAACGTTCGCTTACATTAACCACGAATCGCGGACGACCGACGACCAAAGACGGAAGACCCAAAAGATCGAGATATGGGGGGAGGGTATAAATGTTAGTAGACGCTTACTATCAACCTGATTAACATTCCGCCGACCCCGTTCGGCACCTGCCAGCGGACTGTCACCACGCACCGCGTCACCGTAGGGACGCAGCTTGCTGCGTCCGCGCGCCGCAGATAGCGATCTATGTTCTATGTGGTGAGTCGATCTTTTGATATCGGACTGATCGGCCACAAATCAAGCGAGCGAAGATCGGTGAAGTCACTTGGCACAAGGCGAAGTGGGCCGGCTGGCACCTTGTACACGCGCTCAGTAATCACGGTGGAGTCATTGCCGAACAGTTCGAGCACCGATCCGTCGACAAACAATCGCAGTCGCACCGACAACGCCGACGGCGCGATGAAAGAAGCAACAGTATTGTTGATCTGCAACTGGCGCTCAGTATCTCCCGGACGATATGAGATCTGCGTGAACAGCTCTCCTCGATCACTCCGCAGCTGCAGGCTGAAAGGCCGCGTTGTGCCGGGTTCAAGTTCGACGCGAATCTCGGCCGCCAGATTGCGAAATCGCATCCCCTCAAGCGCCTTCGCACGAACACTCGCTGGCATGCCGGAACTCCATCGAATCGGCTGTCCACGCAGCACGCGCAACGCCGGTGCAGGCGACATCGCCAGTGCGCCATCGTCGTCGATCCAAAGAAAACGCGGCAACGACATCACGCCTGCCCATCCGGCAGCTCGATATTCTTCTTCCGCCCGCCGCTCAGGAATCCAGCCCCAGAGAATGCGTTCATTTTCTTTCGACAGTTGCGTGCGCGCAGCGTAGTAAGAACCGAAATCGACAGTTCCTTCTTTTTCAGAATTGAATCGATGATCTTTGTAAGTTCCGGCTTTCCAAAGAACTTTGCCTTTCGTGGAAATCAGCAACACGTGTTTGCCGCCAAGCAGGAAAAAGTCAGGACATTCCCACATTTCACCGCTGTCAACGGGATTCACAGAAGACCCGAAAACAGGACCACCTTCGATCAAAGGATGCATGTAAGTCCACTTTCGCAAATCAGGAGACTTATAAAGCAGAATCGCGCCGTGTTTGCCGGCGAATCCCGAACCAATTGCCATCATCCATTCGTTTCCTTCGCGCCACACGCACGGATCGCGAAACCCACTTACCGCAATTCCTTCAGGAGGATAAGCAATGATCGGCTCTCCTTGTTTTTGCCAGGTGAGCAAACCATCTCGCGAGGTCGCGAGTGCCTGCACTTCACGCCATTTGTGTTGTCCGTCGTTAAGCGTGATCTCTCGCGGATTCGTCGGCGGAAGAACGCCTGTATAAATGATTGTAGGTGTTGGTTGACCCTTCGTGTCGTCAATCACCGCGCATCCGCTGAAAACGCCGTCGCGATCGAAACTGTTCGGAGTCGGTTCGAGTGCAATCGGCTCGTGATGCCAATAAACCATGTCCGGACTCGTTGCATGCGCCCAATGCATCGTTCCCCAGAACGCGCCGTTCGGGTTGTACTGATAAAACATGTGATAACGATCGCCGAAATAAATTGGCCCGTTCGGATCGTTCATCCAGTTGGCCGCGGGCAGCAGGTGAAACTGCGGACGCAGCGCATCATCTCCGAGACGCGATCGCGTCGGCAGAGCCATGGATCTCGCAGCGAAAGCACCGGCAGCGAATCCTGTATTCGCGAGGAAGCGTCGTCGTGTGATGCGGTTCATGACAGGTTTTCAATGTATCGCAAGTCGGCGAGAAGGTGGTACCGCACGCTATCGAAGCAGTACGCGTCTCACCTTAGACTCTGCAGACGAAAGATTTCATGCCGTGACCTGGAGATCACGACTAGGTATCTCTTCCTGAAATCCGATATGCTGAAGCTCGACCAAAGCGAGAGAGCCGCGCAATATTCATGGGAAAAATCCACGTGCTGCCGGAACGCGTTGCCAACCAGATTGCGGCTGGCGAGGTCGTGGAGCGTCCAGCGTCGGTCGTGAAGGAACTCCTTGAAAACTCTCTCGACGCGGGAGCGACGCGCATTCGCCTTCACGTTGAAGCGGGAGGAAAGAAACTCATTCAGATTACCGACAACGGCTGCGGAATGGTGCGCGATGATGCTCTGTTGGCATTCGAGCGACACGCAACTTCCAAAATCAAGGACACGCAGGATCTGCTTACGATCGGAACGCTGGGGTTTCGCGGCGAAGCATTGCCTTCGATTGCATCGGTTTCGCGATTGCGGTTGGAGACGCATGCACCCGACGAAGCTTCTGGTACAGTCGTCGAGATCAACGGCGGAAAAATTTTCAAAGTTGAAGAAGCTGGGCTGCCCGCAGGAACTTCCATTACGGTCCGAGACCTCTTTTTTAATACACCCGCACGCAAAAAGTTTTTGAAATCGGAATCGACCGAGCTTTCGCATATCGCGTCTCTTGTGACGCATTACGCGTTAGCGCATCCGGAGAAGCACTTCGAGTTGCATTCGGCAACGAATGCAATGCTCGTCGCGCCACCGGTAGCCGGTCATCGCGAGCGTGTGTATCAGGTCTTTGGAAGAGAAACACTCGACCAACTAATTCCGGTCGCAGCTGTGCAGCAACTCGAACGAATTGGATTGCCCCAGCCTCCTCCGTGGAGGCGGGGTAATGATATTGGTGAGCGAGGACGCGCGTCCTCTCCAGATGCAGATTCAAATGCGTCGTCCTTGGTAGCTGATCACGCGGAGGAGGCGCACGGGTTCGGTGAACTGCGGGTGCACGGCTTCGTCTCCAAGCCCGAGATCCAAAAACTGAATCGGAATTCGATTTACATTTTTGTGAACGGACGATTGATTCGGGACCGACTGGTTCAGCACGCTTTGACGGAAGCGTATCGGAACATCCTTCCACCATCGCTTTACCCGGTTGTTCTGCTTTTCCTTGAGATGCCGACCGCGGAAGTGGACGTGAACGTTCACCCGTCGAAGACTGAGGTGCGCTTCCGGCAGCAAAGCGCCGTGCACGACTTCGTGCGCGATGCGGTGCGGGCAGCCTTGATGAAAGCGCGTCCAGTGCCGCAATTCATGACGGAGATACACGCGCAGCCGACGGCGAGTCCGGGGTTGTCACCGCGGGCAAACTCACACTTCGCCACAAACGCCATGAATGCACCTGCCGACATCGCCCATTTTGCTTTGCACCCACCGGCAGTTCCGCCGATGAGCGGCCGGCTTGAATTTGAAGGCGGCATCGCTGTCGAGGCAAACGCCGCAATCGCGCTGGCCCGAATGCCCGATTCTGTTCCTGACGCGGGCTGCGCTCCGGCGATTGCGGACCTGGTCGATGAAGAGCCAACACTCGAATCACTGCGGACGCTTAAACCGCTTGGACAAATCCGCAATTCCTTCATCCTCGCGGTGAATGAAGATGGTTTGTGGATCATCGACCAGCATGTTGCACATGAGCGCGTGTTGTTCGAGAAAGTTTCGCGGCAGCGGGCCGCGCAAAAAGCAGAGAGCCAACGCCTGCTCTTGCCGTTACTGATCGACTTGACTCCAGCGCAGCAGGCTGTCTTCAGTGAAATTGCTGACGAACTTGCCGCAAATGGATTTGAGGCCGAGCCGTTTGGATCGCGCTCAATTGCCGTCAAGGTTTCGCCGGCAGGCGTGGATGCAGCGCAAGTGGAACACCTTGTCAACGAGATCCTCGATCAGTTCGCTCGCGAAGAGCAGTCATTGAACATGGAGACGATCCGCACGAGGATCGCTGCCTCGATTGCCTGCCACGCCGCTATTAAGGTCAATATGCCACTCGAGCAAAATAAAATGGAGTGGCTCCTCGCTGAATTGGCGAAGACCGATCATCCAATGACTTGTCCGCATGGGCGACCGGTGGTGCTGCGCTACTCAATGAAGGATATTCAGAGGGCGTTCAAAAGAATCTAGCATTCAGCAATCAGCAGTCAGCACTCATCCGTTAAGGTTAGGCTTCCAGAGTTGCGGCTTATTCGATGGGCAACTTCGAATGTGGTCTAATGAAGAACAAGCTGATAGCTGAATGCTGATGGCTGAATGCTGATGGCTGAATGCTAACGGCTGACTACGAACGGCAGCCTCTCATGACTGACCTCGAACTCGAAGAACAAAGACGCGAGAAGTGGCATCTGAACGGACAACCTGTCCGGACCATCGAAGATGCACGTGCGTTCATCGAGTCCGTTGGATTCAGTTTGCTTTATCCGATGAAGCCGGCTGTTCTCGTACCAACTTTCATTGGCGCATGGGCGGGCGCGGATGACCGGTTGCCGACGCATCAGCATGCGTTTGCGGATCCACGTGCACGCGATGCGACTGACTTGATGGTGCGATTGTTGCGGAAACGGGCTGCGTTCGAAGCGAACCTGTTCGAGGAGAACAACGCATTTCTCATTGCAGCTTCGGTGTTTCCTTATTTCTATGCTTTGATCGGAGAGCGCAATCCCAAGCAAGGACCGAAACCGGGGCCCCGTTCTCCTTTTTCTCAGCTGGCATGTGATGCTTATGAAATCGTTCGGCGGGACGGTCCAATATCGAAACAGAAGTTGCTCGCGGTCGTCGCTGGAAGTGTCTCGGAGGCGGCGCTCGATCGGGCTCTCAGTGAATTGTGGTCGCGACTACGCATCACGCGCGTCGATTACAGTCCCGCTGAAGGCGCTTCGTGGGACGTCCTTTACCGTTGGGCACCGGAAGCCGTGAACGAAGGAATTGGGCTTTCCGTGCCTGCCGCTTTGTCGGCACTGATTTCGAAATACCTTGATTGTGTGGTCGCGGCTGAGCCGCAGGAAGTGGAAGTATTTTTAGGGAATATGGTGCCTCGTTCCCGCGTGAAAGAAGCCACGAACGCTCTGCTGGCTGCGCGCGAACTCAGTTTCCTGAGAGCAGGCAATCGTTCCATGCTGCACATCACCCCTCTAAAACCCACGCAGGATCGCCGTGGATTGCGAACTGAGCGTGCGATGTAGGTTTCAGTTTCTTTTCTAACTCCAGAAAAACCCATCCTATCTCTTTGAAACTGCGGCAAATCCTGGTCTTGACGAATATTGCAGATCGCGATATTGTATGCGCGATTTGCAATATGACACTCGGCGAGAAAATTCGATACTTGCGCGAAGTGGAAGGCTCACTGCGAGGATACGGCCGGCCGATGACGCAATTGGAATTGATCCGCGCTATTCGTCACGAGACGAAGAAGACGATCAGCCAGTCTTATCTGTCGCAGATTGAAAGCGGCGCGCGGCCACATATGACGCAATCCACGCGAACGCTGCTCGCGAGGTTCTTCAAGGTCCATCCTGGTTTTCTTGTGGATGACCCTGAGGGCTTTCATACCGAGCTTGTTTCTGACCTTCGCACGACGGAAGGCAAGTTGGATGTCTGGTTGTTGCAGGGTGCTGAGCGCTTTGCGAGTGATGCTGATGTAAGCAATGTCCTCATCAAAGCGGCACGCGAGAAAGATACGCGAGGATGTTTTCTGCTTCTAGGAGCCATTCTCGATACACCGGGGCTGGCTGCTCGTTTGTTGGAGGCATTGCGGCCGGAATTCGCTCAAGTGTCACGCCAGCATTCGCCGGCGGATCGGAGGCGATCGTTATGACGTGGGCCGACTTTTATCTGATCTGTTTTGCGGCGGGATTTTTGTTCAGCTTTTTTTCGTTCGTTATGGGAGGAATTCACTGGCATCTCCCTTTTCATATCCATTTCCCAGGCGCCGGTGATCCGCACTTTCATGTTCACGGTGGTGCGGGGCACGCAGGACACGGTGCGAACGCCAAAAGCGGAACGCCTGCTTCGTTTGTAAATCCGCTGACCATCGCGATCTTCCTTGCCTGGTTCGGTGGGACGGGATATCTGCTGACTCGCTATTCCAGCTTCATGGTGGTGAGTGCATTAACGATGTCGGTTGTCGCAGGCCTTATCGGAGCGAGCATCGTGTTTCTGTTTCTAGCGCGGGTGCTGACATCTCCCATGGAAGCCATGGATCCTGCGGACTTTGAAATGGTTGGCGTACTCGGTCGTTTGTCATTGCCGATTCGTGAAGGCGGCACGGGCGAGTTGATTTACTCGCAGGCCGGAACACGTCGCACGTGTGGTGCGCGCAGTGAAGAAGGTGATGCCATCGCGAAGGGCATGGAAGTCGTCGTCACTCGATACGAGAAGGGGATCGCCTACGTCCGCCGCTGGGAAGAGATGGCAGGAGAACCGGAGTCAGGGGTTGGGAGTCAGGAGTCGGTCTGAATCAGGGCTGCTCATAGCTCGTACCACGAAGCGCAAAATGAATCGCAGATACTTCAAATTCGGGATCGCGCTGATGTGGCTGGTGCTGCCACTGACTGCGCTCCGCTACCGGACAGTCTGGGACGAACTTCCGCCCCGCATGGCTACGCATTTCAATGCAGCAGGCCAGGCTAACGGATGGATGACCCGCGAAGCATCCTTCGCCTTTGCGTTGGGGCTGACTACGTTCCTGTTAGTGCTGTTCTCAATCCTTCTCTACCTTGCGCAGCGCAGGAGCGTACAGGATGGTCAGTCAGCGTTGGCACTGATGGGATTTTTTTATCTCATCCTGGCAGTCATCTACCGCGTGAACTCTTCCATTGTGGAGCACGCACTATACGGGACTGCGGTGAATGTGGGCTGGGTGCTCATCGCCGTTCCGCTCGGAATCCTTGGATTGATGACTGTCTTTCTACGCTCGCATCGAGGGAGCGCGTTCCCATCAAGTGACGCGGAAATCCTCGCGGAAGAAACTCACGCCGGGCGCGCATGGGCGCCGCTGTTTGTGCTGCCCGCTCTCCCGGTAGTTGCAGCAGCGATGTTCGTCCCAAATGTGCCAATCAAGATTGCCATGCTGGCGAGCGCGTCCGTTCTCGCGCTGACCTTCTTTATGGCGTGGGAAGGATTTCGTTATCGCTTTTCGCGATACGGAGTGGACATCAGCACGTTGGGATTTCGGTTGCAATCGATCCCGCGCGAGCAGATCCAGGGATATGCGATTGCACCCTGGAACATGATTGGCGGGTATGGAATTCGTGGGCTCGGCGATTCGAGAGCCTACGTCTGGGGAAAACAGGGAGTTCGCATCACGACGACGAAGGGCGAAGTTTTTCTGGGGCACAGCGAACCGGAGCGCATCGTGCACGATCTCGATGTGTTGAAACAGTTCGCGCATTCATAAAGACGGCAATATGCCGCAGGTTTTTTTAGGAGGCGATATGTTTGGATTCGGCGATTCGAAAATGATTGAGATCTGGGTCATCGTTGGATTAAGCGTGATGGCGCTGATCCTGCTCATGAGCTTCTTGGCACGGCTCTACCGTAAGGCTGGACCGCATGAGGCGCTGGTTGTTTACGGATTCAGAGGGACACGGGTGGTCAAGGGACACGGCACGATCATTTTTCCAATGGTCGAGAACTGCCGTGAACTTTCGCTCGAACTGATGTCGTTCGACGTGGCTCCGCAACAGGATCTCTACACGAGGCAGGGTGTCGCTGTTACGGTCGAGGCCGTCGCTCAAATCAAAGTCAAGTCGGATACCGAGTCGATCCTCACCTCGTCCGAGCAGTTCCTTACCAAGACGCCCGAACAACGCGAAGGCCTCATCCGATTAGTGATGGAAGGCCATCTACGCGGCATCATCGGACAGCTCACGGTAGAAGAAATCGTGAAGCAGCCCGAGATGGTTGGCGACCGCATGCGATCGACATGCGCCGATGACATGAACAAGATGGGCCTGGAAGTGATTTCCTTCACCATCAAGGAAGTGCGCGACAAGAACGAATACATCGCGAACATGGGCAAGCCTGATGTGGCGCGTATCCGCCGCGACGCCGACGTAGCTACGGCGGAAGCGGATCGCGACACGGCGATCAAGCGAGCGCTTGCCATGCGAGAGGCGGCCGTGGCGAAAGCGCAGGCAGATCAGGAACGAGTGCTCGCTGAAACGCTTTCGATGGCGAAACAGGCCGAAGCGCAACGCGACCTGGAAGTGAAGAAGGCGCAATACGTGGAAGTTACCAAACGTCAGCAGGCACAGGCCGATAAGGCCTATGACATACAGGCCAACATCATGCAGCAGCAGGTCATCGCTGAGAGCGTGAAGGTCATGCAGGTCGAGAAAGAGCAGCAAGTCAAGGTGCAGGAAGCCGAGATCGCGCGGCGTGAAAAAGAATTAATCGCGACCGTGTTGAAGCAGGCCGAAATCGAGCGTCAACGCATCGAGACTCTTGCCGCTGCGGAAAAAGCCCGCCTGATGGTCGAGGCCGAAGGCCACGCGTCAGCCATTCGCGCACAGGGCGAAGCTGAGGCCGAGATCATCTTCAAGAAAGGTGAAGCGGAAGCCAAGGCGATGAACGTGAAGGCCGAGGCTTTCCAGGAATACAACCAGGCAGCTGTCGTCGACAAACTGCTGACCGGCTTGCCGGAGGTCGTGCGTGCGCTAGCTTCGCCGCTAGCAAACGTAGACAAGATCACGGTGGTCTCGACCGGCAATGGCGACGCTGCCGGCTTGAACAAGATTACGGGTGATCTGACCAAGATGGCGGCGCAGGTGCCGGCCTTGTTCGAGACACTGTCGGGAATGAACATCAACGAACTGCTCGGAAAAGTCCGGCAGATCGGGGACAAAGCGCCCAAAGCCACTAGCTAGTGGCTGGGGGCTGGTAAGTGCGAATAGGGGACGGGCATCGGCACCCGTCCTCGACCCTTAACTGAGAACCAGGAACTGAAAACTGATCACTGCACTTGGAGGTTTTGTGACAGAGGAATTGCAACATGCACGATCGTTAGGCTTGGCGGTTGCCCTCGGTGGGGCGCTGGGCGCAGCCGCTGGCGCAGCGACTGGACACATGGGCGTTTGGGTCGCTGCTGGCATAGCGGCCTACATCGCGATCACGCTGGCCGCTAACTGGAGTCGAGATCAAAAGCGCTAGGGATTGCTGGTAACCAAAAACGAGGAGCCAGCATCTGTTAGCCGCTTTTTCTGACAACTGAGAACTGAGAACTGAACTGCGAGGTGCTTTATGGCATTACTGGAAAGAGTTTCAACATTAGTCCGAGCGAATCTGAATGACCTGATCGATAAGGCTGAAGAGCCAGAAAAGATGATCAAGCAGGTCATCCTCGATATGCAGAACCAGTTACTGCAGGTGAAGACACAGGTGGCGATCGCAATCGCCGATCAACATCTGCTGGAAAAGAAGAAGCTGGAAAACGAGGACAAAGTGACTGAGTGGATGAGGAAGGCGGAACTCGCCGTCGATAAGAAGCAAGATGACCTGGCGCGCGCTGCTCTCGAACGAGTGGAAAGTTATCGGGACATGAGCAGCAGCTTCGAACAGCAGGTGATCGATCAGAAGGCGCAGGTCGAGAACCTGAAAGTGGCACTGCGTCAGCTTGAACAGAAGCTGGCAGAAGCGACGGCGAAGGCTGATGTCCTGATTGCGAAGCATCGTCGCGCGCGTGCTGCGAGTAGAGCGACATCGGCACAGATGGGAATGTCGAACAGCGCAAGGTCCGGGAGCTTCGATCGCATGCACCATAAAGTCACGCGCGAAGAGGCGACGGCTCAGGCCACATCGGAGATCATGGCAGATGATGTGGAGCTGCGACTGTCGGCGCTTGAGAAGGAAGACAGAATCAATCAGTTGTTGGCGGAGTTGAAGAGCAAGAGAGGGGCATAGCAGTTTGCTGAAAGGCTGGAATTCTGCCGCGCTCGACAGAACTAGTTCCGGTTTCGAGGGGCGATCCACGCCGCCAGAGCGAACGAGTGTTCGCTGGTGGGAGTTGCTAATGACCTTGACCATGCATTCCGCGCTTGCACCTGCTGCACTTGCCCAAGCTCTTTATCGATCTATCGATGGGGAGCGGAGAACACTGTTCTCGCTATCCGGCTACAAAGGCTCGCTTCCCATACTTGGAGAAGTGACCGAAGCTACTTTTCGACTGCAGAGGAGGAGGAGGTTCTGGCGGAATGACTTTGCTCCCCAACTTTACGGCAAGTTCCAGACGGAAACAGGAGGTAGTCGAATTGAGGCATGCTTCGACATGTCTCCATGGGTGAAAATATTCATGCGAATCTGGATGATCGGGGTGGCAGTCATTGGCGCTCCGATTTTCGTGCTGTCGGCTCTCGACCTGATCACCGGGAGTCATTACATAAGTGGCGACCGTTACGTAGGCTTGATAGTTCCCCCCGCGATGATAACGTGGGGATTGCTCCTACCAAGGATTGGGCGTCTGTTCGGGCAAGCTGACGAGCGGTTTCTCTTGGACTTTATTCAACAGACTCTAGCGGCACAGGTCGAAAAACAAGTACCCTGAACTGGTCGCAGGGACGAAACCTGTCCTGAGAATGAATCTTCTTTTATGCACAAGATTTTCCATTTCGATACTCCTGCCGATCCGTACGTGGCCGATGCTGCCGTGCTGTGCTGTTTCGATCATCGCATCAACACGGTGGTGAGAAAGTTTCTGAAGAAGCAGAACATTGAGCGCTGCGACATGATTATTGTGGCGGGAGGAGCGAAGACACTGGCTTCCCCACGGAACGACTTCGAGCAGGATTTCATTCTCGAGCAGGTCAGAATGTCGATTCGCTTGCACCACACGAAGCGCGTGCTGGTGATGAGCCACTCGGACTGCGCAACGTATGGTGGTCTGGCGAAGTTCGACGGTGACAAGAAAGCCGAGGCTGCGCATCATCGGCAGGAATTGTTGCGGGCTGGCGAGTTGTTGACGGCGAATTTTGAAGGCATTTCCGTCGAGCCGTATTTCGTGGCGTTCGACGGGATCTGGGAAGTGCGGAACGCGGAGTATCTGAAGGCTGGGCTTTCGGGAACCAAGAAGAGCTTGACCGGTTGAGATCTGCAGGGGCACTCCGTAATCAGGAACTTCATCTCTAAGCCGAGGCAGCAGCCGGATCAATGTTTGTCGATATGGTCTCGGCGAACTCGAGGAAACCTTCTCTGTTTTCGATTGCAGCCCCTGTTGCTCGCCGACAGTCGACGGATGTTTCTATTGCGTACGAGAGACGACGGATAACAGAAGGGCGCTCTTCGCTCGTTGGCCGACGACCAATGACGATGACCGTCCTTGCGGACGACGGACAGCGGACTCCTCCGCTGCGGCACTCAACCTGCACTTCTATTTTGTTGTGTCTCCAGAATCCAGCTGAAGCCCGGCGCCTCATGGCTAAAGCCTGCGAACGCAGCGAGCTAAGTCCTTATTCCGGAATATTTTGCGTATAAGTACTTATAACTCAAAGATCTGGCGGGAATTTTTCTGTAAGTTGCTGATTCCCAAAGATCGAGATATGGGGGAGGGGTATACCTGTTAGTAGATGCTCATTATCAATCTAAGTAACACTCTGCCGAACCCGTTCGGCAGACGCCAGCCGATTGTCACCTTTCTGGCCGCTGTGCAGCACCAGTGCTTGAAGGCTCGTTCTGCGCATCCTTAGAACAACCACGAAGGTTGCGGTGGCCCTCGATTTAGGATTGGCCGAAAGAGTGGGCCACCCGACCAATCCGACCGACGCGCTGGCGATCCGGCTGGTGTCGATTATCATTTATGTTGAGGGCAAGAAATGGGGTATCCGATCAAAGTTTGCGTTGCTTGTGGTGAGGAGTTTGAACTGAAGCCGGACAAACCTGGCTTTGCCAACCGTTGCCCAGACTGTACCGAAGCGGAACAGACCGTCGACGAGTTAAAGCGCAGTGTGGACGCGGTAGGACACTCCAAAGACCGTGAAGCGAATGAGGCACGCCGCGAGGCGATGCGAAATCTTCTGTATAGAAAAGACAGCTAGGAACCGTTCTCAGTTCTCGGTTCTCCGAAAATAGATGTAGAGGTCAGCATGTGTAGAAATATCAAAAATCTTTTTAATTTTGAACCGCCGGTGACAGAAGACGAAGTGAAAGCGGCTTCGCTGCAGTTCGTGCGCAAGATCACGGGATTCAACAAGCCATCCAAAGCCAATGAAGCTGCTTTCTTAGAAGCAATCGACGAGATCTCCGCGATCTCATCCCAGTTACTCCGTTCGCTCGAAACCAATGTTCCCCCGAAGAACCGCGAAGAAGAAGCGGCCAAGGCGAAAGCCCGCTCGGTTGCGCGCTTCGGCGACTGAACAAATGCACGTGCGCAGCATCACATTCCGCGCGCCTCGCGAATGATATATCCAGCTCAGCGGGTCTCCCGGATCCCTTCCTCGAACTCACTCGACCGAAGGAATCCATATGCACAGGCTTCTCTCCCGCTACCTTTGTCGGCCTGTTTCGCCCATTCTCATTCCACTCGTTGCCCTTCTATTCTTGCGAATGTTTGCCGTAGCGCAGGACGCCTCGACGGGAGCGATCCGCGGTGTTGTGCTCGATCCAGATGGAAACAGAGTGGCTGGGGCGAGCGTGACGCTCGCCAATATCGCGAACGGAATCGTTATGTCGCGGATAACAAACGATGATGGACGGTTTGCGTACGAGCTGTTGACGCCGGGAGATTACACGGCGCGAGCGGAGGCGCAGTCGATGTCTCCGCAAGTGACACCGCGTGTGCATGTCGACATAGGAGGCGCTCTCGAACTGGAGTTGCGGCTCGGATTGGCCGGCAACAAGGAAACCGTAACAGTCTCTGGAGCACCGCCGCTGGTTGAAACGCAACCCAGCGCGGTTTCGGAAGTCTTGGACGAGCGAGGAATTACGGATCTGCCCATCAATGGGCGGCGATTCAGCGATCTCGCGCTCCTGATGCCGGGAGTGACGCAAGACCCCCGCGGGATGACTTCGTCGTCGAATGGCGACCTGGCATTTGGAGGCGTGCGCGGATATCAGTCGAGCTACCTGGTGGATGGCGCCGATAACAACAACGGATTTTTCTCGCAGGCGAGAGGGCGATACCGAGCGCCGTATCAGTTCTCGAACGAAGTCGTGCAGGAGTTTCGTGTCTCGTCGAATTCATATGGAGCGGAACTTGGACGAGCAGGCGGCGGAGTCATCAACGTAGTCACGAAATCCGGGACGAACCATTGGCATGGAACCGCGCTCTATTTTTTGCGAGACAGCGCGCTGGGAGCGAAGCACCCGTACGTGGATTTCAAGCCGGAAGATCGCCAGCACCAGTTCGGAGGGACTTTCGGCGGGCCGCTGAAACGGAATAAGGCATTCTTTTTCGCAGGATTCGATCAGCACATTTTCAATATTCCGACGGTCGTGCGATTTCTTGACGGCAGCTCGGTCGTAACTCCGCAGAAGGGACAGGAACCGCTCAATCATGGCGACTACGAAGAAAGTGATAAAGATCTAGTGTTCGCCGCAGCAGCGCAGTTGTCGCAAATCGGAGGAACATACCGATCGCAGTTGTTAGGCAATGCCGGCTTTTTGAAGCTCGATCTGTCTCTCACGCCGAAGCATTATCTATCCGCGCGGCTGAATACGTCACGGTACTACGGAAAGAACAACGTGTTTTTCGATCCCGCAAGCCCGATCACGAGCTATGGAATCAGTGATAACGGCGAAGAAGACGTCGCGACGGAAAGCGCATCGCTATCTCTCACGAGTAACTTGTCCTATCGGGTGAACAGTCATCTGCGCGGTCAGTTCTCGCGGGATCTACAACAGTCCTTCAGCAATTCCACAGACGTACTGACAAAGGTCCGAGAAATCACGGATGGTTTCGGCAGATCATCCATCCTGCCGCGGGAAACTCGCGAGCACCGAACGCATGTCACGGAAACATTGAGCTTCGAAGGCGCTCGGCATTCATGGAAGATCGGTGGCGATGCGTTGCTCTCTCGCACCTACAACTTTTTCCCGTCGTTGTTTGGGGGTGAATACATCTTTGATGACGTCAGTGTTGACCCTTGGACGTTCGAGCCGATGGTGTACGGCATGGACATCACACCATTGCGGGCTTATGCGCATGGGGTTCCAAGATATTACGTGCAGAATTTTGGTTCAGCGGTATCTCATCCAGACAGCAACGAATATGCGGCGTTCGTTCAGGACACCGTTCGCCTGACGAATCGTCTTGCCGTAAGTCTCGGTGCACGATATGACCTCCAGATCTTCAATACGAATGGTCTGGTCACTAACCCGCTCTGGCCCACTTCTGGTAGAGTGCCGCGCGACGAGAACAATGTTGCGCCGAGAGTGGGCCTTGCGTACTCGATCGGTAAAGAGCAACCGCTCGTGATTCGGGCTGGATATGGATGGTTTTATCCACGCATCGCGCAGATCTATGCCTCTACTGTGGCGACCGATAACGGCATCAACTCGATGCATCTGCTGCTGGACAATGCAGACGCGCTACAGCGAAACGTTTTCCCCAGTTATCCGAACGCGTTCGTGAACTGTGCACCGCGGGCAGTCACATGTACACCGCCTCAAGAACTCTCACCTTATTTGACGACTGAGGTGTCTGCTTTCTCCCCGGCTTTCCGCACGCCGATGGTGCAACAAGCGAGTTTCAGTCTTGAACGAGAGATGGCGAATCGTTTGGCGGCCGGCGTTTCTTATCTTTATGTTCATGGACAAGACTTGATTCGCGCTCGTGACGTTAACCTGCCCGAGCCAACTGAATATTCCTATCCCGTGTATGACGACTCAGGTGAGTTCCTCAATTCATATCAGAGGGTGGACTCTTTCTCGAGTTGGCAATTGACGCGATCGATTTCGTGCCCGTTTCCTCCGTGCATTAATCCGGTCGAACGTCCAGTACCTCAACTTGATGCTGTGAATCAATTCGATAGCTCGGCGTCGAGCGTGTATCACGGAATGACAGTTTCGGTGCGTCGACGCATGACGGATGGAGTTTACTTTCGACTGGGATATACATGGGCCCATGCGATCGATGATGGGCAGGATGCACTGGTCGCGGGCCGTCCAGCTACGGTGCAGAACTCCTATTCAACGAGTGCGGAACGTGGACCGAGCACGACAGATCAGCGGCATCGTCTCGCTTTCTCGTGGATTGCCGAACCGCAGCCGTTTGATCGCGCGCACGATTTTTTCGCAACGATATTCAACGACTGGAAATTTTCCGGAGTCATTACCTACGGCACAGGACGTCCTGTGGACGCGAAGATTGTGGGAGATCCGAACCGTGACGGCAACACATCGAACGACCGCTTGCCGGGTTATGGACGCAATGCATTTCTCGGGCCTGACTACGCGACGACGGACTTGCGAATATCAAGGCGCTTGTTTGTTCGCGAACGCACAAAACTTGAACTGATGATTGAATCATTCAATTTGCTGAACAGAAATAATCAGCGAGTGGAATTGAGCGATGACGGATTTCTCGATACTGCCGGGCAATTTTCTCAACAAGAGAAGATCATTGGAATCAGCCATTTCCCAGCTTATTACCGCAAGCCTGTCAATTTCATGAAAGCAACGAACGCGTATGCTCCTCGACAAATCCAGATCGCGTTGCGGTTTACTTTTTGAATAATACCGAAGCGCAGCGGATGCAATACTTGTCTTCTTACGTTGCCTGAAATTTTGACATTGTGCTTGACTTGATTGTTTAACCTTGCAATAACTATTCGGTCCGTTTTGGACAAGTTTGGGGGTGTAGTTCGTTTGGCTGAAGTCAGGCTTCAAGAGGGTGAGTCCCTCGAAAACGCTCTCCGAAGATTCAAGCGTAAGGTTCAGCAGGAAGACATTATCAAAGAAGTGAAGCGTCATTCCTTCTACCTGAAACCCGGAGAAAAGAAGCGTGTGAAAGAGGCGTTGGCTCGGAAGCGAAGCCGGAAGAAGGCTCGCAAAGAGCAGGATTAGTTTCAAGAGGCCGTTCTCGGAATCAGGGAGCGGCCTGTTCCCTTTTCGCCCACTCCCAGTGCTGGGGTCGTAACTTCATTCGCAGTCGGGTTTTTTGATAGCTGGAACCCATGCAGGCATGCATGGCCGGGCCGAACCCAGGGTGCAAGTTGAGGGGGATGGTACAAGCTGCCATTCCACTTCCGCGGAACTTCCTCCTCCGCAAGTGGAGAGTGCGGCTATTGGGCTGAAGGGAGCATTCTCTCGATGGAATTCCAGGACAAAATTCTGAAGTGTGTGGATTGTGGCGCGGACTTCGTCTTTACGGCCGGAGAACAACTGTTTTTCCATGACAAACAGTTCAAGAACGAACCGAAACGCTGCAAGGCTTGCAAATCGAAAAGGATCGCGGTGCTCGGGGCGGCACCGGCACATAACTCCGTGAAGGTCGAGACCAAGGCAGTCTGCTCACAGTGTGGCAAGGAAACAACTGTTCCCTTCAGGCCAACACAAGGACGACCGGTGTTCTGCCGTGAATGTTTCCAGGAACGGCGGCACGCTGCGAGCGCCTGAGCAGAGGAGCTTTGCGAACGACTAGTCGGAAGTCAGCTCGCTCTTCTCCCAGCTTCTTTCTCCGCGAATTTAGAGCTCTCTTCGGCTGCCTGACGGCGACGCTGTTTTACGTCTTCATGCTGCACGAGGAGAGCTTCGACTTGCCGCACCAAATCTTCGGTGCCTACAGGTTTCACGAGTAGAGATTCCGCGCCTTGTCCTTCCCAAGAGCCGCCGAGCGGCGGAAATGCGGTAAGGATCGCAATCGCTGGATCGTAAGGCTGTAGCCGAGCTGCACGGACGACTTCGAAGCCCGCGTCTTCGCTTTCCATGCGCACGTCGGTGATGACCATCTGAAAAGTGCCGCTTGCCAATTTCTCGAGCGCTTCTTTTGTCGAGGAAGCAGGCTCTGCCTCAAACCCATGGAGTTCGAGAACAGCCTTCAAGGTTAAGAGAACCGTCATGTCGTCATCCACAATCAGGATGCGGCGCTTCATAAACACCTCGGGGGGAGAAAAGTGTGTTCCACAGGCGTGCGCGGCAACATCGCCTGTCTCAGCCCAACTCGGCTAGTATAGAAGTGTGGGAACGTTCTACATAGAGAATTTTGGCTGCCGGGCGACACAGGCTGATGGTGCAGCGTTGGAAAGCCAATTCCAAAGCCAAGGATTGCAACGTGCTGACGCCATGGATGCAGCTCAAGTTGTTGTCCTGAATACGTGTACCGTAACAGCCGCGGCCGATCAGGATGCGCGGGCTGCTATTCGAAGAGTCAGCCGAAAAAATCCGGGGGCGCGGATTGTGGTAACGGGCTGTTACGCGCAACGCGCGCCCGCCGAAGTTGCAGCGATTCCCGGCGTGAGTTTAGTGGTTGGGAATTCACACAAGCACGAGTTGGCATCGATCGCGGTGAATGCGCCTGGTTTTGTGCCGGTGGAGAAACTCGTTGTTGGCACAGGCTCTAGGCTTCAGGCCGCAGGCTTCAGCGAAACATCGATTTTGCGGACGACACCTGACCAACGGTCTGCGAATGATCTTTTGTCGACGACCGACGAGCAACGACCAACGACGGAAATCTTTGTTTCCGATATTTTTGCGCACACTGAGTTGCTGGCAGCCCCAGTATTCGACGCTGCGGGTGAGAGAACGCGCCCGAATCTGAAGGTTCAGGACGGGTGCGATAACCGGTGCTCGTTTTGTGTGATCCCATTCGTTCGAGGATCCAGCCGCTCGTTGCCGATGGAGCGTGTTGTTGCGGAAGCACGGACGCTTGTCGAGGCGGGATATAAAGAGCTCGTTATTTCGGGAATCAATCTTGGGCGATGGGGGAGAGATTTGAGGGGCGGGCTCCAGGCGTCAGGCTCCAGGCTCCAGCAGTCCAAGCTTAAGAAGTCAGGCTCTAAGCTTCAGGAGTCAGGCTCAAGGAGTCAGGCTTCGGACGCCAGGAAGAATGCCAATATGCTGACCGCGCTTATCAGAGCGATCCTTGATCAAACTTCTCTCGAAAAGCTTCGTGTGAGTTCGGTCGAGCCGATGGACTGGAGCGAGGAACTGATTCGGCTGATGGCGAGCTCGGCGCGCATTGCCAAGCACGCTCACGTTCCGATGCAATCCGGAAGTGATGCAGTGCTGAGAAGAATGCATCGCAAATACCGACCATGGCATTACCGGGAAAAAATCCTAGCGATTCGAAAGGCGATGCCCACCGCGGCGATTGGCGCGGACGTGATGGTCGGATTTCCGGGAGAGACCGACGCGGAGTTTGAAGAAACAAGGCGAATGGTCGAAGAGCTTCCGTTTACTTATCTGCATGTGTTCACTTACTCGGCGCGTCCCGGAACGCCTGCGGCTGAGATGAAGAGCCCCATATCGGTTCGTGTTGCGAAAGAGCGGAATCGTATCTTGCGCGATTTGGCGGCGCAGAAGAAATTGGAATTCATGCGGTCATTCATCGGGAAGACCGTCGATGTCATCACGCTCAAGCAGGAAGCTAAGTGCCACGAAGACCAAGATGGATGTTTGACAATTGGGCTAACAGACAACTATCTGAAAATGCAATTGCGTGAGGCGCATCCGCCGAACCAGTGGATCGCAGCGACGGTTGAAAGCGTTGTTGGCGGAGAACTAGTAGGAAGCTAGCCCTGGCGATCATCCTGGATCGCAACCAACCAAGTTTTCACTCACGGCATTCCGAGGAGGTCACTGTGCATCTGGAAACTTTAGCAGTGCATGCCGCAGCCGACGTGGATCGCGTGACAGGTTCGGTCGCGCCACCGATCCATCTCTCGACTACATATGAGCATGGTCCTGCCTATGAGCACATCTACGGATATACCTACATCCGCGAAGCAAATCCGACGCAGACTCGGCTCGAGAAAGCTCTGGCGGACCTGGAAGGCGGAGAAACAGCGTTGGCGTTCGCCTCTGGAATGGGCGCAGGTAGCGCGCTGTTGCAGACACTGCAACCTGGGTCGCACGTCATCATGCCTGACGATGTTTACGTTGATTTCCGAAATTTGGCGAACGATTTCTTCTTCAAATGGCAGTTGGAACATACAGTCATCGATACATCAGAAATGGCACAAGTGAAGTCAGCGCTGCGCACCAACACGCAGTTGGTGTGGCTGGAAACTCCTTCGAATCCGCTGCTGAAGATTACGGATATCGCAGCTGTTTCTGCTCTGGCACACGAGGCGCACGCGAGAGTAGTCGTGGATAGCACGTTCGCTACACCTGTGCTGCAAAGACCGATTGATCTCGGCGCCGATATCGTTCTGCATTCAACGACGAAATACTTCGGTGGCCATAGTGATGTTCAGGGTGGCGCGCTGATTTTTGCCAAGAAGGACGAACACACAGAGCAGGTGGAGACAAATCGACGAATCCTCGGGGCGGCAGCATCGCCATTTAATTCATGGCTTATCCTGCGAGGGATACGCACGTTGCCATGTCGCATGCGCATGCATTCTTCGAACGCAGCCGCGGTCGCTAAGGCAATGCACCAACATCCTGCTATCGAGGCCGTTCATTACCCCGGCGTCGATACGCAACCGGGGCACGAGATTGCGAAGAAGCAGATGAAGGACTTTGGAGGAATGCTATCTATTCGCGTGAAGGGCGGCCGGGAGCGCGCAATCCAGGTGGCTTCGAAGATGAAATTGTTCACGAACGCAACGAGCTTAGGTGGAGTGGAAAGCCTGATTGAGCACCGCGCATCGAGCGAAGGTCCCGGTTCAAAAACGCCAGAGGATTTGCTGAGGCTTTCGATTGGATTGGAACATCCAGATGATCTGATCAAAGACTTGCTGCAGGCATTGGCGTAGCGCGACGACTGCTAGTCGGCCGTGACACTGAACGCATCACGATAATGCTGTCAGAGACTCCGGCAAGACTTGACCGCCGTCGACAACAATCGTCTGACCCGTAATGAACGCAGCTTCTTCACTGGCAAGGAACAGAGCGGCGTAGCCGATGTCCTCGACTGTACCCAACCTCTTTATGGGAATCGCGGCAGCCATCTGGGCAATGTATTCCGGCCCGAGGTCCTTTAACCCTTCCGTCATGATGTTGCCGGGAAGCACTGCATTCACAGTGATGCCATGGGGTGCTAGTTCAATTGCCGCAGTGCGAACAAAACCGAGTTGACCTGCCTTGGTTGCGCCGTAATGAGACCAGCCTGGCAGTCCGGTGATTGGGCCGGTGATTGAGGAAGTAACGATGATTCGGCCGTTCCGGGAATTTTTTAGCGATTCAAGGCAAGCCCGAACGGGCAGGAAGGTCCCAGTCAAGTTCGCGGTCATGACACCATCCCAATCATTCTGAGTCATTTCGTCCAAACGAGCGGATGGATATATCCCCGCATTCGCGCAAAGAATATCAATGCTACCGAACTGCTCGATTGCTGTACTCGCCATGCGTTCCATGTCGCTGGAAGATGTCACGTCGCCCGCGAGCGCATAGGACTCGCCACCAGCATCTCGAATTTCGTCGGCAGCTCGTTCGATCTCGGCAGAATTGCGCGCCAGCATAAGTACCCGTGCCCCTTGGCTTGCGAAGACGCGAGCGATTCCCTTACCGATTCCTTTGCTGGCGCCAGTGACAATAACGGAGCGTCCGCGGATTGAGGTGAGCATCGCGTTATCGTACAGCACAGGTCGAAACCGCTGGTTCAACAGAACCGTGCGTGAAAGTTAAACAATCGTACAGATGGTTTAGCGCGAACTCTTGTTGTGCTTCTCCCAATACTCCGCGGAAGTGACGACAGGGATCACCTCGAACTCCACGAGGTCATTCCATTGGGCAATCCATTGATCGAGCAGTTGCCGACTCGGCGCGTCCATGACCTGAAAACAGCGGCTGCCATCCTCATTGAGCCAGCTCGCCTGGTAGACAACGCCATCCGGCAACATGCGTCCTTTGACTTGGAACCGCTCGGCTGCGGCTGACCGGTTCGGGTCGGCGAAGGTTTCGATAACCATGAAAAGCATGAATTGGAGTGTAGCTTGAACGAGAGCGCACTCATATCGTCTTCGGTAAGTGATTCATCCCAAATTACCTCGCGGCCTCGAACTTGTTTTCTGAGCACGTCAGAAAAGCTTCATGAACAATTCAGGTTTGCGTAAGTACAGAGGCGAGCTTGGCAACGTATTCTCCCGACAACGTGGGGGCAGCACACCGGCATCAGCCGGAACACCCGCAAAAATTGGGAGGAATCCGCGATGCTTAAACGTGGTTTGATCTTTGTGTATGGCGTGATTTGCTACGCCGTCTTTTTCGTAACTTATCTCTACGCAATCGGTTTCATTGGAAATCTGGTGGTTCCTAAAACACTGGACTCGGGGCCGAAGGGTTCATTCTGGCAAGCTCTGGCGATCGATTGCCTCTTGTTGGCGACATTCGCGATTCAGCACAGCGTGATGGCTCGTCCGTGGTTCAAGCAAGCTTGGACTCGGATCGTGCCGGAACCGGCTGAGCGAAGCACCTACGTTCTTTTCTCAAGTGTGGCGCTGATCGGTTTATTCGCCTTTTGGCAACCGCTCGGTGGCGTGATCTGGAATGTGGAACAGCCGACGGTGCGCACCTTGATCTACTACGTCTTCGGGCTTGGATTCGGAATCGTGCTGGTGAGCACTTTCCTCATCAACCATTTCGACCTGTTCGGATTGCGCCAGGTATGGATCCATTTGCGTGGCCAGAAATACACGCATCTGTCTTTCCGCACGCCGCTGTTCTACAAGTACGTGCGTCATCCGTTGTATGTGGGATGGCTCATGGCTTTTTGGGCCACGCCAACGATGACAGCAGCACACTTGTTGTTCGCCGTCATGACGACTGCATACATCCTCATGGCAATCCGGTGGGAAGAGCGCGACCTGGTGATGGCGCATGGCAACCGGTACGAGAAATATCGCGAAAGCGTTCCGATGCTGGTGCCGCGACTTACGGCGGCTTCGGAAACGGAGCGCAGGCCGCAAGTTATCGCATAGCTTTGTATTCGGGAGAAACGCCGCGCGGCGAACCTGCTGGCGGCGTTTTTTTATTGAACGCGCAAACGAGAAGCGGGCATGGTTTGAAGGACCGACTGCATTGACCCCGAATCCCATCCCAGAAACTGCCCCACTTCGCGGATGAAGATATCCCAGGCAGGCTCCGGCGGAATCACGAGATGATTTCGGCTCGGCAGCTCGACCAGCTTCGCTCCGCGAATTCTCGATGCCAACAACCGACTTTCGGAGAAAGGAATGACAACATCATCGCGGGAGTGCAGAACTATGGTGGGACACTGCACCTGCGGCAACAAGTCAACGATGTTGATATTGCCCGCGGCCTTCAGCAGTTCGACCGCATTCTCAGGTGACGTCGAGATACGCTGCAATTCGTTGAACCATTGAATCTGATCCGCGCCGCCCTCGGGCATAAACATCATCGAGAACGTTTGTCGGAACGCAGGATGGTCCTTGCCCCAGCCAAGGCGAACCAGAGTAAGGAGCGCGTTGCGACGTTCCACTTCCTCTGGCCCGCGAAGGGACCAGCCGCGGGCAAAAGACCCGTAAAGAATCAAATGACTGACACGCTCAGGATGTCGAGCGGCATACGCCATGGCGACGGCCCCACCCTGCGAGATGCCAAGAATCGGGACGCGTTGTGGACCTACGATCTCCATCAATTTTTCGAAGTCGCGGACCCACGCTTCGAACGAGAAATCCTTCACATTCCAACTGGAGAGCCCGTTGCCCCGCTCGTCGTATCGGATGAGGGTATGATGGCGGGTCAACTCGGCGACCCAATGAGCCCAGATCGGGCTCTTCCACTCGAAGTCAAGGTGGTTTAAATAATTGGCCGCCTTTACGAGCGGAGGACCACTGCCAGCAATTGAATAAGCAATTTTGGCGCCATCATCGGCAGTGAAATATTGGATCTCCTGCCGCGGCATCTGTGGCAAGTTTCCTTGCGACGGCAGTTTCGAATCAGCCGTAGAAGGTTCGTGCTCGGCGACTTCTGCTACAAAGCGATATCCCTGCCGCGGAATGGTCTCGATGTATTTGAGATTCTTGCCATCTGCGAGCGCCTTGCGCAAGTGCGAGATATTTTGGTCGAGACTGTTCTCTTCAACGGCGCTATTGGGCCAGATCGATTGAAGCAGTTCGTCCTTGCGCATGAGGCGACCGGGATTGGCCACCAGAACACACAATGTGTCGAAGATCTTGCCGCGGAGTTGGATGGTCTCGCCCTCGCGCGAGAGTCTTCGTTCCTCCACTTCCAGACGAAACGGCCCGAAGGTGTAGATGCCCATAAGTCTTTGCTGAACAGGTCAGGATCGCAGATATCGCAGCGGTCTGCTCGATCGCCGCCCCAGTGTGGGGATTTTACCGTGAGAAGGCGGGAAAATCCCTAATCAACTTAGCTGGACAAACGGGGGTTCGGAGCCCGACATGCTATACTTTTGTGTCGCTTAGCATCTGCTTTTGCTGACCGGAGGATTGTATCGACAAACGTTTTATTCGAACCAATGAGCGCATTCGCGCACGCGAGATCCGCGTGATTGATGATGAGGGTAACCAGATTGGGATCCTGCCACCTTACGAAGCGCTCAAGATGGCCCGCGAGAAAAACCTGGACCTGGTTGAGATTTCACCTACGGCGCAACCGCCTGTCTGCCGAATCATGGATTACGGCAAGTATCTCTACCAACAGGAAAAGAAAGAGCGCGAGGCGAAGAAGCACCAGAAGACGATTACGGTTAAGGAAGTGAAGTTCCGCATCAACGTGGACGATCACGACTACGAGACCAAGAAGAACCACGTGCTGCGATTTCTGGATGAGGGAGACAAGGTCAAAGCGACCATCTTCTTCCGAGGGCGCGAAATGACGCGCCAAGGATTGGGACGCGAGATTCTGGAACGGCTGATCAAGGATATAGGCGACAAGGGGATCGTAGAATTCCGACCCCGCCAAGAAGGCAACACGCTGCACTTGATCCTGGCGCCGAATGTGAAGAAGCCGGGCGAGAAGCCTGAGAAACCGCGACCTCAACAACCGCAGCAGCAACAGCCACCGCGAGCGGAACAAGCGCGGCAAGCGTAGAAGATCCAGCACTCAGCAGTCAGCGGTCAGACTCAGTTGGGCGCGAGAGTGTGTGCGTTACGACTCCGAGTTAAACATTCTGGACGATCGATGGCTGAATGCTGATAGCTAAGTGCCGAATGCTCTTAGCAATTGAGAACTAATCCTTAGAACTGGAACTTAAGTTATGCCCAAACTGAAAACACACAAAGGCGCTTCCAAGCGCTTCAAGAAGACTGGGACGGGGAAGGTGAAGCGCGGCAAGGCTTTTTTGCGGCACATCCTGACCTCGAAGGACACGAAGCGGAAACGCAAGCTGGACGTGGCTACCATGGTCAGCGATGCCGATCTGCCGAAAGTCTTGCGGATGATTCCGTACCAGTGAGATGGATTTCAGATTTATTGATTTCAGATTGTAGATTTGAAAAGCGAGAGGCGTTACGTACAGCGTCAAGTCGCGGTTTCAAAATCTGAAATTCAAACCTGTAATCTGCAATTTCAGCGGCTCGGCCGCTGCAGCGTGTGAAGAGGTACAGACCTCGAGTCTCCTTACCTCCAGCCGCCTAGATTGAATGACCAAAAAAGGAGCCATGTCATGCCTCGTGTAAAACGCGGGACCAAACGCCGCGCCAAACGTAAAAAGATTCTTGACCGCGCAAGCGGATATTTTTTAACCAAGTCGAAGCTCTACCGCTCGGCGAAAGAAGCCGTAGAGCGCGGACTTAAGTTTGCGTACTCGGGCCGCAAACAGAAAAAGCGCCAGTACCGATCGATCTGGATCGTGCGCATCGGCGCCGCGGCCAAACTGAACGGGCTCAGCTACAACAAGTTCATCCACGGATTGAAGAAGTCTGGCGTGGAACTCGACCGGAAGATCCTTGCGGATCTGGCGGTCAACGATCCGGCTGGGTTCAAGAGCTTGGCGCAGCAGGCGAAGCAGGCGTTGGCGTAGGGCAGCATTCAGCCTTTAGCAATCCGCTTGAGTCAAGCGATGGAGGACGGGCGTCCGCGCCGGTCTCGCCCAACTCATGTACACCGTTCCCAAACTGACGGACTACTCGGCGAAGGCGCTCGACGCTGCCGCACGCGAGTTGATCTCTGCTCTCGAGCAGGAAAGCACGGCGGTCGCAACCGATTCTGATTACAAGGTCTTCCGTGATCGCTGGATGGCCCGCAAGAATGGCGTGTTGACTCAACTCAATGAGCTTTGGCTGAAGTCCGCTCCGAAAAATGCCAAGAAAGATGTCGGGCAGCTTGTCAACGAACTGAAAGCGAAAGTCGAGCAGACAATCGAGGCTACGCAGGCGAAGGTCTCCAGGGGGACGACCTCCTCGAAAAGTGCGGATGATCGGATTGACATCACGCTTCCTGGCATCCGCCGTCCGATCGGCGCTGAGCATCCGGTCATCAAGACGATGAATGAGATCGTCTCGGTGTTTCGGAACTTGGGTTATTCGGTTTCGGAAGGACCCGAGATCGAAACCGATTACTACAATTTCGAAGCTCTGAATTTCGCTCCAAACCACCCGGCGCGCGATACACAGGACACGCTTTTCATCGCCGGGCAGGATAAGAAGCAACTGCGGGATCGACTCTTATTGCGGACGCATACTTCGCCAGTCCAGATTCGCACGATGGAAAGGTTGAATCCGCCGCTTCGCATCGTGATTCCCGGAAAAGTTCATCGCAACGATCCGCCGGATGCAAGCCACTCGCCGATGTTTCACCAGATTGAAGGTCTCGCGGTCGATACAAATATCACGTTCGGCGATCTCAAAGGTACGCTCGACCACGCTATGAAGGCATTGTTTGGTTCGAGCGTCAAAACGCACTTCCGCCCGTCGTTCTTCCCTTTCACCGAGCCAAGCGCGGAAATGATGGTGACCTGCTTCATCTGCGGCGGCAGTGGGAGGCGTGGCAGTGAGCCGTGCAGGCCATGCAAGACAACGGGCTGGATCGAGATTCTCGGATGCGGCATGGTCGATCCGAATGTCTTTGAGTTTGTAAAGCACAACGGCTACGACCCGAAGAAAGTTTCTGGCTTCGCCTTTGGAATGGGCGCAGACCGTATCGCTATTTTGAAATACGGCGTCGATGATATTCAGCTGTTTTTTCAAGGCGACGTCAGGTTTTTAGAACAGTTTGGATGAGTGCTCCGAGCTTCGCGCTGCGAGCTTCGAGCAATCTCGGCCAAGTAAAATTCAGGACTGTGTGCTCGTGGCTCGGGGCTCGCAGCTGACCATGTGATCTCCAACCGATGAAACTATCAGCTTCATGGATCCGCGACTTCGTTGACCTCAAGGTCGACGATCATCGGCTTGCCGAAGATTTGACCTCGATCGGCATTGCCGTGGAGGGAACCACAGGCAGTGGTGACAAAGCGGTCTTCGAAATGGAGATTGGCACAAACCGTCCGGACGCGATGAACCACTACGGCGTGGCGCGCGAAGCATCGGCTTTTTACGACGTGCCGCTTAAGCCCATGCAACCGGCTCTTCCTATGGCGGAAAAAGCGGAGCCGTTCCCGATCGATATCCAGGAACCGGATCTCTGCCCACGTTTCACGGTTCGAGCGATTCACAACGTTGCGATCAAGCCTTCACCCGCAAAGGTCGTGGAGCGGTTAGCGCTGCTCGATCAACGCGCGATTAACAATGCGGTCGATGCCACGAACTACGTGCTCTGGGAAATCGGAAAGCCGACGCACGTCTTTGACCTTGATTTGCTCGAAGGCGGGAAGATCGTTGTGCGGCGCGCCAGGGCCGGAGAGGTTTTAAAGACGCTCGACGGAATCGAGCGCAAGCTGACTTCCGAAGACCTGGTGGTCGCGGATGCAGTCAAGCCGGTAGGACTTGCGGGTGTGATGGGCGGGTACGACACGATGATCACGGACAAAACAAAAAATGTCCTGATCGAATCTGCCTGGTGGGATCCGGTTATTGTTCGGAAAATGTCAAAGCGGCATGGGATTCATACCGACGCATCGCATCGGTTCGAACGCGGCGCTGATTATGAATCGACAGTAATTTCGACGAATCGTGTTGCTGAATTGATCTTGGCATCCGGCGGAGGAGACCTGCATGGTGACGTGGTGGACGCAGTGGCGAAACATATGGACCAAGCGCCCATCATGCTGCAATTGTCCGAGGTGCATCGTATTCTCGGCACACAGATCACTGTGGACGAAATGCTCCGAGTGCTGCACCGGCTCGGTTTCGACACCTCGCTCGAGGGTATTGATACGTCGGAATTCGCGGTTCGGATCCCCTCGTGGCGTCTCGATGTAGAGCGGGAGATTGATCTGATCGAAGAAATTGCTCGACTGTATGGGTACGACAAGTTTCCGAACACTTTGCCGGCATTTGCCGGGTCCGTAACCGAACTGCCGGAGGCGGCGAAGGATCAAAAGCTGCGCTCCGCCCTGCTCGCCTTGGGCTACAACGAAGCGGTTTCATTGACTTTCATTGCCGAAAAAGATGCCTTGGGATTTTCGGCCGCCCCGGGCTTGGAGCTTGCCAACCCTTTGAGCGAAGAAGCGTCGGTCATGCGGACGTCGCTTGTGCCTAGCATGCTCGACATGCTCGCCTGGAACCTAAACCGGGCAACGGACAATGTACGTCTCTTCGAAGCCGGACATGTTTACGAGGGCACTGGCGAGAGTTCAATCGAGCCCAAACGTATTTGCCTGGGTTCGACAGGCAGCGCCGTCGTCTCGAGTGTCAATCAGCCTGCGCGCGCTCTGAATTTTTTCGACATCAAGGGTGATTTGGAAACAGTACTTGATTTTTTCAACTATGGATCATTGCACTCTGATCCACAGACTCCTGCCTATTATCAACATGGTCAGTCTGCCCGATTTGTGATGGACGGAGCCGTCGTTGCACAATTTGGGAAAATCAGCCAGACAGAGGCCAGCGCCCGCAAGCTTCGCCAGGATGTATTCGTGGCTGAGCTTTTCCTCGACACCTTATATCGGCATGAACTTCGCGCCATTCGGTTCGAAGCATTGCCGCGTTACCCAGCGGTTGAACGTGATTTCTCTTTCGGATTCCCTTCCGGAGTCACTTTCGAAGCTATCCTGGTCGCGGTGGAGGCATTGGGATTGCAGGAACTCCGCAGCTTCAATGCCGTCGAGATTTTCCGCGGTGGCAAAGTCGCGGCTGGAAAATATTCCATCCTTCTCCGCGCAAAGTTTCAATCCCGGGAGCGTACGCTGCGCGAAGATGAAGTTGCGCAATGGTCGGCACAGATCATCAGGGCCCTCGAAGACCTCGGCGGATCGCTGAGAGTCTAAACAGCAGCATAGGTAAATTTCGTCGATTGGGGTACGATGTCCAATCTTATGCGTGTCTTCATCTTCGTCTTTCTCCTTTTAGCAACCTCAACCTTCGCTCAAAACAGCACGAACATCGTGCCGGAATACAAGCCCGTCACAGGGAAACAACGCTTTAATTGGTTTGTGCGTTCGACTGCTGGGCCGACGAGTCTGCTTTTGGCAGGACCGCTGAGCGCTGCTTTCGGAACGGCGCTCGACAATCCGCATGAATATGGCCCACATTGGGATGGGTTTGGAAAGCGGTACGGCATGCGCCTGACGGGCATCTCGACAGGGAATGCCATCGAGGCCGGGCTGGGCTCAGTATGGGGAGAAGATCCGCGCTACTTCCGTTCGCCCGACCATGAATTCGGGCCACGCGTTAAGTACGTCATCAAGACCACCTTCATGGCGCCGGGCCGTGATGGACAGTGGCGCCTTGCTTATGCGCGCTACGCGGGAAACGTGGGAAACAATTTCCTGTCGAATACCTGGCGCAGCCGGGATGAGAACGATCCTGGCCACGCGGCGCTTCGTTGCGTCTGGGGTATCACAGGGAAGATGGCGAGCAATGCATTTATCGAGTTTTGGCCGGACGTGAAAAAGCTAGTGTTCCGGAAAAAGTAGTGCTCGTTTATTGCCAAATGACTATTGGCAATCGAAAATTCTCATGTGCTAGGCTTCCCGCATGTCCCATACGGCGGTTGAGAAGCATTTCCTAAGCGATAAAGTCGCTCACTTCACCGAGTCTGTCATTCGCGAGATGACGCGCCAGGCGATGCAGTATGGCGCCATCAACCTTGCTCAGGGCTTTCCTGACTTCTCAGCTCCAGCAGAAATCAAAAACGCAGCTCAGGAAGCTGTCGCAGCGGATGTAAACCAGTACGCCATCACGTGGGGAGCCAAGAGTCTCCGCGATGCAATCGCGCGTCAGACGCAGGAATGGCAAGGGATTTCCGTGAATCCTGAGAAGAACATTACGGTTTGTTGCGGGTCGACGGAAACGATGATCGCAACACTATTAGCCGTGTGCAATAAAGGAGACGAGGTTGTCATTTTCGAACCGTTCTACGAGAACTACGGTCCAGATTCGATTTTGAGTGGAGCAAAACCGGTCTTCGTGAAGTTGCATCCTCCACATGCGCCCGACGGCGAGTGGAGTTTTGACGAAAAGGAACTTCGCGCAGCATTCCACGCCAACACGAAAGCGATCATCCTTAATACGCCGAACAATCCAACAGGAAAGGTTTTCACACGCAAAGAGTTGGAGTTGATTCGCGACTTATGCGTGGAATTTAATGTGCTCGCTATCACGGATGAAATTTACGAGCACATTCTTTACGACAACACAAAACACATCTCAATGGCGTCTCTCGAAGGGATGCGAGATCGCACAATCACGATCAACGGGCTCTCGAAAACCTATAGTGTGACGGGATGGCGTGTGGGCTGGGCCGTGGCGCCGGCACAAATTACAGATGCGATCCGAAAAGTGCATGACTTCCTCACCGTTGGTGCGCCTGCACCGTTGCAGGAAGCTGGCGCGGCGGCTCTAAGTTTGCCGCCGACGTACTATCACAAATTGGCAGAGGGGTATCGCACGCGGCGCGATCATCTCATTCCAGCCCTGGAAGCCGCTGGCTTTCGATGTTTCCGTCCAAGGGGTGCTTATTACGTGATGACTGATATCAGCGCATTCGGATTTTCCGATGATGTCGCCTTCGCGAAATATCTGGTTCAAGACATCGGAGTCGCGTGCGTTCCCGGTTCGAGCTTTTATCGTCATCCACGTGACGGCGCCAAACAGGTGCGATTCGCATTCTGCAAACGCCCGGAAACTCTGGACGAAGCGGCGCGTCGATTGCAACAACTGACTGAACGACGCAGGTCGTGATGCCTTGAAGGTTCCTGCCCAGCAACGCCCAGACTTCTTTTTTGATCCGAAATCCAATTTTTTGTTTTTGTTTCTTGGGAGTTGCGCAGCCATCGTTGTCGGAACTTATTACTTCGTACGCGGCTTTCGCGTGCTTTACCGTAAACGCCTAATCGAAACAACGCCGACGTCGAAGATCCGAGCCGCAGCGATGGGCCCGGTGGAGATCCATGGGAAAGCGACGGGACCTTACAGCTTGATCTCGCCGGTGTCGCTGGTCGATTGCTACTTTTATGAAGCCATTGCATGGATGGCAGGCGGGCGCGAACAAGAACGCGAACAGTGGACGGAAGTTGCGCGCGAATCTGTTTGTGTCCCTTTTTTTGTGTGCGATGACACAGGTTCCATGATGATCGATGCGCGTGGAGCCGAACTGGACGTGCCTGCCGAATTCGAGGGTTTGCTTGATTCGTACGGTACATCAGAGTCCATCCGACATCTTTTGGGCCGACACGGAGTCACAGCCGCTGGGGTCGTGCGGGTACGCGAGCGCGTCGTTAAACCGGATGACAGTCTCTTTGTTTTAGGAACTCTCGCGGAAAATCGAGGCGTCTCCGGATACTCCACTGAGTGGAATCCAAGCGAAAAAGGAACCCGGGTGCTCAGCCAGCGAGGCGCTGACCTTCAGCGCAGGATGGCACTTTCCATGATGAACATCGACGTGGCGCCTGCTACTGTTTTGCCGTCGTTGGCACCGGGCCAAAAGTTCGACTTAGAACCAGCGGCGTCCGTCCAAAAAGGAACTGCGGGATGTCCTTTCATCATTGCGACGCAGAGCGAGCGCGAGCTTTTGGACGAAATGGCGCGGAATTCCATGCGTTACGTCTGGGGAGGTCCCGCTCTGCTATTGATTGGACTCGCGATCCTACTCTGGATTATTGCGCCTCATTAAATCGGCACCATCGTGTCTCCGCGTTCCACAGCCATCTGAGTTATACTGCGCTCAAGCAACTCCAAATCTCTCTCTCAGGAAGAAGTACATGTCTGCCAGAGGCCTTGAAGAGGTATCGACTCAGGTTCCCGCCGACGATTTCGAAGCGCTGGAAGCCAAAGTTTATCGCACTATCGAGATGTACAAAGCGGCACGTGAGGCCAAGACGACGGCCGAGCGGGATGTAAAGCGCTTGCGCGAGCAGCTCGATGCTCGAGACGAAGAATTGCAAACGCTGCGCCGCGACATGGTGCAACTGCGCAAAGACCGAGAAGAAATTCGGGCAAGGGTCGAAAAAATGCTCCACCAAATGGAAGCCGTCGCGGAGCAAGCGGCCAGCTAGCGCCCAGACATCGGAGCGAGGAGTCGAAGGACATGGCATCTGCCACGAAACAACCCGTCGTGAGAGATCTCGCGAACTCCAGTGTACGCGTGGAGATTTTTGACCAGGCCTACCACCTGCGCGGTTCTGATCCGGACTACATCATTAAGCTTGCCGATTACGTGGATGGCAAAATGCGCGCGGTCGCTGAACAGACATCGACGGTCGACTCAGTGCGCCTTGCCGTATTGGCGGCGCTCAATATTGCCGATGAGTATCACCTGATGAAACGAAAGACCGATGGGACCACTGCACCTTCGGATTTCAAACAGAGAACCTCTCAGCTGTCAACCGCTCTGGACGAGGTTTTGAGCGATCAGCGCAGCGCGAGCTGAGGCAAGCTGAGTTCCAACTTTTTGCGCGCATCCTCTTGCGCATCGTTGCTCCATTCCCTAGCATTCATCTTGGAAGCCGACCTGCGAAGTTCGTGATGGTGGTCACCGATTTTTGAACCAACACTGAATGAACGGGGGCCTGACTCGTAATTCGATCCGGTGCGCAGTGCTCCGCCAGTCGGAGATGCCTAAAGGGTCGCGGCGGGTTCCCAGCGTCTAACGACGGGTTCATTCTCGGCCCTCCACACGGCTCTAGTGGGTCGGCTTTTACAAGGCGAGTAGCTAGTAGCTTGTTTTTAGTCGCTCGTAAAACCTTCCCACGCTACGAACACGTGCCGCTTTTGGATCTCCCACGCTGGTAAACTAGTAGCAGTAAATTCCAAGAGCTCGCATCTAACAAATAGTGTTTCCTAGACTGCTCGAATTCGGCCGCTTCAGTCTGCCCACCTATGGTTTTTTGGTCGCTACCGGTGTACTGATCGGCTTGTGGATCAGTGTTCGCAATTCAGAGCGCCGCGGAATTGACGGCGAAAACGCGTGGAACCTGGGCATTCTGGTCGTCTTGTGCGGCATTCTGGGATCGAAGATTCTTTATATCCTCGTCGACTGGAGCTACTACGCCGCGAATCCTCGCGAGATCTTCAGCCTCAATACTCTTCAGGCGGGTGGCGTTTTCTCTGGTGGATTGATTGCAGCCTTTGCGGCGGCAGCATGGTTCATCCGTCGCCACGACATGCCGGCACTCGGCACCTGTGATGCGTTCGCACCCGGCTTGGCTCTGGGTCACGCGATTGGTCGTCTCGGCTGCTTTGCCGCCGGATGCTGCTTTGGAAAGCACACCGACCACTTCTGGGGAGTGACCTTCACGAACCCTCTCGCAAAGGCAATTTCTGGTACACCGCTGAACGAGCCGCTTCAACCGACACAGCTCTTTGAAGCTGCAGTCGAGTTGGCCAACTTCTTCCTTCTCATGTGGCTATTCAAAAGGAAGAAGTTCGACGGACAAGTGATCAGCGCGTTCCTCATCTTGTACGGAGTGGCCCGCTATTTTCTGGAGTTTCTACGCGGTGACCCGGGTCGAGGAGAAGTTTTCGGGGGAGTGATGAGCGGAACGCAGCTCATCTCCATCGGGCTTGTCATCGCCGGTGGATTCATCTGGTGGCTTCGCGGTGGAGTGGCACGGCCAGTGCCTGCTCAGGCGACTCGCTGATTCCAAATCATTCCAGCACTTCCATCGATCTCGCCGTTCGTGTACCTTCGTTTCCTTCATAGCAAGCTGATCTGACTGGAAGGAAGCACTAGCTTTTTGTCTGCCATTCCACAATCGTTTGTAGTCACAGAAGAAGAAGCCGGAATGCGCCTTGACCGATTTCTAGCTGCTCGGCTTCCTGAGGTCAGCCGCACCCGACTGCAAGAACTGATCGAAAAAGGTCTCGTGCTCGTGGGTGAGCATTCGGCACGTCCTTCCTCTCGCCTTCGCGGGTTGGAGACGATCACCATCATGGGCGCACCAGCGCGACCACCTCTGCGCGCCATTGCGGAAGAGATTCCGCTCGACATCGTTTATGAGGATCAAGACCTTGCAGTCATCAACAAGCCAGCAGGGATGATGGTGCACGCGGGTGCTGGCGCGACCGACGAGGCTCGCAACAGAGGAACGTTGGTCAACGCATTATTGCACCGGTTCGGAAAGCTGTCCGATGTCGGAGGGGAGTTACGGCCCGGAATTGTCCATCGCCTGGATCGGGAAACGAGTGGCCTGATCATCGTTGCTAAGAATGACCTGACTCACCGAAAATTGAGTTCTGCATTCGCGAATCGTCAGATCAAGAAAACATATTTGGCGATGGTCCATGGCTGGCCCAAGCGCGAGCGGGGCACGATCAACGCTCCGATTCGAAGAGATCCGATACACCGTACGCGAATGACAGTGCGAGGGTCGGGCGGACGTGAGGCAATTACGCACTACTCAGTCCAGAAACGTTTGGTCTCACCCAACGGGAAATTCGCCATGCTCGAAGTTCAGATCGATACCGGACGCACACACCAGATCCGCGTTCATCTTGCTTCGTTAGGACATCCTGTGGTTGGAGACAAGCTCTATGGAGCGCCAGCCGAGATTCTAGCTCGTGGGCCGAAGAAGACGATGGCGTTGCCGGCTATCTCTCTATCTCGTAACTTCTTACATGCTGCAAACCTGCAGTTTGCGCATCCTATTAAAGGGACAGGGCTCAATTTTTCCGCGCCACTACCCCAGGAACTCCTGCATTTGATGGCCGCGCTGGAGGGGAAATCGAACTGATTGGGCAGTTATAATGAGCATATCCCGATGAAAGTGGCAACGATCCTTGCACCTGCAATTTTGGCCGGAGTGGCTTCTCTGGCATTCGCACAGACTCCTACAGATGGGTTGCCTTCAGCCCCATCCGCGACGCAACAGGAGCAGCAGGAAAAGGCTCAGCCCCCGGCACCTACTGTGCCAAAGCCAGAGCAATCGCCTGCTCAAACACCTTCGACTCCAAGCTCATCGCCGAGCGATCCTGCAGACCAACAGACATCAGAGCCAGTGAAGGAAGAGCCAGCCGCAAGGCCAGCAACAGGCCAAGCTCCGGCATTGGAAAAGACTGCGCCGGAAAAGCAATCGGACGATATTGATGAGTCACTGATAACGATTCGACGTGCAGTCGATGAGGTCAACGTCGTCTTTACGGTTACAGACAAACACGGCCGGTTCGTAAAAGACCTCAAGCGAAATGATTTCAAAGTTGTTGATGACGCCAAGCCGGCTTCGGAGATCAAAAGCTTCCGCAGTGAAACCGACCTGCCTCTTCAGGTAGGACTATTGGTCGATGCCAGCAACTCGGTGCGTGATCGCTTCAAGTTCGAGCAAGAATCAGCGATCGAGTTTTTGAATCAGATCATTCGTCTTAAATATGACCGCGCTTTCATCGTTGGGTTCGATGTCACTCCTGAAGTGATGCAGGATTTCACCGATAACACTGAGCTACTTTCCAAGGGAGTTCGGGCACTTCGTCCAGGCGGTGGCACTGCCATGTACGACGCTCTTTATTTCGCCTGCCGAGACAAACTGTTGAAGGCCCCGTCCCGCGGCACGGTCCGGCGAGCGATCATTCTCCTTAGCGATGGGGACGACAATCAAAGCCACGTCTCACGCGAAGAAGCGATCGAGATGGCCCAACGCGCAGAAGTAATCGTGTACACGATCAGCACCAACATCACCGGCTCACGGGCGAAGGGCGACAAGATTCTGGAGAGAATTGCGGAAGCGACCGGCGGACGCGCCTTCTTCCCTTTCCAGATCCGCGACGTGGCTGATGCATTCGCGGAGATCCAGGATGAGCTCCGCAGTCAGTATGCGCTTTCCTATAAGCCTGCAGACTTCCGTCAAGATGGGCATTACCGCACGATTGAGATCATCGCGCAGGATAAGAAAAACCTGAAGGTAAGAGCACGCCGCGGTTATTACGCACCAACATCCCAATGATTTCGCTTATTCCGTTTCAGCATAAAAAAAGGCGCGCCGAAGCGCGCCCCATCTGCAGAGGAACCAGCTAACGACTTCCGTACCCAGAAGACTGCATGGCTTGCCGTGAGATGTCGGCGGTTGAAGCGATACCCTGCATACGCAGCTTGAAATCGTCTGCATTCGAAGCGTTCTCGAGAGCAATTTCGTAGTTGATCAGTCCAGCCTGGAACAGGTCCCACAACGACTGATCGAAAGTCTGCATTCCGTACTGGGACGTGCCAGCTGCGATTGCATCGCGTACAGCGCGGGTCTTTTCCGGAACCAGAATACATTCGCGGATGTAAGGCGTATTGATCATGACCTCTACCGCAGGAACTCGGCCATCAGCATCGCATCGCTTTACGAGCCGCTGACTAACTACAGCGCGCAATACTGCGGCCAACTGCAAACGGATCTGCTTCTGTTCCGGCGGAGGGAAAATTGCAATGATGCGGTTGATGGTTTCGACCGCGTCCAAAGTATGCAAGGTCGAGAACACCATGTGACCGGTTTCGGCAGCGTGCAAGGCCGTGCCGATGGTTTCGAGGTCTCGCATTTCGCCGACCAGGATCACGTCGGGATCCTGACGGAGAGAAGCGCGCAAGGCTGCAGAAAAGTTCGGCGTATCGACTTCCACCTCGCGCTGGTTGACGTAGCCTTTCTTGTCGCGATGCAGGAATTCGATGGGGTCTTCGATGGTGATGATGTGTTCCGCACGAGTCGAGTTGATTCGATCGACCATGGCGGCCAGCGTTGTCGATTTACCGGAGCCGGTCACGCCCGTGACCAGAATTAAACCCCGCGGCATGTCGCAGATCTGTTCCACAACCTTGGGCAGATAAAGTTCATCGAGTGCGCGGATCTTGGTCGGGATGACGCGGAGCACCAGTCCTACGTTACCGCGCTGCTGGAACACGTTCACACGGAAGCGGCCGAGTCCGGCCACTCCGTATGCCATATCGATTTCGGTCGTCTCTTTGAATTTCTGCTTCTGGCGGGCCGACATCATGCTGAACGCCATCGTCAACATGTCTTCGGCGCTCACACGCGGCTGGTCCGTTAACGGGATCAGTTCGCCATCAATACGCAGGTGGGGATAATTTCCGACTTTCAAGTGCAAGTCGGAGGCGCGCCGCTCCATGGCGATGCGTAGCAGATCATCAATGTTCATTGGACACCAGTTCTCAGATCTCGGTTTCGGTACGCAGCGAATTCAATCAAGGCTGACAAACCCCATAAAACCGGGATGATGCTCTCGACCATGATGACCTGAATTGGTACCCGTCCCAAGATGACTGAAGTAATGGACCTTGCGAGTCTGTGGGCTCTGGACGAAAAGAACTTGAGGATTCCTCAGCGTGCCTAAGTCCCTTGCTCACAATGGCTCACAAGGCCCGTCTAAGGACACAAATTGGGGGATTCATGAAGGTTCTGAGGACGATTTCACTCGTTTTAGCTGTGGCAGTGCTGTCAGCAAGTCAGGTCACAATCCCAGACACTGCGCCGGGCCGATTGCTGCGGGGATGGCTCGACACGTTCAATGCGGGAGAGGTGGAAGGGCGAACAAAGTTCATTCGAGATCATTACAGCGAAGCGGTCCTGCACGGGATCCCACCGGAGGGCATGGCTCGAAGAGGAATGGAGTTCCGTGACGATGTCGGCGGAGGATTCGACCTTCATGCCATCACGGAATCCACTGCCACAGAAATCAAGGCGGTACTCCAGCAAAAGAGTGGTTTCGGTTGGGCATCTATCGGCATCAAGGTAGATCTGGCGAAACCGTCCATCATCTCCGCGCTTGAGCTCGATCAAATGCCGACTCCGGATGATGTTCGCCCGGCTCGGGAAGACGAAGCAGCCTTGATCAAAGACGTCGACCAACTGACGACAAAACTAACTAACGAAGATCGGTTCTCAGGAGTCGTGTTAATCGCGAAAAACGGCAAGTCGCTTCTGGCGAAAGCTTATGGATATTCCGATCGCGAGAAGAAGCTGGCAAATAACATCGACACGAAGTTTCGCATTGGCTCGATGAACAAGATGTTCACCTCCGTGGCCATCGCACAGCTGGTTCAGCAGGGCAAGCTGAAGTACACCGATACGCTTGCTCAGGTTCTGCCGGACTATCCGAACAAGGAAGTGGCCCAGAAGATTACGATTCACCACCTATTGACCCATACGTCTGGGCTCGGAGACTACTTCAGCGATTCGTTCGATCAGAAAAAAGGCACGCTGCGCGATTTGAAGGACTATCTACCGTTCTTCGTCAATGAGCCTTTGCAATTCGAACCAGGCAAGGGCTGGGCCTACAGCAACGCCGGCATGCTTGTGGCCGGACTCGTCGTCGAAAAAGTTTCAGGTCAAGACTACTTCGATTATGTCCGCCAGAATGTCTATAAGCCTGCGGGCATGAAGGATAGTGACAGCTACGAGAAGACCAAGCCTCAACCCAATCAGTCGAAGGGGTACATGAAAGAGAATGGTCGGTGGGTTTCGAATTACGAGACTTTGCCTTTGATGGGTAGTTCAGCTGGAGGAGGCGATTCGACCGCGCCTGATCTACTGCGCTTCGCGGACGCTCTGCAGAATCACAAACTAGTGAATGCAGAATTGACCAATATGATTACGACAGGGAAAGTCGAGGTGCGTCCACACATCAAGTATGCCTACGGCTTTGAAGATCGGACGGAAGATGGAAAACGAGTCGTTGGACATGGAGGCGGCGCTCCGGGGATGAATGGAGATCTGCGAATTTATTGGGACTCGGGATATACCGTCGTTGTGTTGAGCAACTTCTCTCCTCCCGTTGCCGATCAATTAGATGGATACATCCGAGAACGGATCAAGCTCTGAGCTTGTGTGCACAGAGTTTTTCGCTACAAAAGCAAAGAGCCGCCCTTGCGAGCGGCTCTTTTCTGTTCGTAAGTTAAGCGGCGGTGCTCGTCTTCGCACTTTGCCAAGGCTCGTCGTAGCTACCACCGTAGATCGCTGGACATTTCGAACCCATCGGTCGTAGATAAGTCGCCAGTTCTCCGCGATGGTGAATGCTGTGATTGTTCAGGAAACCTAAATACGCCACCGCCGGGAGATTGAACGCTCCCATGAAATTTACAGGAGTGCATAGTTGAGCAGGCGTTAGTGCGAGCACTCGCTCGGCCGCCCGCTTGAAATTCTCGTCGTACCACTGCGTGATTTCGGCTGAGGTCTGCGGTTTCCGATCTGGATTTTCCATCTTGAATTCAAGGTCAGCAATTCCGTTCAGAAATTGCACGTCGGTATTAGCGATGTGCCAGGACAGCTCTCGCGCAGTGCGCGCGTGTGGATCAGGGCGATAATCGCTTTTTTCATCCGGAACAGCAGCGAGAACTCTCTTTGTGACTTCTAACTCCCTCATCAGGCCGTCCAGCATGAGTTGGCGGAAGCCGGCTGCAAATTCGGGAGTGATTGCGGGCTGGGTCATACATCCTCCTAACAGTTGTTGTTCAATTCGTTTAGGAAAAAAGAAGGGGCGCACCGAGTGCGCCCAATCGTTATATCAGTAAAGTGAACGTCTGTTCTACACGCCGACGGGCTGCTTGGTTTTCACCGGAACCGGTGTTAGCCAATTGTGACGATCGGGCTTTTGGCCACCTACAATCCCATAAAATTCTTTCTGAATAGCCTTGGTCATTGGGCCGATGGTTCCCTTCCCAACGCTAATCTTGTCGACGGAGCGGATCGGCGTGATTTCCGCGGCGGTTCCTGTAAAGAAAACCTCCTCGGACAGGTACAGCATCTCGCGGGGAATGCCAGCCTCTGTCACGGGCATCCCCAGGTCGCGAGCAATCTGCAAGACAGAGTCCCGTGTGATACCCGGAAGCACGGAATTGCCGAGAGGCGCGGTTTGCAGCACGCCATTGCGAACAATAAACAGATTCTCGCCTGAACCTTCGCTGACATAACCGTTCACATCAAGCGCGATGCCCTCGGCATAGCCATTGATGATGGCTTCCATCTTAATCAGCTGTGAGTTCATGTAATTCGCGCCCGATTTAGCGATGGCTGGCAAAGTGTTCGGCGCGATTCGGGTCCAGGACGAAACGCAAACATCCACTCCCTGCTCGGCGTCGGTGCCGAGGTATTTCCCCCAGGGATAGTTGCAGATATAGACCTCGGTCGGCGAATTGAAGGGGTTCACGCCGGCTTCTCCGTATCCCCGAAGAATGATAGGCCGAATGTAACAAGGCCACACGCCATTGTTCTTTATCGTTTCGACCATGCCGGCAACGATTTCGTCGCGCGTGAAGTCGACGTCGATGCGATAAATTCGAGCGGAATCGATCAGGCGCTGAATGTGTTCGTTGGCACGGAAAATTGCGGGACCGCTGGGTAGCGCATAACAGCGGATTCCTTCGAATACAGAAGAACCGTAATTCACCACGTGGGACATGACGTGGATTTTGGCGTCGTCCCATGGGACAAGTTTCCCGTTGTGCCAGACTTTTTCCGTCTGCTGGATGGCCATGCGAACTCCTTCAGATTGACTGCCGCACCCCCGAGGGCGATCCGCCAGGCGCCGTAAACGGGCCCAATCCCCAATGCGGCAGGGGGATGAGTTACAAGACATTATAACCGAGTACCGAATGGCTCGACCGTAACCGTTACTGACTCGCCTTGTCGACCGAGTCCGGTACTGGCGGCAGTCCCATTTTCATGACAATGGTCTGGTAACGAGGATCGGAATGCACAAAATCGAGGTAAGGAAGGTACTGGATGTGTGCCAGTCGGAGGTCGCGTTCTTCATAAGCCTGCTCAAGATATCGGAGCGTGTCTTCCTTGCGTTTTAGAACGGCAGCATCGGCAGCCAGTCCTAAAGGAGAACCAAAGCCTTTGCGGTATTTCTTTCTTCGGTCGTTGAACTCCCACTCAAGCACCGCTTTCATTCCTCCCCTCGCGTATGCTTCGTGGACGTGCAGTGCGTCTTCTTTCTCGCCTGATAGCTGTAAAGAGATTTCCATCTGCTGGGCAGCTTCTTTTTCCATTCCCTTGTACATGTATGCATCGGAGAGATATCCGCGAACGAGAGGATCGTTTGGCTGCGCCTCAGCCCTCATGCGTGCCTCGGCGAGCGCCGCGTCAAATCGTCGTGCATGCATCAGCGCGAATATCATTGCCCAAGGTCGAGCAAACGGGTCGAGCTCCATGGCTTTCTTTTGTTCTTGGAGTGATTCGTCGGTGCGATGCAAGGCTTGCAGAACGTAACTGCGCAGGTGATGAGCTTCTGCCAGGCCCGGATTAAGTTCTACTGCGCGGGCCGACTCTTGTTCTGCCTTCTGCCAATCCCACATATAAAAGAATGAAAATGCTGCCATTGTGTTGTGCGCTTCGGCCGAGGAATTGTCCAGAGCCAATGCTTTCCGCGCAGCTTCTCCTCCGGGGCCTACGGCGCGGTCGCGCAAGATCTTGCCATTGAAGCCAGGTAAGAGAAGCGAATCGGCGAGCCCACTCCAAGCGGCAGCATAGTCTGACTGAAGGGCGATGGCTTTTTCGAAATATTCGCGGCTTTTCGTATCGTTCTCAGCGAACCAGTAATAGCGTCCGAGCAAGTAGGCATCGTGAGCTGCAGGAGTGATGCGCTTCGGTTCAGGGAGAATCGGAGCAACAGTTTGGCCCACTTGCTTTGCGATAGTCCGCGCAAGTTCGCTCGGCAGAGGTCCGAGGTCGTCTAAATCGCGATCGTAAGTTTCTGCCCAGAGATGACGGTCCTCCGTCGCATAGATCAGCTGAGCGTTTAGATGAACACGGCTGCCGGAGCGTTCTACAGAACCTTCCACGATGCCATCCACCCCAAGCTCTCGCGCGATGTCGCGTATGGGCCGTTGCGCCTTCTTGTATTGCATGACCGAGGTGCGCGAGATGACGCGCACGCCTGAGTTCTTGGCCAGCATCGTGATTAGTTCATCCGTCATGCCATCCGCGAAATAATCCTGGGCAGGGTCACCGGAAAGATTCTCGAGCGGCAGAACGGCCAACGACTGAATCGTCGGCTTGGCCGAGCGACTCCAAATGCGATCGCGCCATCCGCGAAAATTAATTCCGACGAGTGCAGTGGCGATTGCAAGAAGAACAGCAAGCGCTGCCGCGATGCGACCTCCTGTTACGGTCCGTCGCGTGGCGCTGTGAACTGCCGTGGAAATTTCCAGCGCTGCCTGGTCAATCGGTCGATCGCCGTTCGAAGGCACCTTCGTCTCCGCAATGACCGGTGCAACAAACCGATACCCTCTGCCGGTCACCGTCTGCACAAAGCGCGGCTGATCTGGATCGTCCTTCAGGGCCTGACGAATCTTTCTGATGGCCGTGTTGATACCGTGTTCAGTGTCGACGAAAACGTCCTTGCCCCAGACGCGCTCGATGATCTGCTCGCGAGTAAGCAACTGCCCCTCGGCTTCGACCAGGAGTAGCAACACGTCAAATGGAATTTTCTCGAGTTTGAGGGCACGATCCCCACGACGGAGTTCGTAACGTCCGAGGTCAAGCTCGAATTCGGAGAATCGGATGATGCCGTTGGGCACGGCTGGGGCTCCGGCGGGGGACTGAGACTATAGCATTATTCTTCTTAACACGGCACAACGTACTTTATTGTCAGTAAGTTGCCAGTTCACCAATCCTTCACCTGCAATTCACCGCGCCTCCATTGTCCGAGTTACTCATTTTAGGTTTAGCTGCCCGCCACGCGGTCGATGAGACCGATTCAAATTTGTAAAAAGGGGACAAACTATGAAGACAAGGTTTCGAGGGTTGATTGTGGTTCTCGCTGTGGCAGTACTAATTGGGGTCTTGGTGCCGATGGCTGGGGCCGAATGCGGGTCGTTAAACGCTAGAGGGAACGCAGGAGCACTGCTTAAGCCGCAGGCATGGAATGGATCGGATGACCTCGCATCACTCCTGTTCGTTTCCGACAATGACCCGGTCGTTGGTTTTTGGAAGGTCAAACTTACAGCGAAAGACACACCCGGCATTCCCGACGGCACAGTTCTGGACGACGGCTTCCAGCAGTGGCACAGTGATGGAACGGAGATCATGAACTCGTCACGGGTGCCCGCAACCGGCAACTTCTGCATGGGCGTTTGGAAGAAAACCGGAACCTCCAAGTACCGCCTCAATCACTTCGGTTTGAGCTGGGATCTGAGCAACACTTACATCGGACCAGCCAATATTCGGTCGAACATCGTGCTTTCGAACGATGGCAACAGGTTCAGCGGCACATTCACGATCGACCAGTACGACACGAATGGCAACGTGCTCGCTCATCTCCAGGGTCAAATTGTTGGCAAGCGCGTGACGGTGTACACAGGGGTAACATCGGTACTTTGATCGGAAGAGGTCTATGCGCGTGTGTCCCCAGCGCGTAAACGTTGGGTAGATTGGGGACGGGCGGGGACGTCCGTCCTCGCCCGACTTTCATTGAGAGGCCCGTGCGAGCTTCGATCTATTGAACCGGCACCTTAGCTTCGCTGATCACCGGCTGCTTGCGGTCGCCTAATTGGTCTCCGCGGAAAAACTGCCCTTTGGCTGCTGCCATCTCGGGCATCGCAGCGTACGGCTTTGAGTAATCGTTATTCGCATTCCAGAACAAGAACCCGATCCCACTCTTTTCCTTAGCTACCCGCACCTGCGTTTCGATGTACTTCGGGGAATACGTCTTCGTGCGCCAAGCGAAAGCCTGCAGCCACGGACGGATCACCACTCCACTTCCTGTCGTGATCTTCTGAAAGCGAGCCATCGATTCACCGATGAAATGTTCCGGCGCATCACCCGGACGCTCGACGCCATCCATTCCGAAAAAGTGCGAGGGATAGATCATTGGAGACAGCACGTCGCAGTGCTGCGCCATGCGCACGATGTCCTGCCCTGTGTGTGCGAGGTCGACGGGCCGTTGCCATGCCATGATGCCGAAAACATCGAGTGAAAGCAGCACTCCGGTCGGCTTCAGTTCGGCATGGGCGCGCTTCAAGAAGTCCGCGATCACGTCCGCGCGATGCCAGGTGGGATTTGCTGTCTGGAAATGGAACTGCGCATCCTTCTGGTCGCCTTCCGCCGGAAAGCGCACGTAATCGAATTGGACTTCGTCAACACCCGACTGGGCGACGAATTTCGCGAGGGCGATGTCATAGTCCTGAACTTTCGGCTGTGAGGGATCGGTCCAGACCAGCTTTCCATTCTCGCGCCATGCCTTCCCTGCTCTGGCTGACTGTACCGCCAACTCGGGATGCGACAGCACGAGTCTTTCATCACGGAAGATCGCAATGCGGGCGATGGCATGCATATTCTGCGAATGGAGGAATCGCGCATACTTGGGCAAGTCAGGGATGTAGTGTTTCTGGCTGCCGACGGCGAAGGGGTGATCAAAGGCGATATTCAGAATCCCGTCGCTATCCTTAATATCGAACACGACTGCGTTGCCGCCAACTTCACGCCAGCGCTTCACAATCCGCATGCCATGTTCACTGCCAGCCATCACGCCGGTGAGATAGATGGCGCGAACTTCATAGTCTTTGGGAACTGAAACGGTCTTTTCGACGATCGGGGCATCCAGCAACCCTGGGATCGTCAGGACTTCACCCGCGCGAAGGATGTTGTTTGCGCGGTGTCCATTCGCCTCGCGAATGGCCTCTGCCAATTCAGCTGACGTGAGGTAAGAAGATTTCCTTAGGTATTGCCGCGCTACTAGCGGTATGCTGTCACCCCGTTTTGCCGTGTAAGTGTTCGCGGCCGACTGCAATGGGGGGATTGCTGAGGGCGTCGCGGTTGGAACTGAACTCTTGGACGCTGGTAACAGCTGTGGTTGAGGGCTCTGTGCCATCGCGGCAAACGAAACGTCTGAGCTGGAACTCCACCAAAATCCCGTGGAAACGATCGCAACAGCGAAAAGCGTGGCGGTAAGAAATCGTGGCAAGGTCTTTCTCCCAATGTTCTTACCTCCGATGCTAGGTTTTAGCTTTGCGGCCTGCCAGTTACGTCAGACCACTCCCAATCAGGTACATCTCTTCGATGAAGACGGTAATGTCGAAAGGAAGCTCCCACGATGCGCAAAGAATTTCCATTTAGGTAGATTCAGATCAGGCGTGATTCCAGTCTCTTCTCGGCCAAATGGCATCTAAAGTTGACATGAGAAGGGAGATAAGCCCACTCCCGAGATGGCGAACAGGTTGCAGTAACCAAGCTCGGGGAGGGTGACTGAAAAACATATGGCGACCCGTCCCGAAGCGCCACAAATTGTCAGAAACGCAGGATTTCACGAAAAGCCCAGCGCCGAACTGGGTCTAGACCCTATGCGAACGAATCTAAGCACCGTCCTTGATCCAAGCCGCCGCAGCCACGACGCCCGTGAGTTCGACAACGCCCTTCGCCGTAAGATCGTCGGCCAGGACCAAGCCGTCGAGAAAGTTGCCGAAATCTATCAGATGTTTCTCGCGGGTTTGAACCCACCCGGGCGTCCCGTTGGAAACTTACTCTTCCTGGGGCCTACCGGTTCCGGTAAGACTCGCGTGGTCGAGGCAATGGCCGAGTCACTTTTTGGCGACGCCCGCGCCTGTATCAAGATCGATTGCGCCGAGTTCCAGCACTCTCACGAGATTGCGAAGCTGATTGGTTCGCCTCCGGGATATCTCGGCCACCGTGAGACGCACCCCCTGCTCACGCAGGAAGCACTCAACCAGTGGCATACGGAAAAGCTGAAGCTCTCGATCCTCTTGTTCGACGAGATTGAGAAAGCGTCGGATGCTTTATGGCAATTATTGTTGGGCATTCTTGATAAAGCGACGCTCACGCTTGGCGACAACCGTCGAGTTGATCTTTCACAATGCATCATCATCATGACGTCCAACTTGGGCGCTGGCGAAATGAGCAATCTAGTCGAGGGCGGTTTTGGTTTCGCGCCAAAAGCCGTTGAAATCGATGAAGCGCTAGACGAGAAGATTGACCGCACAGCAGTCGAAGCAGCGCGACGCAAGTTCACGCCCGAGTTCATGAACCGTATCGATAAGGTTGTTGTGTTCAAGACTCTGCGTAGCGAACATCTGCAACAAATCCTGGAGATCGAACTGGGCATGGTGCAACAGCGGATTCTCACTGCCACAGGCGCCAATCAGTTCGTCTTCAATTGCACACCGAAGACGAAGGACTTTCTGTTGCGGGAAGGAACTGATCCGAAGTATGGCGCTCGTCACCTTAAGCGCGCCATTGAACGGCACATCGTGTTCCCGCTCGCTAACCTGGTTGCGACGGGACAGGTAAAACTCGGCGATTTCGTTCGCATCGATGTGATTGGCGAAAGCCGTCTCACATTCGTGAAGGAAGCCGAGGGCGCAATGGTGCCGGTCTTGCTCGAACGGTATGGAGCTGCCGCGGGAACACCCGTAGTGGCGACGCGGGCCGCACGCGCGGTTCCTGCGCGAAAAGAATTTGGTGCAACCGGGCCGGAAAACAAGTAACGGTCTCAATCTTCACAAAGTTTATAAGCCTGAGATCTTGTTCAGATCTCAGGCTTTTTGTTTAATATCCCGCATTTGCTGAGGACTCCTACATCCAAAGGATGGCTTTAAGGAATCCAATCAATATCGAGCTTTTAGCGGGGGGGCCGGATGAACTGTTACAGGGTCAGGGATCGATTCGTCATCGTCGCGCTGCTATTGTCTTTGTCTCTTCCGCCAACGTTGTTGGCACGTGTGAAGCCCTCAAGCGGCTTCAACATGTTTTCCATGCAGGAAGAGGTGCAAGCCGGTCAGCAGGCTGAGGCTCAAGCACGAAAGCAATTGCCCGTGCTGCCTGACTCCGATTCGGTGGTTCAATACGTTCAGCAGCTCGGAGCCAAGCTGGCCGCGCACGCGCCGGGCGAGAAATGGCCATACAACTTCCACGTCATAAATCAGAAAGAGATCAATGCTTTTGCTTTGCCGGGCGGGCCGGTTTACGTAAACCTCGGGACTATCCAAACTGCCGACAACGAAGCACAACTCGCAGGAGTAATGGCGCACGAGATCGCGCACGTGGTACAGCGGCATGGGACGCGGGCCGCGAGTAAACAGATGGCGGCGCAACTTCCGCTCGCCATTCTCGGCGGGATCATGGGACGAGGCGCGCTATCGCAAATGACACAGCTAGGAATCTCGTTTGGAGTAGGTTCGTATTTTCTGAAGAATTCCCGCTCGGCCGAGTCTGAAGCGGACTTGCTGGGCACCGACATCATGTACGACGCAGGCTACGACCCCCATCAGCTTGCCATCTTTTTTCAGAAGATCGAGGAACAAGGTGGCTCGCGCGGGCCGCAATTTTTGAGCGATCACCCTGATCCTGGAAACCGTGTGCAATCTGTTTCAAAAGAACTTGGAACTCTGCCCCACAAACAACTTGCAATGAACAGCGCGGATTTCACCCGTATCAAACAACAAGTTGCAAGCATGAAGCCGCCTTCGGCAAAGGAAATTGCAGCCGGCCAGCACAGTGATTCCGCGCAAGGAGTCGTGACACCGCAAGGCGGGATCGATTATCCGAGCGGCAATTTTCGAACCTTCGATCACGACGATTACACGATCTCCTATCCTGAGAATTGGCAGGTCTTCGGTGATCGCAGTTCATCGGTGACGATTGCGCCGCCAAACGGCGTTTCCGAGGATGCCGTCGCCTATGGAGCAATCATCAATTCTTATCAGCCGGAAGAAGGAACCTCTCTGGATCGTGCGACGCACGAAATGCTAAATGAGCTACGCCAATCAAACCCCGATCTGCGACAGATTGGTAATGACGAAACCATGCGCGTGAATGGGGTGGCCGCGCGCTCGGTGGAATTGATCGGCACCTCGCCAATCCACGGTTCGGAAGGACGGATGGTGCGCGAGCGCGACTGGGTCGTCACGGTACAACGCCAAGACGGTTCCCTGCTCTACATCGTGTTTATTTCGCCGGAATCGAACTTTTCCTCGATGCGCCCCGCATTCGAGCAGATGGTAAGGTCGATGCGGCTCCGTTAGCTCGTAGGTTCGCATTCGGGGTGAGCTCGCACCGTCATAATCTCGATCTTTTTCGATCAAAAATTCAGGAGCTCTTCCAGTCGCCATAGAGCATTTCAAAGATGCGGCCACGAACGGTGTGCTGAAAAGATCCGAACATTTCGAAAGCCTCATCTCTGGTATTAAACAAACCGCGATCTGCGATGAGGAATTTGGATAAGTTATATTCGGGCGTGGCACATGCCATCTGACATGTCCTGCCTACGAAGTCCACGGGCGTATCCCGAACTGCATCGAAGAGAGACTCCCCGTCATTCTTGAAGCCACCTTTCGCCTTTGCAACTAAACTTTCCATCGAGGAGTGCAGCTCCGCGAAATCGGTCCACCGATTGTCAAAAAAGAACTGCGGCCAAACTAAAAGTACGCTATTAGGGATAAACCAGCGCAAGTATCTGAACCGGGGATACCAGAAACTCCCTCGCAACTCGAGAGCTTGCACTCGCGTTGCAATGCCCACTGATCGTGCAATCGCCTCTAATAACGCCATACGTTGGCTACACGAGCCGCGGCTTCTCTCAAGCGTTGTTGAAACAGGTTGCCATTCGTTAACGCTGTACACTGGATGAACAGCGCCTACGAGATAAAGGTGAGCCTTCCTCAAGAGTGGTAGTCCAGCCTCGCCTTCTCTCGTGAGGCCGTTCACGAGTTCCTGCACATTCGGGGTTGAGTAATCAAGGATTGCAGTTGCCTTCAAGTTATCGGGGTTCGGCGCGACCACCTGGAAGGCCATACTTGTAGCTTAGACAGTACCGCGATTGATGTCATCAAACTTAGAGCAACAACCGATTCGAGCGTTTCGTACTAATGCGCCATCCCGCGGTGAGTGGGTTGGCTGGCTGCCGCTATGTTTTCTGCCGCTGATCTCGTTCTCTACCCGAGGGTTCATCCCCTCGTGGGTCTTCATGTGGCTGCTCGCGTTCAGTATCTATGTCGGGCTGAAGTGGCTGACTTGGTGGCAGGCACGAAACAATTCAGTGCATCCGACCTGGTACTCGGCTGCCTATCTGCTCGGCTGGCCGGGAATGGATGCTGATTCGTTTTTCACGGTGACTGCAGACGTTGCGCACCCGCGGCCTGCTGAATGGTTGTGGGCCGCCCTCAAAACAACGACTGGAGTAGCACTGATCTGGTTTGTGGCTCGGACAATCCCAGGCAGACTTATGCTCATCAGAGGCTGGATAGGGATGCTAGGGCTTATCTTGCTGCTCCACTTCGGAATTTTCCATTTGCTCGCATTGTTGTGGCGAAGCTGTGGAGTACATGCAGACGAGATCATGCGTTCGCCTTTGAAATCGCAATCACTGAGCGAATTCTGGGGAAGGAGATGGAATCTCGGCTTCCGGCAACTCTCGCATGAGCTCATATTCCGCCCTCTAGTCGGTCGTATGGGTCCCCGCTTGGCGGGTTTTCTCGTATTCGTATTCTCCGGCCTGCTCCACGATCTTGTAATCTCTGTGCCTGCGGGTGGTGGCTATGGCCTCCCAACGCTTTACTTCACAATTCAGGGATTAGGAACGGCAGTGGAACACTCGAGCGCAGGAAAGAAACTTCGAGTGCGGAGAGGCCTCCGTGGGTGGTTGTTTATGGCAGCCGTAACTGCTTTACCCGTGTTCTGGCTTTTTCATCCGCCGTTCGTAAAACATGTAATCATCCCCTTCATGTATGCGATTCGCGCCTTATGACCTCGTGGGAACGGTTCTTTGATCTCGATCTTTGGTTTGCTGGCCTTACCCATTTTGTGATCTTGGTAGCGAGCTTCCAGGTCCCTTACCGACTTCGCTGGAAAGAGGACCTGCGTAAAATCATGCCATTCAATCGCAAACTGCTATGGGTCCAAAGCGGATTTACCGTGCTAACGATCATTGCCTTCGGCATCCTGACCTTGGTTCTTCATGACGAGATGCTACGCGGAGAGAAGTCAGCTCTGGCATTAACTGCTTTCATTGGAATTTATTGGACTACTCGCATCCTGGTGGATGCATTCTACTTTTCACATTCCGATTGGCCGAAGGGAAGGCAGTTTGTTATTGGGCACTTCTTGTTAACCGCGTTATTTGCCACTCTAGCGGTGAGTTATCTCGGCCTGTTTGTCTGGCAAGTATCCGGCCATGGCAGAAGCTAGTTCTTATCCAACCTGCTTCAATTCCGTAAGCACCTGGCGGGCGATCTCTTTGAGAGTGTCGAACACGCTGTCCCCTGTGGCGGCACGTCTTCGCTTAAGGTTACATGGGCTGCGTTGGAAGAGCGACCTTGTCACCTAGGAAGGACTGGCCGAAAGCAAAGCAACTTGTTCGCCTTCGGCCACCGTGCGTTTCGATTACTCGTAACGTGTCCCTACTGCATGGGCACAGCCGGAAATCAGGAGCGAGCCGTTCGTATCGTAGAAACGGGTGATGGCGGTCGACTCAAAACTATTTCCGCCGAGCGTTATTGATTGCGTAATACGTTGACTGCCACTTTGGAATAAATTGCTGGTAAATAAAATGAAGGCTTCGGAGTCGGCGGAGTAGGTGTTAGGGCCAGTTTGCCTCCAGATGCCGAAGTCGCTGGTGCGCTGTCCCGGCGAAAAAGCGGCGTTACGCGTGGTCCCCGACAGTGTGCCTCCTCGATTGAACATGAGCAGAGAAGAGAAACTCGGCCCGAGGTTTTGTCCGTTCGAACAGTTAACTAAATTCACCTGTACCCGCCACGTTCCCTGAAGTCCGATCGCGGCTGTTTCCGATTGGGCGGCAACAGACTGAATAGCTAAAAACGCAAACGCAATCGCAAAGCTGAAAAACCGCGCCGCGCAATTCTCTCTGGATATACGAACTGGCATGTTTGACTCCTCCAAAATGTTGGGATCATTTCCCCCGCGAGAGGGAAAGTAGCCCATCGCGGATGGACGAGTCTTAATCGAACTTTGAATTTTTTATGAACAAAGTATGCTCGGCAGCGGTGCTATCATTCCCGACCATGAATGGCGACCCGCAGGTTTCCTACAGGTTTGGTCAATTCCTGCTTGTCGCTCGGGATAAGCGTTTGATGCGCAATGGCTGCGCCATTCCCCTGAAGCCTAAGGTTTTCCAAACACTGCTGTTAATGGTGAGAAATCCCGGGCACCTCATTGAGAAAGAACAATTTTTCGAGCAGCTTTGGCCTGACAGCTTTGTCCAGGAAGTCGCGCTTGCACAAAACATTTCGCAGCTGCGGAAGGCACTGTCGGCAGATTCTGACGTTAATATCGAGACAGTCCCCCGCCTTGGATATCGTCTCCTTGCGCAAGTGGAAACTGTCACCGAAGAGCCGACCCCAACTTCGCCCGCAATTATTGCGGTATTGCCTTTCGAGATGATCGGCTGCCAGTCCGAACTTGAGTACCTTGCAGATGGCCTAACGGAAGAATTGATCGCAGCTCTGGGGCAAGTTGACCCTGCACATCTACACGTGATCGGGCGAACATCCGTTATGAGCTACAAGCGCAGCTTGAAGTCATTGTCCGAAATAGGACGCGAGCTTGGCGCTGCCTTCCTTCTCGAAAGTTCGATGAGGATAGAATCGGAGAGAGTTCGTGTTACTTCGAAACTGATTCGTTCAGAGGACCAAGTCCAGAGTTGGTCCTCTTCTTACGATGCTGAGCCAAGCAGCATGCTTTCATTTCAGCGGCAGTTGAGCGCTGCTATTGCCGAACAGATTCGGTTGAGCCTTTCAGCGGAGCGGTTGGACTTGCTCAAGCGCCGTCAAACGAAAAACCCGCAAGCCTATGACGCATATCTGCGCGGCCGGTACTACTGGAACCACTTTACGCCCGCCACCACGAGGCGAGCGGTGGAGTGCTTCGCACAAGCAACGGGCCTTGATCCAAACTATGCTCTAGCCTGGACGGGCATAGCGGACGCCTCCTCATCGGCACCCATTCATGCGGACGCCTGTCCAGAGGAATTCTGGAAGAAAGCCGAAATGGCAATCAGAAGAGCCGTTGCCTCCGAACCTGAGCTGCCGGAAACGCAAACTTCGGTAGGAATACTGAAATTCTGGCTCGATTGGGACTGGCAAGCCGCCGAAGCCGCCTACCGCAATGCGATTCGTCTGGATCCAAGCTACTCCCTAGCCCACCGAATGCTAGGAATCTTGTTGGCTTGCAAGCGCGAGGACGCGGAGGCCAGAGCCGAGATGACGCGAGCGCGAACACTCGATCCGCTCGATGCCATGCATCACGCCTTGTCAGCCCAAGTTGCTTTCTTCACGCGGGACTACTCCGGAGCAATAGATCATGCACGCCAGTCGATCATTACCCTGTCTAATTTTTGGATCGGCTATTACCAGATGGGGCAAGCATACGAACAACAGGGCGACTACCCGAGAGCACTCGACGTACTCCGCAAAGCAGAAGACTTCGGTAGCGGAAATAGCAAGGTCATCTCGCTCCGCGCGTACGTGCTCGCAAAATCAGGACAAACGGAGCAAGCGCTGGCGGCTGTAGACAAGATGCAGAAGTTAAGTGAGGAACGATATTTTCCACCCTATGCGATTGCGCTCGTCCACGCGGGCATGGGAGATGCGGATCTTGCGTTTAAGTTGTTAGAGCAGGCACTCGAGTGTCACGATGTCCATCTCGCGTTATTGCCAGCAGATCCGAAGTGGGACTCATTTCGCTCCGACGTTAGATTTTTGAGATTGTTAGAGGGCAGCGGTCTGCCGCATTGAACTTTACGAACAAAGTAGAAATGTTTACCCCAGCATCGATGTGATAATCGCCATTTCGTCACCGGCCTGCTCAAGGGAAATTGTGTTCCCGTCAACTCTTCGCAGTGATACCTGATTTGCAAAGCGAGAAACGTTCTAGCGGGAATTGGTCAACGGAAACCGCGACTACCCACCCTGCTTCAATTCCGTAAGCACCTGGCGGGCGATCTCTTTAAGCGTATCGAACACGCCGTGTCCCTGGAATGCCACGGCTTCGATCAGTGGTTCATTTTTGCGACGGAGATCTTTTGCGAGTTTGTCGACGGGCAACACATTCGGAAGGTCGCGCTTATTGAGTTGGAGCACGTAGGGAATTTTGTTGAAGTCGTAACCGTGCTCTTTCAAGTTCGACATCAAGTTCTCAAGCGCTTCCACGTTCGCGTCCATACGCTCTTCCTGCGAATCGGCGACGAAAACAATGCCGTCTACACCGCGCAGAATGAGCTTGCGGCTTGCGTCATAGAAAACCTGTCCGGGGACTGTGTAGAGGTGGATACGCGTTTTAAATCCACGCACCGAACCCAGATCGAGAGGCAAGAAGTCAAAAAACAGAGTTCGATCCGTTTCGGTCGCCAGCGAAATCATCTTGCCCTTTTGCTGGTCCGCCGTCTTTTGGAAGATCCACTGAAGGTTGGTCGTCTTGCCGCCCAAGCCGGCTCCGTAATAGACGATCTTGCAGTTGATCTCTCGGGCTGCAAAATTAATAAAACTCAAGGATTTCCTCAAACACACTCTGGCCGTGCTCGACGTCTTGAGCACACCAGCAGAAAATGATTGCTGAATTACTGCTAGGTTTTATACCACAGGGGTCGTCGTTACCGGACGTTACCGCGGTTACCAAAGGTGGGCAGCAGCGCACTGAAAGTACGGGGGTTCGGCAATCCCCTGCGATCGGTCCAACTGCTAGCGAGGCAGAGGGGCCGGATAATACCCATCCTTCGCGTAAATCTTTAAGTCTGGCCGCCCAACACGCACTTCAATCTCACGGTATGCCGTGCTCGGCGTCGATCGGGTTGAATATCCAAGTGTGTACTGATTCCGGGCATCCCCGAACACGCGGGCGTACATGGCTTCAATATCCTGGCGCGAAAACTCGTTGAAGATTTCCCCGCCTGTGGCCGAGCAGAACTTCGGCAGGATGTTGCTGAAGCCGGCGAAGCCGGTTTTAGGAATGTGGATCTTTTGCAGCTTGTTGTAGACGGGAATAGCTGCCCCACCCACACCCAAACCGTACACCTGGATCTCATTGGTGAGCAGCACCTTCAACACATCCTTGTAGCTAGCGGTGCTGCCGTATTCACGCCCATCACTGATCACGAAGATTACCTTCCGTCGCGTGCGATCACGCTTACTGAGGTCGACCGCAGCCATCAGGATCGCGTCGTTCAGTACGCGCGCCACCTTCGGCGGCGTGGACACGATCACTCCTCCAGGATCGATGGGACGCCCATTCACAATCGGACCTGAGTTACTCATTGGACCGCTCGTTACCGGAGGTCCGTTATTCGCTCCTCGCTCGCCTTTGATCTGGCTCAGCTTCGCTGTGATCTGTTGATTGACGACACTGAAAGTGGAAACTCGACTGGAGCGCGCGCTAAAGGTATAGAGCGCGATTTCGTCATAGGGAGTGAACGCTCCCGCCAATGCCGTATAGGTCTGGTTCACCTTCTGCACCGTCACGTCCTGCATACCCATGTCGATGACCACAGCCGCAGACAATGGAAAGGGATCGCTGGTAAAGAACTTCAGCTGCTGCTTCACACCGTTTTCGTAAACGGCAAAGTCCTTGGGCAGAAGCCCTTCTACCATTCTTCCCTGGAAATCTTTGACCGTGACAGGGACAACCACGAAGTTCGTGCTCACTCGGAAGGTTGGCAGATCATCCCGTGAAGTTGATGTGCCATCCGGAACACTCCCTGCCGGAACCGTTTTGATGGGCGGCATCTTCGGAGGCTGAGAATCGGGCTGGCTTGGCGTGTTTTCGGTTGCTGATGGCTGATCCACTGCGGGAGGCTGGTCCAGTGAACTAGGCGTAGTCGTATCCTTCGCCGGTGGAATATCTTTGGCCGGCTGATCACTGCGAGGCGCGCTTTGTCCCTCCGGTATATCCGGCTGAGGCTTGGCTGGTGGTGGAGGAGTCGAGGGGAACGGCTGGACCGGCTTACTGGCGGAAGGAGCATCCGGAATGTCCTGCGGCTGTTGCGCCTGCGCTATCTTAAGGCAACAAACAACGGCCAAAATTGCAATTCCCAAGGGACGCCAGCGAACATTTCCCGAACTACGGTGCACGGTCGTTCTCCCCTGCCGCAAAAATCCCATCCCATCCACCCCTTGGGATGCTTGCAGTCAATGATTTGGTGCATCTAACCTACACGATAGACTAGCAAATCACATCTGAGAATGGCCTTCATGCCCTCTTTTTGCTCACGCCTTTTCTGTCACTTAGTCTTGCTCGCCACCGTTTTCCCATTAGCTTCCGGACAAGCGTCTTCGGCGCCCCAGAATAGTTCCCAAGACGACCAGTCGATGGAAACCCTCAAAGTCGACGTTAACGTCGTCCAGCTCTTTTTCAATGTGAAGGACAAAAAGGGCGGTTTGATCCCCAACCTCAACAAAGATGACTTTGAAATCCTCGAGGACGGAAAACCGCAGACGATCAAATACTTCAAAGCCGAATCCGACTTGCCCTTGACCCTCGGCATCCTCATCGATGCCAGCGGCAGTCAGCAGCATGTTCTGCAGATTGAAAAAGAAGTCGGCGGACAGTTCCTGCAGGAAATATTGCGTCCGAAAGACGAAGCGTTCGTTCTCAGTTTTGACGTGAACGTCGACCTGCTGCAGGACTTCACGAACTCAATCAGCCGCCTGAAAGACGCGCTCAATAGTGCCAAGATCAACACGGGGGTCGGTGGCGGGGTCATGATGCCCGGACCAGTACCTACTTCGAACCCGCGCGGAACATTGCTCTACGACGCCATTTATCTTGCCGGTCATGATCAACTCGCTCATGAAGTCGGCCGGAAGGCGATGATTATCCTTACTGACGGCGAAGACCAGGGAAGCCAGCTGCGTATCAAGGACGCCATCGAGGCGGCGCAGAAATCCGATTCGATCGTTTATGTGCTCCTGATCGCCGACCGCGGTACTTGGGGTGGTTTTGGTGAAGGCGAGATGAAGAAGCTCTCCAACGAAACGGGCGGCCGCGTGATCGATGTTGGAAACAAGTTCGAAAAACTCAAAGCCGCTTTTGACCAGATCGCAATGGAGTTACGCAGCCAATATAACGCTGGCTACACCCCTACCAATAAAGAGCGCGACGGCACGTTTCGGAAAGTCGAGATTAAAACCAAACAGAAGGATTACAAGATCCAATCACGTAGCGGCTACTACGCGCCCAAGGGAAGGCCGTCCAGTTAGTCTCGGACAGCCTCAGTCAAGCGGTCTGCCTCGCATCTATAGAGATCGGACTGGCACTACAATTGATTGGTATGCCGTTACTGCGTCCGAAAAAGGTCTACACGGAAGAAGAGTTGTATCAATATGCCATCGGCGCGCTCGGGCGGCGTATGCGCTCCGTCGCAGAACTCAAGCGGCTCCTCCGCAACAAAGTCGAGGCAGACACGGAATTCGGCCAGACTCTTGTTGAGTTGATCATCCGTCGTCTGAAGGATCAGGGATACCTCAATGACGCCAACTATGCTGCCGCTTATTCCTCTTTTCGGCGTGACAATGAAAAGTTCGGACGTATGCGTGTGGTCACGGAATTAAAAGCGCGCGGCGTTCACGGTGAAGTAATCGAAAAAGCAGTTTCCGCCGCTTATGACGAGGTGAGTGAAGAGAAGCAAGCCCGTGCCTACCTCAGGCGCAAGCGGCTCGAAAAACCTTCCACTCAGAAAGAGAGCGCCCGAATTTTTCGACAGCTGATGCGGGCCGGTTTTGCCTCTAAAACCATATTCAAGATTTTGAAGCAATGGGATGTGGACGACGAAACCTTAACCGCGCTGGAGAGCGAAACGCCAGAATAGGCATTCCTGATTTTCAAAGCACATTCAGTTTTTTGAGGATTTTGCGCGCGAGGCCAGTGAGCGGAATTGCATTCAACTTGCTGTGAGAGACCCAACTCCCTTTCATCGTTCTGCGGACAACCAACTCCACCACGCTCACGGTGTAGTCCGTTGTCGTGATGGAATGACGCACCGTGCAAATGGACTTCGAATCGTTTTGATTTGCACTGACTTCGGGGAGTTCCCACATCCCGGGCATCAGAGAACTCGTCGCGGGTCGCTGCACGAGCCAAATTTGACCTAGCCGCGAGGCGAAGCCGTAAGAGATATCTCGTTTGTTCTGGCGGCTCGCCTTTTTCGCCGCAACACCTTCCCCCCGAGTGGCGCATAGCGAAGTGATCGGACATAGCAGACACTGTGGTGCGCGCGGCGTGCACACTATCGCGCCCAGCTCCATCATCGCTTGATTGAAATCGCCCGGATGCTGCTGCGGGAGCCAACTCTGTGCCGTTTGCCAAGTCTCTTGCTGCGAAACGGCTCGTCCCAGAACGCGGCAGACTACTCGCTCCACGTTGCCATCCACGACAGCGACTGGTTCATCGAAAGCCATGCTTGCAATCGCCGCGGCCGTGTAACGGCCGATGCCGGGGAGCGCTTGTAATTCCGCAGCACTCGATGGGAACTCGGCCTTGTGTTCGTCAACAACCTTTTTCGCGGCCTCGTGGAGCATGCGAGCCCGTCGATAGTAGCCAAGACCGCTCCAGGCAGCGAGCACGGTCTCCAATGGCGCTTCCGCAAGTGCACCGACTGTCGGAAACTGCGTCAGGAACCGACGATAGTGCTCTAGGACCGCGTTGACGCGGGTTTGCTGCAGCATGATTTCCGAAATCCAAATGTGGTATGGATCGCGGCTGGCGCGCCAAGGTAGCTCACGGCGATGCGCGTGATACCAGCGCAGCAAGTTTCTCCGGAAAGCGATATTGAACTTGTTTCTCGGCGATTTAGTTTCCGCGGCGAGTTGCATCATCGAAGTTCGCGACTCAAGCCACGAAGTCCTGTGCAGGCACCGATTCGATCGGAGTTGGCAGGCGATCCGAGACATCGGTCAATTCCGCCAGCTTTCGCGCGAGCGCGTCGGTCAGCATCGGTCGCTCGAAACGCCAACGCCAATTGCCATTGTCCACGCTGGGAACATTCATGCGCGCCTCGCTGCCCAACCCCAGGACATCCTGTAGCGGGACGACACAAAGGCTCGCCACCGATCCAAATGCCGCCCGGATCATCGCCCAATGGATACCATCATCCGCTTTCCCCAGGTAGGACATGGCATGCTCCTGTTCCTGGGCAGACGCGCCATCCTTCCACCAGCCCACGATCGTGTCATTGTCGTGTGTTCCGGTATAGACGACTCGATCACGAGTAAACATATGAGGCAAGTAAATGTGCGCGCCACGATCTCCAAAACCAAATTGCATGACTGCCATCCCAGGGATCTCGAACCGCTCGCGCAACTTGTGCACTTCGGGAGTGATGTAGCCCAAGTCTTCTGCAAAAAATGGCAGGCCGCCGAGCGATTCACGCAGAGCAATAAAAAGATCGTCGCGTGGGCCGTCCACCCATTTTCCGTTAATAGCATTCTCGTCGGCGGCGGGGATCTCCCAGTACTGTTCAAACGCCCGAAAGTGATCGAGGCGAACGTAGTCGCAGGTACGCACAGCCCAGCGCATGCGAGCGACCCACCACCGAAAACTGTCCTGTTTCATCACGTCCCACCGGTAGAGCGGACTTCCCCATCGCTGTCCAGTTTTGCTGAAGAAATCCGGAGGCACGCCGGCTACGACTGTTGGCGCGAGCTTTTCATCCAGAAAGAACAATTCTGGATTCGTCCAAACATCCGCGCTATCGAAGTTCAGAAAAATCGCGATGTCGCCGACAATCCGCACGGCTCGACTCGCGCAGTATGCGCGTAATGCGCTCCATTGCTCCCAGAACGCAAACTGCACGGCACGACGAACAGTTAATTCTTGCGAGAGTTCTTCACGCACTCGCGCTAGCGCATCTGGTTCGCGGCGCATAAATTCGATCGGCCACTGGTTCCATGACACGCGCCCGTGTCGCGCGTGCAAAGCGTCAAACAATACAAACTCGTCAAGCCACCACGCATTCTCCGAACAGAACGCTTCAAATCTGGTGCGTGCGTTCCCGCTTGCAGATGAAACGAAATTGCGTGCCGCCTCGAATAGCGACGGCATCTTGCGGCGAAAAAGCGTTGCGTAATCGACAGCCCCGACATCCGAGGACAAGTCAGCGATACGTGCACCATCCAACCACCCATGCTCAACCAGCCGCTCGAGACTGATCAGTAGCGGATTTCCGGCAAACGCCGAGGTCGAGGAATACGGGGAATGTCCGTAACCGAGTGGCCCGAGGGGCAAAACTTGCCAAAGCGCCTGCTTCGCAGATGAGAGGAAGTCTGCAAACTCGTAAGCAGCCGGGCCGAGGTCGCCAATCCCTCCCTGCGAGGGCAACGAAGTGGGATGTAAAAGGATCCCGCTGGCGCGCACAAACGACATATTCATTGATCCTACATCACACGTAACAAAAAAAGCTGCTACTCAGGAGATCATCCGAAGTGGCAGCTGTTTCCAAAAACGTTGCGTGTTCTACATTCCTTGCTCGCCCGCTGAGCGTGTGAGTGCCTTCATCTCCTGTTCATTGATCTTAATCTTTCCAGCTTTCTCCATCTGCTGGCGAAGATTGCTGATGAACAAACCGAACAGCTCGTTCTGGCGATTCTGTACCAATGAGTCGCGGACTTGATCTTTCTTTGCGGCGTAATCGGCATCAGTCGGCTCTTCTTTCTGCAAGATCGCCAACACCACGCCCGAGGAACCCAGGTTGATCGGTCCGCTGATCTCCCCTTGTTTCATACCGAAAGCGACACTCGCAGGACCACTCATCGATCCAATGTCAGGAACCTGTCCGTCGGGCAATACGAACTCACTCGTCTTAACAGTGGCCCCCAATTCCTTGGCTGCTTTCTTGAGATCGTGCGATGTCTTTGCGCGATCGGAAAGTTCTTGCGTCTTCTGCGTCAGAAGAACGCCGGAACGCTCGTTCTTAAATTCAGTTTCGACCCGTGAACGAATCTCTTCGAACGTGGGCGTGGCGGGCGGATGAATGCCGAGCACTTCGTACACAGCAAGACCGTTCGTGAATGCAACGACATCCGGCGGTGCTTTCTCTTTCGCGTTGAATACCGCCTCCATGAACTGAGGCGCATTCCCGACGCCCGGTACGCTCTCATCTCGAGAGAAAAAGTCAGTTGTGACAACAGCCATTCCCTGCGCTGCGGCAGCCTTGTCCAAACCGTCCGCACGGGCTTGCTTTACGAGCGTGTTGGCCTCGTTTTCAGCTGCGCGTTGTGCTTTCTGCTGCTTGATCACAGGCTCGAGCTGCTCTTTCACTTCGTCGAGCGTTTTCATGTGCGGCTCGTGCTTGTCCTCGACTCGGATGATATGGAAACCGAAACTGCTCTTTACCAGATCGCTGACTTGCCCCTTCGGGAGTGAAAACGCAGCCTTCTCAAATTCCGGGACGGTGCGCCCACGACCGATAAATCCGAGCGATCCGCCACTCTTTGCGCTCCCCGGATCGTCAGAATACTTTTCCGCCAGTTTCGCGAAATCACCACCGCTACGCACCTGCTTGAGTACGTCTTCGGCTTTCACCCGCGCTGCTTCGACGGCCTTGTCATCAACCTTTCCGTCCGCGCCCGGAGCCGGCGTTTTGATCAGGATGTGGCTGACCTTTACTTCTTCAGGAACGCGGTATTCGTCACGATGTTGATCGTAGTAAGCCTGCAACTCTTCTCGCGTAACCTGTGTCTTGGCGCTGATCTTATCCAGATCGACGACAACATAACGAGCTTTGCGCTTTTCCGGAATCGAGTTGTTATACGAAGCCTTGTTGCGTTCGTAAAAGGCTTTGAGTTCCTGGTCTGTCGGATGAAGTCCCTTCTGCAGGTCCTGCTGCGTCAACACCGCGTATTCAAATTTTACTTTCGTGTTCTGACGTTCGAATTCCTGTTTGATATCGGAGTCAGAAACACTTGCACTCCCACTGATCAACGCCTGTAATTTGCGCATCAGCAGTTCGTCGCGCACGGTCTCTTCGAATCGAGCAGGAGTCAGGTTGTTCTGACGCAGTAGCTCTTCGTATTGCGCCTGGCCGATAAACTTGCCGCCGGGAAAAAACGTTTGCGAGTACCGGCCATTTTGCAGGTCATCGCGCACTTCTTCATCACTGACTCGAAACCCAAGTCGCTGCGCCTCAGCTACAAGAGCCTTCCGTGAAATCAGCTGCTCAGCCGCACGTGATGCAAAAAACGGCAGCAGCATCGAGGCCTGCGCGGACCCCCGTGGAAACTGCTGCTGTAACAAGATACGGGCCTGATCCTGTACTTCGTTGACACTCACGGGTTCGCCGGCAACGGTTGCCACGACGCCCTGTCCTGGGCGTCCCCCGAGAAAATCCGAGCCTAGACCGCCCGGAATAAGTGTGATCACCATGGCCCCGCAGAAGACCAGTAGAATCCCGCTGAGCACAATTTTCTTCACCGGGCCAGGGGTTTGCAGAAATCGAATCATGTTCTTGAGACTCCAGAGTGGTTGGGAGAAACTTTGATTATAAACCAGCCCATGTCGCAGAGCTCTCAACGAACCTTACTTCAAGACCCTCGGTGAGATGTCGAACGGAATCAACTCACACTGCACAACCGCCGCTATTGAAACGTATCAATAGCCGTGTTATCACAGTGCGCACACGAGTACAGCCAGTACAATAGCGGCTGTCTCGCGGCGTGCGATTCTTGTCAACAGTTCTGAATTTTCGAGGGACTTCATTTATGAAACGATCCTATCTCGTGTTCGGCATCATCCTGCTCCTGAGTCTGAACGGGTTTGGCCAATCTGCAGCAACCTCCGCTAAGTTTTCACTCACAGACGGTTGGAGCCTGCAGAGTTCCTCGAAAGTTGAGAAGGATGGCAGCCAGATCTCGACTCCAGCTTTCGTCCCGCAAGGCTGGTATTCGGCTTCCGTCCCTACTACCGTGGTGGCGGCGCTCGTAAAAGCTAAGGTTTATCCCGATCCCACTTTTGGCACGAACCTGCGGCAAATGCCCGGAGTGACTTACCCGATCGGGGCCAACTTCTCGAACATTCCTATGCAGTCGGACAGTCCTTACGCTGTGCCGTGGTGGTACCGCAAACAATTCACCCTGCCGGCAGACTACAAAGGAAAAACTGTCTGGCTGAATTTTCGAGGGATCAACTACAAGGCCAATATCTGGCTCAATGGGAAGCAGATTGCAAAATCTGAGGACATCGCCGGCGCATGGCGCACCTACGAACTCAACGTCACGGATGTGGCGAATCCGGGTGCCGTGAATGTGCTCGCGGTTCAAGTCTGGGCACCCACTGACACCGACCTCGCGATCACGTTTGTGGATTGGAATCCTGCACCGCCAGACCGTGCGATGGGACTTTTCCGCGAAGTCTATTTCGCTTCGAGTGGTCCGGTGGCAATTCGCTATCCCGCAGTGATCACGAAACTCAACCCGCCTGCGAATGACAAAGCCAATCTGCTCGTGACAGCGCTCCTTAAGAACAGCACCGCACAGCCCGTAAAAGGCACGTTGAAAGGAAAGATTGAGAACGTCGAGTTTTCCCAGGAGGTGGAACTCGCTGCAAATGAATCGAAGGATGTAGTCTTCGATCCGACCAAATTCGATCAGCTCAACTTTAATAATCCAAAGTTGTGGTGGCCGGCACAAATGGGCACACCAAACCTTTACTCACTCCAGATGAGCTTCGACGTGAACGGCAAGGTCTCGGACGCGAGCCACACGAATTTCGGCATCCGCGAGATCAAGTCAGAGCTGGATGCCAACAAGGGTTTGTTTTTTTCGGTCAACGGAAAGAAGGTTCTGATTCGAGGCGGTGGATACACGCCCGATTTCATGCTCCGCGAAACTCCCGAGTGGATCGAAAACCACTTCCGGTACGTCCTCGATATGGGACTGAACACCGTTCGACTCGAGGGAAAACTTGAAACGGAAGAATTCTTCAACACAGCCGATCGTGACGGCGTCCTCATCATGGCTGGATGGTGCTGCTGCGATCACTGGGAGCACTGGCCCAAGTGGAAGCCACAGGACTTCGACATCGCAAAAGCTTCGTTGATCGATCAGATGCATCGACTGCGCAGCCATCCAAGTCTGGTCATGTGGCTGAACGGCAGCGATAATCCACCGCCTCCGGATGTAGAAGAAATGTATCTCGGCATCGAGAAGGACTTGCGCTGGCCGAACCCGGTTGTATCTTCAGCAACCGCGAAACCCGCCGTTGTCACTGGCGTGAGCGGCGTGAAAATGTCCGGGCCCTATGAATATGTCGCGCCTTCCTATTGGATGGAAGATAACGGCAGCAATCCGGCTCTGAAGTGCAACGCCGGCGGATGCGGCGGTTCACACGCCTTTAACACCGAAACCAGCATGGGACCCGCTGTGCCTCCCATTGAGAGCCTCGAGAAGATGTTGGGCAAAGATCATCTCTGGCCCATCGACGACGTCTGGAACTACCACGCGGGCGGCGGGGTTTTCAAAGACATTCACGTTTTCACGGACGCTTTGAACGCTCGCTATGGCAAAGCGGACAGCGCGCAAGACTATGCCACCAAAGCGCAGATGATGACCTACGAGGGCGTCCGCGCCATGTACGAGGCATACAGCCGTGACAAGTACCGTTCGACCGGGGTGATTCAGTGGATGCTCAACAATGCGTGGCCCTCGGTCATCTGGCACCTCTATGACTACTATTGGAGGCCGGGCGGCGGATATTTCGGAGCAAAGCTTGCGATGGAACCGCTGCATCCAGTCTATGGATACGATGACCGCTCCATTTCCATCGTCAGCAGCCAATACGAAGACGCGAAAGGATTGAAGCTCACCGCTAAGGTCTATGGCGTCGATATGAAAGAACTGTTCTCGAAAGATGCGACGCTCGATGTCGCCGCGGATTCAACGGTCAAGTCTTTCACAATTCCTGAAATCAAAGACTCGCCCGTTTTCTTTGTCGCGTTGCGCTTGAGCGATGCAGCGGGTAAACAAGTTGGATCCAACTTTTACTGGCTCTCAAATAAACAGGAAACGATCGATTGGGAAAAATCAAATTGGTACACCACACCAACTGCCAGTTATGCCGATTACACGGCGATCTCCCAGCTTCCTAAAGTCAAGCTGAATGTCACGAGCCGGACGGAGCATAAAGGGAAAGACGCGATTACGCACGTCACCGTGGAAAATCCAAGCAAGAACCTGGCATTCTTTGTGCGCCTGAAAGTTAACAAAGGAACTGAAGAGATTCTGCCCGTTTTGTGGCAGGACAACTACATCTCACTGCTTCCAGGTGAGAAGCGGGAACTCACTGCCACCTATCGCGAGAGCGAGTTGGGAACTGCAAAGCCAACCGTACAAGTGAAAGGGTGGAACGCAGAGTAACTTTCAATTTGCGATTGCCAATTGCCGATTTGATTCTGCTGCCTGGTTTCAATCGGCAATTGTCAATTAGCAATTGGATATAGCTATTCTTCTTCCGGCGGCAGCTCGAAGTTCACAAGATCCCCGCGGAATCCGCGAGTCTTCCATGCGCCGAATGCGATGCCGAGCAGCATCCATACGCCGCCCGCTTTCCATGCCGGCCAACTCAGATTTTTCCAGAGAAAGAAGCAGATCGTGAATCCTGCCATCGGCGGCGCGATGAGGGCCAACACCACGAGGCAGATGCCGGCGACGATGTATGCATTCATCGTCGAACCGGGGTAAAGACCAATAGCGATAACAACCAGCGTCAGTATTGCCGGCAAGATCGGACTCTGCTTCGCCTCGCGCACGTTGTATCGAATGAACGCTGCCAGGTTTACGCCCATGAACGCGATCAGCGCTCCGAAGTTGAGCATTTCCGCACCTAACCCGTAGCTGAACCATCCGATGCTCACCAACAGTGCACCAATCAACGCGATCGTCCCGACAAACAACACGTTATTTCTCGGAACATGGCGTTTCGGTTCGACCGCACCAAAAAAAGATGGCGGTAACGCACCGCTTCGTCCCATGCCATAGAGCAAGCGCGCAGCGCCGATTTGCGCGCCCATTCCTGAACCGAAGTTCGCAACGAGCAGCGTAAAGCCTACGATCGCAAACAGTGGCACCCAGGCGCGACCCGCCACGAACGTGAATGCTGTATCAACATTGGGGAACGGCTGCGAGGCGGGCCAGATCAACTGGGCGGCATACACCTCGACCGCCGACAAAACTCCGATCACGAAGCAGGTCAGCACCGTCGCCAGAAGAATATTTCGCCGTGGATTTTCCGCTTCTTCCGACAACGTCGAGATTCCGTCGAAGCCGATGTAACTCAGCACTGCGATCGACGTCGCGCCCAAAACTGCCTTGATATCCCACAGCTGCGGATCGTAGAACGGCCGAGTGAAGGAGGCTGTGCCGTCGTGCGGCTGGCTGAAGATGTATCGCGCTGCGGCAACGAAGAAGATTGCGACAACCGCACCCATTCCTGCCGCGAGCAAGGTATTCACGCGCGCTGACGTCTTGATTCCCTGGATGTTCAGAAATGTAAAGATTCCGCCGAAGAAAATCGCCCAAACGATGTAAGGCACGTGCGGAGCAAACACGTGCGCCTGCTGGCTGCACCACACAATGCAGATCATGGGGTTGAGCATGTAGTCCATGACCATGCTCCAACCCGTTACATATCCCAACGCAGGATGGATTTCCTGTCCCACGTATGCGAATGCCGAACCAGCGCTCGGATACGCTCGCGCCATACGTCCATAGCTGAACGCGGTGAACAGCATCGCCACCATCGCGATCAGCAGCGTTGTGACCACGTGTCCTTTGCCGGCAACACTGAGCACGCCAAACACCGACATCGGCGCCACCGGCTGAATCACGATAATGCCGTAAAGGATCAGGTCGCTGAGTGTCAGCGTTCTGCGCAGACGCGGCGCATGGGACGTGGCGGGAGAGGTAGAAGATGTCGACATTCCACTCCTTATACTTCAAAACCCCGCCGCCGTGTCCAACGGAAGGGTTGTCGGAAAACCTGCTTTTCAGGCCACGGTAGTTACAAGTCAGTAGCCACATGGCTTCGGCGCGGATTTTCATATGCGCGCAGGATGAGTGTCAATGAAATTGTGGGTGCGAGAAAATGCGCATTTGCTCCGTATTAAAACGATTCTATAATGCCAGCGGGTTGAAGGAGTTGCTATGTGTATCCGTGAACTCGCGCGTGGATTCCTGTTCGCAATAACTGTTCTCGTTGCCGGTTTCGCCGTAGCGCAAACACAAACAGTGCAGGAAAAGCTCGGTTATCCCGCAACCGCCCGGCTTCTCATCATCCACGCCGATGATTACGGTATGTCCCACTCCGTCAACCGCGCAACCACTGAAGCTCTCCAGAATGGATGGATCACCTCGGCGAGCATCTTGGTTCCCTGCCCGTGGTTTCCGGAGGCAGCGCGAATCGCCAAGCAACATCCTGACTGGGACCTCGGAATTCATCAAGCTCTCAACAGCGAGTGGACCGATTTTCGTTGGGGCGCAGTGAATGGTCGCAGCAAAGTTCCATCGCTCTATGACGAGCAGGGCTACATGCCTCTGGAAACACCCGCCGTCGTGAAGAATGCGAATATGAATGACGTCGAGACGGAATTGCGAACACAGATCCAGCGAGCGCAAGCGATGGGAGTTCACCTCACCCATCTCGACACTCACATGGCCGCGCTGGTGCAGTCACCGGATCTGTTCAAGGTGTATGCGAAGATGGGTCACGAATTCGGATTGCCCATCCTCCTTGAGCGCACTGGAACCCATGGACTACCCGCAGGCGTGGATCTTCCCGCCGATGAAGTGCTTGTGCAGAGCGTGGTTTCCATGGAGCCGGGCGTTTCGGCGAGCGACTGGCTCAATTGGTACAAGGAACATTTGGCTGCATTGAAACCGGGTGTGTATCAACTTATCGTGCACCTGGCCTACGACGATGACGAGATGCGTGGAGCAACGTACGACCATCCAGATTGGGGCGCCGCATGGCGGCAACAGGATTTCAACATGGTGAAGAGCCCCGAATTTCGCCAGTTCCTGAAAGACCAGGGATTTGTGCTGGTCACGTGGAAAGAATTAGCGAAGGCGTTGCCGAAGAAGTAATCAGAAACGTAGGGGCGTAGCTTGCTACGTCCGGCACAGAAAGCTCGAGAATCACTTCCCAATCTCCACACTCTCTTTCACGCCCTGCCCTTCGATAACGGTATAGATCTTGTCCGCCGCTAGATCTTTCAACTGTTCGACGTTCCCATTCGGCCAGCGAATCTCGACACTCTCCATTTTCGCGGCTCCCGCCAGCCCGAAATGTAAGCGCAAATCGTTCTGCGATAGATAGCTTCCGCCGCCTCTCACTTCGTCGAACTGTTTGGCGCCACCAGCAACAATGCTCACGCGCGCGCCAATCGCTGCGCGATTGCTCTTTGTCCCGACTAACTTGAATTCAACCCGATGATTGCCGCTTGCGTTCTGATTCATCAGCAGCGAAGGCGGAGCACCAACATTCAAGACGACCATATCTACATTGCCGTTATTCGCAATGTCGCCGAAGGCAACGCCGCGTCGCGACTGGAGCGGAATCTCCGCCAATCCCGCTGCCTTTGACACTTCTTCAAACCGGCCGTTCCGCAGATTTCTGTGTAGCAGCATCGGCTCCGCATACCGAGCGCTTCCCGAGACGTTATCCATTTGCGGATACACGTGCCCATTCACCACGAAGAGATCGAGCCAGCCATCGTTATCCATGTCGAAAAATGAAGTGCCCCACCCCACCAGCGGCATACTGCGTTGACCGACCTGCGAAGGGAACGCCACGTCCTCGAACTGGTCCTTTGCCACGTTTCGGTACAAAGTGTTCGGTTGATCCGCAAATTCAGTCACGAACATGGAGAGCCGGCCGCTGTGATCGTAGTCTCCCCACGACACTCCCATGGATCCGAGCGCCTGCCCTTCCCCGTTCATGGCGATTCCTGCCAGCAAACCTTCATCGGTAAATGTACCGTCATGGTTGTTGCGATAAAGATGGTTAGGCGTCGTATCATCCGCGACAAACAGGTCGGGCCAACCATCGTTGTCGTAGTCACCCCATGTCACTCCCAACCCGTAATAGCCATCGGGATCGTTCACGCCCGCTTTCTTCGACACTTCCTCGAAGGTGCCATCGCCCCGGTTGTGATAGAGAAAGTCAGTGTCTCCCTGCATGCCCCATGGTCCGCACTGCACAGAAACACCTTTGAACTTGCAGAATTTCGTGCTGCCGAATTCGGGCAGATTATCCATATCGACGTGCACATAGCGCGAGACGAATAGATCGACATTGCCGTCGCGATCGTAATCGGCCCACGCCGCTCCCGTTGAAAATCCGTCGCCTCGCACTCCGGCCTTGTCCGTAACGTCCTCAAACGTGCAGTTGCCTTTGTTGCGATAGAGCACGTTGTGTCCGTAGCCGGTGACAAATAAGTCGAGGTTGCCGTCGTTGTCGAAGTCCGCGACTGCCACACCCATCCCCCAGCCCTTGCGCGTCAGGCCTGCCTTTTCCGTCACGTCGACAAATTTCAAATTGTTTTCCTGATGCCAGAGCGTGACCAGCGGATCGCCGCCTTGCTGCCGATATCGATCGACCGACGAGCCATTCACCATGATGATGTCGAGCTTGCCATCGTTGTCGCAATCGAATATCCCCACACCTCCGCTCATCGACTCGATCACGTAATGCTTCTCCGCTGATGAGATATGAGAGCGAGTAAGCCCTGCTTCGGCGGCAATATCTTTGAAGGTCGGAACCGGCGTTTTCGGAGCGGGAGTTTTCAGCCCTTGCTTCTGAACTGGAACCTTCGTCGCGGGCGGTCCCATGGGGCCAGTCTGCGCATGAACACAAATTGGGATGAGCAAAAGAAAAAGCCCGAGTCGAACGAAGTCATTCCCCATCGGGCTGAAATTCCTGGGTAAGAGTCTGATCGGCGAGTGCACGAATTTCAGTCTTCGACTAACCAATCCATCGCTTCTTCGCGATTGTTGAACTTGGGAAATTCACGTTGCGAGAAGGTCTGGAAATTTTCATAGAAAACACGAGGCAGGTTCTCGGTCCCAACCCATGCCGATTTCTTCACAAACGGCCGATCGAGAGTCAAAACCTCTTTCATCCGCGTAGCCACCGTACGATCCACTTGGGCGCCTTTGAAATCGGCCAACGTCAGCACACTGTCGCGCCCGTGCTTGGCAATCGTGATCTGCACGTATTCCAGAAGTAGCAGCATCTGCTGAATGGTTGCGTCCGTAAAATCAATCAGCAGAATCTGCTTGTCCTTATGCGTGATGAAATGAATGCGATCGTCCATATTGCGATGCGGATCGTCTCGAGTTAACGCGACCCCACAAGACTAACCACAAACTACTAGCTACCCAGAAGACTTTCCACTACCTTGTACACCTCATCCAGTGCTCGATCCAGCGCCGACGGATCTTTTCCTCCGGCTTCCGCCATATCGGGACGTCCGCCGCCCTTCCCACCTACCATCTGGGCCACCGGACCGATAACTTTCCCAGCCTGGATTTTCGATGTCAGGTCCTTGGTTACGGATGCCGTGAGCGAAACATTCCCGTTTGTTGCCGAACCCAACACAACGACTCCGGAGCCCAGCTTATCGCGCAGTTGATCGATAAGGCTGCGCATCTGCGAGCGCTCCAGATTGTCTACACGGTGTGCCAACACCTTCACGCCGCGGATCTCTTTGATTTTTTCGTTCACAGATGCGACTGTCGACGACGCGGACTTCATCCGCGCCTGATCGAGTTCCTTCTGCAAACGCTTGATCTCGGAATCCTTGCGCTCGAGTTCCGCCTTGAGAGCATCGGCTGGCGACGTTGCTTCGGAATGTGTAGCAATACTCGCGACAACGTTCTCCAGTTGATGATCTTTTCGAAAGTGGGCCAGCGATCCTTCACCGGTTACCGCTTCCACGCGCCGCACACCAGACGACACGCTGCCTTCTTTCAGGATCTTGATCAACCCGATCTCACCGGTTGCACCCGTATGCGTGCCGCCGCAAAGTTCCGTCGAAAAGTCGCCAATCCGAATCACGCGCACCTTGTCCCCATACTTCTCCCCGAATAGCGCCATGGCGTGATACTCATTCACCGCTACGTCAATCGGCACGTTCTCGATGACTTCGACTTTCTGATTGCGCAGGACTTCCTTGTTGATGATGTCCTCAATGTCCTGCAGTTCTTCGTCTTCGACCGCTGTGAAGTGCGAAAAATCAAAGCGCAGATGATTGGGTGCAACCAGCGATCCGGCCTGCTTCACGTGCTTACCCAGGACCTCGCGCAATCCAGCGTGCAATAGATGCGTCGCCGTGTGATTGCGCATCGTGGACTCTCGAAAGTCCGTATTAACGACGGCATCGACTTTGTCCCCGACTCGGACGTTGTGTTTCGCGACGACCTGGTGCGCCCGCACTCCTTGCACCGGGGAGTAGCAACCCGTCACGTCGGCGACAACTGTGTTGTGGTCCTCGGAATAAAACCATCCATGATCGCCCACCTGGCCGCCTGCTTCTGCGTAAAAAGGCGAGTGGTCCAGGATGACTTCCCCTTTCTCACCGGGCTTGAGTGCCTGTGCGCCTTGTCCGTTTTTGATGATCGCCAGAACTTCGCAATTTTCCGAGCGCGTCCGGCTGTAACCTTCAAACGTCGATTTTGGCAGCTGCTGATACGCAGGATTGGCCGTTTGTTTTGCCGCGCCTTTCCACGAAGCTTTGGCGCGCTGCCGTTGCTCTTCCATCGCGGCATCGAAGCCAGTCTGATCGAAGACAATGCCCTGATCGCGAGCAGCATCCTGCATGAAATCGAGTGGCATGCCAAACGTGTCATAGAGCTTGAATGCATCCGCACCCGAGAGTTGCGCTTTTGCGCCTGCCTGTTGGGCAACCCGAATTGAGTCTTCAAGCTTCTTGAGCCCAATATCCAGCGTGTGCGCGAAACGCTGTTCCTCAGCCAACACTGCTTTCGAGACGCGCTCAGCCGTGTCTTTCAACTCCGGGTACGCATCCTGCATCAGATCGCGTACCGCATAAACCATCTCGTGCAGGAACGGTTTGGTCTGACCGAGCAGGCGTCCGTGCGTGATCGCGCGACGCATTATCTTGCGCAGCACGTACCCGCGCCCTTCATTGGAAGGAATCACTCCATCAGAAATCAGAAACGTCGCAGCCCGGGAGTGATCCGCAATTATGCGAAGAGAAGCCGCCGACTTCGCGTGCGCTTCCTTTTCCAGTTCTTTCTTTAGCGATGCCCCCGTCAAATCCGCCGCGCGTTTGATCAATGGCGTGAACAAATCCGTGTCGTAATTCGAGATCACGCCCTGCAGCACTGCCGTGACACGTTCCAGGCCTATCCCGGTATCGATCGAGGGCTTCGGGAGTGGTGTCAACTTGCCACTCGCATCACGATCAAACTGCATGAACACCAGATTCCAAATTTCAACATACCGCCCACACTCGCATCCGAACTTGCAATCGGTGTGTCCCTGGTCGCTGGCGATTGCGCCCATGTCGTAGTGGATCTCGCTACACGGACCGCATGGCCCCGTATCGCCCATCTGCCAGAAATTGTCTTTACTACCGAATTCAAAAATGCGTTCTTTCGGGACACCCTGTGCAGCCCACAACTCGTAGGCTTCAGAATCCCGCGGCACTCCGTTCTCGCCTTTGAAGATTGTTGCGTACAACTTGTCCTTCGAAATCCCAAACCATTCGGGCGAAGTAATCAGTTCCCATGCGTAAGCGATCGCGTCTTTCTTGAAGTAATCGCCAAACGAAAAATTCCCGAGCATCTCGAAAAACGTGTGATGGCGATTCGTGAAGCCGACGTTTTCAAGATCATTATGTTTGCCGCCCGCGCGCACGCACTTCTGCGACGTCGTTGCCCGGTTGTAGTCACGCTTCTCCAGCCCAAGAAATACGTCCTTGAACTGGTTCATTCCCGCGTTCGTGAACAGCAACGTGGGATCGTTCTGCGGAACGAGCGACGACGAGTGGACTTCTTTGTGTCCATGCTGGACGAAATAGTCCAGGAACTTACGGCGAATCTGGGAACCGGTGAGCATGATGATTTCGGAGGTTCAATTTTAGCAGTACAACCGCCTAAGACCTGTAGACCGACGCACATGCGAATGAGCTATGCTCGCTTCGATAGCGTGCTACTTTGAATTTTTGGGAATGGTAGCCTTGAGGCCAGAAACTATAAGCCAAAACACGAACGACCACCAAAGCAATAGTGCAACATCGCGGAGAATTCTCCCCGTGGTTACTGGCTTCACGAATAACAACACTGGAGTAAGCATCAGCAGCGCCACGCCAACAAAAAGCTTCCGATTGTATCTTTGCGAATCTACGTTACTACCCTTCTCATCTCCACTGTTCATAGGCTTCCCAAATGACTGCTAAATCTGCTACCCCCAAAGCCGATGAGTTAACGACTTGGCCTCGGCCCCACGCAGTGTACGCCGAGACTTGATGAAGTTGAATGCATGTACTTAGCGGAAATCCATCATCTACACTAGTCAAAGCATCCAATGGATTGGTTTAACCGCATGTTCGGAGGCAAACCCGATATGGCCGCTCTCGCGGAGGGCAAGAAGGCGCCCGACTTCAAACTCAGCACACTCGATGGGAAACCGTTCTCACTCGCAGAGACACTCGCAAACGGACCAGTCGTGCTCGCGTTTTTCAAAATCTCCTGCCCCGTTTGCCAATACGCTTTCCCGTTTCTCGAACGGCTCTACAAGGCTTATTCAGGGAAGGGAGTCACGATCGTCGGCGTTTCGCAGGACAACGCCAAGAACACTGCCGCGTTCATGAAGGAGTTCGGGGTTACGTTCCCCATGCTGCTCGATCCTGTCGAGAGCTACACCGTCTCCAACAACTACGGCCTGACCAACGTTCCCACAATCTTCTGGATCAACCCGGACGGCGAAATTGAAGTCTCCAGCGTCGGATGGAACAAGGCTGACATGGAGCGCATCAACCGCCTGATGGCGGACCAACTCAATGCGCCGCCGCACAAGATCTTCAACCCCGGAGAAGATGTGCGCGATTTCCGCGCTGGTTGAAGCTCCAAAAACTGATCCCGCGGTCGCGGGAGACATCTCCTTCCCCATGTGGGGGCGGACGCCTCGTCCGCCCAGCCGAGCGCAGCTCGGCAGCCCATAGCTCATCCCCTAACTCTTTGAGTCTTTCCGGCACCCTCCCAAATCCGCCATGCCCCCAAGTTCATTTCAATTTTCCCGGCGTCATCCCGATGCGTCGCGTTCTCTCCAACGAGGCGAGAGCCTGCCCTGAGCGAAGCCGAAGGGGATCTCGCGCGCATCTCACTCGCCCTCATTCACAATGACGACGCCCCGCCCGTACTCCACGCCCCGGCAATCCTCCCGTACAATAGAACGTTTCATAAGTAGTGCCCTCAGGAGCCCTTCAACAATGAGGAAGACCCTCACAGTCATTTTGTCGATTCTCGTTTCCGTCACCGCCTTCTCCCAAAAAAAGCAAGCGGAACCCGGCGCCATGCGCATGCCACCTGCCGCATTCGCAGCCATGCAGAGCATCAATCCCGAGCGGATGCGTGCGCACACTCGGTTCCTCTCTCATGATCTTCTTGAAGGACGCGGCACGGGCCAGCGCGGCGGCGATATCGCCGCCGAATACATCGCCACCCAGTTCGCCACCTATGGGCTGAAACCGGCAGGCGACAACGGCTCCTACATGCAGCGTGTGCCAATGGTCGGCATCACTCCGATGCCCGACACGAAATTCGCTCTTGTCGGACCCGGCAGCGACTCACGCGATCTCAAAGTTCTCGACGACTACGTCGCGTACGACCAGACCCAGAAGCCCCAGTCCGACGTGAACGCCGACATCGTTTTCGTCGGCTACGGAATCGAAGCGCCCGAATACAACTGGGACGACTACAAAGGCGTCGACGTCAAAGGCAAAGTCCTCCTAATGCTGGTCAACGAGCCCGGCAACGACGATCCCAAATTTTTCAAGGGACGCGCGCTCACCTACTATGGTCGCTGGACTTATAAATACGAGGAAGCCGCACGTAAAGGAGCAGTCGGAGCCATTCTTATTCATCGCACGGATATGGCCAGCTATGGATGGGAAGTGGTGCGCAATTCCAACTCCGGTGAGAAGTCGTACCTGGAACTCGATGGCACTCCAAAGCTGAAAGTCGCGGCTTGGGTTCAGCTCGCCGTTGCCGAAGCACTCGCGAAAAAATCAGGGCTCGACCTCAACAAGCTCATGGCCGATGCCCGCACGCGCGAGTTCAAGCCGGTACCGTTGCAGTCGAAGCTCATTGCACACATGGTCAGTAAAGTGCGTCCATTCTCGTCAAACAACGTGATTGGCGTACTCCCCGGATCCGATCCCAAGCGAAAAGACGAAGCTGTGATGTACACGGCACACTATGACCACCTCGGCATTCGTCCCGACATGCCAGGCGACAACGTCTATAACGGTGCTGATGACAACGCGACGGGCTGTGCCATTCTGCTCGAACTGGCGCAAGTATTTGGATCGGCCGCTCAGAAGCCGCCCCGCTCCGTCATCTTCGCTTCTGTAACGGCAGAAGAACAGGGACTGCTTGGCTCCGAGTATCTGGGCAAACACACACCGATTCCCGCCGGAAAAATCACACTCGATCTAAACTACGACGATGTCCCGCCTCTAGGCGCTCCCGAGGAAGTCGAAGTCTCCGGTGCTGAGCGCACAAGTTTTTACCCAGTCGTCGAGTCTTTAGCGAAAGAGTTTCGACTGGAAATCAAGCCCGATTCGCGCCCAGAAGCCGGACACTACTACCGCTCCGATCACTTCAGCCTGGCGAGAGTTGGCATTCCAGCCTTCTCCGTTAATCAGGGGATGAAATTCAAGGGACACGACGAGGCTTGGGGACGCGCTCAAGCCGATGATTACACGGCCAAGCACTACCATCAGCCGAGCGACGAATACCATCCCGAGATGGATTTCACTTCCGACGCGGCCATGGCACGCTTTGGATTTGCCCTCGGATGGGAAGCATCATCGCTGCCTCACTTGGTCGGTTGGGAAAAAGGCGACGAGTTCGAAAAAGCCCGCTTGGGTAGCAAATAATGCGGATTGACAATCGCTTGCTGTTTCGTTGACTTACGATTTTCGTCAACGTAAGATTTGCCGCGAATGATCGGCCGAACCATTTCCCATTACCGCATTCTGGAAAAACTGGGCGGCGGCGGCATGGGCGTGGTTTACAAAGCCGAGGACATCGAACTCGGACGCTTCGTCGCGCTCAAGTTTCTCCCAGATGACGTCGCGCGCGATCCACAAACGCTCGAACGCTTCCGCCGCGAAGCTCGTGCTGCTTCCGCTCTTAATCATCCCAATATCTGCACGATCCACGAGATCTCGCAGCAAGATGGGCAGCCGTTCATCGTCATGGAGTACCTGGACGGAATCACCCTGAAGCATCGCATCGGAGGCCGTCCTCTCGATCTCGAAACCATATTGGGCCTCTCGATCGATATCTCCGATGCACTCGATGCTGCGCACACGCAGGGTATTGTCCATCGCGATATCAAGCCAGCAAACATTTTCGTCACTAAGCGCGGCCACGCAAAAGTTTTAGACTTCGGACTCGCGAAGGTCACACCGGCCCAAGGACCGCCGCTCGAGGCAAGTCAGACCGCTGAAGCTCCAGCGCACCTCACAAGTCCAGGCTCAACCGTCGGCACGGTGGCCTACATGTCCCCAGAACAAGCGCGGGGTAAGCCCCTCGACGCGCGCACCGATCTCTTCTCTTTCGGCGCAGTTCTGTACGAGATGTGCACGGGCACCATCCCTTTTCGAGGCGATACGACTGCCGTTCTCTACGACTCGATTCTGCACAAAGAGCCGGTCGGTCCTGTCCGGCTCAATCCCGATCTGCCCCCGAAGTTGGAAGACATAATCAGTAAGGCCCTGGAGAAAGATCGCGATCTCCGTTACCAGCACGCGTCCGACATGCGTGCCGACCTGAAGCGGCTAAAGCGTGAAACGGAGTCTGGAAAGAGCGCGGCTCCTTCGAGAGATGAGAATGAATTATTGGACGCTTCGACTCCGCCCGCATCAAGCAGTTCGCGAGTGGCTTCATCGGGGCGACACTCAAGCGCTCCCATATCGGCGAATCCTGCAATCGCGCCCTCACGCAAGCTTTGGATTGCGGTAGCCGCTGTGGCTCTAATCGCTCTGCTGGCAGGTGGCTACTATCTGGCCACGGATCGCAAGCCGAAGGCTGCAGCACCCCTCACGGAAAAAGATTCTGTGCTGCTCACGGACTTCGAAAACAGCACTGGCGAAAACGTGTTCGACGATGCGCTCAAGCAAGCGCTGGCAGTAGACTTGGGACAATCCCCGTTCCTCAACATTCTTTCCGAGCATCGCATCGGCGAAACACTGCAGCTGATGGGGCGTGCACCCAGCGAAAAAGTGACTTCGGCGATAGCGCGCGAGATCTGTCTTCGTACTGGGACGAAAGCGTTCCTCAAGGGATTCATCTCCAAGCTCGGCTCTCAATATGTGATTGGCCTGGAGGCGATCAACTGCAACACAGGAGACACCCTCGCGAAGGAGCAGGCGGAAGCGAGTTCACGAGAAAGTGTGCTGAAAACGCTAGACCAGGTCTCTACCAGTATGCGTGCACGTTTGGGCGAATCTCTGGCTTCCGTTCAGAAATTCGACGTTCCGATTGAAGCGACCACGTCGTCTCTCGAAGCCCTCAAAGCATTCAGCATGGGAGTCCGCGTCGGTCGAGAGCGAGGTCCGGCGGAGGCGACCTCTTTCCTCAAGCGCGCCATTGAAATGGATTCGAAGTTCGCGATGGCATACGCGCTGTTGGGGTTGAACTATGCGAACCTGGCACAACCCAGCCGCGCCGCAGAGAACCTGAAAAAAGCCTACGAACTGCGTGAGAACGTCAGCGAGCGCGAGAAGCTTCGCATCCAAGCCAACTACTACTACATTGTGACCGGAGAGCTGGAAAAAGAAGCGCAGACGTATCAGCTCTGGTCCCAAAGCTATCCGCGAGACTCAGTTCCGCACGGCAATCTCGCAGCCAACTACAGCGCGCTCGGACAATACGATCAGGCTCTTCCGGAAGTGCAGGACGCACTGCGACTGGATCCCACGATTACAACGGGATATTCCAACCTGTGGCAGATCCAAATGGCTTTCAACCGCACGGACGAAGCGAAGGCCGCGATGGACCAGGCCGCGGCTTTGAAAATGGATGGCGCTCTCATCCATCTATGCTGGTACTTCATGGGCTTCCTGAAAAACGATCCGGCACTCATGTCCCAACACCTCGCATGGGGGGCGGGTAAGCCAGGAGAAGAAGACCCGCTTCTCTCCAGCCAGGCCGATACCGACGGATATTTCGGCCGACAGTCCTCTGCCCGTGACTACGCACGGCGTGCGGTTGACTCGGCTGTCCGGTCGGATTCGAAAGAAACCGGCGCATTATGGCAGGCCAACGGGGCACTTCGAGAAGCCGAGTTTGGAAATGTTGCGGAAGCGCGTCGCCAAGCGATGGCTGCTCTCGCACTGGCCCCCGGACGAGATGTGAAAGTTGTCGCCGCGCTGGCCTTGGCGCGTTCCGGCGATTCGGCTCGAGCTCGCAACTTACTGAGTGAACTGGAAAAAGATTATCCGACCAATACCACATTGAAATTGTATTGGTTCCCTATCATCCGGGCCGCGATCGCGAGCAGCGAGAAGAACTCCTCGCAGACTTTAGTGGCGCTCGAAGCTGTTTCACCCTACGAATATGGCTCGCCGCCACCTTTCCAGACCGGCACTCTTTTCTCTCCCTACCTTCGCGGAGAGGCTTACCTAGCTGCCCACGATGGCAATGCGGCCGCCCGCGAATTCCAGAAAATTCTCGACCACCGGGGAATTGTCCTCAACTTTCCTGTCGGTTCACTCGCACATCTAGGGCTGGCGCGTTCGTATGCCGTTGCGGGCGATAGTGCCAAGGCAAAAGCTGAATATCAGAATTTCTTCACATTGTGGAAGGATGCAGATCCCGACATCCCGATCCTGAAAGAATCCAAAGCCGAATCCGCAAAACTGCAGTAAGTGCAAGTGGACCTATAAACAGCCCTCTACGTATTGAATAGCCTGGGATGTTCCGGCATAGAACGATGTGATCTTGCCTTCGTTCGTTTCGAACCGGAGAGCAGAGTGCCCATCCGTAGATCGAATTGTTAGGTAGTGTCCGTTTTCGAAGTATTTATGTTCTTCAACCACGATCCTCTTTCCATAGACTTCATGAACTCGCGACTCGAGATCACCCACTTGAATGCCAGAATCGGTGCGAACACCGGATTTCTCGACGTCGATACGTGAAAGCCGCCCATCTTCAATCATGAATGCAATGCCAGGATGCTGTTTTGGTCTTACATAAAAACACATTTGCTCGTCCTTAGCGACCGGACGTTTGAAGTGGGCATGCAACGCGGTATTGAGTTGGATGAGACTCATCCCAATCTTTACCGGACCAATCCCGTTCTCGCGCAGAATCCAACTATCGCTCGCTGAAAGCGAGCAACTCAATACCACGCAGCAGATCGGATCTAGCCGAAGCAATCGCATCTTTCACTCGCAAAAAAGGGCGCGCCCTCAGGCGCGCCTACCATCAATTAAAACTAGAAACAAGCAACCAGCAACTGGAAACTGGTTCTACGGCGCTTCGATCAACTCCAGCTTGCCCTCACGCGTTCGATGCAGCACCATCACTTTGCCTTTCGCATCGCGGAACACAAATACATCGCGATCGCGAAAATGTACTTCTTTAATTGCTTCCTCGAGTGTCATCGGCCGAAGTGCAACCGAATCCTTCGATCGGGATAGGTGAACCTCAGTTGTTTTCGCGACTGCGGGAAAACGGTGGACCACCACCGGCACAGACGTGGACTCCGTCAGGCCCACAGTGGTTTCCACGGCCTCAATCTTCGCGTCCCCATTCCACTTCTTGCGCGCATTTCGCTTCTTGGAGATTTGCCGTGTTTTATGCTTGAGCGCCTGTTTTTCCAGGTGTTCGAGTGCTTCGTTGACAGCCGACTTCATGTCGCCCGCTTCCGCGGCGCCCACGATCGGACCGTTTCTGGGAGTAATCGTGATTTCTGCTTTATTACGGTGCTTTTCGACGACTAGAATGACTTTGGTCTCGAACTTGTCGCCTAAAATTTTTCTGACTTTTGCGAGGCCGGTTTCAACTGTCTTGCGGATGATAGGAGTAACTTCATACTGCCTGCCGGTGTATTCCACGTTCATTGAGCGCTCTCCTGGGTACGAGTTCCCTGCTGGGCTCAAACAACCGGTGTTGCATGGAAGAGATCGTATCGGCGTCTCAAAGGCGCCGTTTTTTATTTCTTTACCCTTCGCTGATGGGTGCTCGGGATCCGCATGTCTTCGCGGTATTTTGCCACCGTGCGACGCGTCACCTGAATTCCTTGCGATTGCAGGATGCGCGTAATCTGCTCATCGGTCAGCGGCCGCGTCGGATCTTCTTCGTCGATCAGCTTCTTGACCCTGCGCTTCAGGATCAGCAACGAAGTGTTGCCGCCCTCAGGGCCTTGCACGCTTTCCGAGAAGAAGTAGCGTAGCTCGAACACTCCCTGCGGCGTGTGCGCATACTTGTTCGCAACCGCCCGGCTTACCGTCGAAGGATGCACGCCGATTTCTTCGGCCACCTCCTTGATCATCATCGGTTTCAACTGATCGATCCCTAGTTCGAGAAAGTCCTGTTGCCGCGCGACGATGCAGTAGCAGACCTTTGTGATCGTCTGCTTGCGTTGCTCGATGTTTTTGATTAGCTGAATTGCGCTTTTGTAGCGCTCTTTGACGTAATTGCGCGTGTCTTTGTCGTTCGCTTCCTTGGTCAGCAACCGCTTATACGCTGGATTCAGGCGCAGCGTTGGCAAGTCTTCATCGTTCATCAGCACGATCCACTCATCGCCGTGCTTCACGAAAGCAACATCAGGCTCGATCAGCCGCACTTGCGTTTTGTTGTAGCGGAGACCGGGCCTCGGATCGAGCGTCCGAATATATTCGAGCGCGACCTGAACAGCCTCTGGCGAACGGTTGATCGCTTTGCCGATTTCCTTGTACTGCTTCAGCGTGAGCCCCCGCAGATGCTGATCAACAACAGCGATCGCGTCCGCAATGACTGCTTCAGTTACGTCATTTCCGTTCCTGTGCGATGCCAGTTGCTGCTGATGATAACGAAGCTGATACAGCAAGCACTCACGTAGATCGCGGCATGCCACACCTTGGGGATCCATCTGCCGGATCAGTTCAATCGCTTCATGCAGGTCCGCTAGACTGAAACTTGCCGCTTGTGGTGTTGGCGTCCGCTCGATGGCAGGTTCGGCTGCCGGCTCTGTCGTAGATATTGAAGGCGATGGTGCCGCGGCCGCTGCGGCCCCCATCTGCGCTGATGTAATACCGGTCGACGAGAAACTAGCCCAATCCGGTGCGCTGATGATCCCTGCCTCCGCTGACAGGGTGTTCAGGTCTTCTTCTGCAGCTTCTGTAGCCGTTAATGCGGGCTCAACGCCCTCGTCTGTACCTGCTTCTTCTGAACCCAGCCCAAGTGCAGCCGCCTCTTTGACAAGGTTTTCTTGCGTCTTTGCATCCGCTTCAGGCGATGCAGGAGCAGCTGTTCCTAGAAGCTCTTCGTCACTCGCGATCAGGTAGCCGTCTTCGCTGAGATTGCCGATGACGAGTTCCGCAGCTTCGCGGACCTGTGGACGAACCCCCAAAGCTCCCAATTGCCACATCAGGTGATCGGTCAGGTTTCCGGGCTTCGAGAGGAAGTTTTCGAATGACGGGCGCTCAATTTCCTCCATCTCGCCCTGACTCCGGTAACCGGGATCGAGGTACTCCTGGAAGAACGAGCCAAAGTCGATTTCTTCAAATGGATCTTTTTTTTCGGCCGCTGTAATCGGATTTTCTTCCGTGGTTGCGGCAGCAGCCACACGGTCGCGCTCTTCTTCCTGCCGACCCACGTCATCGATCAGCGGAACGGCATCTTCCAGTTCTTCGAGAACTGGATTTTCGACCATTTCCGTGTTGATCATGTCCTTTAATTCCAGCTTGTTGAGCGCCAGAACTGACACCATCTGCACCAGACCCGGAGTAAGGATCTGCCGCTGAGACAGCTTCACGCTCAACTTGTGCTGCAAAAGGACCATTCTGTTCTTTGCCTATTCTCAGTGTCGCCCAGACCTCAGTCTGTGACCAAGAGCACTTAGGTACCCTCTATACCAAAGAAAAGCTTTCTCCCAGGTAAACTCGCCTGACTTCTGGATCATTTCCGAGCTGCTCGGGTGATCCAGACCGGAAGATCTTGCCTTCGTTGATGATGTAGGCCCGATCGGTCACCGAGAGCGTCTCTCGGACGTTGTGATCGGTAATAAGGATGCCAATACCACTCGCCCTAAGTCCGGAAATGATTTTCTGTAGATCGAGAACCGCTATCGGATCAATTCCCGAAAAGGGCTCGTCGAGAAGGATGAAAGTTGGATTGATGCATAGGCTACGCGCGATTTCGACCCTTCGGCGTTCACCGCCGGAGAGCGCATACCCCTTGTTCTGCCGAATGTGCTCCAACCCAAGTTCGTCGATCAACTGCTCCATCTTTTCCCGGCGCTCATGCCAGGAAATGGGTTGGGCTTCCAGCACCGCCAGAATATTTTCTTCGACCGTCAGCTTGCGAAAAACTGAGGGTTCCTGCGGGAGATAACTGATGCCATATTCGCGCGCCCGGAGATACATGGGAACGCCCGTGATGTCGGCGCTATCGTAGAGAACCCGACCCGTATCTGGGGGCACCAAGCCTACGATTGCGTAGAAGGAAGTGGTCTTGCCAGCGCCGTTAGGTCCAAGTAAACCAACGACTTCGCCCTGTTTCACCTCAAGGCTTACGCCTCTTACAACTTGCCGACTACGATAGGTTTTGCCGATTTCGTCAGTGGCCAGGGTGTGCATTTATCGTGCCACTCGGATGGTAGTTGAGGTGGGAGAGCTATCGCTTCCTTCTACGAGCACCCTATCATCGCGTTTATAGAAAGTCAACGAATTGCCCGTGATTTTGCCGTGTTCGGCATCAAAAATGCTAGGCGGACCGCCAGTCAGAACAAACTTATCCTCCGCCACTGTGTAGACCAACTGACCGCCGGTCGCCTTTCGAGCGTTCTGGGTGACCGTAACATCTCCCTCAGCTACGATTTTTTCGACTCTTCCGGCTCCCACGCCCGCCGAATCCGCTTTTTCTGTTCCGGTTGGTGCTCCTGGACCCGCAGGCGAGAGAAACGCATCCATTCGCTGACTCGTCAGCGTCATGTCGGCCCCGCGCGCGAGCACGCCTCCCTCGAATCGCACCCTCCGCTCGCTGTCGACGTAGCTGAGACGTCCACTCGTGATCGTTATCGGCATCGCCTTCCCGCTTTTGTCGGCTTGAACCAAGACGGTGGACACCTTCGATCCATTGCTGCTCGCAATCACAGAGCGTGTATCACGGTCGAACTCGATTGTCGGAGCTTCCACCGCATTTGCGTTCTGCCACAGCCGGGCACCGCCCGTGTAGAGGGCCTTCGATGGAGATCGGTTCGCCGTCATCTTGCGTGATGTAACGTGAATCGGCGCAGACGACGCCAGGAGCGCGCCGTTCGGTTGCGGCTTCAGATCGCTGTAAGTGCTTTTGACGTTTCCCTCCGCCATTGCTGAACCCGTGCTGCGATTCAATGTCATGGTCGTAGCGGTCGTGCTGAAACCCGCTTCACTAATGCGAGGCGATCCCGTTAAGGCAAGCAGTTGATCTGTGGGGGTATACCGCGCACGGTCTGCCCACGCTTTTCGGTCACCATCGACATAAACGAGATTGCCTTGCTGCACGATTGTTTCGATCCCGCCGGCCGGGCGGAAGCTGACGTCGAGCATTTCGCTCGTGGAAACCCGATCCGGCTGGTTCGGTGTCACCGTCGTGATGCGCGCGTCCGGCGCTCCATGCAAGGTTTTCAGATGATTCTTCTCATCGAAACGAGCTACGAATTTCGCGGCGGTGATCGTAGCCTTCTGCGCAGAACTTGCCTGCGTAATCGTGATCTGTCCCGCACCAGCGGTTTGCGCGCGATCCAAATGACCGCGGTCTAAAAACGCATCCATTGCCTCAGCGGCGATTTCGACATCCTGTCCCTTTCCATCGCTTGTAGCAGTTTGCGCGGATTGCTGTTGCCGTAAGCGCACATCCCGTTCCGCGTGCACTTTCTGAAGATCTTTCTTTCCAGCAAAATCCAGAACGATTCGGCCTGCACTTGCGTTAGCCACTTGTGCGCCCGTCGAGGCCAGCTGGACGTTTCCGGAGAGAACCGCATTCCGCAACGCACTCCCCTTCTCGCCGAGAAAGAATTCGGCACTATCGGACCGTCCATTAACTTCCGACTTGCCATGCGCCTGCCCCTGGACATCTCCCTGTGCGAGCACACGCTCGACGGTGTTTTTGTCATCGAGAAACAACGTCGCGCGTTGCGCGGTCACCTGTTGCTCGTTGCGCACCAGCTTCGGCTGGATCAACTCAATATTGCGCGGTTCCTTCGTGATGATTGCGCGCAGCGCCGTGATATGTGCGGCATTCGGTCCCGAAACATCGATTTCGACTTTGGAGTCGAGCGTGAGCACCTGGTCCTTTGCCGTGTAGTGCACGCCCACCGCAGAGCCCGACGCTTGCGCATTTCGAAACTCAATTTTTTGATCGGTGCTCGCGTTTCCTGTTTTCTGGTTGAACACTAATCCACTGGTCTTCAGGTGGATAGGGTTTCTCAACTCTTTCGGAGGAGACTGATCAGGATTCGTCAGGCCTGCAGGATTTGCCTCAAGATCGATGCGAACTTCTCCGCCTGCCTTCGCATCACCAGATTGCGGATCATATTCGAAATCGTCGCCGTATATCTGGTCGAAGCGGGAAGCGTCGCGGCCGTACAAAATAATCGAAACGTCGTGCAGTTCTGTGAGCCCACCCTTCTTGAATTTGACGGCCTTGCTCGCCTGCACGGTGAAGATGGTTCGTCCCTGCTCTGATTTGGAAACTTTGAACCCTTGAGCAGTCTGCTGGATGTTGACGTCAATTTTTCCGGGGAGGTCCTTCAATGCATTGCGCACACGCCAACGAGCGTAGAAGTACATCGACGCAACGATCACGATCATGACAATCGCGATCAGCGCCAGCCAGCGCCGCAGACGGGTAATGCGATCCATCGGAAGTCCTAGTGTATATGGATGCATGCGAAGGTCGGAGCAGCGCAGCCTTCGCTTTATCTATGGCCTACTGTCAATTTTATTCTGGCGTCATCCCGAGCGCAGCGTTCTTCAGCGTAGCGAGGGATCTTGCGAGGAGCGCACGATTTCTGACGGGCGACGCACGCCAGATCCCTCGTCGCGCTTGAGAAAACGCGCGGACTTCGGGATGGCGCCGCTAGAGATTCAGCACGGTCCGACGAGCCTTTAGGACCTGATCACCCTAGCCCTTCCTCAAATCCCTCAACGACATTTCCAGGCCGCCGAACTCAGGATGTTCGTTCACATCCAGGGTGAAAGCGACATCCACCATGTCACCCGCAATCACCCGGTTCTGCTCCACAATTTCGGCAAGCCGCCAGCCCATCGCATCAAACGCAACATTGCGCCGCCAATTACTGCTATTCGATTCAATGCGGCGCTGCGGAATTGCAGCCCCATCCGGATGACAACGCGGAGGAAGTGTTGCAGCATCTGCCGCGGCCGCAACCGCTGCTTCTCGCGTGGGCAAGGATTCGGCCTCCCTCACAGTGGCGGTAGCCAATTTCAATTTCACGTGCTTGTCTTTCACGATTTTCGGAGGCGCCAACACGCGCGCGCCTCGCGCAACCAAGACCGGTTCCGGATTGCCCTGTCCGAAAGGTTCCATCTGTTGCAGAAGTCGATGCAACGACGGCGAGATATCAGAGAGATCAATTTCCGCGTCGTACTCGAGCGACGGCTCAAAGTCTTTGGTTGTCAGGCAGGTTCTGGCATGCGCATCGAGTTGGCTGCGCAACTCGACGATCTTCGCCGAAGGCAAAGCAAAGCCTACGGCATGCGCGTGTCCGCCATAACGACTGAACAGATCGCGGCATGATTCGAGCGCTTGCAAAAGATGGAATGCTCGAATGGATCGGCCTGATCCGTGCGCTTCCTCACCATCCCGGGAAATGATCAGCGTCGGCTTGCAATACTTGTCAACAACGCGGCTCGCGGTAATCCCGATGACTCCGCGATGCCAGCCATCGCCGTCAATGACAATGCAGAATGCTTCGTGCAGCGCTGGTTCCTGCTCGAGCCTCTTCGTAATCTCATCGAGAATGCGTCTTTCTTCTTCCTGCCGTTCTGCATTGAGTTTGTCCAAGCGGCTGGCGATCTCCCGCGCTTGCACAGGATCTTTCACGCTGAACAAATCAATCACATCGCGCGCAACATCCATACGCCCCGCGGCGTTCAGGCGCGGCGCCACACGGAATGCAACTTCGCTGGACGTCAGTGGTTTTCCGCCAAGCTGCGCCACCTCGAGCAAAGCTTTCAACCCTACATTTACCGGCGCACGCAGCGCTTCGAGACCGAGCTTCGCGAATACACGGTTCTCGCCGGTTAGCGGCACAGCATCGGCGATCGTCGCAATCGCCACCACCTTCATAAACGACATCAGCAGCCGGGATTGATCTGGGCGATCGAGTTTCCGTTCCATTAAACCTTGCGCCAGCTTGAACGCAACTCCCGCTCCGCACAGTGCCTTGCACGGATAACCGCAACCATCCTGATTAGGATTGAGCACTGCTAGCGCAGTCGGAACTCCTTCTGTTCCTGGCAGGTGATGGTCAGTGACGATCAAGTCGATACCCGTGCGACGGGCCGTATCGGCCGCCGCAAATGCGCGAATGCCGGTATCAACGCTGACGATCAGGCGAACTCCATCGGCGGCTGCCCGCTCGATGACCTCGTCCTTCATGCCATAGCCTTCACGAATGCGGTGAGGCACATGAAAATCGGCCGAACCACCACACAACTCAATGGCGGTCTTCAGAATGACGATCGCGGTTGTTCCGTCGACGTCATAGTCGCCATAGATCAAAATTTTTTCTTTGCGTTCGATGGCTGCTTCGAGACGCTCCAGCGCAGTCTTCATGCCCGACATGAGAAACGACGAATGCAAGTCAGAGAGCGTGGGGAACAAAAACGCCTTTGCCGCATTCCCGTCGTTGACGCCTCGAGAGATGAGCAAGCGGGCGAGAAGCGAAGCCTCTTCCAGTGCGAGAGCTTTCTTCAGCGGGAGATGGACACCGAGCAGGCTCTGGGAGAGTTCGTTCGCGATGGCGGTATCGACGTGTTTCGGAAACCAGCGCATGCCGGATGCTTACGGCTCGTCGTCCGGATCGGACTCATCGATGGGAAGCCCAGTGAAGTCCTGAGAGATTTCACGAAGGCGTTGATAGTGGTCGTACCATTCCGTGCCGGTCTCGCAAAGAAAAATGCAGCCTTGGTAAGCCCATCCCAGTTGAACGAAGCCCGTTTTGCCGATGTAGGCGCGCAGCCAGCGAGCATCCTCGAGATCTTCCTCGCTCGTGTATTCGCCTTCTTCCATGCGGCGCATCATGGAATCTAACTCTGTTCGTTCGAGAGTCCAGGTGTGCATGATGATGAAGGGCGCATTCGAAGCTTTGGCGAGCTCGACGAAATCTTTCCATCCGTCGGCATTGCCGCCCGACTCCCACATCACGCTCTGCACTTCTTCGTAGTCGATGAACCCGTGGAAACGGCGCATGCCGTGGCCTTCAATGAAGGCAATCATGTCGTCTTTAAGGCCGGCGAGGTCGTCCGGAACAGGTGACATAGGTTTTATCTAGCCATCGATTGTACGGCCAGCCGAACGGAACGTGCCACTCGCCTGTGTTAAACTTTTTGTTTCGCAAACACACATTTTCCGACACATGCTCTTTTCCAAAGAATATGTGGCCTATCTGGCCCGTGAAATCACAAAGAAAATGATTGCCGCCGAGGTCATTGAGACCAAGGCATTACCGGCTGTCACCGAGAAAGTGCACTCCGCCATTCTCGAGGAGTTGTCGCTCGAGGACCGGATCAATGATGAAGTCCGCGTCATTCTTGAAGCTTATTCCGACGAAATGCGAAAGAGTGGAGCGAATTACCAGGAGATGTTCCGCAAGGTGAAGAACGAGCTCGTGCGCAAGTACAAGGCGGTGCTATGAGACTGAGCCGCGACAAGCTGAACAAACTTGCTCACGTTGTCACCGATACGCTCGCCGATTTGGATGCCGTCGACTTTGTCGAAGACCGGAATACTGTCCGGCTGGAAGCCCGCAAGGTTCTTGAAGAACTCATGGCGCAGGAAGCACGTATCGACGGCGCCGCCCGCCAGAAAATCGAAAGCCAGCGCCGCACCATCCTCGAAGGTTCCCAGGAATGGGACATCCTTTACCGCAAGTACTACAACGAAGAAGTGAAGAAGCTGGGAATCTAGAAGCAGTTCTCAGTTCTCAGTTCTCAGTAAGTCGGTAGTCAGATGGCCGATCGCCAGTGATTCGTCCCGTCAGTCAGCTGCTCTCCAATTGCAGTTGCTCGCCGCGAGAGTTGGATTCCTAGAGGTTCATTCACTATTTGACTTTTCTCCGGAGTCATCCTGAACGCTCGCGCTTTCTCCAGCGAGCGGAGGGATCTTGCGCGCAGTGCAAAAATGAAGCACTCTGCGCACAGTGACGCGTTACTGCTTTCAGAATAGGTGATCAAGCCACTAAATTCCCAAAATGAAACAAATCGCATTTAAATGCGATTTAAGACACGTTTGAAGCGCGGGATGAGCTCAGGGTCTACCCCTGCTCCGATTCACGCTCCTGGGGCGGTTAAAACGCAAAGAAATGGCATCCTAGCTGATGATCTAATACTCAAATTGCGCCTCAGTCAGCACCCCGAAGGGCGGCTTCGAGGCCTTGCACCTCGGAAGATCTTTAAAACATTAAGAATATATTAGATCTTAATATATATCTATTAGAGTGAAGGCAGCCGCGAAAATGCCCTCTCATTGTCATTCCGACCGAAGGGAGGAATCTGATTTCTTCTGTGACCATGCTCAAAGCAGATTCCTCGTCGCTACGCTCCTCGGAATGACAAGGGTAGGATCACGTTGATTACATCCAACAGTTGGCCCGTGCAAAAATCCGTTGCCTCACCGGAGAGTACGTGAGTCTTCGGGATGACGTCGGTTGTGCTGGCAACGATTCAGTACCCACTAATCGCACTGGATTCTGGCTTGATCAGTAACTACTGATCATTGGACAATGACCACTGGCTACCGACTCCTCCCTACCTCCGGCATCCGCAGGACATCGTGTTGGTCCTGTGTCCTGAGCAGACCCGCCGAGTTCAATTGTTTCGCAACTGGCTGCACGACTCGGATCATTTCGGCCATAGCCCGAGCTGCTTCTTTGTCGCTGCTCTCCGGTCCCTCGCGTTGCATGAGGGTCTCCCAGAGAGTTTTCCTTCGCGGGAAAACTGAAATCTTCACGTCTTCGCCCTCTGAAATATTCGCAGCCTTCTTGGCCAGCTTCAAAGCTTCATCAAATCCACCTAATTCATCCACTAGCCCGAGGTTTTTCGCGTCTTGTCCCGACCAAATGCGACCCTTGGCGATTTCAAGAACTTTCTCTTTGGGAATCTTTCGCCCTTCCGCCACCTTGCCGGTGAAGTCGACATACACGCGGTCGAGCCAAGCCTGGAAGCGCGCCCATTCGGCTGGAGTGTAGTCGTGCGTTCCCGTGAACATGGTTGCGTTGGCTCCGTCATGCACTTCGTCCCATGACAAGCCGATCTTGTCCCACAAGCCAGAGGTCAGCACCTTTCCGCCTAGCACGCCGATCGAAGCCGTGATGGTGCCAGGCTGGGCCACAATCTTGTCCGCAGCCATGGCGACGAAATACCCGCCTGATCCGGCCAGGTCGCCCATTGAAACGATGACTGGCTTCCCAGCCTGGCGGGCGCGAACTACTTCGCGCCAGATCGTATCTGAGGCAACGTAGGAACCGCCTGGACTGTCGACACGAAACAGAATCGCCTTCACGTCTTTGTCGGCGACTGCGGCTCGGATCGCGGATGCAACCGTGTCGGATCCCATTGTGAGTGAGCCCTGCACGGGATCGTAGCTGCTCTTGCCGCGTGAAACACCTCCCGCGCCGTAAACGAGCGCGATCGTTTTGCCTTTCTCGTGCGGATGTCCAGCGCGATCCAGATACTTATCGAGATAAAGCGCCTGTGCACCGGTACCCACTTTTTCTTTGAACTTCTCATAGACCTCGTCGCGGTAGGCCAGGCCGTCGACGAGCTTCGCGTCGACAGCTTCTTTCCCCAGATATGGCCCGCGATCGACCAACGTCGCAAATTGATCTGGAGCAATCTGGCGCGCCTGACAGATTCCGTCCCGCATCTGGCCAAACCAGGAATTGATGATTGCGGTCATCGCTTCCTTGTGGGGAGCGGTGAACTTGGTTTCCGTAAACGTGTTGAGCGCATTCTTGTATTCGTAGCGATGATCCCCATGGAAACTTATGCCGAGCTTATTGAGAGTACCTTTCACGAAGGGCGCCTCGAGCATGATCCCAGTAAGGCCGACATCACCGGAAGGTTGCAGATAGATCTGATCGAACGCAGTGGCGAGATAGTAGGAATTGTTGCCGGGACCGAATTCGCCGAATGTTTCCGCGTACGCGATGGCGGGCTTCTTGTGAGCACGGAAACGCTGGACTGCTTCGCGCAGTTCCTGCACCTGCGCCATTCCCATCTGCACAGCCCCAACTTTCGCGATCATTCCCTTGACGCGATCGTCGGTGGAAGCACGGTCGATCGCATCGACCACATCTCGGACCGTCATCCGATCCTCAAGCATCAGCTTTGACGTGGTGTTCTCAGGGATATCTTCGACGAGCGGCTGCTCGAAGTTGGCCTCGATGAAAGTGTTCCCGGGCACGGTGCCCTTTCGGCCCGCCAGAACAATGAATGTTCCGATGATAGTGACGAGGTAAATAATTCCAAGGATTACGAGAATGCGCACAATGAGTTTTTTCATAGGAGTGAGGTGGCTCTCGTGGAAATAGTATCGGCGGCGATGTGTTGGAGCAACGGGGATTGAGAACGCCTGCTTGAATCCAGAGTGGGGATTCGGCTGGCCGTAGTACACTTTGAGAACGCGCCCGTAGCTCAACGGATAGAGCATCGGTCTTCGGAACCGAGGGTTGGGGGTTCGAGTCCCTCCGGGCGCGCCAGGATGATCAGCAATTAGTACTTAGCATTTAGCAATTAGTACTTAGAAATTAGCTGGAGGCCGCGGTTAGATAAGAAAAACTTCGCCGGCTGCAAGACAAAATAAAAACCGCTTCTCAACCGCCGTTGAGAAGCGGTTCTCGCCCGAACCGACCCGACCGCGATGGTTGGAGAGGTAGCCGGATCAGCCCTTCCTGAACCATATTCCTCTCATCCGACTTGCAGCGCTATACTGTGAAAAACGTAATTTTCGTTTTCAATTGCAAGCGTCAACATGTGCCAAGGGGAAAGATTGGGGTCACGTGGATTTCCTTCGGATTGAAGTTAAAATGCAGGATCTTACCGAAAGTTTGCGCTCATTTTTTTAGCGATCGATTTGATGTAGTCAGCACGCCAACAAACGCCAAGACGCCAGAAACAGGCGCACTTGTTGGGAACACGGCAGATTGGTGACGCAACCGCAACTTAGAATCAAATTAACAAAACGGCAACTACCCCGGCAGTCACGCCCAAAAGGCTCCACGCTACAGGCTGTCGGGGTTTTTTATTGCCGTTCAATTACCAATCAAGCTAATCGGCCATGGCGCGCCCGCGTTGTGCGGACATGGTCTGGACACGGCTGTGAAAGCGCCCATAGCCAAAATAAACTGCCATGCCGAGGATTAGCCAGATCACAAGCCGTAGCCAAGTGTCGAAAGGCAATCCGAGCATCATCAAGAGAGAGATTGCCATGCCCATGATCGGCACGAATGGAACCATCGGAGTTTTGAATGGACGTGGTAGATCCGGATTTGTTCTTCGGATCATCCAGACGCCGGCGCATACGATGACGAACGCCAGCAACGTTCCGATACTCACCAGCTCACCAAGGATGGAAATCGGAATGACGGACGCAAAAATCGCTACGAAGATTCCTACGAAGATCGAGGAGATGTACGGTGTGCGGAATCTCGTGTGAATCGCGCTCGCCCATTGAGGAAGAAGGCCATCTCTCGACATGGAGAAGAAAACTCGCGATTGTCCGAGCAACATGACCACCATGGTGCTCGTCAGTCCGCAGATCGCGCCGAGTTTCACGAGGAAGCTGCCCCACTTCACGCCGGTTTGATCGATTCCAACAGCAATGGGATCAGGAACGTTGAGAGTCGTGTACTTCACGAGGCCCGTGAGGACGCCAGAAACCAGGATGTAGAGAATCGTGCAGATCACGAGCGAGCCGAGAATGCCGATTGGCATGTCGCGTTTCGGATTTTTCGCCTCCTGCGCGGCCGTCGAGACCGCGTCAAACCCAATGTAGGCGAAGAAAATCACGCCTGCGGCTCGAATCACTCCGGACCAGCCATATTTGCCGAACGCACCTTCGTTCTCAGGAAGGAATGGGGTCCAATTGGCAGAAGCTTGCGATGTATGGCCGAGGATGTAGTTGATGCCGATGCCGATGAAGATGAGCAGAACCGCAACTTTCACGACGACGATGAAGGAGTTCAGGTTGGCAGACTCCTTGATGCCGATAACCAGGATGGTCGTCATGAGAGCGATGCCGAAAAACGCAACCAGGTTGAAAACTCCAGTCTGGTGCGGCAGCGTGCTCGGATCGATGTTGTGGAGGGCAAGAGTCTTGGAAACTCGACCGATGGCCTCCCAGCGACCGTTGTACATCACAAACTGTGCACCCGGCGTGCCGGCCAGTTGTGGCGGGATGTGAATGCCGAAGTCTTGCAAAAGGCTAAGAACGTAACCACTCCAACCAGAGGCAACGGTCGCCGCGCCAAAGGCGTATTCGAGAATCAAATCCCACCCGATGATCCATGCAAAGATTTCACCCAAGGTTGCATAGCCGTATGTATATGCGGAGCCAGCAACCGGGATCATTGAAGCGAACTCGGCATAACAAAGCCCCGCAAAAACACAGCCGACAGCGGCCAAGATAAATGAGTAAACAATGGCAGGCCCTGCATATTGGGCGGCGGCAGCGCCGGTCAGAACAAAGATGCCAGTACCAATGATCGCGCCGATCCCGAGGGAAACGAGATTTCCGGCCCCCAATGCGCGTTTAAGGCTGTGTTCGCCTGTTTCGTGCGCTTCCGACATGATGACGTCAATCGGCTTCTTCGCCAGCAGATTCATTCGCTTGTCTCTCCTTCGAGATAAGGCCTCACGCGGCTTCAGACGCAGTGGCCGAATGCCGTGACCAGAGGTAGTACACCGGGATCCCCAAGAGCACGATGATCAATCCCGGCCAGGTGTATTGGGGTTTGTAGCGCAATAGTACGACATCAATGAATAAAGCCATCACAATATAAATGGCGGGTAGCACAGGGTAACCGACAGCTTTGTAGGGCCGCGGCGCCTCCGCGTGGGTTCGTCGCAACACAAACAGTCCAAAGATGGTCAGGATATAAAACACGAGCACGGCGAAAATGATGTAGTCGAGAAGCTGCCCGTAGCTGCCGGAGATACAAAGGATGCAGGTCCATACCATCTGCACCATCAGGGAAACCGCAGGCGTCTTGTATTTAGGATGCAGGCGAGCCACGTTGCGGAAAAACAAACCGTCTTTCGCCATTGCGTAGTAGACACGAGCTCCGGCGAGAATCAATCCGTTGTCGCAGCCGAAACTGGAAAGCATGATGGCAATCGCCATTAGCGCGCCGCCTGCTGCACCGAACATCTGCGTCATGACTGCGGTGCCGACACGATCTTCGCTGGCAAACTTGATGCCGCGCTCCAGGATGGTGGCTCCAGCGGCGGATCCGTCTAAAGGCAAAGTGCTCAGGTAGATGAAATTGCAACCGATGTAGAGCGCAATGACCACACCCGTGCCGAGCGCGAGAGAAATCGGCAGATTACGTTGCGGATTTTTGACTTCTCCAGCAGTAAAGGTGACGTTGTTCCAGGCATCGGCGGAAAAAAGCGACCCAACCTGGGCGACTGCCAGAACAGTGAGGGTAGATACAAATACTCCTGCGCCGATTTCATGCGTTGAAGTAAGACCGGCATTTCTCCAAAAGTTGCCGCTGAAGTTGGCAGCGATCGCGTGTGCATTGCGGCCCAAGAAGATGCCGAGTAAAACTAATCCGAATAAAGCAGAGGCTTTGGCAATCGTGAAGACGTTCTGAATCAGGGCCCCGGTCTTCACTCCAAAGATGTTGATGATTGACAAGGCCACGACCACGAGAATGGCGACAAGATTCTGCATGTTCAGGCCGACATCCATGTTTCCGAGGACCATTGGACCGATTTTGATGGGCGGTACTTTCCAGAGATGAACGATCCAATGGGTCGATGAGATGGAGGGGAAGAACACTCCAAGGAACTTGCCAAATGCGACGCCGACCGCCGCAATGGTTCCGGTCTGGATGACAAGGAACAAGGTCCAGCCGTAGAGAAATCCCCAGAGGGGCCCGAGCGACTCGCGAAGGTAGACATATTGGCCACCGGCACGGGGCATCATGGCAGCAAGTTCGCCATAACTGAGGGCGCCGACGATTGTCATGAAACCGGTCACCAACCAGGCGCCGATCAGCAGAGCAGGCGAGTTCACCTCGCGGGCGATTTCAGCCGAGACGATGAAAATGCCCGAGCCGATCATGGATCCCATGACGAGCATGGTGGCGCTCGTCAATCCGAGACCCTTTACAAGTTCGGTGTCCTGACGGGTATGGCGCTCCCAATCGGCGGCCGAAGTTGCGGGCCTGGGATGCGAGATGTCTGTACTCAGGAGAGGCCTCCGTGTAATCGAGTCAGCGCCAAGACTTTACCTTAATATTCGAAAAAATTCCTCTGCTGATTTCCCGGGTTCGTTTACCAGATTAGAAATGACCGCGACGGTATCCGCTCCGGCCGCGATGACAGAGTGGGCATTCTCTCGTGTGATGCCGCCGATCGCGACCAGGGGTTTACGGGTAAGTTCCCGCGCTCGACGAACACCGGCAAGTCCGATCACCGGATCAGGATTTTGTTTGCTCCTCGTAGCAAAGACCGGGCCGATGGCGAGGTAGTCGGCGGAGGTTTTATCCGCTTCACCTAGTTGTTCCGGGTTGTGGGTGGATACACCGAGTAACAAGGTGGGACCGATCACGCGGCGGGCACCTTCAGGAGACAAATCATCCTGGCCGACATGGACCCCGTTGAATTCGGCGGCCAGACATAGGTCGGCGCGATCATTCATGATCCATTGGACGCGGGAACCGGTGAGGCGTTTAAGTTCGCGAGCATGTTCGAGCATCTGGCGGGCATTGCCTGATTTGTTCCGATACTGAAGCAGTGTTGCTCCCGCTTGCGCAAGCTGTTCAGCAGCCGAGTACAGGCTCGAGGAGGTCGGGAAGTATGCTGCATCGAGAATCGGGTAAAGGCGCGGAAGCAGCATGCGGAAGACGCTCAGCTTTTGGACTTTGCGTTCTGCTCTGCCTGGCGAGCGAAGAATCGTTCGATGAAGCCAGTATCGATCTTTCCTTCTCGAAATTCGGGATCGGCCAGAATTTTTCGGTGGAGAGGGATGGTGGTGTGGATGCCCTGCACCACAAACATTTCCAGCGCTCGGCTCATGCGAGAGATTGCTTCGCCTCGATCCTTCCCACGGACGACCAACTTGGCAATGAGTGAATCGTAATAGGGGGGAATCACGCCTTCTGCGTAAGCGGCGGTATCGATACGAACGCCGGTGCCGCCCGGAGGATTGAAAGCAGTTATCTTTCCAGCGGACGGTGTGAACTTTTCCGGATGTTCTGCGTTGATGCGGCACTCGATGGCGTGTCCGCGGTGCACGACCGGGCCCATCAAGACGTCGTTCATGCGCGCGCCGGATGCGATCAGGATTTGGCTCTTGACAAGGTCGACATCGGTGACCATCTCTGTAACAGGATGCTCCACCTGGATCCGCGTGTTCATCTCGATGAAGAACAGACGCCGATCCTGGTCCATCAGGAACTCGATTGTGCCGGCATTCACATATCCAATGTCCCCGAGCGATTTGCTAAGTGTCTCTCCGATGCGTTGACGAAGTTCAGCAGTGACCTGGGTGGAGGGACTTTCTTCAAGAAGTTTCTGATGTCGGCGCTGAATGGAACATTCGCGCTCTCCGAGACTTACGACGTTTCCATGGGTGTCCGCGAGAATCTGGAACTCGATGTGGCGCGGACGCTCGACGTATTTTTCCATGTAGAGGTCGCCATTGCCGAACGCGCCAGCAGCTTCCGAAGTGGCCTGGCGAAACAATCCGGGCAATTCTTCTTCGTTTCGGACGATGCGCATTCCGCGACCACCACCACCGGCAGATGCCTTGATGATGACGGGATATCCAACCTGCCGCGCCCACTCGATGGCTTCTTCTTCCGAGCCAATCACACCGTCAGATCCGGGCAGGATTGGCACTCCCGCTTTTTTCATTGCGGCGCGAGCCTTTTCCTTTTCTCCCATCAGACGAATGACTTCAGGCGGAGGACCGATGAACTTGATACCGCAAGTCTCACAGACTTCAGCAAAATTAGCGTTTTCGGAGAGTAGTCCGTAGCCGGGGTGAATGGCTTCGACATTCGCAATTTCAGCAGCGCTGATGACGGCTGGGATGTTTAGATAGCTTTGTGACAATTGCGGCGGACCGATGCAGATCGCCTCATCGGCAAAACGCACGGCTAAGGAATTCCGATCGGCTTCGCTGTAAATAGCAACTGTGCGAATGCCAAGTTCCTTACAGGCGCAGATGACACGCAGCGCGATTTCTCCGCGGTTCGCGACCAGAATCTTTTTGAACATGCAGGCGGATCCGAAAACAAAAAGGCGCGATCAGCGCGCCCTTGGATTTGGGCGGGAGCTCAGCTCCGCACCCGGATGGCAAACAAATCTTGGCCGTATTCGATCGGCTGTCCGTTGCCAACTAACTTCTTGACGATTTCACCAGCAACATCCGATTCGATTTCATTCATTAACTTCATCGCTTCCACAATGCACAACACCTGTCCCACTTCAACCATGTCGCCTAGCTTAGAAAACGGAGGAGCTCCAGGCGAGGGCGCTTCATAAAACGTCCCGACAATTGGCGACTTGACGATATGGAGATTCTCTTCCGGAGGGGGTACAACTGCCGGTTTGGTAGGTGGCGCAGCTGCAGCTGAAACGGAATCGTTGGCCACCGCTAATGGAGCCGCAGAGGGCATAGCCACGAAGCGCGTTTCCGGAACCGGTGGGTGCGATTCTCCCGCCCTACGAATCCGGACTTTGACATCGCCACGTTCCAACTCGAACTCAGCGATATCCTTTTCAATCAAGAATTCGATCAGCTCTTTCAGCTCTTTTTGGTTCATCGTCTGGGGTGGGCTCGCCTAATCAACCATGCCGGACTTGGGACTAACAAAGACGTCCAGTTACGGTCTAGATCTCAATCAGTTCTTTCGGACCAGGCGCCAGGATCTGACATCCGGTCTCGGTGACTACGACCATATCCTCGATGCGTACTCCCCACTGTCCGGGAAGATAAGCTCCGGGTTCGATGGTAATGACCATACCCGGCTCCAGGACTTTTTGTTGCTGCGCCGCCACGCGCGGGGGTTCGTGAATTTCAATCCCCACACCGTGGCCGGTTGAATGCGTGAAGTATTGCGCCAACTTACTTCGTTTGAGCAACTTGCGAGCTGCGTGATCAACCTCGTCGCAAGTCACGCCGGGACGCACAGCATCGATTGCCGCAAGCTGCGCCTCGAGTACTGCTGAATAAAAAGCTCGGGCCGCCCGCGAAGCTCGCCCCACGTGTACAGTCCGTGTGCGATCCGAACAATAACCTCGAAGTATAACACCGAAGTCACAGACTACGAACCCGTTGCGCGGGAGACGTTGCTGAGATGCGCGTCCGTGAGGAAGGGACGATCGCGGGCCAGACGCGATGATTGTTTCGAAAGACATGGCGTCTGCCCCCCGTCGCCTTGCTTCGAATTCCATAGCAGCGGCAACTTCAACCTCCGGAAGCCCAGGCTCGATGGTGCGCAGAGTGACATCGAAGAGGCTCGCTCCGAGATCCGCAGCTGAGCGCATCACGGACAGTTCAGATTGGTCTTTGAGCATCCGCATCTGCTCGACTAGCGGAAGAACGGTCTTGGGCCGGAATGTTGAGCTCAGTGCCTGACAGAGACGGGCCTGCTCTGAGACTGACAAATGGTCGCCTTCGATTCCCAGAGTACGGCGACCGCGGGCGAATGATTTGCGATTGGATCGCAACCACTCGCCGGCGGCGGCGACCGGAGCCAAAGGGACAATCGCGGCTTTGGCGCCCTTTATCTCGGATCTGGCCTGCGTGCGATAGCGTCCATCCGTGAACAGCACGGCGACATGCTCGGTTACCACTAATGCTGCCGAGCTCCCGGTAAATCCACAGAGGTATCGGACATTGGGAAGGTGAGTGACAAGCAGCGCATCCAGACGGTGCGTGACAAGATCGGCGCGCAACCGCTTGAGTCGTCCTTGATGATTCACGGATGGGAGTGTAGCAGGAGAGCTGCGGGTGTTGAGTTACGCGCGGCGAGGTGCGAACTGCGAGTTACGACAGGACCGCTTTGGTCACTTGGCGCGTGACTGGTAGTACGCAGCGTGCACAAAGAAAATCGCCGGTTCCCTCATGCGAGGCGAACCGGCGACTTCTTGCTTCAACGTCGGTTGGTTATGTCTGAATGATGCGCGGCGTAATGAAGAAGATCAGCTCCTGGTTAGAGGTGCTGACGCTGCGCCGTTTGAACAAGTTGCCCATGACCGGGATATCACCGAGCAGAGGAACCTGTGAAACGTTAACCGAGTTCTGAGTTTGGATCACACCACCGATGACGACTGTGCCACCGTCGGTGACTAAAACCTGCGTGGTCGCCTGTTGCGTGATCAGCGTGGGGTTGCCCTGCACGGTGCGACCGAAGTCAGGCGTCGTGTTCTCCACGTCCACGTTCAGGAAGATGGTGTTTTCCGACGTGATCTGCGGAGTGACGGTTAGGCGCAGGAACGCATCCACGTAGCTAACGGTGGGCGGTCCACCCAACTGTGCCTGTGTAACGATCGGCACGCGCACACCTTGGCGAACCAAAGCCTGGATATTGTTCTGCGTGACGACTCGAGGACGAGACAGAATCTTCAGAAGCCCGCGCGACTCGGCCATCGTCAGGATGAAGTCGATGCGATAGTTATTTGTAGCATTGATGAGCGACAAACCGCTGGTCGGGCTCGTAACCGGAAGGTTCGAGAACAGCGGGATTGTGGTGCCACTGCCGCTGGTGATGTAGTTCGGGGACAGGCCACCTTGTTGAATCGGGCTTGCTCCAGCAGCGCCGCCGATTGCAGCAGGACTGTTACCCCACGCAAGGCCAAGCTGCGTTCCGATGTCGCGAGCGAAGCTGCGAGTAGCAGCCACGACACGGGCTTCGATCTCAACTTCCTGGGTCTTGCGATCCAGTTGGTTGATGAGTCGATCCATGTTCGGCATGACGGCCGGGATGTCGGAGATGATCAGAGCATTTGTCCGTTCATCCGCGATGATATCGCCGCGCTGCGTAAGGAACTTCTTAAGTGTCGGAACAACATCTTTCGAGTGCGCGTAGCTTAAGAAGCGAGTGACAGTCACTTTCTCAACTGCCAAAGCTTCGGACTCGAGCTGGGCGCGACGGGCATCGGCTTCCTTCTTCAGAGTGTCAATGGTTGCAATGCGCAGGACGTTGCCATCCAGTTGGCGAGCAAGGCCATTGTTCTTCAGAACGATGTCGAGCGCCTGATCCCACGGTACGTCATCGAGAACGACTGTGAGCGAACCGTGCACGTTGGGATCAAGAACGACGTTCAAGCCGCTGATCTCGTGAATGAGGCGGAAGAAATCTTTCAGGTCGACGTCTTTCAGGTTCACCGAGATCGGCTCACCCGTGTACTTCGCACCTGAGGTCGCGGGATTCTGCGCAAGCTGAGCTTTTTGCTCGGCAGCAAGGTTGACAGCCGGTTGCGACGCGCCGCCCTGGGCCTGTAGCGATGCGCTGGGCTTCATCGCAACCAGTTCAGAGGCAGGCTTGTCGGCAAACTTTGCGGCGGCTTCCTGAGCCTTCACAACAGGCTCGACTTCCGCTTTCTCGGTTTCGTTCTTCGGCGCGTAAGAAGGTTCGACGAAGACGAAAGCGGTCGGCGAAGAAGCATCGGACTTCGCTTCGGCGACGGGCGGCTTGCTCTCGGCGGCAGCGACCAAGACTGGCTTCGCTGGAGCGCCCGGCGCGGAAGCTGTTACCAGCTTCGCAACAGGAGCTTTCGGGGCCGGCTTGGATTGTGCCTTAGCCGTTTCTGCACCCGTATACAGCTTTAAGGTGAACTTGTTGTCTTCGCCGGGAAGCAGTTCGTAGCGGCAGGCTTTGGCCAAGTCCACCACGACACGCGTGTTTGGAGTTTTTTGGCCATCCATGCCAACGCGGACGCCTTTGATGTTGTCGTCCGTGATCGCGACGTGGCTTTGTGAAGTCGCCATGACCGTATTGGGCAGGTCGACAATCACGCGCGCTGGCGATGCCAGCGTGCTCAGCTTCGGCGACACTGCCCCGCGGGCAGTGATTTCGATGCTGATGCTATCGGTGCCACGGGTCACTGCGACCTTCTGCAGTGCCGCGCGCACAGTGCTCGCGCTCTCGGTCTCAGCCGCTGCGGCAATCAGTGCCAGCACCAGCAGCGGTAGGAAAACACCCAGCAATTGCTTTCGCATTTCTATTCTCCCCACGCGAGGCGCTTGCCTGACGCGTGTGTTTCTGGAAACTCTTCCCCATCCCGCGTCGCCGCGGGTCCCGGACTTCTACACGGCCGGCGTCGTGATTTTCTTCGTTACTTCTCTCGTAAACGACTTGCCAAGCCGATCTTGGTACGTCTCTTTGAAGATGATCGAATCGCCCGTGATTTTCACCACGTAGCCGTTGAACACTGGATCGTTTTCCCGGAGGAAATACGCCTTGTTCAACGCGTTCGTCACCACTGCAATAAATCCAGCTTCGCCATGAACTACGCCCTTCAGCGCGATCTGCCCGATTTCGAGGCATTTCTTGCCTGTGCTGCATCCCGAACCGCCCGTGTGACCCACGACCGGGCTGAGAAAGGGATCTCGCTTACCCGTCATGGAATATTTTTTCTCGTCGTTCGCCTGGTCCGAGTTGTCAGACTTTTCTTCCTTTTTGCCGGCACTCTGTTTCTCGCCGCCCTTGGTTGCCTTAACTTTGGGAGCCGCTTTGACTGGCGGTGCGGATGCCTGCTTCGCGGATGTTTTCGCGGCAGAAGAAGTCTTCGTTTGCGCGGCGACGGATTTGGAGCCGGTCGACTTGGTCGGCGCGGAAGCCTTCTTCTGGACTGGAGCCGAAGTGCTGGCCACAGGAGTCGATGCAGAAGGAGCTTTGGCGCTTGCCGCGGCCGAAGGCTTCGGTGCCTGGACGTGGCTCGAGGCGGACGCAGCGTTCGCCTGCTTCGCCGCAGGCGCTTTCGCGTTGCCGGAGCTCTGTCCAGCGCTCGTCGTCTGAGCGAATGCAGTGGCCGCCGCCAATGTGATTACGAGAATGCCCATTTTCCGATTCATCGCATCCTCCCCTTTACTTCTTGGCGGCAACTTTGGCCGCATTTCCGCCCGTTGCTGCCGCCGGAGCGGGAGCCGGATCATGACTGAAGAATGTTGTAGCGGTGCAGGTGGCAACGACAGTCTCTCCAGGCGCGTAGTCGTATTTCTTTTTCGCTTTAGCGTCACCCGGTTTTTTTGTCGTGGATACCAGCAATCCCGAAACGTTTACGATGCGCTCCAGTTTCCCGATTCGATCGAAAAAGCCGAGCATCGAGTAGTACGGTCCGTCGAGTTCCACATCGAACGGCACTTCGGTAAAGAATTCGCGGTTTGCCACAGGTTTAGCTGTGTATCGGCGAATCTCGATTCCCGACTTGCGGGCCTCTCCCGACAACATGCGCATGAAGTTGTCGACTTCTTTCTCGTCAGGCACAATGCGCCGCTCGATTTCGAGTTGCTGTTTGAGGCTGACCAGTTGGCGTTCGATCTCAGCCAACTTCGGACGGTACGTTTCCAGCTCGGCGTTTTCTCGCAATTTGCTATCGAGCCTGGATTGTGCCGCCACATTCGCTTCGCGCTGCGTTTTGAAGACGGTGTAGTAGAGGGCTGCTGTCAGCACGGCGAAGCCGGCCAGCAGTGCTGCCCACTGTTTCACTCCCGTCATTTCCCCGAAATTCGCCATAGTCTTTCGCCTCGTTGCCTACGACTTCGCTCTTTCGCAGGTCAGAGTGAACTGAAATGCTTGCATGTCCTTAACCTGCTCGTCTTGGACTGTCTCTTTGATTTCGATCGTCTTGAAGAAGCCCGTCTTCTGCAGGTTCGTGATCAAGTTCGCCACTGCATCGGAGCTCAGAGCCATTCCTTCGATATCCACCGTGTTGCCCTGATCCTTCACGTTGTTAAGCCAAACTGCCTCGGTGTTGTTGACGGTCTGTCCGACCATCGCAAGTAATTCGACCGGTCCGGTCTGAGCTTTGCGCAGCTGATCGATGACATCGACGCGGCGTTTATAGTTGTCGGCCTGGCGCTGGCGCTCCATATAGCGCGCCTTGACGTCGGCCAACTCGCGGTTCTTCTGCTCAGCCTGCTGCATCTTGATGGCGATCGACTGCTTCTGCTTGTCAAGCTGGTACCAGTAGCCGCCATTGACGACGCCAGCTAATACCAGTACGACGAGAATTTTCAGCGTCGGCGAACCTGCTTCGCCGATGTCGACCGAGGGCATCGAAGACATCGATGCCTTCTTGCTTTTCGGTTTGGGCGCTCCCAGCAGATTGATTCGGATCATAGGTTTTCAAAACTCCTCAAGGCCAAACCTACGGCTACGGCCAATTGCCCAGCGTTCTGCTCAACCAGGTCGGCCCCGATTCCATCGGCAGGGGGCGCGATTTTCTGAAACGGATTGAACAGCTCTACTGGCATCGAGAACTCTTGGCGGAGTGCCTCAACCAACCCAGGCACTTTCGACGAACCGCCCGCCAGGTAAATCTTCTCGATGTGCTCTCCCGCCGAACTGGCGCGGAAGAAATCAAACGTCTTTTGAATTTCCAGCACGATGATCTCGGTCACCTGCTGCAAAATCGGTGTCTTGGCGTCCTCGCTCACTGTGCCAACCTTGCGGCCTAGTTTGAGCGCCTCGGCATCATCGAAGCTCAGATCCAGTTCCTTCTGGAGCGAGTCCGTGTATTGATGGCCGCCCACGCTGACGTCACGCGGGAAGAGCGGTGTTGTGCCCTTCACGATGTTGATATTCATCACGCTGGCACCTAGGTTCAAAAGCGCAACCACCTGGCCCGGCGCGGGATCGTAGTTGTACTCGTAGCAGTTCTGGAGCGCCAACGCATCGATGTCCACAATAGCCGGGGTTTTGCCGGCCATCGAGAGTACGTTGGTGTAGTTCAAAATCTTGTCCTTCTTGACGGCGACAAGGAGCACGTCCATCTGCGGGTTGCCAGCGTCTTCCGAGAGGATCTGGTAGTCGAGATTCACGTCGCCCAGATCGAACGGAATGTGCTGGGCGGCCTCTTTCTGAATGGTCTCGGCCAGTTCCTGATCGCTCATGGAAGGCAGCGATATCTTCTTCACGATCACAGAGTGACCGCTTACCGCCGTGGCCACGCTCTTGGCCTTGATCAGGTTGTCGGTGAAAAGCTTCGAGATCGCGCTCGACACGGTGCCGGAGTCGACGATCATCGAATCGACCACGATATCTGGAGCGAGCGGCTCCAATCCGAGGTGAGCGACTTCAATACCGTTGCGGCCCTTTTTCAACTCCACTGCCTTGATGCTCGAAGAGCCCACATCCAGACCTACAATCGTCTTTGACCCGAATCCAAACATGTGCCCGCCTTTACTGTTGCCCGGCGGCCTTTACGGCTGCCTTGGGTTTCTTTCGCGTCTTTACTTCCATCTCGTTCGACTTCTCTTCCATCCACTCATCGAGCTTGGACTTCTTGAAACGCCAACGATTGCCCAGCTTGAACGCGGGGATTTTTTGTTCACCCACGTACTTGTAAAGCGTGTCGGGACTGACTCCCAGGTACTGCGAAGCCTGGCGAATGTTCATGACTTCTCTTGAGTCGGCCATATTCGTTGTGCCTTCCACAGACTCACTCCTCTGCTTGCGCCGCACTTCGCGGCGGTTGAGAGGAACTTGGGAGGAAATTCCTCGCTACGTTTCGCGTTCGAGTGAATTTCAGTGAGCCGAGCATATCTCAAGCCGAAAAAACCCCGGCTCGAAGCGAATCTCCGTGTTTTATTGGGTTTTTTGCCGTTTTTCTGGAAACGTAAAAATGGGGAAATGCAATCTACATCTATATATTGTGGTTCAATGGCTTTACATTGCTATACGTTGCGGTACTCACACCCAGAGTACGATCGCGCCGCGAGTGAAGTAACTGAAGTACTAGAGACGGTACGGAGGTACTTGAACGAGTGCGAAGTTCAAGCAGGACAAGGATTTGGCTCTTCACTTAAAAACCATTACTGAGAGGAGGGAAGCCGGGAACTCAGTGTGGAAAGGGTGTGCGCCACTACACGGACTCCGCTTCAGGCTAGTGAGGTTGGTCACATCTTTTGAGACATGCTGAACCGTACTCTGAAGAGTTGATTCGTGCTTTTTTGCGAAACCCGCAACGGTGGTGTGAGCTGCCGCGCTCGAGTCATGTTCAGAAAGGATCTCCCATGAAACTACTTGTGATTGGCGCCGGGATGATGGGATCGGCGGCGGCCTACGATATGGCCAAACAACTTGAAGTCCGGTCGGTTACGTTGGCAGACAATGATGTGAAGCGCGCCAAGGATGTGGCTGCGCGAGTGAACCACATCACGGGCGACAAGAAAGTGCGCGCGGTCGCGCTGGATGCATCGAGCGAAAAGGCCACTGCGAAGCTGATGAAAGGCCACGATGGCGCTCTGTCCGCGGTTCCCTATTTTTTAAACCTGGGACTGGCGCGCGCGGCGATCGAAGCCCGCTGCCACTTCGCCGATCTGGGCGGAAATAACACAGTAGTTCGTCAAGAACTCGCCCTCGCGGCGAAGGCTGAAAAGCGCGGAGTCGCGATTGCGCCGGACTGTGGACTGTCGCCGGGAATGGCGTCGATTCTGGGTGGTGAGTTGGTACGACGGCTCGATGGGCGGGCCGACGCTTTAAAGCTCTATGTGGGCGGGCTTCCGGAAAAACCGATGCCGCCGTTCCATTATCAACTTGTATTTTCGGTCGAAGGTTTGATCAATGAATACGTCGAGCCAGCAAGGATTCTGAGAAGTGGCAAACTTACGGTCATTGAGCCGCTCACGGAGCCGGAAGAGTTTCATATGCCGGGGTTCGCTCCGCTCGTTGCGTTTCATACTTCTGGAGGAACGTCGACGCTGCCGGAAACGTTCGAAGGCCGTGTGGGCGAGTGTTTCGAGAAAACGCTACGCTATCCAGGACATTACGATCTGCTCTGTGAACTCAAAGAGCTTGGCCTGTTCTCGAGCGAGAAAATGCGAGTCAATGGAACGCACGTTACACCGCGCGCTGTCATGTCGAAAATTTTCGAAGGCAAGTTCGCCAGCAAGGGACCGGACGTTTGCATCATGCGACTCGAAGCCCATGAATCTGTGAAAGCTCCGGGAGTGCGCGGATTGCTTGGCGGAAAGCTCAAAGGCAGAGTGGCGAGCTTTACCATGGTCGATCATTACGATCCGAAAAGCGATATGAGCGCCATGATGCGCACGACAGCATTTCCAGCCTCGATTGTGCTGCAGATGCTCGCGTCAGAGACGATCGAAAAACGCGGCGCTGTCCTTCAGGAACGAGATGTGCCCGCAACGGAATTCCTTGAACAGATGGCGAAGCGAGGAATTCGGATCGACTACGCGGTCGAGTAAGAACGATTTCAGATTTCAGATTTGCAATCTGGGATTGTTGATCATGCTTTTCATTGAAGGATCGTTCATTCCATAGCAGTCTCGCAGGGCCCTCCATTGCGTTAATCTATTCATTCGTTCGTTGGAGGGCTCTTGCGTTATCTCGATCGCCTGCAACCGTTCGCATTGTTTGTCTTGCGCGTCGTACTGGGAGTCATTCTGATCGCTCATGGCTACCCCAAGGTGTTCGGGGGCGGCTTTCAACATCACATGGAGTTCGTTGGCAAGATCGGCCTTCCGCATTGGATGGCATACTTCTCGACTGGAGCGGAGTTCTTCGGAGGACTCGGGATTTTGATCGGCTTGTTTACCCGCTGCTTCTCAATTGCGGTTCTGATCGAGATGTTGGTCATCGTTTTCAAGGTCGAGTTGCACCACGGATTGAAGGGCGGCTACGAGTTGCCAGTGGCGCTGGGAACGATGGCCTTCGTCCTGATCTTCTTTGGAGCGGGCCCGATTTCGCTGGATGCTGTGCGTGGAGGCGGGGGAGGGGTAAAGCGAAGTAGTGTCTACTCGTGAAGCAAACTGCTTTCTTCTTTCCCTAAATAGAGATTCCTCGCTGCGCTCGGAATGACAAACAATATCGGGTCCGAACTGGGCAGACCGCTAATATTCCGCCAATTCCTTCATAGCGCGGAACAAATCCGCTGCTTGCGGCAGGATTGCGTTCTCAAGAATAGGCTGATAGGCAACGAACGTGTCTTTCGCGGCCACTCGGCGCACGGGAGCATCGAGCTTATCGAAAAGTTCATCGGCGACACGGGCCGCGATTTCCGCTCCGTAGCCCCAACTCAGAGAATCTTCGTAGGCGACCAGCACGCGATTTGTTTTTGAAACCGAGCCTGCGATGGTCTCCCAGTCGAACGGATTGAGACAACGCAGGTCGATCAGTTCCACCTTCACTCCGTTTTCGCGTTCCAACTTTTGAGCGGCTTGCAGTGCGCGAGGCACGACTGCTCCGTAGGTGACGACCGTCAAGTCCGTGCCGGGCTGAACAATTTTTGCTTTGCCGAACGGAATCATGAAGTCTGGTCCCGGGTACGGGGCGCGACCGAAGGTTTCGCGGTAGAGACGTTTATGCTCGAGGAAGAGTACCGGGTCGTCGCAACGAATGGCGGTACGTAAGAGACCTGCAGCATCCAGTGCGTTCGACGGAAACACCACGCGCAATCCGGGAATATGCGTGAAAATGCTTTCGCCGCATTGAGAATGGTAGATGGCTCCGCCGGTGAGGTATCCGCCGATGGCGACACGAATCACAGCCGGCGCAGAAAATGCATTGTTCGAACGCCAGCGGATGATTGGCAGTTCGTCGCGGAGCTGCATCATCGCAGGCCAGATGTAATCGAAGAACTGGATTTCGACGACCGGCTTCAGTCCGCGTGTGGCCATGCCGGTGGCGCGTCCAACGATGTTGGCCTCTGCAAGGGGCGAGTTGAAAACACGGTCTGAGCCAAATTCCATCTGCAGGCCGGAGGTCAGTTTGAAGACGCCACCTTTGCCCTTGATGAGCTTCTGCTTGAGATATTCTTCGCGACTGCAGTCCGCCACATCTTCGCCGAAGATCACAATGCGCTCGTCGCGACGCATCTCATCGCGCAATGTGGCGTTGATGAGGTCGGCCATGGTCTTGGGCTGCGAAGCTGGAGATTTTTTGCCCTCACCTGCAGCATCCGGCGCGGCGAATACGGGCTGACGCTCGAAGGTGGAAGACGTCGGGTCGAGATCTGGCGAATAGACAAAGTTCGTGATCGACTCTGGTTGCGGGAAACGCGCTTCGAGCGCGCGATCAACCGCCGCCTGCATCTGTTCTTCAACTTCCTTTTCGATCTTGTTGATACCGTTTTCGTCGAGGATGCCTTCCCGCAGAAGAAACATCTGCAAGCGGGTCACAGGATCGCGCTGGGCATCACGCTGACGTTCACTATCGGGGCGATACAGGCGTTCATCGTCGGAGAGAGAGTGGGAATATGGCCGAATGACGTGCGCATGAATGAAGGACGGCCCCTGGTTTGAACGGCAATATGCGGCAGCACGCTTGAAGGCACCGTACGTGACGATCGGATCGGTTCCGTCGATTTCTTCGAAATGGAAGTTAGGAAATCCGGATACCAAGCGAGAAATGTTCCCACCAGCGGTCTGAACTTCCACGGGAACCGAAATGGCGTACTCGTTGTCCTCGATCACGAAGATGATAGGCAGTTTTCTATTGGAGGCAGTGTTCATCGCCTCCCAGAATTCACCTTCGCTGGAGGTGCCATCGCCGAGCGAGACGTACGTGAGTTCGTCGCCGGTAAATTTCACGTCTTTGAATTGACGATAATCACCGTCATGCTTTTCAGCAGCTTTCGGATGACGAGCGAGGTATCGTCCCGCCTCAGCGCAGCCAACGGCTTGCAGAATCTGCGTACCAGTTGGCGACGATTGTGTGACGACGTTGAGTCGCTGATATCCCCAATGCGATGGCATCTGACGGCCGCCTGATGCGGGATCGTCCGCAGCTCCGACTGCCTGGAGCAACATTTCAAGCGGCGTGGCGCCGAGCGCTAAACAAAGAGCTCGATCTCGATAGTAGGGATAGAACCAGTCGGACCCGGTTTTCAGGGCGAAGGCCGCACCAACACCGATCGCTTCATGGCCAGCGCCGGAGATCTGGAAAAAGATCTTTTGCTGTCGCTTGAGAAGGATTTCGCGGTCGTCGATTCGACGCGAGGTGTACATCAGGCGATAGGCCTCGACGAGCTGCTCCCGGCTGAGCCCTTCGTAGTGTTTCTTGGATTTTTTGTTGGATTCGACTTCGGCCACACTGGCCAGCTTAGGATCCGTCTTTGTCGTCGCCATCCAGTGCCCCGTAGATAAATTAGGAGGGTCCCTTCATCATTGTAAATGCAGCCGACAGGATGAGAATACAGAATTCGGGGTAGGGAGTGGAACAGTTCTCAGTTCTCAGTTCTCAGTTTCCGGTTCTCAGCTCCAGTTCGGGCTGAATGCTAGCGGCTCCGTTCCAATCATTTATTCTGATCAGTACACCCTTGATCCGATTTCATCGCCAATTCGATCCGCGTGAGATTCGCCTGCTCATTTTCGATCTCGATGGGACGCTGATCGATTCGCGCTTGGACCTGATTCATTCTGTGAATGCCACGCTGCGGTACTTCGACAAACCAGAATTGCCGGGAGATCTGATCGCCACCTACGTTGGCGATGGCGCCCCCATGCTGGTGAGACGTGCGCTGGGCGATCCGGCAGATGACTCGCTCGTGGCTCGGGCGCTGGAATATTTCTTAGGGTACTACCGGATCCACAAACTCGATCACACAGTGGTGTATGACGGAATACCGAAAATGCTCGCTGCCCTGACTGCGTCGAAGAATGGAACGCAGAGAAAGATGGCAATCCTGTCGAACAAGCCTGTCAATCCGTCCCGCGACATCACGCACGCGCTAGGACTGGGTGGTTATTTTGTTCGGATTTATGGGGGCAATAGCTTTCAGACGAAAAAGCCGGATCCGGAGGGCGCGCAAAAGATTTTGGAAGAGACAAGCTGTTTGGCAGAAGAGACCATCATCATTGGTGATTCTGCCAACGACACTCTTACTGGCGTGAATGCGGGATTGTGGACCTGCGGCGTCACGTACGGGTTTGCGCCACATACATTGGAAACGCCGTTACCCGACGTCCTTGTCGATTCGCCACGGGAATTGGCAGAGTTGTTCCGTTGAGGTCACGCGAGGCGCTGCGCGCGAGATCCCCTTCGGCTTCGCTCAGGGCAGGCTCTCGACTCGCTGGCGAAAACGCGAGTCTTCGGGATGACGCCTATTGTTGATGAGATGTGCCCATGTAGTTCGGGATGGCACCATCTTCAAAGAGAAGAACACTCCGGCGAGATGAAGTCAGCGAACAACTGATCCGGAACTGTTACTGTTGCGAGCCGCGATCATTCCGTTAAACTTCCCTCACACAATGGCCAAAAAGAATCCGCTTGATGCGTTTACTCCGGCCGAGTTGCGCAAGCTGCGCAGCCTGAAAACTCCATACGGCATTCAAAAGTACATCGATGACATGCCTTATCACCTGGCAGACACCGGGTGGGCTCCGCGGCGCGTGTTGAAGGAGGAAACCTCACACTGTTTTGAGGGAGCGATGCTGGGAGCCGCCGCGTTGCGAGCAATCGGGTATCCGCCACTGATCTGGGACCTTGAGGCCGAGCATGACACCGACCATGTAATTGCGATTTATAAAATCGACGGGCACTGGGGCACCATTGCGAAGTCGAACTATACGGGCTGTCGTTATCGCGAACCGGTATATCGAACGTTGCGTGAACTGGCGATGAGCTATTTCGATACGTACTTCAATTTGCGGCGTGAACGAACGCTGCGTCGCTTTTCGGTTCCGGTTCACATGAAACGGTTCGACCATCTCGACTGGATGACCACCGACCAGCATTTGTGGTTCGTCGCGGAATATTTGTTTGACGTAAAGCACTATCCGCTGATTTCAAAGGCGCAGGCTCAACGTGTGCACCGTGTGGATGACCGCACGTTTCGTGCAGGATGTCTGGGGAGAGCGGAAAAGAGTGGGATTACAAAAGGTCGCTAGTAGCTGGTAACTAGTTGTTAGTTCCGTCGCATCAACTTCGCCATTTCAGTTCAACCGGACCTGACATTGGGTGTTTCATCGGAGTACCCGTGCTTCTTGAATCCAGGTAAGACTGCTTCAATCCGAAATACCATTTCGCTGGACGGTCAGCATCGTCGATCAGCATGAGGTGAGGATTGTATTTCAGTCCTTCGGACTGAAGCTCCATCGTGCGGCGATCCTGCTCAACGAATTTGGCGAACACAAATTTCAGGAGAGACGGCGCGAACGGCAGCCATTGAAAAAGATTCCACGCGGCAACGACATCGATGCGGCAGTGATTGCCCGTGATCGGAGTAACTGTAGTCAGGCTCGCAAACCAATACTTGCCCGCACGGATAATCTCGAAGCGCAAATTGGGAAGCACGAAATCAATCGTGGTAGTAATCGAATCTGCGTCTGCATACATACGAAGCAGCTTGTAAGGCGCACTATTCGATGAGGGAGTGTGCGCGCTCATCCGGAAGCCATTCGGAATCGGTTCGAAGTTTTTGCGTTTTTCATGAATGCTGTGGCGAGTACGCCACCACCATGCCTGATGAACAAAAGGACCGTGCGCAGGATCCATCAGGCCGATGATGCCGTGGTCGACGTTGCAGGGGAGATCGGCTGTAAGGTAAGCAATCTTGTATTTGTCGCTGAATGTGGGAACCGCGGGCGCGGGGTTCGGCGCTTCGCTACGCGCAGTGAATCCGGCGCCCTGCGGCCCTGGCTCCGGGATGAACACCCAGATGAAGTCGTCGCGCTCTTCACATGGAAAGCTTCCCGCGTAAATGCGATCGATCTTTAGGTTCTGGTCGGACGTAAGCGACGGGATCAGCGTGCACTGTCCGGAATGCGCGTCGAACTTCCAACCGTGGTAGCTGCACTCCACCTGGCGACCGTCGAACCATCCACAAGTTAAAGGCATCCCGCGATGAGGGCAGGAATCACGTAAGGCGAATGCGCGGCCGTTTGCGTCGCGTCCGATCGCGAGCGGAATTCCGAGCAACATGCATTTGGCAATTTCGCCACGCGAGAGTTTGTCGCTGGGAAGAGCTCGATACCAAAAGCCGAACAGCATGAGCGCGTCGGGCGTTTGGCGGTCGAGGCTGAGTTCGCTCATGAGAGAAAACTAGCGATTGGCCGTCTCCTTCGGACGGCAATGCTGGTCGAAGGCCGAGACCAGATCGGCCGCAATCGAGTGAGCTTCGCGAGTTTCAATATCGCGGCGTTGCATCATGTACACGAGCTTGCCATCGCGCAAAATCGCGATGGACGGAGAAGACGGAGGATATCCTGTGAAGTACGAGCGTGCGCGTTCGGTGGCTTCGGTATCCTGTCCAGCGAATACCGTGGTGACGTGATCCGGTTTCGTGCCGTGTTGCAGAGCCATGCGAACGGCGGGGCGCATGCGACCGGCTGCGCATCCACATATGGAATTCACGACGACCATGGTTGTTCCTGAGTGATTGGTGATTTGGTTATCGACTTCTTCTGCGGTGCGAAGTTCCTTGATGCCGAGACGAGTGAGCTCTTCGCGCATCGGCACAACCATAAGTTCCGGGTACATGCGTGCTCCTTGCTGAACGATCATTTTATTGTAACGGAGGAGGAGGCTTCGGGCTTCAACTGCCGGCTCCAGCAAAGGGCAATGTGGTCAGTGGTCAGTGGTCAGTGGTGGGTCGGCCGGATCGGGACGGTATAGTGGAGAGCAATGGAGATTCGGGAACATGTGTCGCTTGCGGGGATGACGACGCTGCAAGTCGGCGGGCCGGCGCGTTATTTCGCGGAAGCGCGTTTCGAGGATGATGTTCGCGAGGCAATCCGGTTTGCGCAATCGCACAAGCTACCGCTCTTTGTCCTGGGCGGAGGAAGCAACCTGGTTGTTTCCGATGAGGGATGGCCGGGACTGGCCTTAAAAATAGCAATCAAAGGAATCAATCACCGGCATGGGCATGGAGTTGCATATTTCGACGCGGGTGCAGGAGAAGACTGGGATGGATTTGTAGCGGCGACGGTCGCGCATCATTGCGCTGGGCTCGAGTGCCTAAGCGGGATTCCAGGCAGCGTTGGTGGAACACCGGTGCAAAATGTGGGTGCATACGGCCAGGAAGTGTCCGAGACGATCCAAGCGGTCGAAGCTATTGAGGTTTCTACGCTCGAGTCACGAGAGTTCGAAAAAGGGGATTGTGGGTTTGCATACCGGAGCAGCGTGTTCAATGCCAAGGAACGTGGGAAATATGTGATCGTCAAAGTGAGCTACGCGCTCAAGCATGATGGCGCGCCGAGAATCGCGTATGGCGATCTGAAAAAACATTTTGCCGGATGGAGCGAGTCGCCAACCCTCGCCCAAGTGCGAGAAGCCGTGCGGAAAATCCGTGCCAGTAAAGGAATGCTGCTGGTCCCAGGAGATGAAGATTGTCGAAGCGCGGGATCGTTTTTCAAAAATCCAGTGCTGAGTGTCGAGCAGTTTGCTGAGGTAGAGCGAAGGGCCGCAGCCAAGAACCTGGCGATCCCGAGTTATCCGGCGCTCGAGGCGCAACGAAAAATTTCAGCGGCGTGGCTGGTGGAACATTCGGGATTTTCAAAAGGGTATGGCTTTGATCATGTCGGCATTTCACGCCGCCACGCCTTGGCCATTGTGAACCGGGGCGGAGCCAAGGCGTCCGAAGTACTCGCGTTAGCAGAACAGATTCAGCAGCGCGTGGAAGAAATCTGGGGCGTGCGGCTGGAACGAGAACCAGTGCTGGTGGGAGAGCGGGAGTCAGTAGTTAGTAGTTAGCAGTTAGTAGCTAGAGCACCTACGACTGAAATCTATTCGTTCGCAGCTTCCCACCGTAAATCGCCCGCTTCACATTGCTGGCAACTTTCTAAACGGGTGCTCGAAGCTTAGGTAGAGGAAAACTCCTTTCAAGCCTTCACTCGGGCCGACTCCAATCGGCATGGCGATCCCGGGAACAATCTGCAGCCCGCTTTTAAAGTTGTACGCCCAGCGAACTCCTGGGTTGAGGAAGAGCGTACTGTTCCACTCGGTTTTTCCAGGTGCTGCGATGCCCTGTCCACGCACGTAATACGTTTCGAACATAACGTTGAAGCGCGACGTAGTTTGCCAGATGACGCTTTGGCCGAGATTGTAGGAAACGATGGACGCGCGTTGCCCTTCGATGTTGCGCGCGTGCGGAATGAAGGTGGAACCGGCGTTCCAGTGCGTCACAAATCTCCGATTCAGCACAACACTCATCGGGAGATTCGTCTGGTAGCCCGTAGCACCAGCGCCGCGAGCTAGGGTCGAGTCGCCGGTAGGCAGGATGAGGCTGAAGCGCGGAGCCACTGCGATTCGAGCTTCTCCGTTACCGACCAACTGGTAACGGTAGTTCAGTACGACATCGCCAAAACCAGCCCCCTGATCGGCGGAAACTCCAGGGCGGACAGTGTTCAGCGTGTAACTGAGTTGATGGCGAATTCCGGGAACAGGCCATTCTTGAGTGAAGGAGTAAGCCCAATCATCGCTTTCAGGAAAGTAAGTGAATGTGCTGATGTGCTGGACCACGCCGAATTCCTGGTTGTAGGCCTCCTCGATCAGGAAGCTGTTGTCCTGGATGCCGGGATTCGGAGCTTGGGCATGCAACATTGGGACGGAGAAAATGAGCGAGAAGAGCAGGACGGTTATGAAATTGAATTTCATTTTCATTTTCATGAACACCATATCTGCTTACGCTGCGAGCCGTTCGTGACCGCCGTCACACGTCAATGTAACAAGGCGGGCGGCGTATGCTACGAACAAAGATCGGCAGTCATGAAAAATTCATCAAGTGTGGCAGAAACCGAGGGACGTAGAAACTGCTCACTCCTCCAGTGAATTCTTGTCCGCGAGACGGCGGGCTTCACGAAAAATTTTCACAAACATGACGCGCGTGAGCTTACCGGTCTGTGTGTTCTGGTTGGAAGGATGGTAAGACGCAAGCAGGGTGCGGCCGTCGGGCATCGAATATTTCGCGCCGTGGGCGAATGGATAGAGGCTCTTGGTGGCGAGACTGCCTTTCCGTTTCAGATAATCCAGATAGGCATCGAAGCCAATTTTTCCAAGCGCGACGATCACCCGCAGGTTGTTCAATCCCTCAAGTTCTCTTTCAAGATACGGAGCGCAATTCGCCAATTCCCGCGGAGTGGGTTTGTTCTCGGGCGGGGCGCACCGGGCTGCCGCTGTGATGTAGAGGTCTCGGAGAACCAGACCATCGTCGCGATGGATAGCGGCAGGCTGACTTGCGAATCCCGTTTCGTAAAGGACGGGATACATGAAATTCCCGGACGCGTCTCCGGTGAAAGGACGTCCGGTGCGGTTTGAACCGTGAGCGCCGGGGGCGAGGCCGAGAATAAGAACGCGCGCATTCGGGTCGCCGAAGCCGGGAACAGGTTTGCCCCAATATTCGTGCTCGCGGTACGCGCGTCGTTTTTCTCGAGCGATGAGTTCGCGGTACGCGACGAGGCGGGGACAGCGTGTGCAGGAAACAACTTCGCGATTGAGTTGAATAAGCCAATTCGGACAGCGGGTCACAATGCGATTGTACGGGTGAGCTGCCCATATCTCTTTAAAGAGTGCGCTAGACTCGAATGGTGGGAATCACACGAAGACAGTTCTTTGAACGAACGATTTTGACTGCTGGAGGATTGGCTGCATTTGAAGGGTTCATCCGTGAACCGCGCCATCCCATTGGAGAAGAAATGGAAGTCAGGCTAGCGCGCTTGCCCGAAGCTTTCGACGGCTTCAAAATCGCGCAGATTTCCGACATTCACTATGGGCCGTACATGAACCAAGCCGGCGTGGCCCGGGGAATGCGGATCGCAGAGAAATGGCGGCCCGACCTTGTCGCGCTAACGGGAGACTTTACATCGCGTCCTCTCGGAAAAGCGTATGGAATCGATGGAGCCCGGCACGCGGAGCCATGCGCGGACGAGCTCGTGAAATGGAAGGGCGTGCAGATGGTCGCGATTTTGGGGAATCACGACCATTGGAATGATCCAGGTACTGTAACGGGAGCATTACGAGACCGTGGAATTCCAGTGCTTCGGAACGAGTCCATTGCTGTTGAGCGAGATGGCGCAAGATTGTGGATCGCCGGTTCAGACGATGCGTTGGTCGGAGCTTCAGATATGGCCAAGACTCTGGAACGGGTACCGAAAAACGAAGCCACGGTGTTACTCATGCATGAACCGGACGTGGCCGACCATGTAGTGGGGTATCCCGTGGATCTGCAGCTCTCAGGTCATTCTCATGGTGGACAAGTCCGCTTGCCGGGTTTTGGGCCGATCATCCTGCCCGAACTCGCTCGCAAATATCATACTGGGCTCAATCGAGTCGGACGCTTACAGGTGTACACCAATTGGGGGTTAGGAATGATCACGCCGCCAGTGCGATTACTTTGTCCACCGAAAGTGACGCTGCTCGTACTCAGAAAAGATACTAGACAGTAACTTAGTTGGGCGCCGCGAGAGAATGTTGGACCAGTCAAATGCTTGATCCCTTCACTTGGCCGATCTGGCTACAAGCAATTTTTGTGACGGTTGTTGTTCTCGCTGCTGTTCTCGCATGGTTCACAGTGAGCTGGGGCGTACTGCTTGCATCGCGGCCGGTCTAATGTTTGCAGTAATCTTCAGGCTCAAGAATTTGCACTAACTACCATCACTACCTACGCACGTTGACGGTGCTCTTGCCCTATCTTTAAACTGAAGTGTTGGCAGATCGGGGGCTGCTCAGGCCCTCGCTCGTCTCCAAGTTCTTGTCCCCAAGTTGAAAGGGAAATCGTGAGCCCAGCTGAAATCAAAGAGAGCACCAAGCGAGAAATCGCGGTTGAAGTACCAGCAGAAGAAGTGGTTCGTCAGACTGACGCGTTGATCCAGAAGTATCAGAAGCTGGCGCGCCTGCCCGGCTTTCGTCGCGGACATGTGCCGGCATCGATCATCAAGCATCGTTTCGCAGAAGACATCAAAACGGAAGTGGTTGAGGCTCTAGTACCGCGCTATTTCCGCCAAGAGGCTCAGAAACAGGGATTAACACCTGTGTCCCAGCCGAGGGTGACAGATCTGCATATCCATGATGGTGAGCCATTGAAGTTCAAAGCGTCGTTTGAGGTGCTGCCCGAGATAAAGGTTGAGGGCTACCGCGAACTGAGGGCAGATAAACCAGAGATCAACGTCACGGATGCTGAAGTGGACGAGGCACTGGCGAGTGTCCGGGAACAGCACGCGACGTTTTCGACGATTGAGGATCGAGCGCTGCAGGATGGCGATTTCGCGCAGGTTTCGCTCGATGGAAAACCGACGGCGGGGGAAGGCCAACCCGTGCACATGGACGAGGTGCTGGTGGAGATTGGCGGCAAGAACACGATGCCGGAATTCACCGAGCATCTGCGAGGAGTCTCGGCGGGAGATGAGAAGAGCTTTGATGTCGTGTACCCGGCAGACTTCTCAGACGAGCGTCTGGCAGGAAAAACTTTTTCCTACACGGTAAAGGTGCATTCGCTGAAGCTGAAGACCCTGCCCGAGCTGAATGACGACTTTGCTAAAGAGTTGGGAGAATTCACATCGCTGGAAGATGTGAAGAAACAGATCCACGAGAACATGGAAACCGAGCGCAAGCATCGCGCTGAGCACGAAGCTAAAGACAAACTGGTTGCAGAACTTGTGAAGAGAAATGATTTCGAAGTTCCAGAGTCTTTAGTCGAACACCAGATCTATTTAAGGCTGGAGCGGGGTCTGCGAGCCCTGGCAGCCCAGGGCATGCGGCAAGAAGACTTGAAGAAAATGGATTTTGCACGGTTACGAGCCGGCCAGAAGGACCAAGCCGTGCAAGAGGTAAAAGCGGCACTCCTGCTCGACAAGGTTGCCGAGCATGAGAAAATCGGAGTGAGCGATGAGGAACTCCAGCGGGAACTCGATTCGCTCGCAAAGCAAACGAAACAGACCGTGGAAGCGGTGCGGGCGCGATTGACACGGGATGGGGGCCTCGATAGGATGAAAGATAGAATCCGCAACGAAAAGACTCTCAACTTTTTGTACCACCAGTCCGCGTGAGAACCTCCCCTATACGGCGAACGACTCATCGGGGCAGGAGTGTGAGCGAAAAGGAGAATATTTGATGCTGGTACCGATGGTCATCGAGCAGACCGGACGGGGCGAGCGGGCGTACGACATCTACTCGCGTCTGCTCCGGGACAACATCATCTTCATTGGAACACCAATCGATGACAACATTGCAAACCTGGTGATTGCGCAGATGCTTTTTCTGGCGCAGGAAGATCCAGAGAAGGACATTCAGCTTTACATCAACTCTCCAGGCGGATCGATCACAGCGGGGATGGCCATTTACGACACGATGCAATATGTAAAGAACGACGTCACGACGATTTGCATCGGACAGGCCGCCTCAATGGCGGCTTTATTGCTTGCCTCAGGAGAGCCCAAAAAGCGGCTGGCCCTTCCGAACTCGCGGATCCTGATTCACCAGCCCTCGATGGGTGGTTTGTCAGGACAAGCAACGGACATTGATATTCACGCTCGAGAGATTTTACGAATGCGGGAAATCACAAACCAGTTGCTTGCCAAGCACAGCGGCCAGAAGTTGGACAAGGTAGAAAAGGATGTGGAGCGCGACTTCATTATGAACGCGCAGCAATCCAAAGAATACGGAATCATCGACGATATCATTTACAAGACGAGATAAGAGGTATGATCGGCGTCACGCCGATCGGTTTCTGGGTTCTCGGCGAAAGGAACGGCCTCCGGGCCGAACAAAAGTAAGGAGTCAGGCCGAGTGAAAAACAAGTCGGGATCAGACGAGATTCTGCGATGTTCGTTCTGCCATAAGTCGCAGGACGCTGTAGCCAAACTTATCTCGTCCCCGAGCGACTACCCCCGGGCGTACATCTGCGATGAATGCGTCGCAGTATGTAACTCCATCCTCGAGGACGACCGCACCGCAGCTCCGCCTGCCAGTACTCCGAACCAGCTTCCGAAACCGCAGGAGGTTAAGACGTTCCTGGACGAGTACGTAATCGGTCAGGATCAGACGAAGAAGAAGCTGGCCGTCGCTGTCTACAACCACTACAAGCGGATCTTCATGAACCGGCAGCGGACCGGCGATGGCATCGAGCTCACGAAATCCAACATCATGCTGATTGGGCCAACCGGCACAGGAAAAACCCTGCTTGCCCAAACTTTGGCTCGCATGCTGGATGTTCCCTTTGCCATCGTGGATGCGACGACACTCACCGAGGCAGGTTACGTTGGCGAGGACGTTGAGAACATCATCCTGAAACTGCTGCAGGCAGCAGAAGGTGATGTTGGCCGCGCGCAAACGGGAATTATTTATATCGATGAGGTCGACAAGATCGGTCGGAAAGACGAAAACCCGTCGATCACGCGCGATGTTTCCGGCGAAGGCGTACAGCAGGCATTGTTGAAGATTCTCGAAGGAACGATTGCAAACGTGCCGCCGCAGGGCGGACGCAAGCATCCGCACCAGGAATTCACTCCGGTCGATACGACGAACATCTTATTCATCTGCGGTGGGGCGTTTGTAGGACTGGACAAGATCATCTCGCGGCGCATTGGCAAGAAGTCGCTCGGCTTCAAGACCGGTGAAGAGGCCACAAAAGAAGAGACTGGAACAGAAGCGAAGCGGAATTACGAACTGTTGAACGAGATTCAACCGGAAGATTTGATCAAGTTTGGCTTGATTCCTGAATTTGTTGGGCGCTTGCCGGTTGTCGGCATGCTGCAGGATCTCGACGAGAATGCATTGATCGAGATTCTTACCCGTCCGAAGAACGCGATCGTGAAGCAATATCAGAGACTATTTGAGTTTGAAAACGTTCGGCTAAAGTTCAGCGACGATGCGTTGCGAGCGATTTCGCGGCAAGCGATGGCCCGCAAGGTTGGAGCACGTGGGCTGAGGATGATTTTGGAAGAACTGATGTTGGATCTGATGTATCACTTGCCGAGTCAGAAGAAGGTCAAAGAGTTTGAAGTCACGCGCGAGATGGTTGAGAAGCGGGCTGTATCACTCGCGATGATGGAAAAAGCGGGATAGTTGGAGTTAGTTGCGGGTCGCTACTAGTCAGAATTGGTAAGTAGCAATCTTGGGAGACAGAGTGACACAAGGTAAAGAGAAATTCGAGACCAGGAAGCTGCCCATGATGCCCATCCGGGACGTGGTCATCTTCCCGCACATGATGACGCCGTTCGTGGTTGGGCGGGAGTCGAGCGTTCGCGCTTTGGAAGAGGCTTTGGGCGCGGACAAGAAGATTTTTTTGGCTACGCAGCATGATGCCAGCGTCGACGAGCCAAAACCCAACGAGATCTACCAGGTGGGAACGATTGTGAACATCGTTCAGAGCCTGAAGCTTCCCGACGGCAACATCAAGGTCCTGGTCGAAGGAATTGAGCGAGGAAAGGTTCTACAGATCTCTGACACCGAAGGCTTCATGGAAGCCACGGTGCGCGTGGCGCGCTATGCGACAGAAACGAACGCGGCCACAGAAGCCTCGATGCAACGTGTCACAACTCTTTTCGAGCAGTACGTGAAGCTTTGCCAATCATTGAATTACGAAACAATGATTGCGGCAGTTCGGATGGAAGATCCGGCTAAATTGACGGACACCATTGCGGCGAACCTGCAGCTTTCGATCGAAGAAAAGCAGGAATTGCTTGAAATTTTTGATCCAGCCGAGCGTTTGAACCGGATTGGCGACGTTCTCGATATTGAAATCGAGAAACTGAACATGGATCGCACCATCCAGTCGCGTGTGAAGCGGCAGATGGAGCGCGCCCAAAAAGAGTACTACCTCAACGAAAAGATCAAGGCGATTCAGAAAGAACTCGGGCGGGGCGAAAAGAGCGAGTTCGATGAACTTAAGAAGAAGATCGAAAGCGCGGGCATGCCGAAAGAGGTTCGGGACAAGGCCATGCAGGAATTGAAGAAACTCGAGGCCATGCCGCCGATGTCGGCTGAGTCGACGGTCTCGCGCAATTACCTGGATTGGCTGTTGGCGGTTCCATGGAAGAAGAAGTCAAAAGAGATCCGGAACATCAGCCGCGCTGAGAAGGTTTTGAACGAAGACCACTACGGTCTAGAGAAAATCAAGGAGCGCATTCTTGAGTTTTTGGCTGTCCGGCAGCTGGTAAAAAACCCGAAGGGGTCGATCTTGTGTTTCGTTGGGCCTCCAGGTGTAGGCAAGACCTCACTCGGAATGTCAATTGCGAAAGCGACGGGGCGCAAGTTTGTTCGGATGTCACTTGGCGGTGTTCGCGACGAGGCGGAAATCCGCGGACATCGACGCACTTACATCGGCGCACTGCCGGGTCAAGTAATCCAGATGATGAAGAAGGCAGGGACCAAAAACCCGGTCTTCATGCTGGATGAAGTGGACAAGATGTCGATGGACTTCCGTGGAGACCCGTCTGCGGCTCTTCTGGAAGTATTGGATCCGGAACAAAACTTCATGTTCGTGGATCATTACCTCGATGTTGAATACGACTTGTCGCAGGTGTTCTTTGTAGCGACGGCCAATGTCATGCATACGATTCCACCCGCTTTGCAGGATCGTATGGAAGTGCTCCGACTTCACGGGTACACAGAACCGGAGAAGATTGAGATCGCGAAGCAGTTCCTCGTCATCAAGCAGCTCGCCGCTGCCGGACTGACAGACAAGAACATCAAGTTCACCGACGAAGCCATTACAGCCATCATTCGCTCCTACACTCGGGAAGCGGGCGTGCGGAATCTCGAGCGGGAAATCGGGAATGTGTGTCGGAAAGTCGCTCGCAAGGTGGTTAAGGAAGGCCCTGCGTTCAGCATCACCATCACGGGTGCGAACGTAAATGAATATCTCGGCGTGATGAAGTTCCGCGACACGCTGGCCCACGAGAAGAGCGAAGTCGGCCTGGTGACAGGTCTGGCATGGACAGAGGTCGGCGGATCAATTCTGAGCACCGAAGCCACTGTTGTCGACGGCAAGGGAAAGCTGACCTTAACGGGCAAACTGGGCGACGTGATGCAGGAGTCGGCGCAGGCAGCAATGTCCTATGTGAGATCGCGAGCCCATCGGCTCGGTCTCACGCGTGACTTCTATCGGAACCTGGACATTCACGTGCACGTGCCGGAAGGCGCGATTCCGAAGGATGGACCGTCTGCGGGGATCACAATCGGGACCGCCATCGCAAGCGCACTGAGCAAAATCCCCGTGCGCCGCGACTTGGCTATGACCGGTGAGATTACCCTTCGCGGCAAGGTGTTGCCGATCGGCGGCTTGAAAGAGAAGTTGCTGGCGGCCCACAGAGCAGGCCTGTTTGAGGTCGTGCTTCCCAAGGAGAATGAGAAAGACTTGGCAGAAGTGCCGGAGAACCTGCGGAATGCGATGAAGCTGCACTTCGTGGAGACGATGGACCAAGTATTAACGATCGCACTCGAGTCACCCCTGCCGCAAACGACAGAGGAAACGGCGATCGCGCCAATCGTGCCACCACCTACGAGCGAGAGCCCGGCGACCCATCAGTGATCTAGGCTCTGGCTCCGGCAAGGTTCAAATCAAGGCTCGCGAAAGCGGGCCTTTTTGATTTCTGACTCCTTACGGCCCGCCTAGTGTTTCGATCTTCGTTCCGCGCTTCGTGCCGAACACCTTAGAATAGTGACGGAGCACTCCAATGGACCCAAGTGAACCAAAGCCTCGAGTTGGATTGACGTTTCGCGGAACGACTGGGTTGATTGCAGCCGTCGCTGTGGTGGCAGTGCTGCTGATCGGATTGCCGGCGTATCGGTTGTTCTTCGGCGTGAGCGTACTGATCGGACTCGCCGTAGCCGGTATTCTTTATCTTTGGCATAAATATAGGCCTGTCAAGGAAGAGGACGTGCATTCTCCAAAAAGGCCTCTCGGGCTTTGAGAATACGAACGCCGAGTCAACTTTTCTAGTGCGCTCGATGACGGTCAGGGGTTTTGTTATGAGGATACTGACGCGATTCATGCTGGCAGCAAGCGATGTGGCGCATTTCCCTGTGCCGCAGTTGCCAGAGATCGCGTTCCTAGGGCGTTCGAACGTCGGGAAATCGAGTGTCATCAATTCCCTTCTTGGTCACAAAGTGGCGCGGACCAGTTCGACGCCGGGCCGCACGCGCAGCATCAACTTTTTCGAGGTGCGATGGCCGGGGAAGCCGAGACCAGATCTGGTCTTCACCGATTTGCCGGGTTACGGGTATGCGAAGATATCGCGCGAAGTCTCGCAAGAGTGGCCGAAATTTATCGAGCCTTATCTCCGTGATCGTCCAACCCTGACGCTTTGTTTGGCGCTCGTCGATGCGAACATCCCTCCTCAAGACAGCGATCGGCAGATGGTGGATTACCTGAAGGCCACTGCCCGTCGATTCTTAATCGTTGCGACCAAGACTGATCGAATGTCGAATAATGAACTCCGGCGATCGATGCGTGTCCTCGAAGCAGAATACAAAGAGGCTAAAATCATGCCTTATTCGGCGAAGACTGGCGCTGGCAAAGACGAACTGTGGCGGGAGATCCGTACGGCCGCAGAATCACCGACGTATCATTCCTAAACCATTCTGATACTTTTTCCCGAACTGGATTTTGAAAACGTCTTTTCAAAAGTTTTTTCATCGCAGATGTGGAGTCGGCCTCCGAACGCACGATGTTGTGAGTGTTGGGCAAGGTGGCGAGGCAGCATTCCATGGACTACAAAATCGTAAATATTGACCATTGCGATTCAGTGAATGCGGAGCGCGAGAGGACCGCCTACTTGCGGAATTTGAAGGAATTGGGTGGATCTGCGCCTAGTGAATCGAAGGAGCCGGAAATCGCAACCGGTACAAAGGAACGGCGCAGAAGTATTCGGTATCGCTGCGATGGAAGCGCCGAGTTACGGCCAAAGGACAGCGATGTACGTACGTGGGGAACACTATCCGACATAAGCGTGCATGGATGCTACATCGAGATGACGGCAACGTATCCGGTCGGAACGTGTGTCGATTTAAGCTTAGAAGTCGTCGGAGTTCGTGTGCACGTCGCAGGCGAAGTCAAAGTCTCGTATCCATTTCTTGGAATCGGAATCGCTTTTCGAGAAGTCGACTTCGAAGAGCGTGAAAAGTTGCGGGAATTGCTTCAGCGGCTTTCTACCAGCGGGCGGTCAATTACACGGGAACCTGCGGCAATAAGAAGCGATGGATTGCCCGTCAGTTTACCGTCACCGAATCAGGCATACGAAATGGTGAGGGAGTTGGCCAATTTCTTTCAGAATCATTCGGATTTACCGCAGGCAACTTTCGCAGAAATCCTTGCGCGTTGGACCTCATCGCAATAACCTGTCGAAAGACGCCTGGTTTGTAGGGCTGATATCGGGCAATGTAGTCAAGCCACTTGCCTTGGTCGACAATCCACAACAATTGGTTATGATGAATGGGTATGGCCAAATACCTGATTACGGGCATTGCGGGGTTCATCGGATCAACGATCGCTAGCCGCCTGGTGGCGCGAGGCGACGACGTCAGAGGCGTCGATAATTTGTCTACCGGAAATCGCGAAAACCTGAAAGCGCTGGCGGACCAAATTGATTTCCGCGAAACAGACATTCTGAACCTGGACGACATTCGCCGGGCTTGCGAAGGTGTGGATTGCGTTTTTCATCAGGCTGCAATTCCTTCTGTGCCCAAATCCGTGAAGGATCCGCTGGGCAGCAATCAAGCCAATGTGGACGGGACTGTCAACGTGTTGATTGCGGCCCGTGATGCAAAAGTGAAGCGGGTGGTATATGCCGCCTCTTCATCGGCCTACGGAGACACTCCTACTCTGCCGAAGCACGAGGAGATGGCCCCGAATCCCATCTCTCCATATGCGGTAGCCAAGCTGGCAAGCGAGTATTACATGACATCGTTTTATCGCTGCTATGGGATGGAAACGGTGAGCTTGCGATATTTCAACATTTTTGGGCCTCGGCAAGATCCCACGTCTCCTTACTCGGGGGTCCTGGCGCGATTCATCACCCAAATGCTTCGCAACGAGCAACCGACTATCTTTGGAGATGGCGAACAGAGCCGCGATTTCACTTACGTGGAGAATGCGGTGGATGCAAACCTCCTTGCCGCTGCGGCACCGGCCCAGGAAGTAGCAGGCAAAATGTTTAATGTGGCCACAGGAACACGAGCTTCATTGAACGAAACCTTCCAAGCCCTGAAGCGAATTACAGGGTATCAAGGCGATGCGAAGTATGCGGTCGAGCGGGAAGGGGACGTGAAGCACTCTCTGGCTGACATTTCCAAAGCCAAGAAACACCTCGGCTACAGTCCGAAGATCGGGTTTGAAGACGGGCTACGACGAACGGTGGAGTGGTATCGCAACGGGAGCTAGCCCTCAGCCAGCAGGCTCCATCCAATCGGGGGTTGATCGAGCGGGTCTTCTTCCTGAGAAGTTGAGAGCAATCGCAAATTACCTTGGTGATCTAGGGACGGTTACGGCAGCAGTCTACATTGGACTACATGACGCTCTCGTCTCTATTGGTTTCGCGCGACTGGCAGGAAATCAGTGTCCTGGAATGTATCCTCGGCGGTCTTCACATCGATGTCGATGTCTTGACGGACCCCGATCAGGCATGGGTCAAGCTGAACCGCTCCAAAGTTGATGCATTGATCGTCGATCGCGACCTCGCCGGAACTGACCAATTTCTGCACCGCATTGAGCAGGCAAATGTGCGTACGAACACGGTGCCGCTTGTAGTCGTCAGCGCCCAACGCACCGTCGATTGCGCGGTGGATGCGAGCACGTTGTTCCGATTCGAGAAGCCGATTTCAGTGGAGCAAGCTGTCCGAACTCTCTCTGCTGCTAGAAACTTAATCCTGACAGGTCGACTGCGTTATCACCGTCACAAAATTCACACGCCGGTGAACGTGAACTGGGGTAAAAAAAGCAAAATCCAAGCAGAGCTGCGGAATGTAAGTCAGGGTGGTATCGGTATCAAGGCTGATCGCCGACTCGATGCTCAAGGAAAAGTCGAAATCAATTTCTCATTGCCGGGCAGCGGCCACGTGGTTGAAGCATCCGCACAGATTGCGTGGGCCGATCACACTGGACACGCAGGATTGAAGTTTGTTCAGCTGCCAGCGTCAGTGCGCCAAGATCTCGAGATGTGGCTCGCGCAGCGATATTTCGCACACTAGTACGCGCCCAGCCGTCCTAAGAAGCAACGATTCCAGCACCGATCCGCTTCGCACTTTCTAATTCCGGCTGTTTCAGCGAAAACGGTCTGAATCATCCATGCCGCGGATCTGTTCGAGAGTATCCTGTGCAGCCGCTCTTGTAGCCAGGAGACATCCGGGAGATTCGATCGCGAAGATCCGAAACAATCTGCGATAGCCGAATGCCGCAATTAGGGTGATCCCTCCGAATAGTGCGGCAGTTACATTCCAGGGCGGAAACGATCGGGCAACTACGAGGAATACCAGCCAGAACAGAAGGACCGCGGTCATGACCAGGAGGGCATCCATCATCATCCAAACCGTGCGCATGGCCAGAGGACGTGGCCAAAACGGAAGAGAAATAGTGGCCGAATTGTCCTCGTTAACGACCGGTTGGAAAGATGCAAGCGTCGTACTAGGCAGAGCCGGTTCACGAATCCATGAGTTGGGTCCGAACATGGAAGCGGGAGATGTGGTGGCGTGAAGTGTCGCCAAAAGATTGGTGATAATCCAATCATTCACAGTACGCCTTACGCGGGGACTCAATTCGAAGCGCAATCCGGCCTGTCCGGAATCGTTGGCCCAAATCACGTCTGCGGGAACTTCGATGTGGGTTCGCGGGTTCAGGAGATCGAAGCGCGTTAGAACGGCCTGGCCTGCGTGCAGATGGCCTACGGCCTGGATGCCGATCCCATCCGCATTGATGTCGCGAACGATGCCGCCGTTTCCCTGATCAAGACGCACGTAAACAAGTGAGGGAACACGGTATCGATATGCTCGGGGAGTGCTGTCATGAGTCTCTACGGACTCAATCGCTCCCTCAGATGAAAAAGGCATGCAGACGATGGTAGTCTGCGGAACTCTGATCGACAGTTAACCGTGGTGGTTCGGATGGCGGGAGATCAGGAGGCGTGTCGTTCGACTGGGTGAACCGCTGCGGCTGCGGACCGACGCTGGTTACGATCCCAGTCAATCAGTTGGTTCAGGTCATAGCTGAACGGGCCATAGGATTGAAAGGCCTGTTCATCAAAGAGCCGTTTGATCCCACACCCGAGGCACACCTGATAAGACTGGCCTTGAACGCGGACCGGCCAGCTCATCTTGCGATGCCAGCAGCCACGGAAAGCAATCACGGCGGCACCTGCGATTCCGGTGGCAATAAGGCCTAAGGGCCACATCCAGCGTGATTTACGGGTGGAATGGTCGTCGTACGCCTGGGACGAGGAGACTTCAACTGCTCGGGTCACTGAAACCTACCTTACCCCGTAGCATAGGGCGAAACTCACGGTGGCGCAATTGGAGAAAAGTGCTATAGATGAATGGGTTCCGGCGCTGGCACTAGCGACCATGGCCGGAAGGCCATGGTGACCTTAGTTACCTCGGCACATTGCTTCCAGGGAAAAAGCTCGGTAACTTAAAGGTGACACTCCGAAATTTCACTACTCTGCTATGCGATGGCATGGGAACCTTTTCGTGCACGCGCGCGCAGGGCGGAGTTCGTGTGTTTTTTAGAAATGGCTGCGAGTCTCGACAAGCCGAATCTTCTCTCTTCTAAGAGAGAACCTGTGTCCGCTTCTGACCTGCAAATGCTGGAGCAGAGCGAGGCTCTCCAGGCATTGCTAGCTTTTTCGGCACTACATCAACAAGTACGAAGCACACGATCAGAAACACCAGCAGCCGTCAATGCAGGCTCCGATACAGACCTGTTTGTTCTAGAGGAAGTTCTCAGCTTAGTAGCTGAACGCGCTCGAGGCGTCACTGGGGCGGACGGAGTGGCAATCGCATTAGCGGAAGGGAACGCTATTGTCTGTCGAGGCTCAGCTGGAACGGTTTGTCCGGACCTAGGCGCTCAACTCAATCCGCAATCGGATTTTTCCGGAGCCTGCCTGCGAGCGGGAGAAGTCGTCCGTTGTGACGACACGGAACATGATTCTCGGGTGAACCTTGAAGCTTGTCGCAGATTGGGTACTCGATCGATGGTTGCGGTACCACTCTGCGGCAAGATACGAACCATCGGATTGGTGCAGGCATTTTCCCGAGATGCTCACGCTTTCAACGACAGCGATGTGCGCAGCCTTCAACTGCTTGCTGAGCTACTGTTAGCTGCGTTGAAACCTGATGACGAGAAGGGTGCCAGTTGCAGGCCTTCCCCGGCGAGTGATGTCAGCGGGAAACAGTCTCTAAACTGGCGGCCAGCGCCGAGGCCATCTCAAAAAGCAATCGAAGTACGCGAGGGCTTGTCGCCGCTTATTGCGGAACCCATCGTTTTTGACAAGCTCGAGTCGACAGATCGCGGCATTCCGGGTCTCGGAGTTGTTGCATCAATGGTGATTGTCGCTAGCCTGCTTGCTGGCGGGCTGTGGTGGAAACTTCGCCATGGGATGGAAGATGCGCAAGACGCGCGTCCAGCGATCAAGGAAGTTGTGCGACAGGCAAAGCAGTTAGATGCGACTGCCGCCGTTAACCCCTCGAATGCGAATGAAGAAGTGGAGGCTCTCGACCTGTCGCCTCCAGGTGATAATTCATCCGCTCGGCAAGAGGTCAGTGAAGATGCGCAGCACCTTGCTGTGCTTCCCAAAATCACAGGCGTGAGGCACTGGTCTTCCTCTGACGCGAGCACAGTCGTGATTGACCTGCAGGACCAAGTTCCTTACGAAGCCCACAGACTCGCATCGCCAGAACGCATTTACTTCGATCTCCATGACACAGTATTGCCGGATTATTTGCTCGGAAAATCATGGCAGATCGGAGATCCGTTGCTCAGCAGAGTGCGAATCGCACAGCCCGTTGCTGGTGTGACTCGCGTTGTACTGGACACGGCTCCAGGATCGAATTTCTCAGTGAGCCTTGAGCAGAATCCTTATCGGCTAGTGGTTTCGTTGCACGGGAGCAATGCTGGGGATCAAATAGCCAAGACACCATCGCTTTTCCCGGACAAAGCAGATGCCGCCAAGAAGCAGCTGGCGATGAATGTCACAGCACCGACATTGCCGACTCTGTCCAATGAGGAGAAGCAGTGGCGGAATCGAGTTCCGAAAATTCGCGTTGTGGTGGATGCCGGCCACGGCGGGTGGGATCTGGGAACAGTCGGCCGAAAAGGCTTGTTGGAAAAGGACCTCGTCCTCGAGATTGCCCAACGACTTGGAAAGATGCTCCAGAGCCGGTTGGGAAGCGACGTCATTTATACGCGTCAAGACGACAACTACCTGCCACTGGATCAGAGATCAGAAGTCGCTAATGAAGCGCGCGCCGACCTATTCGTCTCCATTCACGCAAACTATAGCGACTTTCCCTCTGCACGCGGGGTGGAGACTTACTACACGAATCTTTTTGTAGCTCCGGGATCGAAGGAAGCTGAGCCAGACGCTACCGTCAAAAAGTTTTTGAACATATTGCTCTCTCCGGATGAAATGCAGGAAAAACGCTCAGAGTCCAAGAAACTCGCATTGAGTGTGCAGAAGGCGCTGTTCGGGACTCTTTCGTCGCAAAATCCATCGATCCGCAATCGTGGCGTGAAGGCCGCCTCGTTCGTGGTGCTCAAAGGCACGACCATGCCTTCCATTCTGGCAGAAGTTTCTTTTGTGAGCAGTCCATCGGACGAAGAGAAGCTCAGGAACGCCGAATATCGGCAGCAGATCGCGGAAGCGCTCTACAAGGGCATTGCAAGGTACGCGGCAGCATCACACAAGACGAGCTTAGCGAGCGCAACGCCAGATTCTGCTGGAACGAGATAAAACTTCAACCCCAGGTTACCCGCAGATCTGTAGTCACATGCCGCCATACTTCTGCAGCCACTTTAGTTCCTCTCGCACTTTAATTTTTCCATGCCATGGATTTTTGGAAAGGCTGTGGCCTTCTCCGGGAAAGATCAGAAGTCGGCTGGGGACGCCAAGTGCGAAGAGCGCATGATCGAGCAGATAGTTCTCCAGCACAGCCACGCGGATGTCATCGGCGCCTCCGACCATATGAGTGGGCGTCTTGACCTTATCGATCTGGAAGATTGCGGCTTCGTCGTGATAGCGCTGGGCAGTTTCCCAGGGGCGCCCGCCAAGGAAATAGGCGTCGTCCATCGTCGTGTCGTCATTGCCCCAGTTGGCAACGTGCTCGACTGCGCCGGCGCCGGTCACGGCAGCCTTAAATCTAGTGGTCTGCGTGATCAGCCAATTAGTCATGTAGCCGCCGTAGGAGTAGCCGCCAACCGAGAGCCGATTGGGATCGGCAATCCCTTCCTTAACTAGAGCATCGACGCCGGCCAGAATGTCTTTGCCCGGGCGAGAAACGATCTCAGGGACAATTTGCATCAGGAACTTATCGCCGTAGCCGGTTGATCCGCGGTAGTTCGGTTCAAAGACAAGCCAACCCGCAGTAGCTGGGATGCGGTCCCACTGGTACCAGTCGGCTTCGAAATGATTGCCATCTGCGTCGGCTGGGCCGCCATGAATCAGTGTGAACATCGGCAAGTTTTTGGCTTCGAACTTCCCCGGCGGGTAGATGAGCATGCCCTCAACAGAGGTGCCATCATCGGAAGTCCAGCGATACGGCTTGCCCTTGGGCAGGTCTCGTTCGGTGAAGAGCTTGTTCAGGCTGGTGATGGGACGTGCCTGCGATAGCTTGTCGACACTCTCCGCTAGATACACTTCAGTTGGCTGCTCAATGGTGGAGTGAACGAATGCGACCCGAGGAGAATGCTCGGCGGAAGCAAGCTGTTCATACCAGCCTGGCACTCCATTGATTTTCGTGAAGGGCTTGTCGGGGGAGGTTTGGGTGTATGTGGCGATCTCCGTCCCCATTTTTCCGCCGGCGATTACACCATTTTGAGTCGGCGCATAAGACGCCACCGCCCCCGTAAAGTCAGAGGCCCAACGGTCGAGCTGGTTGTTATCGGCATTAACCCAGTACAGACGCGGCTGAGTGTCCTGGTACTTCCCTTCCACGGAACCGAGATCCACGCGGAAGAAAACGTGGATGCTGTCCGGTGCCCATCGCAAGTCCGTCTCGACCGCCTCATTATGAGTGACTTGTTTTGGCTGTACTTGCGGGTTGGCGTTTGACAGATCAACGGTATAGATCTCGAACTCGTTAACTTTTTCCTGCCGCTGTGAAATTGATGTGGTTACGAAGGCCAGGCGATGACCATCTGGAGATGCATCCAGATCGTCCAGTCGCCACGGACTAACGGCGATTGCCTTCGCCTCAGGCGTTGTTGTCGGCGCATCGTCGGGACCTTCCTTGCCTGGAGCAGCGTTGTGTGTCGCGATCGCATCCGCCAGGCGAAGGCTAAAAACAGTATCGCCACGCTCCGCAGCGCGATATTGGATAACGTCTTTCCATTCTTTCTTGTAAGCGTCGGTTTGCTGCTTGGTCCAAGGTGTCCGGGTCGCGAAATAAATGGTGGTGGAATCGGACGACCACGCAAAGGTATGAACATCGTCTTCTCCTCGAGTAATGGCGAAAGCTTCGCCACCATTCGGGGAAATCAGGTAGATCTGAGAGACATCGCTAGAGGAGTTGCCGGCTGCGTCGCCCTCTTTGCCAGCAATCAGTTTGCGTTCTGACAAGAAAGCGATCCATTTGCCGTCCGGAGACCAGCGTGGATTTTCATCGTGACCCGATTGCGTGAGTTGGGTCAGGGTTCCGCTGCCCCGGCCATCATCGCGGTACAACCAGAGCTCCTTGCGGAATGCCTGGGCGTCCCAATCTGCACGGCTCGTAGCAATCACTAGCGCATTTCCATCCGGCGAGGGGCGAATAGCATTAAAGCTCACGGAATTGAAATACTCATCGAGCGTGGCCGGGGGCTTGTTTTGGGCGAAGACTACCGAGCATGAAACCAGGAGCAGAGTGAAGAGACACCGGGGCTTGATCATGGTTAGGTCCGAGGAAAAGCGAGTTATACACGCGCGAAGGTCGGAGTGGCAATCGAATCTGATCTGGTTCTTAGGGTTACGATGACTGTCGGTCAATGGAGCTGATCCACTGCGTTCAGATCATCTTTTATTCCGAGCAGTTCCCACGTTTGCAGCGCGATCGGAACATTTCCATTCAACCATAGAGAGTCGTGGAATCTTTGGAGGCTAAACTTTTCCTTCTGCTTTCGTTGGGCTTCAGCAAGGAAATGAAGGATTTGCGTTTTGCCGATCTGATAGGAAATCGCCTGACCGGGAGAAGAGGCGAAGAACGCTGCTTCAGTGCGCGCAGTTTGTCGATCCATGGGAACGGTATGTTCGAGATACTCTGCGGCCTGTTCGATGGTGAAAAGTCCCAGTGCCAGCTTAACGTCCACTTCAACGCGCAGCGCGCGAAGCCGCATGAAGTTGTAAATGATTTCGCGCGAGCGTGGGCTGTCATCGAAGAGTCCCGCTTCGAGCATCATCTCTTCCGCATAAAAACCGATGCCTTCATTTGCCCCCGAGTCGTAATAGTGTCGTCGAATCGGGTCCGGATGCGCCCACGAGAGAGCCAATTGGAAGTAGTGACCCGGTACTCCTTCGTGAACGATTTCCGCACGCGGGTCTTTTGCCACCGACAAAGCGAAATAACCGAGATCGGGCGCCGGCGAATTGATGTAACGGCTACTGTTCTCTTTGAGACGCGAAGGGGACGTGAAATCGTCAGTTTCCCCGAAACTTTCGAGCGGCGCGAGGTAATCGGGCATCGGCACGACGCCATAATGCTGCAACCAGTCGGGTACCGACAGAATCTGTTTTTCCTGCAGATATCGGCGCACGGCAAGCTCGTCACGAGTTGTAGCCGCAATTTCTTCTTGTTCTGTTTTGAAAAGGGCGAGCTGCGGCAGGCTCTGGTTGCGATGTTCTTCGTACACCTGGAAAGAAACAGATCGCGCCCACTCGTCTTTCCCGATTTCGAGCAAACGTTCAGGAGAATATGGAATGAGCGCCACATTTTTGAGGAAGAAAATGTAGGAATCGCGGCCGACGGCCGTTTCGGAAGGAAGATTTGGCACTCGTGCCTGCAACCACTCGCGGTAGTCCTCAAGGGCCTGAATCGCCTGCTGAGCCTTCGCGTCCAGATCTTTGGAGGTATTCGCATCAAGTTTTGGTTTCAGAGCGGTTACCGACTGTTGCAATGACGAACGGATGTTTGCGAGCCGATCGACTGCCAAGGAGGCAAACGGAGCAGGTATGTCGCTCAAGTTCGTTCTGGCCTGAGTGAGCGTCGTACGAATTGAGGCGAGCGTCTCCACGATCAGCGATGTGCGTACAGCATCGAATGGCGGTGGAGGCAGAAGCAGATGAAAGTATGCGCCCACAGTTTGATCGATATAGAAACCAGGATTCCGTTGCCATCCGCGATTTACATCGAGTTCACATCGAACGCGGGCAATTGCAGAACCCATCAGTCGATAATCAACCTGTTGTGCAATCGGCAAGCTGGCAACGTCGAGTTTGAGCCAGCGGGATTCGAACTCACCCAATTTCGTGCGATAGCTTTGAACAGATTCGGGCGACCAGCTTGGAACCCAATGAGCCGGGCGCTCTAATCGGGGTATGTCATCCGTTGAGACTGGTTGCTCAGCCGCACGCCACGTCCAGAAATCTGTGGCGAGCGTTTGCAGGTCATCGGCGCGAGAGGCGGAACAGGCAAGTAAATACAACAACGACACTGCAAAAATCGAAAGGCGGAGTTGCATTTCAGCGCTCCGGTTCAGAGTTTTTCAGAGCATCGTTCAGATTTTGATTGCTGCGCAGAGCGGCTCCTTCCAGCACTCGCCAGCCGTCGTCGAAATGCTGGAAAGCAACCCTGGCGACGTATCGCGTACCTCCGTCGTATAGCGCAGCTCCCACCTCATTAATCGGCTCCCATCGCCAGACGAATTCAACGTCAGCGAAATTGCCATCTTTACTGATGCCGGTGATTTCAGCCATCTGCCTTCGAGCCGTGGGTATGTTGAACAATTGCTTGTTCGAATCCTGAGTAGGAATGAGGCTACGGAAAACGTCGACGCCGAGCGGAGTGAAGACGACATCCCAGCAAGGGGGCGGCTGAACACTGAGGGGACAGGCAACATTCGTCGCACCGATCCACCCGTGATGCTGCAAAACGAGGTATTCGGGGGAAGTGTAATCCTTATTCGACATAACGCCAGTCCGAACGAAGACTTGCTGCCGCGCCTTAAATACCGGTGACGCTGCGATCAGATTGGCGGCGAGCCGGCGCGTAAGAAAGTCACGAGGTGAGCACGCGCACAGCAAACTGATGCTCAGCAATGTGAGAAGAAGTCGCAATTTTGGCATGAGCCGATTTCAGGATCGACTGTGGATTGTAACCAATGGCGACCTTCGGCGTGGAAGAAAAGGAGTGGAGGTTCGTTGTCCGGAAAAGCGACTAAACCAGTGGCCCGGAATTGCCGTTCCACAATCTGGGCAACGGCCATCCGGGGTCAAAGAGTATTCCTGGACCAAATACGCATAGCGGCGAACAAGTGTTTTGCCGCATTCGTGGCAGCGAGTGTTTTCGTTGTTCCCAACGCGTCCTGGTAAGTTCCCGGCATACACGTATCGTAAACCGGCTTCTCTGCCGATTGCGATCGCGCGCAAGAGATCGTCAGGGCGGGTGTCCTCGGGCGAGGTCATTTTATAGTCCTGATGGAAAGCGGTGACATGCCATGGAATGTCTGGCGACACGGAAACAAGAAACTCGGCTAGATTGTGGAGCTCGCCGTCGGCATCGTTGAAGCCCGGGATGAGCAGCGTCACGATTTCCAGCCAGACTCCCATCGTGTGCAAGCTACGGATGGTGTCCAGAATGGGTTGTAAACGCCCGCCAAGTTGCCGATAGTGTCGATCGTCGAAACTTTTGAGGTCGACTTTATAGAAGTCGATCCAGGGGCGAATGTATTCGAGCACCTGCGGTGTTCCGTTTCCGTTCGAAACGAAGGCAGTCTTCAATCCTGCTGCGCGAGCCTGCTTGAAAATCGCAACGGCCCATTCAGCAGTGATGAGTGGCTCGTTGTACGTGCTGACCAGGACGTCAGCGCCTTGGGCGACGGCGTCCTCAACGAGAGCCTCAGGCGTTGCAGGCAAAGGTGGGGAAATGGCCGCGGGATCACGAAGGGCCTGTGAGGTGACCCAATTTTGACAGTAGGCACAGTGCAGGTCGCATCCGAGCATGCCAAAGCTGTAGGCAAGAGCACCGGGAAAAACATGGAAGAACGGTTTTTTTTCGATCGGATCGCACTGAACACCCGCGGTGTAACCCCATGGGATAAACAGCGTCCCTCCGCGATTGAAGCGCACCTTACAGACGCCGGGTTGGCCTTCCGGGATAGGGCAACAATGTCCACACGCAAAGCACCGTACGCGATTGCGATCTAGCTTTTCATACAGATCGCCTTCGCGGACGTTTTGATCAACAATGTCACGAAGGGTGGGCATGGGAACTGCTTCTACTGTTTAGATGAAGATTTTGCAGCGAAGGTGCGCTCACGGATCCAGCGCTCTGCGTCCTGCCGAGCATCCTCGATTTCTTCTCGGGAGAGGAGCGCGTTAAGAGCGACAATGCGGTACTTGCTTGTTTCGTTGTTCCCGGCGCGGCCTAAAAGCGACCAGAAATACGCCTTGCGCAAATTTTTCGGAACACCCCGACCAGCCCAATAATAGGCACCCATTGTGTCCTGAGCGATGACGTGTCCTTGCTCAGCCGCTTTGATGAACCACCGAGCCGCTTCCGCATTGTCGAGCTTAACTCCATCGCCGATTGCATAATGTGCGCCTAGTCCGAATTGCGCGGCGGGGTCACCGTTCTCTGCTAACTGTCGAAGCTGATCGATCGTCGTTGCTTGGGTTGCCGATGTCCGAGAGACAGGCTTCGGCGAGACTGTCGGCGTTTCAGTGGAAATTGCTCTTGGCTCGGGCGACTTGCTGACGGACTTCTGCAGCCAAGGCGCCGCCAGATATCCCAGCACTCCTGCCAACAAGGCGAAAGCTGTCATTCCCACGATCACATGGGAACGCTTCAATGGAAAGCGGCTGTACCACTTCTCAGGCTGGTCGGCTGAATCCTGCATAGCTGAGACATCTGCAGGAACCATTGACGCAACGCTCGGCGACACATACTCAGCTAATTCCACCAAAATCTTTTCATGCAGCTCACCGAAAGCATTCGCCACCGGCGAAAAGACTTCGATAAGTCCAACTACCGACTCTCCGGACGAAATTGGCACAGCCAAAAGCGATCTAATTCCCAAAGCCCGACAGCTCTCGCGATCAACTAGCGAGTCGATCTCTGAGTCGTCGCAACGCAGAGGGCTCTTTCTCTGAACACATTCGCCTGAAAACCCGCTACCCGTGTGGAAGCTGGCACCGATCGGCGGAGCATCCTCCCCCGCACGGCCTTGGCAAACCATCGCATCGACTTCTCTGACCGCAACTGCACAACCGGTGGCTTCGGTTAAGGTAAAAGCGCGATCGGCAATCAGCTGCACAGCAGCTTGAGGATGCAGGGACAGTGACAGTACTTCTCGGCGGATCGAATCGAGCGCATTGAGCAGTGAGGCCTGCTCCGCAACGCCGTCGCGTTGCTCGGGCTGAGCGGAAGCCGTTTTCTCCTCGGCAGCGGCCGGATGTTCTTCGCTCGGCGCGCGCATGGCATTCAGGAATAGCCACGCTTCAAGTTGCCTTCTGGGTTCGAGATCGAGCGGCTCTAGTTGAATTCCAAGGCGGCCATGATGATTCCAGGCAACGCGCCCTTGGGCTGCAATGGATCCGTGCCCTTCTGAGAGAATGAGTCGGAACTGGATGGTTTGATTAACCGGAGTTTCAGACAGAATCTGCGCGGAAAAGCCCTCCTCGCTGATGTTCAGCAGTTCGTGAAGATCGAGGGCGTTCGAACCGTCGAAGCTGGCATAAGCGGGCGTGAAGATTCCGCTGCGAGAACGATGCCGTCGTTCCGCCGCCCACTTGTAGGATTCCACTACGGCAGGCGTATTGGTGCTCATGGCTCCGTCGCCGAGTACTATAGAGTAAAACTATCTTACTGCATAGCTTTACCGAAAAAACTTCGATTTCAACGAGAGCATTCTTAATCGCCAGCCATGGAGCCCGGTTCTGGGCGGAGAGACGAGAGTCGCGAGATAGCGGACACGACCATGCCGGAGAGGAATTGCATGGTGGCTACGTCGTTTCGGTCGAAAGCGTAGGGAGCTGAAGAGAGCACTTCAAAAACACCGATGGTACGGCGGAGGTGCCGAAGTGGAGCAACAAGGATCGATCGCACGCCTAGTCTTCGAGAGCTAGCCAGGTCCACTCGCGGATTGCTTTCAGCATCATGACAGAGCAGGACTTCTCCGGTACGAACACAGTCTGCAGAGAGCCCCGAATCAGTCTGAAGACGCACACCAATATCTGGCGCAGTTCGTCCAGTGCGGGCTCTGCAAACTATTTCATCTCCCTTTCGAAGAGCGACGGCGGCGCCGGTTGCCCGCGTTAAGGATTGGGCTTTCTCTGCGATGATACTAATTCCCGGCTCCAGATCTAGCTCTGCTGGATCCAGTTCCACACATCGGACCCCATGGTCACTTTCCATGGCTACCGGACCAGTCCGGCGGCGAAGATGATGACGAGAAACTGCGCCCAGAGAAGCAGTTTCGATGGAAGATGGGTCGGGCTGATCGAAGCGGGAGGCAGAGCCGCCGAGAACCGGCACGCTCCCGAGCAAGGAACGCACCAACTGATCCAGTTCGGCATCGGCGATCACATGCGCCGTTTGCTGGTTTTTAAGTGAGCCTCCAAGAATTCGGGACAGACTCAAAACGGCCGTGCTGCCACAGGCAAGACAGCATGGCGTGTTATTGCTGCTGATAAGTTCGCACTGAACGCAAAATGTAGCCGTCGGTAGCGAAAGAAAGGTGACGTCCCTGGCGGTAAACGACCCCTGCATGAGAACTACATTCCTCCACTTCTCAAAAACACAATTGAATAGGCAAGGTAAACAGCAGCCCTGTGGAGGTGTAAGTAGCTGAACTGGTTCAGGCGAGCAAAGGCAGATTCGCAGGGCTTCGATATGGAATCACACGCGCGCTGCGATAAATCGGTCCTGCGTCGATGGAACGAATGTCGGAGCCTGCGAGAAAACTCTGTCCAAAGCATCCGCCAATGCGCAAGGAAAAACAGAAGTCAGAAGGTTCACATCCAACTGCAAATTGCGTTGCGTGTAAAAGCGGCAAATGCTCATTGAGCCGCGACGCTGATTGGTCGTTGTGACTAATTCAAGACTCACCGTCCAAGCTGGCACGACCTGCCGGCGGGCGGAGGCGCCAGGTTTTGTCCAGGCAAAGCGCAAGTGATTGTCAGGCAGGACATGCACGAGGCCGGCATCAAATCGCTCGCCTGGCAATACATGAATACTCAATTCGAACCAGTCGAAATCGTTGCTTCCGAAAGCAGCAGTCAGGATGTTGCAGATCTGATCGTAATCACGGGCGACTTTGAGTTCCTCCGTGGCTCGGCGAATCGACAGGTTATTGATCACGATCTGGCGCTGCTCGATGGTGCGCTGCGCAACTCGTCGAAGCTCACCGAATTCCAGGTACCCGAGGTGCTGCACACCCAACCAGACGCCGGTACCCACGACAGCAAGGACCAGTCCTAGTGTGCTGCCGGTTGGCCATAACAAGAATAAGCTCAACAACGCGAACAGCGCTGAGACTGCGTATAAAACGATGACGACCTGGCGATGAGAGAGGCCTAGCTGCAGCAGCTTGTGATGGATGTGCTCCCGGTCTGCGGTGAAGACAGGCCTTCCGCTGATGAAGCGCCGCATCACTGATAACGCCGTTTCCAAAATCGGCAACCCGAACGACACCACCGGAATCGCGACGGCAATGATCGTGGGTGCCTTCTGAGCACCTTGCAGTGCCAGCGCACTCAACATGAAGCCAATGAATAGGCTTCCACCATCACCCAGGAAGATTGTGGCGGGATTGAAATTGAAACGAAGAAAGCCCAGCACCGATCCGGCAAGAGCAATCGCCAGGAGAGCAACCAGCGAAGAACCGCTGAGAAGAGCCACAACGAAAACAACAATCGTCGAGAAGAGGGCCGAGCCTGCCGCTAGACCGTCAAGACCATCAATCAGATTAAAGGCGTTGGTGATTGCCAAGACCCAAAGAATCGTGAGCGGCAGTCCCAAGAACCACGGCAGGTCGTGGGTGCCGAAGAGAACGGGAAGATCAAGAATCCGCAACCCACCAGCAAAGAGCATTGTGCCGGCCAAGGCTTGGACCGTGAACTTCAGATATGGCCCCGCTCCCCTGACGTCGTCATAGATTCCTAGCAGGAACACAATGCACGCGGGGGGGAGCAGCGTCCCGAGCGCTTTCGCCGAAGCTGGGAAAGGCCACTCCGGGTGCCGCCAAACAATGAGTTGTGCGATTGCAAGGCTCACCGCGAACGAAGTAAAAATTGCGACACCACCCAGTCGAGGAAGAGGGTCGCGATGCAGGTGACGTTCAAGACTGGGAGCGGAGACCCAACCTCGCGATAACGCGAGGTTGCGCACGCTGCGCGTGAAGATGAAGGACAAGACAACCGACAGCCCGAAGACAACCAGATAAAGAAAAGTCAACTACGCCCCCTCGGCGGAGTGCTTAATACTGAGTCAGGGGTATCAAATCACTTGCATTGGATCGATCGAATCAGCTCCACGCAGAAAACGATCACGCAATTCTGTGAGCTGGCTATCGTTTTCTCGAGTGTGCGAAGCATATCAACTCACAAAAGACAGTTGCAATTTGCTTTTTCGGTAACCTGTGGAAAATTATGAAAGACCGGTAACCTAACGGGTGAGGTTACTGCAACTTCGTTCTGAAAACTGTACGAAGTCCTCGTGCTAGACTTCTCTGATCGCCGAAAACTGGAGCACAGAACATGGACGTCAGCAGACTTTCTTCGCTGCGTGCTGCGATTGCAGTCTTCGCGTTTGTAGCGGCACATGGGTGCGGATCATTGCTGCAGGGCCAGCAGACGCAGACGGACGTATTTCCGTCTGCAACGACGTCCACCCAGACAACTCAAGCGGCAGGAACCGGTGCTTGGCAGGAGAAACAGTCGACCGAGCCGGCAACAAAGGAAGCATCGCCGAAGTCAGAAGCTGATACCAGCGTGGTTGAACTGGGGCCTGGGGATCTCATCGAAATCAGCGTTTATGGCGTCCCCGAACTCAACACGAAGACTCGCATTACGAACAACGGCGACGTTTATCTGCCCCTTATCGATTACGTGCACGTTGCGGATCTCAATATCAACGAAGCGCAGACCTTGATTCAGAAGCGATTGGACGATGGAGGTTTCGTTCGAAACCCGCATGTCACCATCTTCGTCGATGAATCCGCCTCGCAGGGAGCAACCGTGTTGGGCGAAGTGGTTCGCCCTGGGATTTACCCGGTACTAGGAGACCGCAGGCTATACGATCTGATTTCCGCTGCCGGCGGTTTCACGGACAAGGCGGGCCGTGTTGTGACGATTACACATCGCAGCAAGCCTGATTCGCAGGCCACAGTTCACCTTCCTCCAAATCTCGCTGATCAAACTGACGCTAACGTGGCAGTTGCTCCCGGTGACACGATTGTGATCGGGAGAGCTGGGATTGTATACGTTGTCGGTGACGTGAACCGGCCAAGCGGGTTCATGATCGAAGATAACAACCTGACCGTTCTGAAAGCCCTCGCGCTCGCAGGTGGCGCGAACAAGACTGCGTCCCTGAACAGTGCAAAGCTGCTACGACAAGGTCCGAACGGAGTGCAAGAAATTCCAGTTCAACTCAAAAGGATTCTGCAGGCGAAATCGCCGGATGCCCAGCTACTCAAGGGAGACATCCTGTTCATCCCGGGAAGCGCGGCAAAAGCATTTGCCTATCGAGGTGCGGAAGCCGCCATTTCTATGACCACTGCACTCGCTGTGGTTGCCTACCGTCCGTAATTAGCTCGTGAGGACGGGTGTTTGGTCTTGTTGTGGATGTCCCACGAAACGTTCCAAGACTTCAATGTAGCGTTCCGCGGTCTTTTGACGCGAAAACTTTGCGAGGATGTATCGCCGGTTGTTTTTCCCGAATTGCTCGCACAACTCTGGGTGCGTTCTTAGGTCCAGGATTGCGTTCGCCAGAGCGTTTGCATTTTCGGGTTCGACGTACACGCCGCCGCCTGCCTCCTCCAGAATTGATCGAGCCTGACCATCGACTCCAAGGAGTACCGGACGCGAACAGGACATGTATTCCAGCATCTTTGTGGGAATGACGGTCTTGAATACATCCGTCTTTCGCAAAAGGACAAGACAAATATCGGATTGCTGAATGATCTTCGGAATCCGTTCTCGCGGCACCTGATCAATAAACGAAATGTTTGAGAGCCCTTGTTCGTGGGCCAGTGCTTTGATGCGATCCTTGTCCGCTCCTTCGCCAACGAGCAGAAAATCGACTTCCGGCGCGCAGGATTGAAGCTCGGCGGCTGCTTGCACCAGCGTGTCGAGACCATGAGCCCAACCAAGAGTGCCGATGTAGCAGACTCGAAACTTCTGACTGGCGCCGAGTTCGGAATTTTCTACGCACGATTCAGGCCGGAATAGATCCGTTTCGACGCCGTTTTCTACGATGGAAATCTTTTCTTCGGGAACAGACCAATTCTTAATCAGGTAATCCTTGAACGCCGGAGTGACGACCACAATATGATCCGAGTGTCGATACAAAAACCCGGCGATCCGTCCTAGGACCCGGTGCAGCAAGGAAGACGCACCTCCCGCTCCAACTGCGACCAGAGATTCAGGCCAGAGGTCGCGTACTTCGAAGATAAATGGAACTCGTTTGAGGCGAGCGATCCACCAAGCAGACAGCCCAACCAGCAGTTGCGGAGAAGTTCCGATGACAACATCCGGCTTAGGCATCGTGGAACCAGTCAAGCACGCGGATAGGCAGAATGAACTGTAGTTGAGAGCGCGTTCGATGGATTTACGGTTCGGCAATGGCAAAAGCCAAGTGCGTGTGATGTTCACTCCATCTACAGCCTCACGGAACCGCAGACGGCGAAACCTCGAGCGCCACTCTGGCGGCACTCGACCATTGGGATGATTCGGAAACCCCGTGAGTACCGTAGGCTGATGTCCCATGGAAACCCAGTGCTTTCCCAGTTCCGAAGCGCGCGCCGACGGTGCACCCATCTCTGGCGGGTAATACTGGGACACATACAGGATCTTCACGGTGATTCAGTAGTAGCACAACTTGAACACACTCTTGTAGGCAAATGCTCTCGCCCGACCCGCCCGGCTGTTCGAGTAGTTTTCCCATCGGTCGGCGACTTCGGCGAACAGCGAAATCCCGGTAAGCCGATAGGTAATCCGCAATTGAACGATATGAAGCCTGTGATAGAACGCGCTCGCTAACATGGGCAGCTTGGTGCCGGATTGCTCATACAAGGACCAGAATCCGGTATCGTAACGGGCGAGGTTGCGTGTGAGCGTCCGCACACACTTGCTGAACAGCTCACGCGCATTCGAGTCGGGGAAGACTAGCGAAAAATCGTAGACTCCCCACAAGGCCCACAGAAAACCGTTCAGGATGTGAGTGGGCGGAGTAACGATGTATTCCTCGATCCAGAGGTCTCCAAGTTCGTCTGCGAACATGACACCGCCCTCGGTAGTGGGATGGAGGAAGGCTTCGTAGGCGCGTCTTGCCGCATCAAGGTAGTGTGCCTTGCCCGAGGCGGCCGCTGCCCGCAAGAGCGTAGAGATACCCTGTCCTTGCGCGAGCCCCGAATACCATGGGGCTCTCAAAGTATCACGATATTCCCAGTCGAAGTGATGATTCCAGACAGGAACACCAAAAGAATTCGATTCGAGGTTCGCGCAAAGCCATTCAGCGGACGCGAAGAACTTCTTCTCTGCTTGGCTGTCGTGAGAAAAATGATATAGGTTGAAATTCGCGAGTCCCCACTGTGCGATTGCAATCGGGTTGTACTGGCGACCGATCTGTCCGCGATAGTCAAGCATCGGGATTCCCGCCGAGTCGTGGTCGCCAGCGTAATTAGCCTTTTCGGCAAAAAGCATGTAGTACTCCCCCAGTCCATCCATCGATGCACGCGGATTTTCCTGGGGAGTCTCGTGCCAGAACGTCAACTGACTATTGCCTGCACAGAGGTAAGCGCTGAAGATGCGCCGATAGTAGGGAATGCGAGAAGTCAAAAACATTGCAGGAACTTTGTCGAACTATAGCATGCGGATTTCAGTGAATATCCAGCACACGCCACAGAATCAGCTCGCTTGCGCCTTCGACCGCAAGGGTAGAGGCCGCTAAAAAATGGGTTTCGTTTTGTCCATCCGGAAGAAAGCAATTACCGTACTGGAATAGTCTCATGGGTAATGGGTCTTTCTTCCATGAGAAGCATTTTTTCCACTGCTCACCATCCAGGCTCCCGTAGAGATGGGCTTCCCTGCTCGTGTTCACGGTGCTCGGCTCGACCATGGTCGTAAAAAAGAGAGCGTTTTGGACCGCGCAGCCGTGGATTGATGAATGATTCAGAGAAACAACCGGTTCTGGAAGTGCATCCGCTCTCATGCGATAGATCGAATTCTTCTCAAGTGGCGTGTCGGAAGCGAAATACATCCCCGCTGGAGTTGGGAGGAAAGCCACCGCTCGTGCTTGCTGATTTCCTTCCAACACCGGTTCCACGTTCTTGAAATCGATTGATGCTCGCAAGACTCTACACTCGTGTCCATAGTCGCCAGTGAGGATCCATAGGCAGTTCTGCCAGCGATCAAAGACGATGTTATGGACGTGACGGATCGCTTTCGCAGGGAAGGTGTAAGCAACATTCCACGAGAGTCCGCTATCACTCGAGCAATAAATATGAACTTCCCTTCGGTCAGGGTTATCGAAATACTCACCCCAGTAAACACATCCATTTGGCGACGCCGTCACGTGGAGGGGACGAGTACCTCGTTGAATGACATGCGTCACATGAAAAGTATTTTCGCCTGACGGACACGTTACGATTGCGCCGGGAACAGCACCGATAAGGCTACCCGAAGGAAGAACGCACAAAGCGTGAAAGCCATCCCGAAACAGCCGACTCGCAAGAGGTACACCCGAGGTGAGGCGTCTCCATGCTGGAGCGTGAAACTCGGCGATAGAGCGCCATACCAGCGACTTGCCGGGTGTCACAGAAAAGATTTCGTATCCGCGGGAGGCGTACAAATCTTCGCGCGCCCACGCCAACACTCGCATACGAGAAAATGTGGCGATTTTCTCGAAGGCTAACGCATCGGTTTGCGACTCAAATCGCCGCGACTGAGCTTGTCCGCTCATTAGCTAGTTTTCTGTTTTTAACGCCAGGAATGGCCCAATAGCAAGCACGTCCATTTTCGTTCGTTGAAAACAGTCAATCGCTTCAGCAGGAGTGCAGACGATTGGCTCGTTCTCGTTGAAGCTTGTGTTCAGGATCACCGGAATCCCGGTACGACGCTCAAAGGCTTTAATCAAGTCGTAGTAGGCAGCATTCTCATCTCGTGCAACGGACTGGAGACGACCCGTATCGTCGACGTGATTCACCGCGCAGAGTTGTTGCCGCTTCTCGGGCCGGATTTTATAGACGTGCAGCATGTAAGGAGAGGGATGATCGTATTCAAAATATTGAGTCTGCGCTTCGGCAAGAATGGCTGGCGCAAATGGGCGAAACCACTCACGATGCTTGATGCGAGCATTAAGCACGTCCTTCATGTTCGGCAGCCCCGGATGCGCAACAATGGAACGATTGCCGAGAGCCCGGGGCCCCCACTCCATCCTTCCCTGAAACCAGCCAACAACGTTCCCATCCACCATCTGATCAGCGACGGTGTCGATCAACATTTCGCGATCGAGGCGACGATACTTGAGCTTGGTGTTCTTTAGTTCGGCCTCAATCGTCGAGTCAGAGAACTCTGGCCCTAAATAAGCACTCGCTTTGAAATCTCGCCGCGGCTGCTTGAGTACGGAATGATAAGTATGAAGTGCAGCCCCGATAGCGAGTCCTTCATCACCTGCTGCCGGTTGGATCCACGTGCGCTGGAAGGGTGTTTCCTTGAACAATTTGCCATTGGCCACGCTGTTGAGCGCACAACCACCCGCCATTGCCAGGTCTGGCAGTGGCACTTTGGCGTGCAATTCTCGTAGAAGATGGAAAAACACTTCTTCGAAGCAATGCTGCATGGCGTACGCAAGGTCCATATCTCGTTGTGTAATTTCGGAGTAAGGCTCCCTAGGCTCGCCAAAAAGTTTTTCCATCCGATCTGAAAAATGACGAGCAAGGCGGACGGTGCCGTCGGGAAGGACCTGCATTCCCTGGTTGCTTCCGAGGGGTTTGAAATACTTCATGTCCAGTTGAAATGAACCATTCTTCCTCTGAACAATTTTCGAAATCTCCTCGCAATAGGTCGGCTTACCGTACGGGGCAAGGCCCATCACTTTGCCTTCGTCCCCATACTTCTTGTAGCCGATGAACTCGCAAATCATCGTGTAGAAGCTACCGAGCGAGTGCGGAAGAAACACGCGATCGAGGATTTCAATTTCTGTTCCTTCGCAGCGGGCCATCATCGTCGAGACGAAATCGCCTGAGCCGTCGTAACTGAATCCCGCAGCTCTCTCCCAAGGCGAACAGTAATAGGAACTGGCGATGTGGGCGATGTGGTGCTCGAGATGATGTTCACGGAATTTCATCTTGCTCGCATCGATCTCCAGAGCATTCGACAGAAGACTGCGGACGTCGCGCATTGCCTCTTTGCGCTGGCGCATGTGAATGAAATTCAGAATCTTGGCGGGGTTCGCAAGCGCGTATTGCACCTTCTTTGTAAGGTTCGCGTCGCTGTCCTGGCCGACGGCCACATGATCAACATCGGTGATCTTTGCACCTGCTGCATCGAGACACGCTTTTACAGCCAGCGCCGGGAAACCACCATAGTGCTTGTGGCGATTCAATCGTTCTTCAGCAACGGCAAAGATCACTTCTCCGTCCGCGACAATGGCCGCAGACGCATCGGCGTGGAACATGTTTAGGCCCAGGATCAGCATGCGAGGAAACGTTCGGCTCCTTCGGTAATGTCAGGATAGCGAGTTGCGAGAGTTCCGCGTCTCTTGGAGAAACTCTCTGGTATTGACGGGAAGCGGTTTTCCAACCGCAATGGATTGTTGAATTCTTAAGGTCGCAAGCGTCGCCTCGACAGTGTCCTCGAAACTCAGCGGTATTTTCGAAGTTCCTCGCACACTGTCGATGAATGTAATCAGCTCGGATTCGTGCCCCTTGTCCTGAGACAAACGCGAGGTCTCGGTCGTGCTGCGGCCATCTCGAACCAGTTCCAACCGCCGGAAATCCTCGAGCACCGCCACTGCGCCACCGCCGAAAACTTCGACCCTCTCTTTGGAGAAAGAGCGGTCCCCGTTGGCAAGATACGAAATCGTTCCTTCAGAACCATTTTCAAAACGGAGCGATACGATTACGTTATCGCCGCTGTATCGAGCTGTACCGCCCAAAGGACGAGCTTGAACTTCGACGATGGGCGCTCCTGTGAGGAAGCTCAGGAGGTCCACGAAGTGACAAACCTCTCCTAGAATCCGGCCTCCACCCTGTTCAGGGTCGTTCGTCCAGTGATCTGGCGGAAGAAATCCGGCGTTCACCCGGTAGTGCAAGGCTAGCGGCTCACGTATGTCAGCGAAGAATTTTTTGACCTTAACCGCCATCGGCGAAAAGCGACGATTGAAGCCGACCATCAAAACTCGGCTTTGATCGGACGTATACGCTTTTATGACGCTTCGCAGTTCGTCTTCGTTCAAACAAAGTGGCTTTTCACAGAAGACATTTTTGCCCGCTTCTAAGGCAGCGATAACCGCGGTGGCGTGCAGGTGATGCCGCGTGGCGATAAGAACGGAATTGATTTCAGATGATTGCAGAATCTCGCGTTCATCCGTCGTACAGAATCGAAAGCCGAATTTCTCCGCAACGTGCTTGCTGTGCGCCCCTGTCGCTGTGCACACCCCTACGAGAGATGCTCCGCGTAGTTTTTTCAGTTGCGGAAGCAAAACGCCTTGAGCGAAGGTTCCAGCACCAATCACTCCGAGCGCAACCACATCAGGCTTGGAGGTGGAACTGCTCAAAGAAAAGGTTCTTTCAGGCGCACCTACTTTTGCCTTTCCTGCTTCTGCATAGTGGATCAGCACACCTAGGAAGGGATCGCGAGTTTCGCCGCTGATGACGCGGTATGCTTCCGACGCCTGCTCAACCGGAAAACGATGCGTGATGAGCGGCATCAGGTCGACTTTTTTGTCAGCCAGAAGCTGCAAGAACGCATCCATGTTTCGCGTCTCGGTCCAGCGTACGTAACCGATCGGATAATCGCGTCCCTTTTGCTCGTAAGCGGTGTCGTATCGGCCCGGGCCATACGAGCGCGAGATTCGGAAGTCGAGTTCCTTTTCGTAGAAATTCTTTCGTCGGATGTCCATACCAACAGTACCGACCGCAAGGACAATCGCGCGCTGCCGCGCAATTTCTCCGGCGAGGTTAACAGGATCGCTGCTGGGTGTTTCTGCAGTAATCAAAACGGCATCGACACCGTGTCCGTGGGTACACCGCATGCAGAGTTCTTTGAATTCTGTACTCGAGGAGCCACTCGCCTGCGCTCCTAGTTGAGTGGCTAATCGAGCTCGCTCCGGAAGAATGTCGAGACCAAGAACATTACATCCAGCCGCTCGAAGAAGTTGGACAGTCAGTTGGCCGAGTAAGCCCAGCCCGATCACTGCAACCGTGTCCCCCAACTTCACCTCAGCCGTACGAACACCGTGCATGCAGACTGCGCCCACAGTAGAAAAAGCTGCCTGCTCGAAACTAATCGTGTCATCTGGGATGCGAGCGATCAACAAGCGCGGAACATTGGCAAATTCCGCGTGAGTGGCGTACCCAGCTCCCGCACACGCAACACGATCCCCAACACGAAGGTCTGTTATCTCCGGAGCTACCGCGATGATCGTTCCAGCACTGCTGTAGCCCGGAATGGAGGGCTGATCGAGGCGGCTACGTACGGCGCGCATCGCGGAGACCAAGCCATCCCGTTGAACTTTGCTCAACACTTCGCGAACTAAATCGGGACGCGCCTTGGCCTTTTGCAGCAGATTCTTGGACGCAAACTCAGCTGATGCCCGTTCCGTTCCGGCCGAGACCAGCGATACGGCGATCTCAACCAACACGCATCCGGGCAGCAGTTGCGGAGCTGGAACTTCGGATACCGTGATCGCTCCTGTTCGAGCGTCCTGTAAAACCTGCTTCATGCGTTCGCCACTTGGGCCGCGCGGACGGCGGGTGTTTCTCGAGACTTGTTGTCGAGGAATGCCTGCATCCAGAGTTCTAACGTCAAAAATTGCCAGATCTGCATGGACCAATCTTCCGCGCCGGCACGATGTTCTTCCACATAGCGCCGCACGACAGATGGTTGGAACAAACCCCGGCTGCGGACAGTCGGTTCAGACAGCAGATCATCGACCATCGGGCGTAGATCATTGGCCAGCCAATAATCGATTGGAGCCGCGAATCCAGCTTTTGGCTGGTTTAAGACCTCCGCAGGAAGAATGTCCTGCATCGATTTCCGGAAGATATATTTTGTGACCGGTCGCATTCCCCTACGTAACTTCCAGTCGGGCGGGATTTTCCACGCTGCGAACTCCGCGAATTCGCGATCAAGAAACGGTACCCGTACTTCAACCGAGGAGGCCATGCTCATCTTGTCGTTGTAGGTCAGATTCAAGCTCACCATAAAGATTTTTGTATCGAGGTAAAGCATCTGATTCAGGAAATCAGCGTGCTGAACCCGCTCAAACGCCTCCCTGTGTCGCGCAGCGGCATCCGTGCCGATGGCTACCTCACGCAGCGATTCGGAATACAGGCCAGATTTCTGATCCTCACCGAGGTATGTACAGTTTCGGATAAATTGTTCAGCCGGGCTCAGCGAAGCTCCTCGAGCCATTTTCTTTGCGAGTCGAATACTACCTTTAAGCCTGCTGCCGCGCATCGATGGCAATGCAAGCACGGCGGATTCGCCCAAGCGGCGCAAGGGTGCCGGTGATTTTTGATACGTCGTCGTCCAATAGTGCGCGATGTGCTTGCGGTATCCAGCGAACAATTCATCGCCACCGACTCCCGAGAGCAAGACGGTCGACTGGGGACGAGCTGCCTCACAAACAAGGTAGGCCGGAATGATGGCAGGATCTGCGGTTGGCTCGTCCATGTGCCATGTCAATCGCGGAAGGAGATCCATCACCTTAGGTTCGACCACAATCTGCTGATTCTCGCAGCCAAGTTGCTGGGCGAGTCGTGACGGGACCGCTGGATCATCCAAGGTCGACTCACCAATCCGATACTTTTGCGGAAAAGTGATCGTATACGTCCGCACCGCTTGATTAGTGGCCCGCGTCATCATGGCAACGATGCTGGAGGAATCGAGGCCAGCGCTTAGAAATGCGCCAACAGGAACATCACTGACCATTTGATCCTTGACCGACTGTTCGAAGCGGTCGCGGATCTCGTGAGCAAGTTCTTCTTCTGAATCTGCGTATTGAAAATCTTTTGCCGGAAAGGTCAAGTCCCAGTACTGAGTGAGTCGCAAGTCTTCGTCGCGGAAAATGGCGTAATGTCCCGCCGGAAGCTTGAGGATGTTTTGAAACATCGTGCCGGGATCGGGCACCCACAGAAAAGTCAGGTATTGGTGAAGCGCAGCTGGATCTAACACTGCCTTAATCCCGGGTACCTCCAGCAGCGCCTTAATTTCTGAGGCGAACGCCAGCTTGTTTCCCCGATGCCAGTAGTACAGCGGTTTCACGCCAAAGTGGTCCCGTGCCAAAAACAATTCGCGACTGCCCGCGCGCAAATCGCAAACTGCAAACGCGAACATACCGTTCAGTTTTTTGACGCACTCATAGCCATGTCGCTCATAAAGGCGGAGCACGACTTCGGTATCAGTGTCCGAGAAGAAACGATACCCCTGGCCTACAAGTTCATTTCGCAGTGCGCGATAGTTGTAGATCTCGCCGTTGTAGGTGATCCACAGTGTGCGATCTTCGTTGCACATCGGCATGCGCCCACTCGATGAAAGGTCGAGGATCGCCAGTCGTCTGCTGCCGAGCCCAATGTAGGTCCCATCAGAGAAATGTTGATCCCAGGCTCCTGAATCATCGGGGCCGCGGTGAGCCTGCACATGCGTCATCCTAGCGAGAGATTCCCTGTCGCCGCAGTTCACCAGACCACTGATACCGCACATGAAGAGAGTTAGCTCCTGGAGCGCAGTTCGTAGATTTTTGCCTTCGTGTGGAACATCTGGACTGCCTGAAATCCACAGTAAATCAGACCAGGAATGCCGTCCAGAAAGCCGAGCCTTATCAGGTAACGATACAGGAAAAGGAGCACCGATGATCCGGGAAACGAATAAAGCCGAAGCTTGAGCCAGCGACGGCGCTGAGCTTGGGTCCCGAGTAGTGAAGGCTCCAAATCACCAATCGATTGATCGGCGCGGAGGAGCACACGCGCTTCCCAATTCGAATATTCGTCGTGCTTCTCGATGTAGCGCGACAGCGACTCCACATTGTGGTGAATCAAAGGATTTTTCAACTGACCCACCCGACCGTCCACCACGACATGTTCGTGGACTTCCATGTCAGCCATGGAAGTGTCTTGCTCCTTCAGGCGGCACTCGTATCGCCCTTTTCCGCGGCGGAATAAACTTAGCTTTCTGAAACTGGCATCTCCGTGCCGCAGTACCCGTCCCAAGAACCACATGCGAAGAGCAATCGAGTAGCCGTCGAACTCAGCGTTTTCGATCGCCTGACGGATCTCGGCCTCTAGCTCCGAACTGACAATTTCATCGGCATCAATCAGTAATATCCAATCATAAGCGAGCGGAAGAGTATCGATGGCCCACTGTCTTTTTTTAGGCCAGCCACCCTGGTAATGGAACTGTACTACCTGCGCTCCATGAGCTTCCGCGATCTCAATCGTGTGGTCCGTGCTTTGCGAGTCGACGACGATAATCTCACCGGCTTGATGCAACGCTTCCAGGCACCTCGGCAGGTTTTTTGCCTCATTGCGAACGGGAATAATCACGCTGACCGCAAGTTTGCCAACTTGGGATGATGAGTTCGTGATCGTCTCTGCCGTTGGCTGCATCCGTTGATCGCTTGCAAATAAATCAGAAATGTTGCGCGCACCACTGGTTAAGCACATAGAGCGCCCAGGGGCGAGTCCACGATGTGCGCCCCTGCTGGAAATCGTCCCACACTGCGCTGACGGAATTACTCCTTAGTACGCCTTGCAGAGATTCGTGCAACTTCGAAAGTCGTCCGCTGACTTCCTGACGAAGGCTCTGCATCAACCAATGCTCAAACGGAAGTGTAAAGCCGCGTTTCTGGCGATGGACGATTTCTTGCGGCAAAGCTCCGCCGAGGGCCTCCACCAACAATGGCTTCGGCGTGCCTGAGTTCAGTTTTGCGGATCCTGGAACAGCGAAGGCTTGTTCCACGAGACGATGATCAATCAGGGGCACACGAACCTCCAGTCCATGCGCCATACTCATGAAGTCTGCGTCGCGTAGAAGGGTATTGAGCATGTAACAACGCGCTTCGAGATACGAAACCCGATTGACCGGATCCAGTTCCTTCGTTCGATCAAGCGTTTCATTCAGGATCTCAGTCAACTTGTTTGCGCGCGTCAAATGATTTTGTGACAACAGGTCTTCAGTTTGACCCGGAGTAAACAACATCCGTGAAAGAAAGTAGGGATGAACCACACTAACTTCGTCGCGCATGAGCGTGCCAAGCTTTCGGTTCTGGTCCGTCCGCCGAGTGACCCTCGTATAGATGTCAGCCGCCGATTCTTGAAGAAAACTTGGGAAACCTCGCCACCGTGAACTGAACTTCTCCATGCGCGGAACGTTGCGGAAGCTCGCATATCCCGCAAAGATTTCATCTCCGCCCAAACCCGACAATGCAACTTTGACACCCGCTTCCCGAGTCTTTTGCGAAACAAAATACGTGTTAATGCCATCCATCGTGGGCTGGTCCATGCTTCGGAGAGCACACGGCAGAATACCGAGCACATCATCTTGTGATGCTTTGATTTCGTGATGGTCAGTATTGAACAGCTTGGCTACGGAACGCGAGTGTTCGGCTTCCGAGTATTCGGCTTCGTTGAAGACAATCGAAAAGGTTGAGGGTCGTACTCCGCGGCGTGACAGGATGGCAACCAGCGCGCTCGAGTCGATACCTCCCGAAAGAAAAATGCCAACGGGAACGTCGCTGACCAGTTGCATGCGAACAGCTTCGTCCAGACGTCCGGCAATTCTTTCCTCGGCACCTTCCGCATGTTTCGTCGAATCAGGGGTTGTAATTGGCAAATCCCAGTACCGACTTTGCTGAAGATGGCCTTTCTCCCATACAAGCATGTGCCCCGCCGGCAACGCGCGCACACCTTCTACGAGCGTCAGCGGGTCATAGACAGAGCCGAATGTCAGGTAACTCAGCAAGCCATCGTCGTCGAGTCGACGTGGAACCAGACCGGTACCCAGAAGCGTCCGAACTTCTGACGCGAAAATAAAATACTTTTCAGATCGATAGAAATAGAGTGGCTTGATGCCCATCGGATCGCGCGCCAGAAACAGTCTGCCCTCTCGGGCATCCCAGATGGCAAACGCGAACATGCCGCGTAGCTCATGGACGAAGGCATCCCCAAACCGAGCATATGCCTTTAAGAGAACTTCTGTGTCCGAGTGACTTGCGAAGCGATCGCCCAGGTTTTCCATACGCGCCCGCAACTCACGAAAGTTGTAGATTTCCCCGTTGTAAGCAATCCAGTTTCCGGTAGCCGGATCCTTCATTGGTTGATGGCCCAATGGAGATAGATCGAGGATGGAGAGTCGGCGATTTCCCAACCCGATTTCCACAGGCACTGGCGCTTCGGAGCGCAAGATTATCGTGCCATGGTCGTCAGGACCGCGATGTGCGAGAGATCGAGTAGCGCTCTCTAGCATCTCAGGAGAGACAGGAGCACCTTCCGCCAGGATTCCGACGATGCCGCACATGAAATGGAGAGTTGATGCGCACCCGATCGCGGTGAGCCATCACTTAGCAACGTATCACGCTGCGGGGCAATCTGCACCCTCAACGCCCACGCGGCATTGGCGAGAGACGCGCAAATCCTGGTGGTTAATCGTATTTCGCGGAGACTAGGCTCTTTGCGATTGAAATAATTTTCTCGACGTGCCTGCTCCAACTGAACTCGCGTGAGCGAGCAGATCCTAACGACGACAAGCACTGACGCTTCTCAACTGAGGCAGCTAGTTGGATGATGCGTTCACATAACATTTCATCTGAAAAATGTGGGAAATAGATGGCGGCGCTCTCACAAATCTCACGATGTACCGGAATATCAGAAGCGATCACGGGCAGTCCACTCGACATGGCCTCAACCAACGGGTGAGCAAACGATTCGCAATAAGCAGCCGTGACGTAAATGTGACAGCGACGATGTAATTGATGGAGCTGAAAGTAAGGAATATTTCCGAGTTCAAGGACGCGAGGACGAAGACCAAGTTGTTCGACTAACCGCGCTGCCGACCTTGGATTATAAGGTCCGGGATTAGCCCCCGGAACTAGCTTGCACGTCAGAAGAAGTTGTAGCGGCACCTTTGACCGACTCACAGCCTTTCCGAATCCGCGGATCAAAGTTTCGAAATTTCGATAGTAGTTGTAGTGGCTGACGAAGAGCAGGCGAATTATATTTGCGTCAGTGGCAAGTTGTTTCTCGATAGAAGACTCCAGCTCGTCGTTGTGTGCCTGAAAACTTTTGAGATCGAATCCGTGGTGAATTGGAGTAACGCTCTGCCCCGTCCATGCGCACAGTTCTTCGGCGAATGCTCGGCTTGGAGCCACTGTCACCTCTGCTGTGTTCACGGATCGCTTGGCTAAAAGCCCTTTTGTTTTAGTGTCCAGCCAAAGTCGCAATTCGCCGCGTCGGTGAAGATCGCGATAGTAGTCTTTGCATGTATAGAGCGCGTTACGGCTCAGCAGAATCTGTGGAATCGGAGATTTATATAGAGCGAAGTTGCCGGCTGAAAGCAAAACGTTGGCATGATTTTTATCGAGGAGTTCCGGCAATCTCCACTGCTCATATAGAGATCGTTCAAGGATTCCTCCGTGCTGGGCAGGAGTAAGAATGCTGACCTGAGCCGTATGGGGGATCTCTTCAGCTAACCTCCTAGGCACCAGGAAGGTGGTATGTACATCTTCGCGTGCCGCCAACTGGGAAGCAATGTTGCGGATGTAGGTCATTCCGCCGCCAGCAGTCGCTGCTAGGCCGTTCACGAATAGACGAATTGTACCCAGTTGTAATTCCAAATCGTTTGCGAAGATCCGGACATTGATGGCGGCCAACGCTAGTTTCTCACGCTAGCAGATTCCCGGCATGTACTATGGCGTGATACTTATGCTGTTTCGGATGCAATCTCCAAAATTTCAAGGTCGTTCATCCTCCTTCTACTGGAAGATTGCCATCTTGGCACCTCTCCTTCTGCTCACCAGCATCGAGTTTACGATCAGAGGGCCGGTACGAGCCGTACATTCAGGATTGCAGTTCAACGACTTTCTATCCCCATACGTACAGTCAAAAGCTTTGGTTCTTGGATTGGACCCTTACAGTCCGGAGTCACTTTTGCGGCTCTGGCCGAAGGAAGCCGCACAATATGAGTTTCTTCGCAAAGAGGTCGCCGATGGGACAATCCTGACAAAACGGGGTATTCCAACTGCATATCCGTTGCCCTGCCTTATTTTGATCGCTCCTTTCACCTTACTCTCGTGGCCGGAAGCACTTCTACTCTGGATCGCACTTAACATTGTCTGCTTCTTGATGATGGTGTTCGCGCTTCTTGCCTTGATAAGACTTCGTCTTGATGACCTGCGTACATACACATTCCTGATATTGGTCTTAGGGCTTGCCCCGATTCATACGGGGATGGCCTTGGCGAACATGGCCATCCTGTCCACTACTCTTAGCGTCATTGCAATCTTGAGTGCAATAAAAAGAGAGGACATAACAGCTGGCATTTTGCTGGCGGTGGCAAGTGGTTTGAAGCCGCAGATTGGCCTGTGCTTCGTACTTTACTACCTGCTACTTCGTCGTTGGCGGATGGTCTGGGTAGCTGGGGGAATCATCATCGTGATCACGTTTATAGCTACCGTTCGTTTGCAGATCACGCATATTCGTTGGTTAACAAATTATCTGCTAGACAATCGTGCCCTATTCGCTAACGGAATTTTGACCGACTTCACTCCCAGAAACCCCACACGATTGGGGCTAGTCAACCTGCAGTTAGGTTTATACCCGCTAGTGCATTCAGCAGACATCGCAAACGCCTTGACCTACTCTGTCACAGCAGTGTTCTTTGTGGTCTGGACCGTGCTTGTTCTTAAAAGGCGAGCAGTTCGTGAAGACTTGTTGTTTCTGAGTACTATTACCGTCATCAGTCTCTTGCCGATCTACCATCGGTTCTATGATGCTGCAGTGCTGGTGTTGCCAGTAGCTTGGTGCTTCGGTTGTCAGCAGCTTTGTAAACGATCGGTCAAAATGGCGGTCATTCTGATTGTCCTACCATTTCTTATTCCGGGCGGCTCGCTTATTGAAAGTCTCCAAGACAGCGGGCGTATTCCAGGCTGGTTGTTACAACGCTGGTGGTGGAACATCCTGATTGCACCTCATCAAGCTTGGGCACTCTTAATCCTTGCCATTCTTCTACTCTGCAGCATGTGGATTTTAGGTGACCGCGAAAATCTGCGAAATGCCGGAACTAGTTAGCGTTTAGGTTTAGTACGAACCTTGATTACCTATCGTTAGCGCGCGGCCTCGTCCATCACATTCAAGGTGCAAGGACTAGTCTATCGGTTAGAGAAAACATCCGCGGTAGCGGCAATGGATGGCGATCGCACTGAAAGCGAAGAACGAACTGGAGCGGTTTCCGAGGTAGAAATTAGATCGCACGTCCAAAATGCAACCGTCCAAAAGAACACGCAAAGATAGTAGCCAACCGCGAACAGCCAATCCTCGAAAAAGGCATGGACGAGGCCGGCAAGCAACACAGCCGCGAGGGGAGCAGCACCAATGTAGGGGTTATTTGTTCTGCGGAGTTTCAAACACACTCTATAGATCATTCGGATAGTGAGGAAAAGCAAAAAGCCAAATGGAATCAAACCGATGATTCCCACGTATTCGGCTAAAGCGAGATAGCTGTTTCCATGTTCGCGATTTGTTCCTTCCTTAGTGTACAAACCGCCAGCGGAAGGTGCCAGACTTAGCGTTCCACGACTTGCGAATTCACCCATATAACTGGTCCCGAATCCACTTCCGAAGTAGGGCCGTTCTTTGATCACAGCGATAGTCTCTTGCCATGGACTCAAACGAGACCCAAGCAACCCTTCTTCATCCTTCCCTTTGTATAAGATTTGCGAAGTCAACGAACTGGTGAAAGATGCGAAATGGGATGGATCCACTACTGCAGAAAACGCGAGAAACAACGCTACCGCAAACGCACCTTTAACAAGCAATCGCTGCATCCGTAATGTTACACACAAGACGAACACCGCTGTAGCGGCGGCTAGCATCGATGCACGCGATACGGAAACATATAAAAGCACGCCGGAAATAAAAAGCGCAGCCATTCGGCGATAACGTTGCGAAGGCGACTCAGCTACAATCATGCCCCACAATAGAATTGGTACGAACACGACCCCAATAACAGCACCTAGGGAGTTTGGATTCCCCCATATAGGTTCGCCAACGCCGAGGTATGCGATTGCGGTGATGTAAACAATAACCTCGCAACAGACAACCAGCCCTCTCAATAATTTCGCCTCTCGCCCCACAAGTGCCAAGCGCCCTCCGGTAGAGCCATACAGAAATAGCAGTGAAAGGCTCAAGACCTTCAATACAGAAGTGGAGGGATCCGACGAGACGATTGCCGAAACGAGAGCCGCAATCACACAAAAGAGAGCTACAAGGTGAAATTCATTGAAAGAATGGCGATGTTGGCGCATCCAGATTACAAAACCCGCGCATGCTGCGAAACCAAGCACAAACCATCTGGCGCTAAGACCGACTGAAATGAGAGGCACATCCATCCCGGCCCACAAGAAGAACACTATCAGTAGAGGAAAAACGACTGCCTCGTAGTGCCAAAGGCTGGCGAGAACAAGTTCCAGCAGAATGATCGCTCCGAGAATTTCTGGGCTGTTGAGAAAACCGGGGCGTCGTTGAATGAGGAAGTACAAGACCGCAACGCACAAAACACCGGCTCCAGCCCACACGAGGCGAATCTGCCGGGCACTCACTTGAACCTCACAGCCATCGAGCCTCGTGCTATACCTGCGGCGCAGCAAAAAGGGGAAAACGTAGTGATCATCTCGGAACATCGACGTCCCATGTTTACCCTTAGTTCGGAATCGGTTGCAAATAAACGCATGGTGTCGGCGAGTTTCGAAATATCTTTAACGGGAATCACACTGCCATTAATACCATCCTGAATCAAATCTTGAACACATCCTGCGACGTCGGTTGCTATCACGGGCGTACCGCAGGCCATGGCTTCATTCACAACCAAGCCCCAGGGATCACTGTGGGTAGGGAGTATAGACGCCAGAGCCAGCGCGTAATACGTTGGCAGCTGATCGATTTGGATAAAGCCAGCAAATCGCACGTCCCCTGGTTTGATGAGTGCCGCGCGGCGCTCCAATTCCGGCTTCGCGGCACCATCTCCGACATAAACCAATGCGAAGGATGATCGGACCGACTCTTCCAGTTTGGCATAGGCCTCCAGAAGATCAAAGATGCCTTTGCTGGGTATGAGGCGCGCCACGCAGACCATGTATCTTTCCGGAAGGGCAAGCGTGCGTCTGCAATTTGCTTCGTCTTGGCGACTGGCATTTGCTCCTTTCGAGAAGAGGTCATTATCGACCGCGTTGGGCGCAGTGAAGATCGTTTGAGAGTTCACTCCGAGTGATTGCAGGTAAGATTCGGACGATTTCCCAGGCACAACGAATCCGCAACACAGATCCAGAAATTTGCGCTTTAAAGCTTCTACTATCCCGTACTTATGGCGATAGTCGGCTTTGGTACTTTCGAACCACAAGAGGAACGGAATGCCATTGCGGCGTGCCCAGTACGCCGCCTGCCAAGACGCGAGATAGTTGTAGCCGCCACATAGAATTACGTCGGGGCGAGCATTTTCGAGGGCACGTTTCAAGCCACGGTTAAACAAGAAATGATATCCACCCAGCCTTTTGCGGAACGTGGGAAGAACCTCATAAGGAAAATGAATTTCGTTGATTGGCACTCTCCAACTACGCAGAGTGGGATCCGACTGAGACAGAAAGATCACATGTAAATCGATATCGCCATGCGCGGCGAGCTCGTTAAATACCGGAACACGATAGGGAGAGATGATTTCAGTGATGAGAGTCAGGCGACGTCTCATCCTGCAGTCTCCTGATAAATCATCTGCAATCGTTTGGCTTGGTGAGAAATTGTGAGACCTTCGATTATGGTCTGTCGTCCTCGTTTTGCAAGAGTCTTACGGAGTACCTGATCAGAAACAAGACTGGAAATTGCAAGCGCAAGATCCTCCATGTTTTTTGGCTCGACTAGCCACCCGTTTACGCGATGTCGGATAATCTCTTCAATTCCCTGCCCTGTGCAGCCGATCGCAACACGCTCTGACGCCATTGCTTCCAGGTACACACAGCCAAGTCCCTCGAAGTAACTGGGAAGAGCGAACAAAGTGCAGCGTCGAAAAGCCTCCGCGAGTTCACGACGCCCTAGCCGCCCAAGAAAACGAACTGACAGTCCCAGATTGATTGCCATGCGCTCAAGCGCAGTTCGTTGTGATCCAGTTCCAACGATCTCACAAATTACGTCCACGTTCTGCTTGCGTAGCAGGTCAATAGCCCGCAATAAGATTGCGTGTCCCTTCGTCTCGATGAGATTACCGACACTGAGCACAATCGGAGGCCCAGAAGATTCCTGATCACCGGAACAAAATATTTCCGGATCAACCCCGTTATAAACCACGCTTGTATTCAAAAGATCAGGGATACGTTTTAACACCCGGTCCCGAACATGCTCGCTAATGCAGATCACACGCTTTGCGCGATAAAAGACCGAACTGGAAACGCGCCGGCACCATTTACCGGCCACTCCACGAACCTGGATGTCGGAGTAAGCGTCGAGGCCGTGCACTGAAACGACGTAAGGAATGCTGAGTTCCTCATAAAGAAGCATCGCCGCGTGGCCGCATGGCAGAGGAGCATGGGCATGAACTACATCAATTGGGTGACTTCGGTGCAAGTCGCGTACCGAACCAAGCATGCGCGAAAAGAGGAATGCGCCCGCAGTCGAAAGACCGATGCCACTCGGCAGCGAGAAATAGCGAATCCAATTTGCAGGTGGTGCAGCACTGCTTGGCTCGACTTTGCCTCGATGCGTCGGCTGGACCGCTATGACCGAGTTTGAAATTCCACATCCTGCGATTTCCACTAACGGCTCAGCAACAAAATAACCACTAGTCTCGTCATTTTTGTTGGGATAAAAGGGGGTAAGCGTCAGAACGTGTAGAGGTCGCATGGAAAGCGCCCGAAACGCTGCGGGCCCGGGACCATGCATCGGGGGCATTCCAGTACTTGTTGATTCATTAGTCAGGATTTTTATTCCTAGGAACCGATTACGATATTCACGCCACCGATGTTGGCCATTCTAGACGATAGTCGCGGACAAGAGCGCGTAGCCGAAACAGATCATTTCGTTCGTTCGCAAGGTGTTCTCTCGCACGCGCCATGAGCTCACGGCGCAAATTCCTTTCTGCCTCGTCTGGCAGCGGCGAAAGTTCGTGAGGATCTGGCTCAAGATCGAATAACTCATCGGGATGACCGTCGAAATGCATTATGAGTTTATGAAATCCATGTCGTATTGCCATCAGGCGTGTACCCCAGCGCTGCTTCGACCAATAAGGATTCGTACAGCCCTTTATGCATTCGGCAATCGCTACCTCTGAAAGCTTTTGGCCAGAGCTCAATTGTTCCCAAGCGCTGCGACCGCAAAATTCCGCTGGACTCTGGATTTGAATCGCATCTAGCAGAGTGGGCGCAAGGTGAACGAGGCTAAAGGGCGATTGCACTTGAGTGTTGATCTTTGCGCTTGGAATGCGCAGTAGAAGCGGTACGTGCAGTGTTTCTTCAAACAGACCGGTCGGAGCATGAAATCTTCCGCCGTGCTCCAGGAATTCCTCCCCATGATCAGCAGTCAAGGCAAATAAACAATTTTCCCATAAGCCCAAGCGGCCTAGAGCCTGAACGAGTCGATCCAGCTGAGCGTCAACCCACCGAATTCCCGCGTCGTACAAGTCCACAATCTTCGATCGCGACGATTGAAGCCGACGAACACCGATATCATCTCGATTCCAATAGGAATTCAGATAACGTGTCTGAAAGGGTGACGATTTCGGAACACTCATGAGTTCCTGCGCTTCCGGGGATGGATAGTATGGCGCATGCGGATCCATCAAGTGGAGCCAGAGGAAAAATGGTGAGTCGCCGACGGTCTCGAGCCATGAAGTGGCGCGCTCGACGATTATGTCCGCTGACGGGAAGCGACGCAGCTGAGCGAATGAAACTGGCTTTGATGTGGCCCAGCGTTGGCAATACTGAAAATAAAGTTCGTCATATAAGTTCCCTAACGGTCCTAATCGATGGGTTATTCGGTCCAGTGCGCGATTCAAACTGTTGCTTTCACTTGTGCTCACCGTGAACTCAACTTCATCGCCTAAGAAATCTTCGAAGAGTTCAAATCCTTTGTCGTATCCGAATCTTGCGGAGATATAGGGATTCGCGGCCGAGAATGCAGCGGTGCGATAACCGTGATCTTGTAATACGGATGCAATAGTGGGTTCCCCGGGTGCAATTCCCAGAACATCACGGCCCAGTGAAAGCGATGGGCGTGAGGCCAAGATCGATGGTAATGAATAGTACGTCGGCACTCCTGCTGCGGTGGCGGCGTGGAATATGCAGTTTTCAGCAGCTAGAGAATCTAGAAATGGTGTAGTGGGGCGATCGTATCCGAGAAAACTCACATGGTCCGCTCGAAGGCAGTCGACCGTTACGAGAATGACAGATGTGGCAGTCATGCCTGTGCTTTTCTAAGATCGTCAAGGCTTCGAACACGCCGCTTTTTCACATCAATGATTGGACTCGCAAAGCTTGATTCGTAGGATCCCGATTCGATGATATGGAACAAGTCGTCATCGTGAACATACAACAAGTCTGGGTGTCGCGATTCGAGAGTCTTTAGAAAGCTGTCTAACAACATCAGCGTGCGGCTACGGAAGTCGCGCACAGTCGAATGGAAATTGATGGAGTGAACTGAAACCACTGCAGGAATGCGAGCAGTAAAACAGTCTTCCGCCTTGTAGAGTACGTCTTCTAGTGAAAAGTCCGAGGACACAGCGGGCTCGAACTCAATAGTCCGATAAAGCTGAAGTGTTCCGCTCTTGTCGAAATGCGGCAGTGGCAGAGGCGATGGGCCGTTTTGTGCAGATCGAATGCCGAGTGCGGACCAAACAGAGTTGGTATCAGAATTAGATCGATACCCCGGGGCACAGGCGGAACGAGGCAACGTACCGAAGAGTTTGGCAAATAAAGCAACTGCTTCACCTATGTACTTCTCCTGTTGATTCTTTCGAAGGAACCTTTTGTCGGAGGGCAGTTCGCAGTCCCAGTATTCATAACCTATCCATGGCATGCGCCAATAAATGTAGGGCGTTCTCGCAGCCCATAGTGTCCGAAGCAGATGGCCACGTTCTCCTTGATCTTTCGAATGCCGCTGCACAGCCTCCCTGCAGAAATGTGACGTTCCATGCAAGGCCGGGTAAAAGAAGCCTGCTTGAACCCCTTCACGATAGCCTTCCAAAAGTCCTGGGCGCGACCACCCATCGGGAAGACCATCGGATAATGGCAGAAAGTGCAGCTTGGGAGCATCTTGAAGGGTTCTGGAGAAATCAAGATTAGACGTAACGAAATTCATCACCAACACTGGGGGCCGGCCCGTAGAGTCGCGATGACGAGACAACATGGATATCAAAGCTTCAAGATCGGAAGATGTTTCCAATGTATAGAAATCGTAGGGCTGCTCTCCGATCTTGATTCCGCTATCCGCTAATAGGCACGCGCCGTCTGAATCGCATAACCCGATGCGCCCCCAGTCATCGCTTTGCAGAATCAATAGAGGCCGGTCAGGTAGGTAGACACTCCGAGGCACGCTTGCCTCAATGCGTGCCTTGATTTTGTTCAGGATTCTCAACCGGCACGAACTCATTTCCGCGCAAAAACGCTGTAATTCACTACAAACTGATCGTTCATGCTAGGAACAATGCTCTCCAAGCCAGCTCCCATCACGTTCAGCATTGGGCATAGCGTTCGACGATACAACCAGCGAAGCCACGGATACCGCACGAAAATATTGAAACACGCGTTAGCTGTTCGGAAGAATCCAGAAATGCTTCGGCCTTCGGGGATAATCTCGACGTGATCGAATTCGGCGAATAGATGACGCAGCGCACCCGGCAAGAAACGCCAGCATTCTTCGTACGCATCCGTTGGACAAACAGCAGGAACACTTAAAAAAAAAGAGCCGCCTTTCCTAAGGACTCTAAGAACCTCGTGCACCAGAATTCCAGGCTCGGTAACATATTGAAGAACCTGCGTACAGATCACCAGATCGAATTGCTCAGGCCTAAAAGGCAACTGCTCGCCACGGCTGACAACATGGACTAGCGGCGTCCTCCGAAGATCTGTTGCGATATAACCCGCAAGTCGGCCTTCGAGCAAGGGGCGATAGGGCTGGATCCGTCCTCCCACGTCCAAGACGAATAATTTTTCTCCAGGTAGATTGGCAATCCAATCCTGCAGTATCAGACGCCTTCGTCTCAAAACAAGCCAATGAGGATCCCAGATCGCTGGATACAAGCGCTTCTTGCCCTCAAGGACCACTCGATCCAACGTCTCAATTTCACCCATACGATATGCAGTCGATTGCCTCGCTGCCGTTCACATGTACCCTAGGTTCTTGAGTCGTTCGTCGATCATGTGCTTTTCACGCTGGTCCATGTGGTCTGATTCCTCTCGGCTGATTTCGCTCAGCAAAAAAGTGAGCAGTTCTTCGATACTGCTGAACCGATGCCCCCATCTTGTTTCCGCAGCCTTGCAAAGATGCTCCGGAAGCTTGACCTCGCGAAAGTCTTCCATAGAGGCTACTTGGTCCTCCCCCAATTTCCGCGCAATCTGCTCCAAACGGCATCGGCAATCAGCCGATCATCCGTATCAAGTCCCGAAAACAGCAGAGTGGTTCCAAATATTATGTAACCAGCAGTGATGCAAAACATAATTGTCACTAAATTTGTCGCATTCGAAAACTCACGCCTTAGCAACAGTGTGGCGGCTGTAGTGAGCATTGCAGCCGGTACAAGACGAAAATACGTGCGATTGTACGGCGTAAAGTTGAGAGATGATCGCACTTGAAGCAAATTCAACAGGTTTGTACCAGCATTGGTCAGTGCGGCCGCTGTGACAGCACCCATGATTCCCCACTTGGGAATTAGCAACAAGTCAAACACGATCAGCGTTACTGCCATCACCGCTTGCACCTTAATCAAGCGATTTTGGTGGCCAGACATGAGCAGCAAGTAACCAACTGATCCAGTGCCGCAGTTTATCAATTGTCCAAGGGTGCCGATAACCAGCACGGGCCAACCGACCGCAAACTCCACACCGAAGATACCCATGAGCGGTTTAGCAAAGATGATGATCGCGATCGACAGTGGCAATGTGAAAGCGAAGATCCATTTGGTAAGGGTTTGGAACAGTTTTTCCAGTAGCTGGTGTTCGCCTCGCGAATGCAGGTCCGAAATGGTTGGCGAAAAGATCTGGTTCACTGACTGCAACGCAATGGGCACAAACGCCACCACAGTCATAGCGACAGCGTAGATTCCAACCTCGCGCGGATTTAAGTAAAAACCAATCAGAATTTTGTCAGTCTGCGCCAACAGAAACTCGAGAATCGAAATTCCCAGGGCCGCCATTCCAAAAACTAGCACTTGCCTACCGAGAGGTGGAAGAGGTCCCACCTGACGAAAGACGTCCGGTGGAGTCAGTTTCCGGACAGCCATGATTAGCAAGCCAAGGACAACGCAGGCCCCTAAAACCTGCGCCACTAGATAACCCCACAAGCCTCGCCCCCGCATCAGGAGTGCGATGGTGAGCACAATGACGAGGGGAGTTCCAATGAAATTCGTTATTAGTGTGCGACGAGAAACATCTTTATATCCTTGCAGAATTTGTCCACCCAAGTTGGTCAGCGCACCAACCAGCATGATGAAGGCAAACAGGATGAAATAGGGATCGAGTTCAGATGTGTGATAAATATGTCGCGCAAGCCATGGGCCAACCATCACAAGTGCACTTGCGAGAATTATGTTAGTAGATAGCAACAACGTCGACGACCTCAGCAGAAATCCTCTGAGCAGATTGCTTTGGCGGGTCGCGCAATAATGAGCAACGAAGCGAACCGCAGACTGCGGCAAACCAAGACCGTTGAACACTCCCAGCAGCGCTACGATTGTCATCCCGAGCGCATACACTCCCAGTGCGTTAGCACCGATTGTGCGCGCCAGGTAAATCTTGAACAGATATCCCGCAATTCCTGTGAAAACTGTTCCCGCAAAGAAAACTGCTGAATGTCGCGAGATCTGTCCAATATTTTGACGAAACTTTGCGGGATCCGGCACGCTGGATAGTTGTTCGATTTCGCCCAATGATCCAGCTGAGGTTCCAGGCTCCTGAGGCACTTCTGTGATACCCATCAAGTCAAGATCAACGGTCTGGCCCATACGTGATTGAGATTGCGTGTGCTCTGCCAGGCTGATGGCTGAGGCTCGTTGAGCCCAATCATTTGAGCTTCTGGCTACTCGACGTCTGGGAGAAAGTGCAAGGCAACGGCTGCCGATCTTGTAAGCATTCAAGACCAATTTGCCGCGACGTCTCATTCGTTTTCGGAAAACTCCACCCCGCATCTGTTCGTATCGTTTTTGAGCGTTGGCGAGCACGCGAGAATACGTGCTCCTCTCGATCCCTTGGCTAGTACGATCACCCTCGTAGCCCAAACATCTCATCTCTTCGTGCAAGAATTCATCTATCGCCGCGATCTGGCGATCACTCAGGGCTTTCTTGTAACGCGCGATTCGCTCTGTAGATGCAGGTTTCGCCAGCATTGCATGATGTTTGGCCTCAGAACCGGCTATCCAGTTCGCAGACCGGTCATGGAAGTCCACCATTGCAGGCTGAAACTCAATCTCAAGGAATGTGCAGACAGCACGCAACACAGTCCCGGGACTGGAGGTCAACTCTTCATACTTGACGAGGTGGAAGCGATCGGGCGCGTACCCAGGCTCGTCAAAGAATTTGCGAAGGTAGTAGCGGATCAGCGCTGCAGTGCTCATCAGGAAATCATCGTCACGGCGTCCTGCGCCCCACCGATCGTCGTAGGAGACGATCACGTCACGAGGATCGCGAACCGTGACGATCACCTTTGCATTCGGGAACAACTCCTTGATGTGGCGCAGCCACAAAATGTGGCCGGGGGTTTTTTCGCCCCAAAGTAAAGCTCCTCTTGCTTTTGCGTACGCATCACCAAAATGTTGCAGTACCGGCGCGGTCGGGCCGACGTAGGATGGGTGCTTCGAAGCCTCCTCGGCCCAAATCCGCGCAGCGGGATCATTGTAAGAAATGAGATTTTGCCAGACTTGCTGGAGGAAGAGTCTGTATTGCCAATTGCTCTTGAACTCTTTTAAACAACCGAACCGATCCAGGATTACGTAGCACCAAGTTTCGGGGAACACCGCCAATTCCGGATTCGCATCAAGCATCCGCGAAAGGAGGGTTGACCCAGAGCGGCCAAGTCCTACGATGAAGAACGGCGACGTGGAAGCAGGCTCACTTGATCCTGTGTTCAATGAGGACGAACGAAGCGAGACCTCCGTTCTTAAGGAATTGGCATCATTAACAATCACAGGAATCGATATCTCCGTAGTGTATCAGCGTGCCGAATGCAGTCGGGTGTTAAGTGTGGAAAAGCTCCAACTTGACTGTTTTCTTCTTCGCGGGAGTTTCATCATTCGCGAACCGCACATGGCTCGATATCTTTCCTCAAGCTGATTTCTGGAAAAACTGACGATAAGACATTTGCCCGCGCAGCACGAACCCAAAGAGTTCTAGAGATTGCCGTAGGATTACATTGTTCGTCGCAATGGCCGCCCAAGGTTTCCTGCCTTGCTGTCGTATTCGATCCACCGCGGCTCGGATCACACTTTCGCCTAGCCCGGTGTTCGGTCGCTGCTCCGTAGTGAAGATGTCACAGATCACCGATGCTTCCGCACTTGCCCGCATCAAGCGCTTCTCTGAAATGAGAGTCTGCTCGGCGGGCACTATGCAACAAAATTCCACCGGATCCCCTTCGTCATTTAAACGAGCGAAACCTTCTCTCCCCAGAACAGACAAATGCTGAGCAAGACGAAGTAGATAAGTCTGAAACGCAGAGTGATTTCCCGATTCCATGACTGTTTTCGCCAGAACCCGAAGGTCCAGAGAAACGATGCGGTTGGAAGAACTGCTTGCTGAATCGGGATCTTCGTTTTTTGAATATTCGTAAAGGGCTAACTTTTGTGTAGGGGTGAGCCTATCTATCAACTCACGCCTCTGATCGTCGGCACACGAATGACGAGTTTCGGAGCGAGCTCTGACGCTGCTTACCTTCGCACGTACGTTTCTCAGCGATGATTCAACCCGCGGGAACTTCTTTACAGCCTCGGCTGCATGGTAGCGGGCAATGTGTCGGAATTGTTGTGTGCGAGAGCGCGAAAGAGTGACATACAAAGTTTTGCGAGTACCTTCCGCAAACCTTTCCTTGTAACCCTCGGCGCCTAAGCCGAGATCGACAATGTGAATCTCAGGACGCGCGGCAGATTCAACAATGATTTCAGAAAGAAGACATACGCCAGGCGAATACTGTTCGACATCTGTTTCGAATGTAGGCTGGTAGTAAAACCAGCTTCCATTGAACCGGAATCCATAGTTCCAGGCGACCGCCCTTCCGCGCACGCTAAGACGCGTCAATGCCAGCCAACCGGACTCGCTAAGCAATCTGGCTAGTTCCGCAAGGAATGTCCTGCGCTCCAAATGACTGATGTTGCTGATACGGCTCGTCGCGAGAAAGCGCGCAACGTGCGCGACAAAAAACTCGGGCAATGCTGACTCGACTTCTTTCCAATCGGAAAGGTGATCCACTCGCACCGACCCCTGCCGTGCCAATGCATTCATCCCGTATCGGTACGATTTTCTTTTTTTTATCCGCCTTTTTAATTGGTCGCGTTGCTCAGTGTCACTGAAGCCGAGATGTGCACAAACGTAGCCTAAACGGGAACCGAATTTATATTGATGGTGCTTTGCGACCTGAGGTAGGGATTTAAGCGTTGCTGAATCTTCAGGCAAATTCGCAAGCGCAATATCCTTTACGGCCGCTTTTCGCAGTTCCGACAATGCCGCGTCAAGGGTCGAATACCTGTCCTCTGGCCGGCTTATGAAGTCACAGTAGTCGGACGTCGTTGCGCCCAGGAAACTCGCGCGCTTCCCTGTCAAATCAGTTGCCATTGCGGCAACTCCGACGAGTTCCGTCTGGTCATATCCGAGAACCAGAAAGGGATAAAGGCTTTTCCCATAAGCAAGGCTCACTGCGCGTGCCCATTCGTAAGTGTAAAAAATCTCGGGCCGTTCCATCCGGTGCACCAGTCGATCCCATGCGGCTCCAAGCGCTAAATCGAGTGGAATTTCACGGTGAACTTCTATGCGCAATGCTTGGCCTCTGTCGGCTTCTCCGATCGGGCTGCATAGTAATACCATTCAGTCCACAAATCTTTGCTCTTGTCTGGATAGTCGTTGCCGACTGTGTGCTGACATTTCAAATTCGCGGACACGAGTTCGTTCACCACCCTTTTCGGAATCGCATAATGTGTCATCAGTCCACCATGCGCTGAATCCATCATCCACCCATCACCCGCCCAGAAGGCACGTGAAGTGAGGCGACGAACCGATCGCTCAAAAGAGATCGCCAAAGCTTTCACGTAAGCAAAACAGACTCTTACGATGGTCAAGCAAAAGAGGATAGTTTGATACATCGGCGTGCCTCTAAGGGCGGTGGTTTCCGCAAGAGTCCCAATGCGCTCCGGATTCCAGGAAGGACGCTGCAGAATCGCTCGGGGATTGTGCGACGAAAAGATGAAAATTCCACCTGGCTTGAGGACTCTTGCGACCTCCATGAGCGCCCGTTGCCGTTTGGAGTTTGGCATCACGTAATCGAGGCCGTTGAATGCCATCACCGCAACATCGAACGAATGGTCCGCGAACTGTGCGAGATTGGCTACATCGGCGACACAAAATGAGATCCCAGGAAATTTTGCGCGGCAAACCTGAACCATCGACTCCGAGTAATCTACGCCAACGTAGAACGATGCCAACGCTGACAAGTAAGGCGTTGTTCGTCCCCCGCCCACGCCTAAATCCAAAATCGCATCGCCTTGCTTTACATAGCGCTCAAACAGGAACCGCTCCGCAGGGGCAACATATTCAAGTTGTTGATAATACGCTGCAACGTCCGGAGAACTGTACACCTCCAGATTGGCATCAGTGTTCTGTACAGTCATCGATGAGAACATCCTTCATCGGCGAACATGGCTTCGGGTCTTCGCATCGATCTGTAGAATCCGGAGACATGCGCCTCAAGTTCTGACAACGACATATCCGCAGTCACGTGGACTCGCGGAAGTGCGAACCGGGGCATCGCGGCTCCAAAGCCGCCACCAACGTTCACGAAGGCCGCGGTATATCCCGCGCTCTCTGCAAAATTCAACTCGCGCGAACTAATGGAACCAGCGTTCCCGAAGGGATAGGCGAATGCCCACACACGTTTTCCCAGCAACAATTCCAGAGAATGCTTTGTATCCGCGATTTCTTTACGCGCGCATTCGTCCGGGGCAAGCGCCAGTACCGGATGGGACAACGTGTGCGCCCCGATTGTCATGCCATGCGTTGCTAGTTCCTGGACTCCGCAGGATGTTGCCAGTAGAAAACGTTCTCCCTCACTAGAGCCGGGCTTTACGTCGAGGTAGCCGTCAGATCCGAGCTTATCTTGAAGTCGCTGAATGAAAATAAGGCGCTCACTGTATTCGACAGTCGAAAGCTTTTTCACCAATTTCCACCACAGTTCTCTGCGATTTGGGAACGTCTTGGGTGGACTGTCCAAGAAGTCAGCTTCAATTTCAGAGGGTTGTGCTTTCCGCATGAGCAAATAGAGTTGTTCATACCAGAGCATTTTCGGGCTGGTTTTCAATGAGGCACCAGTCACGAAAAAAAGGCATGACAGACCTTCTCCAATCACAACTGGAAGCATAAGGGTAACGGCATTCTGCAGGCCGTCATCGCACGTGAGGAGTACAGCGCGTTTTGGCAACTTGCGACCGTCCTCCAACCATTCTCGGACAAGTTCGGGTGACACTATGGCATATCGCTGTTTCAGAAAACGAAGCTGCGTTCGAAACTGATCGATCGATACTAAACTGCCATCGAGCATCGAATCTCGAGAGACGTATTGGGGCGGTTTGACCCCGTGGTAAGTGATGACAGCCAACTGCCCTTCTTTGGCGAAGCTGCGCAGATACCCGGTCTCTGAAAGCACTGGGTAAACCAGGCGCTTAAGAATTGGACTGATGAACATCATCGAGAAATCATGATCATTGGCGAAGTCTAGCGCAACGGTCCTGAAACTCGCGCTATTTTCGTCATGGTCTCTGCGCGATTATGCGGCATGGGACGCCAACTGCAGTGCTGTTCGACGGGATATCTTTATTCACAACCGCTCCGGCGCCAATCACGGACCAAGCTCCCACTCGACGCTGAGGAAGCACGCAAGCACCTGTCCCGAGTTCGACCCCGGTCTCCAATATCGACCCTCCGGACAAATTGCACCCCGACGCAATCAGGCAGAAATCCTTCACAACGACATCGTGGGTAATTGAGCAATTGAGATAGATGATGACGTGGGATCCAACGGTTGAGTCCGTTGTGAATTCTGTTCCTGCCATGATTACAGTGCCAACACCGCAGCGAACCGAGTCCGGCAGGTGCACTCCGGGATGAACAATCGTAGAAAACTGACAACCCATATCCAAAAGCTTACATGTTACGATCGATCGTGCCATCGGGTTACCGATAGCACAGACATACCGCAGGTTTTCGGTTTTGTTTGCCTTGCACCAATCGTCGCTGCCAAGGACTGGAACGCCCGCGATCTGAGTTCCAGCCAGACTTGGATTCGAATCCAAAAAACCTAATACCTCCGCCTCAGGACTCACAAGATTGCAGGCCCGGACCATGGCAAGAACTTCTCGTCCCAGTCCTCCGGCGCCCACGATGACCAGTTTCGCGATCTGATTCATGTCGTCATCCTACTAGTTGGTCCACGAACTTCTTCATGAGTAGATCTGGTCCAAGCTTCACATTTTTCAGCACCGCCAAAATCTTCGCTGCTGCGCTACCATCCCCATACGGATTTCTTAGGTTCCTTAACTTTTCTCGAAACTCTGGCGAGAGTGCCTTCTGTATTCCACGCGCGATTTCCTCGCGCGAACCGTCAACATCGATCACGTTAGACGCACGAATTCGTCCAGCTTGACGAGATCCCACGTTCACCACCGGTAACCGAAAGCTCGCTGCCTCGATGATCCCGCTGCTGGAGTTTCCTACCATTGCCGCTGCGTATTTTTGAACGTTGTGATATCGGCGATGGCCGAGATTCTGCAGAAGCCGGGCATTATCGTGCGTCCTAACAAATTCCTTCACCAATTCAATTACCCGATCGTTGTCCGAATCGGCGTTCGGATAGGTAAACAGCAGGGAGCAGTCGCTAGCCTCAACTGCTGCTAGTAGGTTCGAAACTTGCTCGGACGAATGTCCGTCAAGCGTGACTGGGTGATAGGTAATCAAAAGTGTGCGGGAGAGATCCAATCCAAACTCCGCATCAAGTTTGGCTTTTTCGATAGTCTCAACCATCATTATGGAGTCAATCGCGGGGGATCCAGTGTTGTGAATACGCCATGGCTCCTCCCCCATTTGTCTGATCCTTTGCGCATACCTGTCTGAGGCAGCAAAATGAATGTGGCTCAGCTTCGTGATCGCATGACGCATAGCATCATCGATTGCCCCATATGTAAGTTCGCCACCATGGAGATGCGCTATAGGGATTCTTAAGGGAAGCGCTGCGATGGCAGCTGCAAACGTCTCATAACGGTCTCCGAGAAGCAGGAGCAGATCAGGCTTGATCTGCTGCAACTCAGCCGCGAATCCTTCGATACCAGCGCCAATCGCCCGCGCAACGTCCAGCCTGGAGTCTCCCGCCATTTTGATCGGCACGCGCGATGCGATCGCAAAGCCATCTCGCTCAATCTCTTCAACTGTATTGCCGAACTTCGGGTCGAGATGAGCGGCAGCCACAATCAATTGCAGATCCATCGCATCATCAACGCGCAGTGCTTTCAAAATCGGATAGAGGATGCCGTAATCAGATCTTGCGACCGTTACGACCGCAATCCTCAAAGTCATGCCAGATCTCCGATGGAAATCAGCGTATCGAATGGTATTTCGCGAACCGTCTTCTTCCCCAAGAGCGTTTCCCACAATGCTGGAGAAACTCCGGTACCAGGCCTCTTAAAGGCAAGCATGTCGCGTGTAACAATCGCACCTTTTGGAATCGTGCGCGCGGCGACGATACTGCGTCGAGCGACATCTCGAACGTTGGCTTCGCTCTGTGTTGGGCGCTTCACCCCATCCCCAAATGCAATCTCCACAGAACGGATCGAACGCACCATGTGTTTGAACTCGGCCGGCAAAAGTGAAGCGCGATGATCAGGACCCGGGAGATCGCGATCGAGAGTAAGATGCTTTTCAATCAGGTTCGCGCCAAGTGCGGTTGCAGCAACCGCCAATTCCTCACCCAGCGAGTGGTCGCTGAAGCCCACTGGAACATCAAACTGATCTTTTAGCGTTTTGATCGCCCGAAGATTCGCAGCCTCCGGATCGCTCGGATAACTCGACACACAGTGAAAGAGAGCTAGTTGTGAACAGCCCGACGCAAAAAGCATGGTGACGGCTGCCTTCACTTCTTCGAGATAAGACATGCCAGTAGACAAGAGCACAGGTTTACGCTTGTTGCCGATGTAGGAGAGCAATGGCAGGTCTGTGAGATCACCCGAGCCTACTTTAAATGCTGGAACTCCAACCGCATCCAAAAAGTCCACGCTGACCTCGTCGAATGCAGTCGAAAGGAAAATGATCTGATGATCCGCCGCATGCTGAGCCAGCTCTCGAGTCATGGCCTCTGACATTTCGAGCCGCTTGACCATCTCTAACTGGCCTTCGTAATCGCCAGTCGTTGCGCTCTGGTACTTTGCCTTGGGTGCAGCTGCTGAAATCAGTTCCGACGCTTTGAAGTTTTGGAATTTGACAGCGTCCGCGCCTGCCTCAGCGGCAGCCTCAACCAAACGCTTCGCAAGGGAAAGATCCCCGTTGTGGTTCACTCCTGCTTCAGCAATCACGAAGCATCGCTCTCCCTCGCCAATCTTCTTCCCGCCGATTTCAACCGTTTTCATTTGCAATGCCCAACACCGAAGTTTTCGAGCACCATGATTACGATGCCTCGTTATTGAAGCACGCTCGAAGCTGGACGCAGCGGCTCGTCATCGGGAGTCCAAGTGATAATATCTACTGGAATTTATCTCTTTTTTCTACCAAAGAAGTTGCTCGAAAGTAGCGAGTGGCGGTGTCGACCAACTGATGCGAAGTGTCGAAAAGTTCTTCACGAGTAAGAATGCCAGTTTGCGCGCGGTTATGGCTTGTATTGACCGAGGCGCAAAGGGAATCGCTCTGGTCGTTGATCAACACAAAAGACTTATAGCTACCCTCACCGATGGGGACTTACGACGCGCTGTGTTGGATGGCTTCGTTCTCGACCAACCTGTAGCGGACCTCCTCGGCAAACTTGAGTCACAGAAAAAAACAGAGCCTGTGACACTTCCACAGGGGAGCAGCAAAGAAACCATCCTTCAAGAGATGCAAACAAAAGCAATACGACAGATCCCGTTGATAAGCATGAACGGAGAAGTGACCGATCTAGCGGTTCTGGACGAACTTGTCAGCCAGCCTGACACACCGGTTCATGCGGTCGTGATGGCCGGCGGATATGGAAAGCGGTTGATGCCGCTTACCGAGACCACCCCGAAACCGATGCTTCGAGTGGGAGAGAGGCCTCTGATCGAACGGCTCGTTCAGCAACTCAAGCAGGCTGGTGTGGCTAGGGTCAACATAAGTACTCACTACAAGGCGGAACAGATCGCAAGCCATCTGGGGAACGGTGAAGCATTTGGCGTCGAGGTAGAATACGTTTCCGAGGAAATCCCATTAGGGACAGCCGGCGGGCTTTCTCTTGTATCCGGGGACGATCCGCTTCTGGTGATAAACGGCGACATTCTCACTGCCCTCGATTTTCGCGCGCTGCTCAATTTCCATTTCGAGCACGGTGCTGATATGACGGTGGCAGTGCGCGAGTATGGATTCGATGTGCCCTACGGCGTGGTTGAAACTGATGGACTCCATGTAACATCAATCACTGAAAAGCCTTCCGTGAAGTTTTTCGTCAACGCCGGAATCTACCTGATCTCCGCATCAGCCCGGGGTTTGATTCCAACGGGCCAACACTTCGACATGCCAGAACTTATCCAGACCGTGGTTCACAGCGGCGGTCGAGTGATCAGCTTTCCTATTTGGGAATACTGGCTCGACATCGGACGGCAAGAAGATCTCGAACGGGCGCAAGAGGATATTCGCCATATCGGAGAAGGCGCGTGAACTGGAAATCGCAATCGGTATTGGTTACCGGCGCAGGCGGTTTCATTGGGAGCCACCTGGCCGAGGCTCTTGTTCGCTCTGGAGCACGAACTCGTGCTCTCGTGCACTACAACAGCGCTGGCCGCGAAGGGTGGCTCGAGCACAGTGAATACCGGAGCGATTTGGATGTCGTTGCGGGTGACATCCGGGAGGTCGACAGTGTTATCGGTGCTCTGAAAGGTGTCGACATTGTTTTTCATCTAGCAGCCCTCATTGCAATTCCTTATTCTTACCGATCGCCATCCTCCTACGTCAGTACGAATATCGTCGGTACTTTGAATATCCTGCAGGAAGCGTTACGAGCGAACGTATCGCGGCTAGTTCACACCTCGACTAGCGAGGTTTACGGTTCTGCGAAAACCATTCCGATTTCCGAAAAGCATCCCTTGCAGGGACAGTCTCCTTACTCCGCAACGAAAATCGGAGCCGACAAGTTGGCTGAGTCCTTTCATCGCTCATTCGGCCTGCCGGTGAGCATCGTTCGTCCTTTTAACACGTATGGGCCCCGGCAATCGGCTCGAGCCGTAATCCCAACAATCATGACGCAAGCACTGTCACATGAGCCAATACGAATTGGCAACACCACGCCCACACGGGATTTCAATTTTGTTGAGGACACAGTTCGTGGATTTATTCAGAACGCCGAATCCGAAGGCTCAGTCGGACAGGTGATCAACCTCGGTACTGGAACCGAAACGTCTATTGGCGAACTCGCGAGGATTATCTGTTCCTTGGCTGGATGCGAATGCCACATTGTCCAAGAACCCCAACGTATTCGACCCGTGGACAGCGAAGTGGACCGTTTGCTTGCAGACAACCGAGTTGCAGAGCAAGTTTTGGGATGGCGGCCAGAAGTCCGCCTTCAGGATGGTTTGAAGCAAACAATGAACTGGGTGCGCGACAACTTAAAAAGTTATCGGCCCGAAGTGTACACAGTTTAAGCGACGGAACTCGCAATGGCGAACACCAGCACAGCAACGAAGTTCATCCCTCTGTCAGTGCCGGAGATTCGCGGCAACGAGTGGTCCTACGTGAAAGAGTGTCTCGATACCGGATGGGTTTCGTCCGTGGGAGAATACGTCAATCGGTTCGAGTGTTCCATCGCGAAAAAAGTGCGTGCTCAGTCAGGAGTGGCCACAAGTAGCGGAACCTCTGCACTTCATATCGCACTTCTTGTAAGCGGAGTCCAGCCCGATGATGAAGTTTTAGTCTCAACTCTTACTTTCATTGCCCCGGTTAATGCAATCCGGTATGCCGGCGCATGGCCGGTGCTGATGGATGCCGAACCCAACTTTTGGCAGATCAATCCAGACAAGGTTGCGGATTTCTTGAAGAAGAACTGCCGATTCACGAACGGAGAGCTCCGGAATCGAGCTAGCGGCAGACGCATACGAGCGGTCATGCCGGTTCACATTCTTGGACACCCAGTCGACCTCGATCCGATTCGCGTCATCGCGAGGGAATTTGATTTATCAGTGATTGAAGATGCGACAGAGTGTCTGGGGGCGACTTATCGAGGCAATAGAATTGGTGCGACCAGCGAGATCGCATGCTTCAGTTTCAACGGAAATAAGATCATAACCACCGGCGGTGGTGGCGCTATAGTCACCTCCAATGCTCAATGGGCCGATAGGGCTCGATATCTCACAACTCAAGCCAAGGACGATCCCGTCGAGTTTGTGCACGGTACAGTTGGTTACAACTATCGATTAACGAACATTCAAGCTGCTTTGGGATGCGCTCAACTGGAGAAGCTTGACGAATTTATCGAGAAGAAGAGATCGATCGCGTCGCGGTATGAGGACGGCTTTCGAAACATAGCAGGCGTTACACTGATGCGCCAAGCGGCATGGGCCGAAAGCATTTTTTGGCTCTACACCATACTTATCGACGAAGCTGAATTTGGCATGGATTCCAGAACTCTTCTGAAAAAGCTGGAAGAAAGAGGTATCCAAACGCGACCTCTTTGGCAGCCAATGCACCGTAGTCCAGTACACCGCAACCATGAATCGTTCCATTGCGAAACTGCCGATTGGATACACGCACGCGCTTTGAGTCTCCCCTGCTCTGTCGGCCTCACTGAGTCCGATCAGAATTTAGTGATCCAAACGGTGCTGGAGTTGGGAAAGCAGGGCTAGTAAAGGTCCTGACTCTCGACCTCCACATCGAGTCAGCAGCACGCTAAGATCCCATGGCCGTACACGTTTTTGTTCCACGATGGATGGATCGGAACGATATCAATGCGCAGAATTCAAACGCGCGTGCGCTCTTGTCGCGATTCAATCGCCAAGATGCGTCCTGGACTGCAGTTTGTAGCGAACGACCCGACTTCCCAATCCAGGCGAACGGCGTCCGCACCATCCGTCTTTCCCGTACTCGGCTTTGGCAAGCTCGCCTCGCTCTCGCGTATCAGTCCCGATATGACGCCATCTTCTATCCAGGGCCGCACTGGGCCGATAAGCTTGGCATCCAGGCCAGAAGCCTTACTCGAGCTCGAAAACCGCTAATCCTTACAATCGAGGGAATCGTAGCAAACATAGAAACAGTTGATCGTTTCTCCGCTCTGACGGGCCACCCCGTCTACGCACAACCAGGCACCGAACAATACGTTAAGCGGCTTCGATGGCTCTACAAACGTGCGGATCACATTATTGCCATCAGCCCATTCTTGGCCCGATTTGCCAACTTTTGTTACGGCGATAAAGTATCTTGTCTCCCGCTAGGCATTGATCGCAGTATCTTCCACAGTGTAGGAAGCCAACGGCCTCGCCGCTGCCGTGTCGTGGGTTGCGGCAGCATCAAGGCATCCAAAAATCCGCAGGCTTTTCTTGAACTAGCCGCGCGTCTTACGGAAGCAGACTTCATCTGGTTTGGAGACGGAGAGCTGCTTCCGACGCTCAATGACGAAGCGCGTCGAAGACGGCTCAATAATCTTCGATTCACTAAAGCTGTTTCGCCCCAAGTACTCGCCGACGAATTTCGGCGCTCATCCATTTTTGTCTTACCATCTCGAGCCGAGGGGGTTCCCAAGGTGACGCAGGAAGCCGCGGCATGTGGTCTGCCCGTTGTTTTGTATGGATATTTCGAGGCGCCCAGTATCGTGCATGAACACAATGGTTTTGTGTCGTGGTCAGACGAGCAATTTGCTGCTTACGTAACTTCCTTGGTGCAAAATCCTCAACTCAGAAGTGAGATGGGGCAGCGTGGAGAAGAGATGGCTGCGCAATGGGATTGGAACAAAATCGCACCGCAATGGGAGTCACTCATTATTCGCTTGGCATCATCCGCTTAGTTCCCGAACCGTGGATTGATAAATTCTCTCTTTCATCCAGTTTTCGCATGGGAACGTGTGCGCGATTGCCAGATCTGCTGAAACAAGTGTGAAGTCTCTTGAGGTTCAGTGCGAGCTAGAAAATCATCAAGACCACCTTGCTTGGATAGAAGTTGGCCATCGACACCGTTTTTTATCAGCAACTCAAGATGCGCCAAGTCCCTCGCGAAATGAAAAATCTCCTCCGCTTCGAAATGGCTTTTGTTCGGAAACCAATGCCAACCAAAACTGACAATTGGTATCCGGTGTCGGAGACAATCAAGAAACATAGTGGAAAAGTAAAGAACGGCCACAGACGAGGTCGCGAGAACCTCTTCCACACCCATTCCCTGCGAATAAACAACTTCACCGTTCAGTCTCACGTCTGACTGCAGGTTTCTCACAATCTGCATGTAAAGTGCGACTTTCTCCTGGGGGTGCACTCGCACAATCAATCGGCGACCGCTCGCAACCGACGCGCGCAAAAGCGAACGAAGAATGTCCTTCAGATCCTCTCGGTGAAACATTGGCAGGACTTCATATGGCGTCGTGACGAAAAGGATGTCTCCTTTACGATTTTCATGCGTTCCCGGAGCCGGCTGCATCGGTTCCTGGAAATTCCTTACAGCCGTCTTCTGCCTCAACCGATCATTGATATGACGCTGGAAGAAGGGGCCTCGCAGCAGGAACATGTCGACCGGTTGATCGGCCATGGCATACACCCAGTGCATGACGCCATGCTGCAACATAACCCGAGGCACGCCGTTCATTTCTTTACGTAGCAGTAGAGCTCGTTCCCAACCTGCGTTCCCCACAACGACAAGTTCAGGCGCAATCGCCTGACGCCATCGTTCCAAAGCACGACTGTTGTACATGGCGAAGGGAAGCTGACGAGTGAGGAAGTGCTGCCACCATTCGCTTTTCAACAAGATCGAACGTGCAAGGTCTGCTTCGCCCGGTAGTGAAACGGACCACGCCGCCTCAGTGATGCGTTTTCCAGCTTCGCGAATTTCAGCGCGCTTCGGTAGATCGCTTGCTTCCGTCCAGGCATATACACAGAATCGTTCACGATCCAACTCACGCAACCGACGACCACCAGTTGCATCATCCTCAACCAGAAATTTTACCTTCTGTGGCATGTAGGGCTCGTACTCCATGCCGATTCTCGTGCAGTTGTAAGACGTGGAATAGAACCAGATCCCACCACGCTCGACGATGCGCGCGGCCTTTCGCTGACGCATAGCTGACAAATAGCGTGACCGGTTCGGAGCCACTCGTTGGAACACTTCGATTGAACTTGGGCGTAAGGTTCGCAGCCTCCCCAGGCTGCGTCTCAAGCTGCTGTCCTGTGAAAACGGAATGTCAGCCGTAAGTTCGTATTCCGCACCCGCAATACTTTGAATCAATCGCAAGCGGTCCAGCCACGGCGAATGCGACAGGACATGTGCCCTGCCAAAACCGTGGGACGTAATCCAATTATTCAAGTGGAGAACCTGGATGATGTAGCTGGTTTGTTCCAGCAGATCTTCCTCAAAGATCCCAAGAATCTTCAGGCCTTCAATCTCAGGCGAGCAGTTCAACAACTCTGCGACGATTGGATATGCAAATTGCAACGCCTCGTCCGGTTGCCCCAGCATCTCATCGGCAAGGTGAACTTGCGGAATTTGTTGAAGCAGAGGTGAATCGGCCGCGAACTCGCACAGCAATCCAACGTGTCCGTTGAAATTGCTGAGGTTGCTTCCGCCACTGCAAAGATGAAGGATTGTATCCACGTCAGATGATTAGTTTTGCGAGAGTTCGTCCATCTCCGCGATTAAAGAAAATACTCACGGCTCAGAGCGCAGGGAACGCTCGAGCGCAATCCATTGCTCTTCTGTATCCAAATCGAAAGCTTCGCTTTCCGGAGACGTGACTCCTAGAGTCGTCTGGCCATACAGCGCATGGTTCTCGATTATCACTGGGGTGCGAACTACATAGACACCGCCGTCGCAACGGTAAGCGTTCGGCAGTTGTTGCCTGCACGAGATCTCCCGATCCCGCACACTGCGTTCCAACAGCCCCTCGCCGGTCTCGACGAAAACCCAGTAGGGATTGTATTCGTGCGGCACTGGTCGCACAGACACAACAGTGTCCACTCCTCGATGCCACAAGGAACGTATGCACCGGTCAATGGTTTCCCCGCTTCGTAGAGGGCTGGTCGGTTGCAATAGACAAATGGCATCGTACCGCTCGCCTCGTTCTCGAACCCACTGCAGTACGTGGAGCACGACGTCGATCATCGGCGTTGAGTCTAGCGCGAGTTCAGCAGGCCTAATGAAGGGCACTTCAAGTCCTGCCTGTTTACCCACCCGAGCTATCTCAGCGTCGTCCGTGGTCAAAAGAATTCTGGACAGGTACGTGCTTTTCTTCGCCGCGATCGCCGTATGAGCAAGCAATGGTTTCCCCGCAAGCTGGCGGATGTTCTTCCCCGGAATACCTTTCGATCCCCCGCGCGCCGGTACGATTCCCAATACTGATTGCTCGGCAACCTGATCTTCCATTGTTTTCAGAACACTAACATACAGCTGGATTTCGCTTGTGCGGATCAACCCACTCTGCCGCGGGCACTAATTCCGCATATGCCACGTTACCCTGATAACTCTTTCGAATCCGATCCGATTTCCGAATCAATTTTCCCGCATCCGATGCTAAAATGTCGGTCACTTACTCCCGCACTTTTGCCGCTGCATCGAAAGACTTCGAGCGAGCGACTCCGACGTTAGGATGAGCCCCGCTGATTCGAGGAGCTAGCCTGGGAGTGGGGCCCCGACGGGTCAGGCACGAATCGAAGGAGTTTTGATGGATTCAGGCCATCTCATCAAGCCGGGCAGCAATAGCATCCGCGAGATCACACCCGGCGCTCAGGTCGAATTCAACCTGCCCCCAACACACATCCAGACCTGGATGCCTCCTCAGGAATCCGCGCTGCGCGAATATCTGCGAGTCCTGATCAAACGCAAATGGACCGTTCTAGGGTGCCTGCTCACTATTTTCAGTATCGTAGCCATTTCCACCCTAAAGATGACCCCGATCTACCGTGCATCGGGAAGCATCGCCATCAATAAACCCGATTACAGCCTGAACTTCAAAGACTCAGCAAACGCCGGGGCAGAGTACTACGATCCGACGGATCTCGACACCGAAGTCAACATCCTGCAGAGTGACTTGCTTGCGCTTCAGGTCATTCGCACGCTGAACTTGGACAAGATGCCCGAGTTCGGTGGTAAACCAGGTCCGTCCGCCTCCAGCCTTGCGCCGGATCCTTTGCAGGGCGATTCAGCGCGTACGGCTGCGCTCCTGGGCGCATTTAAAGGCGGATTACGCGTCTCCCTGAAACCGAATACCCGCATCGTCGTCATCCAGTACACGAGCACAAGTCCCCAAGTGGCTGCCAACATCGTAAATACGCTTGCCAGCACGTACATCGAGCAGAATTTCAAGACCAAGTTCGAATCCACTATGCAAGCTTCTGACTGGCTCACCAAGCAATTGGTGGACCTCCAGATGAAAGTTGAGACCTCGCAGGAAAGGCTCGTCAAATATCAAAAAGAACACGAGATTCTTGGCACCGATGAAAAGCAGAACATCATCACCGAGAAACTTGCCGAGTTGAATAAGCAGCTGACTTCCGCGGAAGCTCTCCGCATGGAAAAGGAATCCACCTACCGCCTGATTCAAAGCGGTGACCCTACGACGCTTGCCAACGTTGCGGGATTGCTGGATAGCGCGGGTGGTGGAGCAAACTCACCTTCTTCGCTCCTTAGCAGCTTGCGCGGCAAGCAAGCGGATTTGAAAATCCAGGTCGCGGAACTAAGTACTCAGTTCGGGCCGGCATATCCGAAGGTGGCGCAACTCAACAATCAACTGGCTGAGATCGACAAGCAGATTCAGTTGGAACTCAAAAAAGTCGCCGACCGCATCAAGGGCGAATACCTTGCCGCCCTGCAACAAGAGCAGCTCCTCGACGCACAGTTTGAAAAGCAGAAGCAGCAGGCTAACAAACTCAATGAGAGTGCCATCGAGTACAGCCTTCTAAAGCGCGATGTGGACGCTAACCGTCAGCTCTATGAAGGACTGCTCGAGAAACTGAAGGAAGCGGGAATTACTGCCGGATTGAAATCGAACAATATCAAGCCAGTCGATACAGCCAGACCTCCGGCGGCTCCGAGTGAACCGAACATTCCTCGCAATCTCGCGTTCGCGCTCATGCTGGGGCTAACCTCAGGCGTTGGACTCGCCTTCTTGCTCGAGAACATGGACAATACCGTGCGCACGACCGAGCAAGCGCAGGTCGTCTCCGGATTGCCTCCGCTCGGAATGATCCCACTCGGTTCGACCAGCAATACCGCGTCAACAGGCCTAAAGCGGCTGAGAGTTGCGACGTCCAAAGAAGCAGTCGAACTCGTTACAGTCTCTCGGCCGCAGTCGCAAATGGCCGAGTCGTATCGCGCATTACGGACCTCTCTACTGCTCTCCAATCTCGGTGCGCCGCCCAAAGTCATTCTCGTTACGTCCGCACGCCCACAGGAAGGCAAAACCACCACGAGCATTAACGTCGCGATCGTGCTTGCTCAGAAAGGTGTGCGTGTGCTCTTGGTCGACGCCGACTTGCGCCGTCCCAGTGTGCATAAGACTCTCGGAATGGGCCCGCGCAGTGGTTTGAGCAATGTCCTAACCGGCTCTGCAACGCTTGAGCAAACCATCACGCGTTCTCCGATACTGCCGAATTTATCGATTTTGGCAGCTGGTACTCCTCCGCCGAACCCGGCTGAATTATTGGCATCAGCCAATATGAAAGACATGCTCGATGACCTTCGTGGGCAATACGATCACATCGTCATCGACACGCCTCCTACGCTATCTGTTACGGATGCGGTTGTATTATCTCCGCGCGTGGATTCCGTCGTTCTCGTAATCCGCTCAGGTCAAACTACGAAGCAGGCATTACGTCGAGCGCGCGACATCCTCATGCAAGTGAGCGCTCACGTGACGGGCGTCTTACTCAATGCTGTTGATCTCTCCTCCCCGGACTACTACTACTATTACGAGTACCAGGGGAAATACGGCGGACTTTATTACCGCGAAGACGAAGTTTCGTCTGGAGAACAACCAACCGTGAACGGAACTACTGGTGCTTCATCCGAGTCTGCCTGAAATGAACTGAATAACATCGAGGAGCATGGCAGCGACACTGCGGAATCCCGCTAAACAGCTCGTCTTAGCTTGCGTCCTTCTTTTGACTTGCGTGCACATGACGTTATCGGCGCGCAACTTTTTAGCCTTGTATTTTGGAGAAAGCGATAATCCATCCCGATTGCGCTTCGCGGCGCGCTTGGCCCCTGCCAACGCTGAATTGCAGTATCGATTAGGAAAGTACTCCGCCTTCGTCGAGAATGATCCGGCTACTGCGATTCGCTTCTACCAATCCGCGGCTCGATTGAATCCCTACAATGCTCGCTATTGGCTGGACTTGGCTAGTGCCCAGCAAATTACGGAAGACAGCGCTGGCCAGCAACACTCGCTGGAAAACGCGGTCCGTGCTAACCCTACCAACCCTGACGTCGCTTGGGAGGCAGGCAACTTTTTCCTGGTGCAAGGAGATCTCGAACGTGCTTTCTCCCTCATGCGTGTGGTCGTGGAGAATCAGACAAACATGGCCCCGCTCGCGCTTCGATTGTGTTGGCGCTCCACCCCAGAAGTGGATACGATCCTCAGCAAGGTCGTTCCTTCCTCTCCAGAGCCTCATCTTGCCTTCCTCGATTTCCTCATCCAACAAAAGAATATTGAAGGGGCAAACAAGGTGTGGCAGCGTCTGGTTTCGCTACACCAGGCTTTTGAGATTCGGTATGTGTTCGAGTACGTAAAGTTCTTAATCTCTGAAGGTCAAGTGGATCAGGCGCGCGGTGCGTGGCAACAAAGCGCGCCACTCCTCGGGTTAAGTGCCTACCTGCCGTCCACGAACCTCATCGTGAACGGACAGTTCAGTCAAGACGTACTTAACGGAGCATTCGACTGGAACTATCAAATTCAGCGCGGTGTTGCGCTCGCATTGGACCCTGTTCAGTTCCATAGCGCCCAACGCTCGCTGTCGATCACCTTTGATAGTGCAGGACTCTCCGACGCAGGCGTCTACCAAATAGTGCCGGTGGAACCGAACTTACAATATGAGTTCACCGCGTATTACAAGGCTGATTCGATGCAGGGTGCCGGCGGCCCCGTCATCACGATCCGCGATTTCTACAGCAGCCAGACTTACTTTATCGGCGAAGAAATGAAAGACACAGACATCTGGAAGCCTGTGTCGACTGTGTTCACAACAGGTCCTGGAAGCAAACTGCTCGTCGTGCGAATCGAGCGGGTGCCTTCCGGGAACGCCATCCGTGGTAGGCTCTGGGTCGACGATTTCGAACTTACGCCGAAATAGACACAAATCGCTTGCCGCACCCCGCGCCTAATCTCGACACCACGCCTCAAACGCCCAGACTACGCAATCTTTCTCGTTTTCTCCTGGCCGGTGTCTTTTCGACGTTGCTGCTTGCTCCGCTCGCGTTCGGTTCCACCGATCCCTGGGCAATCTTCGTCCTGGAATTTGCATCGGCCGGCTTATTAGTCCTTTGGGCTCTCCGCCAAATGATCCTTCCTGAGATGGCCATCCAGTCCAATCCCTTGTTCGGCCCTATGTTAGGTTTTGCAGCGCTGGTCATCGTTCAACTGGTCTTCAAGCGTACCGTTTATCCCTACAAAACGTTCTCCGAGGCGCTGCTCTATTTTTCATATGGAACCATGGCGTTCCTTGCCGCTCAGGTACTCCGTCGCGGCTCACACATCAAAAGACTTGGATTCGTCTTCACGATCTATGGTGCGGCGATGGCCGTTTTCGCCATGGTGCAGAGCGTCTCTTCGACCGACAAGGTCTATTGGATGTGGACACCGGCCCACGGTGGTTGGATTTACGGTTCATACGTGAACCACAATCACTATGCCGGACTGATGGAATTGCTTGTTCCAATCCCCCTCGTGATCGCTCTTTCGAAACTCTCCGACTCCAGAACGCGGATTCTTGCAGCTGTAGCAGCTGCCTTGATGGCCGGCACAATCATTCTTTCCGGATCACGTGGCGGGATGTTGGCGCTCACCGTCGAACTTTGCGTGTTCGTCGGATTCACGAAAATCCAGCGCAAAAGCATCGGAGTCAGGCTGGTCCTCACCGCATCGCTCGTAGCCGCACTTGGAATCGCTGCATGGATTGGTGGTGGCGAAATTACCTCGCGTCTTGAATCGATAGGCACAGAAACCCGCAAGGAGCTTTCCGGAGGCATGCGACTCACGATTGATCGCGATGGTCTTAGAATGTTTTCCCATCGGCCAGTTTTTGGATTTGGTTTGGGAACTTTCGCCACTGCTTATCCCGGCTTCCGTACTTTCTCGACAACATTCTTCGTCAATGAAGCCCATAACGATTACATTCAGTTGCTTGTCGAAATGGGCATCGTCGGATTTGGTCTGATGCTCTGGCTGCTTGTTTCGTTCTACCGAGCAGCTTTGCAAAAGCTGAGCGGATGGGAAACTACCGCGAATGGTGGGCTTGCCTTAGCAAGTATCGCGGGGTGCACCGGCTTGCTAATCCACAGTTTTCTTGATTTCAATTTGCAGATTCCCGCGAACGCGGCGTTGTTCTTTACGATGGCGACGCTCGGTGCGGCCGCATCCATTCCGGAGTCCGTTCGTCGCAAACGCTCCCACTCGCTAATAATCGAGGATGTTTGGGCAACTCCCGCCTGAAGTTCCCCACGTCAATTTTCTAGCGTCACCCCCGAACGCTCTCTTGTAGGCGCCCCAGCATGACCTCGATAATAGTATTGATACCAGTGTCGGCTCTGCCACAAATCCTCAAGGAAGCTGCTCGCTGCGCGGGCTTCGACTGTGTCGGCATCGCGCCGGTCGGTACTTTCCCAGAACATGCAGCGTTCGCCGATTGGATCCACTCTGGATACGCTGGCGAGATGCGTTACCTCGAAGCGAAATCCGAACAAGGGGATCTGAAGCGCGCCTCCCTGCAGGAAGTTGCCCCTTGGGCACGCAGCGTTATCGTTTGCGTTGTGAACTACAACACTGCGCATCCCTATTCAACGCAGTTCCATGACTCCAACCGCGGATGGATTTCGCGCTATGCGTGGTCCACCGAGGACTATCACACCTCCGTTCTCCGCAAACTGAACGGTCTTGAGAAAAACCTACGAGACCACACCCAACTTGAGTTCGAGTCCCTCTGCTACGTCGATACCGGTCCTGTTGTCGAACGAATCTACGCGAAGTATGCCGGCGTCGGTTGGATCGGCAAGAACACGTGCCTTATCAATCAGCAGCTCGGATCCTGGTTATTCCTCGCCGTCATGCTCACATCTTTGGACCTTCCGCCTGATCTGCCCTCTCCAGATCGCTGCGGAACATGCACGCGCTGCATTGAGGCTTGTCCGACGGATGCGTTCATTGAGCCATATCAACTCGACGCGACGAAGTGCATCTCGTACCTCACCATCGAAAAGCGCGGCTCAATTCCTGAACCAATCCGCAGTGAGATTGGCTTCCATGTCTTCGGCTGTGACATCTGCCAAGACGTCTGTCCTTGGAACCGCAAGGCTCCGGTCACGACCGCTTCCGAATTTCAACCGCGTGATGGTTTGGTCAATCCAGCACTCGACTGGCTCGCAGAGATGAACCCGGAAGAGTTTCGTGAAAAGTTCCGCGGATCGCCTGTACGCCGCGCCAAATTGTCGGGGCTTCGACGCAATGCGGTCATAGCCATGGGAAACAGCGAGAATGTCGAATTCCTGAAAGTTTTAGAGAAACTGACCGATGACGAAGACCCCGTCGTCGCCGAACATGCCCGCTGGGCCGCTGCAAAGCTCAAGCGGGTTGCCCTGAACAGTTAGTCATCGGCCGACGTACCAATCCGTACTCTGCTAGCATTCAAATTGTGTTTCGCCTGTTTCCAGTCGTAGCAATTCTTAACGTGGTCATCGCGGGTTATACCGCCTTTGCCGCCGATGAGCCGAAATGGATCGAACTTCATACTGCACACTTCTCAGTAATCACGGATGCTGGAGAAAAACGTGGCCGCGAAGTCACGCTGCGCCTGGAACAAATGCGCGCGGTCGCCGGTCGACTGTTGCTTCGCACGAAGCTCACGCTACCCGTACCGTTAACGGTGATTGCGTTCAAAAGCGATAAAGACTACGCGCGTGTTGCCCCCCTTATCAAAGGCCAACCAACTACTTCCCCTGGCTTCCTACTCGCGAATGACGATCGCGCATGGATCGTACTCAATCTATTCGCCGAGGAACCATGGCGCGCAATCGCCCATCCTTTCGCGCATTTGATGCTGAATTACAACTACCCGCCCACGCAGGGCTGGTTTGATGAGGGTTTCGCGGAATATTTTTCTTCCATTCGCTTAAACGACAAGCAGGTCGAAATCGGCGCCGATCCGGAACTCGTTCCGCTTTACCAGGAAGACCTGCTCGAAACCGAATCCGAAGTACGCAATCCTCCCAAGTCTCTGACCGAATTGCTTGAGGCTCCAATCTGGATTTCCATGCCAGATTTGTTCTCGGTGAAGCGTGACACGCAAAATCCGAGTGAGGGATCGCATCACACGATGTTTTATGCACAGTCGTGGATCACGATGCATTACCTCCTCAATCGCGACAAGTTGACGCAAGCGGGAACCTACTTCGGTCTCGTACAGAATCAAAAAATTCCACCGGAGCAAGCGATCCAGCAGTCATTCGCAGTGTCTTCTGCCGAACTTGAGAAAGCAGTTAAAGACTATTTCCATTCGATCAAACCCCTGTTCCAGGCGCTGGACGAATCTCGCCAGCCCGCGAGCACAAGGTCGGTAACAACACTTCAGCCAATTCAGTTTGCAGCGCCGCTTGGTCCCGACGATGTCGCGATGAATTTGACGCGAATGACCGATCCTGACGCACAAGCTAATCTTGCCGACTTAAAAGCCCGGATGCCGGAGCACCGTGAACAGGCGATGCGCGATCTCGATTACCTGATCAAGCAACCAGTTGGGAAAGAAAACCTACCCATGAACAATGCCATCGCCCACCGTGTGCTGGCATTCGTTAATCTGCAGAATAAAAACTTCGACGCTGCTTCGAGCGAGCTGGAGGACGCCGCGGATGAAAATCCCAAAGATCCGTGGATCCGCTACTACTCTGCCCTCTCGAAGTATCGCGCTGCGCAGGTCAAGCAACAGGAAATCCAAGGGCTCTCGAACATGATGCAAGATCTGCGCATGACACTCGACTGGTACCCGGATTTCGCGGAAGCGTACAACATGCTCGCGATGGCACGGGTTGAGGGTGGAGGGATCAACTCGGCGCTCGAGGCAATTCGAAACGCCATGCGTTTGAGTCCCCGAAATGATCAGTATGCGTTCAACCTTGGAGTGATCTATGCCAGCGGCAAAAAATGGGACGAGGCTCGCGCCGTGCTCGAGCGTTTGAAATCGAGCACAAATCCTCAGATAGCCGCGGCCGCGAAAAACCAACTGAAAGAGATGGAAACTCTCAAGCGCTATGGCATTCCGCCAGTGCGCGCAACACAACCTGCTCCAGCTCCAGCGGCAGATGATGAAGAGGAAGCGCCTGCAAAGCCATCCAAGCCGGAGCCAAAGCCAACCGGGCCGATCCAATTTGCTAAAGGCAAGATCATCTCCATCGACTGCTCACATCCGCCGGATGCAACTCTGAGTTTTTCTGCTGGAACGCGCACCCTCAAACTTCACACACCCGATTTCAAATCCCTGAGCCTGATCGGCGCCGATGCGTTCTCTTGTGAGTGGCGAAATCAACCGGCATCGGTGAACTATCGCCTTACCTCGAAAACTGAAGGCGAAGTTGTTTCACTCGAAGTTCAGTAAAAAGCTCCTCCAACTATGAGATCAGGCTGTGTTCCGGCTTAATCGCATCGTGGGTCGCGCCAGCAGGCCTACGTGCTTCCCGTGGCGTGCTCTTGTGGATTCTTTGCCAGGCACGGCGGAGCTGACGCGCCGAACCGAAACCGGATCGTTCGGCGACTCGCTCCATGTCGAACCGCGTTTCGCGAAGCAGTTCCTGTGCGTATGCCACGCGCAGGCGGTTGCTGTACTCGGGAATCGTCATGCCGACATGTTCGTGAAAGAGACGCGAGAGATGGCGGTCACTTGCTCCCGCCATCCGAGCGAGGGAGCGCAGAGTCCAGGACTTGGTAAGGTCCGCTGAAATCGTGTCCTGGACGCGATGCACGGCTGGATGAATATGGTTGCGGCCTTCCAGCCAGGGCGAGATCTGCGGGTCTGAACCGCTCCGGCGCAAATAGACAACCAGATAGCGTGCCACCGCTACGGCACAGGATTGATCCGTGAACTTGTGAACGAGATGCAGCATGAGGTCGATGCCGGCTGTAATCCCGGCGCTGGAGCACCGGTCGCCGTCTTCCACGTAAAGACGGTTTTCGACAATGCGAGCCCGAGGTGAGATTCCAGCCAGTTCATCGCAACTTAGATAGTGCGTAGTGCAGGTGTAGCCGTCAAGCAGACCTGCGCGAGCAGCGATCAGCGCGCCAGTGCAGATCGAGATCACCTTATGTCCCGGGTGCACGACAGCCTTGAGCCAGCCCACGATGGCATCTTCCACCGCTGTATCTGCCGGGGTTTTTCCTAGCCCAGTTCCGCCTCCGCAGAGCATAATGTGCTCCACGTCCCCAGCCAGAATGATCCATGACTGGGAGGGTAATTCTTTAGGCAGGGGTTCGATTGCAGACAATGTCAGGCCGACAGAGGTCTGCAAAGAAGCACTCGGTCCAACATAACGCACGTCGAAACACACGGATTGTTGCACACGGTTCGCCTGCCGTAGAACTTCAACCGGTCCTGCGATATCGAGCAAAAGCAACCGCGGGGGGACAACGACGAACACCGGAATTCGTCGTGTATGCCTTTCATCTGAGCCGGTCTGCGGACCGCGGACACGTACTTCTTTGTTGTCGCTGGCCACAGTATTTCTCCTCGATGGTTTTGAGGACAGATTCGCGATTTTTCCTGAGTTTTTTCCGGCCATCTCGTCAGCTCGCCAGGAGATGAAATTCGAAATAGCCTACAAGTTGCCTAACCCACCAGCAAGAGCCTCTTCTACTGTCGTGATCCGCGAGAACCGATCATCCAGAACTAACTCGGTTCGTGCCTTGATTTCCTCGGGAAGCCAAATCCTTCCGCGACGATCAGTCATCGGGAAGGTCAATGTCGCCTCGGTAACGTAGTCCACTCGATAACCCAGGTCCGAGGCATGGCGTGTGGTCGTCTCGCAGCACTGTTCAGTTCGAATCCCGCAGACAATGAGGCGTTGAATGGCACGTTGCGTAAGCCAAACATCGAGTCCGCTGCCCACCAGAGCACTGTGGCTTCGCTTGTAGAAGACGGCATCCGGGGTGAACGATAAACCTTGGAGCGGCACGACGAAGCCCGACTTCAGCGAGAACGGACCGGACTCTTCGACATGGAAAATTTGTAGCGCAGGGAGTTTGCGAGCCTGCGCCCCAACGATCAGTGATTGCAGGCGTTCAAGGAACAATGGCACATCGGCGTCGCGCCAATAAGGGCGCTGGCGAAACGATTCCTGAACGTCCACGACAAGAAGTGCCGCTTGCGAACTGGACATCACGGAAAACCTCCGCTAGTCAGATTGTTGCAATCCCGATCCTTCGCGCGAAATGCACGAATCGGACTTTTTAGGGACAAATTAGGACATCGTTCATTCTGAGCTTTTTTCGTGTCTGATGATCTGAGGCGGCGACGCGCATCGATTGTCCTTTTTTGTCCGATCAAAGTCTATCGCGTGCCTTTTGTCTATCTTAAACCGCTGGCACAATCGCCATCCATAAACACACGGTTTGTCTTTAAGCGTCCGCCGTCATAACTCGGGCCAACGGCGACCAGTCGTCGGAAAAAGCCCCAATACCGAAATTGGACAGGGGCTTCGATGGGTAATCCGTGCTGACCCGGACCAAACAAATTCTCGTTCAGGAGGAATTGTGAGAAACACGCAAATATGGAGATTGTGCGGACTAGCAGCGTTGCTGCTGAATCTCGCAACCACAGTCCCAGCTCAAACCTACTCAGTCATTTACAACTTCGGTGACATCTTCCGCGACGCGGTAGCGCCACAGTATTCCGGGATCATCGCCCAAGGTCGCGATGGGAGTCTCTTCAGCACGACTCCGTTCGGCGGACAAAACGGCGCTGGCACCGTTTTCAAGGTTTCAACTTCCGGCCACGTGAGTGTGGTGTACAGCTTCAATATCACCGATGGTCAGTATCCCTACGGTGGGCTGACGCTCGGTGCGGATGGTTGTTTCTACGGCACGACCTACTCGGGAGGCGGAAGTTTCAACGGTGGGGTCATATTCAAGATCACGGCGGACGGCAAGCTGACAGTGCTGCACACGTTTGTTTTCGGGGAAGGCTTTCAGGCGATGGCGCCGCCCGTGCTAGGCGAAGATGGCAACCTGTACGGAACCACTCGTGCCGGAGGCGCGAACGGCTACGGATCTATTTATCGGATCTCGCCTACAGGCCAGTTCAAGACGATCTATTCATTCGATTACACCCACGGCAGGGCGCCGATGTCACCGCTCATGGTCGGCTCGGACGAGAACTTCTACGGCACGGCTTGGGAAGGTGGAAAAGCTGGGATCGGCACCGTATTCCGCATGACCCTCAAGGGCAGTGTCACTACTGTGCACAACTTCAATTGGACCGACGGTGCTTATCCTTACGGTCCTTTGGTGCAAGCGGCCGATGGAAATCTTTATGGCACTGCAGCCCAGGGAGGTAGCACTGGTTTCGGTACAGTTTTCAAAGTTTCGACCAAAGGCGTGTACAAGATGCTTCACTCGTTCGCGGCAGGCGAACAGCAATATTCGTATGTCGGAGTCGTTCAGGGTACCGACGGCAACTTCTACGGCGGCACCTATGGAAACTTCGGACTGCTCTACCAGATCACTCCCACGGGGACGTTTTCTGTCGTCCACACTTTTGACAATTTCCATGGGAGTCACCCCAACGTGACGCCGATGCAACATACGACAGGAACACTTTACGGCGACACGGTCAACGGCGGTACGCACGGTTCAGGCACCTTCTACAGTGTCGACGCCAGTTTGAAACCATACGCGGCAATGGTGCCGGCATGGGGGAAGGTAAGAAATTCTGTGGGACTTCTTGGGCAGGGATTGACAGGAACGAAGTCGGTTTCACTCAATGGGGCAGCGGCGACGTTCACGGTTATTTCCGATACGTTCCTGACCGCTACCGTTCCTGATGGCGCCACGACAGGTCCAATTACGCTCACGACACCAACAGGCAAGCTGGTCAGCAACCAGAATTTCCATGTCCTTCCGGTAATCAATTCATTTACTCCCACCAGCGGACCGGTGGCAACGAAGGTGACCATCACAGGCGTGAGCCTCATGCAGACAAAGGCGGTAAAGTTCGGCTCCGCCATCGCAAGCTTCACGGTTGTTAACGACAAGCAGGTGACGGCCATCGTTCCCACCAATGCCAAGTCGGCAAAGATCACAATCACGACAGCCGGCGGCAGCGCATTGAGCACGGGTTTTTTCACCGTCACGCCCTAGCGTTCGACAGATCGAGCAGACCAAGGTTCTCCCCCGGGTGCCGGAGCGACGCCTAACAGGTGCCGCTCTGGCATCCCTCCCCCGGACTTCCAGCGAGACTGGTGTGGGCTTTGTCGGACAGGACTGCGCTGCTCGTGATGATGCGTGACTGGTGACTGCTTAGTAGTAGTGCACGCAGATCATCGGTCCAAAGCAGAACTCTTGGATGGCAACACTTACATGAAAAATGCAACCAAAGATATTCACGCCGCAGGAACGGCAAAAATGATCAATGCAACTCTGCTGACTGAGTCACTCACTGTCAGACCGCGCACCTCAGCGCCGGCAGTGTCATTTGTTCGTGTGCACCCTCCTTCAAAGAGTGAAGGCTGCTCTCCGCGGTCTACTCTTGCGTTTTGTTTGCTCGCCACTGTCGAGTGGATGAGAAAGGAGCTGCGCAACATTTTTCCGAAATGAAGTTGAGAACATTCGTGTGCCCAAGTCTAAAGACTTACATTGCTCGATCCCAACGCACTCGTGCCCTTTGTGATGAAAACCGAGTCGACATACAATACACGCGATGCCTTGGATGGAAATCCGCGATTATGACGCAAACTGGTCCGCCGCTCGCGCTCATGACGCCTGCGCAAAGCTCGAAGCGGGACAAATCCTGTTTTTCGAACGGCCTCCCTTCGATTTGGAGACCTCAGACCTAAATGCGCTGGTTGCCCTTCGCCCGTCCGACTCGCGCCTGCACAAAAACATTTCGTATCGTCCCTCGCAAGATTTATTGCGCGGATTTTCCGGATCCGCAGATGAAACGCAACAAGTACATGACATCATGCGTCGCTACTACCGCGGAGTAGTCAACTTTGTCTCTCGTTTTCTCGCTCCGTACGCCGACAAATTTCAGATCGACTACGCTAGTTTCCGCCCGCTCGAAGAAGAGGGCCGGGACCTTCCCTTTCACAAGCGGAACGATTTGCTACACGTCGACGCTTTTCCCAGCAGACCAACTCGTGGCGGACGCATTCTTCGCGTTTTCACGAATGCGAACCCAACTCAAACCCGGGTTTGGAGGGTCGGACCTCGCTTTCCGGAACTAGCTCGCAACTACGCGACCTCGGCTGGTCTGCCCAAGTTCGCCAACACCGGCCATACAAGGCGCTCAGCACTGCATACTTTGCATTCGATCGGCGTACCAGTACCAGACCGGTCTGCCTACGATGAGTTCATGCTTCGGTTTCACGATTGGCTCAAGGAAAATGCTGAGTTTCAGGCAGACAATCGCGCTGAACGGTTGGATTTCCCGCCGTTCTCCACCTGGCTGGTGTTTACCGATGGCGTTCCGCACGCAGCTTTATCCGGCCAGTTCGCTCTGGAGCAGACATTCATCATTCCGCCCAATGCGCTGGTTTCGCCTCAGGTCTCACCAATCCGCGTTCTGGAGTCTTTAGCGGCAAGAAAGCTCGCATGACATCCTCGACCGACCTGAGCGCCTTGAGTTCCAGTTGTACGAGAAGAGACGAATAGTATTTCTAATCAGCCGCGACCCCTCGCGCTTCTGTGGACGACTTCCGCTTGCGCGACTCGCCGCTTTGCTGCATCAACTTTGTTACCAATCCAGTCCACCCCGTCTGATGACTCGCCCCTATCCCCGCCCCACTGTCGCCATGGAAATATTCGTGGAACAAAATCAGATCCCGCCAATGTGGATCGCTCTGGAACTTCTCAATATTTCCAAACACCGGGCGTCGCCCGCTCGCATCCTGCAGGAAGATGCTGTTCAGCCGCCGCGACAACTCGCCCGCCACTTCCCACAGAGTCAGCATGTTTCCTGAGCCGGTGGGAAATTCCACTTTGAAACCTTCTCCCAGGTAATAGTGAAATCTCTGTAAAGACTCGATCAGCAAAAAATTCACCGGAAACCAGATTGGCCCCCGCCAGTTTGAATTACCGCCGAACAAACCGCTCGACGACTCGCCGGGTTCGTAATCTACCCGGTGCTCATTGCCGTTTACGTGGAGTGTGTACGGATTGTCATGATGAAATCGTGACACTGCCCGTATCCCATAAGGCGAAAGAAACTCATTTTCGTCAAGCATGTATTTCAAAATGCGTCGTAACTGATCTTCGTTCGCGATGGACAATTGCCGCCGCGCTTTCATTCCCGCCGTTCGCATGCAAGCCAAGTTCTTCGTCAGGTCGGGACGATTGTCGATAAACCATTCCAGGCGCCTCTTAAAATCCGGCAGCCGCTCCAGCAACTCGGGTTCGAGCGTCTGCACTGCGAAAAGTGGTATCAATCCGACCATTGACCGGATCTTCATCGGAAAATGTTCGCCGCTTGGCAGCCTCAGGACGTCGTAGAAAAACCCGTCCTCCTCGTTCCATAATCCCATTCCATCTTGTCCGCGATGGCTCATCGCGTTTGCGATATAGATAAAGTGCTCCCAGAACTTGCTGGCTACGTCCTCGTAAGCAGGATCTTCTTGCGCCAACTCCAGAGCGATCGCCAAGAGATCCAGTGTGTACATCGCCATCCAGCTCGTGCCGTCCGATTGCTCGATGAATCCGCCGGTTGGCAGAGGCGCGCTACGATCGAACACCCCAATGTTATCGAGTCCCAGGAATCCACCCTGGAACACGTTCATGCCTTCGGCGTCTTTGCGATTCACCCACCACGTGAAGTTAAGCATCAATTTATGGAAGACACGTTCCAGGAACTCGCGGTCGCCTTTACCGCTCCGCTTCTTGTCCACCTTGTAAACGCGCCATGCAGCCCACGCGTGCACTGGCGGATTCACATCCCCGAATGCCCATTCGTATGCAGGAACTTGCCCGTTCGGATGCATGTACCATTCGCGCAACATCAGGATCAGCTGCTCCTTTGCAAAGTCCGGATCCACCAATGCAAGGGGCACGCAATGGAACGCTAGGTCCCATGCCGCATACCACGGGTACTCCCATTTGTCCGGCATTGAGATGACATCCGCGTTGTACAAGTGGGCCCACTCGCGGTTGCGTCCATTCTGTCTCTCAACGGGTGGTGGTGGGTTCCCCGGATCTCCCTCCAGCCACTGCTTGATCACGTAGTGATAGAACTGCTTGGACCAAAGCATGCTCGCAAATCCCTGCCTCATCACGTGCTTAGCATCGGCCGAAAGGTCGGACGGAATCACCGTCGCGTAAAACTCATCGGCTTCTTTCAACCGCTCCACGAAGATGCGATCGAACGACGTAAACGCATTCTCATTGTGAAGATTAGCGTCCGTCAGTCGGAGGCGAAGGACCGCTGTCTCGCCTGGCGAAATGTTTAACTGGTAATCGGCTGAAGCTTTGGTGCCCGTGCGCTCAGAGTTGACGGCGGAATGCACACCGTGGACCACATACTCATGAATGCCATCTTTGACATTCCGTGTCGGGTTTGGAGAATCGAACAAGCGCTGCGCATTGGTTTCGTTCTCAGTAAAGAGCAGATCTGGCGATCCCTCGCAATGCAGCCAGTACTGTTGGTTCGGTAGTTCGATCTCAACAATGGGATCTGGCGCGCGATGTGACTGGAACATAGCGGGCTTTGACGTATCGACCCCCCACGACCATGTGTTTCGGAACCAAACGGTTGGCAGCAAACGGAGACGGGCGGCCTCAGGGCCGCGATTACTAACAGAAATCTTGATCAGCAGGTCTTCCACATCGGCTTTGGCGTACTCTACAGTGACATCGAAATAGCGGTTATCGTCAAAAATGCCCGTATCCATCAACTCAAATTCAGGTTGGCTCTTATCGCGTCGGCGATTTTCCTCTACCAGCCGTCCATAAGGAAACTCCGCTTGCGGATACTTGTACAGCGACTTCATGTAGGAATGGGTTGGCGTCGAGTCGAGATAAAAGTAGTATTCCTTCACATCCTCACCGTGATTGCCTTCGTTGCCCGTGAGTCCGAAAAGTCGCTCTTTCAGGATTGGGTCCCGTCCGTTCCACATAGCGAGCGCAAAACACACTAACTGCCGGCGGTCGCTGATCCCGGCAATCCCATCTTCATTCCAGCGATAAACGCGCGAACGCGCATGATCATGCGGGAAGAAATCCCAAGCTGTGCCGTGCGCACTGTAATCCTCCCGAACGGTTCCCCAGGCGCGCTCACTCAGGTAAGGCCCCCAGCGCTTCCAGTGTTTTTTGCGTTCGCGGGATTCGGAAAGACGAATTTCTTCTTGCGTCATTTCAGATCTCCTACCAACCCCTACATACGGCCGACGAAGTCGTGATCTCGAAAAAGAATAATTGGATTTAGGCGTCCACTTTCAAACCAAGTAAAGAACGAGCCTTCCCTTCTGATTCCAGAGGGCTTCTAAGGATACAAAGCCTCTTGCCAAGAATCTGCGGGCTGACTCCCGGTATTCCTCCCCGTTGACCTGTTTGGTTGGGGCACGGAATAATACTTGGGCCTGGTATCCGCACGTTTGCGTGCCTCGCCGCCACTCGCAGGAAAAGATATGAGCAAGTTCAATCGCAAGGTGGAAGAGACCTCCGCCCGTGTAAACCGCGGAGTGGCCGAGATTACGGAGCGCCTAGAGAAGGAAACCGCCGACTTAATCAAGTATCTGAACGACGAAGTCGTTCCGGCGGCGCGCGTCCATTCATCGCAGGCATTGCGGGTAGCATCTCAGAAGCTGGCCGAATTCGCCCAATACCTCGACGAGAACAAGCCATCCAAGTAGCCAGACGCATTTCCGGGATCCCGCTCTGGCTGCTGGTCGTAGTCTGCCTATCCGGCTGTGGCGGCAAGAAACAGGCTAAAGTGTCTGTGCCACCACCTCCGCCACTAAGTGCGCCAGCACCGAAACCGGATGTCAGCTCAGAGTCCCGCGAGGAACCAGACGAAGAGGCTACGGCGGAAGCGTCCAACATCCCAGCCGACCACAAGCCGCTGTCCACAGAGACGGGACTCGCCAGCTGGTATGGTCCGCCTTATCACAACCGCCGTGCTTCGAATGGCGAGATCTACAACATGCACGCCATGACGGCTGCGCATCGCACACTTCCATTGGGCTCCATCGTGCGAGTGACCAATGTGAAGACAGGCAGTTCCGCCGTGGTTCGTATCACCGACCGGGGACCCTTCATTGAGGGACGAATCATCGACCTCTCCTTAGCAGCGGCCAAAGCCACCGACGTGTGGAAGGCGGGAATCGCTCAAGTCCGCTTGGATATTCTAAAAACGCCGACCCCGCTTGCGGCTGGCGGGAGGTGGGCCGTGCAAATTGGGTCATTCGAACACGAACAAGCGGCCAACGAACTCGCCGATCGGCTCACGCGTCGCTATCGCACTGCAAAAGTGCTGCGGTTTGCTAGCCCAATTGGAGACTGGTGGGTGCGCGTGCGTGTTCAAAACGATGACCGCGTGCGCGCGGAGAGTCTGGCCAAGGAAACAAAGACTTCCGAAGGGACAGTTTTCCTGGTGAGGCTGGATTAGCTGAGCACTGACTCCTAAACTATGGATTCTTGCCTATTTTGCCGAATCATCCGTGGCGAGCTACCCTCGAAAAAGATCTACGAGGATGCCGACAGCTATGCGCTGGAGGATATCCGTCCGCAAGCGCCAACTCACGTTTTGATCATTCCGAAGAAGCACATTCGGGGATTAAAGGAAGCACAGACCGAAGATGCTGAAGTGCTAGGGCACCTGCAACTGGTCGCGGCACAGATCGCGCGCGAGCGCGGCATCGAGGATGGTTATCGAACAATTCTCAACGTTGGACCGGGAGCGGGGCAGTCCGTTTTCCACCTGCATTTGCATCTGATCGGCGGGCGTCCGATGAAATGGCCGCCCGGATAGCGGGACATCTTCGCGACCTTCTCGATGCTCAGCTTCCGGCCTCGGCCAGACCTTCATCAGGCGCACCGTGTCGGCGAAGCAAGCTCGGCAGATTCTGAGAAAACGCGGAGCGCGGCAGCACCATATCGCAACCAACCTCGTGCGCTTTTTGCTTCAAGTCCCCCTGAACGTGTGACAGGAAGCCAATGATCGAGGTGCCCTTTTTCAGCTTCGACTTGAGCTTGGGAATCAAGGTAAGTGGCTTGGCGTTCGCATTGTTGAGATCGAAGATGATGAGGGACGGGCGCTCGTCGCCGTTCTGCTTCAACTTGTCAGTGAGATCTTTTTCGGCCTTTACGAACTCGACCTTCACATTCATCTTGCGCGCGGTTTCCTGGATTTTGGCCAGGAAGAACAAGTCGTCAACGAAGGCAAAAATTCTGGAAGCCATGTCCTCGGCAGCAGTTCCGGGAACCGGATCCGGATCAGCGGGCTTATAAGCGCCACCGAACCCTGGTCGGGCGCGGCCACCACGCGATCCATTGTCAGAACCGCCCATATTTGCACGATAACTGTGATCCATGGGAGCGGTGTAGATGCCGCCGTGGGTTTGGCGCTCGCGGTTTGATTGACCACTTCCACCGCCTCGGCGAGAAGGGCGGCGACCGCGCCGCCGTCTGTGTCTCCCTCCACCTCCGGAGGGACGTCCGGGTCCAGCATTCATAGGTTTTCTCTTAGGTCCCCGTAATGATTTTTGACGAACAAATCGTTCTGATTTACACCCACTGTTCCCGTCAGGGCTTGTGCAATCTCGCTCGCGACTAGTGTTTCGCGCGAAACCGAACCGGTTGGATAATCACTCGAGAATGAACTTTTCCGCTTTGCGCCTTGTAGTCAGGGGCGCTGAGGGCCAGCACAGGAGCGTGGCCACTGGGAACACAATGATGTTACTCATGAAAGCCGAGGAAAGGCAAGGGGCAAGTCACTGCATTTTTGCACAGAGGTACTGTTGACTTCATGTGCGCGATGGGGCATTGACGCCGCGCGCCCAGAGGAGTGCTTGCGCATAAGCCTCAGCCGTTTCCGCCTCCGAAAGGTGAAGCTGATGTGTGATTTCAGAAGCTCCGTCCCATTCCCCCGATTCTTGGGCAAGCATGAGCTGATACAGCGGACGCAAGCGACTGGCGCCGCCCAACAAGACTGCCTTGCTTTCATGATCGAGCGGAATGCTCTCAAGAATCTGGGCCATGGGTATCTCCATGATGACGTCCATGAGAGAGAGAAGGCCCAGAAGAAAAAGATCGGAGTCTCCTGCGGCGACGCGCGGGGAGAGTAATTCGCAGAAACGAGCACGAACAAGTGCGGATAGCACCAATTCACTGGAGCTTGCCTGGCCAGCGCCCACTGTGGCGACCAATCGGACCCAGCGCCGAATCTCCCGCTCGCCGAGCATGCTGAGCGCATGACGCACGGAATGGATTTCCGTATGAAACGAAAAAGCGGCCGAGTTCAGATAGCGCAGGAGTCGATAACAGACAGAGGCTTCGTCTTTGATTGCCCGCTCGATTTCTTTTAAGTCCAGTTCGTCTCGCGAGACCATCTCCAGCATGCGAAGGTAGTTGACGCGATTAGCTGGAATCTCCCGAGCCGTCATCAGTTCCGGCTTGCGAAAGAAATACCCCTGGAAATACAGGAACCCATCGATAGCCGCTTCGCGAAATTCGTCTTTCGTTTCAACTTTTTCGGCCAACATGCGGCAGCGCCATGGTCCGTAGCGTTTCATCATGGCAATGCGATCGGCGCGGGTCGTCGCACGAACATCCACTTTGATAATGTCCGCGAGATCTGTAAGTGATTCGCGCGGATCGCTGGGCGCGAAGTCGTCGAGAGCGATGAGATAGCCAGCTTCTTTTAATCTTTGACAAGCCGCCATCACAAGATCGTCAGCTGGCACATTCTCCAGAACTTCTACAACCGTGGAATTGGAGGGCAGGAGAGTAATGAGGTCTTTGAGCAAAACGTCGCGCGTGCAGTTGATGAAGGCGCGCCGCCCATCGCAGAGAGCATCGAGCCCAAACAGGAGCGAAGTGTCTAACGTGCTTCGAGCGGCATTGTCGAGATCAGCATGGAAAGCCTCTTCTAATCCATTCCTGAAAAGAAGTTCATAGCCAAATACTTTTTCCGATCGATCAAAAATCGGTTGCCTGGCGACAAACCGCATGAACTCCCGCGATTTGATTCCCTGATCCAGAGCGATTCGATTCTCGGTTGAAGTGAGCACTCTCAAATCATCGGCAGAAATTGTGGAAAGTTCAGCTTAGTGGTGCGCGCCATCGTCACTTTGGTTGGAAACTTTCGATTAGAATGGCAACACTTTTGGGCGTGGTTGAAACAAAGGAGTTGTCAGTATGCGGTGGAATCCCGGAGGACGCAGCGAGGATCTCGAAGATAGACGGGGAGAAGCTCCGTCCGGCGGTGGTGGGTTCGGCGGCTTCGGAGGAATGCGCATTGGCCTTGGGGGAATGCTGATCCTCCTGGTATTGAGCATCATCTTCAAGCGAGACTTCCTTTCTTTGGTGACTTCTGGCGGATCTGCGGGCGGAGGCACTCAAGCGGTCCGGCAAAGCGATCCGTTGCGGGACAAACAAGAGGAACCCCAGGTGCAGTTCGTCTCCTTTGTGCTGGATGACGCGCAGCGCACGTGGGACCAGCTTTTGCCGCAACAGCAGAATGTTCCCTACCGTCACGCCAAGCTGGTTCTGTTTCGCGATGCCATCGATTCCGCGTGCGGCTTCGCAGAAGCGGCAACGGGTCCGTTCTATTGTCCGGGAGATGAGAAGGTCTATATCGATCTTGGCTTTTACGACGAACTGAAGCAACGATTTGGCGCACCCGGAGATTTCGCTCAAGCCTATGTGCTGGCCCATGAGATTGGGCATCATGTGCAGAACGTATTGGGAATTGAGGGGAAAGTGCGGGCCGCGCGGCGACAGAATCCGGGCGCGGCGAATGCGCTTTCGGTGCGCATGGAGTTGCAGGCAGACTGTCTGGCGGGCGTGTGGGCGCATTCAACAAACCAGCGGCAAATTCTTGAAAGCGGCGACATCGAAGAAGGTCTAGGCGCAGCAGCCGCAGTGGGCGATGATCGCTTGCAGAAGATGTCGACGGGAAGAGTGAATCCGGAATCGTTCACGCACGGCTCCTCCGCGCAGCGCATGGAGTGGTTCAAGCGCGGTTTTAGCGACGGAACGATTGGTGCTTGTAACACTTTCGCGGAATAGCAATCAGTTGAACGCTGCTGGGGACTGGCATAAGATGCGGCTGCGTCGCTTCTCATGATCGGCCAGACCTTAGCGCAATACCGAATCCTGGAACAAATTGGTGCGGGCGGAATGGGCGTGGTATATCGCGCCCGCGATGAGAAACTGCAGCGTGATGTCGCCATCAAGGTCTTGCCTGCAGGAACACTTAGCGACGAAGTTGCACGGCGACGTTTCCGGGAAGAAGCCCTCTCTCTAGCTCGTCTGAACCATCCGAACATCGCTACCGTGCACGATTTCGGTACACAGGATGGCATCGACTTCCTGGTGACGGAATACATTCCGGGAGTCAATCTCGACGCGAAGATTGCTGGACGTTCCCTTTCTGGCAAAACGCTACTCGCCCTAGGTGTGCAGCTTGCGCAAGGCATGCTGGCGGCACACGAGCAGGGACTAGTGCATCGTGACCTGAAACCGGCAAATCTGCGCATCACTCCGGATGGAAGGGTAAAAATCCTCGATTTCGGGCTTGCGCGTCTGATTCGAACCGAGGCCGACACGGACCTAACGGCGAGCGTGGCGAAACTGGATGACACGATGGGCACGCTGCCTTACATGGCTCCCGAGCAACTGCGCGGGGAGAAAACTGATGCCAGAAGCGACATCTGGTCAGTTGGTGCGGTGCTTTATGAAATGGCAACGGGGAGACGACCGTTCCCGGAGAGCCACGGACCACTGTTGATTGACGCCATTTTGAATCGTGATCCGGATCCACCAAAGAAGTGGAACCGCGAAGTTTCTCCAGGCCTTGAGAATGTGATTCTGAAGGCGCTCGATAAAGATCCGCAGCACCGGTATCAGTCAGTGCGCGAGCTGTTGATTGACCTGGAGCGGCTGACGACTGGCGTGTCTCCGCTGGCCACGTCCTCAAGAGGATTCTGGAAGCAAGGAAGAGCACGCTGGTGGACAGCGGGTGGATTTGCAGCATTGGTGTTTGCCGGGCTGCTTTTCAGCGCCACTTCGATACGGAATAACCTGGGTGCAAAGCACTCGGAAAGTGATGAACGTCATATCGCGGTGCTGCCGTTCGACAACATCGGCAAGAATCCGTCGACAGAAGAAGTTGCGGAAGGGCTGATGGACAGTCTGACCAGCAAGTTTTCGAATCTCGAAACAGGTGAGAAATCGCTGTGGGTTGTGCCCTCGAGTGTAGTGCGGCGCAGACAGGTGGAAGATCCGACTGCAGCGTTGCGAGACCTGGGCGCCACGATGGTAGTGAAAGGGAGTATTCAGAAAGAAGGACAGGGCGTCCTGCTGACAGTAAACCTCATTAATGCAAAAACGCTTCGGCAGGTCGGATCTGTGGAGTTACGAGACCAGGCGGGCGACATCTCGACGCTTCAGAATGAAGTCGTCACGCGCATCGCGAAGATGATGGGGCTCGATGTCACGCCGGACATGCTGCGCACTAGCGGCAGCAGCGCGGTCCCGGCCGCCTACGAGTCGTACTTGAAAGCGCTTGGACTTATCCAGCGATATGACAAACCAGGGAATCTCGACGTGGCGATTGATGCATTGCAGAGTGCTGTGAATCACGACGTGCGGTTCGCGGTTGGATATGCCGCGCTGGGTGAGGCGTATCGGTTGAAGTATCAAGTGGATCGCAACCCAAAGTGGCTGGAAGAAGCGACTGCAAATTGCAAGCACGCGAGCGACCTGGATAACCGGTTGCCGAGTGTGTTTGTCACGCTGGGAAGGATTCACGATGACGCCGGCAAGCATGATCTGGCAATCCAAGAATTTCAACATGCGCTGGAGTTGAATCCTCGCGATGCTGATGCGCTCAACGGGATGGCACACGCCTACGAGAATGCTGGGCGCATAGCGGATGCCGAGGCTGCCTTCAAGAAGGCTGCGGTACTTCGTCCGGACTACTGGGACGGGTACAACACCCTGGGACTTTTTTACGATCGCCAGCGCAAGTACGACGACGCTATTGCCGCCTTACAACGCGCGATTGAACTTACACCCGACAATGCGCAGGCGTATTTCAACTTAGGCGCAGTTTATCTGGATACCAGCGATCCGAAGAAGATTCCGGACGCGGAGCGGGCTTTGAAGAAGTCTCTGGACTTAGGACCGACTTTTGCGGCTTACGCGAACCTCGGGTTCCTTTACACGCAATTGGGAAACTACAAAGAGTCGGCTGCGATGACAGAAAAAGCTCTGCAGCTCAATGACAAGGACTACCTGGTGTGGGCGAATCTGGCGAACGCTTACGCATGGACCAAAGAGACCGAAAAGCTCGATACAGTGCGCAGCCGCGAGCTCTCATTGTTAGAACAAGCGGCCAAAACAAAGCCCAATGATGCGCAAGTGCAGGCATCGTTGGCCGCCGTTTACGCGCAGAAAAAGATGAAAGATCAAGCTCTGGCAAGGGCGCAAACAGCGCTGGCGCTGGCACCTGACGATCCCACGGTGCTGGTCACCGTTGGTTCGACTTATGAGATTTTGGGCACTCGGAAAGAGGCAATCCAGTTTATTCAGAAAGGAATGGCAAAAGGGTATACACTGGACGACCTTCAGCGGGACCCGGACCTACAAACTCTCCTGTCCGATCCCAGCTTCAAGCCGATCGCCAAGAAGTGACGGCAGAAAGAGAGAAATAAGTTATGGCAGAGCGCGCAACTCCGTTTCCGATTCCAGAAGACGACAATCCGAATAAGGTCAGCATCGACGTGAATGGGACCATTACTGGCACCTGCACCTTCAACAATGGCGGCAATCTCAAAATTGACGTGGATCAGTATCCGACGGGATACAACCAGTGCCAAGTGTCGGTCACGTTTGTAGGATGGGCGAATTCAGCAAACATCAAGAATGTTCCAGGCGGGACGATCAAAGTAGGCTCGTAAAAATTAGCGAGTGAGATCAGAGATAAAGAAGGGGCACAGGCGTGCCCCTTTTACTTTACGGGTCGAATTGGTTATTTGTTGATGTCTTCCTTCGCTTCAAGTCGCTTGACGAGGCCATCCAAGTAACTCTTTTGCTGGTCCGGAGCGGAGGTCTGTGCGACTTTCATTTCCTTGATCGCGCTGTCGAAGTCTCCGTTCGCCGACGAGATGCGGGCCAGGCCGGTGTGAACAAACCATTCGTTGGGGTGGCTCTTCGCGTTGTCGCGGAAGATCACGAAAGCTTCATCCTGACGCTTATCCGCTTGCAGCTGGCGAGCGAACAAGTGCACCTGCAGCGGACTCGCCTTGGCTAGTCCTTTAGCCTCTGTGGCTTTTGCTTCGTCGTTCTTGCCCATCGCGCGCAAGATGCGAGCTTTAGTGATCTCGTTATCGAAACGGTCTTCGTTCTGAATCGAGTTGTTGGCATACTTCAGGGCCTGGTCGAGATTGCCCTTGTTGTCGTGGAGATAAGTGGCAGCGTCGTCCCAACCCATCCAGGTGTACTGCGCCAATCCACGGAGCTGTTTATCAAGGCTAGATTGAACGGCTTCGCCGACATTAACGTTCACCTTGAACGGAACCCTCAGTTTCTCCCAACGCATGGTGACGATTGTTGAATCCGGAGCGAGTTCGTCGAAATCATAGGTGAGCGCATTGTGCATATCAGCGGCCTGTGGCTTGACGTTGACGCGCAATGCATCTTCTTTGTCGTTGTAAGTAAAGCTGCCCCATGAGGTGTAATTCTTGGAGAAGATAATTGTCCATGAATCAGCCGTAGGGATCATGTGCAATCCATACGTCCCGCGATCAAGGGGCTTTCCCTCGATGGTGACGGGGTCACTGAAGGAAATGGTGGTGTTTTCATTCGCGCCTGCGCGCCAGACCTGGCCATAGGGCACAAGCTTGCCCCAAACGGGGCGTCCGTTTACCAGCGGACGATGGTAGTTGATGGCAATGTCTGTAATTCCAACGCGCTGAGACACAGTGGCGTGCTGACTGCCGCGAGGTAAATCAAGGACAAACGATTGAGCAGCCAGCGGGAGTGCGGAAATCAGCAGAACGGCCACGAGAACCGACACGACGGCGATGCGGTGGGTCATGGGAGAGTACCTCCGTAAGGAAAGTCAAACTAGGGGCCGGACTTATAGACGGAAAGCCACGTGGATGGTGAGCAGGTCAGGTCTCGGGGCCGGGCTCAAGCGTCAGGTCTCTCGCTTCAGCCGACGAACTTAAGGCCTGAAAGCCCTAGCCACTATTGAACTTTTTTCATCGCGGCGCCAAGTATTGGACCCGAGCCTGCTGACTGTACGAATGCGATCAAGCGAAAACCATCGGCACCGGTCGAAGGCTTTGTCCTTAGGCGTATTTCTTTGGTGAAAGTCTGGTCGTGTTTGATGTTTCCGATGCGCTGCAAATCAGACACGACCGCGACATGTTCCAATTCCCTGCCCTCATTTTCACCATGCTTTACATGTGATAAGGCGTGATTCAGGGCCAGCGCAACGTAAACATCCCCCGCCTTTGCGTTTAGAGTGCCGTCGCTGCTTGGATCAATGCTGATTTGAGCGTGTACCGTTCCGTCGGCGTCAAGGTTGATGGTCTGAATTTTGATAGGTAACTTGGGCGCCTGTGAGTTCCTCCGGATCGCCTGCTCGGCAGCACTCTGATCGCTTCCGACGAATTCAACGTTGCCGTCTACTACCATTTGCGGAGTGTAGGCACTTTGCAATCCGAACCGCCGAGCATAGTCGTTCTGGCGCTCGGTGAACAAGTGGTTTGAATACACGTCGCGCCATCCCAGGTGGTCCCAGTAATCGACATGTTCACTCAGAACCACGATGTCAATTCCCGCAATCTGCTGGGTGTCTAATTGGCGAAGATAAGAATCCGCAGGTGGACAGCTTGAGCAACCTTCGGACGTAAAGAGCTCGACAAGAACAGGTCCCGCAGCCTGCGACGTTTGCGACGGCGGTCCCGCAAGAGTGCGCCACGATATAAAACAGAAGATCGTCAACAGAACGGTGACGCTCAGCAATATTTTCGTCATGGACAATTTGATCCTCTACCCAGCAAAAAAGACGCAGACTCGTGAAATGGGGTTACGTGGGTGCACAACTGCTTCAACCAGAGTTTCAAGCATCGCGACCATAAACCGGGAGAACGGCCCCGTTCACGTCGTCTCCGTTTTTTCCGAGCAGCCAAACGATCAGGTCTGCGACTGTTTCCGTGCGAACCCACTTGAACGTATCTGCCGTAGGTATGGCCTTGCGATTGGCCGGAGTGTCCATGGTGCCGGGCAGAATGACATTCGCATTGATACCGATATCGCGATTCTCGAGAGCCGCAGTACGCATTAGCGATACCATGGCAGCTTTCGAAGCACTGTACGCACCGACGCCGGGCCCTGGATCCGCTGCAGCACGACTGCCGATAGCGACGATCCTGCCGTGGCCTTGCTTGCGCATCTGCGCGAGCACAGCACGCAGCATGTAAAAGACCGCGTTGGTATTGATTTCGAACATCTGCTGGAAAGTGGCTTGATCCGTTTCGGCAAGCGTGCTGCCTCCAGCAAAACCGCCCACGAGATGCACAAGCGCATCGAGTCGTCCAAACCCTGAGAGAACTTCATCGACAACTTTTTCGGCGCTTTCGACACTGACGATGTCCGACTGAATGGCTGTAAAACGATCCTTGGGAAAATCTGATTGCGAAATTCTTCGCGATACTCCCACCACCTGCGCGTCCTCAGCCAGCAAGGCCCGAGTCACTGACATACCAAGTCCGCCATTTGCACCCGTTACTAGAATGACCTGATCTTTCATGCGGCTTCACCTCCCAACCTTCACGAGGATAGCTGAGGTGATAGGAAGATGAGCGGTGATCCTAAACATGCGATTCGGAATGTAGGGTAAAGTGACGAGCCACGATCAGAGACGAACTAGTCTTCTGGGTTCCAACTCTCGTATCGCGCGAGAACATCAACTTGTGAGACCACGCCTTCCAATCGCCGAAAGTCGGCTCGACTGACAACCGGAACAAGGCCCCAATCCTTGACCCAACGGAGTGCAGTATCCAAATCCTGATCCGGGTGAAGATAAGGAGCGCGCCTGGCGGGCAGGACTTCATGCAAGCTCATGTCTTGCTTGCCCTCACTTATGCGTGTCTGCAGCTCCTTACGGCTGATGAGACTCCAACCGGTCGGGTGAAGGCGGACAAGGAAATTTTCATCCGTGATGCGCTCGATTGCTGTCATTGCAGCTTGGAGAGACTGCTCGGAGTCGAGCACGACTGCTGGTGCGGGCTTCATGGCGTCCTCGACGTGTAGAAAGCTTTCGTCGCGACGCTCTTCCATGGAGGGCAGTTCAAGGCCGTCCTGCTTTGTGAGCACGTCAAAGAGTGACACTGGCTGTAATTCCCGGGAAACCACGTAGGCCAGAGTGTTAGCGACAATGACGGGGACGATCACGGAATAGTTTCCACTCACTTCAAGCACCATGAACACCGACGTCATCGGAACGCGCAGGAAACCGGCAAAGAGAACACCCATTCCGACCAGAACATATGTGGCAGTCGATCCTGTCAGAGATGGAAAGACCCAGTGTTCAGCGGCTCCAACTACGCCGCCCAACATCGCACCCACGAAGAGTGTTGGCGCGAACATTCCACCAGGCGTACCGCTCGCAAACGAGAGCGTCGTGGCAATAATCTTGAGGATGACAAGAGCTGCCAAAAGCTTCCAGGTGAACTGATTGTGCATCGCTTGGTCGATCGATTCGTATCCCGCGCCCATCACTTGCGGAGCCCCGAGGACGCCCATCAACCCAATCACCAAGCCGGCTCCTGAGGGCAAGAGGTAGTGAACCCAGCTTGGAAGAGAGTTGAGCCGGGGCCGTAGAGTGACTATCGCTCGAACAAACAGGACAGCTACCAATCCACCAACAATGCCGAGCACGGCATAAGCCAGCAATTCTCGGGGACTAAGCAGTTGGACTGCCGGGATGCGAAACATGGGAGCTGCGCCAAGGAACCAGCGCATGACGACCACGCTTGAGATCGACGACAGGACGACGGCACCGAGCACCGCCGAACTCCAGCGCCCGATGACTTCTTCGATCACGAACAACACAGCGGAGATCGGAGCATTGAATGCGGCAGCAAGTCCGGCGGCAGCGCCAACTGGCGCAATGAGGCGCAGTTTTTCCCGTGAAAGATGAAGGCGACGGCCAAGCATCGACGCGAGCCCTGCTCCGACTTGAAGAGAAGGGTCTTCGGGGCCAAGAGACTGCCCGGAGCCGATTGCCAGCGCAGAAAGCAGAAACTTGCCCAGCGTTGTTTGAAATGAAATGTATCCGTTCAGGATATAAAGGGCGGACTTGGTTTGGGTGACACCGCTGCCACGGGCGGTTGGAAAGATACGGATTACAAGAAAAGCGATCACTAATCCGACAATGGTGGGCGCGAGAATGAGACGGAGTGCAGAGGATCCGGGCTCAGGCCCGAGCAGCAACAATTTGCTCCAGTCAATCGCAATGCGCAATGTGACTACGGCGAGACCAGCGAAAACACCAAGAAAGATCGACAGCACCAGAAAAAATCGTTCTTCCCGTACCGTAGGCACTACTGGGCGTCCGGCCTGCGCGGTGCCAAGCTGTGGCGCCATCGTAAGAGTGGTCAGCGAGGGTGTTGCGCCCGGCAGCGTGCTCATCGCTCCGCGTTCTCCGCATGTTTAGAAAGAAGGGAGAGAGCCATATCTTCGCGGGTGGGTGCTTCGCAGACGCCTTGGGTAGCCTCTTCGATTTCGAAAACAAGATCCATTATTGAAACGGACAATCCGGGTTTCTGTGACAGGGAATTTACTTTTGCCTGCATTGCTGCTTGCCGTTGCATAAGAGGTTGAAAACGGTCTTGCTCGTTCGTCGAATGTACACAGTCTTGAAGTCTCTTGCTGGCTACATGGAAAGCATAAAGGACCCTGGTCCTGCGCTCGGACTCTGAGATGCGGCGATCAAATGGATCGACGGCACGCACCGCACTCGCTATCTTGAGATCTGCTGAAGACTCCGAATCATTGGGATTCTGGCGAACGGCTTCGGACAGATACTTTTGCGCTGTAGCAAATTGTCCCATCTGGAAAGCAGCTTGCCCAACGCCAGCTAAAGCTTCCTTATTCTGTGGGTCGACGCGGATTACACGTTCATATTGCGATAGTGCGCGTGCGTAATCCTTCGTATCGAAGAACAACGCAGCAACCTGATTGCGCAGAGTGGTATCTTCCGGAAGGTTTCCGGCGAGGGCAACCAGCTCAGCATTCGCTTGTGTTTTCGCACCGCGTGCCATGAGGTAGTGAATAAGTTCGAACCGGACGGTTCTTCGGTTTGCATCAGGGTCCGTTCGCCAAACGGAATAGATGGCATTTTGGTAGTGCCGTATTGTTTGTTCCATATCGCCGCTTGCAGCGTAATTGCGCGCGAGTTCCAAATTCACTTCCCCATTCTCGGGCTGTTTGTCCCATAGAATTTCCAGATAGGGCAGCGCTTCTGCATTACGCCCGGCGGCCATGAGGGCTTTCGCCAAAGCAAGTTGATACAAGGAATTATCAGGCGCAAGATCGACCGCGGAACGAAACGCGCGAATGGCCTCCGGAACATTGCCGGATTTCAACGCAGAAGCTGCGTGAGTGTAGAGTTCCCATGTTACGTGTCGCTGTCGGGCCCGGTAGCTATTAGTGAGTGCAGAAACGGCAACGAAAGCCGCAATCGCGAGCAGAAAAAGGATGCCGACGACTAGCGGTTCCCGCTGACGGATTCGTAGCCATTCAACTCGGAAGGTCAATGCGATAGATAGGTTGCAGCGAAGATGTCGTAGAACGTCACTTTCAATGAGTCTGACGCTCCGGGAAGTCGGCTGTCAAACCGGTCGACCAACTGCGGCCAATGATCGAAGTTCTATTGACATCACCAACGGGCCGCACGGTACACTTCCGGCGCTAAAGCGATTTACTCTTTGACGAAAACGGAACAGCCTGATGCCGAAAAAAAATCTCACTCGCAGGAGCCTGCTGCGCGCAGGCGGTGCCATGCTGCTGGTTCCGCCACTCACTGCATTCACGACTTGCCAGGCCAGCAAATCAGCAGGGCCTACACCGACACTGGATCCTTCAACATTACTCGATGATATTCAAAAATCGGCATTTGATTTTTTCTGGACCGAGGCGTCTGCCGAAACTGGCCAGGTGAAAGACCGAGCCCTGGTGAATGGAAACGATACTCGAACAAATGCCAGCATCGCTGCGACTGGCTTCGGGCTCTCTGCCTTGTGCATCGGGAATGAACGTGGCTACAAATCTTCCGCAGAGATCAGCGAGCGGGTGCGAAAGACACTCCGTTTTCTTTACAACACTCTGCCGAACGAACATGGTTTCTATTTTCACTTCATCAACATGAATACTGGCGAGCGGGTCGACAAGTGCGAGCTCTCGTCAATTGACAGCTCGATCCTTTTCTGCGGCGTTCTAACCGCTCGACAGTATTTCAATGATTCCGAGATCCAGGATCTTGCCACGAAAATTTATGAACGGGTCGATTGGCCATGGATGTTGAATGGCGGAGAAGCATTCGCCATGGGATGGCATCCAGAAACTGGCTTCATCGATGGTCGATGGGACCACTATTGTGAACTGATGATGATTTATCTCCTTGGTGTTGGGTCGCCCACACATCCAGTGCCGGCATCCACATGGGACGCGTGGTCGCGCCCAAAGATCACCTACCAGGGAATCGAATACGTTTCTGGAAATGATCCTCTCTTCACTCACCAGTATTCTCATGCTTGGTACGATTTTCGAAACAAGAGCGATGCGTATACGAATTATTTTGATAACTCGGTGAAAGCAACGCGAGCCCACAAGCTCTTTTGTCTTTCGCTTCACGACCAGTTTTCCGATTACAGCGACAAATTCTGGGGGATTACTGCGTCGGATTATGTGAAGGGATACACGGCTTGGGGCGGCCCGCCTCCACTGGGGCCTCTTGATGGCACGCTCGTGCCGTGCGCCACGGGAGGTTCACTGCCGTTTCTTTACCAAGACTGCGTCGCGGTGCTGAGCAACCTGCGACAAAACCATATGAAGGCTTGGGGCCGTTATGGATTCGTGGATGCGTTCAATCCGCTCACAGGCTGGTACGACCCGGACGTGATCGGGATCGATGTCGGGATCACCATGTTGATGGCGGAAAATCAGCGAACCGGACTCATCTGGAATACGTTCATGAAGAACTCAGAAGCCCAAAGCGCGATGCAGAAGGTTGGGTTTAAGTAGCTCAACCAATTCTCCGCAACTGCCATCAAACCCTGCTACAGATACAGCAATCACACCAACTCGCAGTCTGGTGTGCGCCTATAATCATCGACCAGACAATACGTGGGATGGCACTCATGGTGAATACATCAAATAATGCAGCTGACGCTTTCGTTTTCTTCGGCGCTACTGGGGACCTCGCCTATAAGAAAGTTTTTCCTGCCCTCCAAAACATGGTGGACCGTGGCATCTTGGATGTTCCCGTAATCGGCGTTGCGAAATCAGGTTGGAATCTCGACCAACTCCGTGATCGTGCTCGCCAGAGCGTTACGGAACATGGAGGAGGCGTCAAACAGCCAGCATTCGATCAATTGATGAAACTGCTGGACTACATCGATGGTGACTATGGAGATCCAGCGACTTTCCAGCAGTTGAGAAAGAAGCTCGGCAACGCTCAAAAACCGACCAACTATCTGGCGATTCCGCCGAGTCTGTTTGCAACGGTGGTAGAGGGGTTGAACAAAGCCGGATGCGCAAAAGGCGCGCGCGTCATCGTCGAGAAACCTTTTGGACGGAACCTCGCATCTGCGCAGGAATTAAATCGCATTCTCCAGTCCGTCTTCCCTGAACAGCAAATTTTTCGCATCGATCACTATCTGGGCAAAGATGCGGTCGAGAACCTGCTCTTCTTCCGTTTTTTCAACACATTCCTGGAACCGATCTGGAATCGCAATTACATCCACCATATTCAAATCACGATGGCGGAGAACTTCGGCGTACAGGGACGCGGAAAGTTCTACGAGGAAGCCGGAGCAATTCGAGATGTGATCCAAAACCATATGTTGCAAGTCGTGGCATTCCTTGCGATGGAAGCTCCTACCGGCCTCTATATTGAATCTTTGCGAGATGAGCAAGCCAAAGTGTTTCATAGCATTCCGCCGATTACTCCGAGTGCTCTCGTGCGTGGCCAGTTCAGTGGATATCGCAAAGAAGCCGGCGTCAGCCCTGATTCACAAGTCGAAACGTATGCTGCCGTTCGGTTCGCGATTGACTCATGGCGATGGGCTGATGTTCCGATTCTCATCCGCGCGGGAAAGTGTATGGCCGTGACTGCGACCGAAGTGATCGTTCGGTTGAAGCGTCCGCCCCTCACGCGCATGCCCGTCGATAAGAACAATTACTTCCGCTTCCGATTGGGACCGGATCTATCACTGAGCCTTGGAGCGCGCATCAAGGCTATGGATGAAGATGCTCCACGTTTCGCGACAACGTGTGCGGAACTGTCTGCCGTGCACAAAGCCTCGGCGGACGAAGCAGAGGCCTACGAACGATTACTCACCGATGCGATGCATGGCGATCAGTTGATGTTCGTTCGACAGGACGCGGTTGAAGCTGCATGGAAGATTGTCGACCCGATTCTCGGAAACGTTGAGCCGGCCGAGAACTATGACTGTGGGAGCTGGGGCCCAACGTCAGCGGATGATCTGGCAAAGGATGTGGGGGGCTGGGTCAACCCAGTTGTAGCACCAGCGTTGCCCGTAGCGGCAGACTAATGCTCCAGCTTCCAGAGGATCTGGCGCAACATCCCGAGCAGTGTTTGCGCGTCAAGCTCTTGGATGTGGAGACGACGCACCATCTGCCGCAGTTTGCGCTCGTTCAAGGCATCTGCTCCGGTCTTTGTATACCCGCTGTGCTTCAGACATGCTGACAGTGATTGTTTAAGTCGTTCCTCCATGCCCGCCGATGCATTCGGAGCACGCAGCTTTTCTGGCTTCGCTCGAGCGCCTTTAGCTAACTCGTAAACGCAGATTGCAACCGCTTGCCCGAGGTTCATCGATGCATGTGTAGTACGAGTTGGAATGCGCATCAACCAATGGCAGTGGCTTAAATCATCGTTAGAGAGGCCGCGCTTCTCTGAGCCGAAGAGGACGGCGGTATTCGCAGAAGAAAGATGGCGACGGATCAACTTAGCCCCGTGCTCGAGCGTTTTCAAAGGTTGTTGCAGTTCTCGATTCGAGGCTGCGGTTGTACCGACAACGAGACTGCAGTCGGACACGGCGTCTGACACGTTCGAGAATCGTTCGGCTCTTTGCAAGAGCTGGGCTGCTCCAACGGCGGACCGGGCTTCACGGAACGAGGGGTCGTACGGATTCACTAAGCGAAGGCTGCTCACGCCAAAGTTACTCATCGCACGCGCGGCTGCCCCGATGTTCAGCGGATTACGAGTTCCCACAAGAACGATGCGCAGCCGTTCAAGTCTGGTATTTGGAGACATCTGGGAATTCTAATTGGTTGTGACAATTGCGAAGATGCCACGTCTACATGCACAATCGAGCTTCATAGGAGAAGCGTTATGAAACAGAGCCATAGATGGATACCCGGCATCGTGCTAAGCCTGGGAATGGTAGTGATGGTTGCGGCCGGGCCGAAAGATGCTTCCTGGCAGAGCGAACTTCAGTCCTGGCGAGTAGAGCGGGCTAAAAATTTGCAGGCGCCGGAAGGATGGCTGTCGCTGATCGGGCTGAATTGGTTAAATGAGGGAGACAACAGTTTTGGTGCTGTTGAAGGAAATCTTTTTCAGATTTCGGCAAAAGTGCCAGCTCATATCGCCGTCCTGCGTTTACAGAAAGGTACATTGCGGTTATTACCGCCTGCTGAAGGATTTCCGAAAGAGTTGAAGCTGGATGGGAAGCCAGCATCCGAGGCGACTTTGTTTGCAGATGACGCGCAGAATCCCTCGAAGTTAACGATTGGGACGGTTGCGATCATCATCATCCATCGTGATGAACGCTATGCGTTGCGAGTGAAAGATACTCAAGCTCCTTCGCGTTCCACATTTCACGGCTTAAGTTGGTATGCGCCAGATGAGCACTATCGTATCCATGCAAAGTGGATACCTTACACGCCGCCCAAAATACTTGATATCCCGACTATTCTGGGCACTGTCAGTAAACTGCCGGCACCGGGCGTAGCTGAATTCACAATTGAGGGAAGAACCGTGCGCCTCGAACCCGTGCTCGAGTCGCCGGACTCCAAAGAGCTGTTTTTCATTCTGCGGGATACGACGAGCAAGACGACAACGTATGGGGGAGGGAGATTCCTCTATACCGAGCTGCCCGATCATGGCGTTGCCCAACCTGGCGATGTGGTTCTGGATTTCAATCGCTTGATCAATCCTCCCTGCGCATTTACGGCCTTTGCAACCTGTCCGCTACCACCGATGCAGAACCGGCTACCAGTCGCAATTTCAGCCGGCGAGAAGAGATATCACGAATAACGCGCGCAGAATGCTGTCACCAACTAAGAGGCACCTCACATGAGATGGGTTCTGGTTGTTCTGGCAACGATTGGCGTGGTTGTTGCTTCTTTCGCACTGCGAGAACACTATCGCACGGATAGTTCTCCGTGCAGCATCAATGACAAATGGGACTGTGGAATCGTCAACCACAGTCCTTATGCTGTTTTCGCGGGAATTCCGGTCGCAGTTATTGGAATAGCAGGGTATCTTCTTCTCGGCGCGCTGGCGTGGATGAGAGCTTACCGCGCGATGTTGGTTCCGGTGCTTGTCGCCCTTGCCTTCTCGCTCTATCTGACACGTATCGAAGCCCGCATCCTTGGGGTCTTCTGTATCTATTGCGTAATCTCATTGGGGATCGTTGGTTTGTTCACACTACTCACGATAGGAACGGCGATCAGGTCCCCTGCCAGTAAAACGAATTGACTTCACAAAACAAAAATGCTGCGGGAGCGAAACCCCCGCAGCGCGAACGAAATTGAACTGGCTTTACATCATCAGAGATGGCGCGTTGCCATTTCCTGACGTTTGCGATGGCTTCCAAGGATCGAACACCACTTTGATACAACCGTCCTCTTTATCGCGGAATCGACGATACATCTCCGGCACATCGTCGATGGAAACCCGGTGAGTGATGACGAACGAGGGATCGATCTTTCCCTGTTCGATCAGGTTCAGCAAAGGTTGTAGGTAAGAGTGCACGTGAGTCTGGCCCATCTTCAATGTAAGAGCCTTGCCGAATGCAGACCCGAAAGGAATCTTGTCTAGCAGTCCTCCGTAGACTCCTGGGATTGAAACGCTGCCACCCTTCCGACATGCCTGAACGGCTTGCCTCAAGACCTTTGGTCGATCGAATGAAAGCTTCAGGCTTTGCTTCACCGAATCGTACATCGCAACGAAGTCGTGGCCGTGAGCTTCCATGCCAACGCAGTCGATACAGCCGTCCGGTCCGCGTCCACCAGTCATTTGTTTGAGGACTTCAACAACGTCCTCATCTTCGTCGTAGTTAAACGTCTGCGCTCCTGCCTCGTGCGCCATCTCCAGACGTTCTGGAAAACGATCGATGGCGATCACTCTCTCGGCGCCGAGCAAGAATGCACTTCGGATAGCGAACTGGCCGACCGGGCCCGCGCCCCAAACGGCGATTACCTGTCCCGGCTTGATATTGCAGTTTTCTGCGGCCATGTAACCGGTTGGAAATATGTCAGACAGAAACAGGACTTGCTCGTCATTTAAGCCATTCGACACTTTCAACGGACCAACGTCGGCGAAAGGTACCCGAACGTATTGCGACTGGCCACCAGCGTATCCGCCAAGCATGTGCGAATAGCCGAAAAGGCCGGATCCGGAGAAGCCGTAAAGTTTTTCTGCGATCCATGCATTCGGGTTCGAGTTATCGCATAGAGACCACAGCTGGTTCTTGCAGTAGTAGCAACGGCCGCACGCGATCGTGAATGGAACGACAACGCGATCGCCAATTTGGAGATTCTTTACGTCTCGTCCAACTTCCACGACCTCGCCCATGAACTCGTGACCGAGAATATCGCCAGGCTCGAGAGTGGGAATAAAGCCGTCATAAAGGTGGAGATCCGATCCGCAAATCGCCGAGAGAGTTATTTTTACGATGGCATCTCTCGGATTCAAGATTTTGGGATCTTCCACGGACTCCACACGAACATCATGCTTTCCTTGCCAACAAAGCGCTTTCACAATCAATCTCCTAGCAGCTCAGGACGCTGCGGCTTCTGGTGCTGTTCCTTCAGTTTCAGTTTGGGGATGAATTCCCTGATCCTCTAGCGGAGTTTCGCGCAACATGGCCCGCTCCATCTTGCCGCGCAAACCGCGCGCTCCGTGAGGTTGGCCGACCGTTGTTGCGATTTCGCCGGCTTCCAACAGCTGCTTCAAACAGCGCAAACCTTCCCTAGCCAATTGTTCGGCACTGGTTCCTACAGCCGATTGAAACATTTCTTTCAAAGCCATCCCAGAACCAGCCCAGTGGATCTCTACACTTACTTCGATTCCACGGTCACCGGGGGCCTTTCGCAGTTCTATGGAAATTTCATGAGGAAGATCGCCATCGTCGGTGCGCAGGCGAATGTATTCACCCGGCGACTCATCCATGATCTCGACCCGTCCTCGAAGTCGCTTACCGTCGACGTCGGACTGCCACGCGGCGAACGAATTTTCCTCACGAGCGGAATGCAAAGACTTGATGAAAGAAGGCCAGCTCGGAATGTCACGGACCATCTGGAAAATTTCGTCTGCGCTACGATCTATGGTTTGGCTGACCACACAGGAACCATCCATCTCTACCGGGGCTGTCATTCCTCGTGCGATCAGGGCCGCCCCTCCCAGTGCAATCGCCGCACCAGCCCAAGTTCGCCGAGATAAGCCGAAAGCCGCGGCCGCAGATCCTGCGATCAGGTATGCGCCCATCTCGGTCCAGCCGATTTGATTTTGATCCCGGACATTCGATACACGTCGCGGCATCGTAGTTAGCTTTTTAGGAACACGACTCATAAGCAAGCTCCATTGCGTAAGAGGAAACCGTTTCAGATCTCGTTGTTTTGCAGAGCCGCACGCTCATTAAGCGTCGTCAGCCACGAAGGAGAAATCGGAGAAGAACTTTCAGACCCGGTGCGAGCCTCGCTGCCTACACCACCGGCACTCGGCAACACACGATTCACAACGGACATGACGTTTGAAACGGCAACTGGCGCGATACCATTGATCTTCACCGCAAATTTAGCCGGCAGTGAGAGCACGATTTCAGCACTCCCACGCTGGCAAGCATCGACAATCTGCCTCCCGGCACGCTGGGCACTCATGGAGAGAATCGGAAGGGCGTCACTCAAGCTGAACCATGCATACTCGGCGCGGTTCTTGCCTTTGAAAAAAGCATTGCGAGGACTTCCGGTTCTCATCAGCCCGGGGCAAACGGTCGTAACCCGAATGCGGTCTTTTGCCAATTCCGCACGTAGTCCTTCGGAAAAGCCGGTAAGCGCGAATTTACCAACACAGTAGGGCAATAGGTGAGGTACGCTCACTTTGCCACCGATGGATGAGATGTTGACGATTCGCCCTTGACGTCTTTGTTTCATCTCGGGCAAAACAGCCATGGTCGCGAAGTACGCGGCCCAAAAATGTGTGTTTAGCGACGTACGATAGTCGTCGATTGTCATCGTCTCCAGAGGTCCCACTGCGATCACTCCGGCGTTGTTGACCAGAACATCAATACGTCCGAAGCGCTCGCGAACCTGATTGACTGCTCGCTCAGCTTCCTCTCGCATCGACATGTCTGCCTCGATTGAGAAAACATCATCTAGTCCGCACGGGAGTTGGTCGACCGCTCGCGATAGTGCCTCTGGGTCGCGTGCGGCAATCGCGATGCGCGCTCCCCGCCTAATGAACTCTCTGGCGAGCACCAAACCCAGACCACGAGAACCGCCTGCGATGAAAACCACTTTGCCAGAGAGATCGTAGGGTTGGCGTTTGAGGATCGCGTTTGTAGCCATGAGTCCCGCCAGAATTCCACACCCGATTTCCGCTACATGTCTTGGCATCGGCAGCTCCTAAGCAGAACGTTTTCCCTTGCTTCGTGTGACTCCACGGCCTTCTGGCTGCGGTTTCTGCACACTGCCCTCGGTATTCGGCGCAGGTGGCGCATCTACGATGTGAGCTTTGTGGGCTTGTTTGCCCATTCTTGACTCAGTCATTCCGGGCGCAATTTGATGAGCCATGGTCGCGATCTTCGCAGCCGTCCCGACGCTTACCTCGGCTTCAGGGTCTGTCGCCAATCGGACAATCGTGTCGACAACCCTCTCCGGGTCGTAGACCGGCGGGATCGGAACTGTCTCGTGGCCCGTGTAGTTCGCCGAATGGTCGAAGAAAGGCGTATCAAACGATGTTGGCATGACTGTGCAGACGTGAATGTTCTCCATATTGTTCTGTTCGAGTTCCTGGCGGAGAACGGCACTCAACCCGACAACGCCGTGCTTTGCGGCTGCGTAGGAAGAATAGTAAGGAGCAGGAACCTTTCCGATCACGGAAGCAATATTGATGAGAATCCCATTGCCTTGCTCTCGAAAGACTTTCATTACGAAATAACTGCCATACAGCGTTCCCAACAGATCGGTTTGTATGACTTTCACGTGATCCGCGAGTGGAACTTCCTCAAACCGACCGAGTGCCCCAACACCTGCGTTATTGACCCAGACGTCGATTCGACCGAATCGCTCCACTGCCGTTCGGCAGAGTTCCTCGACTTCATTTTCATGGCTGACGTCGGTTGGAACGCTCAGTGCTCGGCCACCCGCGGCTTGAATCTGGTCCGCAAGTTCATCCAGCAATTCGTCTCGCCGCGCCGCAAGTACCACCGACGCTCCTCGGCCTCCGAATTCGCGAGCCGCACCTTTGCCAAATCCGCTGGATGCACCTGTAATGACGACAACTTTTCCGGACAAATCGTCTTTCACATCGCGGCGGTGGAACTCCACTGGACGTGAGCTTTCTTCTTCTGAGTCCACCTTGGGGTTTGCCTTCAAATCAGCTGTCGGGGTCTCGTCAAGAGTTGTGTTCTCGTCGGTCAGATTGGAGGGAGGATTTAGATCTGCCATGGCCATTCCTTTCGATCTGTGTTGGTGGCTTTTATTGAAGAGAGCCCTAAGATGACTGCGAGCGGTTATTCAGTGAAAGCTGCAAGCGCAAATTCGTTATCGAATGACCATATTTATCTATGGGACGCACGACCATCGGGCCTTCGCTGCATGGTCTCTTAGGATTTTCTGTACGGGTTAGGACAAGCTCTGAAGAATTTGCGATGCGGCACGGTTACCACTCGCAATGGCTCCGTGCACAGTTCCGGTGTTTCCGTTCGTATCTGTCGCTTCACCTGCAAAGTACAACGTGTTCTGGATGGGAACCGACATCTCACGTGCGGCACCATCGCAACCAACTTTTCCGAATGCGTAAGCTCCGAGAGAGAAGGGATCGGATAGCCAGTCATGAAAGTACAATTTCAGGAATTGTTGCTCGATGAGAGAAGGACTGACTAAAAGGACTTTACTCAATGTACGAATTCCAATTTCTGCGAGAGAGTCGCCGTTCAACCCAGACAGGCGTTCGGCAGCAAGGAATGGTGCCCAGCCTGTGATAACGGGGCGGTCGTCCGGCGCGGAGGTCCACCATGTCGGGAAATCATGATTATCCGTAAACAGGAAACTGAGATTCGCCATGGTTTTGCGTGAATTGCTCGGAACGATCGTTTCCCAGAAACGCGTGCGAAACCGAAACACAATTCGCAGAGCTTTCCCTATCTCCATTTTTTGAAAAGCTCCCGTTTTCTCGAATGGGAGTGCTGGGGTGAAGCGAATGGCACCTCCCTTCTCGCGGGCGCACAAGACCGAAACCGGAACGGTAATGAGAACCTTTGCGCTGTCAATCTGAGTCTCTTCGTCTTGTTCCCGGAAGCGTACCTCAGCGCGACCCTTTTTCCAGCGCACCTCCTCGACAACAGAACTCAGACAGATCTCTCCCTGTGCCGCTTCTATCTCCCGCGAGAACTGATTGACCAGGAATTCGTAACCAGTAGCGGGGCGGAACGCGCGATCACCATTGATGCGTTCTTCCGCTTCTTGTTCGTTTACGAGCCAATGAACGCCAACAAGATTCGGATCGGCGGCATTGAAGCCGACTACGTATCGGAGCGCGTGTTGCTTTGCTCTTTCCAGTTCTGGATTGCGATCAAGATTTGGGAATTGGCGGTTGAGGAATTGCTGGAAGCTTTCGTCAGGAGACCGCCGATCCATTTTCTTAAGGATCTCTTCGACTTTTTCGAAAAAATCACATGGCGTCAGCCTTGCATTCTCCATGCACCAGCTGTCACCGGAAATTTCGTGAATGGGGATGCTCGCTTTTTGAAACGGCTGCCAGATTTCTGGCGCAAAGCCGTGCATGAATTCGGCACCAAGTTCTATGGGAAACTGCGAGATGTCATCGATGACCGTGAAGATTCGACCGCCCAATCGCGATCGTGCCTCCAGAACAATAACGCGCACACCAGTTCGGACGAGTTTCGAGGCAGCGGCCAGTCCCGCGGCCCCGGCTCCGATGATGACGACCGAGGTATCTTTTGGCATCGGCTCAGGAAAAGAAGGCGCGCAAGCTAAGTGGGTACGTTTCAAGGAACGCGACCTGCGCGTCCCCTTTTCACTAGGCCGCTTTCTTTCTCGGCACCTTGGCGCCTTTCTTGCGCGCTTCAGATAGCCCGATCGCTATTGCTTGCTTGCGACTTTTAACTTTGCCACCTTTGCCACCTTTTCCTGACCGCAAAGTTCCTTTCTTTTTTCTATGCATTGCCCTTTCGACTGACTTACTCGCACCTTTTCCGTACTTTCTTCTTGATTTCTTTTTCGCTGGCATTGTTGCTCCTCCAATTCTTTTGAGTTGTTGAACGTTACGCGGCCGACTTGGCACCTGTCCCGCCCGATCTCACCTTGGGCAAAACATTCTTGCTATAGAAGGCGATAACTTTCTTCTGGTCCGGTTGACCGCTGTGGATGTTGACTATGGTCGCGCCGCTGTCAAAAAGTTCGTTTACCGCTTTTATGTGCACCTGCGGGTCCGTACTTCCGGGCCAGTCGGCGTACACCTGCTCGAGCGGAAGTTCGGCCTCGGCACGTTTCTGAATCTCTTGTGGATCACGAACGTCGTAGTAAGTTTTGAAGGCTTTCGGAATGAACCGCCACAACTCAGCAGCTTTTCTCGCCTCCGTCGTACCCCCGACAACAACGAACAATTCGACGAGCACCGGCACCTGCTTGATGTCTTTCCCGGCTGCTTTCGCTCCCGCTTCGAATTCGCCCTTGTGCTCTTTCCACGTCTTCGGATCAGTGATGAGACCATCCGCATACTGACCAGCACGCCGCATAGCCTTAGGTCCATTGGCGGCCATTAGAAGAGGAATGGGTTTAGATGGAGGATCGTACAACTTGGCATTGAGAGTGTAGTACTTGCCTTTGTGATCGACTTGCTGACCCTGCCAGAGCTTACGGATGATGTCAGTGGCCTCGACCAATCGTTCTGACCGCTCCGGCCATTTCGGCCATGATGGCTGGGCCGCCTGTTCATTCAGTGCTTCACCGGAGCCCAATCCAAGGAAGATACGGCCGGGCATGATGGAAGAGAGGGTGGCAAATGCTTGCGCGACAACTCCAGCGTTATAACGGAAAGTCGGACATGTCACTGTCGGACCAATCCAGACGCGCTTCGTTCTCTGAGCGAGAGCGCCCATGGTGATCCAAGCGGCTCCGGCGTGTAGTTCGTTCGCCTGCCAAGGTTGGAAGTGATCGCTGGTCGCCAGCAAATCGAATCCCGACTGCTCCGCAAGTACTCCCAGTTCGATCAATTCGGGCACCGTGAACTGTTCGTGAGGCAGCATGAAGCCCATCAAGCGACCCTTCAGCGAGCCCACGGTGTTTCCACTCTTCCCACCCTGTGCCAAGGACTGTGGCATGGCTGTACCTCCTAATGCTGTAGCGCCGGCTAACATCGCGGCCGACCTTAGGACAAGCCTTCGATCGCTGGATCGCGGATCAAAAGCAGCCTTTCGTTTTTTCTCTTCGTGCATGTCAGCGCTCGTCGTGATTGATGTCCTGCGAAAATTAACAAAACTCGTGTTGTCGCAGCCAACTTTTGATGCTGAAATGCGCAGATGGTGGTGGGAAAAGTATTCGAAGTTAAAAGCGGGGCCCGCATACGTACCCAATCCAGATTGTGCGGTCAGCACACTGCGCAATCCATCAGGTATTCGGGGTACATTCGCGGCAGCACACACCTAAGGTCTGCTCGCGGTCAGTTGGTTGGGAATGCCGCGAGCTGAGTCTTGCAATGCGTTAGTTGTCGCGAGACTTCTGCCGGGAGCCTGACTTCCATGGTGCTGCTGCTTATGCGTGAGGGGTTTTTGATTTTGCTCCAAATGGTTGAGCTCTTCTGAAACCACTCCACCGCATCATTCAAATGCAAAATTTTGTCTAGTCGCTTAGAGGCCAATTTTGCGAGTTGCATTGAGACATCGCCCTGCCCCGCATAAGTTTCCGCGACTGCGTAAAGGAGTTCTTGTTCGCCGGGATTCGACTTACGTAGAGGCTCGAGCAGATCCCGCGAAGCATTGTATTGCGTGCTTGCCTCTTGCAGTTTTCCGAGCTTCAGGAGTGCTGCTGCAAGACGATCTGTCGCAGACGTGTAGTAGATCTGAGTACGCAAATCGTTGGCGCCATCTTCGCGAGCGGATGCCAGCATGGCCTGGCTCTTTCGATATTCCTGCACAGCATCGCTAAGTCTTCCCCTTTTTTCTGCAGCTTCACCAAACCATGTGAAGAGAATTCCCTGAAATATTTTCTCGAGTGGCGTTTGAGATGGACTCTTGGCTGCAGCATCGAATGCCTTGTGCATATATTCCAATCCAGCATCCATCTGACCGTTTTCCATCAGAGCATGGCCGAGTTGGCCCGAGCTCGTAATCACGAGGTGTTCTAGCGGCTGATCCGCTGGATCTCGTGCAATGAGGCGGCCAGCACCATCGTGGGCTTTGCGGTACCACGAGACAGCGTCGGAGATTTTGTCTTCGCGCAGGAAAACGTCTCCCATTTTGCCGTCCAGCACTACCAGATTGCCGGCAGTTCGAATGTTGGTTTCTCTGTCACTGAGAGCATTCATCCCTTCCATGGAGTGTCTGTAATACTCCTCGGCAGCGACTGGCTCGCCCAGTTTCAACATCGCATCGCCTAGAAGGATGTATATGACGAATTCCTGCCCAGCTACCTCCATGTTGGAAGGTGACATTTTGATGGCGCGGTGATCCAGTTCCAGCGCTTTTTTCAATGCGGCAACTCCGGCCACCACATTACCGGTGGACCCGCCAGCGCCATTTCCGATTTGAATAACTCCCAGGCTCGTGTAGGCGCGCGTTGATTGCACAAACACTCGAGCGTTATTCGGATCGGCAACAGCCTCACGATCCAAAAGCGCCACGGCTTTATTGCAATAATCGAGTCCGGCCGCAGGATTACCTAACACGCCGGTCTGGAAATCCGAGTAATCCAGATAAGCAACGGCCAACTCGATCTGGTCTTTGCTGTTGTGCGGATTCGCTCGCGCAAGCGCCTCGCGAAGCTCAATCGATTTGATGAAGTTTCCCTTCGCTGCTTTTATTTCTCCGAGATTAGGATCCATCGGATCGCCCTGGAGAGCTCCAATCCTCTCGTAGGCAGTGGCCAACTCGCGAACCAAGTCCGGTTCATTCGCCGACTCTTGCGCAAGGCTGTCGAGATATTCCACCGCGCGTTCGAGAATCACTTTGCGAGACTTGTTCGCGCCTGGAAGGTCCTTGATTGAATCGTGGACTTCGAAAATAAGTGAGTTGGCGAGCTTGCGAACTTCATTGAAACGCTTCTCCGCCTCTTTAGCGTTACGGTCCGCAATACGGGCCTCCCGCACGGTGGTGACTACACCGCCAGTAATAGCAATCACGACCAGCGCCGTCGCGGCAACGCCAATTCGATGTCGTAAAAGAAATTTACCAAGCCGATAGGTTGTAGATCCCCGGCGCGCCTTGACAGGCAGATTCTCTAGGTGGCGGCGAATGTCTTCCGAAAGTTGTTCGACAGATGAATATCGATATTGAGGCTCTTTGCGAAGGGCTTTAAGAACGATCGTGTCCAAATCACCGCGCAGCTCGCGCGCCCACCGTCCGGAGAGAACATCGATCTCTTTCGGCGTTGGATCAGAAACTTCGGCAATTTTGCGGAGCACTGCTGAACTGGGTCGTTCTGGTTCGATCTCGGTGATCGCCCGCGCTAGATCTGCAGGCGATGTCGTGTTGACGCGGTACGGAGAATGCCCGGTCAGCAATCTGTAAAGAACGACGCCCAGCGAATAGACATCGGCAGACGTGGTAATCGACTCTCCACGCAGTTGCTCGGGGCTCGCGTATTCGGGAGTCAGCGCATTCAACAGCGTTGGCGCGACCTGCGTAGAAGGATCAAGGATCTTGGCAATCCCGAAATCAAGCAGTTTCGGTACGCCATTTGCAGTCACCAATATGTTGCTGGGTTTCAGATCACGATGCACTACGAGATGTTGATGCGCGTAATGAACCGCCGCACAAACCTGTCGAAATAACTTCAGGCGCTCGACTATCGACAGCTTCTGTTCCAGGCAATAGCGATCGATGGGAACACCGTCGATCAATTCCATCACAAGGTACGGAATTCCATCCTCAGTTGTACCACCGTCGAGCAGGCGGGCAATGTTTGGATGATCGAGTGTTGCCAGTATCTGACGCTCGTGCCGGAAGCGCTCCAAAAGCAGGGTGGTGTCGTATCCGCTACGTACTAATTTGATCGCAACTTCCTGCTGATATTGACCGTCGATGCGGGCGGCACGATAGACTTCGCCCATTCCTCCGTAGCCGATTCTCTCTATGAGTTCGTAAACACCTAGCCTCCGACCCGTGCGGACAGAGACGTCGCTGCGTGGCATCGTTCCTGAAATGACGTTGGCGACAGGCGTGTCCAGAAAGGAATCCTGAGCGCGACGCTCGTAGGAGAGAAGCGACTCTACTTCCTGACGAAGCTCCGCATCATTCAGTGCTACTTGATCGAGCTGTGAAGAACGGTCTTCAGGGGCAAGGGCGACAATCCGCTCGTACACACCACGTATCTGTTGCCAGCGCTCCGGAGTCACGTGGTTCCTGTCCGGTCCAGTTCGCGATATAACCAGACACGCGCCGTGTTCCAATCCCGCTTGACAGTGGACGGCGAAATTTTCAGAACTTCCGATGTCTCTTCAATGGAAAGACCGCCAAAAAATCGCAACTCGACGACCTGGCTCTGTTGGGGGTCGATTCTGGCAAGACTTTCAAGAGCGTCGTCCAGTGCAACAATGTCAACGTTCGCAACCTTCGCATCGCCGTCGGCATCCTCAAGCGGCAGCTTACAGGCACTTCCGCCACGCTTGTCCGCACGGCGGCTGCGCGCATAATCAACCAGAATCTGCCTCATGATCTGTGCCGCAACCGCAAAAAAATGCGCACGATTCTGCCACTCGGGAAGATTCTGACCGACCAGCCGCGCATAGGCTTCGTGCACCAGGGCGGTGCTCTGGAGGGTATGGTCGCCGCGCTCTCTTCGCAGATAAATGTGCGCCAAACGCCGAAGCTCGTCGTAAACGAGCGGCATCAGGGCATCGAGCGCTGCTTTTTCACCGCCCCGCCACCTTACTAGTAGAGAAGTGATGTGTTCCGAAGGCCCACGCTGCAATCTGCAACTCCTGGGGGGATCGAGCGGGGAATGTTGGTGGCGAAGGATACGATTTTAGGGGCAAAGTGTCAATCGCCGAAGCAGATGTGCTCGTGAATCGGCTACTCTCTTGCCACAGATGATAAACTTCCTGCACTAATCTCCTCCCATCTGGTGTAAATGCCAAGGGGCCGTTTTTCATGGGATTCTCGAATTTCCCGCAATACCAGGACGCTACAACGGTAAGACGATATGGCTTCGCCGTGTTTGCGGTTCTTGTAGCACTTCTTTTAAGGAAGGGGCTTGAACCAATACTGGGTGGTGCATTGCCCTTTCTAACGGTTTGGGCTGCAGTTGTAATTTCTGCTTGGTATGGCGGCCGAGGGCCTGGAATTCTCGCGAGTATCCTTTCGGTCATTGGGGTCTGGTATCTCTTCCTTAGCCGGACAATAGGTTTAGTGATGGTGCGGGATCGGACTTCCATCATCACCGCGGTGATCGGATTCTTTGTAGTTTGTGCTTTAATCGTCGCTCTTGCCGAGAACACTCGACGATCAATCAAGGCACGAATCGAAGCTGAACAGGAGGCGCGCCGCTCGACTGCTATGTTCGAAGTGTTCATGGACAATAGCCCGGCGACTGAATATCTAAAGGACGAGAAGGGCCGCTACGTGTATACCAACGCCGCTAACCGTCAGCGATTTTCAATCGGAGACCCCACCGGAAAAACCGATCACGAATTGTTCCCCTCCGAATTGGCTGATGAATATCGTCGTAACGATGAAACTGTCCTAAGTGAAAACAAGGCACACGAGTTTGTAGAACGAACCATCGAGGCTGATGGTGAGCACAAATGGCTCACGGTTAAATTCCCGGTTGTTCGAGATGATGGAACGCGCTATATCGGTGGAAAATCAATCGACATAAGTGACCGAGTAAAGGCCGAAGAGGCAAGCCGGAAATCGCAAGCTGAACTCGAAGACAAAGTTAAGGAGCGCACGAACCAGTTGCTGCAGTCGGTCTCGTTTTTGAGAACCGAAGTGGAGATGCGTGCTCAGACGCAAGATCAGCTTAGAACGCTCTCGGCTCGATTGCTGCGATTGCAGGACGAAGAACGACGACGAGTCGCCCGTGACTTGCACGACAGCACTGGACAAACGCTTAGCGCTCTGAAAATGAATTTGGCCGCGTTGCAGCGTCTCTTCACTGAAAGCCTAGGGAATGTGTCCCAATTGCTTGGGGACTCCGGCACGTTGACGGACCAAGCCATCCAGGAAATTCGGTCAATCTCGTACCTGCTTCATCCTCCACTGTTAGATGAGGCCGGATTCCAGTCTGCAGCTAAATGGTATGTCGAAGGTTTTGGCCAAAGAAGCGGCATCAAGACAACACTCAAGATGAACGATATCCATTTGAAGAAGGAATCGGAACTCGTGCTGTTTCGAGTGTTGCAGGAGAGCCTAACAAACGTGCTCAGGCACTCAGGTAGCAAGACTGTCGACGTGAATCTCACCAGCGATCAGCAGAATGCTGTTTTGTCGATCAGAGACTTCGGATCGGGCATTGCTCCGGAAAGATTGTCTGCTCTCAGCGAAGCTGGTATTGGAGTCGGCGTCGGCCTCGGCGGAATGAAGCAACGCGTGAGTCAAGTTGGCGGTCACCTGGATGTCAAAAGCGATAGCACTGGAACTCTCGTGACTGCTACGCTGCCTTTAGCTGCTACAACCTCCGACGAAACTCAGAGTCCCGGGAGCGGTCGATCCGTCCCCGCAGCCTAGTAGCCGATTCTATTCGGTTACGCCACAAGAGTAGAAAAGGTGGCAAGGTCGATATTTCCGCCACTAACGACGCACACGATTTTTCCTGATCCGCATTTTCCACTCAGCCCAGCTGCAACGGCGCACGCTCCTGCTCCCTCACAGATCACGTGATTCCGCTCCGCGACAATCTTCAAAGCTTTTTGGATGTCATCTAGACTGCTGACCAAAGACCCGGCGAGCAGATGGCTTGCGAGCGCCCACATGCGAGGGAAAACGGACTTTCCCCCACACCCGTCAACCCAACTCGCGCGCCAGTCTGGGAATTGCTGCGGTGAACCCGCTTCGAAAGATCTCGACAGAGGCGCGCCCGTTTCCGGCTCGGCAGCGAAAACCGTTGCTGAATGTCCTCTCGTCTTGAAGGCGGAAGCAATGCCGCAGGACAAGCCCCCGCCACCAAACGATGCGATGACGCAATCCACGTCAGGAAGATCTTCGAGAATTTCCAGACCAATTGAAGCGTTGCCAGCAATAAATTCGTCATCTTCGAAGGGATGCACGAATGCTCCATTCATCGCTGGGTGCTGCCGTTCTTCCAAAGCCTTCCAGCATCGATCGAACTTAGCTTTGACAATTTCTGCGCCAAGGCGGCGAATGGCTTCGAGCTTCGCGGCCGGAGCTGTGTCCATCACGAGCACCTTGCACGGCACACCAACTTTTTGTGCGGCCAACGCCACGCCCTGCGCAGCGTTGCCGGCGCTCACTGTCCACAAACCTCGATTACGTTCCGTTATCGGCAAGAGGCGAACCGCATTGTAGGCTCCTCGGATTTTGAAAGAACCAATGGGCTGCAGGCATTCAAGTTTCAAATAAATATCCGCTTGCGTCGAGTAATTGAGCCGAATAAGAGGCGTGCGAATCGCCGCCTCGTAAATGTGCTTGTAGGCGTCTTCGACAAGGTGGGCGGGGATGTGACGAGTGTTCACACTCGTGGTAGCGGATGGTTCCGACATTTTGAGACCGATGCTATTCCGGACCGTAGAGAGGGTCAATGCCTGCCCGTGCTCGCCACCTTAGTAATTGCGTTCCACGCCGCTGCAGATGTTGATCATTCACTTCACTTGCGGAGTGGGTACCGGCTCTGCAGGAACGGCTCTCGGCGGCGCCGGACCGGCCGCTCCCTGACCAAAGTGCCACTCGCATGAAGCTGCGGCTTGTGTGCCGGCGGGCTGCATGTAACCGACTTTTCCATTGACGACGGGCTTGCTTGAGCCATTCGCGATAGCTTCGGCGGCTGGCTTCGGTCGAGATACTTCAACGACTGGAAAGGCCCATTCAAAAGCTTCGGCCGCGATCTTCCCGGGAGTTTGCGGCTTACCATCGATCGTCAGCTGCTGGTATCCATTGATCGCGTTTCGCGCTCGCAGTTGTGCGTGCCTCGCCTGGATAAACATCCGTTTGTCCGAAGCGCGAACGAAAACCGCGAGTGGTGCACTGATGTTTTGAGCTGTTGTCGACCACTGCGCCATCAACGTCTGATTTCCCTTCGTTTGTTGCAGCGAGCCTCCGCCTATCACACTCCACGTTGCTGGATACACACGAAACGCACCGCTGACAGTGGATTTTGACCCAGTGATGATCCAGGTGTGTGTCTGCTGATCGCTGTATCCTTGACCGTTAACATTGATTTCGCATCTCGCCCAGCCACTCCAGGGTGCTGTCGAGGATGAGGGTCGCTGCGCCACAGCAGGCAAAGCGCAACACATCAACAGCGCGAACATTCTGGCAAGTCGAGCGCAATTGATGATGCACATTGGCGTTTCCTCTCGAATGCGGTGGAAGTCTATGCATTCGAAAGGAACGCGTCAATCGCTCTGACGGACTCGTTTCAGTTGATGGTCACCACGTCGTAGACATCCAGCTCCGGTAACACGAACTCAACCGAGTTCCCGCGAACGGATGTTGCAACCAGATCCACCGCCTCACGATCCGGAGAGTACAGTCGGATTCGTTTGGCATCCACTTTCTTAGCGACTCCGTCCAAATTCACTGTCACGTGAACATTTTTGAGTGGCGTGTGGTAGTTCACAACATGAAGAATGAGGCGATCGCTGTTTGTCTTTTTAACGAGATTGGCAGCCACGTACTTCGTGTCCTGGATTCGTACCAACTGCTCGCCGGACAACTGGCTAAGATTCGCCATCAATTCACGGCGACTCGTTTCGTTCTGAACGCTCTCGAGCATCGATGCCGGAGATCGCAAGTCGGCTAACTCCTCCAGTTCCCGATTGCTCCCAATGGTGTAAACCTTCCCACCATTTTGCCGGTATGCGCGAATCGCAGCCAACTGCTCTGTATCCATGTACGGAATATTCGGGACCACGACTGCCTTATAAGACGCCAGCATCTCCGGAGTCATGCGATGCAATAAGACCACGTCATACATAACATTCATCTCGGCAAGCGCCTTATACAGATTGTCTCGTTTCAGCGAAACTTCGAAGCTCGGAATGTGAGGCGGGGATAAAACCGCAATCTTGCTGACCGAAGCAACATCCGTGTAGAGATCTTGCTGGTTCGACAAGAAAGTGAAATATCGTTTGATTTCGCCCCAGCTCTGAATGGCAATCGGGTTGTCTTGCTTGATCCAGCCCTGCAACAGTTTCGGACCGGCTTCCGCGATTGCGAAATGGGATTGGAAAGCTGAGGCCTCCGCAATTGGCTTTCGCCATCCCACTTTCATTCCCTCGCGAATATCCCGCGCGCCGGGATTCGGCACTCCCGGATCGGCTCCCTCGTATTTGCTCTCATACGACTTCACGCCATAACCCGATGCATAGTAGAAGCGCGCTTGCGCGATGTTGTGCTCCCACTTGCCGTCCCAGACGCCTGCTTCCGTCGTGCCTTCCGTTTTGACCAGGTCTGCCACTTCGTCAACCAGGATGTTGCCTTTACAGTTCCCGAACAGGGAAATGTTTTTATTTTTACTCGCAGCAACTTGACGGACGTCAGCAAAGAAATGGAGGACGTCGCCGGTTCCTCCAATGGACCAGTCGTAATAGAGTTCGTCGACGCCGGCATCGATTGCGACGGCTGCGTGCTTCAAAGCATTGCGGCGATATTCCTCATTTTGCAGATCGGCCGCGAAACTGTTGTTCATCGCGCGCCAACGCAGGTTTCCGTATTCATCCACGCTGATCCAATCCCTCTTTTCAGGGTGCAATAACAACTCTCGGACGGTAATTCCTCCCAGTGAATTGAAGGCAGTCACGCGAATATTGTTGGCATGGCAGCGGTCGATGAACGATTTCACTCGACGAAATTCTTCGCCCGATGTATCGCTGGGCACGTTGGTGGCAACGAGATTGATATGGGCTTCCTTAAACATTTCAAACATGCGGTCAAGATTGTCCCAATCGATGCCTGCCCTGTAGAAGTTCACTTTACCGCGGCGAGCCCATTCGGGAATCTGTTCCAGCAAACGCTTCTGTTCACTCTTGTAATTGAAGACAAAATCGAAGTCGCTGAGCGTCGCGGTTCTTCCCCGGCCCAAAAGATGGTAGGTCTGACCAATCATCGCGGGAGAGCTCTGCGTCACAGATTCCAACCGCGCATCGATCACCTCATATCCATCAGAGTCGGAATTTTTGAAGAATTCGATTTCATTCAGCCCGGCACGCAAGTGAGAAGGAGCGATGGGTATCACCATCTTGGCGATGATGTCGTCTCCGCTGGAATAGGAGTACCAGCCCTCTTTTCCGGGCTGATTTTTGGCGGTATCGCGCGCTGGCGCAGCAGCTTGTCCCATCTGACCGGGAAGTTCATATTTCTGGCCATTGACGATTGCATAACCTTCGCCGGGGGCGATGCCACTCACAAGCATGACCAGGCCAGGGGATGACAGCTTCTCCGGTGCGTCCACTCTGACAATAAACCCCGCCATCCTGTCTTTTCGGCCAGACAACTCGTAATCGTAAGAGGGCGCAACCGTGTAGGCCTGATAGAAGGACTTACTCGCTACGGGTGCCGTTTGCGCAAGGGCCAGCTGACTGAAGCTCAGAAAAATAGACAACGTCATGCCGCTAAGAATGCAAACGATTCGTTTTGTCTTCATACACTCCCCCATTCCGGCCACGAGGCAGACCGGTAACGTTGCTGCGTGACTCACAAGACCCGATTACCGAACCTCGCAGGTATGCTCTTCTTCCGTGGGTTAAGCAGTCGGTGATGACTGTCACCGATTGGCGTGTTTATGTGTGTATTGGGGGTGTTCGATCTCGGTTTGGGTGCACTCTGTTGACAATGGCCCGAGATTCGGACCAGCATCTTCTTTTTCGTGTTTACGAGCTGGAATTCTGACACCGAAACGGATTGGTAAGCTGAAGGAAAAATTGGCTCCTCAGGTAGGACTCGAACCTACAACCCTCCGGTTAACAGCCG